>NZ_PJJO01000061.1 GCF_002929535.1 Cryobacterium sp. Y11
ACGACCAGACACCAAATCCGACCGCGCTAAAACCCATCGTCACCGGGGAAGACGCCCACATCGTCACCCCGCGAGACGTTCAACAGTAGGGGCGAAGCGTCGCGTGCACACCTGCAGGCAGCGGGACCGCGTCGATTCCGGCGAGATCTTTCAGGCCAGCTGCGGCCGCTCGCCACGACACGGCCGGCACGGTCTCATCGGCGAGATCTTCGAAATCGCTCCACAGGCTGGCCTGATAGCGGCTGATGCGCAGGCCCGTCTCCCATTCTTGCAGTGCACGGGCTTCATTGATGAGCTCGTGGAGCTGCTCGAATTCGGGCTGTTGCAGCGAGAGATAACTGTTGTCGACCAGTTTCAGGCGGGTCTGGCCCGTCGCGAGGGCCTTGAACAGTGGGCCGAACGGCACCGTGATGGCGCCGACCGTGACGATGACGCCGAGGTCGAACCAGTCGCGCTGGTCGGTTTCCACGGTGGTGATGACGAGGTGGGGCACTTCGGTGCGCTCAAAGTTGTCGGGCAGTACCTCGGGAAAGTGCACCGATAAATCTGTGCTGGTGACGGTGACCGTGCACTGCAGGGCCGGATAGACGGTGCCGAGAAACTCGGCCGTGTCGGCTGGGGGAACGGTTGCCGCATCGAGTTGCGTGATCAGGTGACGCTGCTCGTCGCTGACCGGTCCGGCCATTGGCGCGAGTGTGAACACGGTCGGACTGCCGAAGCGCACGCTGTAGATCCCGTGGCCGGAGATGACCCCGGCGGCCTCGAGCGGGTGGTTTAAGCCGTCAATGTGTAGCCGGGCCTGCAGGATAAGCGGGCCGGCGGCATCCGTTTGGGAGGCGTCGAGACTGATGCCGGCGAGCGAAGCGACCCGCACGATCACGTCTTTTTTGCTGCCGACGAGACCGATGCCCAGCTGCTCTGCCTCGGCCAGCAGCGGCCAGAGCAACGGGCTGGTGAAGTTGTCGAGGTAGATCCAGTCGGTTTCCTGGCTCGTGTAGACCTCGCGCACGGCCCGGTAGAGGGCGGCGAACTGCGAGATCCAGCGGTGATGCTCTGGATCGAGGTTGAACCGGTTCAGCTGAAAGGTGAGGTGGCTCCAGGTGACGTTGCTGCGCACCCAGTTGCCCTGCGCATTGTGAATGACCGGCCGCACACCGAGCCGGTATTCGCCGTGCCCGGCCACGAGCGTCTTCACCGGTTTGGCGGTCGGCCCCCGCCAGCGGTCGTTCGTGCGCGGAGTCTGCTCCCGCAACTCAAACTGCAGTCCCATCGGCACTTTCGGGCCTGTCGGAATCGGTCGCGGTTGCCCAAAATTGCCCATCCGTGGCAGAACGGATGCCGGCTGCTTGGGCGGCAGCACCAGCCGCTTCCAGGCCGGGGTGCCCTCGAGCCCGTTGGTCGGGGCATCCTCAGAATGCGACATTCCCCTATTTTCTCACGGTGTTGCCTCCGGTCGGAGCGCGTGAGGGGCGCACATCGACCTACAACCGACCTCGGAAGGTCGATGTGCGCTCCTTCACCTTGAAATGCGCGCCGGTTCGCTCAATCGGCGGCGTTCAGGCCGGCGGCGCCCAGCACCCAGGCGTAGTTGAACGCGCGTTCATGCCAGGCGCTGTACCGACCGGACACCCCGCCGTGGCCAGCCGACATTTCGGTCTTGAGCAGGGCATCCGCTCCCACCTCGCGCAGCTTCGCCACCCACTTAGCCGGCTCGACGTAGAGCACGCGAGTATCGTTCAGGCTGGTCACGGCCAGAATCGACGGGTAAGTGACGGCTCGCACGTTTTCGACGGGGGAGTAAGACTTCATGTAGGCGTAGACCTCGGCGTCGTGCAGGGGATCGCCCCATTCGTCCCATTCGATCACGGTCAACGGCAGTGACGGATCCAGAATCGAGGTGAGCGCGTCGACGAACGGAACCTCGGCGAGAATGCCGGAGAACAGCTCGGGGGCGAGGTTGGCGACGGCGCCCATCAGTAGTCCGCCGGCGCTGCCGCCCTCGGCGACCAGCTGGGGCGGGGTGGTCAAGCCCGCGTCGATCAGGTGCCGGGCGCAGCTGACGAAGTCGGTGAAGGTGTTGCGTTTGGTGGTGGTTTTGCCCATTGAGTACCAGGTGCGGCCGAGTTCGCCGCCGCCGCGCACGTGCGCGATGGCGAAGATCATGCCGCGATCGAGCAGGCTGAGGCGGGCGATTCCGAATCCGGGGTCGATGCTGTGTTCGTAGGAGCCGTAGCCGTAGAGCAGGGTCGGCGCCGGGGTGCCGGGCGTGACGAGGTCGCGGCGGTAGACCAGCGAGATCGGCACCCGCGTGCCGTCGGCGGCGGTGGCCCACTCCCGGCGCTGTTCGTAGAGCGCCGGGTCGTAGCCGCCGAGTACCGGCTGCTGCTTGAGCAGGCGTCGCTCACCGGTCGCCACGACGAGGTCGTAGACCGTTGACGGAGTGATAAAGCTCGTAAAGCCGAACCGAATGGTCGGCTGGGTCCACTCGGGGTTTCCGGCCGAGCCGACGGCGAACAATGGCTCGTCGAAGTCCAGCTCGGTCAGTCCGCTGGCGTCGTGCCGGTCGATGGCGAGGCGGGTAAGTCCGTCGCGGCGGTACTCCACGACGAGAAAGTCGGAGAAGGCGTCGACGCTTTCGAGACGGATCTGCGGGTCGTGCGGCAGCAGCATCCGCTTGGCGCCCTGCGGGTCGTGGGCTGCGACGCTGACCAGCTCGAAATTGACGGCGTTTCCGCCGTTGTGCACGATTAGCAGGCGGTCGTCACCGTCGATGATGGCGTGTTCGACGTCGTATTCCGTGTTGTCTTGCCGGGGCCAGACTACGGTGAAGTCGCCGGTCGGGTCGCTCGCGTCGAGTAGCCAGGACTCGGTCGTGACGCTGGAGCCGGCCTCGATCATAAGAAATTTGCGGCTGCGGGTAATGCCGACGCCCACCCAGAACCGTTCGTCGGGTTCGTGAAAGATGCTGGTATCAGCGTCTGGCGTGGTGCCGATTTCATGCCGCCACACGGTGTCCGGGCGCCAGGCGTCGTCGACGGTTGTGTAAAAAAGATAGCGTCCGCTCGGGTCGAACAGGGCGCCGGCGCTCGTGTTCTTGATGGTGTCTGGCAGATTTTCGCCGGTAGCAATGGTGCGCACACGAATCGTGTAGCGCTCATCGCCTTCGACGTCGACGGCGTAGAGCAGCTGGGTGCCGTCGTCGCTGAGGTCGAAGCTGCCGAGCGAGAAGAACTCGTGACCGGCCGCTTCGACGTTGTCGTCGAGCAGGATCTGCTCGCCGGGGAGGCCGGGCGCCGTGGCCGGGTTCGCGGAGGCAGACTGGTCGGCGCTTTCGAGGGGCGGTGCGGTCCCATCGTCGGCGGGCTTGATCAGCGGCGGGGTGGCGAGCACGGGCGCAGCCCAGTCGTCGGGGCCGCTGATCGGCGCGCGGCAGTGGATGCCATATTCCTGACCCTCGACGGTGCGGGTGTAGTACCAGTAGCTGCCGCGACGCACCGGAACGCTGAGGTCGGTCTCCTGGGTACGGTTCTTGATCTCGTTGAAGATCTGCTGCCGGAGCGTTTCCTGATCGGCGGTGCGGGCATCCGTGTAGCTGTTTTCCGCCTCGAGGTGGGCGATGACCTCTGGACTGTCCTTGTCGCGGAGCCACTCATAATCGTCGATATAGACGTCGCCGTGGTGTTCGCGACGTTGCGGCTTCTTGGCGGCGGTGGGGGCGGTCAGGGGAGGTGTGATCGGGCCAGAGGTCATTCCCCCAGCGTAGTTCCCACGTCTGCCTGCCTCGCGAGAGCGGAAAATGGTTGCTTCGGGCCTGCTGAAGCAGCTATTTTCCCGCACTCGCGGCACGGAATGGAACAGCGCGTGCCCCGTGGCGATAGACGGCGGCGGTGAGGGGGACTCCGGGGCGGTAGGCCAGGTGCGAGATCGATGGGGCGTTCAGTACCTGCAGGTCGGCCCGGCCGCCGACAACGAGACGCCCCAAGGCATCCGCTCCCTGATCGCGGTCGAGCGACATCGCCGCACCGCGGGTCGCGGCCCAGACGGCCTCGCCCACGGTCAGGCCCATTTGCAGCACGGCGGTCGCCACGCAGAACGGCATTGAGGTCGTGTAGGAGGTGCCCGGATTGCAGTTGGTGGCCAGGGCAATGGTCACGCCGGCGTCGAGCAGCTGCCGGGCCGGCGGAAAAGGCTGTCGGGTCGACAGATCGCAGGCCGGCAGCAGGGTAGCGACCGTGGTCGATGCGGCCAGGGCGTCGATGTCGGTCGGCTTCAGATAGTTGCAGTGATCAACGCTGTGAGCGCCGAGTTCGGCGGCGAGCCGCACGCCACCGCTGAAGCCGAGCTGATTTCCGTGCAGGCGCAGCCCCAGGCCGGCGGCACGACCGGCGAGCAGTACCTCGCGGCATTCCTCCACGTCGAACGCGCCCTTCTCACAGAACGCATCGATGAACTGCACATACGGAAGCACCGCCGTGAGCATCGGCCCGGTCACCAAGTCGAGATAGTCGCGACGATCCAGCTCGGTAGGCACGATGTGGGCGCCCAGAAAGGTGACGACGTCGGCGACTTGTGCTGCTGCCCGAGCCGAACGAGCTTCGCTCTCGATGTCGAGCCCGTAACCGGTTTTGGTCTCGAGAAAGGTGGTGCCCTGGGTTTCAGCTTCGTGGCGGAGGTTCAGAGCCGTGGCCACGAGCTGCTTCTCGGTTGCGGCGCGAGTGGCGGCGACGGTCGTATTGATGCCGCCGGCGGCGTAGGCCTGCCCGGCCATGCGGGCTTCAAACTCCGCCGAGCGGTCGCCGCCAAAGACGAGGTGGGTGTGCGTGTCGACCCAGCCGGGCAGAACGGCGCGGCCGCCGACATCCGTTTGCCGATCAGCAGCGGGAGCCTGGTCGGCTGGGCCGATCCAGAGGATGCGGCCATCGCCGATCACGAGGGCCGCGTCGTGCCGGCGCTCGCCGGAATCATCGTGCGTCGTCAGCTCGCCAATGCCCGTCACCAGTTCAGTCGCAGTCATTCGCCGAGCCTGCCGAGCGCCTCGGCCATCAGCGCCGCCGGTCGCGCGCCGCCCACCAGTTGACCGCACTCGGCCACGAGACGCCCGCCGACGATAACCCGCAGCACATCGGAGGCCGTCGCCGTCAGCGGCAGCTGCTCCGGATGAGACCCCGCCGTGCGCACGCTGGCCGCGTTGATCTCGACCAGATCGCACGGGTCGCCCGGCTGGAGCGAGTGCCGGCCCAGCCCGAGCGCGGCATAGCCGGCGGCCCCGGCTGCGGCCAGCAGGGCGGCCGGGGTGAATCGTCCGCGCTGCCGCGAGGCCAGCCGCTCACCCATTTCCAGGCCGCGCATCTCGAGGAACGGGTCGATCACGGCGTTCTGATCGGAGCCAAGAGCAATCGGGCAGCCCGACGAGGTCAACGCGAGCGCCGGACCGATGCCGTCGCCGAGGTCAGCCTCGGTGGTCGGGCACATCACGACGGTCACCCCGGCGTCGCCGAGCAGCGCCCGGTCGTTATCGCTCAGGTGTGTCGCGTGCACCACGCTTAGTCGCGGTGCGAGAGCGCCCAGCGAATCGAGCAGACCAGAGGGGGTCAGGCCATACGCGGCCAGGCATTCGACGTTCTCCTGCGGCTGCTCCGACAGGTGAATGTGCAGCGGAACCTCCGGCGGCAACCCGGCGAGAACGTCGCGCATCGCGTCGGGCGTGACGGCGCGCACCGAGTGCAGGGCCGCGCCGAGTGTCAACAAATCATCGCCGGCAAGCGCCGCACGCAGCGAGTGCCACCGAGCCAGCCAACCGGCGGCACTGCCATCGCTGAACGCTAGTTGCTGTGGCGCAAGCTCCCGCCCGATTCCGCCCTGCAGATACACCGTGTCGAGCAGCACTAAACGGATGCCGACGGCCCGCGCCGCCGCCGCAAGCGCCAGTTCCATGGCGTGCGCGCTCTCATACGGCTCACCATTCTCGCGGTGATGCACGTAGTGAAACTCACCGACCGCCGTGTAACCGCTCACGAGCATCTCGGCAAACACCGCCGTCGCCAGTTCCTGATATTTCGCGGGATCGAGCTGCGCGGCCACCCGGTACATCCGCTCACGCCAGAGCCAAAAATCGCCGCCCTCCGCGTGGGTGTGACCGCGCAGGGCCCGGTGAAAGGCGTGCGAGTGGGCATTGCCGAAACCCGGCAGCACCGTTCCCAAACGGATGTCCGCAGCCTCGGCCGCGTGAACCTGAACCCGCGAGATGTCCCCCGCCACGTCAGCCTCCAGCCGCACCCCGGCAACGGTGACCCCGTCGACCAGCAGGGTTTCGCACCAGAACGCCGTCACAGGAGGTCCCTCAGTAGTAGTACCAGTGCGTCGATGCCGGCCACGCAGTCTGCGGCCTCGGCGAATTCCTCCGGCGCGTGCGAGATTCCGGTGGGGTTGCGCACGAACAGCATCGCGCTCGGTACGTGGGCGGCGAGCACGCCGGCGTCGTGGCCGGCCCCGGTCGATAGCTGCGGCACCTGGCCGAGGGCCTGCGCACAACGTTCGCGCAGGCCGGGGTGAAAGTGCACGGCGCCGGCCCAGGATTCCTCGGTGAGGGTGGCGAAGCATCCGTTCTGCTCGGCAGCCTGCTGGGTGCTGGCCGCAATGGACGCCACGAGCAGGCGAGTTTCTTCGTTGGTCTCGGCGCGGGCGTCGAGCCACGCAGCCACCGAACTGGCAATAACGTTGGTGCCACCGGGGATGGCTTCGATGCGACCGATGGTTGCCCGGGATCCCGGGAGTAGGCGGGCGGCGGTCTGCACACCGACGATCGCCTGGGCGGTGGCGACCATCGGGTCGCGGCGCCCGGTCATGGTGGTCGTGCCGGCATGATTGCCCTGGCCGGTGACCGTAAGGCGCCAGCGGCCGTGCGCGAGAATCGACGATGCCACGGCCACCGGCTGGTCGAGGTCGATGAGGCCACGGCCCTGTTCAACGTGCAGCTCGATGAACAGGCCGACGCGGGCGAGAGCGTCGGGGTCGGCGCCGAGGTGGGCCGGGTTCAGGCCTACTTTTCGGGCGGCCTCGGCCAGAGTCACGCCATCGCGGTCTTGGAGCGCGCGGGACTTATCGGCGTCGATCGCGCCGGTGAGCAGCCGCGAGCCGAGGCAGGCGACGCCGAAGCGGGAGCCCTCTTCTTCGGCGCACATCAGCACCGCGCACGGCCGGGTCGGAACGAACCCGCTCGCCTGCAGCCGCGCGATCGCGTCGAGCGAGGAGACCACGCCGAGCGGCCCGTCGTAGGCGCCGCCGCCGGGAACGGAGTCGAGATGGCTGCCGGTGACGACGGCGTCCATTCCCGGCTGGCCCCACCAAGCCCAGAGGTTGCCGTTCCGGTCGGTTTCGACCTGCAGATCCAGGCGTTCCGCGCGCTCGATAAACCAGGAGCGCAGCTCGAGGTCGGCCGACTGCCAGAGGTGGCGCGAATAGCCGCCACGGCGGTCGCGGCCGACATCGGCGATCTCGGAAAGGCCGGCGAGCATTCTTATTCCTCCCACATGGGCACGCGCAGGCCGCGGTCGCGGGCCACTTCTTCGGCCCGTTCGTAGCCGGCATCGACGTGACGCATGACGCCGGTGCCGGGATCGTTGATCAATACGCGCTCGATCTTCTCGGCGGCCAGGGCGGTGCCGTCGGCGACGATGACCTGCCCGGCGTGGATGCTGCGGCCAATTCCCACGCCGCCGCCGTGGTGAATCGATACCCAAGTCGCGCCGGAGGCCGTATTCAGCAGCGCATTCAGCAGCGGCCAGTCGGCGATCGCGTCGGAGCCGTCTTTCATATCTTCGGTCTCGCGGTACGGCGAGGCGACCGAACCGGAATCGAGGTGGTCGCGGCCGATCACGATCGGTGCGCGCAGTTCACCCGAGGCGACCATGTCGTTGAACTTGAGTCCGGCCAGGTGGCGTTCCTTATAGCCGAGCCAGCAGATGCGGGCCGGCAGGCCTTCAAACTGCACCTTTTCTTCGGCCTTAGTGATCCAGCGATGCAGCCCGGCGTCGTTGGGAAACAGCTCGAGAATGGCCTGGTCGGTGGCTGCTATATCGGCCGGGTCGCCGGAAAGCGCCACCCAACGAAACGGCCCCTTGCCCTCGGCGAACAGCGGGCGAATGTAGGCCGGCACGAATCCGGGAAAGTCGAAGGCCCGCTCGTAGCCGCCGAGCTTCGCCTCGGCGCGAATGGAGTTGCCATAGTCGAAGACCTCGGCACCGGCATCCTGAAATTCGACCATCGCCTTGACCTGCTTGGCCATCGCGGCGCGGGCACGCACGGTGAACTCTTCCGGGTTCTCGGCCGCGTAGCTGTGCCATTTCTCAACGGAGACGCCTTCGGGCAGGTAGGAGAGCGGATCGTGCGCGCTGGTCTGGTCGGTGACGATGTCAATCGGCACCTTGCGGGAGCGCAACTCGGCGAACACAGTCGCGGCATTGCCGACCAGGCCGACCGACAGTGCCCGGCGTTCGGCCTTGGCCGCGAGCACCCGAGCAATGGCGTCGTCGATGTCGTCGGTCATCTCGTCGAGATAGCCGTGGTCGACGCGGCGCTGCAGCCGCGCTGGGTCGACGTCGACGATGAGCACGACGCCGTCATTCATGGTGACGGCCAGTGGCTGCGCGCCGCCCATGCCGCCAGCTCCGCCAGTCAGGGTCAGCGTGCCGGCCAGGGTTCCGCCAAACGTCTTAGTCGCGACGGCACCGAAGGTCTCATAGGTGCCCTGCAGAATGCCCTGGGTGCCGATATAGATCCACGATCCGGCGGTCATCTGCCCGTACATGGTCAGTCCCAGGTGCTCGAGGCGGCGAAATTCGGGCCAGGTAGCCCAGTCGCCGACCAGGTTGGAATTGGCGATGAGTACCCGCGGCGCCCACTCGTGGGTGCGAAACACACCGACCGGTTTGCCCGACTGCACGAGCAGGGTTTCGTCCTTCTCCAGCGTCTCGAGCGTACGTATAATCGCGTCGAAGCACTCCCAGTTGCGGGCAGCCTTGCCGGTGCCGCCGTAGACGACGAGGTCGTCGGGGCGCTCGGCGACCTCGGGGTCGAGGTTGTTCATCAGCATGCGCAGCGCACCCTCGGTCTGCCAACTCTTCGCGGTCAGTTCGGTGCCGCGGGCGGCGCGAACGGGGCGTGCCGTGTGGGGTGCAGTCGTCATTGTGATCTCCCTCGATTACAGACTTAAGCGGATGCTGCGGCGCGATCCAGCGCGCGGCTTTCGGCGAGCAAAACCGTCACCAGGTGGCACTGCCATTATCGCGTCCGTGGGGTTGAACGGTGAGCGGGCCGTGATTACCCTCAGTGCATGTGCCGAAACATTCACACCCTGAGCAACTTTGAGCCAGCACGCGCCCAAGAACCGCGAAATTGAGGCCGACAAGGCGAAGGCACGCTCCGCGAAACGCTTCGTCGCAGCCTGATTCGACCGGCCGTTCAAAACTTCGGAGATTGGCGAGTGATAGCCGATTGTGGGTGCGGTGAGCTGAAATCTTCGCAGTTTCGTACCGGGCCTGGATTCCTTCTAGTTGTGGCGGCTTCGACGGTCCGCGTAGCGCACCAGGACGGCAGCCACGACACCGGCTGGCAGACCGAGCACCACGCCGAATCCGATCGTGATGCCGGCATAGAGTGCGTCGTCCATCGTGACAAGCACGCTGGCGATGATGCCGGCCAACAGCACCACGCCGCCGGTAGCTCCCAGCGCGGCCAGAAACGCTCGGGCGCGCCGTGATTTCGTGAGGCGGCGATCCGTCATGGCCACCAGCGCCAGCCCGCCCAGCAATGCGACCGCCCCGATAACAAGCCCGATCACACCGTAATTCGACATTGACCGCAGGACGAACCAGAACCGAAATTCGGTCTCCCCGCTGCCGAAATCGGTCATCACCACGGCAACGACGGCCGCTATCAGAAACCCCACGACGGGAGCGAATACCGCGATACGCCAATACCGCCGAATTATCATCAATCCAGCTTAGATGGAGTCGGGTCCAGACGATGTTTTAGAAATCGGCCCAGGCGCTGGGCAGCGGATGCTCCACCCGCTCTGGCCCCGCGTGCTCGCTGCGCCTCTCGGCGCGATGCACCAGAATCGCCGCCACGATTCCGGCCGCGACGGCCAACGCGACGCTGAAACCGACAATGAGGAACGCACAGCTGCCCACTCCGATCGCCCACCGCCACGTCGCAAATACGATCCCCAGAATGAGCACGCCGCCGGCTGCACCAAACGCTGCGGCGGTCGCGCGCAAACCGGACGACTTTGCTAGGTGCCGATCGACGAAGGCGACCAGAATGATACCGTCGAGAACAGCAGCCACGCTGACCGCGAGTCCACGCTGCCGTAGACCAGAACCGCCCGAATGAAGTCTCCGATTGTCTGACCGGTTCGCGCCTGGGGATTACCGGTAATGGTCGCCAACCCGAACACGACGCCACCCAGCAGAAACGCGACCCTCGACGCCATTAGTGCGGTGCGCCAATACCGGTGAATCATCATGGCTCCCACCTTTATGCGCTACTCGTCAGGCTGAATCTAAGCGAATTCCACCTTTCGTTTTTGCGCTACTCCTGGTAACTCTTGATCGTTTCGCGGATGTCTTTGGCGAAGAGATAGATTTCATCCAGGCTTTCGATGGCGTGTCGTGTCTCGACCTTAGCTGCGTCGAAGACTCCGAGATACTTCTGCTTCTTTCCATTGAAATGAAGCCGCGCGACTGGCTTTCGATTGTTATCGTCGAGCAGTACGGCAAAATACGATTTCGAGTCTCTGTGCGTCACTCGAGGCGGCTTTACTTCGCTGCAGGCAATGGCCTTGACAATCTGATATCCCTCCAGTTCTTCGAGGGTCGTTTCGATCTCAGTGTCACGTGCGAGATCGACCTCAACAATGTCTTGGCTGTTGATAACATCACCGCCCGCTTCTGCCACGGCCCCCGAGAAATTTGAACCCCCAAGCGCAGTTTTCAATCGGTCGTTGACTTGATCATTCAAAAATTGCTTCGTCGACTTTGTTACCAAGGTTGTGAATTGCTCACGGACTTTCTGCGTAAAGGCTCCCTCGTAGACGCGTGTGGTGAAGAAGCGGATCCAGTCATCTTCAGGCGCCATGAACTGAGCGGCGATAGTGCGCTTGATTTGGCCAATGTACTTGAGCTCTTCGGCCGAGTTGATGATGGAGTCGAGGTCGAAGACATCCTTAGTAAGCTTCTTCAGCTCAGGGATCAGCGTTTCGTCGATGTCCATCAAGTCGAGTACCAGAAACGGCTTCGAGTCCATGCGGTTCGGTGCGTCCAAATCCGTGTAGAACTGGTAAATCTCGCCATTTGTGAGCACGGCAATACGTGCATTGGTTACCGCGAAGTAACGAAAGAGCTGTGAGGCATGCTCAATCTTTAGTGCTTCCGTGGATTTCTTGCATTCGATGAGAATCTGTACTTCACCGTCGCGCATAATCGCGTAATCGACTTTCTCGCCCTTTTTCACGCCGACGTCAGCCGTGAATTCGGGGACGACCTCCAGTGGGTTGAAAACGTCATAGCCCAAAATCGTCGAGATAAACGGCATAATAAATGCGTTCTTCGTGGCCTCTTCGGTCTGAATCGCTTCGCGCTGGTTACGTACTTTAAGAGCCAGTGCTTCAATTAGTTCTGTAAATTCCACGATTCCCCCGTTGTCGTTCGCTTCCATTGACCTTATCGGCAGCCCGCAACCTTCACAGTGACGTCAGGCGCCTCAGAGTGTGCCGCGGGAAACGATCCATTCGTTTCTGAACTGGGCATGACCGTCGCAATGTGCTCAAAGTCGCTGTCGTAATGCAAAACAATCGCATCGATGGCGGCACACTGCCGGCCCTTCATGACTGTTTCGCGAATGGCGAAAGCAACCGCCACCATTCTTGCGCTGGCTGAGCCTTGTCGTGTAGGGCGTACGGCACTAAAATTCACGACAAATTGTGGCCGGGAATCGGAAGGATGCGATGATGCGCATTGCCCAACTTGTTTCTGCACGCTTACTTCGCCGCACCGCTGCCGCGCTTGTAGTAGGCGCCATTGCCACCAGCTCGTTTACGCTGTTACCGACCGCTGTGGCGGCCACCCCAACGTCACGTGTCGTGCAGACCACCCCGAATCTGGCAACGGTGTGCGCCAGGTTGAAAATCACGGTCGCCAAGACCTCGCTCTGCAGCCACGGACCCGACCCCGTCGGTGCTTTTGGCGGTGCGGCCAAGCTTAAGCAGACATCCGCTGCCATGGAGACCACGCTGGCCGTTGCGCCGGCTTCTGAGCTGACCGCGCTCTGCAGCACCGATGGTGTCAGCGGCAAGCGCATCGAGGTGATCTACGGGGTTCCGCAGGATCGCCCCAACCGGTACAGCACGATTCTGGCACCGCTGCGCGACGTGATGCGGCAGGTGAACAATAATCTTGAGGCAGCGGATGCCGCCAGCAGCCAAAACTACCGCTTTCTGTGCGCAAATGGTGCGGACGTCACGGTGCGCAACGTCACCTTACTGCCCGTCGGTGCCGATGCCTCTTTTACGTTCGATAACTATGTCGCCAGCCTGCAAAACCAGGTGGCCTACGGCCTGGGGCCGGTCGATTACATCGCCAACAACCGCCTCTATATTGCCTTTATCGATCAGGTGCAGGGGGCCTATCCGTTTGGTGGGCAGGGTGAGCTCTCCATCGACGACCGGCCGAATCCCGCCGTGAATGTCAACAACGACGCCCGGCCGCGCTACTCGATGTCGGTCTTTCTCGATATGCCAGTGATCGCCCACGAAATCGGGCACAACCTGGGGGCGGTGCAATACTCGGCGCCGCACTCCAGCGAGGCCGGCCATTGCTTCGACGAATCCGACCTGATGTGTTACAACGACGGTGGGCCGTACTTTGCCCGAGGAGGCGTCCTGACCTTCTCCTGCGCGAGCGTAGCCTCGGCCATCGACTGTCGCGATGAGGACTATTACTTCCCGGGCACGCCGCCCGCGTCGAACTACCTGGCCACCCATTGGAACACTGCCAACAGCGGGTTTCTCACGCCGATCGTCTTCGGAACCGACAGGACCGCGCCAACGGTCGCGGCGAAGTCGCCGACGAGCCTGGCGACCAGGGTCGCGCAGACAGCGAACGCGACGGCAACGTTCAGCGAGTCCGTGCAAGGCGTCGGGGCGACCACGATGCGATTGAAAAACCCGGTCGGCACGGTCATCTCGGCCGCGGTCAGCTACGACGCAACCAGCCGGGTCGCGACCCTCAATCCCAGTGCGAGTCTCGTGGCTGACACGAAATACAGCGTGAGCCTCACCGGGGGAGCCGCCGCTATCCGTGACACGGCGGGCAATCCGCTGGTGTCGACGGGATGGAGCTTCACGACCGGTCCTGCGCCGACCATCACGACCCGCACGCCGGCCAGCGGGGCCGCGGGCGCGAGTCGTACCGCGAGTGTCTCGGCGACGTTCAGTGAGGGAATGGCGGGGGTGGCGGCATCCACTTTCACACTGAAGCGCACCGCAACCGGCGGTGCGATCGCTGGCGTTGTGTCACGTAACGGCACGACCAACCAGTGGATTCTGAACCCGAGCAGCACGCTCGCCGCCGGAACCAACTTCACTGTCACGATCACCGGCGGCACTGCGGCCGTGCGAGATCTGGCGGGCAACCCGGTATCGACGACCATCTGGAAGTTCACGACCGGCAGCTGATCAGCCCGGCCGATAGGCTGAAACGATGACCGTGCTGCGCCAATTAGGTGCTCTCCCCGACCTCGTCTGTTCCGAGTGCGCCGTGATCTACCCGGTCGGCAGCCTGGCTTGGCGGTGCACCTGCGGGGGCCTTCTCGACGTGGCCGAGTTTGCCATGAAAGTGGATGCCGCGGCGCTGCTCGGCCGCGCCGCCTCGCTCTGGCGCTATGCCGAGGCACTGCCGATAGCGGTTGACCCGACGATCACATTGGGGGAGGGGTTCTCGCCGCTCGTGCCCTCCCGGGCATTGCCAAACGTGCAGCTTAAACTCGACTTTCTACTGCCGACGCTCTCGTTCAAAGACCGTGGCGCCGTCGTGCTCGCAACCCTCGCCAAGCGGCTCGGCGTTGAGAACGCCATGGTCGACAGCAGCGGAAATGCGGGCACCGCAATGGCCGCGTACTTCGGGCGGGCCGGCATCGGCTGCACGGTGTATGTTCCCGAATCCACTTCGCCCGGCAAGCTCGCGCAGATGCGCGCGCACGGCGCGAACGTTGTCCTGGTACCCGGTTCGCGCGCGGATACCTCAGCGGCGGCCCTCAAAGCGGCGGGCCAACCCGGCGTCATGTATGCGAGCCACGTCTACCAGCCGTATTTTCTGCACGGCGTGAAAACCTACGGCTACGAGCTCTGGGAGCAGCGCGGGCGCTCGCTGCCAGAGACGGTCGTGGTTCCGGTCGGCAACGGCACGCTGTTGCTCGGCTGTTACCTGGCCTTTGATGAGCTGGTCGCCGCTGGTCTCGCCGAGCGGATGCCGCGAATCGTCGCGGTGCAGGCATCCGCTTGTTCGCCGCTCGAACAGGCGATGGCTCAGGGACTTGAGGCGCCGGTGGCCGTTGACGGCGGCGCCACCATCGCTGAGGGCATCGCCATTGCTTCGCCACCGCGCGGAAAACAGATCCTGCGGGCTGTGCGCGCTACCGGCGGCACGATCGTCTCCGTCACCGACCAACAGACCGCGGCCGCTCGCCAAGAACTCGCCGACGAGGGACTCTTTGTCGAACCGACGTCCGCCGTGTGTTTCGCCGCCGTGCGCGCCGCCGTCGACCAGACGTTCGACGGCGCCAGCCCCACCTGGGCGGTGGCGGCGAGCCTGCTCATGGCCAACTCGGTGGTCGTGCCCCTCTGCGGCGCGGGCCTAAAGTCGCCCAGCTGATGTCAGACTTAGCAATGCTCGAAAGCGACGATGACCTCATTTGTCCCGCGTGCGGTGCCCAGATGATTGAGGACGGCGTCGATACCGCCGACGGTCTCGAATCTTGCCATCGATGTCCCTCTTGTCGGCTGGTCATCGTCGTGCCCGGTCTCCTGCCGGAGTAGCCCCGTTCCCGGCGTATAACTTTTCAATTGCAGAAGAATCTCATTTCTTCTGCACGACCTTCCCGAGAAGACCGGTTGTTTTTGCGCCAACCTTGATTTCAGCAGCCGATAACGGCCCGCCGAGTCAGGAGTCCTGGCTCAGCCCACGTCACTCGTCGAAGGAAAACACATGACGCTCTATCAGGAAGATACCGAGGCCATCGAAGCTCTCAAGCAGGGTTACGGAACGAGCTGGGATGCCATCAACCCCGAATCCGTCGCCCGGATGCGCGCCCAGAACCGCTTCAAGACCGGCCTCGAGATTGCGCAGTACACGGCCGACATCATGCGCACAGACATGGCGGAGTACGACGCTGACTCCTCGATCTACACCCAGTCCCTTGGCGTCTGGCACGGCTTTATCGGCCAGCAGAAAATGATCTCGATCAAGAAGCACCTGAAGACAACCAATAAGCGCTACCTGTACCTCTCCGGTTGGATGGTTGCAGCGCTGCGTAGCGAGTTCGGTCCGCTCCCCGACCAGTCCATGCACGAGAAGACGGCCGTTCCCGCGCTGGTCGAGGAGCTCTACACCTTCCTCCGTCAGGCCGATGCCCGCGAGCTGGACCTTCTCTTCACGGCGTTGGACAACGCCCGCCTGGCCGGTGACGACCAGGCGGCCGCCGCGCTCCTGGGTCAGATTGACGCCTTTGAGACCCACATTGTGCCGATCATCGCCGACATTGACGCCGGTTTTGGTAACCCTGAAGCTACCTATCTTCTGGCCAAGAAGATGATCGAGGCCGGCGCCTGCGCCATCCAGATCGAGAATCAGGTGTCGGACGAGAAGCAGTGCGGTCACCAGGACGGCAAAGTCACTGTTCCGCACGAAGACTTCATCGCCAAGATCAACGCCGTTCGGTACGCCTTCCTCGAACTCGGCATTGAGAACGGCATCATCGTGTCCCGCACCGACTCGCTCGGTGCTGGCCTCACGCAGAAGCTCGCCGTGACCTACCAGAGCGGCGACCTGGGCGACCAGTACAACTCCTTCCTCGACGTGGACGAGATTACCGAAGCGGAGCTCGGCAACGGCGATGTAATCATCAAGCGGGGCGGCAAGCTGCTTCGCCCGAAGCGCCTGGCCAGCAACCTGTTTCAGTTCCGCGCCGGAACCGGTGAGGCCCGCTGCGTGCTCGACAGCATCACGTCGCTCAAGAATGGTGCCGACCTGCTCTGGATCGAGACCGAGAAGCCGCACATCGGCCAGATCGCCGGCATGATGAACGAGGTTCGCAAGGTTATCCCGAACGCCAAGCTGGTCTACAACAACAGTCCGTCGTTCAACTGGACCCTGAACTTTCGCCAGCAAATGTTCGACACGCTGGTCGAGGAGGGCGCGGACGTGTCGGCCTATGACCGCGCCAAGCTCATGAGCGTCGTCTACGACGAGACCGAGCTGGCTCAGCGTGCCGACGAGAAGATCCGCACCTTCCAGCGCGACGCATCGGCCGAGGCGGGCATCTTTCACCACCTCATCACCCTGCCGACGTATCACACGACAGCGCTCTCGACGGATGACCTGGCCAAGGGCTACTTCGCCGACCAGGGCATGCTTGCCTACGTCAAGGGCGTGCAGCGCCGGGAGATTCGCGAGGGAATCGCCACGGTCAAGCACCAGAACATGTCCGGATCCGACCTGGGTGATAACCACAAGGAGTACTTCGCGGGCGAAGCCGCGCTGAAGGCCGGCGGCAAGAACAACACCATGAACCAGTTCGAGGAACCGGCGTTGAGCAGCCACTAGCCCGCACTGCACGACACAGCCCCAGTCGGCCGACTGGGGCTGTGTCGTGCAACGGTCCTTTTGATAAAAATGAAAGGAGTACTCTAAAAGAAAAGCCCGTAACCGCCGAACAGGAGACACCATGACCGCCGAACCGATCACCATTGCTGCAGGCCCGTCCGCACACGAGCACGCGTCCACCGCCGAGAACGCCGCAGCGACCTGCAACTGCGGCCATGACGCGAGCGAAGCGATCGTTCTCGATAGCCGAACCATTCCGCACGCTGTGCGCCACGCCGCAATTTTCGGTGCCTTGGATGCTATCCAGCCCGGCATCTCGCTCGACCTGGTCGCGTCACACAACCCGCTGCCGCTGCTCGCGACACTGCAGCGTAATCAGCCCGACGCCTTCACGATCAGCTATCTACAAGAGGGTCCCGAGGTCTGGACCCTGCGCCTGACGCGTAACGCGTAACGGTTCAAACTCGGCAACTGCAAGGAACCACCGTGAAACCCAGCCTCAAACGCCGGCTGTGGCACCAGATCACCGGCATGCTCGTTCCCACCTGGCTGATCCTCGGAATTGTCAGCGTCATCCTCTATCGAGAATCGTCGTTCGGGCCGTGGCTGATGGTTCATCTGCTGCTGCTCGGCGCACTGTCGACGGCGGTTTTGGTGTGGAGCCAGCACTTTGCTGACAGTCTGCTCAAGAATGCCGCGCCGGGCGGCCGGTACTGGCTCGGCGTTCGGCTGACCGTTCACACGATCGGGGCAGCGTTGGTGCTGATCGGCATCACTCAGGCCTGGTGGCCCGTGGTGCTGGTCGGCGGAATCCTGGTCGGGACGAACGCCATCGTGCATGCCGCGATTCTGATCGGTCAGATGCGCGGCGCCCTTCCAGCCCGGTTCGCCCCCTTGGTGCGCTATTACATTGCCGCCGCCGGATGCCTCGTGGTCGGCGTGATTCTCGGCATCGTGATGGCGCACCCCGGCAGTTCCCTCGGGCTCTACGAACGCCTCTACATTGCCCACATCGGGCTGAACCTGCTCGGCTGGGTGGGGCTGACCGTGATCGGAACGGTCCCGCTGCTGCTGCCGACCGTGCTGCACGCCCGAGTAAAGTTGACGCCGAAGGCGGCCGCGCGACGAACCCTGCCCATATTGCTCTCGGGCCTGACCGTTCTGGGCGCCGGGGCCTACGCTGACTCGCGCCTCATCACGGCGGCCGGGGTACTGATTTATTTGGTCGGGCTCGTTCCCGTGCTGATCGAGCTTGCCGGCCATCTGCGGCGCTCACCCGCCGTCAGCTACGCCGGGTGGAGCATTACCGCGGCCCTGTGCTGGTTCGCGCTGTGCGCGGTCGGATTCGCCGTAGCCGTCGCGATCGCTCCCAATTGGGCGGATGCCGCGGCTAGCCTGGAAGGGCTGGTCCCGTATTTCGCGGTGGGCTTTGGCGCCCAGATCATGATCGGTGCGTTGAGCTTTTTGATTCCGGTGGTGCTCGGTGGCGGGCCGCGCGCGGCCAAGGCCACCGCGCAGGAGCTCGACCGGGCTGGCCTGTTTCGGGTGACCGTGGTCAACGGCGCCCTGCTGCTGATGCTGCTTCCGCTGGCTGAATTCGCCACCGGCGCGCTCGCCGCGGTTGTTCTGGCTACACTCGCCTGCTTTATCGTGCTGATGGTGCGGGGGCTGCGCATCAATCGCCAGACTCGCACGCCGCCGGGCGCCGGGCTCCCTCCGCTGGCCCGCGACACCGACGCGGAGCCTTCAGCACTGTCATATTCTCGCGGTGGAATATTCGTAGCGGCCGCAACCACTCTCGCGCTGACGCTCGCCATCGGTGTGACCCTTGATCCGTCGGTGAGCCTCGCCAGTGGTGGGTGGTTTACCGGTCACACGACAACCGTTGATGTCACGATGATCGACACCCGATTCAGCCCCGCCTCGATTGACGTTCCAGTCGGCGATGTTCTGGTCATTAGCTTGAGCAATGCCGACGGCATGCTGCACGACCTCGTACTCGACAACGGAGTCGACTCCGGGTCGGTCGAACCGGGCGGGGCGACCACCGTTGACGTTGGTGTGATCGACGCCGATCTGACCGGCTGGTGTTCCCTCGGTGGTCACCGCATGCTCGGAATGGTGTTGACGGTGAACGCGGTTGGCGCGGCTCCGGCGAGTAGTGGCGACTCCGCAGCGATGGACCATGGCGAGATGAATGGTGAACCCGAAAGTAGCTGGGCTGCGGGGGACATTGATGTGATGGCTGAGCCGGGGAACGGATTTGTCGCACGCGATGCGGCGGTGGCGCCGGCGGCATCCGCTACCGTGCACGAGAGCACGATGACCGTCAGCAATGTCGAAACGGAGGTTGCCCCGGGCGTCACCCAAATGCTGTGGACCTATAACGGCACGGCGCCCGGGCCCGTGCTGCGTGGCACGGTCGGTGATGTGTTTGAGATCACCTTCGTCAACGAGGGAACGGTTGGCCATTCACTCGACTTTCACGCCGGATCGCTCGCGCCAGACAAGGCGATGCAGACCATCGACCCCGGGGAGAGCCTGATATACCGATTCACCGCGACTCGATCGGGAATCTGGCTGTACCACTGCTCAACAATGCCGATGGCGGCTCATATTGCCAACGGTATGTTCGGCGCGGTCATCATTGACCCGGCCGGTTTGCCGGTGGTTGACCGGGAATACCTGCTGATCCAGTCGGAGTTCTACCTGGGCCAGCAGGGCGGGGAAGTCGACACGGCAAAGGTGCAGACGCAGCTGCCGGACCTGGTGACCTTCAACGGCTACGCGAACCAGTATGTGCATGCGCCGCTGACGGCACGCGTCGGCGACAAGGTTCGCATCTGGGTGCTCGATGCCGGACCGAACACGAGCAGCTCGTTTCACGTCGTCGGCGGCCAGTTCGACACCGTCTTCGCCGAGGGCGACTATCGGTTGAAGGACGGCGGCAGCACCGGAACCGGCGGATCACAGGCCCTCTCATTGCTGCCAGCACAGGGCGGCTTCGTCGAGATTACCTTTCCCGAAGCCGGTAGCTACCCCTTCGTGAGCCACATCATGTCCGATGCCGAAAAGGGGGCCCAGGGCGTGTTCCTGGTTACCGACTGACGTTCAAATGCTGCGGATCATGTCTTGAGGGCCTTCTCGGGCGAAGGTGCCGACGTACTCTCGATGTCGTTGGTCGGTGCGATGGCGAGGATGAGGAGGACGCCGGCGATGACCGCCAGTCCGACCCATCCGGCTGTTGTGAGTTGCTCGCCGACGATGAGCACGGCAAGGATGGTGGCGATCGCGGGTTCCGTGAGTGTGATCGTGGTGGCAGTGCTGGCCGAGACGCGAGTGAGGCCGAAGCCGAACAGAAGGTAGCCGAGAAACATTGGAATGATTGCCATGTATACGGCAACGCTGAATGCCTGAGCGGATGCGAGCAGGGGGGCGCCGGTGACGATGAGCACGGGCAACAGGAGCACACCGCCGAGCCCGAACACGGAGCCCATGGATGCTGCGCGGCTGATGCCTCGGTTCATCAGGCGACGCGCTGCCCAGGAGTAGGTGGCATAGGTTGCCCCGGCGATGAGGCCGAGTGCGATACCGGCCATGGTCTGACCGGTCGATTCGGCGGCATCCGTCATCGTGGACAGACACAGCAGCGTGCTGCCAATGATTCCGAGGCCTGCAGCCAGGGCCCACCAGCGGCTCAGCGGTTTGCGTTCGAGCAGGAGTTCGAGCAGGCCAGAGGCGAGGGGCGCGGAGGCGAGCGACACCACGGACCCGATCGCGACGCCCGCCAAGTGCATAGCGCTGTAGAAGGCGAGGGGATAGATCATGACGGCGACCGCCCCGAGAATGACCAGCCGCAGATTGGCGCGCACGGCGGGCAGGGCGGCGCGCAGCCCGGGAATCGCGATGACGGCCTGCAGAATTCCACCGATACCGAGAGCTGCCGAGCCGATCGCGAGCGGGCCCGCGCCCGGCGCGAATGTCGCCGCGGTTCCGGTTGTGCCCCACAGGATGGACGTCGCGGTGATCGCTCCGATTCCAGCGAGGCGATGCCGATTCACAGCGCGTCCCGACAGCCCGGCTCGAACCCCGCGAGGAGTGTCAGTCGCCTAAATTTTGACAAAGCGGCCGATCTCAACGGTTTCGCCAAGATTTGGGTTGGTCCCGAGCAAGCGGATGAGCCCGGTCTTTCGCGGGTTCTGGAACGAGCGCTCAGGTTCGTCATCCATCTCGGCGAACAGCTCAAAGCGCCGCCCGAGTGCGTGCTCGTCCACCCAACGGAGCACCTCGGTGATGTCCTCGACGCCGGTCAGTGCGTACGCATCCAGTGCCCAGGCCTGCCCGGATCGCTGCCAAAAGTTCACGCGGTAGCACGGTGATTCGACGCAGTCACGTGGCTCCGCATGGACCGTTTCGATTGGGCGCATGCTCGCCAGCCTATTAGTTGACGTTGGCGTCGTACATCCCGACAAATGTCAGGTGTGCCCCCAGGCAGATTCGAACTGCCGCCCCTGCCTCCGGAGGGCAGTGCTCTATCCCCTGAGCTATGGGGGCCAGGGTGGTTCAAGGTTAGCATCATGACTGGCCACCAAGAACCGTGCTAGCCGAGGTGTCCGAGCACCGCACTCATGAGGCCCTCGGCGGCCCCGGGCTCGTTGAAGAAGGCCGGCGAGCTCAGCGTGACCCAGTACGTTCCGGTGAACACCTGCGCCTGCCCGCTGGCGCCGAGGTAGGCGAAGAAGCCGTCGACGGTCGGCGGGGTTCCGTAGGTGGGCACGGCCTGGCTGGCGGCATCCGCTTGCTGCTTGAGCGTGGTCATCAAGACGTCGTTGGGTGCCACTACCGAGAGTTCGATGAGTTCACCGCTGGACTGGTTCGAGTATCCGCAGGTCAGTCCGTTGTAGGTCGCAGCGGTCTCGGCCAGACTGCCAGTGGTCGGCGAATAGGCGGCCGCGGTGCCGTAGTTCGGATTGAAATCGTAGACATCCTGCAGGGTGAGCAGCTCATCGCAGCCCTGTGCGATAGGGGAGCCGGTCGCCTCCGGCGTCGGGGTGGGCGACGACGATGGTGCTGCGCTCTCGGTCGGCTCAGCGGATAACGTGCTGGTCGCGGTCGCCGAGTTCGTCGGCGTCGACGTTGGCTCGTTGGCTGGGGCGCAGCCACTCACAACAAGGGCGAACAGCGCGCCACCGGCGAGCACCAGGCCGGCCCGACGCCGTGCGGAGCGAGGAGCAGTACGGGTAGATGAGGGGTAGACGCGTGTATCAGTCACGCGTTGACCTTACCAACATGAGGGGCCGGTACGATTGTTCAGTGACTCCTGCCGAACTCTCCCAGTCCCTTTTTGATCTCATCCAGGGCGTCAGCGAACGCCGACGCGGGGCCGACGCTGGCACAGGGATGGTCGTACCGAACCTCGGACTCACCCTCGCCGACGTCGCCGTCGAACGCCCACGTAACCGTGATCACGGTGACTGGGCCTCGAGTATCGCGCTCAAGATCGCCAAGCCCCTCGGCGCCAACCCACGTGAAATCGCCGCGGAGCTGGCGGCCGGTCTCGAGCAGCTGAGCGATGTCG
This sequence comes from Cryobacterium sp. Y11, assembly GCF_002929535.1. GTDB lineage: Bacteria > Actinomycetota > Actinomycetes > Actinomycetales > Microbacteriaceae > Cryobacterium. The sequence goes on from NZ_PJJO01000061.1 coordinate 22,456, forward strand.
CATCCGTTGAAATCGCCGGTCCCGGCTTCATCAATATTCGTCTAGAAGCTGCGGCAGCCGGCGCACTGGCGCAAACCATCGTCAACCTGGGCGACGGGTACGGCACCGGCCACCTCTACGACGGTCTCAAGATCAACCTCGAATTCGTCTCGGCCAACCCCACCGGCCCGATCCACATGGGCGGAGTGCGCTGGGCCGCTGTCGGTGACAGCCTGGCTCGCGTGCTGGTGGCCCAGGGCGCCGCCGTGACCCGGGAGTACTACTTCAACGACCACGGTTCGCAGATCGACCGCTTCGCCCGCAGCGTGCTCGCCAGCTACCTCGGCGAACCCACCCCCGAAGACGGCTACGGCGGAGCGTACATCGGAGAAATAGCCGCCAACGTGCTCGCCAGGTACGACGGCGACGTCGCCGCCCTGCCGCGCGAGGAGCAGCAAGAAGTGTTCCGCTCGATCGGCGTCGACCTCATGTTTACCGAGATCAAAGACAAACTGCACGGCTTCGGCGTGGACTTCGACGTGTACTTTCACGAAGACTCCCTGCACGAGTCCGGCGCCGTCAACCGCGCCATCGACCGCCTGCGCGAACAGGGGCACATCTTCGAAGCGGATGGCGCCATCTGGTTGCGCACGACCACCTTCGGTGACGATCGTGACCGGGTGATCATCCGCTCGAACGGCGAACCGGCCTACATCTCCGGTGACCTCGGCTACTACCTCGACAAGCGCGAACGCGGATTCGACCAGTGTCTGATCATGCTCGGCGCCGACCACCACGGCTACGTCGGCCGCATGATGGCAATGGTCTCCGCCTTCGGCGACAAGCCCGGCGTGAACCTGCAGATTCTGATCGGCCAGATGGTCAACCTGCTAAAAGACGGCGAACCGGTGCGCATGTCCAAGCGGAACGGCACCATTGTTACCCTCGACGACCTCGTCGACGCCGTCGGTGTCGACGCCGGCCGCTACGCCCTGGTGCGCTCGAACAGCGACTCACAGCTCGATATCGACCTCGACCTGCTCGGCAAACGCACCAACGACAACCCCGTCTTCTACGTGCAGTATGCTCACGCCCGCACCTGCTCGGTCGCCCGCAACGCTCTTGCGAGCGGCGTCGAGCGCTCAGTGTTCGCCCCGGAACTGCTCGTGCACGACAGTGAATCCGCGCTACTGGGCGTGCTGCAGGAATTTCCCCGGGTCGTCGCCCAGGCCGCCGAACTGCGCGAGCCCCACCGCGTGGCCCGCTACATCGAAGAGGTTGCCGGCTACTACCACCGCTGGTACGACAACTGCCGGGTCATCCCGCTCGGCGACGAACCCGTTACCGACCTGCACCGCACCCGCCTTTGGCTGAACGACGCAACCGGCCAGGTGATCCGCAACGGCCTCGGCCTGCTCGGCGTCACCGCGCCGGAGCGCATGTGACGATGGCCAGGAAGAAACGTCGCGGCCTCGTACCGCTCATTATTCTCGGCTCCCTCGCCGTTCTGCTTGTCGTCGCGTTCTTTCTGGTCGACAGCGGGCTGCGTTCGTTCGCGGAAGACCGCGCCGAAGCCGAAATTAGCCAGCGGATGCCTTCTTCCGTCACCGGCGACGTCACCGTCACCGTCGGCGGTACCTCGGTGATCGCCCAGTTCATTGCCGGCAATTTCGAGCAGGTGGAACTGACCGCGCCGAAGCTCACCGTTGACGGCGTGCCGGCATCCGTTCATGTCATTGCGCGCGACGTGTCGACCAACACGGCCAAGGCCATCGGCTCGCTCAGCGCGACGCTTGACGTTGACCAGGCCGCACTGAACCAGCTCGTGGTGGCCTCCGGCAACGCCCCCGCAGACGTTGTGATGACGCTCGGGGACGAGACGGTGACGTACACCGGCACGGTGAAGTTATTCGAGTTCAATGTCGGCTACAGCGCAACGGCCACTGCCAGCGCCGCCGGTGACACGTTGAATTTCACGCCGACCGAAGCCACCGTCACCAGCGGCGTCGGTGACATCGACGCAACACCGCTGGTGAATCTCATACTTCAGCAGGCGCCGATCGGCGTCTGCGTTGCAAGCTACCTGCCGGCGGGCGTCGAGCTGAGCGGCGTTGACATTTCGCCAGAGCGGGCACGCGTTACGCTGGAGTCGAGCACTCTTATGCTCACCGTGCAGTCGCTGACCACCCTCGGCAGCTGCGCCGGCTAATTCGAACCGCCACCATCTGCGGCGGTAGAATGATGTCAGGCACGCCCTTCTGTCGGGCAGGCCCATTTTCCGGCTTCAGGGACCAATCCGGGTTCGCTCGCTGAGATTCCCCTTCGACTCTCGTGAGGTAGTTCCTGTGACACGTGATCCCCTAGAACGCACGCCCAATCCGTTGGCGCCCGACTGGCTGCGCGTACCCGCCGACGCCAACGCGCTCGCTCCCGGTCTCTGGCCACGCGAGGCTATCCGCACGGGCAGCGGCGATCTCAGTATCGGCGGGGTGCGCGCCTCAGCCCTCGCCGCCGAATTCGGCACTCCTCTCTATGTCATCGACGAAGCGGATGCTCGCGCTCGCGCAGCCGAGCTGCTCACCGTGTTCCAGGCCGAGTTCGCCCGCATCGGCACCAGCGCCACGGTGTACTACGCCGGCAAGGCATTTCTCTCCACCGAGATCGTGCGCTGGGTCACCGCAGCCGGCCTCAACATTGACGTCTGCAGCGGCGGTGAACTCGCCGTCGCGCTGGCCGGCGGTGCCGACCCCGCGCGGCTTGGCTTTCACGGCAATAACAAGTCACTCGCCGAACTCGACCAGGCCACCCGGGTCGGTGTCGGCACGATCGTGATCGACAGTGAGATCGAAATCGGGCGCGTTGCCGAAGCCGCGGCGCGCAACGGTCGGGTGCAAAACGTGCGCCTGCGCGTGAACAGCGGCGTGCACGCGCACACCCACGATTTTCTGGCGACCTCACACGAAGACCAGAAATTCGGCATCGTGCTCACCGACGCGCCGCGGCTGGTCGCGCTCATTCGCGCCGAAGCCGCGCTCAACTTCGTTGGCCTGCACTGCCACATCGGCTCCCAGATCTTCGGTGCAGACGGATTCGCCGAGTCGGCAGCCCGGCTGCTCGACGTGCACGCCACCTTGCTTAGAGACGGCCCGGTGCCCGAGCTGAACCTCGGCGGCGGTTTCGGCATCGCATACACCAGCGCCGACGAACCCACCCCAATTCGAGAGCTCGCCGTTGCCCTGGCCGATATCGTCGCCGCCGAATGTGCGCGACTCAACATCCCGCTTCCGGTCGTCGCGTTCGAACCCGGCCGCGTCATCATCGGTCGCGCCGGCGTGAGCCTGTATCGCGTCGGCACCACCAAGGCCGTCGACGTGTCCGGCACTGAGCGCCTCTATGTCAGCGTCGATGGCGGCATGAGCGACAACGTGCGCCCGGCACTCTACGGCGCCGACTATGCGGTGCGTATTGCCGATCGGGTGTCTTCGGCCGAGCCTGCGCTCGTGCGCATCGCCGGTAAGCACTGCGAGAGTGGTGACATCGTCGTCGACGCCGATTACCTGCCCGGCGATGTCGCCCCCGGCGACCTGCTGGCCGTGCCAGCCACCGGCGCCTACTGCTGGGCACTCTCCAGCAACTACAACTATCAGGGCCGCGCGCCCGTCGTTGCCGTATTCAATGGAACGGCGCGTGTGCTCATACGAGGCGAAACGATTGCCGACCTGCTCGCGCGGGACACCGGGGCACAGCAGCCTTTTATCGGAGGAGAATCTTGAAGATCGAATACCGCAACCTGCGCGTCGCGCTGCTCGGTGGTGGTATTGTTGGCGCCCAGGTGGCCCGGATGCTACTGGAACAGGGCCCGGAACTGGCCAATCGGGTCGGCGCCACCCTCGAACTGGTCGGCATCGCGGTTCGCGACCTCGAGGCCGAACGCACCGTCGACCTGCCGCGCGAATTATTCACGACCGACGCCGAAGAACTCATTCTCGGCGCCGACATCGTGATTGAACTGATGGGTGGCATTGAGCCGGCTCGCAGCCACATTCTGCTCGCAATCAGCAGTGGAGCGGATGTCGTCACCGCCAATAAGGCGCTCATCGCACTGCACGGCCCCGAGCTGTTCAGTGCAGCCGACCAGGTCGGTGCGCAGATCAACTATGAGGCCGCAGTGGCCGGGGCCATTCCCATTGTGCGTCCGCTCCGCGAAAGCCTCGCCGGTGACCAGGTGCAACGCATCCTCGGCATCGTCAATGGCACCACAAACTTCATTCTTGACCGGATGGATACCCAAGGGTCCAGTCTCGAAGACGCGCTGGCCGAGGCTACGGCGCTCGGTTACGCCGAGGCGGATCCGACCGCAGACATTGGTGGCTATGACGCGGCGCAAAAGGCGGCTATCTTGGCGAGTCTGGCCTTTCACACGACGGTGCCGTTGGCATCCGTTTACCGGGAGGGCATCACCTCGATCACATCAGCGCAGATCGAATCGGCCCGCAAGGCCGGCTATGTCGTGAAGCTACTCGCGATTTGTGAACGGGTCACCGATGAGAACGGTGTGGATGGCGTTTCGGCGCGGGTCTACCCGGCGATGGTGCCGCGCAGTCATCCGCTTGCCGCGGTGCACGGCGCGAACAATGCCGTCTTCGTCGAGGCCGAAGCGGCGGGCAGCCTCATGTTCTACGGCGCCGGAGCCGGGGGAGTTGAAACGGCCTCGGCCGTGCTCGGCGACGTTGTCTCGATCGCGCGGCGCCATGTTGCTGGCGGACCAGGAGTTGCCGCGTCGAGCCACGCCGCCCTACCTGTGTTTGACATTGGCCGAGTCACCACCCGCTATGCCGTGACCCTCGAAGTCACCGACGAGCCCGGCGTGCTCGCGACCATCGCGAGCGTGTTCGGCCAGCGCAAGGTGTCTCTGGCACTCGTGGAGCAGTCCATGACGCCGGCGGTGATGGCGACGAAGAGTCGTGCAGCACGCTCGGCCACGGCTACCCTAGTAATAGGAACCCACGACGCAACGGAGGCCGCACTCGCCGCCACCGTGCATGACCTGGCCACCAACAGCGTTGTCACCGAAGTTGCATCCGTACTGAGAGTTGAAGGAGTCTGATGTTCAGCCCAAGCAAGACCAGTCCCGGCCAGACGAATACCGGCACAATTGTCAGCCGTCAGTGGCGCGGAGTATTGAACGAGTACTCCGATCGGCTGAACATCTCTGCCGCAACCCCCATCATCACACTCGGCGAGGGTGGTACGCCGCTCATTCCCGCCGCAGCGCTCTCCGCACGCACCGGAGCCAAGGTCTGGATCAAGTTCGAGGGCATGAACCCGACAGGGTCGTTCAAGGACCGCGGCATGACCATGGCCATTTCCAAAGCCATGGAAGACGGCGCGAAGGCCGTCATTTGTGCCTCGACCGGAAACACCAGTGCATCCGCCGCCGCGTACGCCACCCACGCCGGCATTACGGCCGCCGTGCTGGTGCCAGAGGGCAAGATCGCCATGGGCAAGCTCAGCCAGGCCGTGGCACACAACGCACAGCTGTTGCAGGTGCAGGGCAACTTCGATGACTGCCTCGATATTGCGCGTGACCTCGCCACCAACTACCCGGTGCACCTGGTCAACTCGGTCAACCCCGACCGCATCGAGGGCCAGAAGACCGCGGCCTTCGAGGTCGTCGAGGTGCTCGGCGACGCCCCCGACTTTCAGTTCGTTCCGGTGGGCAACGCGGGCAACTACACCGCCTATTTTCGTGGCTACAGTGAAGAGGTCGCCCGCGGCGCCACCACGAAGCTGCCGCGCATGTTCGGCTTCCAGGCCTCCGGCAGCGCCCCGATCGTGCTCGGCCACCGCGTCGAACAACCAGACACCATCGCGAGCGCCATCCGCATCGGTAACCCGGCGTCCTGGGATCTCGCGCTGAGCGCACGCGAGCAGAGCGACGGTTACTTCGGCGCGATTACCGACGAGAAGATTCTCGAAGCCCACCGCATCCTCTCGGCTGAGGTTGGAATTTTCGTGGAACCGGCATCCGCTATCGGCGTCGCCGGTCTTCTTGAGCGGGCAGAGGCGGGTTTCATTCCGAAGGGCTCGACCGTCGTGATCACCGTCACCGGCCATGGCCTGAAGGATCCGCAGTGGGCGCTGCGCACCGCGGATGGTTCCGACGTCGTGCCGACCATTGTTCCGGTAGACACCGCCGAAATCGCCAGTGTGCTCGGCTTGGGCAAGGCATGACCGCTCCTGTCTCGTTGATGGGGCGTGCCGTCTCGGTGCAGGTTCCGGCCACTACGGCCAACCTTGGTCCCGGCTTCGATACGCTCGGCCTCGCGCTGGCCAAGTATGACCAGCTCGAGGTCACGGTGCGCAGTGCTCCCGGCGTGTTTGTCGAGGTACACGGCGTCGGTGCTGGTGAGGTACCCACCGACGAGAGCAACCTTGTCGTGCGGGCCATCATGCACACCTTTAAAGCGGTCGGCCAGCCCCTGCCCGGGCTCAACATCGTCGCGCACAACGTCATCCCGCACGGGCGCGGGCTCGGTTCCTCCGGCGCGGCCATCGTATCGGGCATCATGGCGGCCAAGGGGCTACTCGAGGGCATCGTCGACATCGACGCCGAGCAGCTGCTCGTGCTCGCCACCGAGATGGAGGGCCACCCCGACAACGTCGCGCCAGCCCTGTTTGGTTGTCTGACCATCGCCTGGACTACCCCAGAGGGTCCGCGGCACAAGAAGCTTATGGTGCACCGCGGCGTCAAGCCGCTCGTCTTTGTGCCGGAGCAGGAGATGTCGACAGCGCTCGCGCGCAGCCTGCAGCCGGCTTCGGTTCCGCACGAAGATGCCGTCTTCAATGTGTCGCGCTCGGCACTGCTGATCGCAGCGCTCATCCAGAGCCCGGAGCTGCTCCTCGCTGCAACCGAGGACAAGCTGCACCAGAGCTATCGTGCCGCAGCGATGCCCGAAACAAACAAGCTCATCACCCTGCTGCGCGCTGCCGGTTTCGCCGCCGTTGTGTCCGGTGCCGGGCCATCCATTCTCGTGCTCGCGAGCGATCCCGGTCAGCGCCTGGTCGCTGCAGAACTCGTGGCGAAGCACTCGGATACCCCGTGGCGGGCGCTCATGCTTGCCGTTGATGTGCAGGGCGCTACCGTGCAGCCGCTCGTCCAGCAGAGCGCGGCTTAACCAGCCCGCTCGTGGCGGGCCGGGTGCCGGGGGAGTGCTATGGTTATTGTGCACCCGATAGAAACCGCTCAACGCGACATCTTCTCCGGTGCATTCCCTGTACCTCACTGCTTTTGCGATTTTTTGCGTAGCGGTGGGTGTTTACACCAATCCCCTCCATTGTCGGATTGGATCACCCGCAGCGCATTCTCGCTGCATACATCTCTCCTGACCTGAATTTTTGTTCGGCAGGGGAAAGGAATCCCCTTCGTGACTGATGTCAACCTCCGCGCCACTGGCTCGGAACTTCCCCGCCTGAGTACCCTTCGCGTGTCCGAGCTTCAAGCTCTGGCCCTTGAACTGGGCATCTCCGGTGCGTCCAAACTTCGTAAAGGAGAACTCGTGGAAGCAATTACCACGGCTCGTTCCGGCACGCAGCAGGCCACCACAGACCAGGCCACAACCGACCAGGTCAGCACCGACCAGGTCAGCACCGCTGCTCCGGCCGAGACCGCCGCTCCCGTCGACGCCGCGCCGGTCGCCGACGCTCCCACTGAGTCCGCTCCCACTGAGTCTGCTCCCACCGAGTCCGTAGTTGTTGAGCCTGCACCCGAAAGCGCAGCGATCGAGAGTGCCCCGCTCCAGACTGCACCGATCGACAGCTTGGCCGAGGCTATCGAGGCTGCTCCGCGCAAGCGTGCACCGCGTCGTGCCAGCACCGGTACCGCTGCTCCAGCCAAGTCCCACGTCAATGCCGACGCCAGCACCGGATTCGGCATCATCCTTCCCGACGCTCCGGCCGCTGGCTCCCGTATTGCTCGCAATGCCCGCGGCGCTGCGGCCAGTGCGCCGACAACGGATGCCGCGGCATCCGTTTCTGAAACCGACTCGGCCACCACTAAGCCCGTTCGCCAGGCGCGCAAGCGCGTGCAGGTCGCTCCCGTTCAGTCGGAGGGCGCTGTCGCCTTCGTCATCAACGCTGCTGACTCTTCGACTGACGGCGCAGCGACCGACGGTGCAGCGACTGAGACTGCGCCGGCCAAGATTGCAGCGACCGAGAGCGCACCGGCGGCACGCCGTCCGTCCCGCCGGGCGTCATCGCAGCGTAACGCTGCGGCGACCGATTCCGGCACCGACGACAGCGCGCCGGTCGATGCGGCCGTCGACGTGGCAGCCCCGCCGGTCGAGGCAGGCGGCGAATCCGTCGATTCGACCGACGACTCGAACGCACCGCGCCAGGGACGTAGCCGCAGCCGTAGCCGTGGCGGCGCTGATCGTAACCAGGTTGAGAATGCCCCGGCCACCGATCGCAGCCAGAATCAGAACGGCTCGAACGGCCAGAATGGCCAGAATGGCTCGAACGACGAGGGCCTGACCCGTGCGCAGAGCCAGCGCCAGGCGCGCAACGAACGCAACCAGGAACGCAATCAAGAACGTGCGCAGGCCCAGGCTGACCGTAACCAGGCCCAGAACGATCGTGGTCAGGATCGTAACCAGGGTCAGAACGATCGTGGTCAGGATCGTAACCAGGGTCAGAACGATCGTGGCCAAGATCGTAATCAGGGTCAGGACCGCAACCAGGGCCCCGACCGCCTGGACGACGACATGAACGGTCGCGGAAACCGCAACCGATACCGTGACCGCAAGCGTCGCGGCCCGAACCAGGGTGACGACTTCGAGCCAGAGGTCAACGACGACGACGTCCTCATTCCCGTCGCCGGTATCCTCGATGTGCTCGACAACTACGCGTTCGTGCGCACCTCCGGCTACTTGCCCGGTGCGAGCGACGTTTACGTCTCACTCGGCCAGGTCAAGAAATACAACCTGCGCAAGGGTGACGCCGTCGTCGGCTCCATCCGCCAGCCGCACGAGGGCGACCAGTCCGGTCGTCAAAAGTACAATGCCATCGTCAAGGTCGACTCGATCAACGGCCAGACCGTTGACGAGGCCGCTACCCGCGTCGATTTCCACAAACTCACGCCGCTGTACCCGCAGGAACGACTGCGCCTCGAGACCGAACCCGGCAAGCTCACTCAGCGCATCATCGACCTCGTCGCCCCGATCGGCAAGGGCCAGCGCGGCCTGATCGTCGCACCGCCCAAGGCCGGCAAGACCATCGTCATGCAGCAGATTGCCAACGCCATCGCCACCAACAACCCCGAGGTTCATCTCATGGTTGTTCTGGTCGACGAGCGTCCCGAAGAGGTCACGGACATGCAGCGCACGGTGAAGGGTGAGGTCATCGCCTCCACCTTCGACCGTCCGGCCGAAGACCACACCACGGTCGCCGAGCTCGCCATCGAGCGCGCCAAGCGTCTGGTTGAGCTGGGCCACGACGTCGTCGTGCTGCTCGACTCGATCACCCGCCTGGGCCGTGCGTACAACCTGGTTGCCCCGGCATCCGGTCGTATTCTCTCCGGTGGCGTCGACGCATCCGCTCTGTACCCGCCGAAGCGTTTCTTCGGTGCTGCCCGTAACATCGAGAACGGTGGCTCGCTGACCATTCTCGCCTCTGCTTTGGTAGAGACCGGTTCCAAAATGGACGAGGTCATCTTCGAAGAGTTCAAGGGCACCGGCAACATGGAACTGCGTCTGTCGCGCCAGCTGGCCGACAAGCGCATTTTCCCGGCTGTCGATGTGAACGCCTCCGGCACGCGCCGCGAAGAAATGCTGATGAGCGCGGATGAAGTCAAGGTCACCTGGAAGCTGCGCCGCGCCCTCGCCGGGCTCGAGCAGCAGCAGGCACTCGAGCTCATTCTCGGCCGCCTCAAGGAGACCTCCTCGAACGTGGAATTCCTCATGCAGGTTCAGAAGTCGATGCCGACCCTGAACGGGTCAGACAAGGACAAATAATGTTCGAATCCGTCCTCACGCTGTTGGCCGAGCACGACGACCTACAGTCGCAGTTGGCGGATCCGGAGCTACACGCGAATCCGGCCCGTTCGAAGAAAGTCAACCGGCGTTACGCCGAGCTGAGCCGCATCATCGCCGCGTACCACGAGTGGAAACAGGTTGAAGATAACCTTGAGGCCGCTCGCGAACTCGCCGACGAGGATGCTGCTTTCGCCGAAGAGATTCCGGGTCTCGTTGTACAGCTAGATGTCACGGCTGAGAAGCTGCGCCGCCTGCTGATTCCTCGCGACGAACTCGACGCGCGCGACGTGATCATGGAGATCAAGATGGGGGAGGGCGGCGCGGAATCGGCACTGTTCGCCGCCGATCTGCTGCGCATGTACCTGCACTACGCCGAGTCGAATCGCTGGAAGACCGAGATCATTGAGCAGACTTCGAGCGACCTGGGCGGCATTAAAGACATTCAGCTCGCCATCAAGGGCAACTCAAGCGATCCAGCAGAGGGCGTATGGGCGCACCTCAAATATGAGGGCGGCGTGCACCGCGTACAGCGGGTGCCGGCGACCGAGTCGCAGGGACGCATCCACACCTCAGCGGCGGGCGTGCTCGTTTTTCCCGAGGTAGACGAGCCTGAAGAGGTTGAGTTGCACCCGAACGACCTCAAGATCGACGTGTATCGGTCGAGCGGTCCTGGTGGCCAGTCGGTCAACACGACCGACTCTGCCGTGCGCATCACCCACCTTCCGACCGGAATCGTCGTCGCGATGCAGAACGAGAAGTCGCAGCTGCAAAACAAGGAAGCGGGCATGCGTGTGTTGCGGGCGCGCGTTTTGGCTCGTCAGCAGGAAGAGATCGACGCGGCGGCCTCGCTGGTGCGCAAGGGTCAGATTCGAACCATGGATCGCTCCGAGCGTATTCGAACATACAACTTTCCCGAGAACCGTATCGCCGACCACCGCACCGGTTACAAGGCATACAACCTCGACGCCGTCATGAACGGCGCTCTCGGCCCGGTCATCGACTCCTGCATCCACGCCGACGAAGAAACCCGCCTAGCCGAGCTAGGCGACCCCGAGTAATCCCATTAAACGGACGCGGCCCAGGCCCCGTCCACGGGCCCAGTCTATAAACTGGGCCTATGGACGCGGCCCAGGCCCCGTCCATAGTGTTGGAGTGGGGCGGATTAGAGGTAATACTCGGGTTCGAGGGTTCCTCCTCGCGCGGACTCGACCGTCGCGGAGGACTGCGGGCGAATTGTTGCTGGAACGCCAACGAGCAGCGACCTGGGCGGAGCATTCTTCGTCACGACAGCGTTCGAGCCGATCGTGCTCCAGGCCCCGATGGTGATCGGGCCGAGCACCTTGGCTCCGGCGCCCACGGTGACGCCGTCTTCGAGATGCGGATGCCGCCGCACACCACGAGCGTGCCCGTGACGGCTCTTCCCGCCCAGCGTTACCGCGTGGTAGAGCATCACATCATCGCCGAGCACCGCCGTTTCACCGATCACAACACCCATGCCGTGGTCGATGAAGAGGCGGCGCCCGATGGTTGCCCCCGGATGAATCTCAATTCCGGTCAGAAACCGGGTCAGCTGTGACAGCAGGCGTGCGGGCAGGTGCAGTCCGCTGCGCCAGAGACGGTGCGCGATGCGATACGACCAGACCGCGTGCAGCCCACTGTAGGCAAGAAACACCTCGGTGTTGCTGCGCGCTGCGGGATCGTGGGTGCGCGCGGCAGCCATGTCTTCACGGATACGCCCGAATACAGTCATAGGAACGTGGGATTCATGAAAGGGCAGACGGCCTTCGCTTAGTCCAGCAGGTCTTCGTACAGCACGGTCGAGATGTAGCGCTCACCGAATCCCGGAACGATGACGACGATGGTCTTGCCCGCATTTTCGGGTAGTTTCGCTTGCTCGAGCGCGGCCCAGACGGCTGCGCCACCGGAGATACCGCCGAGGATTCCCTCGGCGGTACCGAGGACACGGGCGGTGGCGAGCGAATCGGCCAGGGTCACGTCGGTGATCGAGTCATAAACTTTGCGGTCGAGGGTTTCGGGCACGAAGTTCGCGCCGAGGCCCTGAATCTTATGTGGGCCGGGCTTGCCTCCGGAGAGGATGGGGGAGTCGATGGGCTCAACACCGACGACCTTGAGGCCCGGTTTCTGCTCCTTGAGATAGTTTCCAGCACCCGACAGGGTGCCGCCGGTTCCGATTCCGGCAACGAGAATGTCCACCGCGCCCTCGGTGTCGTTCCAGATCTCCACGCCGGTCGTGGCCCGGTGAATGGCCGGATTGGCCGGGTTTGTGAACTGGCTCGCCAAAACAGCGCCGGGAGTGTTCGCAACGATCTCGGCGGCCTTCTCGACCGCACCGCGCATGCCGTCGGCACCCGCGGTCAGCACGATCTCGGCGCCGTAGGCGCGCATCATGACGCGGCGTTCCTTGCTCATCGTCTCCGGCATGGCCAGAATGACGGTGTAGCCGCGGGCCGCGCCGACCATGGCGAGGGCGATGCCCGTGTTCCCGCTGGTGGCTTCAACAATGGTTCCGCCCGGCTTCAGCGAGCCATCCTTCTCGGCCGCGTTGATGATGGCGACGCCAATGCGGTCCTTCACGCTGCTCGAGGGGTTGTAGAACTCGAGCTTGGCCAGAACGGTAGCGCCGAGCCCAGCGGTCAAACGGTTCAGTTTGACGAGGGGGGTTCCACCAACGGCTTCGGTGATGTCGGAATAGATCTTGGGCACGTGAGCAACTTTCGTTCGGTGAAATTCAGCGGAATTCAAATAAAATTGGGTAGGTGGGCGTTGTCCAGCCTATGGCCCTCGACCACTAGCGCCCGGGTGCGTTACATTTCACTACGTGACCTCTTCAGACTCTGCCCCACCCACGACCGTCACTTCCCTGCGAAATGAGGCGATTGCCCGGCTGACTGCCGCTGGAATCACCGACCCGGAGGTTGATGCAGATCTGCTGATCGGTCACGTGCTCGGCCAGAGTCGCGGCGAGGTACAGGCCGCCAGCATCATGGCCAAACCAATCAGTGCAGCGGATGCTGCCGCCATCGACCTCCTGCTGGCCCGCCGCAGCGCCCGCGAGCCCCTGCAACATATAACAGGCCGTGCTCCGTTTCGGGCGCTTGACCTCAACGTGGGACCTGGCGTTTTCGTGCCGCGCCCCGAAACCGAACAGGTCGCCCAACTGGCCATCGATGCCCTGCGCGGGATGCCCGACGCTGAACCGATCGGCGTCGACCTCGGCACGGGCAGCGGCGCCATTGCCCTCGCCCTGGCCACCGAGGTGCCGCATGCCCGCATCTTCGCGGTAGAGAACTCGCCCGAGGCATACGCGTGGACCACCCGCAATTTTGCCGAGGTCGCCGCCGACAACCTCACCCTGGCCTTCGGCGACCTCGCCGACGCATTCGTCGAACTCAACGGCACCGTCGCGGTCGTCATTTCCAACCCGCCCTACATCCCAGTGGATGCCATACCGCGTGATCCAGAGGTGCGCCTGTTCGATCCCGCCCACGCCTTGTTCGGCGGACCGGACGGCCTCGACGTTATTCGTGCGGTATCCGCCACCGGCCTCCGACTGCTGCGGTCCGGCGGCGTGCTTGTGATTGAACACGGGGAACAGCAGGGGGAAGCCATTCGTGCACTGCTGGCCGACGATGGCTGGCGTGCACCCGCAACCCACCCCGACTACACCAGCCGTGATCGTGCCACGACTGCGCTGCATCCCTGAAAGCGCCAATTCGCACCCTGAGGCAACGGCATCCGCTCTTCACAACCTCGCTGAGATAGAATTGTCGGAAATGACACGTATCTACGATTGCACGAGCGACTCGGACACGAGTCAGCCAGACACGAGCCAGTCCAGCTACCAAGAGCACATCGCGTTGGCGCGCACGGCCATAGGCAGCGGTGCCCTCGTCGTGATTCCCACCGACACCGTCTACGGCGTCGCGGCCGATGCCTTTAACGCCGAGGCGGTGCAGCTGCTCCTCGACGCCAAGGGACGCAGTCGCCAGTCGCCGCCACCCGTTCTCATTCCCGGCATCCCCACCCTCGACGCCCTCGCAGTGGACGTGCCGCAGCCGGTGCGCGATCTGGTCGCCGCATTCTGGCCTGGTGGTTTGACAGTCATCGTCAACGCCCAGCCATCACTGGTCTGGGACCTCGGCGAAACCCGAGGCACGGTGGCCCTGCGTATGCCGAGCAATCAGATCGCGCTTGACCTACTGGCTGTAACCGGACCGCTCGCCGTCTCCAGCGCGAACCTCAGTGGTATGCCGGCCGCTCTCGACGCACAGTCGGCCGAAGCGGCACTCGGCGAGAGCGTCGAGATCTATCTCGACGGCGGCAAGTCCGGTGAAACCTATGCCAGCGTGTTCGGTCAGACCGGAGATGGTTCCTCGACCATCGTCGACGCGACCGGTTTTGAGGCTAACGGCGGTCTGCTACACATTGTGCGTGCCGGGGTCATTACGCGCGACGCGATCGCCGCCGTCATCGGCGACGTACTTGCCGCAGCGCCGGCCGTCAACACGGATGCCGCTCCCACCCTCGTCGCTCCTGGGCCGGACGAACGCGACACTGACCGGTAGTCCATGACCCTATTCGTTCTGCTCGCACTCGTCTCGGCAATCGTCACCTTCGTGTTTTCGATCATCGTCTACAAGCTCAGCCACAAGTACCGGCTCTACCCGAAGATTCGCGAACGTGATGTGCACACCCGCCCGACGCCGCGCCTGGGCGGCATCGCCATGTTCCTCGGCATCCTCGTCGCCTTCGGCGTTGCTTACCTCACTGCCGGGGCATTCGCACCGATGCGGTTGGTCTTCGCCGACCCGCAACAGATCCTGGCCATCCTCGGCGCGGCGCTGCTGATCGTGCTCGTCGGGGTGGCCGACGATATCTGGGACCTCGACTGGATGACCAAACTTGCCGGCCAATTCATTGCCGCCGGCCTAGTGGCGTGGCAGGGCGTGCAGATCTACTCCCTGCCGATCGGAGGTCTCACGCTCTGGAGCGGCCGGACGTCGATCGTTGTCACGGTCGTCGCCATCGTCGTCGTGATGAACATGATCAACTTCATCGACGGCCTCGACGGATTGGTCACCGGCGTCGCCCTGATCGCCAACGGAGTGTTCTTTCTCTACAGCTACCTGCTCGTGCGAGACACCTCGCCGACCAACTACTTCAACCTCGCCTCGTTGATCGCCGCCATTTTGGTCGGTGCCTGCGTCGGATTCCTTCCGTTGAACTGGCATCCGGCCAAGATGTTCATGGGCGATGCCGGTGCACTCCTAGTGGGCCTGCTCATGGCCACGAGCGCGATCGCCATCACCGGGCAGATCGACGTCACGGCGATCGATCGTTCCCAGCTCTTCCCGGCCTTCATCCCTCTCCTCCTGCCTGTGGCGATTATGATCATCCCGCTGCTCGACTTCGGACTCGCCGTGATCCGTCGCGTGCACGCCGGCAAATCACCGTTCAGCGCCGACCGAAAACACCTGCACCATCGCCTGCTCGATATGGGACACTCCCACCTGCATGCCGTGCTAATTTTCTACGGCTGGAGCGCGGCAGCATCGATCGGATGCCTGCTCTACTACCTCCTGCCGGTCTACCTCGGTCTTCCAACGGGCTATGCGACAATCTTTCTGGTCGTATCACTGCTCATCTGCACGATCGTCACGCTCGCACCGCTCGGACGCCGCAAGGCCGCCGAGTGGATCAGCCAGTCAGCGCCCGTCCCAACGCCAACCTCGCTCCTCGACCCGCTCGATCAGAGCGCAAGAGATCACGACGAGTCCCGCGGTGGCACCACCACAAGCCATCCAACCAACACGAGCGACCGCCCAACGGCGGCGCCTGCCGAGGAGAACGCATGACCAGCACCAACCCGCCCGCCCGAATCACGCCGTCGTCCGTTCCGGTGCTGCGGCGCATCCTGATTTACGGCGCCTGGGTCGCCATCGCCATCGCCATGATTGGTTCCGTCATCGGCTTCGCTGTCGACGGCGGCACCGGGGTGCTGAGCGCCCTGATCGGAACGGTCATGTCGGTCGCCTTCATGGGGATCACCGCCGGCAGCATCCTGCTGGCCAATCGTGTGGCAGGCAGTGAGTCAGCCATCGGCGGCTTCTTCGGAATCATCTTGGGCGGATGGCTGCTTAAATTCGTGGTGTTTCTGGCGCTGACGATGCTATTGCAAGACCGGGCGTGGATCCACCCAATAGTGCTGTTCTGCTGCATCATTGCCGGAGTAATCGGCTCCCTCGTAGTTGATGCCGTCGTTGTGGCGAAGAGCCGTATGACCTATGCCAGTGATGCCATCCTGCCCGCCGCGCCGGTCGAGGACTAACCCGTCAACCCATGCACCTCTGGATCCTGCTCTCGATTCGGCTCAGCGCCTGATCTTTGCTACAGTAAATACTGATCCCACCCCGGTTTGCAGACGCTTCACTGCGTCGTAAACCTGTCCATATTCGTCGATGCGCGAGCAGAGCTCACCGCCCCGAAACAGGAGAAAGCGCTGCTAGAAATCGCCGTAAACCTGATGGTTCCGTCTGCCACCGGCGACGGTGAATTCCACGGTCCTACCATCAATGAGTTCTTCCCCGAGGTTATTTTCTTCGCGGGTACGAACTTTGAAATCAATCGCATCATGCTGATTCGGTTCCTCGCCGTCGCGGCGCTGATGCTGGTCTTCTGGCTCGGTACTCGCCGCATGAAGATCATCCCGACCCGCGGCCAAAGCCTGACCGAAATGGGACTCGACTTTGTTCGCGTCAGTATTGCCGAAGACCTGCTGGGTAAAAAAGATGGCAAGCGTTTTCTGCCACTGATCACGACCGTCTTCTTCATGGTCCTGTTCATGAACATCACCGGCATTATCCCCGGTCTGAATATCGCGGGAACCTCCGTTATCGGCGTGCCTCTGTTTCTCGCCGGTGTCGCGTACGTCGCGTTCATCTACGCCGGTGTGAAGAAGAGCGGCATTGGGTTCTTCCGCACCGCACTCTTCCCGCCCGGAGTTCCGAAGTTCCTCTATATCATCCTCACGCCCGTAGAGTTCATCTCCACGTTCATCGTGCGTCCGGTCACGCTTACACTTCGACTCCTGATGAACATGATCGTGGGTCACCTCCTGCTGGTCATCCTTTTCTCTGCCACACAGTTTTTCTTCTTCACGGCAGATGGGGGCCTCAAGCTGTTAGGCGGCGGGACTCTGGTCTTCGGGTTGGCTTTCACGCTCTTCGAGCTGCTGGTAGCCGTGTTGCAGGCTTATATCTTCGCCATTCTCACCACTGTTTACATCCAGCTCGCGCTGGCTGAGGAGCACTAACAACGAATTCGGCACTTGCCTTATTCGCCATCACGGAAGGAAACACACATGGACGCAATCACCGTTCTTGCAGAAATCAACGGAAACATTGCTACGGTCGGCTACGGCCTGGCTGCCATTGGTCCGGGTATTGGCATCGGTATTCTTGTCGGCAAGACCGTCGAGAGTGTCGCTCGCCAGCCGGAGCTCGCCGGCCGCCTCCAAGTTCTGATGTACATCGGTATCGCATTCACCGAGGCGCTCGCGTTCATCGGTATCGCGACGTACTTCATCTTCGCTTAGTCCTCCTTTTTCACTTCTAACATGGAGGTATGTTGCTTCACATCGTGATTGCCGCTGCCGCGGCTGAGCAGAAGAATCCGCTTATCCCGGAGCTGTACGACATTATCTGGTCGGCGGTCTGCTTCTTTGTCATTCTGTTCTTCTTCTGGAAGATCGCACTACCGAAGATGCAGGTGCTCCTCGATGACCGCGCAGACGCCATCGAAGGCAACATGGCCAAGGCCGACGACGCCCAGCGCAAGGCTGAAGCTATGTTGGTGCAGTACACGGCTCAGCTCGCTGACGCTCGTGCGGAAGCCGGTGCCATTCGTGACCAGGCCCGCACCGACGGCCAGCGTATTGTCGCTGAGCACAAGGAGCGGGCTGCGGTCGAAGCCGGCCGCATCGCGGCCAGTGCCAAAACGCAAATCGAAGCCGAACGTCAGGCCGCCGTTGTGTCCCTCCGCAGCGAGGTAGGCACCCTCGCCATTGACCTCGCCTCGGGTGTCATTGGTGAGAGCCTGTCCGACGATGCTAAGGCGAGCGCCATTGTCGAGCGTTTCCTGGCCGAACTCGAAGCCAGCGAAGTGCCGTCGCAAGCAGCAGCTCCTACAGCCGGAAAGATTTAGCACATGGGAAGCGCCACCAGAGAAGCACTCGCCACATCGAGGGCGGCACTGTCCGTCCCGGGGGTCACGACTGATCTGGCGACGGCTGAAAGCCTGTTCGGTGCCGGGCGCGTTATCGGTTCGTCGTCGCAACTTCTGTCGGCGCTCGGCGACGCGGCAGCGGATACGGCAGCTAAGGTCACCCTCGTTCGCGCCGTTTTCGGTGCGGGCGTGACACCTCGTGCGCTCGACCTGCTTGCGGGCGTCGTCTCCGAGCGCTGGTCCAGCCACGATGATCTGTTGGCCGGAATTGAAGAATTGGGCTTGCGGGTATCCGCCCTGTCTGTTTCTACCGGCACATCGATCGAGAGTGAACTGTTTGAATTCGGCACAGCAGTGTCGTCAGACGCAGGGTTGGAACTGGCCCTGGCCAGCAAACTCGGCAAGAGTGACGCCAAGGCCGCCCTGGTCGAGAAACTTCTGGCCGGCAAGGTATCCGGTCAAACTCTTGCTATCGTTCGGCACCTGGTGCAGCAGCCTCGCGGCCGCCGCATGGGCGAGTTGCTGCGACAGGCGGCATCCGTTGTAGCGGACCAGTCTGGCAGTGCGATTGCCACCATCACGTCGGCGAGTGTTCTTTCGCCTGTCCAGTTAGACCGTTTGAAGAAGAGTCTTGAAGAACGTCACGGACGCTCACTCAGCATCAACCAGATCGTTGATCCGGCATTGGTTGGCGGGGTTCGCGTACAAATCGGTGACCTGGTCATCGATGGCAGCATCTCAACTCGCCTCGCCGATTTGCGACTGCAGCTCGTTCGCTAAGCACTGCTGATGCGGTACCAGCGCGATCAGTAACACCACAATCACAGCACGATAAGAAGACGCAGGGCGGCAACGTCCTGGAAGAGACAGAACCTGTGCAGCCGTACAGAAAAGGGAAGATGATGGCAGAACTAACGATCAGCCCCGATGAGATCCGTGGCGCTCTCCAGGACTTCGTGAAGTCCTATGAGCCGAACAAGACGTCAACGACGGAGGTCGGCTATGTCACCACGGCCGGCGACGGTATCGCCCACGTTGAGGGCTTGCCCGGCGTGATGGCCAACGAGCTCATCAAATTCGCCGACGGCACGCTGGGCCTGGCCCAGAACCTCGACGAAGACGAGATCGGAGTCGTCGTGCTCGGCGAGTTCGCTAGCGTTGTTGAGGGTATGGAGGTGCACCGCACCGGAGAGGTTCTTTCCGTTCCCGTTGGTGATGCCTTCCTCGGTCGCGTCGTCGACCCGCTCGGCGCACCAATCGACGGCCTCGGCGAAATTGTCAGCGAAGCACGCCGTGCCCTCGAGCTGCAGGCTCCCGGCGTTATGCAGCGCAAGAGCGTGCACGAGCCCATGCAGACCGGCATCAAGGCCATCGACGCCATGATCCCGATCGGCCGCGGCCAGCGTCAGCTCATCATCGGTGACCGTCAGACCGGCAAGACCGCGATCGCGATCGACACCATCATCAACCAGAAGGCCAACTGGGAGTCCGGCGACACGAACAAGCAGGTGCGCTGCATCTATGTCGCCATCGGACAGAAGGGCTCCACCATCGCTTCGGTGAAGGGTGCGCTCGAAGATGCCGGAGCGATGGAGTACACCACCATCGTTGCGGCGCCCGCTTCCGACCCGGCCGGTTTCAAGTACCTCGCACCGTATACCGGTTCGGCCATCGGCCAGCATTGGATGTACGCCGGCAAGCACGTACTCATCGTCTTCGATGACCTGTCCAAGCAGGCGGAGGCTTACCGTGCTGTTTCGCTGCTGCTGCGTCGCCCGCCGGGACGCGAGGCGTACCCCGGCGACGTGTTCTATCTGCACTCCCGTTTGCTCGAGCGTTGTGCCAAGCTGTCCGACGCCCTCGGCGCCGGATCGATGACCGGTCTCCCGATCATTGAGACCAAAGCCAACGACGTTGCCGCCTACATTCCGACTAACGTGATCTCGATCACCGACGGCCAGATTTTTCTACAGTCCGACCTGTTCAACGCCAACCAGCGCCCAGCTGTTGACGTGGGTATCTCGGTCTCTCGTGTCGGTGGCGACGCGCAGGTTAAGTCGATCAAGAAGGTGTCCGGAACGCTCAAGCTTGAGCTCGCCCAGTACCGTTCGCTTGAAGCCTTCGCGATGTTCGCCTCCGACCTCGACGCGGCCAGTCGTCGTCAGCTCGCGCGCGGTGCTCGCTTGACCGAACTGCTGCGCCAGCCGCAGTACTCGCCGTACCCCGTTGAGGACCAGGTCGTTTCGATCTGGGCCGGCATCAACGGCAAGCTCGACGAGGTACCGGTTCCCGACGTTCTGCGATTCGAGCGCGAATTGCTCGACTTCTTGGGTCGCAACACCGAGATTCTGAAGAACCTGCGCGAGACGAACGTTCTCTCCGACGAGACCGTTGCCGCGCTGACTGCTGGTGTCGACAAGTTCAAGCTTGAGTTCCAAACCGGCGAGGGCAAGCCGCTCGCCTCGGTGGGTAAGGAAAAGTTTGAGGCCATCGCTGCCGAAGACGTCAACCAGGAAAAGATCGTCAAGCACCGCCGCTAGTCGTTCACGCGACTCGCACTACAAATGACGACACCAAACTGAAAGACAAGGAAGCAGACACATGGGAGCGCAACTTCGCGTCTACCGGCAGAAGATCAAGTCTGCCCAGACGACCAAGAAGATCACTCGGGCCATGGAGCTGATCTCCGCCTCGCGCATCCAGAAAGCGCAGGCGCGAGTCGCTGCGTCAACCCCGTATTCGCGTGCAGTGACACGTGCCGTTTCGGCAGTGGCCACGTACTCGAACGTCCAGCACGTGCTCACGACTGAGCCAGAGAAAATTGAGCGCGCAGCGGTCGTTATCTTTGCCTCCGACCGGGGTCTGGCTGGCGCGTTTAGCTCGCAGGTTCTTCGTGAAGCGGAGTCGCTCAGCGAGTTGTTGCGTGGCCAGGGCAAAGACATCGTCTACTTCCTGGTCGGACGCAAGGCCATCGCGTACTTCACCTTTCGGGGGCGCGCGTCGGAGCGAGTGTGGACCGGCGGCACCGATCAGCCCCAGTTCGAAACTGCCAAAGAAATCGGTGAGGCCCTGCTCGGTTCGTTCCTTACGGACTACGCCGATGGTGGAGTCGACGAGATTCACATCGTCTACAACCGCTTCGTGAGCATGGTTACGCAGGTTCCCGAAGTTGTTCGGCTGCTTCCACTCGAGGTCGTCGAGGGTGTTGAAGAACCGAGCAGTAACGCGGTTCTGCCGCTCTACGAGTTCGAACCAGACGTGGAAACCGTTCTGGACAGCCTGCTCCCGGTCTATATCGAGAGTCGTTTGTTCAACGCCATGCTGCAGTCGGCGGCGTCAGAACATGCCAGCCGTCAGAAGGCGATGAAGTCGGCCAGCGATAACGCCGACAAGCTGATCACGGACTACACGCGGTTGTCGAATAACGCGCGTCAGTCCGAGATTACCCAGCAGATTTCCGAGATCGTGGGTGGAGCCGATGCGCTCTCATCCGCCAAGAAGTAGTTCACATGTCCCATGGGCAGAGAAGAGAGAGCAATGACTGACACCGCAATCGCGCCAGTCCGGGCGGAGGACACGGCCGGCTCGGTCGGCCGCATCGCCCGTGTCACTGGCCCCGTTGTCGACATCGAGTTTCCGCACGACTCGATCCCCGGCATCTACAACGCCCTGAAGACCACGATCACCATTGGTGATGAGTCAAACGAGATCACGCTTGAGGTTGCTCTGCACCTCGGTGACGACCTCGTCCGTGCTATCGCGCTGAACCCGACCGACGGACTTGTTCGTGGTCAGGAAGTGCGAGACACCGGCACCCCCATCACGGTTCCCGTTGGAAACGTCACCAAGGGCAAGGTCTTCAACGTTATCGGCGATGTGCTCAACGCCAAGCCGGGCGAAAAGATCGAGATCACCGAGCGCTGGCCCATCCACCGCAAGCCACCGCCCTTCGACCAGCTCGAGTCCAAGACCCAGCTGTTCGAGACCGGTATCAAGGTCATCGACCTTCTCACTCCGTATGTTCTCGGCGGAAAGATCGGCCTGTTCGGTGGTGCGGGAGTCGGCAAGACCGTTTTGATCCAGGAAATGATCCAGCGCGTTGCGCAGGACCATGGTGGAGTGTCGGTGTTCGCCGGAGTCGGTGAGCGTACCCGTGAGGGCAACGACCTCATCGCCGAGATGGAAGAAGCTGGCGTCTTCGACAAGACCGCCCTAGTCTTCGGACAGATGGACGAGCCGCCGGGAACGCGTCTGCGCGTTGCGCTCTCGGCCCTCACCATGGCTGAGTACTTCCGTGACGTTGAGAAGCAAGACGTGTTGCTCTTCATCGACAACATCTTCCGGTTCACGCAGGCCGGTTCAGAGGTCTCCACCCTGCTCGGTCGCATGCCGTCTGCTGTGGGCTACCAGCCGAACCTGGCCGACGAGATGGGCATCCTGCAGGAGCGCATCACGTCGACTCGTGGACACTCGATCACCTCTCTCCAGGCGATCTACGTTCCCGCCGACGACTACACCGACCCGGCTCCGGCGACCACGTTCGCTCACCTTGACGCTACGACTGAGCTGTCGCGCGAGATCGCGTCGAAGGGACTGTACCCGGCCGTCGACCCGCTCACGTCGACCAGTCGTATCCTCGACCCCCGCTATTTGGGTGCCGATCACTACAACACGGCCGTCCGCGTCAAGGCCATTCTGCAAAAGAACAAGGAACTCCAGGAGATCATTGCGATTCTTGGTGTTGACGAGCTGTCTGAAGAAGACAAGGTCACGGTTTCTCGTGCTCGTCGTATTCAGCAGTTCCTGTCGCAGAACACCTACATGGCGAAGAAGTTCACCGGTGTTGAGGGTTCAACAGTTCCGCTCAAGGACACCATCGAGTCATTCACGGCTATTGCCAACGGTGACTTCGACCACGTGGCTGAGCAGGCCTTCTTCAACGTCGGTGGCATCAACGACGTTGAAGAGAAGTGGGCTCAGATTCAGAAAGAGAACGACTAACCATGGCAAAGTCGCTGTCCGTCAGCGTTGTGTCGGCCGACCAGCAGGTCTGGACCGGCGAGGCGACGATGGTTGTCGCCAAGACCGTCGAGGGCGAGATCGGTATTCTTGCCGGTCACGAGCCGATGTTGGCAATTCTGGCCGTTGGCGACGTTCGCGTTACCCTGGCCGATGGTTCCAAGGTGATCGCGAAGGCTGAAGATGGCTTTCTGTCCGTCGACAATGACATCGTGACCGTCGTCGCTCGCAAGGCTGAGCTCGTTAGTTCCTTGTAAAAAAGCCTAGCCATACCGTTGTTGATACTGCTACCGCCGTCGGAGACGAAACGCTCCGGCGGCGAAGCTGTACCCCTCAGCTGGTCTTTACTGGCCTATCCGTCCCTGAACGCGAAACGTCGAACGCTCGCGCGGGCGCTGGTTGCCCTGTCGCGGCATCCGGAAGCTGCCATAGCCGCCCTCAAACTCGGTCGCACCCAGTTGTTCGAAATTGACCGCAACCTCGAGCTGTTGCGGTCGCCAACCCTGCCGGTCATCGACCGCTACACCGGGGTGCTCTTTGACGGGTTGGATGCTGCGACCCTGTCGGCGGCGCAGCGTGAGTTCGCGAACGCCCACGTGGTGGTGCATTCGGCGTTGCTTGGACCGCTCGCCGCTCTAGATCCGATTCCGGCGTATCGACTGTCGCACGACTCGAGGGTGCCGGACTTGACGTTGAACACGCACTCGCTGAGGCAGCACTGGAGCACCGACGTGCATAAGCTGCTCAGCCACACCGACGGCCTGCTGCTTGACCTGCGTTCCGAAGCCTACGTCGCCCTGGGGCCCCGCCCGGTGCGCCCTAACTCGATCTATCTGCGGGTTGTCGCCGACGCCGGAGATGGCCAGAAACGCGCGCTCAACCACTTCAACAAGAAGTCCAAGGGCGAATTCACGCGGGCCTTGATCGACAACGGACAAAACTTTTCGACCGTTGGCGAACTGATCGAGTGGGCAGAATCCGTGGGAATACAGGTGCAACCGGGCGTGCCTGGTGAACTGCAGCTTCTCGTTGAGCAGCACCTGGCCAGCAAGGGGCAGCCGGCCACGTCGACAATCTATACGGTGCGCTAGTACATTACGAGAGGGACGGCTAGTGGTGCACGATTCCTTCGTGATCGAGCAACCAGGCCTTGGTGGGGATTCCCTGGCCGGCGCTGTACCCAGTGATCTGACCGCTGGTAGCGAGCACCCGGTGGCAGCCGATGATGATCGGCACCGGGTTGGCGCCGACGGCACCACCGATAGCGCGACCCGATCCGGCGCGACCGATCTGGCTGCCGAGGGCTCCGTAGGAGATGACTTCTCCAAAGCCTACGGTAGCCAGGCGAGCCCAGACGGTGCGCTGAAACTCGGTACCGCGGGTCAGGTGCACGGGAAGATCGAAAGAGTGTCGGGTACCGGCGAAGTACTCGGCCAACTGCTCGGCCGCGCGGTGTAGCACCGGTGAGGGAGCCTCGGCGGTTTCGTCCAGCGGAAGGTGCCCGTCGGTTTCGATCGAGAGCGAGAGGATGCCGTCATCGTCGGCCGTGAGCTCGATCCGCCCGAGCGGGCTCGGCAGACGAAGAAGAGCGGGAGAAATCGAGGTCATACTTCGACTGTAGCCGCGCACTCCCGGTTGACCTCGCGGGGTTCGGACGTTGGTGCATAAGGTCGACGGCCGTGCGGGTGTGGAGGAGGGTGCAGGTTGGCGTCGAGCCGCCGGAACGGCCCTATTCTGTAGGGATGGCTCAGATTGAATATCGCAGACTTGGCTCTTCCGGATTGACCGTGTCGACGATTGGACTCGGGTGCAACAACTTCGGGCGCACCGGCACCGCGACGGAGGGGCAGGATGGTACGACGGCCGTCATTGACGCGGCCTTCGAAGCGGGGGTGACCTTGTTTGACACGGCCGACATCTATGGTGCCGAACGGGGACTGAGTGAGACCCTGATGGGGCACTCGCTGCGCGGCAAGCGCGATCAAATCGTGCTCGCTACCAAATTCGGTATGGATATGGGTGGGCGCAACGGGCCCGATTGGAACGCGCGTGGCTCGCGCCGATACATCCGTTTGGCCGTTGAGGCGTCGCTGCGTCGACTACAGACCGACTGGATCGACCTGTACCAGCTGCACGCGCCCGATCCGTCGACGCCGATCGAGGAAACCCTCGCGACGCTCGACGACCTCATCACCGCGGGCAAGATTCGCTACATCGGCCATTCCAACCTGGCCGGCTGGCAGATTGCTGAGGCGGAATTTACCGCGCAAATGAATGGGCATCCCAAATTTATCTCGAGCCAGAACGAGTACAGCCTGCTGGTGCGCGATATCGAAGAAGAGGTCCTTCCGGCCGTCAACGCCTTCGGCCTGGGTTTTCTGCCATTCTTTCCCCTCTACAACGGACTATTCACCGGCAAGTTCTCGCGCAGTGGTGGACCGGCCGACAGCAGAATCATGATGATTCGCCGCCATCTTGCCGACGACGCCCCGTGGGACGTGATCGAGCAGTATCAGGACTGGTGCGACGCGCGCGGGGTGAGCATGCTCACGGCGACCTTTGCCTGGCTGCTGGCCCAGCCCGGACTGACCAGCGTCATTGCCGGCGCGACCAAGCCAGAGCAGATCATTCACAACGCGACGGCCGCAACAGCCTGGCAGCCCAGTGCCGATGAGGTTGCCTACATTTCGGGCCTCTTTGCCTGAACGCTCGATGTGCAGTTGTGCAATAGTCAGCGATTTTTTTGCTAGGAGCGCAATGTTTCGATCGACGAGGCGGCAGAAAGAGTGCAGGATGGCATCAGAGGTAGCTGCGCCGACTAATCCGGACTGGCACGTGGCCGTTTCACGCATCTAGACAGTTTCGCGAGGAGAATTACGTGCTGTGGTCCTTGCTCCTGCGTTATCTGCGGCCGTATTGGCAGCTGCTGACCGGGGTGATCGTCTTTCAACTGGCTCAGTCGATCGCGTCTCTCTTTCTGCCCACTCTGAATGCCGACATCATCGATGAGGGTGTGGCCACTGGCGACACCGGCTATATTTTGCGCGTCGGCGGCGTCATGCTGATCATCACCCTCGGCCAGATCATCTGCGCGATTGTGGCCGTGTACTTCGGGGCCAAGGTAGCCATGAAGGTCGGTCGTGATCTGCGTGGCGACGTCTTTAGCCGGGTTGGCGAATTCTCCGAGCAGGAGGTCGCCCGCTTTGGCGCGCCGTCGCTCATTACCCGCTCCACCAATGACGTGCAGCAGGTGCAGATGCTCGTGCTGACGACGTGCACGCTGCTGGTCTCTGCGCCGATTCTCAGCATCGGCGGTGTGATCATGGCGATCCGTCAGGACGTGCAGCTGTCCTGGTTGATCGCCGTCAGCGTGCCGATTCTGCTCATCGCGGTGGGTCTCATCGTGGTGAGAATGGTGCCGTTATTTCGCAAGATGCAGACCCGCATCGACACCGTCAACCGGGTACTGCGGGAGCAGCTCACCGGCATGCGTGTCGTGCGGGCGTTCGTGCGCGAGACGCAAGAGATCGCCCGATTTGCCCAGGCCAATCAGGACGTCACCGACGTTGCACTCAGCTCCGGCCGATTGATGGCGCTGATGTTCCCCATCGTCATGCTCGTGCTGAACGTATCGAGCGTTGCCGTGATCTGGTTCGGTGCGTTCCGCATCGAAGACGGTTCGATGCAGGTTGGCACCCTGATCGCCTTCCTCAGCTATCTCATGCAGATTCTCATGGCCGTCATGATGGCAACATTTATGGCCGTCATGATTCCGCGTGCCGCCGTCTCAGCCGACCGCATCGGCGAGGTTCTCGAAACCTCGTCGAGTGTAGTGCCGCCGGCGAACCCGGTGAACGTGATAGTCGGCCACGGTGAGCTTGAACTGCTCGACGTGGGCTTCGCCTACCCCGGCGCCGAACAGCCGGTGCTGCAGAACGTGAGCTTCATCGCCCGCCACGGTGAAACCACCGCGATTATCGGCAGCACCGGCAGCGGCAAGACCACGCTGGTCAATCTGCTGCCGCGACTGTTCGACGCCACGAGCGGTTCCGTGCTGGTTGACGGCGTCAACGTGCGTGAGCTCAACCCCGACCTGCTCTGGGGAAGTATCGGTCTCGTCCCGCAAAAGCCGTACCTCTTCTCTGGCACCGTGCGCAGCAACCTGCTCTATGGCAAACCGGATGCGAGCGACGACGAACTCTGGCAGGCGCTGACCATCGCGCAGGCGCGGGAGTTTGTCGCGGAGATGGACGGCGGACTCGACGCACCGATTGCCCAGGGCGGCACCAACGTGTCTGGCGGCCAGCGCCAGCGCCTCGCTATTGCCCGAGCCCTGGTGAAACGGCCAGAACTCTACATTTTTGACGACTCGTTCTCGGCGCTTGACCTGGTAACGGATGCCCGCCTGCGGCTCGCCCTCAAACAGAGCACCGACGGGGCGACGATGGTCATCGTCGCCCAGCGAGTGTCGAGCATCATCGAGGCCGACCAGATTCTCGTGCTCGAAGACGGCCGCATCGTCGGTCGGGGAACTCACGAACAACTACTCGAGTCAAACACCACGTACCAAGAAATTGTGTCATCCCAGCTCACCGCGGAGGACGCAGCATGAGCGAGACCCACGCCGACGACAAGCCGGCTGCGCGTCCGCAGCGCGGCGGGGGCCCCTTCGGCGGCATGAACCTGCCGGTCGAGAAATCGATGAACTTCACCGCCTCCGGCAAACGACTGCTCGGAAAACTGCGGCCGGAACGCCTCTGGCTGGCCCTCGTCTTCGCCCTCGCCGTGATTAGCGTCACGTTTTCGGTGCTCGGCCCGCGTCTGCTCGGCGAGGGCACCAACCTGATTTTTTCCGGCGTCATCTCGAAGCCCCTGCCGAGCGGCAGTAACCAGGCCGACGTGATCGCTGGTCTTCGGGCATCCGGTGATACCACCCAGGCCGACATGCTCAGCGGTATGACGCTCACCCCTGGCCTCGGCATCGACTTCGCCATGCTCTCTACCGTGCTGTTGTGGGCGCTCGCGCTCTATGTACTCTCGAGCGTGTTCAGCTGGATGCAGGCCTACGTGCTCAACGGTGTCGTGCAACGAACGGTGTACCGGCTGCGCGAGGAGATCGAGGCGAAGATCAACCGCCTGCCGCTGAGTTACTTCGACAAGAAGCCGCGCGGCGAGCTGCTCAGCCGGGTCACCAACGACGTCGACAATATCTCGCAGAGCCTGCAGCAGTCGCTCAGCCAGGTGGTGACCAGCCTGCTCACCGTGATCGGCGTCATCGTGATGATGCTTATCCTCTCGCCGCTGCTCGCGTTGATTGCGCTCGTCACGGTGCCGATCACCCTGGTGATCACCACCGTCATCGCGAAGCGGTCGCAGAAGCTGTTCGTGGCACAGTGGGCCAACACCGGCGAGCTGAACGGGCAGATTGAAGAGACGTTTACCGGCCACGCCCTGGTTAAGGTATTCGGACGGCAGAAAGAGGTCGACGCGCGGTTCAGGGCGAAGAACGACGAGCTGTACGAAGCGAGCTTCGGCGCGCAGTTCATCAGCGGCATGATCATGCCGGCGATGACCTTCATTGGCAACCTCGTCTACGTTGCCATCGCGGTTGTCGGCGGTCTGCAGGTCGCCTCCGGTGCTATGCAGCTCGGTGACGTTCAAGCGTTCATTCAGTATTCCCGCCAGTTCACCCAGCCGCTCGCACAGCTGGGGTCGATGGCGAACCTGCTGCAGTCGGGCGTCGCATCCGCTGAACGGGTGTTCGACCTGCTCGACGCCGACGAGCAAAGCGAAGACCCAGAACCTGCAACTGCGCCAACCACGGGCCAAGCCGAGGTGCACGGCCGTCTGGTCTTTGAGAACGTGTCGTTCCGCTACGCGCCGGACAAGCCGCTGATTGAGGAACTGAGCCTGATCGCTGAGCCGGGGCAGACCATCGCTATCGTCGGACCGACCGGGGCCGGCAAGACCACCCTGGTCAATCTCATGATGCGGTTCTACGACATCGATGCCGGGCGCATCCTGCTCGACGGTGTCGACGTGTCGACCATGACCCGGCATGACCTGCGTCGCCGCATGGGTATGGTGCTGCAGGATACCTGGCTGTTCGGCGGCACGATCCGCGACAATATCGCCTACGGCCGACCGGATGCGACGGAGGCCGACGTTCTCGCCGCCGCCAAGGCCACCTATGTTGACCGCTTCGTGCATTCCCTGCCCGATGGCTACGAGACCGTGCTTGACGATGAGGGCAGCAACGTGAGCGCCGGCGAGATGCAGTTGCTCACCATCGCTCGGGCGTTCCTGGCCAAGCCGAGCGTGCTCATCCTCGACGAGGCGACCAGCTCGGTCGATACGCGCACGGAAGTGCTCGTGCAGAAGGCGATGAGCGCGCTGCGGGCGGAGCGCACGAGCTTCGTGATCGCGCACCGGTTGTCGACGATTCGCGACGCGGACGTGATTCTCGTCATGGAGTCAGGACGCATTGTGGAGCAGGGCAACCACGTGGCACTGCTCGCCGCGAATGGTGCGTACCACGCGTTGTACGCCGCGCAGTTCGCGGCGCCGGTCGCCGACGAGGTGTAACGGCTCCTCCACCGGAACGGTTTCGGCCAGAATTCTACAGATCCCGGCCGCCCGTGACGCAGCTGAGCCGGAACCGGGCACAGTGTCGGCATGCAACCAACCATCGTCAAAGCCCAGAAGGCCCAGGACTTTCTGGCACTCGTTCCCCAGCTGCTCGGTTTTCTGCCCGAGACCAGCGCGGTCCTCGTCGCGTTTCGCGGCAACCGCACCTGCGGCGCGTTGCGCTTCAACCTGCCAGAAGACGGTGCATCGCAGAAGGTGTACAAACGCATTGCAACGACGCTGGCCGGGATGCTGTGTAAAATTCCTGGCGTCGACGCTGTTGTACCCGTCATGTATTCCGACGAATCCTTCGTCGGAGTCCGTGGAATTCCGGGTGAGCGTTTTGCGGATATTTTGAATCGACGGCTCGAACTCAGCGGATTTCTGTTGCGTGACTCGCTGTGTGTGGCAGCGGATGCCTGGGGCAGCTACCTCGACCCGGAGTGCCCGGCTGGCGGGCATCCGCTCAGTGATATTGCTGCGTCACCGGTGAACGAGCAGCCGGCGACGTTTCCCGAACGCCCGCTGGGTACGCTGCAAAACGGCGCGGATCCTGTCGGCGTCAACCTGGCGTCCAAGGAACGCCTGGCCCGGATCTATCGGCGGTACCGCCACCTGCTCGCTCGGGCCGAGAATGCTCCGACGTTGTTTCCGACCCTCGGTGTGTTGCTCGACCCGGTAGCGATCGCCGAGGCCGCATTGACCTGGAGCACTCCGCCGACCGAAGATGATGCGGCAGCGCTGCTGGTGCTCGTCCAATCACCGCCGAATCGCGACCAGATCATGGTGCAATTTGCCTTTGGACGCGAGGAGGGTGTGCGTGCCCAGGAGATCAACCAGCATTACGCTCTGCTCCAACACGAAACCGGTCGAAGCCTCGACGATATCGTCACCGATGAGATCAACTTGGGTGATCCCGGTGCGCAGCACACCAGCGACATCATGATTGGCCTCCGACGAGACAGACCAGATGTCGACCGTATTCGCATTGCCATCACCCTGCTGCGCACCGTGGTCGCGATGGCTCCGCGGTCGGCCAGGCCGGCGCCGCTCTGCATGCTGGCCTGGCTGTCCTGGGCGCTCGGCAGCGGTTCGGTGGCCGGATTCTTCGTTGACCAGGCACTCGCCATCGACTCGCGGTACAGCATGGCGAACCTACTTCAGCTGCTGTTCGCCTCGGGACACCTGCCGGAGTGGGCGTTCGCGGTGCCGCGCAGCGATGACGATGAATCAGCGGGCGATGAGGAGCTTCGGTTCGAGGCTGACGACGCTGTTGATGGTTTCGAGGAGGACGACTATTTCCTCGACGTGGACGACGGTTTTAACGACGAGAACGACGAGAACGACGACGACGATCTAGAAGGCGACCTAGACGACGACGAAGACGAGCGCGCCGTGGGTGGTTGACCTAGTAACGACCACACGCGACCCGCCCCGGCATCCGTTTGGATGCAGGGGCGGGTCGCGGCGAATGGTCTACATGTACTTCGGCGCGTCCGAGAGCACACCGTGCAGAATCTCACCGATCTCGGCGAATTCCTTCGGGCCGATGGTCAGCGGGGGAGCGAGCTGAACAACCGGGTCGCCACGGTCATCCGCTCGGCAATACAGTCCGGCCTCATACAGCGCCTTCGACAGATAACCGCGGAGCAAACGCTCGGACTCGTCATCGTTGAACGTCTCCTTGGTGCCCTTGTCCTTGACCAGCTCGATTCCGAAGAAGTAGCCGGCACCGCGCACGTCGCCGACGATCGGCAGGTCGAGGAGCTTCTCGAGCTCCTTGCGGAACAATGGCGAGTTCTCGCGCACGTTTTCGTTGAGCTTTTCCTCCTCGAAGATATCGAGGTTAGCCAGGGCGACAGCCGAGGAAACCGGGTGGCCGCCAAAGGTGTAGCCGTGATAAAACGTCGTGTCGCCGTGCTTGAACGGTTCGTAGATGCGGTCACTGATGATGGTCGCGCCGATCGGCGAGTATCCGCTCGTCATGCCCTTGGCGCAGGTGATCATGTCGGGCTGAATATCATAGGTCGTCGAGGCAAACATATTGCCGATGCGACCGAATGCCGTGATGACCTCGTCGGCTACCAGGAGCACGTCGTACTTGTCGCAAATTTCGCGCACGCGCTTGAAGTAGCCGGGCGGCGGCGGAAAGCAGCCACCGGAGTTCTGCACCGGCTCCAGAAATACGGCGGCGACGGTTTCCGGGCCCTCGAACTCAATCATTTCTTCGATGCGGTTCGCAGCCCACTGCCCGAACATTTCGAGGTTGTCGCCGAGGCCGAGGCCAGGGCTCATCTCGTCGGCGCGATAGAAGTTCGTGTTGGGAACGCGAAAACCACCGGGGGTGACCGGCTCGAACATTTCCTTCATGGCGGGAATGCCGGTGATGGCCAGCGCGCCCTGCGGAGTGCCGTGGTATGCCACGTTGCGCGAGATGACCTTGTGCTTGGTGGGTCGACCCATCAGCTTCCAGTAGTATTTGGCGAGCTTGAACGCTGTCTCGACGGCTTCGCCGCCTCCGGTGGAGTAGAAGACACGGTTGAGATCGCCGGGGGCGTAGCTGGCGAGGCGGTCCGCGAGTTCGATTGCATTCGGGTGCGCGTACGACCAGATCGGGAAGAAGGCGAGTTCCTCGGCCTGCTTCGCGGCGACCTCGGCCAGGCGCTTGCGTCCGTGTCCGGCGTTGACCGTGAACAGACCGCTCAGGCCGTCGATGTACTTCTTGCCCTGGGAATCCCAGATGTGGTGGCCCTGGCCCTTGACGATGATGGGAACTCCCGCACCGGATTCCATCACCGACTGACGAGAGAAGTGCATCCAGAGGTGGTCCTTGGCCTTCTGCTGCAGCTCGGCATTGTGAGCGTCACTGAAAGCGGTCGAGGCTTCGGTGGGTGTGGTGAGCGTCATTTTTTACCGTGTTCCCCAGTTATAGAACTGTTTGTGGAGTTTGAGATAAACGAATGTCTCGGTGGAGAGGACTCCGTCGAGGTTGCGGATCTGAGAGTTGAGCAGTTCGAGCAGCTCGTCGTCGTCTTCACAGACGACCTCGGCGAGAATGTCAAAGGTGCCGGCCGTGAGAACGACGTAGTCCACGGCGTCAATTGCCGCGAGCTGCTCGGCGAGAATGCGAGTGTCGGTGGACGCCCGAATGCCGATCATGGCCTGGCGAAAAAAGCCGAGCTGCATCGGATCGGTGACGGCGACGACCTGCATGACGCCGGAGTCGGTGAGCTTCTGCACGCGTTGCCGCACAGCGGCCTCACTGAGACCGACGGCTTTGCCGATCTCCGCGTAGGACCGACGTCCGTCGACCTGCAGCTGTTCGATGATCTTTTTTGACACATCGTCGAGCTGGGCCGGCTTGGGCGGGTGGCTTCGCCGTTGACCATTCATGCATCGATTGTGTCAGTCAAAATGTACTTCGGCAAGTGAATCCGTCGCACATAATACAAATTACTGCGGATTTCATTTGTGAATCTGAATGCGCATGAAACCGAAATAGGTACACTGGGCCGCATGGGCGCCCCCGAACTACGCAACTTCGTCAATGGCCGCTACGCCGAGTCGATCGGGGCAGAGCGATTCGACCTGGTCGACCCCGCGACGGAGGTGGTCTACGGCAGTAGTCCGGTGTCGAACCGGGCAGATGTCGATGCGGCCTACCGGGCTGCGGCATCCGCTTTCGAAATTTGGGGTGAGACGACCCCGGCTGTTCGGCAGCTGGCACTGTTTCGCATAGCGGATGCGATCGAGGCGCGCGCCGAGGAATTTGCCGATGCCGAGTCGCTCGACACCGGCAAACCGCGCTCCACCCTGGTCGAGGACGAGATATTGCTCTCGGTCGATCAGATTCGGTTCTTCGCGGGAGCCGCTCGCAACCTCGAGGGCCGCGCGGCAGGCGAGTATATGACCGACCACACCTCCTTCATTCGCCGCGAGCCAATCGGCGTCGTCGGTCAGGTCACACCGTGGAACTACCCGTTGAACATGGCGGTCTGGAAGTTCGCTCCAGCGCTCGCCGCGGGAAACACGACCGTGCTCAAGCCCTCAGACACCACCCCGAGTGCGACGCTGCTGCTGGCCGAGGTTGCGGCGGAATTTCTGCCGGCCGGCGTGCTCAACGTGATCACCGGCGATCGCTCGACCGGCGCCGCCATGATCGACCACAAGATTCCACAGCTCGTGTCGATCACCGGTTCGGTGCGGGCCGGAATGGCCGTGGCCGCGGCAGCCTCCCACGACCTCAAGCGCGTGCACCTGGAACTCGGCGGCAAGGCACCGGTGATTGTGTTCGACGATGCCGATATCGACCTCGCCGTGGCCGGCATTGTCGCGGCGGGCTTCTTTAACGCCGGTCAGGACTGCACGGCGGCGACCAGGCTGCTCGTGCAAGCCGGAATTCACGACGAATTCGTCGCCGCGCTCGCCGCCTATGCCCGGGACAACGCGCGCACCGGAGCGCCTAGTGAGGCAGGAATCCTGTTCGGACCGGTCAACAACGCCAACCAGCTTGCCCAGGTCACCGGTTTCATTGACCGGCTACCCGACCACGCTGTGCTCAGTCTCGGCGGCGATCGCATCGGCATGACCGGCTATTTTCACGAGGCAACCATCGTGAGTGGGCTGTTGCAGACCGATGAGGCGGTACAACAGGAGATCTTCGGCCCGGTGATGACCGTGCAGCGGTTCACCGATGAGGCGGAGGCGCTGCGCTGGGCCAACGACGTGCAATATGGGCTCGCGTCGTCGGTGTGGACCCGCGATCACGGGCGGGCGATGCGTTTCGCCAAACACCTCGACTTCGGCTGCGTCTGGATCAACACGCACATTCCGATCGTTGCCGAGATGCCGCACGGTGGTTTCAAGCACTCCGGTTACGGCAAGGACCTCTCGATGTACGGCTTCGAGGACTACACCCGGATCAAGCACGTGATGAGTTATATCGGACACTAGGCCGGTACGGTGTCAACGAACGGTGACGATATTATGATTCAAGTCCTTCGGTGAACGTTGGAACGGCGGGGCCGACTTGGCGCCCCACATTCGGAAGGCACCGCCCGTGACCCAGATTGGTCAAGGTTCGACCGGTTTTCGCGTTGAACTACCCAGCGTCGCAACGACGTTAACGCTGGCTTGGGCTGCGTTGACCGATGTTGGCCATCGCCGCGAGGTCAATGAAGATAGTCTGCTTGCCGCACCGCCGCTATTTGCTGTTGCTGACGGCATGGGCGGGCACTCGGCCGGAGACGTTGCCAGCGCCGCCGTGGTGACCAGGCTCGCCGAACTTTCTGGAACGCTCGTGGCCGAGGCTGGATCGATTGATCGGGCGCTCGTGCTCGCGGTTGAGGACATGGCGCAGGGTGTCGGAGTGACCGACCAGGGCACCGGAACCACGGTGACCGGTGTGGCCTTGGCTCTCGTCTCGGATGCCGTCAGCTGGATCGTCTACAACATCGGTGATTCCCGGGTCTACCAGTTGACCGGAGGCGTACTCGAGCAGGTCACCACCGATCACTCGGTCGTGCAGGAACTTGTCGACGCCGGTCGCATCACGCGCGAAGAAGCGGATGTGCACCCACACGGCAACATCATCACCCGCGCGGTCGGCTTTCACGAACCGCCCATTCCCGACTATCGCATTCTGCCTATTCAGGCCGGGATGCGCATCCTGGTCTGCTCCGACGGGCTTACCAAGGAACTAACGTCCTACGGTATCCGTCATTTTCTGCTCGAAAAGAAGCTGGCAGCGGATGCCGTCGCCGCAATGGTCGAGGCGGCCCTCGAAAACGGTGGTCGTGACAACGTCACCGCGATCGTCGTCGACGTGCTGGCGGTCGACCCCTACGAGGCGCCAGAAGCCTGATCGCTCTCGGCTGGCGTCTTCGCTGGTCGAGGCGCTAGACCACTCGCGTATTATGTAACGAGTGAATGAGACCCTGCCCCCGTGCCCTGCATGCTCCAGCGACCTGACCTATGAAATGGGCGCTCTGCTGGTGTGCCCGCTCTGCGCCCACGAGTGGTCGGATGAACCGGTTGACGAAGAGCAGGAGACCGTCGTTAAGGACGCCTTCGGAACCGTTTTGTCCGACGGTGACACCGTATCGGTCATCAAGGATCTCAAAGTCAAGGGCCAATCGTTGTCGATCAAGGTCGGCATGAAGGTGCGTAACATTCGTCTCGTCGACCCGGTTGACGGCCACGACATTGACTGCAAGGTCGATGGTTTTGGTTTCATGCAACTCAAGAGCAGCTTGGTCAAGAAGGTCTAAGTGAGCAAATTGTGACGTGTCGGATTTGCGGTGCCTGGCTTTCGGCCGGCTCCCTGTTCTGCGGCGAATGCGGTAGCTCCCGCACCGCCACAGTGGCGTCCCGCAAGCGTCCAGACCCGCGCCCGAACGACACGACGATCATTGCCCGGCTGCCGCGCCCACCCGCTGTCATCTCCATACCGATTCCCGCCACCCTGCCGGAGCCGGTGGGGGTATCCGGTGTCGTGCCTGAGGTTTCGCCCGCAGCCCCGATCGTCGCACTGCCGAGTAGGGCTTCCTTCGAGTTGAGCTTCAGCACTGGTCAGACGGTGTCCGTGCAGGGATCAGGCCTCATCGGCCGCAAACCCCTACCTCAACCCGACGAACTATTTGACGACCTCATTCGGGTAGTGGATGCCGACCGTTCCGTCTCGAAGACCCACCTGGAATTCGGCCAGCACGACGGGGAATTCTGGGTCAGTGACCGGGTCTCTGGCAACGGCACGGTCATTCGTCGGCCCGGCGACGCTGCCGAGACGTTGGAGCCGGGACGCCGCTATGTGCTTCCGAGAGAAACCAGGGTCGAGATCGCCGACATCTCGTTCACGGTCGACTGACCGGCCGCTCCTCCACAGGCGGCAACCACGCCCGCTTGTACACCGATACTCCCATTTACGCCCGCCACAGGGGTGCTGGCTGGTCTGCTTGACCTGTGTCCACCGTCGAAGAGCCCCTCACGTTGCCGCCGACGCCGAGCGCGCCGCAGCCCGCCGCTTTTCCGCTACTGGCGACGGTGGCGCCCTTGGTCGCCGCGGGTTTGATTTGGCTGATCACGGGTTCGGCGTTCGCGTTGATCTTCGCCGTGCTGAGTCCTCTCATCGCGGTGGCGAGTCTGTTCGACTCGAAGCACTCCGGCCGCAAGGGGCGAATTGCCGATGCGGCGTCACAGATCGAGGCCATAACCGTGCTTCGATCAGCGATCGCTGAACGCCAAGCCCGTTGGCGCGATGCTGCCTGGCAGCACACTCCGTCGGCCCGCAACATTGTGCGTGGCCTGGCCGCGGCCGCTCGTTGGCGACAAGTAGATGCAACGCTGGTCACCCTGGGCACCGGCCCAGCCGCCAGCGGCATCAGACTCGGTGGAGCCACCGGTCCGAACGAGTACCGCGAATTGAGGGAGCGGGCCGCGACCGTCAGCGACGCGCCCATCGTTGTAGACGTGGCCACGGGGCTTGGCATCGTCGGCCCCGAGCCGCTTTCGGCAGCGTTGGCCCGGGCGGTGCTCGTGCAACTGTGCTTCGCCCTGTCACCCCACGACGTGGGGCTCAAGGTCGATGCTCCCGGTTGGGAGTGGGCAGCACACCTCCCACACGCCAACGTGTCAGCGGCAAGCCGGCTCATCGTGCTGAGCGAGACGGCAGCCGTGGCACTGCCGCGCACAGCTGGCGCGCCGCAACCCGGCCCCACGCGGCTGTTCATCGCCGTAGCCACGCGCCTGGAAGACCTTCCCCCCGGGTGCGGAACCGTCGTACGGGTGGGTGGCCCCGGGCGAGCACACGTTGTTCGCTCGCCGAACCGTGCGCCGCCGATAGAGTTTTGCCCGGAACTGCTGGCTCGGGCCGAGGCCGCCGACTTCGCCGTGGCGCTGGCCGGGCAAGCACGAGCGGCCGGGCTTCTCGCCGCGGCCGGAACGATTCCGTCGAGCCCGACTCTGCGGGAACTGCTCGCCGCCGACACGTCATCGTTCAGCACGGCACCGTCGAGCGTGGCCGGCCGGGCTCCTTCCGAACTCTCGTGCCCGATCGGAGTTGGCTGCGATGGGCCGGTGCGCATCGATCTGGTGCAGTCCGGACCACACGCCGTCGTTGGCGGCACAACGGGCAGCGGCAAGAGCGAGCTCCTGACGACCTGGGTGGCCTCCCTGGCGGCGACTTACTCGCCCGATCAGCTGAACTTTCTGCTCGTCGACTTCAAGGGCGGCGCCGCGTTGCAGCCACTCGGGCGCCTGCCGCACTGTGTCGGCCTGATCACCGACCTCGACTCACATACGGCGGCCCGTGCCTTGGCGAGTCTGGGGGCCGAGCTTCGTTACCGCGAGCGGATGCTGAGCGCAGCTGGTGCGCGGGATCTGACCGACGTTCGCCTGGTGCATCCGCTGCCCCGGCTGGTCATCGTCGTGGATGAATTCGCGACCATGCTTGGGGCCTTCCCCGAGCTGCACGCTCTGTTCGTCGACATTGCCGCGCGTGGCCGGTCACTCGGGGTGCACCTAATTTTGTGCACTCAACGGCCGGCCGGGGTGGTGCGCGATGCCCTCCTGGCCAACTGCAGCCTGCGCCTATCGCTGCGGGTGAACAATCGCGCCGACAGCCAGGCGGTGATCGGAACGGACGCCGCGGCCGCGCTGGCACCGAATCAGCCCGGGCGGTGCGTGGTCGCCACCGAGATGAACGAACCGATGCTCTGCCAGGTAGCTTCGACCGGGGAAGCCGACATTGCTTACATCGCGGAGGCTTCCGCGTTATCGACACCCTCTGGTGGCCCCGCGCGGCGGCCGTGGCTGGATGCGCTGCCGCAGCTGGTGACCGCGACCGATCTGCGCGCGGTCGATCAATTAGGTGCACGAGCAGAGGAGGCCCCTGCGCTGGGCTACCGCCTCGGATTGCTCGACGAACCGGAGCGTCAGCGCTACCGCGTGTTCGCCTACGAACCCCAAACCGATGGGCACCTGCTCGTCGTCGGCGGAGCCGGCTCCGGCAAGTCCACGCTGCTGCATACCCTCGCCCGGGTGATTTCCGGCAGCGCGGTCGAGCAGCGCGTCGAGGTTGACCACATCAGCGGCGACATTGAGATGGTCTGGGACGCCCTGGAACGGGTCTGCACCGCGATTGAAACCGGAACTCAGACGGCCTCAGCGCCACGACTGCTGTTGTTTGACGACTTCGACTCGGTCTGTGCCCGTTGGCACCCTGACCATCGCCTGGCCGCGGTCGACATGCTCACCGGGCTGTTGCGTGACGGACCGGCCGCCGGGGTGCACATCGTCGTCGCCGTGCAACGACACACCAGCGTGATCCCCGGCCTGGCAGCCCTCTGCCAGAGCACGCTGCTGCTGAAATTGCCCAGCGTGCAGGACCACCTTGCTGCCGGAGGGCTCTCAACCGGCTATAACCCGGCACTGCCACCAGGCGGGGGAGTGTGGCGCACTCTCCGCGTGCAACTGCTCGCGCCGGACGCCGCGCTGCCCGCTCAGCCCGATTCGATGCCCATAGCTTTCCCTACGCGACTTCCCACGGCGCTCCCCGCCGCGCTCCCCACGGCGGGACCGCTCCTGATCGTGTCCTCGTCACCGGCGCGAACGGCCGCACGCCTGCGCGCTGCCCTAGCGCTCCCGGTGATCGAGCTGGCGGCAACGAGTGGGCCGGCGGCATCCGCTCTGCAGATCACTGTCGACGGGAGTCAAACGGATGCTCACGGCCAGCTGATCGTCGTCGGTGACTCCGACACCTGGCAGACGAACTGGACGATGCTGGCGCGGCTACACAGCAGCCACGCCAGCATTGTCTTCGATCGGTGCAGTCTCTCGGACTTTCGGTTGATCAGTCACCGGCGTGAATTGCCGCCACCGCTTGCACCCGGGCGCGGCCGGGTGTGGGTATTGCATCCTGACGGGGAGGTGACGCGCGCGGTCCTGCCGGAAACGGCCGATCAGCACTGACGCGAGATCAGCACTGAGGCGAGATCAGCACTGACGCGAGTTCAGCACCTCCGCGAGTGGACGGTGTCTCAGGCCATGGGCGATCGCCACGGGCGCGCTGATCAGGTGCCCGCCGAAGACGTTGAGGCCGAGAGCGAGCGAGGGATCCGCTCGCAGCGCGTTCACCCAGCCAAGCGTTGCGAGAGCCCGAATGTAGGGCAGCGTCGCGTTGGTCAGCGCGTAGGTCGAGGTGTGCGGCACAGCACCTGGCATGTTTGCAACGCAGTAGAACAACGATCGATGCACAGTGAACGTGGGGTCGGCGTGCGTGGTCGGGTGGGTGCCTTCGAAGCATCCGCCCTGGTCAACAGCGATATCCACCAGCACACTGCCCGGTTTCATTCGTGACACCAACTCGTTGCTGACCAGCTTCGGAGCCTTCGCCCCCGGAATTAGCACCGAACCGATGACCATATCGGCCTCCGATACGGCCTTGTCAATTTCGAAGCTGTTCGAGGCGATGGTCTTGACCCGGCCGAAGTGCAGGGAGTCGATCTCGCGCAGCCGAAACAGATTGGTGTCGAGCACGGTGACCTCTGCGCCGAGTCCGAGCGACACCTGCATTGCGGCGGTGCCAGCGACGCCGCCGCCGAGAACAGCGATCTTGGCCGGATGGGTGCCGGGTACGCCGGGTACCAGCAGACCGAGGCCACCGTTCGGTTTGAGCATGGCATTAGCGCCCACGATCGGTGCCAGTCGACCGGCGACCTCACTCATCGGCGCCAACAGGGGCAGGGACCGCGACGGCAGCTGCACCGTCTCGTAGGCGATCGCGGTGACCCCACTGGCGAGCAGGGCCCGGGTCAGTTCGGGTTCCGCTGCGAGGTGCAGGTACGTGAACAGCACCAGCCCGGCGCGAAAGTAGCCGTATTCGCTCGACACCGGCTCCTTCACCTTCAGCAACAGATCAGCGGATGCCCACACGCTCGCGGCGTCCGGCAGAATCGTGGCTCCGGCTGTTGCATACTGCTCGTCGCTGATCGACGAGCCTTCCCCTGCACCGGCCTGCACGAGAACCTCGTGACCGTGGCCGACCAG
This sequence comes from Cryobacterium sp. Y11, assembly GCF_002929535.1. GTDB lineage: Bacteria > Actinomycetota > Actinomycetes > Actinomycetales > Microbacteriaceae > Cryobacterium. The sequence continues at coordinate 63,399 of NZ_PJJO01000061.1, forward strand.
GTCGTGCACCCCGGCGGGAGTGATCGCGACCCGAAACTCATTGTTCTTGATCTCGGTGGGAACTGCGATCTTCATGGTGCTCCTCACGATTTCTCTTGCGCATCACCCTAGTATTCGATACCAACGATTTCGAGGGCGACCCCTCTGCGTCAAGCTGAGTGCGAATATGTGCTGATTTCGTGACAAATCGATTGCAAGATCAATGTTTTGACCAGTTTCAGGTGCGATTACCTATGATTTGTGTAACTATCGACCAACTCACAACGCAGAGAGTACTGACCGTGCGTGCCCAGAATTCTAGGAGAACCTTGATGAAGTCCAAGCCGCTGCCCGCCGACCCTATGATTCGCCAGCTCATTCGTCAGGCACAGAACTCGCAAATGGGCCGTCGCACGCTGCTGGCCGGCGCCGGTGCCGGTGCTACGGCTCTCGCGCTCGCCGCCTGCTCCTCAGGAACCGCGGCCAAGCCCACTGCTGCGGCAGACACTTCGGCGACAGACAAGACCATCCGCTGGGACAACTGGGCTCTCTACATCGACGTCGATGATGCGGGAAACTATCCAACGCTTGAAGCATTCAAGGCACAGACGGGTATTTCGGTCAAGTACACCGAAGCCGTCGACGACAACAACTCCTATTACGGCAAGGTGAAAGATCAGCTCGCCCTCGGTCAGGACATCGGCGCCGACGTCGTCTGCCTGACCGACTGGATGGTCAGCCGCATGATTCGATTCGGCTACACCCAGAAACTCGACCACGCGAACATTCCCAACCTCGCCAATCTGCTGCCGTCGCTGCAGGACGTGGATTTTGACCCTGGTCGTGCCATGAGCGTGCCGTGGCAGGGCGGATTCGCCGGACTGGCCTGGAACAAGGAAAAGTATCCGCAGGGACTCACATCGGTCGAAGACCTCTGGGCGCCCGATCTGAAGGGTCGCGTCGGTGTGCTCTCCGAAATGCGCGACACCATGGGCCTGATCATGCTCGATCAGGGCGTCGACATCTCCGGTGACTGGGGAGAAGACGAGTTCACCGCCGCCATCGACGAATTCGAGAAGCAGGTCTCCGACGGCCAGATTCGCAACATCAAGGGCAACTCGTACAAAGAGGACCTCGCCAACGAGGACACCCTAGCCGCGATCGTTTGGTCGGGTGACATTGTGCAGCTCAACGCCGAAAACGGCGACAAGTGGGGCTTCATCGTTCCCGCAAAGGGCGGCACGCTCTGGAACGACAACTTTGTGGTTCCGATCGGATCGCCCGGTAAGAAAAACGTCGAAGAACTCATCAACTACTACTACGACCCGGCCGTTGCCGCCGAGGTCGCCGCCTACGTCAACTACATCACCCCGGTTGTCGGCGCCAAGGAAGCCATGCTGGCCATCGACCCGGCGCTCGCCGAAGATCCGCTGATCTTTCCCGACGACGCGACCCTCGCCAACGCCTACGTCTTCCGGGGCCTCGATGGCACGGAGGAGCAGATTTTCAACAACCAGTTTCAGGCGATCCTGCTAGGTGCAGCCTGATGGGCGACGGTGCGTTCGCTGATCGTGGCGCCGACCTCCAACTGGTCGGTATCGAAAAACGTTTCCCCGGGTTCACCGCTATTGAAAATCTCAACCTCACCATTCCGGCCGGGTCATTCTTCGCGCTGCTCGGCCCCTCCGGCTGCGGCAAGACGACGACCCTGCGTCTGGTCGCCGGCCTGGAGGAACCGACCAACGGCCGCATCCTCATCGGGGGAGCGGATGTGACGAATCAGAAATCCTTCCAGCGCCCGGTTAACACGGTGTTCCAGAGCTACGCCCTGTTTCCGCACATGACCGTGCTGGAGAACGTCGCCTTCGGGCTGCGTCGCCGCAAGATCGAAGGCCCCGTGGCTAAGGCGCATGAGGCACTCCTCCTGGTGGAACTCGATCACCTCGCTCACCGCAAACCGCAGCAGCTCTCCGGCGGTCAGCAGCAGCGAGTTGCCCTGGCCAGAGCGATCGTGAACCGACCGGCGCTACTGCTACTTGATGAGCCGCTCGGCGCCCTCGACCTCAAGCTGCGACGTCAGATGCAGCTCGAGCTGAAGACGATTCAAGAAGAGGTTGGCCTGACCTTTCTGCACGTGACCCACGACCAGGAGGAGGCCATGACCATGGCCGACACCATCGCGGTCATGAACAAGGGCCGGATCGAGCAGATGGGCGAGCCGCAGCAGCTTTACGAGCTGCCGAAGACAGCGTTCGTGGCAAACTTTCTCGGTCAATCCAACCTGTTCACCGGACCGGTCGTGTCGACAACGAGCACCGCCATCGCCGTCGACGTGTCTGGCCAGAAGATTGTGGTGCCGCTCGGGCGGGCGCACCGGGTCTCTGGCGAGGTCACGATTGGTGTGCGTCCCGAAAAACTCACCCTGCACGTCGATGCACCCGCCCACGACTCTGGCCGCAATGCCATGGGCCCCGGCAAGGTCATCGACGTGTCCTTCAGCGGGGTCAGCACCCAATACCTCGTTGCCGTTCCCAGCGTCGGCACGCTCGTGGTGTTCGCCCAGAACATGGCTTTCGGACCGGCGGCACACGTCGGCGCTGAGGTCTGGCTCAGCTGGAACGTCGACCACGGCTTCGGGCTCGACGACGATCCGGCCGATACTCCGCGATTCGAAGCTGATCTCGACACCAAGACCATCGCCCAGCAGCGTCGGTCGTCGCTGATCACGGAGCTTGAGGAGGCCTGACGATGGCCTTCGCCGTACTCGCGTCAACAGCGCCGTCAACCACGAGCGCACCGTCGAGCGACCCGGTTGCTCGGCGTCGCAGCCCGGTCGCGCTCTTTCTGCTGTTGCCGGGCATCCTGTATCTGGTGTTGTTCTTTCTTACCCCGTTGGTGTCATTGCTGCTGACCTCGTTTCAAGCTCCACGGGAGTTCGGCGACATCGGCCAGTATGACTATGCCTTTCGCTGGCAGAACTACGTCGAGGTCGTCACGACCTATTGGCCGCACATTGTGCGTTCCTTTAGTTATGCGCTCGCGGCGACGTTCTTCGCCCTGCTGATCAGCTACCCGCTGGCCTACTTCATTGGGGTGAAGGCGCGGCGCTGGCCGCTGCTGCAAAGCCTCATGCTCGTGCTCGTGATCGCGCCGTTTTTCATCAGTTTTCTGCTGCGCACCCTGGCCTGGAAGCAGCTGTTCTCCGACGAATCCTACGTCGTGCAGTCGCTCAAGGCCCTCTCACTGCTGGCACCGGAAGCCCACGTGACCGGCACGGCATTCTCGGTGATCTTCGGCCTGACCTACAACTTCATTCCGTTCATGACCCTGCCGCTGTACACAACGCTGGAGCGACTCGACGTGCGCTACCTCGAAGCCGGAAACGATCTCTACGCGAGCCCTTTCCAGGTGTTTCGCAAGGTCACCATTCCGCTGTCAATGCCCGGCATCGTTGCGGGCACCCTACTCACCTTCATCCCAGCGGCCGGCGATTATATCAACGCCAGCCGGGACTTTCTCGGCGGCACCGGTACCCAGATGATGGGTAACGTGATCGAGGCCAACTTTCTGGTGCTGCAAAACTTTCCCGCCGCCGCCGCACTGTCGATCCTTCTGATGACGGTGATTCTCGTGATCGTCGGTATCTACATCAAACGATCCGGAACGGAGGAGCTGCTGTGAAACTCTCCCTCGGCAAATGGTTGCTGCCGGTCTACAGTGCCTTGGCTCTGCTGTTTCTCATGATCCCGATCGGATACACCTTCGTCTACTCCTTCAACGACTCCCATAAATCGAATATCACCTGGCAGGGCTTCACCTTCGACAAGTGGCTGAACGTCTGCAACGTGCAGAACGGAGTCGTCTGCCAGGCCTTCGGCAACAGCCTGTTTATCGGGGCCGTCGCCACCGTTATCGCGACCACTCTCGGAACCATGATCGCGATTGCCCTCGTGCGTTACCGGTTCAAATTTCGGTCACAGACCAGCCTGCTGCTGTTTTTGCCGATGGCGACCCCGGAGGTCGTGCTCGGCGCGGGACTGGCGGCCCAGTTTCTGTCGATCGGAGTGCCGAAAGACATGCTGACGATCATTCTCGCGCACACCATGTTCTGCATCAGCTTCGTGGTGGTCACGGTCAAGGCGCGGGTGGCGAGTCTCGACCCGGCGCTCGAAGAAGCGGGCCGCGACCTCTACGGTTCGGCCGTGCAGGTCTTCGCTCGCATCACCTTTCCGTTGCTACTGCCCGGAATTCTCGCGGCTGCATTACTCTCGTTCGCCCTGTCTTTCGACGACTTCATCATTACGAACTTCAACTCCGGTGCTGTGACGACGTTCCCGAAGTACATCTACATTTCGGCTGCACGCGGCATTCCGGCCGAGGCCAACGTGCTCGCCTCGGCCGTATTCATTCTCGCGCTCGTCGTCGTCGTGACGGTGCAAGTGTCCGGGGCAGCGAGAGCGCGGCGACTGGCCAAGCTCAGCTAGTCGAGGCCAGGGCGAAGGCCTCGCGGGCGATCGCCGAACCGGTTAGACGTAGCTCGCGCGAATCTCTCCGACCGGAAGGCCGCCGCCGGTGATGGTGAGGTCGAGTTCTGGCAGCAACTCGTCGACATCCGCTCGCGTGAGCGCTCCGGCATCGGCGAGCAGGCCCAGCGCGACAGCGGCGGCGGCGCGCAGGTTGCCATCGAGAATCTTCAGCGCCACCGTCGTACCGTTCTCGGCGGCGGCGACCATGATGCCCTCGGCGCCGCCCTTCACGAACAGACCGAGCCGGTCGATCACGATGCTGTCGGAGTGGCCGGGACCAGCAATGACCCAGCCGTTGGCGCGCACAGCTTCGGCGAGAAAGCCGGCCTCCCGGTAGATCGCGAACGGCGAGTTGGACTTGCTCGTGGCAATGCGGGCGATGCCGCGCGCCAATCCGGTGAGCGAAATAGCGTGCACCGGGGCGCCGCACCCATCGACGCCCGAGGCTTCAGATCGTTCGCCGGTAAACCGTTCGAGCACGTCGAGAATGCGTTTTTGCAGCGGATGCTCCGGCTGCAGATACCCCTCCAGCGCCCAGCCGTTCTGCTGGCAGGCCACGAGCATGGCCGCGTGCTTGCCCGAGCATTCCATATAGACCGGAGCCTTGCTGGCCCCGAGTCGCACCAGAGCGTCACGCGCGGCGGAGTCGATCGGCCAGGCGGCCAGGCAGGCGAGAGCGGTTTCGGGCACTCCGGCCCGGCTGAGCAACCCCCGCACCAAAATGATGTGTTCTGCCGTGCCGGTGTGACTCGCGGTGGCGATGGCAGCATCCGCTCCCCGCAGGGCGACGCCGCTGGCCATGACAGCAACGGCCTGGAACGGTTTCATCGCCGAACGCGGAAAAACCGGGCTGGTGACATCGCCGAGCGTGCGCAGCACCTCGCCATTGGTGCCGAGCACGATTGCCGAACCGGCGTGCCGGGATTCAACGAAGCCGCTGCGCGTAACGACGGCAAGCTCGACGGAATCGTCGACCGTGAAAGTTTCAGTCACGAGGGGACTACAGCGTAGCGATGGCGTCGTCGATCACCGAGAGGGCGTCGACGATGAGGGCATCGGAGAGCGCGAGGCTCGGCAGGAAGCGCAGCACGTTGCCGTAGGTTCCTGCGGTGAGGAGCAGAACGCCGTGCTGGCTGGCGTAGCTGGAGATGGCGCTGACGGCGGCAGCATTCGGCGTTTTCGTGGTGTCACCGGTGCCGGGCTGCACCAGTTCGATGGCCATCATAGCGCCGTGGCCGCGAATCTCACCGATGATGTTGTACTTGTTCTTCAGCGCGGTCAGGCCCGCGGTGAGGGACTTTCCGATGCGCGCTGCCTCGCCGAGCAGGTTGCCCGCCTCGATCGCCTCGAACACGGCGATCGCCGCGGCGCAGGCGACGGGATTACCACCGAAGGTGCCGCCGAGGCCACCGGGCTGGGCGGCATCCATGATCTCGGCGCGGCCGGTGACGGCGGCGAGTGGGAAGCCACCGGCAATGCCCTTGGCGGTGAGCACGAGGTCGGGGATCCAGCCGAAGTGCTCGCTCGCGAAGTACTTTCCGGTGCGGGCCATTCCGCTCTGAATCTCATCGGCGATCATCACGACACCGTTGATGGTGCACCATTCCTGCAGGGCGGGCAGGTAGCCATCTGCTGGCACCATGAAACCGCCCTCACCCTGAATGGGTTCAACGACGAGGCAGGCCAGATCGGATGCCCCGATCACCTTGTCGAGGTAGGCGATCGTGCGCGCGGCCGCCTCGGCGCCGGTCAGACCGTCGTGATAGGGGTAAGAGCTCGGTGCGTGGTACACATCGCTCGCGAGTGGGCCGAAACCGGCCGCGTATGGCATGGCCTTGTAGTTCATAGCCATGGTCAGCACGGTGCGACCGTGGTACGCGTGGTCAAGTACCGCGACGGCGCGGCGGCCGGTGTACTTGCGGGCGATCTTCACGCCGTTCTCGACGGCTTCGGCGCCGGAGTTGATGAGCACGCTCTTCTTCGCGAAGTCACCGGGGGTGTGCTCGGCGAGCAGCTCGGCGACGCGCACGTATTCTTCGTACGGCGTGATGGTGAAGAGGGTGTGAATGAAGTCCTGGGACTGTTCGACGGCGGCCGCGACAACGCTCGTCTCGGTGTGGCCGATCGTGGTCACGCCGATTCCGGCTCCGAGGTCGATGAACTGGTTGCCGTCGACGTCAACCAGGATCGCGCCGTTGGCTTTGGCAATGTAGACGGGGAGCATGGAGCTGACACCGTCGGAGACGACCGCTCGGCGCCGCTCATGCAATGCCGCCGAGATCGGACCGGGGATGGCGGTGACGATCTTTCGTTCTTGCACTATGACGTATGGAGAAGGTGCAGTTGTGGTGGCGGCAACGGTGGCAGAATCAGAAAGGGTGTCAGTCATGGTGATTCCACTGTACCCACCGGGGCAGCGTGAACCTGACTTCGGCTGCAAGAATCTGTGTAGGGCGAAATCATGCATGGATAGGGGAGAAGTATGAACGGAATGCACGAATATGCGGTGCGGGTCGAGTGGACCGGCAATCGCGGCACCGGAACGAGCCACTATAAGGCATACGGGCGCGATCATCTGATTTCGCCGGCCGGCCGGGCATCCGCTGAGAAGGCGCCCATCATGGGCTCGTCCGACCCCACGTTTCACGGTGATAACGACCGCTGGAATCCCGAGGAACTGCTGCTCGCAGCGCTCAGTCAATGCCATCTGATGTCGTACCTGCACGTGGCTGCCCGCAACGGGGTCATTGTGACGGCATATACGGATGCCCCGATCGGCACCATGGAACAGGTCGGAGACGGTGGCCACTTCACCACGGCCACCCTGCGGCCACGAGTCACGATCACCGACCCCGAGCAGGTCGAGTTCGCGCAGTCGCTGCACGCCGAGGCCGCCCGTGAATGCTTCATCGCGGCATCCGTGAACTTTCCGGTCGGTCACGAGCCGGTCACCACGGCGTAGGGGCTCGGCGACCAACACTCACGGCTCGGTGACGTCGGCTCAAATTACGCATGACGCGGTACTGCGGTTTGCATAGTAGTGTGGGATCCGTTGAAGGCTCGCGCCGATCGAAGGGATGCTGATGGATACCACCCAGTTGCTCAAGGGGGTGCTCGATCTGGCCGTCCTGGCCGTGATCGTCGACGACGACGGCTACGGCTATGACATCGTGCGCCGGTTGCGCGCCGCCGGGCTCGATGAGGTCGGCGACGCGTCGGTCTACGGCACCCTGCGGCGGTTGTACAGCGCAGGAGCGCTGTCGAGCTATGTCGTGCCGTCCGACGGCGGGCCGCACCGAAAGTACTACGGAATGAACGCGAACGGCCGGGCTCTGCTCGCTGAACAGCGCGCAAACTGGACCGCCTTCGCCGATACTCTCACCCAGCTGCTCGAGAAGCCGCAATCCACCGTCCACCTCCGTACGATTGGTGACCAGTCATGAGCGAAACCGCCACCACCCAGTCCATTCACGACTTCGCCCTGGCCGTGCGGGCGTCCCTGAGCGACCTTTCGGTCGATGATATCGACGATCTCACCGACGGCCTCGAAGCAGACCTGACCGAGCAGGCTGCCGATGTCGCCGATGTTGATGCGCCGGGCTTTGAGCTTGGCGATCCGGTGGCTTACGCCGACGAGCTGCGCGGCGCTGCCGGGTTTGCTGGGCGGGGAGAGGATTCCACGGTTCGGGTGTCGGAGCTGAGCCGGCTGCGCATCCGGGTCGGTGCTGCGCGAGCGGACGCCGCTCGGCGCATCCGCTCGAGCACGGCCGGTGCGGCGGTGCTCGACTTTCTGCTCGTGCTTCGCCCGCTCTGGTGGGTGCTGCGCGGCTGGGTCGTTTACGTGGTCGCGTCGGTCTTTGCGGGCGGCGCCGTCAGCACGGTGCCGACCGACCCCGTGCGTTGGCTTGTGCTCTGCGCCTTCGTGATTTTGAGCGTGCAATGGGGGCGCGGCCGGTGGCTGCCCTGGCGCTGGCTGCCACGCTTTCGCACCGTGGTCAGTGTGTGCGCGGTCCTGGCCCTGCCGTTGATCCTGAATCTCACTGCGCATCAGGTGGCGTCTGCGCAGGCCAACGCGTATCCGGATTACAACCCGTACAGCACGACGGGACTCCTGCAGAACGGTCAGGAAGTGACCAATGTGTTCGCCTATGACGCCGACGGCCAGCCGCTCACCGATGTGCAGCTGTTCGACCAGGACGGGCACGCGCTCAACCTGGTCAATGAACCGGCCGATACCAACTACCTGCTCCAGTCTGATGCGGCCGGCGTGGAGGACAGGGTCGTGCCGAGCCTGATGGTGCCGGGCGGCAGCGGCTGGAACGTGTTCCCGCTGCGCCTCATAAAATCAGCGGACATCGACTACAACAATTACGACTACCTCGGACCGGCCGACCAAACGGATGCCGCGCCCGCGCCGTTGCCGTTCGCCCAGGTGCGGCCGCTCGTCGACGTGCCGGCAGCGGGGGAGGTGTCGCCCACACCGTCACCGACACCCTCGCCGGCGCTATCGCCGGAACCGACAGCATCCGCTGCGCCGACGCTTTCGCCGGAACCGACAGCATCCGCTGCGCCGGTGGCCGGACAATGATGCGGCCGGCCGCCGATCTGGTGGCGGTCATCAGCCCGTCGGCCATCGACCTGCCGCCGACCCGGTCGGTCGACATCACCGACTGGGTTGCGGTGGGCAACCACCCCGGTGACGGAGTTCCCTCGACCTGACTGGACCGCGCGGATTAGGGTGGCACCAGAGGGGAACCATGAGTCGACACATCATGCACGGGCCAAACAATTTCGCGGTTGCACGAGCGCGCTGGCTCGCCACGAGCGCAGCGATGGCCGCCGCACTCCTCGCGCTTACCGGCTGCGCTACCGGTGAGAGCGTCGCTGCCGACACGGTCGACCACATAGCTGCGGAGCTCACCGACGAGCTGGACTCGCCGGTGTCGAGGGTACGCGATGCAGAGTGGTTTGCGGCCACCTACATTACGCCGCTGAATTCCGAGGCTGGCGGCCGTGGTTTTGCGGTCTACGCGGACACACTCGCGTGGAGCGGGAGCTCCGGTGACGAGTCCGGCGCTCGCATCGAGGTGCGCATCCGAGTGGATGTGGAGCAGAAGCATGCGGTCGGGATCGGCGATTCCTCGTACGCAGACGGCAGTGCCACAAAATGCTTTCGCTACGAGGTTTTCCGGCGACCACATCCGGTCACCCGAAAAGGCATCAAGTGCCCGGACAACCCCGAGATCACCACCCCGACCGCGGCGCCACTCCCGGCCCTGCCCGACGACGCCAGGGACCTGCTCGTGACGGTACTCGGTGCCGCGACGAGCGCGAGTCTGGAACGAGACGTGCGCGCCGCCTTCCCGCACGACTTCATTTCCGTCGAAACGGATGTCGTCGGTGACGAATTCCTGGCCGCCGTTGGTGTTCCCGGTGAGCGCGAATGCATCGTGGGAGTGCGCGGTGTCGACGGTGTGGTGGAGTTCGCCAGCTTCGATCGCACCTGGATCGAGCCCGGTGAACTCGGCTGCTCAACGCGTCTCGTGACGAGCCCGCCCCACTAGTAGTTACCCGTCACCGAGCCGTGACGGGGGAGCTACGACGCGAGCAACTACGCCGGGTAGGCGGCGACCAGAGCGGTAAGTGCTTCTTCGAGCACGGTCGCAGCATCGTCGATCAGCTCGCCGGAGATCACGACACTCGGCATGATGCGCAGCACGGAATCCCAGCTGCCGGCATCCAGCGCGATAACGCCGTTCATGGACGCATGCTTGAGCACGGCGGTGAGAGCCTCTGGGTAGGGCTTCTTGGTGCCGGGGTGCACGAGCTCGACGCCGAACATGGCGCCCTTACCGCGCACCTCGCCGACGATGGAGAACTTCTCGGCCCAGTCGCCGATGCGCGCCCAGAGCGCAGCCTCGACGCGCTTGGCTTCGCCCAGCAGATCGCCCTGCTCGATCAGGTTGAACACCGCGAGGGCGGCGGCTGTCGAAACCGGGTTGCCACCGAAGGTGCCGCCAATGCCGCCGGGCTGCACGGAATCCATGATGTCGGCACGTCCCGTGACGGCGGCCAGCGGAAAGCCGCCGGCGATGCCCTTGGCCGTGGTGACGAGGTCGGGCACGACGTCGTGGTGTTCGATCGAGTACCAGACGCCGGTGCGGGCGAGGCCGGCCTGAATCTCATCGGCGACAAAGACGATGCCGTTCTCGGTGCAGAACTCGCGAATGCGCTTGAAATAGCCGGGGGCCGGAATGACCACGCCGCCGTCGCCCTGAATCGGCTCGACGAAGAACGCCGCGATCTCGGTGGCACCAATGTGGGTTGTGATGTAGTCGATGGTCTTCTCGGCCGCTTCGAGCCCGCTCAGGCCGTCGCGGAACGGGTAGCTCGTTGGCACACTGTAAATCTCGCCAGGGAACGGGCCCATGCCGGCGCGTTCGGGCCAGGGCCGGTAGGTCATCGTCATGGTCAGGTTGGTGCGGCCGTGGAAAGCGTGGTCGAGCGCCACGATGGCACGGCGACCGGTGAACTTGCGGGCAATCTTCACCGCGTTCTCCACCGCCTCAGCGCCGGTGTTGACCAGAATCGAGTGCTTCTCAAAGTCACCGGGGGTGATCTGGCTCAGCTTCTCGGCGACCGCCACATAGTTCTCGTATGGCGTTACCGTGAACAGGGTGTGGGTCAGCTTCGCCGCTTGAGCGGATGCTGCTGCTGCGACATCCGGATGCGCGTGACCGATCGTGGTCACCCCGATGCCAGATCCGAGGTCGATGATTTGGTTTCCATCGACATCGACCAGAATGGCTCCCGCGCCGTGGTCCATGTAGATATTGGCCAGGGTTCCGGCGCCGCGGGCGACCGTTTTCTCACGTCTGGCCTGCAGCTCAACCGACTTAGGGCCGGGGAGAGCCGTCACGAGTTTGCGTTGCTGGGGCACCGAATACGTTGCAGTCATTCCTCCAGCCTAGAACTGTCGGCCGGGCACGGTGACACCTGTTAGAGGCGTTCGCGCGGAAATACCCGGTTTGCGATGCGATTGAGGGTGCCGACCGGTGGCGATTCGTTGTAGGCGTTGGCCAATTCCTGACCGGACAGCTTGTGGATGGCCGCCATGATCTCATCCGTTGCCTGCCGGCGAGCCTTGCCAGAAGTTGCCGGGCCGTGATGGCCGAGGTCGAGCGGTTCACCAAAAGTAACGGTGACCTTGCGGATGCGCGGTATTTTGGTGCCGACCGGCTGAATCTCCTGGGTGCCGATCAAACCGACCGGAACGACGACAGCGCCAGTAGTGAGGGCGAGCCAGGCCACGCCGGTGCGTCCCTTATAGAGGCGGCCGTCGAGGGATCGGGTGCCTTCCGGATAGATCGCGAAGGCTCCCTCAGCGTCAAGCACGGCGCGACCGGCGTCGAGCGCGACCTGCGCGGCCTGCCCGGCGCCGCGTTCAACGCCGATGGCACCGATCGCGGTGAAGAAGGTGCGGGACACCCAGCCTTTAAAGCCGGTTCCGGTGAAGTAGGTGGATTTTGCCAAAAACTGCACGCGCCGGGTCGCGACGAGCGGAATGACGAGGCTGTCGATGAACGACAGGTGGTTGCTGGCGAGAATGACGCTGCCGGTCGCTGGGATGTTCTCGCGGCCGACGATCTCTGGCCGAAACACGATTCGGGCGACGGGCGCCATGATTCCGTAGCCGAGAAAATAGACGAATCCCGGGCGCTTGACCCGTTCTGGTTCATCGGGGGCGTCATCCGCGACGGCGGCATCATGGCTATCGATCGTGATGGTTTCAGTGTTGTCTTTGGGTTCTGCATCGGCACCAGTCACCCGTTGACACTACGCCACGGCTGGCCAGCATCGAACATTCGCCGCGCCCGGCACCTAGCATGGAGGTATGCGCAGAGTAATCATTCTTGGGTCGACTGGCTCGATCGGAACCCAGGCGCTCGACGTCATTCGCGCTAATCCCGAGCGATTCGAGGTGGTCGGACTCGCCGCCGGCAGCAACCGCCAACTGCTCGATGCGCAAGCTCTGGACTTTCAGGTCGAACACACCGCTGTAGGAGCGGATGCTGCCGAGCAGCTTGTGCGGGACGTCGACGCCGACGTCGTGCTCAACGGCATCACCGGTTCGATCGGCCTCGGCCCGACTCTCGCCGCGCTCGCGGCCGGACGCACCCTCGCCCTCGCCAACAAAGAATCGCTCATCGTCGGCGGCGACCTGGTCAAATCGCTCGCCGCTCCCGGACAGATCGTGCCGGTTGATTCGGAACACTCGGCGATCGCCCAGGCCCTGCGTGCAGGAACAGCGGATGAGGTGCGCCGGCTCGTGCTGACGGCATCCGGTGGCCCCTTTCGAGGTTTCAGCCGTGACCAGCTCGCTCGCGTAACCCCGGCGCAGGCCCTCGCGCACCCAACCTGGAACATGGGACTGGTGGTGACCACAAACTCGGCGACGCTGGTGAACAAAGGCCTGGAAATCATCGAGGCACACCTCTTGTTCGACGTGGAATACGATCGCATCGACGCCGTCGTTCATCCGCAATCAGTGGTGCACTCCATGGTCGAATTTATCGACGGGTCGACCATCGCCCAGGCTTCACCGCCGGACATGCGGCTACCGATTTCGCTCGGCCTCGACTGGCCGAACCGGGTCGCCGCCGTCGGCACGCCAATCGACTGGACCGTTCCGCACAGTTGGACCTTCGAACCGCTCGACGATGCGGCCTTTCCGGCGGTTGAGCTGGCCAAAAGGGTCGGCCGCAAGGGTGGCACCTACCCCGCGGTATTCAACGCGGCCAACGAGCAGGCCGTTGCCGCTTTTCACGCCGGACGTATCGGCCTTCTGCACATCGTCGACACCGTGCTGCGCGTGGTCGAATCGCACGAACAGGGTGGAGAGCTCACCCGGGAGTCACTCGCCGAGGCCGAACGGTGGGCACGGGCCGCGGCCGACAAGCTGATCGCAGCGCGCTAGCGCGCCGGTCAGTCGTCCCGGTCTTCGCGGTTTTTCTTGGCGTTTTCCGCGTCGTCCTTGGCCTGCTCGGCGCGGTCCTTGGCGTCTTCGTTGTTTCGCTCGGCGGCTGCGGCTGCTGCCTCCGCCGCGGCCTGAGCCTCGGCCTGAGCCGCGGCCTCGGCGGCAACGACGGCGGCATCGATTTCAACGGTCAGGTCGCCCTGCACCAGATTGATCGCGGACTGAATGGACGCCGATCGCTCGGCGCTGACCTGACCGGATGCTGCTGCCGTGCGCAGGTTCGCTTGCATGGCGGTGAGCAGTGACTGGGCGTCGGCAAAGTCTCCTGCGGCTGAAGCCTCACTGATCGCAAGAATCTCGGTCTGTAGCTGCTCGGCCGTGGCGGCGTGCAGGTCGACGGGGGCGGCCGTGCAGCCGGCCAGCGGCAGGAGGAGCAGGGTGGCCACGGCCATGGACAGTGGACTGCGTCGATTCACGGGTTCACGCTTTCCTGAAGTTGTTGCAGATGAGTGCCCAGCGTGCCGTCGACGGCCGGATAGCTCGGCGGCACCGCGGTTGGCGCTTCGGCCGGATTCAGCAGGAGCAGAGCAGCGACGGCGAGGGCGATCAGGGTGAGCCCGCTCGCCAGCAGAACGAGCACGTGCCGCCGCTCCGGGCGGCGCGGCTTGGCCGGGCGCGCGGCGGGGACGTTGGCGGGAGCATCCGTTTTCAGGATCTCGGTCGGAGCAACGTCGGAGCCGGCAGTGGCGGCCGGCAACAGCAGGGTTGGTTCGGGCGCTGCGGCCGGCAACGCGAGGGTGGGATCGGGCGCGGCGACCGGCAATAGCTGGGTGGCAGTCGGCGCCGCCGCAGGCAACAGCATGGTGGGCACATCGGCGTTGCTGCTGCCGGTGGCCAACGCCCGCAGCAATACTGCGGCCTCGGCGGCGGTGGGTCGGTCGGTGGCTTCCCGGGCGGTCATGGCCGCGAGAATATCGGTCCAGTCGGCCCCGAGCAGGCTCGGGATCTCTGGCTGACGTTGCAACCGGGCCATCGCCGATTCCACGGCGGTTCCGGGGTAGGCGCGCTCGCCGGTGAGACATTCCAGCAGCACCAGGCCGAGCGAATAGACGTCCGATGAAGAACCGATAGCCCCGCCGAGCGCCTGCTCGGGGCTGAGATAGCTGGCCGTTCCCAGCAGCGTCCCGGTCGCCGTGAGCCGGGTCTGATCGAGCAGCCGGGCGATGCCGAAATCGGCGAGCTTGGCGTGCATGCCGCGCCCGGGAAAGCCCGAGGGCGCCAACAAAACGTTGGCGGGCTTTACATCTCGGTGGATGATGCCCCGCGCGTGCACGTAGTGCAGAGCTTCGGCCAGGTCGGCGCCCATCCCGGCCACGTCACGGCTCGGCAGCGCGCCGCCCTCGATGCGGGCGCGAAGATCGGGGCCGTCGACGAGTTCCATCACGATAAAAGCGCGCGAAAAGCCATCGACGGTCGCCGTTCCCGCGTCGAACAGTGTGACCAGCGCGAAGTGGTTCAGGCTCGCTAGTAGGGCAATTTCACCGCTCTGACGCTCCGGCTCTGAGGCGCCGCCGTCGGCGCGAAACAACTTGACGGCAACGCTACGGCCCAGCGCCGTGTCCGTGGACCGATAAACGGATGCCATCCCCCCGGTGCCGATCAGGCTCTCGATCAGAAAACGGTTGGCCAACACGCTGCCGACCGGGCCGAGTGGTGGCAGCTGCTGAGTGGGAACGGGTTCGTGAGACAGGGGGACCTCCTGGTGTGTCCGACTTCTAGCAAAGCACATGCATCCGCTTAGCGGGAGGCACAGTGGCCACGGCCAGCCCCTTTGCAGCTTGGTGCGGTTACTCTTCTTCAGTGGAAACCGTACTGCTGTTCATATTGGGCGTCGCGATTGTCGTCGTGGGCCTCGCCGTCTCGATCGGCCTGCACGAAATCGGCCACCTGCTGCCGGCGAAGCTGTTCGGCGTCAAGGTGACCCAGTACATGATCGGCTTCGGCCCGACGCTCTGGTCACGTACCAAGGGTGAGACGGAGTACGGCGTCAAGGCCATCCCCATGGGCGGCTATATCGCCATGATCGGCATGTTCCCGCCGTCCAAGAAGGGCGGGGCTCCCCGCAGCACCACCACCGGATTCTTCGACACTATGGTGCAGGAGGGCGCGCCGGAGAAAAAGACCAGCGCCCTATCAACCCTGGTCGACGACGCCCGCCAGGCCAGCGCCGAGACCATCGGCGAGGGCGAAGACCACCGCGCGTTCTACCAGCTCCCCGTCTACAAACGAATCATCATCATGCTCGGCGGGCCCACCATGAACCTGCTCATCGCGATCGTGATGTTCGCCATCCTGCTGATGGGATTCGGCAGCATGCAGATCAGCACCACCGTCGGCAGCGTGAGCGAGTGCGTGCTGCCGGCATCGAGTGACCGGCAAACCTGCGCGGCCACCGACGAAGCCTCGCCCGGCGCCGCCGCCGGCCTCAAACCCGGCGACCGCCTAGTCAGCATGGGCGGAACCGCCATCACCAGCTGGGCACAATCCACCGAGATCATCCGCGCCTCGGCTGGACAAACCGTTGCCCTGGTCGTCGACCGTGCTGGCGCCGCCGTAAACCTGACGCTGGCACCAAAACTCACCGAACGCTACGTTTATACCGACAAAAACGAAATCAAAACGGATGCCGCCGGCGCTGCGATCACCGAGCAGGTCGGCTTCGCCGGCATCGCCCCTGCCGCCGAGCTGGTGCCACAGCCGGTGACGGCCGTGCTGCCCGCGGTCGGCGACAACATCGCCGGTGTCGCGCAGATCATCATCAACCTGCCCGACCGACTCGTGGCCGTCGCCAACGCGGCGTTCGGGCCGGGCGAGCGCGACCCGAACGGCCCGATCAGCGTGGTTGGCGTTGGCCGGGTCGCCGGCGAACTCGCGAGCATCGACACAATCCCGGTGGCCGACAAAGTTGCGAGCATGCTTGGCCTGCTCGGGTCGCTCAATATCGCGCTGTTCGTGTTCAACCTGGTACCACTGCTGCCGCTGGACGGCGGCCACGTTGCCGGCGCGCTGTGGGAAGGCATCCGTCGATTCTTTGCAAAACTGTTCAAGCGGCCAGACCCGGGGCCGGTAGACATGGCCAAGCTCATGCCGCTCACCCTGGCGGTCGTGGTTTTGCTCGCCGGCATGAGCCTGCTGCTGATCTACGCCGACATCGTCAAGCCGGTCAACTTCTTCGGGTAACTCGCGCTACCGGGACAGCAGGAGCGCCTCGCCTTGGCCGCCGCCGCCGCACAGGGCTACGGCAGCCTTGCCCGTGCCGCGCCGGGACAGTTCGAGCGCGGCGTGCAGGGCTATGCGCCCACCGCTGGATCCGATCGGGTGGCCGATCGCGATGCCGCCGCCGTGAATGTTCACCACGTCGGTAGTTACGCCAAGCACCTTCGATGACTGGGCGACAACGGAGGCGAACGCCTCGTTGATCTCGATCACGTCGAGGTCGGCGGTAGTCCAACCCTGGCGGGTCAGGGCATGCGCGATGGCATTGGCCGGCTGGGAATGCAGCGAGTTGTCCGGGCCAGCAACCTGGCCACTGGCCTCGATCACGGCCAGCCACGGCAGGCCGTGCTTCTCGGCCCAGGCGCGGCTGGTGACGACGAGCGCGCTCGCACCGTCGCTCAGGGGTGCCGCGTTGCCGGCGGTGATGCTGCCGGTCGGGTCGAACGCTGGACGCAAACGGCCGAGTGTCTCGGTCGTGCTTTCGGCGCGCACGCCCTCGTCGGTGCTGATCACAAGTGGCTCGCCCTTGCGCTGCGGCACGCTGATCGGCGTGATTTCGTCGTGGAATACATCGTTCGCGGCGGCAGCTGCGGCGCGCTGGTGCGATGCTGCGGCAATGTCATCTTGCTCGAGGCGGGTTTGGCCGAGCTCCACGTTGGCGCGTTCGGTCGAGAGGCCCATCGAGAGACCATCGAAGGCGTCGGTGAGTCCGTCGTGCGCGGCGTGATCGAGGGCGGACACGGTTCCGTAGGCCCAGCCCTGGCGGGAGCCGGGCAGCAGGTGGGGCGCGCGGGACATGGACTCCTGACCGCCGGCCACGACGACATCCGCTTCACCGAGGCGCACCAGCCGGGCCGCGTCGATGACAGCGGCCAGGCCAGAGAGACACACCTTGTTGAGCGTCATGGCCGGCACGTTCCAGGGGATGCCGGCAGCCACGCTGGATTGCCGGGCTGGGTT
Organism: Cryobacterium sp. Y11; assembly: GCF_002929535.1. Taxonomy (GTDB): domain Bacteria; phylum Actinomycetota; class Actinomycetes; order Actinomycetales; family Microbacteriaceae; genus Cryobacterium. The sequence goes on from NZ_PJJO01000061.1 coordinate 81,117, forward strand.
CTGCCCGCAGCCGGCCTGCAAGACCTGTCCCATCAACACGAAGTCCACCTGCTCCGGGGCTACCCCGGCACGGGCGAGGGCGCCGGCGATGGCGGCGGTGCCGAGGTCAACGGCGGTCAGGGATGAGAGTTGTCCGTTCACGCGACCCTGCGGGGTGCGGGAACCGGCCAGAATAACGACGTCAATTTCGGACATGGAGACTCCTTCGTCTGTACAGCGAGCGCGGGAAAGACTCACCGACTCTATTACTCGACTGTAACGCGGCGGACGGTATTGATGCATTCCTACGCCCGATACTGTGCCAGGGTGGAATTCGGGGGCAGTTTGCCCCGCATTGTGATGGGCGGCACAGCATTCAAACGGTGATCAAGAACTTCACTCGGGCCGGAATTATTGGCGTGATCGCGGCCGTGGCCTTGACCGGTTGCCAATCGGGCACACCGGATGTCGCGTCGCCCGCGGCGCCCGCGTCAAGTACGCCGACCGGCAGCGCGCCTCCGGCCGATCCCCTAACCACGGTCACTGCGCTTTTGATCGGACCGGAGAACTTCGAGCTGCACGACAAGAGCGGCACCGCCGTGGTCACGCTTTCTTATGATGATCCCATCGACCGCGTCGTTGACGCACTGACGGTTGCCCTTGGCGCAGACCCCGTCGTAGCCGAAGACAGCGGCGGCGACGAGTATCCGCCCGGGGTCGACTACGACTGGGACGGCTTTGGGCTGAGGGACCACCTGCCGCCAGACGGCAAATTCCCGGACTATGCCAACTTCTCCGTGAGCGTGAGCGCACCAGTCAGCGGCGACGTCTCAGTCGCGACTACTGGCGGTTACCGAGTCGGCGACGACCTGCGCGCGGCGGCACGTGCGCTCGGGGTGGACGTCGACACGACTTTCGAGTCGTATGGTTCGATCTTCTACTTCGAGTTGGGACCAGAGCTTGGCACACCATCGGGAGGTAACACCCTCTACCCGAACGCCTCAGCGGTCAGGGTGGCGGCGAATTCCGAATCCGGCGCGATCGACGAGATCGCCTCGCCCACCAACCCCAGCTTCTGGGTGCACTGAGTCGCTGCCCAGAGTCGGCACACAGGCCCCTCGGGGGCTACACCAACTAAGCTAAGCCGGTGGCTGCAATCAACTTGGGGATGCCCAAAGTACCTGAGGTACTCGCTCCCAGACGTAAATCCCGTCAGATCAAGGTCGGTAAGGTTCTGGTCGGTGGTGATGCTCAGGTGAGCGTGCAATCGATGACGACCACACCGACCACCAACATTAACGCGACACTTCAACAGATCGCCGAGCTCACGGCGAGCGGATGCGACATCGTGCGTGTTGCCGTGCCCACCCGTGATGATGCCGAGGCGCTGCCCATCATCGCCAAGAAGAGCCAGATTCCGGTCATCGCCGACATCCACTTTCAGCCGAACTATGTCTTTGCTGCGATTGACGCCGGTTGCGCCGCCGTGCGGGTGAACCCCGGAAACATTCGCAAGTTCGACGACCAGGTCGGCAAAATCGCCGCCGCAGCGAAGGCCGCCGGCGTGAGCCTGCGCATCGGCGTCAATGCCGGTTCGCTTGAGCCGAGCATCATGCAGAAATATGGCAAGGCTACCCCCGAAGCGCTCGTTGAGAGTGCTATCTGGGAGGCGAGCCTGTTCGAGGAGCACGACTTTCACGACTTCAAGATCTCGGTCAAGCACAACGACCCGGTCATCATGGTCAAGGCCTACCGCCTGCTGGCGGAGCGCGGCGACTGGCCGTTGCACCTCGGTGTGACCGAGGCCGGGCCGAGCTTTCAGGGGACCATCAAGAGCGCAACGGCGTTCGGACTGCTGCTCGGCGAGGGGATCGGTGACACCATTCGGGTGTCGCTGAGTGCCCCTCCGGTTGAGGAGATCAAGGTGGGCCTGCAGATTCTGCAGTCGCTCAATCTGCGGGAGCGCAAGCTCGAGATTGTCTCCTGCCCGAGTTGCGGCCGGGCCCAAGTGGATGTCTACAAGCTCGCCAACGATGTCACCGACGGGCTCGAGGGCATGACAGTGCCACTGCGTGTTGCCGTGATGGGTTGCGTCGTGAACGGGCCGGGTGAGGCCCGCGAGGCCGACCTCGGTGTCGCCAGCGGCAACGGCAAGGGCCAGATCTTCGTGCGCGGTGAGGTCATCAAGACCGTGCCAGAGTCCGAGATCGTGGCCACTCTGATCGAAGAGGCCAATCGTCTCGCCGCCGAGATGCCCGCAGCCGAGCTTGGCAACCCCACCGTCACCGTCGGCGCGAATTAAGTTCTCGACATACCGGGGATGACTAGCTGAAAGGGGTACTCCTAAAATCATCAGCCAGTGTCGCAGACGCTGGCCACGGGTGCACCAACCTTGTAATGTATAGCCCGGTTTGAGCACGATGGCTCATTTGTCGCCTGGGTGGTTTGACCATATTGGGGGTATGCGCTCACATTACGTGTGTTGGGGTTCAGGCTGCTAGGCCGACTGAGTCGATCGTTTCAACGGAAATAATCAATCCCGACCAGTGCCATGAGGTCGATCTTGACCGGTTCCCGTTGGTCCGACAAAGCTCGCATCGGGACTTGTCGTCGGCGTGCCCGTTGGCGCGCATAGTTTCGTTCTTGCGGTCGGTTGGTGCGTCGGCCAAACACGGGTTGCGGCGAGGGAGGAGACCTGCGCACTGAAAGCGCCGGAACCCCGTGGCCGGTAGACCACTTGGGCGTGGAACACAAATCTCGCAAAAAATGCGCAGGCGATCGTCGCGCCTTGGGCGATGAGGTTCGGGATGAATAAGTGCTCCACCAAGATCACGAGGATTGGCAGTCTGATCAGGGCCTCCGTTCCGTTGAACGCGAACGAGGATCCGAAACGGGTCCAAAACAACCGGCTCTCGGTTCGGAGTTCGCGAAAGACGAACCGCTCCTGGAAGAAGAAATTGCCGACGATGGTCGCGGCGGCGGCGGCGGTGGCGGCTGCGGCGTAATACATTCCCGCGGCGGTGAGCCCGGCCATGATCGCGAGATTGGCGATCGCTCCGAAGGCTCCGATGATCGCAAAGCGCGACATCCGGCCGAACCGGAGCTCGGCCAGTTGAGACAGAAAACGCATGCCCTGGGCCAGGTCCGCCTTCGACTGGCCCGCGAAGCGCTGAGCGAAGACGAAGGGCTCCTCAACGATCGTGATCTCGTGCCTAGCGAGGATCTCGAGCAGGATCTTGAACCCTCTGGGACGGAGCCGTTCGAGGTCTACTGCAGCGCGGCGAACCGCGAAGAAGCCCGTCATCGGATCGGTGCAGTGCCGCAGGCGGCGAGGGAACATGGCGCGGGTCAAGGTAGTCGATATGCTCGAAACCGAGCGGCGGGCCCAGCCGCTGAGCCCGGTGTTATCCCCGCCGCCGCAGTAACGTGAGGCGACGGCAACATCCGCCTGTGACTCCCTGGCCGCTGCGAGCAGGGCAGGAATCATCTCCGGCGGATGCTGCAAATCTCCGTCCATGACCAGGCACCACGCGCTCGTGCTCTCGCGTAAGCCCTCGATGACGGCGCCGCTGAGCCCACCGATCGGTTGATCACGGTGGAGGAGCCGCGTAGGGACGGCGCTCCATTCCGCGGCGGACAGCACGGCGGTCGGGGTATCGTCGGTGGAATCGTCGACGAAAAGGATCTCGGCGTCGTCAGGGTCCAGAACGACCGCCAACCGCCGCACGAGTTCGGGGATATTTGGGGCTTCATTGAAGGTGGGGATGATGACCGTGAGGAGCATATAAACCTTCTTTCGGGCGGAGGTGGACAACGCTGGGCAATCGAGAATTAGGGTGCGGCTATCGCATCAGCTTGCACGCGACGGATGTTCCAAGGGCCGAAGCTGCGGACGATCGCGGAGTTCTGCAACGCGGTCGATGCCGTGGTCAGGCCGAGGACTTCCAGGTTCGATTGGACGGTCGGACCCTCGATGATCCACTCGATCTCTTTCCACCCGCTCGGGTGGTGGACCTTGAAAGCGGGGTCGAGATCGGCCTTTTCAAGAACGATCATCGTCCAGTTGTCATCCCACCCCTCCGAGTCGAGGTCGTGCCACATCGAGTAAGGGGTGAGGACCACCTCGTCGCGTGGAACGTGTGAGCGCATCCAATCGAGTGTGTCGCGGAAGTCGGAATTCTGATCAGAGCTGAGCAACTCGCGGTCTTTCGCGACCCAGCCGAGGACCGGTGTCTGGACCAATAGCAGCAAGGTCACCCCAACCAGAACGATGGGCGTCACGAGGGCCTGGTTCGGCAGCCAGTTTCGAGCGACCCGGAGCGCGGCACGTCTCATCAGGTCTGCGGCCGAGGCGAGGGCAATGCATAAGAAGGGGATTCCCGCGACGATGTACATGCTGGGCAGGTAGCCCTCTCCGACTATCACCGGCATAAAGAAGCTGCCCACCGCGACCGACACCCACCGAGTGCGTCGGCTTGCGAGGCAGAGTACCGCCGCGATCGCTCCGCCCACGATCAGGAATCCATCCCCGACTGCCCAGGAGACCAGCAGCTCTGATCGGGCCGAACCAACCTCCCAGACATAGCCGGAGCCTTCGCGTGCGGTGAATTGGTATAGCAGTCCGTCCTGGAGCGATACGTGCCCGTCACCTGAAACCAGCTCGCCGCGGAGCAGTGCCATGAGCGGGTAAAACGCGAGGACAAGCGCGCCGACGGTGAGGAATCCCATCACCGAGAACATCCGCCCTTGCCAGGCGCGCCGGTCAATGAGGGCGACCAAGAGCGCCGGTCCCATGACGGCCGCCGTGACTTTCGACAGCACCGCAATCGCGAAGCTCCCCCCGGCGGCCGCGTGGTTCCACAAGGCCATTCGCGGGGACAGGACGAGATAGAAGGCGAGAAGCAGCCAGGGCAGTGCGACCGTATCCAGGAATATCTGGCGTCCGAGGCTCAGCGACAGCGGCGAGAAAATGAAAGCGGCGACGCCCAGCAAGGCGAACGTTTTTGTGACCGTGATCCTCCGAGCGATCAAGTAGATCAGAACCGCGTTCGCCACGAAGTACAGGGCGATGACGTAGCGCATCGTGGCGATATCAATGTCGTCGCCCAGCCCAAATAACCGGGGGATCCAGATGAGCATGGCTAACTGGATCCACCCGACTGGAGGATGGTCGTACCAATATGTATAGGGGGCTAGGTCGCCATCGTTCAGGCTCAGCGCCTGGGCCGTGTACGTGCCCTCGTCATCCGCGTACGCGAGACCCGTGAGATTCGTGAAGAACACCGCGCTGGCGACCAGGACGACCGCGGAAACGGCTGCCGTGTCCGGGCGGGCCAGGCGCCCGATGGACCAGCGGGGTTGCGCCGCGGGTTCCTGCGTCAAAACTGAACTCATCGTGCTTCCGCCAATTCAACGTTCGCCATCTTCAGGTGGGCGCCGTTATGGGCTGTCTTGTCCCAGCGGAAATCTCCGGTGTAGAACTTGCCGAGAGCGCGGATCGCCGAGATCGCAAGGAGGACCTGATAGGCAGGGGCGCCAAGAAGGAGACGTAGGTAGTCGCGCGGACGAATCCGAAAATTGTGGTCCTTGCCGAATTCGTGCAGCATGCAGATCTCGAGCGCGAACAACGCGATCGTCGGGATTAGCGGGAGGAATGTCGCCATGGTGATCGGAAGAGGGAACTTGGCGAAGAGGGCCAGCGTGATGGAGATCGGGATCAGCACTCCAGCCAGGGCCATGAAATGCTGTTGGGTCAGCGTCCACCAGGCATTCAATCGCTGAACGCCGGTCGGCATTCGGCGCCAATCCCCCTTCGCGTAGACCTGCATGAAGCCAAGGGACCAGCGGGTGCGTTGCCGGATGAGTGAGGCCACGGAGTCGGGAGTTTCCTCCCTGGTTACCAGGTCGGGCGAGTACGCGACGACAATGCGCCGCCTGAGTACCGACAGGCGGACTCCCAGGTCGCAGTCCTCGGCGAGACAGTCGCCGTCCCAGCCACCCACGGAGACAAGCAGTTCGCGCTTGACGAAGACCGTATTGCCGCCGAGCGGGATGAAGCCGCTCTTCGCGTGGGCGTGGAGGCGCGAGCGAAACCAAATGAAATACTCCAGGCAGTTGCGCAGCGAATACCAGCTGTCGCTGAAGTTGACCAACTGCACGGCACCCTGCACGACGTCGGCGTGCCGATGCTGGAAGACACTGTCGATATGGGCGAGCAGGTCCGGAGCAGCAATTGATTCGGCATCGAAGATGCCGACGATGTCGTTGCGGCAAAGCTTCAGCGCCGTATTGAGCTGCCGTGGCTTGTTCTTGACCGCATTGCTGTCGATGCTCACCCGCACTCTATCCGGGTGCTCCTTCGCCAGGGCCTGCGCGACTGCCACCGTGTCGTCGTCGTCGTCGCCGACTGATATGATCACCTCGACCCGGGAATGAGTCTGCTCCAGAAGCCGCCCGAGGGTGGCCCGCATCACCTCTTCCCGCTCGGTTCGACAGGGCATGATGAGCGAGAAGCTGTGCTCGTTCTCGGGCAAGATGTCGGGGTACCCGGTCCTGCTCCGATGATCAGGGCTCCACCAGGCGTAGGTGGACAGGAACAGTGTCGAGCAAGCGAGCAGGACCAGGCAGGCGGTGATGATCAGGACGGCGATGTGGGCGGCAGTAATGAGCACGGTGAACCTCTCTCGGTTGGAACCTGAAAGAACGAGTTGGGGAGCGGGGGAGCTCTAAAGTAAGTTCAGCCCGAGTTGCCGGCGCCGAGGTCAGTCGTGAACTGAGCAGCCGATTCCATCCCGGTCGCCGTCGAGGCGTTGCGGGTCGGTTTTCTTCTGTCGGATCTCGATGCCCTCGGGGAAATACTGGCGAACCTCTAAGCAGGTCCAGGTGTGGGGCATTGAATGCGGGTTCAAGCCAGCATCGATCATCTCCTTTACGTGCGCGGCCTGGCTCGGTGGAATCGTTGGCAGGCACTGTCCTGCCGACCCGTATTCACGGAGACAGCCGCCGAGGGAAGTTGAGAGTTTTTCCAACTCTTTCGCGGGGTCGATAGCGGGGCGCTTCCCCGGCAGCGTCTTCGGATCCCGGGCCTTGGGCTTCCCCCGCGATGCGCTCTCCGCAAGGGGGGTTTCTTTGTGTTCGCCAAGCCCGGACACCTTCGCGTCCTTCAGCTTGAGTGCAACCGGTTTCTGCGAAGGTTTGATGCCCAACTGTTGCGCGGAAACTTGGACCGCGGATGCATCCCACGGTTGGGCGATGACAGCACCCCCAGCGGCCAAGGAGGCTCCGGTCAGCAGTGCAACGCTGACGACGATTTTCAGCCGGGAATGACGTTTTGGATTTTTCATGTTATGAGACCCATATCCAATCTGCCGTGCTAGGCACGCCATTGCTGTCCAAGACGGTTAATAGGTAAGGGCCTGGGGGTAGAAGGTTGGGGTTGGCGGGTATTTGCACGACCCGCGAACTTCCAGTGCCAGCGATGGGCAAGTCCACCAGACGCGCATTCGTGTCGGTCTGGTGCGTTGGCGACATGGGTGCCGTCAGACTGGCCGATACCACGTCACCGGTTACCGTAATGGGGAACGAATCGCCGTATTGGGCGGCGGTGGGCATGCCGGAGGCTGTGGGTCGTTCGCCCTTGTACAGATACGGGGGGCTGTACACCGAGATCTTCAACTCAAAGCTGTTGTCAACGGGATTGGAACCCAAGACGACGACTCGACCATCGGGCAGCAGGGTGGCGCTCGAATGATAGTTGCGACCAATCGGATCGCCCTCGATGGACTTCCAGAGCCCGGCCTCGGGGTCATAGATCGCCGCGGTGTTGACGTTGTCCGAACGGTTGTACTTAGCGCCGTCCGCCGCCAGAACGGTGCGATCCGGGAGGGAAACCAGGTTGACGTACATCTTGCCAGGGCCGGGCAAATCCGGTCCCGCTTGATACGCCGGAGCGGTCTTGGAAAGTTCGATGATGTCGACCGTGCTGGTTGCGGCATTGTTCGTGTCCGAGTTACCCCCGCCGACGATCATGACCTTCTGGTCTTGGGCGGGTGGAAGCAGTACGGAACCGGCCTGGTCGCGGAGATCTTTCTGACGTAATCCCGGTAAATCCCAAATCTGAGCGGTGCGCCAATCATAGAGGGCCGCGCCCGTTCCCGGCAGACCATTTCCGAAGGTGTGGCCACCGGAATAAAACAGCATCCCGTCGTCCAGTAGATACATGTGCGGGTATGTGCCCCAGAAACTCCAGGTCTGGGGAACTTGGCCTATGGGGAGCCATTTCATTTGGGAGGAGTCGAACATCTCGGTGAGTACCGTGCCCTCTGCCTTTTCGTCGAGGCCGCCGGCGGACCACACGTCACCGTCACCGAGCTTCGTGAGGGTCGGATACCAGTGCGCACCGGCCATGTCGGATAGGCGATGGAACTGGTCATCACTCGGATCGAAGTAGTAGCTTTTGTTCGATCCCTTGAACGTGTTCGGTCCCTGATCCTGCTGGGGATAGGCCAGGGTACCGCCGGCGATGAGTACCTTGCCGTCGGAGAGGGTCACGTGTCCGGCGCAGAACATGTCATATGGCGCGGGGACTTCGGTGTACACGTTGGTGTCGGGCGACCACACGACTGCACGGAATGTGCCCGCCGCGAATTGAGCGCCGTCATTCCCGCTCCCAGCGATGAGGAGAAGTCGGCCATCGTGCAGCAGCGTCGTATGGACGGTGCGCAAGGGCATGTCAACGTCGAGAACCCGCCAGCTCCCCACTGCGGCGGGGCCCGTGGTCGGCGGGTCCGTGCTATCTGGTGGAGGCACCGTGGCCAGCGAAGTCATGGAGTAGTTCGTGGTGAGAAGCGTGCCGTTCGAAGAAATAGAGAGGCCGAAGGCCACCCGGTCCACTCCGGAAGGAATCAACGGCAGGGGTGCGCGTGCCGTTGTCCACTCCGTGCTTGCGGGAAATGTGTCGAGCTCCGTCCAGTACGACCAGCCGGCGGTCGTGTGTTTGAAGACCGTGAGACCGTTCCCCGTCGAGGTCGACTTGTAATCGACCGAGATCTGGTAGCCGACACCTGCGACGACCGACGGGGCGCATCCTGGGGCCTCCGATTGCAGCAGCTTGGCGTCGCCGGAAATCAGGTTGGAGACGCTAATGCGGTAGGAGCGGGAACCCGTTGGCAACGCCGTTGGACTATCTGCGTCGAATCCTTGGGAAACCGCCCTGTCCCCCCATCCGGCCGTGAAGAAACAGTCTGGGGTCGTGGCGCCCTCGGCGAGGGATCCATTGACGATGAGTTCGTTTGTGGGTCGCGGTGTTTCGCTTACTTGCGTGAGGGAGTAATCGTCAGTGGCTAGAGTCCCGTTGGCCGACAGTGAGATTCCGAAGACGATGCGGTCGGTTCCTGGTGGTATGACGGGCGTTGTCGCCGCAGCCTCGACCCACGACGGGCTCGCGGGCACCGCGCCCAAGTCGCCCCAATAGAACCAGCCGTCTGCGGTGTGTCGAAAAACAGTCAGCGCCCCTTGCGGTGTGGACTTATGCCAAATGCCGAGCCGGTAGGTCTGTCCGGGTGTGACAGCGGGCGCGCACGCGTCCGTCTCTGTCTGGAGCAGTTTCTGATCTCCGGACACGTAGTTGTTCACGGATACTGAGACCGCGCGGCCGCCCGTTGGGCCTGCGATAAGCGACCAGGAGGCTTCAGTGCCCCAACCCGCTGGAGAGAAACACGTCGGCCAAGGTTCGCCCTGCTCCAATGACGGATTGGAAACGAGATTTACTGGCTCGGCTGCTGCACGAATGTCGACGGGTGCGGTGGCAAGGGGGATCAGCCCGAAGGTGAGGACAACGCCTTGCGCGAATATGGTCGCTGTGCGCGCGAGGAAAGTAGCTCTGAATGGCACGGTTATGCTCCCTGAGGCCTTTGCGAATCGGCCACTCGGCTGAGTGGCTTAATTTCGGGTTCTCCTTGCCGGACTCTTAAATTGCCAGATCAAAGCTAAATTTTCCTCAACTTGTGAGGCTCGGGCATGAGCATAGCGAAATACTGTGAATCTGCCTAATCCCTCGGTTTGTCGTTGAATTTGCGGCTCAAAGCGATATTGAACCGCCGTCCGTGATTCGCCTTGATGCGATATGGGCGCCCGCGTAAGGTAGACGGGTGCCTACACGTCTCTCCAACTACTTCCTCCGTACTCTTCGCGAAGATCCCTCCGACGCGGAGGTGACCAGCCACCGCCTGCTCGTGCGGGCGGGCTACATCCGTCGCCAGGCTCCGGGTATTTTCGCTTGGCTGCCGCTCGGCCTGCGGGTGAAGGCCAAAGTGGAGCGCATCATCCGTGAAGAGATGACCGCTGCCGGCGCGCACGAGGTGCACTTTCCGGCGCTGCTGCCGCGCGAGCCCTACGAATTGACCGGCCGCTGGGACGAATACGGCGAAGGACTGTTTCGCCTGAAGGACCGCAAGGGCTCGGACATGCTGCTGGCACCGACCCACGAAGAGGTCTTTGCACTACTCGTCAAAGACCTGTACAGCAGCTATAAAGACCTGCCGCTGTCGATTTATCAGATTCAGGACAAGTACCGCGACGAGGCACGCTCGCGCGGCGGACTGCTGCGCGGCCGTGAATTCACCATGAAGGACGCCTACTCCTTTGACTACACCGACGCCGGCCTCGACGTCAGCTACCAACAGCAGCGCGACGCCTACGAGCGCATCTTCAACCGCTTCGGTCTCGACTATGAGATCGTGAAAGCGGATGCCGGCGCAATGGGTGGCTCCAAGAGCGAAGAGTTCTTGCACCCCACCGCTGTCGGTGAAGACACCTTCGTGCGCAGCGCCAGCGGCTACGCGGCCAACATCGAGGCGTTTCGCACCCTCGTTCCGGCCGACAAAGACTTCACTAATCTGCCTGCCGCGCAGGTCTTCGACACCCCGAACACCCCGACTATTCAGACACTGGTCGACAAGGCCAACGCCGAGCACCCCCGCCTCGATGGCCGCGAGTGGACAGCGGCCGACACGCTCAAGAACGTCGTGCTCGCCCTGACGAGCCTGGACGGCACCCGTGAACTCATCGCGATCGGCGTTCCCGGCGACCGCGAGGTCGACCTCAAGCGCGTCGAGGTCGCCTTCGCCCCCGCCGAGGTGGAGGCCGCCAACGAGGGTGACTTCACCAAGAACCCCGGCCTGGTCAAGGGCTATATCGGGCCGTGGGGGGCGGCCGGCGCAGTGCTCGGCACGGTGTCGACCACCGGCATCCGTTTTCTGGTCGACCCGCGCGTGGTCGCCGGTACCGAGTGGATCACCGGAGCCAACGAAGATAACCGTCACGTGTTCGGCCTCGTCGCCGGCCGTGACTTCGCCATCGACGACGTGGTCGAGGCCTCCGACGTGCGCGCCGGCGACCCGGCTCCCGACGGCTCGGGCCCTGTCGAACTCATTCGTGGCATGGAAATTGGGCACGTGTTTCAGCTCGGCCGCAAGTACGCCGAGGTGCTCGGTCTGAAGGTTCTCGATGAGAACGGCAAGCTGGTCACCGTCACGATGGGCTCATACGGCATCGGCGTGACCCGCATTCTTGCGGTCATCGCCGAACTCAACAACGACGCAAAGGGTCTGATCTGGCCCGAATCGGTCACCCCGTTCGACGTGCACGTGATCGCCACCGGGCGCGATGAGATCGTCTTCGACACGTCAGAGGCCGTTGTCGCCGCGATCGAGGCTACCGGCCGCGAGGTGCTCTATGACGATCGCCGCAAGGTCTCGCCCGGTGTCAAGTTCGGCGACGCGGAGCTCATCGGCGTGCCGTGGATCGTCATCGTCGGCCGGGGAGCCGCCGACGGCATCGTCGAACTGTGGAACCGCCGCACCGGCGACCGTGAGCAGGTCGACGTCGCCGACGTCGCCAAGCACTTCGCCTGAGCCGTAATTCTCAGAACGGATGCTGCCGGCTGGCCGAGCCGGCAGCATCCGTTCTTATCGACCCCGCTTCACCGAGCCAAGTGGGTGATGGGACGCCGCAGATTCAGGTACCGTAGTATCCAGCCCGCTGCGCGGTTTCGCGGCGGCAAGATCATGCGACTAGATCGTACGTAGAGGAGGCCGGCCATGGACATCGACCTCAGTGTTTTGCGGCTACTGGAGCGCGAAAAAGAGATTCCCTTTGAGGAACTCGTACAAATCATTGAACAGGCAATTCTGACCGCCTATGTCAAGCACATCCAGCAAGATGTGACCAAGCTTGAAGCGTCGAAAATTGCTGAAGCCAAGCACGATATCCAGGAAGTCCCCGAAGCGCGCGTTGTTCTCGACCGCAAATCGGGCCACGTGGACATTTATATTCCCGAGCACGACGAAGACGGCAACGTTATCGGCGAAGCCATTGACAACCCGACCGACTTCGGCCGTATCGCGGCCTTCGCTGCCAAGCAGGTCATCAACCAGCGTCTGCGCGACCTGGCCGACGACGCGGTGCTTGGCGAGTTCAAGGGCCGTGAGGGTGACATTGTTGCTGGAATCATTCAGCAGGGTCCGAACCCCCGCATGATTCACGTCGACCTCGGCACCATCGAAGCGATCATGCCCCCCGAGGAGCAGGTTCCCACCGAAAGCTACGTGCACGGCGCGCGCATTCGCGTGTTCGTCACTGCCGTCGGTCGCGGACTCAAGGGACCGCAGATCACCGTGTCGCGCACCCACCCGTCGCTCGTTCGCAAGCTGTTTGCACTCGAGGTGCCAGAGATCGCCAGCGGAGTCGTCGAGATCGTCTCGCTCGCCCGCGAAGCCGGCCACCGCACCAAGATTGCCGTGCGCGCCACAGAGCCCGGCGTCAACGCCAAGGGCGCCTGCATCGGCGAACTCGGCCAGCGCGTACGCGCCGTGACCGTTGAACTCAACAACGAAAAGATCGACATCGTCGACTTCTCGCCCGACCTCGCAACCTTCGTTGCGAGCGCCCTGTCGCCGGCCAAGGTGACCAGTGCCTACGTGATCGACGAGTCGATCAAGGCTGTGCGTGCCCTCGTTCCCGACTACCAGCTGTCCCTCGCGATCGGCAAAGAGGGTCAAAATGCCCGCCTCGCGGCCAAGCTGACCGGTGCGAAAATCGACATTCAGCCAGACAGCATTCTGGAGGATGCCGAATAGGGGGTACGATGGACTCCGTTAGAACGTGTATTGGCTGCCGTTCGCGCGCCCCTCGATCCTCACTTTTGCGGATCGTTGCTGGGAAATCAGAGGTTGTGGTGGATGAAACCGCCACAATGCCCGGTAGAGGTGCGTGGCTGCATGCCCGTGAAGCGTGCTTTCAGGATGCCGTAAGGCGACACGCTTTTGGGCGTGCCTTTCGCGTGACCGGGTCACTGGACGCGAAACAACTAGAGAACAGGCTGAATTGGCTTATGGATAACTAATGAGCGGCTCGAAATGAGACCCGTCCGTTACTAACGGTCTGCCCCTTTCCGGGTGCAGGCCCGGAACAGGAGAATTGTGGCTGCGAAACCACGCGTACACGAGATCGCTACCGAACTCGGAGTCGACAGCAAGGTAGCCCTTGCTAAATTGAAAGAAATGGGCGAGTTCGTCAAGGGACCGTCTTCCAGTGTTGAACCGCCGGTAGCGCGTCGCCTTCGCGCGGCCCTGCAAGCGGAAAGCGCAGCGGCTAAGGCTTCAACGCCAGCGCCCTCCGCTGGCGCTGCTACAACGGCAACGCCGGCTCGTCCGAGCCACGGTGCCAAACCGGGCGCTCGCCCTGGCCCCAAGCCCCCAACAATCGAACCGGTCGCCCCTGTCGTCGTCGAGGCTGCCCAGACAGCGGATGCTGCGCCCGTTCCGGTCGCACCACTCACCGTTGCAGAGCGTCAGGCCCAAGCCGCCGAGAAAGCCGCGGTAGCGCAGAAGGTTGCTGCTGCCGACATGGCTGCCGCCGCCGAGGCCGCAGACAAGCCGAGCACCGACACCCCCGATGCAAAGGCCACGGCAGGATCGGCTACGCCGGTCAAGCCCGGTATGCCGCGCCCCGGAGCTGCGCGCCCCGGTAACAACCCGTTCGCCAGCAATCAGGGCATGGGTCAGCGCCCAGCTCAGCCGCCGCGTCCGGGGAACAACCCGTTCGCGAGCGCGCAGGGCATGGGTCAGCGCCCGGCGGCACCCACTCCGAGCAACATTCCGCGCCCTCCGGCACCTCGTCCGGGTGCCCCGCGTCCCGGTGGACCCGGCCAGGCCGCACGCCCGACCGGTTTTGGTCAGCGTCCAGGTGCCTTCCAGCGCCCAGGTGGTGCACCGGGTGGAGCCGGCGCAGCACGCCCCGGATTCACTCGTCCCGGCGCTCCAGCCGGAGCTCCCGGCTTCGGCCCGCCTCGCCCTGCCGGTGGTGGCGGTGGAGCTGGTCGCGGTCGCGGACCGGGTGGCGGCACAGCCGGTGCCTTCGGTCGCGGTGGTGGCAAGAACAAGGCGCGCAAGTCCAAGCGTACGAAGAGAGCAGAGTTCGAGCTGCGCGAGGCCCCGTCGCTGGGTGGAGTATCAGTACCCCGCGGCGACGGTGGAACCGTTGTTCGCCTGCGTCGCGGAGCATCCATCACCGACTTCGCCGACAAGATTGACGCGAGCCCCGGAAACCTCGTTACCGTACTGTTCCACCTCGGTGAAATGGCCACGGCAACGGAGTCACTCGACGAGGCCACGTTTGACGTACTCGGTAGCGAGCTCGGCTACAAGATTCAGATGGTGTCGCCCGATGACGAAGACCGTGAGCTGCTGCTCGGGTTCGACATCGACATCGATCAAGAGCTTGAAGACGAAACCGACGAAGACCTCGAGATTCGTCCTCCCGTCGTCACCGTCATGGGCCACGTCGACCATGGTAAGACCGCGCTTCTTGACGCGATCCGTAACGCCAAGGTCGCCGAGGGTGAGGCCGGTGGAATCACGCAGCACATTGGTGCGTACCAGATCATCACCGAGCACGAGGGCATCGACCGTGCCATGACCTTCATTGACACACCGGGCCACGAGGCGTTCACCGCCATGCGTGCTCGTGGTGCGCAGGTCACCGATATCGCCATCCTCGTGGTCGCCGCCGACGACGGCATCATGCCGCAGACGATTGAGGCACTCAACCACGCGCAGGCCGCCAACGTGCCGATCGTGGTCGCGGTGAACAAGATTGACAAGCCAGGGGCTAACCCGCAGAAGGTTCGTCAGCAGCTCACCGAATTCGGTCTCGTCGCCGAAGAGTATGGCGGAGACGTCATGTTCGTCGACGTGTCGGCCAAAAACAAGACCGGTATCAAGGAAATTCTTGACGCCGTGCTCCTGGTTGCCGATGCCGCACTCGACATGCGCTCCAACCCGAATAAGGATGCCCGTGGTGTCGCCATCGAGGCTCGCCTCGACAAGGGCCGCGGCGCGGTGGCAACCGTACTCATCCAGTCCGGAACGCTGAAGGTCGGAGACTCCATCGTCGCCGGAACGGCTTACGGCCGCGTTCGTGCGATGGCCGACGAAAACGGTGTTGCCGTTCTCGCTGCCACGCCGTCCCGCGCGGTTCAGGTGCAGGGTCTGTCGAGCGTTCCCCGCGCCGGTGACACTTTCCTCGTCATCGAGGAAGACCGCACCGCCCGTCAGATCGCCGAGAAGCGTGAAGCCGCCGAGCGCAACGCACTGCTGGCCAAGGCCCGCAAGCGCATCAGCCTCGAAGACTTCACCCGTGCCCTCGAAGAGGGCAAGGTCGAGTCGCTCAACCTCATCATCAAGGGTGACGTTTCCGGTGCCGTTGAGGCCCTGGAAGAGTCACTGCTTAAGATCGAGGTCGACGACTCGGTTCAGCTGCGCATCATCCACCGTGGTGTCGGCGCTGTCACGGAGAGCGACGTCAACCTCGCCACCGTCGACAACGCCATCATCATCGGGTTCAACGTTCGTCCAGACACGAAGGCCCGCGAGCGTGCTGCTCGCGAAGGCGTCGACGTGCGCTTCTACTCCGTCATCTACTCCGCCCTCGAGGACATCGAGAATTCCCTCAAGGGAATGCTCAAGCCCGAGTACGAAGAGGTTCAGAGTGGTATCGCCGAAATTCGCGAGGTTTTCAGCTCGTCGAAGTTCGGAAACGTCGCCGGTGTCATCGTGCGCTCCGGTACCATCACCCGAAATGCCAAGGCTCGCGTTATTCGCGAGGGCATCGTGGTGGGAGACAACCTGGGCATCGAGTCGCTGCGCCGCTTCAAGGACGATGTCACCGAGGTCCGGACGGACTTCGAGTGTGGTATCGGACTGGGCAAGTTCAACGACATCCGAATTGGCGATGAGATTGAGACCATCGAAATGAAGGAAAAGCCGCGCGTCTAGCGTTGGTTTTGGGGGTCGGGCTTCTCACGAGGTCCGACTTCCGCATTAGGTTGGGTCTCCGCGAGGGGATCCGACCACGGCATTGGGTCGGCTCTTCGCAAATTTCTTCCCGAAAAGGAAAGAGCGGGGACCCCTACCCCGATTCCCTGCTGTGCATATTAACTGCGGGGGGAATTTGCTGCGACCCTCAGCTGGTAGGCAGCATCCGTTTAATACGGTGAAAAGTACAGAAGAACCGGGCGCTTCGGCGCCCGCTAACAAGGAGTAAGTCATGGCAGATCCGGAACGCGCCAGAAAGATGGCGGACCGCATTAAGGTCATCATTGCCAAGCGGCTGGAACGCGGTCTGCGCGATCCGAGGCTAGGGTTCGTGACGATCACCGATGTGAAGGTCACCGGGGATCTGCAGCACGCCTCGGTGTTCTACACGGTTTACGGCTCGATCGAGGAGCGTACCGATAGCGCAGCAGCGCTCAAGGCTGCAACCGGGCTGATGCGCAGCGAGGTCGGCAAGAACATCACGGCGCGGCTCACCCCGTCGATCGAGTTCATCGCCGACGGTATCCCGGAGAACGCAGCGCTGATCGACGACCTGCTGCGCGAGGCACACGACCGCGACACCGCGACCGAAGACAATAAGGGCACGGCAACCTACGCCGGCGACGCCGACCCGTACAAGAAGCCGCGCGATTACAACCTCGAAGACGACGATTCCGACGACGCCGACGATTCAACCGAGGCCGACGATTCGACTGACTCGGACGATTCCGACGAACTCGATAATCCCGACCACGAGAGCACCGCCAAGCACTAGAACCACCTTCGACCGGGCCCGGGCTCGGAAACTGTGCCCACGATCTATCAGGGGCCCGCTTTCCGGCACGGGCCCGTTCGGTTTAAGGCGGCGGGTTTACGGTGCTGGTGCTGGTGGTGCGGCAGCGTGCGGCGAGCGGATGCCGACGGCCAGCTGGTAGCGCACGAAACGGTACTGCAGGGCGGTGCTGGAGCGGAGCCATCCGCTGGTTGGGTCGGTGTCAACGCGGGCCCAGTCGGCGGTGATGACGGGCGCGAGCGTGTCACCGACTATCTCGGCGTCGATCTCGGTCACCTCAAGGGTGGCCGCGAAGGGCAGCGCGAGGCGAAAGATCTCGGCACCGCCGATCACCCACAGGGGTCCTGTCGTGAGTGCGCGTGCATCGCCGAGACTGTGCACAGCGGATGCCCCGCGCGCGGCCCAGGCCGGTTGGCGCGTAATCACGATGTTGTGTCGCCCCGGCAGCGGACGAAAGCGCTCGGGCAGAGCGTCCCAGGTGCGCCGGCCCATGATGACGACGCCCCCCTGGGTGACGGCACGAAAATGTGCCAGGTCCTCGGGAAGGTGCCAGGGTAGGCCGCCGTCGGTTCCGATCACGCCGCCGCGGCTCTGCGCCCAGATTAGTCCGATGCTCATGACGATCCGTCCGGGAGGGTGTAGCCGATGGGCGACCCGATGGCCAGACCGTCGCTGACTAGACTGGCGAGCGCGCGCTGCAATTGCGCCGAATCGGGCCAGAGCGAGGCGATCTCGGCATCCGTCACGGCGCGGTGGGTGGAGCGCAACTCGGCCATGATCAGGCCGCGTACCTGCCGGTCGCTGCCCTCGAACTTCTTCTGCACGGTTTTGCGCGTGCCGGTGTACTCGGGGTAGTCCGCGGCGCGCCAGGCGCACGTATTCTGAATCGGGCATATATCGCAGTGCGGGCTGCGGCTCGTGCAGACGACGGCGCCAAGCTCCATGATGGCAGCATTGAACAAAGCAGCTTCGTGCACGCTCTCCGGCAGCAGCTCACCCATCGCGTCCAGGTCACGTGCTCGACTGGGCGGCAGCGGTTCGCCGGCGCCGGTGATCGCGCGAGCAATCACCCGGCGCGTGTTGGTGTCGACGACCGGATGCCGGTGGCCATATGCGAACGCGGCCACCGCCCGCGCCGTGTAGTCGCCGATCCCGGTCAAGGCCAGCAGGTCGTCGATGTCAGATGGTACGACTCCGTTGTGAAGCTCGGTGATTTGCACGGCGGCCGCGTGCAACCAGAGCGCGCGCCTCGGGTACCCAAGACTCGCCCAGGCTCGCACGGCCTCGCTCGGCGGCACCGCGGCGAGGTCGGCCGCCGTCGGCCAGCGCGCTAGCCACTCCTCGAGCCGGGGAATGACCCGGCTCACCGGCGTCTGCTGCAGCATAAATTCGCTCACCAGAATGCCCCAGGCGCCGAATCCTTCTCGGCGCCAGGGTAGGTCCCTGGCGTTGGCGAGAAACCAGGCGTTGAGTGCGCCGCTGACACCGGCGGCCGTTCGATTCGAGGGTGCAACGTTCATTCGTTCTAATCTAGGCTCGAATCATGAAGCTCGTTTCCACGCCCCGCATCGATTTTCTTCGCGCCCTCGCCGCCGAAATTGTGCACAACTACGGCCGCGGTCGCACAATCATTGCCATCGATGGAACGGATGCGTCCGGTCGCGTTGCGTTCGCCGATGACCTCGCCGCCGTGTTGCGCGAACAAGACAGGCACCTGTTTCGGGCCAGCCTGCGCAATTTTCAGCTCTCACGCGCCGCGCAGCAACTGCTCGCGTCCGAGACGTCCGAGACACCCGCTTCACCCGAGCGGCTGTACCGGGTCGGCTACGACTACTCCGCCCTGCGCCGTGTGCTGGTCGAGCCCTTTCGCATGGGCGGCAGCATCGGATTCGTGACCGAGCACTTCGACCCAGACCGCGACGCCTGGATCGAACCGACCTGGCAGACCGCGCCGGCCGACGCCACCCTCATTATTGACGGCAATTACATCAATCGGCCGGAACTCCACGGACTGTGGCTGTACAGCGTGCTGCTCGAGAGCGAACCCGAGAGCGAACCAGACCGGCTCTACCTCGCCGAGACGAATCCGCGGGATGTCGTCTCCGCGGTCATCGACAACACGCAGGCCGGGGCTCCGCGGCGGGTGCTAACCGACCGGTGCTGAGTATTCGTTGTGTCGGGCAGTCGGCTGAACGACTTAGCGGCTGCCGGCGAGGGCATCGAACCGCGCCACCACCTCGGCCGGGGTCAGAAAAGAACGGGTGACTTCAATCTCGTGCACCAGCTCGGTCAGCAGCGCGTTGACCGGCGCCGACATGCCGGCCCGCGCGGCCTCGCGCACGACCACGCCGTTGAGGTGGTCGATTTCGGTCGGTTGCGCGCGCTTGATGCTCTGCAAGGTCGAGCCTAGGTTGGCCACCGGCCCCATCTTCACTCCCATTCGAAGCGGCAACGTCTGACCAAGGGTCACCGGCAACCGTGCGAAAAGACCCAGGCTGCGATCGCTCAGCGATTGCAAAGGTGCGAAGGTGACGTTGCGGGCCTGACCCACCTGTACCGTTTCCTGCATGCTCTCGGTCAAAATTCGCCGTAACGGTGCCTCCTTGATGACGGCTTGAACGCTGAGGCCGGTGATCGCCGGTAGGGCATTGAGCATATTGATGACAAGTTTGGTCCACTGCGCGCCGGCAAAATTGTCGGCGGCGATCGTGGGGAACGCAGCGTCAAGCACGGCTTGCCAGCGCCGGGTGGCAGCATCCGCGCCGCCGTCGCCGCGACCGAGGTAACTCGAAGCTGCGGTCGTGACTCGCACCCTCCCCGGACCGATGTAATGGGCTGCGATGAGGGTAAGGAGACCGAAACATTCCGACTGGGGCAGTAGCTCCCGAGCGATCGTGACACCGTCGAGACCGTTCTGCACGACGATCACCGGTGACCCGTCGAGAATGTCCGCATTCTCGGCAATGGCGGCCGCGGCGTCATGGGCCTTGGTGCAGACGAGCGTCAAATCCGGAATTTCGGTCAAAATTTCACGCACCGGCACGCGGCATTGCGCATCACCGTAGCCTCCGGTGAGTCGGATTCCGTTTTCTCGAATGAGCGACCGGGCCACCTCGCGGGCAGTGATCGTGAGATCGTGCCCAGCCTGGGCGAGCAGGGTCGCGAATGCGCCCCCCAGGGCGCCAGCTCCGATCACAGCAATTTGCATGACCCCAGCCTAGATTGCCTGTGCCACTGGCGAGGTCCAACGCTGATACCCTCAGGGAGTGACCAGCGGCCTTCTACTCATTGACAAGGCCCAAGGTTGGACCAGCCATGACGTCGTAGCCAGAACTCGCCGCCTCGCCGGCACCCGCAAGGTCGGCCACGCCGGCACCCTCGATCCGATGGCCACCGGCCTGCTGGTGCTCGGCGTCAACAGCTCGACCCGGCTGCTCACCTACGTCGTCGGCCTCGATAAGGAATACCTCGCAACCATTCGCCTCGGTCAGTCCACCACGACCGATGACGCTGAGGGGGAGGAACTCACCCACGCCTCGGCCGGGCAGGTTGCCGCTATCGCTCCCGCCGCTGTGGCATCCGGCATCGAAGACCTTACCGGTGATATCAGCCAGCAACCGAGTGCCGTCAGTGCGATCAAAATCGACGGCCAACGTGCCTACGCCCGTGTGCGCGCCGGCGAAGATGTGCAGTTACCCTCCCGCCCGGTCACGGTCAGCGTGTTCGAACTGCTCGCGAGCACGGCGGGAGACGGTTTTCTCGACCTGGAGGTGCGCGTTGAATGTGCCTCTGGTACCTACATTCGGGCCCTGGCCCGCGATCTCGGTGTCGCCCTCGGCGTCGGCGGCCACCTCACGAGTCTGCGACGCACCCGCATCGGCCCGTTTCGCATCGAGAATGCCGCAACGCTCGAGCGGGTCGACGTCGACGCCAACCTCATTTCACCAACGGATGCCGCCACCCGGCTGCTTCCCCGCCTCGATCTGTCCGCAGAGCAGGCGATCGATCTCGGGCACGGCAAACGCATCACGGTAGAGAAGGATGTCACCCGCATCGGACCCGTGGCCGCGATCGCCCCCGACGGCACCTTGATCGGGCTGGTGGAGTACCGCGGCAATCAAGCGAAGTCCCTGTTGAACTTTCCGCCGGATGAGCCGGCAGCAGCCACCGAACCGAAACAGGCCTCATGATCGAATGGTTCACTTGGCTGCAACTGGCCATTGCCGTGCCTGGCGGCGTGCTCTGCCTCATTCTCGGCCTGCTCGGTCGCAAACCCACCGACCTCACCATGGGCGCGCCCGCACTCGTTGAACTTTTGCTCATCGTGCAGCTCGCCGCCGCGATCGCGGCGCCCTGGGCCGGCAACGACGCCACCGGCAGCCTGCTTGAGTTCTACACGTACCTGGTCAGCGCCATTGCGCTGCCGGTCGCGGCCGGCTTTTGGGCGCTGGTGGAACGCAATCGGTGGAGCACCGTCATTCTCGGTGTCACCTGTCTGTCGGTGGCGGTCATGCTGTACCGCATGAACCAGATCTGGAACGTGCAGGGTCGCTGACTCGGTTCTAGCTGTGCGACGGATGCTGCAATAATTAACGAGCAATGATGACGAGTGAGCTATGACGACGACAGAGCGATGACAGAATCCCAGACCGAGACACCAACTCCCTCCAGCCGGGTGAGCGGCATCGGTCGACTCCTCATCGCCGTCTATGGTGTGCTGGCTCTGGCCGCCACCGGTCGCTCCTTCGTACAGATTGCTTCCGAGTTCGATGATGCACCGCTGGCCTACTCGTTGTCGGCCCTCGCCGCCGTCGTCTACATTGTTGCGACGCTTGCCCTGATCAAGCGCAACACCCTCTGGTATCGCATCGCCTGGGCCACGATTGGATTTGAACTGCTCGGCGTTTTGGTCGTCGGCACTCTGAGCCTCGTCGACCCAGCCCTGTTTCAACACAAAACCGTCTGGTCGGTTTACGGTCAGGGCTACGGATTCGTTCCGCTCGTGCTGCCGCTACTCGGCATGTGGTGGCTGATGCGCCATCCTGTTGCCCGCGCCGCGCTCGTGAGCCGCGCATGAAGACCTTCTACGGAGTTGAAGCCGTGCCGCGCGACTGGCCGGCATCGGCCGTGAGCATCGGCAAGTTCGACGGGGTTCATGCCGGGCACCGGGCCGTGATCGCCGAATTGCAGGGCCTAGCCGAGAAGGAATCACTGGCGGCCGTCGTCGTGACCTTTGACCGGCATCCGCTCGCTCTGCTCTCGCCAGAGAACTGCCCGAGCACGCTGGTCGGCGCGGAGCAGAAGCTCGACCTGATCGCCGAGACCGGTGTCGATGCCACCTTGCTGCTGAAGTTCGACCGTGCCCTGTCGAACCTGCCGCCGCGTGAATTTATTGAGCGCATTCTGGTCAAGGCCCTGCACTCGCGCTTTGTGCTGGTTGGGCGAGACTTTCGGTTCGGGTTCAAGGGGGCAGGAGACGTTGCACTGCTCCGCGAGCTCGGCGCCGAATTTGGCTACGAGGTGCGCATGATCGATGACGTCAAACCAGACGGTGAACGCCGCGTGTCATCGACCTGGATTCGCGAACTGCTCGGTCTCGGCGACGTCAGTGCTGCCGGCCATCTGCTCGGACACTTGCCAACCGTTCGGGGCCTTGTCGTGCACGGCGCAGCGCGCGGCCGCGAATTGGGATTTCCCACGGCGAACCTCTCTGCCGATTCCGACGGGCTCATTCCCGCCGATGGCGTTTACGCCGGCTGGTTGACGGATGCCGGAACTCGCTACCCGGCGGCCATCTCGGTCGGTAACAACCCCACCTTCGATGGTGTCGCGCAGAAGCAGGTGGAGGCGTATGTGCTCGACGAGACCGATCTTGACCTCTACGATCGCGTCGTTGACGTGTCGTTCGTCGAGCGGATTCGCGGGATGGTCGCCTATGCGGGGATTGATCCGCTGATCGAGCAGATTCGTGATGACGTTGCGCGGGTCCGTCCGATCCTGGGCCAGACGGTACCACTGCGTCCCGGTACGCTTGCCCCAGGCGCATAATCCGGGGGGTACCATGCCACAACAAGCACGAGCGATAGCAACGCGCGCGGCGATTATTCGCGGTGCGTCGCAAGCATTTGAACAGCGCGGCTATGGGAGCACCTCGCTGGCTCAGGTCAGCAATGCCGCGGGTGTCACGAAGGGCGCCCTGTACTTTCACTTTGACTCCAAAGAAGCCCTTGCCGTAGCCATTATCCGGGCTCAGCACGAGGCATCGGCGGCGGCCGGTCAGAAACTTCTCGATGACAATCATCCTGGCTTGCACGCTCTCGTGTCGATGTCCTATGAGCTTGCCAGGCAGCTGCGCGACGACCTCGTCGTGAGCGCCGGTGTTCGACTCACGATTGAAGCGGCTAATTTTTCTACCCCGGTGGCTGGTCCCTACCTCGACTGGATGGGCGCCTGTGAGGAATTCCTTCGCCGCGGGATAGTCTCCGGCGACATTAACCCCGAGCTTGACGTGTGCGCGGCCGCCCATTTTTGTACCTCGGCCTTTACCGGGGTGCAGGTCGTTTCCGACGTGCTGACCAAGCGGGCAGATATCGACCAGCGTCTGACCGAAATGTGGGCCATTCTGCTGCCGGGCATCGTCGCTCCTGGTCGCTGGGACGACCTGAAAGACCTGCCAGCGCGCATCCTGCGGGAGCGTGCTGGGCTGTAGCGCCCTCTAAACTAACTCAGTGAATACTGCTGTCTCCCGCCGACTGTGGCCGGGCCGCGGCCTCGCCCTCGTTGGCATCATCTTGGTCGCCGCGAACCTGCGCACAGCCGTCGCCGCGCTGTCGCCGATTGTGACTGAGGTCAACGTCGATATTCCGCTCGGCGTGGTTTCCCTGGGCGTTTTAGGCATGCTGCCGCCGGTGTGCTTCGCTATCTTCGGCATTTTTACGCCGCTAATCACCCGTCGTCACGGCCTGGAAGTTCCGCTGCTATTCGCTTTGCTGGCAATCATGGTCGGGCATGTGAGCCGCGGACTGTCCGGTTCGATCACCATGCTCATCATCGGCAGTGTCATCGCCTTCGCCGGGCTCGGCATCGGCAACGTGCTGTTGCCGCCGCTGGTAAAGAAATATTTCCCCGACCGGGTCGGGCTCGTGACGAGCCTCTACGCCACAATCATGTCCCTGAGCACCCTGATACCGCCGCTAATCGCGGTGCCGGTAGCGGATGCCGCCGGCTGGCGCGTCTCGCTCGGCATGTGGATGCTGCTTGCCGTGCTCGCGCTCGTTCCATGGATCACCATGCTCGTGCGGCATCGCACGGAGGTATCGGCTAGCCCCATCGTCGAGGAGGCCGATGCAGCCATTCTCGGGCGTCTCTGGCACTCCTCAATCGCGTGGGCGATCGCCGGTGTGTTTGCGGTCTCATCGCTCAACGCCTATGCCATGTTCGCCTGGTTGCCCCAATTGCTCGTCGATACCGCGGGGGTGAGCTTGGCACAGGCTGGAACGCTCCTGGCCGTCTATGCCGGCATGGGCATACCCTGCGCCCTGATTATTCCGGTGCTGACCGCGCGCATAGCCAACGTCGGGCCGCTCGTTTATATCGGGGTATTCGCTTTCGTGGCCGGCGATCTTGGACTGATTTTTGCGCCCGAAACTCTGACCTGGCTCTGGGTGTCGCTGGCCGGACTGGGGCCGTTGTTCTTTCCGCTCGCGCTGGTTTTGATCAACCTGCGCACGCGCACTCACGCGGGGGCCGTGGCGCTGAGCGGCTTTGTGCAGAGCGTTGGTTACACCCTCGGCGCCCTCGGACCGCTTGTTGTCGCGCTGCTGCACGAGCTCAGCGGCGCCTGGACCTGGCCGTTGATCTTTCTCTTGGCGACCGCACTGGCCGTCCTGGTCGCTGGCGCAGTCATCGGCCGCCCGCACATGCTCGAGGACGATATCGCCCGTTGACCACGGGCGGACCGTGCGTTTTGACCCGTGCACTCACAGGCCGGTGAGGTTTACGGCACCAGCTCCCCGCGATGAATCAGCGCAGCGGCGCCAATCAGCGGGCCGTCGCCCGAGAGTGCGGAGTGCACCACGTGCACCCGGGTGGCGTAGGCGAATTGCACCCGCTCAGCGATTGCGGCACGAGCGAAATCGAGCAGGTCGGGGGTGACGTTGGAGAAGCCGCCGCCGATGGCGACGACGTCGAGGTCGAGCAGGGTCGCGGCGGAGGCGATTGCCTGGCCGAGGGCCCGACCGCTTCGCGCAACGGCCGCGACAGCTGGAGGGTCGGCGGCAGCGTAGGCGTGAGCTAGGTCCTCGCCGGTCGAACCCGTGAAACCCTGGGTCCGCGCCCAGGCGACGGTCTTCGGCCCGGAGGCGATCGCCTCAATGCAGCCGATTCCGCCGCACACACACGGGTCGTCAAAACCACCGACCTCGATGTGGCCGATATGACCGGCATTGCCCGTTGGCCCCGAAACCGTGACGCCGCCAAGAATCAAGCCGCCGCCGATTCCGGTCGACACGACCATGCCCATCAGATTGTCGATGCCCAGGCCGGCGCCCACCCAGTGTTCGGCGAGTGTGATGCAGAGGCCGTCCATCCGCAGCCGCACATCCAGCCCGGGAACCAGCTCGGCAACGAGCTCCTTGAGCCCAAACTCGCGCCATACCGGCAGGTTGAGTGGCGACACCGCTCCCACGGTCAGCTGAATTGGTCCGGCACAGCCAATGCCAACGCCGATTAGGGGAGAGCTCTGCGGCGCGCTCGCGAGGGTAGCACGCACGACCGTGCCGACAGCGGATGCGAGCTGCTCACTGGTCGCGCCGGCTCCCGTAGCCGCGCGGTTGCGGCTGGCCGTGAGCACAGTGCCCCGATCATCGACGAGGGCGGCTTCGACCTTGGTACCTCCGACGTCGACGGCGAGAACATACTCAGGGGCAGCGTTGGGGCTCATTCACTGATCGTATGGGATGGGTCGCGTATGACGCGCGCGGCGGCATCCGCTCCCCGGATAACTGCTCAAACGAGCAAGATTCCCCACAGCCGTTGATTCGGCTGGCTGGCCGTCGTAGGCTGGGTTCAAACGATTGGGCTGAGTACCGTACATGAGCGATACCGACGAACTCCTCTCCATCCGCGCCGCCGAACTCTACTATGAAGAGAATCAGACGCAAGATGAGATCGGCGTGATTCTGCGCCTCACCCGCTGGAAGGTCGGCCGGCTGCTTGCGAGCGCCAAGGCCAACGGCTTCATCCGGATTGAGATCGTGCACCCGCGCGCCCGACGCCTGCCGATCGAACGAAGGCTGCGCGAATCGACCGGTCTCACCGACGCCATCGTGGTCTCTTCCGCCGGGGTGTCGAGTGACGTCGAACTGCAGTCCCGCACCGCTCAGGCCGCCGCCGACTACCTCACCAGCCTCCGTCCGATTCCGCGCACGCTCGGCATTAGCTGGGGCCGCACCCTGCATGACGTGTCCCTGCACCTGAAACAGGGCTGGGCACCGGGGGTGAACGTGGTGCAGATTAACGGCGGCGTCAGCCTGAACCAGCACACGGGCACCGCGGCATCCACTGCCGTGACCATCGCGCACAAGGCCGACGGTTCAGCCACCCTGCTGCCCAGCCCGGCCATTTTCGAACGCCTCGAAACCAAGCAGGCCATGGAGGCCGACCGCACCGTCGCCGGGGTGCTCGCTCTCGCCCGCAACGCCCAGGCCTACGTTTTCAGCGCCGGTCAAGCGGATGCCAAATCCGCCCTCGTCGACAGCGGCTACCTGACGGTCGCCCAGATTGACGCCCTCGTGGCTCGCGGCGCTGTCGGCGACGTGGTGGGTCGCTATATCGACCAGAACGGCCGCGTCGTCGATCCGGAGCTCAATGAACGTACGGTCGGCATCCAGATCGACCAATTGCGCCGCGCGCCGCTGACCATCGCTGTCATCTCCGGACACTCCAAACACGCCATCGCCCGCGCCGTCGTGCGCAACGGACTGTGCACCGTGCTGGTGACCGACGAAGACACCGCGAACGCACTCCTCCAAGACTGAACATCCCCTGCGCGACCGCTCAAAAGGACACCCCATGACCAGTAGCCCCTTGGCCACCTACCACCCTGACCAGCGCGCCCTCGCGTTGATCGGCGGGGAGGCCACCGACGCGAACCTTCGCCGGTACCTGCACGGCATCCCCGGAATCGATGCGGTCGGCCTCGAAGCCCGCGCCGCCGACCTCGGCACCCGTTCGATTAAAACCAGCTCCAAACGCTGGGCAATCGACACCATCATCGGCTTAATCGACCTCACCACTCTCGAAGGTGCCGACACTCCTGGCAAGGTGCGCTCACTCGTGGCCAAGGCGCTCATGCCAGACCCGGGCGACCCCGGTTGCCCCCGCGTCGCCGCGGTCTGTGTTTACGGTGACATGGTCGGCACGGCCGTCACGGCGCTCGGCTCCGCTCACGCCGCTGGCAGCACAGAGGGAATCAGCGTTGCTGCGGTTGCGACCGCTTTTCCGAGCGGCCGTGCCTCTCTTGGCGTCAAGCTCGCCGACGTGCGCGACTCGGTCGCGGCCGGCGCAGACGAAATTGACATGGTCATCGATCGGGGCGCGTTCTTGGCTGGCCGGTTCGGCCAGGTCTACGACGAAATCGTCGCCGTGAAAGACGCCTGCCGCCGCGCCGACGGGTCGATGGCTCACCTCAAGGTGATTCTCGAAACCGGCGAACTGAACACCTATGACAACGTGCGCCGCGCGTCGTGGCTGGCCATTCTGGCCGGCGGCGACTTCATTAAAACCTCCACCGGCAAGGTCGCACCGGCCGCGACGCTGCCCGTTACGCTGTCCATGCTCGAGGTCGTGCGCGACTGGCACCGCCTCACCGGCGTGCAGATCGGCGTGAAGCCGGCCGGCGGCATCCGCACCTCGAAAGATGCCATCAAGTACCTCGTGACGGTTGCTGAAACCGTGGGGGAGGAGTGGCTCGTGCCGAGCCTGTTCCGCTTCGGCGCGTCCAGCCTGCTCAACGACGTGCTGTTGCAGCGCCAGAAGATGACCACCGGGCACTACTCCGGCCCCGACTACGTGACGATTGATTAGGGAACGACCATGAAATTTCTTGACTACGCACCAGCCCCGGAGTCGCAGGCACTCCTGAACCTCAAAAGCGACTACGGCCTGTTCATCAACGGCGACTTCGTCGACGGTCGCGGCACCCCGTTTCAGACCATCAACCCGGCCACCGAGCAACAGATCGCCATGATCGCCACCGCCAATGAAGCGGATGTCGACGCCGCCGTTTCCGCCGCACGTCACGCCTACGACGGGGTCTGGTCTCGCCTGTCTGGCAGTGACCGAGGCAAGTACCTGTTTCGCATCGCCCGCCTGGTGCAGGAACGCGCCCGGGAACTCGCCGTCGCCGAAACTCTCGACAACGGCAAGCCGATCAAGGAAAGCCGCGACGTTGACATTCCCTTGGTAGCTGCCTGGTTCTTCTACTATGCCGGCTGGGCGGACAAGCTTGACCACGCCGGAGTCGGCCCGAACCCGGCCTCGCTCGGCGTCGCAGCCCAGGTCATTCCGTGGAACTTTCCGCTGATGATGCTCGCCTGGAAGATTGCCCCTGCCCTCGCCGCCGGTAACACTGTCGTGCTCAAGCCCGCCGAGACCACCTCGCTCACCGCCCTGCTGTTCGCCGAGATTCTGCAGCAGGCCGACCTGCCAGCCGGTGTCGTGAACATCATCACGGGCGACGGTAGCACGGGGCAGGCGCTCGTTAACCACCCCGGCGTCAACAAGGTCGCCTTCACCGGTTCGACCTCCGTTGGGCGGGCAATTGCGCGTTCGGTCGCCGGAACCGACAAAAAGCTCAGCCTCGAACTCGGCGGTAAGGGTGCCAACATCGTCTTCGACGATGCCCCCATCGATCAGGCTGTCGAGGGTATCGTGCGCGGCATCTTCTTCAACCAGGGTCATGTGTGCTGCGCTGGAAGTCGCCTGCTCGTGCAGGAAAGCATCCACGACGACGTCATCGACCGGCTCAAGCGCCGCATGCAGACTCTGCGCATGGGAGACCCGCTCGACAAGAACACCGACATCGGCGCCATCAATAGCGCAGAGCAGCTCGCTCGTATCCGTGAACTCTCCGACCTAGGCCAGCAGGAGGGTGCCGAGCGTTGGAGCGCCGACTGCGTTATTCCACAGAACGGCTTCTGGTTCGCGCCGACCATCTTCACGAACGTGTCGACGAGTCACCGCATTGCCCGCGACGAGATCTTTGGCCCGGTGCTCTCCGTGCTGACCTTCCGCACGCCGGCCGAGGCCATCGCTAAGGCAAACAACACGCCGTACGGCCTGTCCGCCGGAATCTGGAGTGATAAGGGCAGCCGTATCCTCGCCGTCGCCGACAAGCTGCGCGCGGGAGTGATCTGGGCAAACACCTTCAACCAGTTCGACCCGTCGAGCCCGTTCGGCGGCTACAAGGAAAGTGGCTACGGCCGTGAGGGCGGCCGACACGGGCTCGCCGCGTACCTCAAGCCCGCCGTGCGCACCGGCTCGCGGTCCATCGCGGCCACCGACCACGCGACGCCCGCCACGGCGCCCGCCAGCAAGAAGTCCGCATCCGCCAGCAAGAAGTCCGCATCCGCAGAGAAAGCCGCCAAGTGAACCGCCTCGCCATTCCCAAGACGTACAAGCTCTACATCGGCGGCAAATTTCCGCGCAGCGAATCCGGCCGCGTCTACGAGGTGCTCTCGCACAAGGGCGAGTTTTTGGCCAACGCCGCCAAGGGCAGCCGCAAGGATGCCCGCGATGCGGTTCTCGCCGCCCGCACCGCCCTCGGCGGCTGGGCTGGCGCCACGGCCTACAACCGCGGCCAGGTGCTCTACCGCATCGCCGAACTGCTGGAGGGTCGTCGAGCGCAGTTCATCGACGAAATCATGAGCTGCGAGGGCCTGAGCGCCGCAGCGGCCAGTGCTCAAATCGACGAGGCCATCGATCGCTGGGTGTGGTACGCCGGCTGGGCCGACAAGTACGTACAGGTCGCCGGCAACGCTAACCCGGTGTCCGGACCGTTCTTCAACCTGTCCGTTCCCGAACCCACCGGCGTCGTGGCAATCATCGCCCCGCAGGATGCCGAGTCGCTGCTCGGACTAGTCAGCGCCATCGCACCGGCCCTCGTCGCCGGCAACACCGTCGTTGTGGTCGCCAACGAACTCGCACCCCTCTCGGCCATCAGCCTCGGCGAGGTACTTGCCACGAGCGACGTTCCCGGCGGAGTCGTCAACATCGTCACCGGCTCGCCGGCCGAGATCGCGCCGTGGCTGGCCAGCCACGCCGACGTCAACGCCCTCGACCTCGTCGGCGCCGGCGGCCTCGATTGGGTGGAGCTGCAAATCAACGCCGCCGACACGCTCAAACGGGTTCTCCCACCCGAGACGGGAGCGGATGCCGCAGCCCCGGCTCTGTCCCGCATCCTCGCCTTCACCGAACTGAAGACGGTCTGGCACACCAAGGCCATCCTCTGAGCTTGTACCGGGCGCGGGCCGTTCCCCGGGCATCCGCTGTGACGTGCCATCAGTTGCTCGGGGGAACACGGTAGGCTGCGCGCCATGACCTTACGCAGAGCACTTGTCACCGGCGCGACGGGCTACATCGGCGGACGCCTCGTTCCCAAGCTTCTCGAGGCCGGCTTTACGGTGCGCGTGCTCGTGCGGAGCCCGTCAAAGCTGCGCGATGTGCCATGGGCCGATCAGGTCGAGGTCGTACAGGGCGACCTCGGCGACGCCCCGTCTGTGCACCGCGCCTGCGCCAACATTGATGTTCTCTACTACCTCGTGCACTCGATGGGTGCAGCCGGTGATTTCGAGCAGATGGAGCGTAGTGCCGCCCAAAACGTCGCGGTGGCCGCCGCTGCTGCGCACGTGGCGCGCATCGTCTACCTCGGAGGGTTGCACCCCGATACCCAGACGCTCTCGGCCCACCTACGTTCCCGCATGGAGGTCGGTCGCATTCTGCTGGGCAGCGGCGTTCCAACCGTTGCCTTTCAGGCCGGTGTGGTGATCGGTTCCGGCTCGACCTCGTTCGAGATGATCCGCCATCTCACCGACGTGCTGCCCTATATGCCGGCGCCGAAGTGGGTGCGTAATCGTATCCAGCCGATCGCCGTGCGCGACGTGCTCTACTACCTACAGGCCGCGGCTGACCTGGCACCCGAAGTGAATCGCACCTTCGACATCGGCGGCCCCGACGTGCTGCGTTACGGCCAGATGATGAACGGCTACGCCCTCGAAGCCGGCCTCAAACAGCGGGCCATTGCCGCGCTGCCCGTGCTCACCCCGTGGCTAGCCGCCCAGTGGGTGAACCTGGTCACACCGATTCCGCGCAACCTCGCCATTCCCATCATCGCCTCGCTGCAGTACGACTGCGTCGTGCACGAGAACGACATCGACGAGTACATTCCACACCCGGAGGGTGGCCGTACCGGCTACCGGCGGGCCGTGCGCCTCGCGCTTGGCCGCATGCGCGACGGCGACGTAGAGACCAGCTGGAGCAACTCGTCGATCGAGGGCGCGTCGAGCAACCCGCTGCCGAGCGACCCGGACTGGGCTGGCCACGTTGCGTACACCGACCTGCGCGAGAAGACCACAGCGGCCGCTCCTGCCGCGCTGTGGCGAGTTATCGAGAGCATCGGCGGCGAGAACGGCTGGTATTCCTTTCCGCTGGCCTGGGCGATTCGCGGCCTGATGGACAAGGCCGTCGGCGGCGTGGGCCTTCGCCGCGGCCGCCGCAACCCCGACCACTTGCACACCGGCGAGGTGCTCGACTTCTGGAGGGTAGAGCAGATCGACCACGGCAGCTTCCTACGGCTGCGCGCCGAAATGCGTGTTCCCGGCCGCGCCTGGCTCGAAATGAGCGTCACACCGACGGATACCGGCGGCTCGGTCTACCGGCAGCGCGCGGTCTTCTTTCCCCGCGGCCTCGGCGGTCGGCTGTACTGGGCGGCGATCCTCCCGTTTCATGGCATCATCTTCGAGGGCATGGCTACCCGGATCACGGCGACCGCCGCGGCCGAACAGTCCGCCGACGCGCAGCATCCGTTGGCGGGGGTTTCTCGCGCCGACGAAGACTGATCCGCAGGTAGCTGTGTCGATAAAGCGTGCGTATACTCTGGGAATTCTGGCGGCTCTGCCCGGATCGGGGCATGATAGATAGGGATTAGGAGGCCACTATGACAGTTTCACTCGCCTTCCTTGGCGACGGCCTCACCGAGTGCGGTCACTGGGCTGAATGGTTTCCCGAGTTCGACGTTCACAATCTCGCCGCCAGCGGAAACACCACCGATGAGGTGATCACACAACTTGATCAGGTGATTGAGATGCGCCCGGATGCCATCGTGATCGGGGTCGGCACCAACGACCTGGGCTGGCGCAAATCCGATGAGTACGTTGTGCGCAACCTGGAAACCATTTTGTACACGCTGCGCCGGGCGCTGCCGGAGACGCGCATCATGGTGTTGTCGGTACTGCCGCGCGACCGTGATTTTGCCACCACCATCCGCTCCATTAATCGGCACGTTTGGCAATACGCGCCCACCCAACACGTGCAATACCTCGACCTGTGGCCAGCCCTCGCCCTTCCAGACGGTGAACTCGACCCGACCTTCGGAATCGACCGACTGCACCTGAACGAGGCAGGATATGCGGCTTGGCTGGCCGAGCTCAAGCCGGGGCTTGAGACGCTGTTCGAGCGCCCGCCGTCGACCACGTCGATTCCGGTCCAGCACGCCTGAACGGCCGCGGTTACCGATCGCAGTGCTGGAGCGGCGAGGTGTCCGGTGTGCGCTCGATAGAGTTAACCCATGCCCCGATCGTTGTGCCCCGCACGTACCCTGATGTTGAGGACCGCACCCTCCCATCGATCAATCTCGGGGGTACGGGGTATCTGATGGGCACACCAGTCGAACCCACCTTTAACCGCTCGGCCCTTGCACCGGGCCTGCTCGGCGCGATCGCACTGTTGGCGGGTCTCGCCCTGCTGGATAGCGAGAGCTTTATTATCATTCGCTATGCGGCGAGCATTCTCGCGCTCATCATCTGTGTCTTTGTCATCCAGGCGCGATCCTGGTACTGGCTGATCGGGCTCGTACCCATCGCCGTGCTCTGGAACCCGGTCGTGATTCTCGATCTCAGCGGCCAGGGGTGGGTGTCCGCCCAGTTCATCGCGGCGATCGTGTTCATCGCTGTCGGACTGCGACTCAAGGTGCCGGTGCACAAAGCGGGAAACTAGCGCTGGCCGGGTCGGTACCGAAGGATTCGCCGACGGGCGTAGACTAAGGGCGCGTTGAGAGAACCGGGTCGTGTTTCTTGGTGGCTATCGTGTTGGCTCTCGCATCCCTGTCAGTTCCCGCTGAACATGTGTATACCAGCCACCAGCCTGACCTTCGGTTCGGCGCAACGATCGTGTTTGCGCTGCGCTGCTCAAATCGGTGCTGTACAAATCGATTCTGGAACGCAGTGTTGTGGTAACACCTGTCACCGTGACCGGCACGCGTGGCCAGGTACACCGGTACCGTGTCGCTTCGAAGTGGAGAACAATGGCTTATACCCGCACCGATGCCTCGGGCACCCGGAACAACCTTGGCCGTGGCGGCGCCACGCGCAACCGGGCTCACCCGCGCTCGCGCGACGACGACGCGCCCATCATCCCGATTCTCGCCCGCAAGGTGCGCGAGGTCGAGGCGAAGGCTCAATCCGGCAGCAAACTTGGTCCCACCAACCGCACCAAGTATCAAGTCATCGCCCTGCTGATGCGTGAGGAACGGGCCAGGGTCAAGGGCGACAGGGAGCTCTCCGACGCCAATCGCGCCGAGCTGCTTAAACGCCTCGACGGTATCGCCCAGATTTTGGCCAAGACCGCAGCCCGCGACACGAGCCTGATCACCCTGCTCGAACCCGACGCCGGTGTCTCTAGCGTCGCCCAACGTTTTCGGCGGGACTGGCTGCTGGAATCTGGCGCCGATCTGACCCCGGACGAACTCATCATCACCCGCGAACCCGAAGCCAAACCGGTCATTCTACAGAATCAGGTTATTCCGCAATCGGTCAAGGCCAGGCAGCTGGCTAACCCTTTTCTCGCCCCCGACTTCAGTGCAGCAGCCCAGCCGATCGTGCACCCGCGGCGCCTGGCCAACTGGGAACTTCTCGGCCCGCTGTTCAAATCGTTTGAGTATGGCTCGGGCGGTCAGGCAGCCAGCATGGACATGCCGGAAGCGCCGAAGCTCGACCGGCTCTCGCCCGGCGGCACGGATCTCATGCGGCACCAAGCCCGTTTCATCGAGAGCGCCCGCCTCGGACACCGCAGCTATTTACTCGCCGACGAGCCTGGACTGGGTAAGACGGCGCAAAGCCTGCTGGCGGCATCCGTTGCCAACGCTTACCCGCTTCTGGCCATCGTGCCCAACGTTGTCAAGATGAACTGGGCCCGCGAGGTAGAACTGTGGACCCCAAACCGCCGCGCCACCGTCATTCACGGCGATGGTGACACGCTCGACGCCTTCGCCGACGTGGTCGTGGTGAACTATGACGTGCTCGACCGTCACCTGGCATGGCTGGGCACCCTCGGCTTTAAGGGGATGGTCGTCGATGAAGCGCACTTCATTAAGAACCTGTCTTCGCAGCGCTCCAAGCACGTGTTGTCCCTTGCCGACCAGATTCGGCGCCGCACCCCTGGCGGTAACCCGCTGCTCATGGCACTCACCGGAACACCCCTGATCAACGATGTCGATGATTTTCGGGCCATCTGGCAGTTCCTCGGCTGGATCGACGGCGACAAGCCCGCCCCAGCGCTGCTGAAACGTCTCGAAGAGACCGGCCTCACTCCGGCCGACATGGGCTTCTACAAGGAAGCTCGCGCCGCCGTGATCGACATGGGAATCGTGCGTCGACGCAAGGTTGACGTCGCCGCTGATCTGCCGGCCAAGCGTATCGCCGACCTTCCGGTCGAACTCGACGATGACCTCGGCCGATCGATTCGCCAGGCCGAACGGGAGCTCGGAGCTCGACTGGTCACCCGATACCAGGCGCTTGTCGCGGCCCGTCACACGGGCTCCGGTGGCCTGGCCGTGCCAGACGAAGATCAGCGGGATGCCTACATTCGGGCTGTCGCGCACGCCGAATTGGAAGATTCCAAGGGCCAGAGCACCGGCGAAAACGTCTTCACAATGGTTCGTAAGATCGGGCAGGCGAAGGCCGGCCTCGCGGCAGACTACGCGGCCCAGCTGGCCCGCTCGGTTGGCAAGGTCGTCTTCTTCGCTAAACACATCGACGTCATGGACACCGCGGAGGAGATCTTCGCCAAGCGAGACCTGCGCACGGTATCGCTGCGTGGCGACCAGAGTGCTCCCGCCCGTCAGGCCGCAATCGACTCCTTCAACAACGACCCCGACGTCGCGATCGCGGTCTGTTCCCTTACCGCTGCCGGTGTCGGCGTCAACCTGCAGGCGGCGTCGAACGTCGTGCTCGCCGAGCTCAGCTGGACCGCTGCCGAGCAGACCCAGGCCATCGACCGGGTGCACCGCATCGGGCAGGATGAGCCGGTCACCGCCTGGCGCATCATTGCAGCGCACACCATCGACGCGCGCATTGCCGACCTCATCGGTAGCAAGCAGGGCCTCGCGGCCCGTGCTCTTGACGGTTCGCAGGAAGAATACACGGCGGCCGATTCGGTGCAGGAGAGCGCCCTGATCTACCTGCTCACCCAGGCTCTCGACGGAAAACTCTAGAACCGTAAGCGACAGGCCGGGCCGGGCGCGATTTGAGCCGTGCCCGGTCAGGCCGCATGATTGTCAGACGTGCCTACGCTGTGCGTGTGTTCTGACATTTTTTTGTGGCGCGGATTGCGCCACGACCTGATTCGTTCGGCTACCAAGATCGGCATGCAATGAAGATCGGAATTCTTACCAGCGGCGGCGACTGCCCCGGACTGAACGCGGTCATCCGCGGCGCCGTGCTCAAGGGCGTGCGCACGCACGATTTTGAATTCGTCGGAATTCGCAATGGCTGGCGCGGACTCGTGCAGAGCGAATTCATGCCGCTCGACCGGCACAGCGTGCGCGGCCTGTCCCGCCAGGGCGGCACCATTTTGGGCAGTTCTCGTACCAATCCGTTCGAGGGCGAGAACGGCGGTCCTGAAAACATTCAGCGTACCCTCGACAACAACGGCATCGACGCGGTGCTCGCCATTGGCGGAGAGGGTACACTCACCGCCGCGCATCGGCTCACCGAGGCCGGCCTCAACATCGTTGGGGTGCCCAAAACCATCGACAACGACCTCGAGGCCACCGACTACTCTTTCGGCTTCAACACCGCGGTTGAAATCGCCACCGAAGCCATCGACCGGTTGCGCACGACGGCCGAATCTCACGGCCGCTGCATGGTCGTTGAGGTCATGGGCCGACACGTTGGCTGGATCGCCCTGCACTCTGGCATGGCCGGCGGAGCGCACGCCATCCTCATTCCGGAGCAGCCCAAGTCGATCGAGCAGATTTGCGACTGGGTCGAGCACGTGCGTGACCGCGGCCGGGCCCCAGTCATCGTCGTCTCCGAGGGCTTTCTGCTCTCCGGCATGGAGGAAGCACACTCCACTAAGGGACTGGACGCCTTTAATCGCCCGCGACTAGGTGGAATTAGCGAAATCATCGCTCCACTGATTGAGGAGCGTACGGGCATCGAGAGCCGGGCAACCGTGCTCGGGCACACCCAGCGCGGCGGTGCACCCTCGGCCTACGACCGAGTGCTCGCAACTCGACTCGGAATGGCCGCCGTCGACGCCATCCGCAACTCGCAATGGGGATCAATGGTGTCGCTGCGCGGCACTGAGATCGACATTGTAAGCATCGCAGCAGCCACCATCGGGCTCAAGCGCGTCACACCGGCCCGTTACGATGAGGCCGCTGTACTCTTTGGCTAGGCGTGAGCTGCGGCTCGTGGCACGCGTTCGGTCTGTTCGCACGTGTTCAAACCAGTGCGAGCGTCCCCGACACGTGCCCGAGGCGCAGAGCGGGGCCCTGGCCGCCTTCAGGCGAGTTTGGCCTGCACCTGGGCGAGCGACGGGTTGGTCGCAGCAGAGCCATCGGGGTAGAGGATCGTGGGAACGGTCTGGTTGCCGTTGTTGAGGCTCATAACGAGTTCTGCTGTGCCGTCTACGTGCTCGATGTTCACCTCGGTATAGCCAATGCCGACCCGATCGAGCTGCTGCTTCAAGCGTTTGCAGTAGCCGCACCAATCGGTCGTGAACATGGTGATGGTTCCGTTCGCTGGTACAAAGTTCATGATGGCAGCCTATCCGAGCAGGCTCCGCATGAACCGTACACGCCCATATCGAACGAGCATTAAGATAAAGCAATGACTTTGCCCCAGGTATGCGTGTGCTACCTCACTCGACTATCTCCGGAAGGCAACCGACAGGTACTGCTGGGGCGCAAGAAAAAAGGCCTCGGCGTTGGCAATATCGTCGGCCTGGGCGGCAAGCTCGAAATCGGCGAGAGCGCAGTGGATGCCGCGGTGCGC
Organism: Cryobacterium sp. Y11; assembly: GCF_002929535.1. Taxonomy (GTDB): domain Bacteria; phylum Actinomycetota; class Actinomycetes; order Actinomycetales; family Microbacteriaceae; genus Cryobacterium. Next base: position 118,814 of record NZ_PJJO01000061.1, read on the forward strand.
GAAATCGAGGAGGAGTCCTCTCTCGTAGTGGCGGCATCCGCTCTAACCGAACTCGGGCGGTTGACCTACCTGTTTCCCCACCGCGAGGAATGGAGCCAGGAGTCGACCGTTTTCGTGTGTGACGAGTGGTCGGGTACGCCGCGGGAATCCAACGAGCTGAATCCGGTCTGGTTCGACGTTGCGCAGCTGCCGGTCGATGACATGTGGGACGACGCCCGGCACTGGCTTCCCGGCGTGCTCGACGGTGTTGCCGTTCGGGCCACCTTTACCTTCGGCGCCGACCTGGAAAGCGTGGTCTCGCGTGCCTGATTTCAGCCTCATCATCGTGCTCGTCATAGCCCTGGCGCTGATCTTCGACTTCACCAACGGGTTTCACGACACCGCGAACGCCATGGCCACCCCGATTGCGACCGGAGCAATGAAGCCCAAGGTCGCCGTTGGCGTCGCCGCAATTCTCAACCTGGTCGGGGCTTTCCTTTCCACCGAGGTCGCACGCACCGTCTCCGGTGGCATTATCAAGGAGGGTGATGGCGGCGTACTGATCACCCCGGAACTCATCTTCGCCGGCCTGATCGGCGCGATCGTCTGGAACCTCGTCACCTGGTTAATGGGCCTGCCGTCCAGCTCGAGCCATGCCCTGTTTGGCGGTCTCATCGGCGCGGCCATCATCGGTGTTGGCTCTGCGGCCGTTGACTACAATGTCGTCGCGTCCAAGGTCATCTTGCCGGCGCTGATCGCACCACTTATCGCCGGGAGTGTCGCGCTCATCGCCACCCGCCTCGCCTACCTGATTACCCGACGCGACGTCGGAAAGCCAGACGGCAGAGGCGGTTTTCGCTACGCCCAGATATTTTCCTCCTCACTCGTGGCGCTGGCCCACGGCACCAACGACGCCCAAAAGACGATGGGCGTGATCACCTTGACCCTTATCGCCGGCGGATTTCAGGCCGTTGGCAGTGGGCCAACGTTCTGGGTTATCGCCGCCTGCGCCCTGGCCATTGCGATCGGCACCTACACCGGCGGATGGCGCATCATCCGTACCATGGGTACCGGCCTGACGGAGATCAAGCCGGCCCAGGGCTTCGCCGCCGAAACGAGCACCGCGGCCACCATCCTGGCCTCCAGCCAACTGGGATTCGCGTTGTCCACGACGCAGGTCGCGTCTGGTTCGGTGATCGGCTCCGGGCTCGGCCGGCGTGGATCGACCATCCGCTGGAGCATGGCCGGGCGCATCGTGCTCGGCTGGGTATTGACCCTGCCAGCGTCGGCCATTATGGGTGCTTTCGCTGCCGGGCTCGCCCAGCTCGGCCCCATCGGCATCGTGCTGGACATGGTGATCGGCACGATTGTGATCATGGCGCTGTTCCGCTGGTCGCGTCGCAACCGAGTCACTCACAACACCCTGCTCAACGACATCGATGATGCCGGGCGGGTCGTCAACATTCAAAAAACGCCGCGCCGTCCGACCCGTCGAGACCGCAAGAAGGTGTCGCTGTGATCGACTGGTCTGCGTTTCTCGTCGTTTCCGGCGCCTCACTGTTCTCGGCGGCGCTCCTTGTCAGCTTGTACTCCTTTGGCCTGCGTTTGCTCACCACTGCTGGTCGCATTCCTCTGGTGGAGCCGGCCGAATTCACCGGGGCGATCACGGTGCGCTCGCCCAAGAAGGCCGCAAAAGAGGTCAAGCGTGCGCGCAAGGCCGCCGCGGCGAACCCGCTCACCCCCGGGGTAAAGCGCCTGGCCCTCTATGCCGGTTACGCGTGTTTCGTGCTGTGCGGCGTCGCGGTGCTCTACGGCGTCTACCTCATCGTGCCTGCCCTGCACCGCTAGCCTCACTGCTACGCGTTCGGGCCCGGCCTGAGGAGATGAACCCTGGCCTGCTCCGCGGGACTTGCGCTGCTGCGTGGGAGGTCCAACTCCCGCGCACTGGCGTAGCTCCCGCGCGACGAGTTACGCGGGAGTTCGGGCTCAGCCGGAACTTCCGCGCACTGGCGCAGCTCCCGCGCAGCGTGCTTGGCAGGCACCGCCGCGGTACCGGAACTCCCGCGCAGTGGCGTAGCTCGCGCGTACCGCGCTGGGCACGACGGATGCCCGCCGCACCAACTCCCGCGCACTGGCGCAGGTCCCGCGCCGCGCAATTGACCTGTGCACAACGCCAGTGCCGGCGAGGTCTGCCCGGTCTAAGCGGTTCCGCGCACCCGACCGAGCCAGGTCATCAGGTGGTAGATCACGATGGCAGCGACCGTTCCGAGCGCAATGCCATTGAAGCTGAGAGTGCCGGCGTTCAGCGTGAAGTCGGCGATGCCGATAATGAGCGCCGTTGCGGCCGTGAACTGGTTGACCGGCTTGGAGAAGTCGACCTTGTTGTCCAGCCAGATCTTCACACCGATGACGCCGATCAGCCCGTACAGGGCGGTGGTGACACCGCCGAGTACGCCGACGGGAATCGTGAAGATGATCGCACCGACCTTGGGGGAGAGGCCGAGCAGAATCGCGACAATGCCCGCAACCCAGTAGGCCGCCGTTGAATAGATGCGAGTCGCAGCCATGACGCCAATGTTCTCGCCGTAGGTCGTGGTTCCGCTGCCGCCGCCGAAGCCAGCGAGCATGGTGGCCAGCCCGTCGGCGAGCAGGGCCCGTCCGGTGAGCCGGTTCACTTTCGCATCCGTCATTTGAGCCACACCCTTGATGTGGCCGACGTTTTCGGCGATGAGTACGAGCACGACAGGGAGAAAAGCTGGCAGCACCCCGAACACGGCGGCCGGGTTCTCGAATGGGTTGGCCGGTGCGGTAAACGGTGGCAGCCCGACCCAGGCGGCTTCGGCGACCGGGCTGAAGTCGACTTCGCCGAAGAAAACAGCGGCGATATAGCCCACGAGTACACCGATAAAGATTGACAGCCGGCCCAGGATGCCGCGAAAAAGTACCGTACACAAAATAACGGCGACGAGCGTGATGAGCGCGGTCAGTGGTGCCTTCTCGAAGTTTGCTTTGGCCACTGGCGCCAGGTTGAACCCGATCAGAGCGACGATCGCGCCCGAGACGATCGGCGGCATCAGCCGGTCGATCCAGCCGATGCCGGTGAGCTGCACGATGAGGCCGACCAGCGCGAGCAGCACGCCGACGGCCATGATGCCGAATAGGGCGCTGCCCATGCCGGCCGATGCCGTTGCCGCGGTGATGGGCGCGATGAACGCGAACGATGAACCGAGGTAGCTCGGCAGTTTATTGCCGGTGATCAGCAGAAACAGCAGGGTTCCTATGCCGGAGAACAGCAGTGTCGTGCTCGGCGGAAAATCGGTGAGTAGCGGCACCAGAAAGGTCGCGCCGAACATGGCGACAACGTGTTGCGAACCGATTCCAATGGTCAGCGGCCAGCTCAGGCGTTCGCCAGGGCCGACGACCTCCTGCGCTCCGACCGTCTTTCCGTCGCCGTGTAGGGTCCAGGGCAATGCCATGTGGTTCTCGTTTCTTCTACCTGTGATCAGGTTTGAGCGTAACCTGCGCAGCAATAGACTGAGGCCCATGAGCCAGCTCGCTGATCAGACCAGCAGTGCGGATCTCGAGGTGAGAGTGGCCACCGGCTTGCTCCGCGGGGTGCGCGAACGCGGTGTGGTCGCCTGGCGCGGCATACCCTACGCGCTCGCGCCTGTGGGCGACCGGCGATTTCGCGCTCCGCAGCCGGCCTCGTCCTGGACCGGCGTGCGCGACGCGAGTGAGTGGGGACTAATCGCCCCACAGAGTCACAAGGGCCAGTTTCGCGGCGCCCACCCGCGCATTCCGCAGGGTGAAGACTGCCTCAATCTCAACGTGATCGCCCCCGATGAGCGGATGCGCGCCGGCGTGCCGCTTGAGGATACTCTCAGACCGGTCATGGTGTTCATCCACGGCGGTGCGTACAGCGTCGGCTCCAGCCGTGAGGTTCCCCGCCAGGGCGAGGGGCTGGTGCGGCGCGGCGGCATTGTCTACGTCAGCCTCAACTACCGACTGGGGGCTCTCGGGTACCTGGATTTTTCCCGGTTTGCCACGCCGGAGCATCCGTTCGAGAGCAACCTGGGGCTGCGTGACCAGGTTGCAGCCTTGCAATGGGTGCGGGATAACATTCATGCGTTCGGCGGTGATCCGGATGCCGTCACCCTGTTTGGCGAGTCAGCCGGCGGCAACGCGGTCACCACGCTGATGACCGTTCCGAGCGCGTCCGGCTTATTTCATCGGGCCATCGCGCAGAGCGCCCCGCCGAACGCCGTCTACCCGAGCGATCTCACCGCGCGCTGGGCCGGCGAATTCGTGGACAGCCTAGTCGCCGCCCCCGGCCACTACAGCACGGCCGACGCCGCGCGGCTGCTGCTCGCCGCCGACCCCGACGTTCTCGCCGCAGCGACCACCGCGCTGACCGTGCGCACCCCCGACCAGGATCCGGGCACGATTCCGCTCTGCCCCGTCATTGACGGCGATTTTCTGCCGGAGCGCCCGCTCGATGCCTTTCGGGACGGCCGGGCAGCGCGCATCCCCTTAATTATTGGCACCAATGCGCGGGAGGGTTCGCTGTTCAGCGGTCGCATCGACATTCTCGCCACCACGCCAGCGCGCATTCGCACGATCTTCAAGAAGACGAAGAAGAAAGCCAAGAGGGCGCTCAAGGCGCAGTATCCGGGCATTCCCGCGCTGCGCGCCGCGCTCGATTTCGGCGGCGATTACTCCTTTTGGTATCCGAGCGTGAAAGTCGGCGAACGGCATTCCCGGTACGCGCCGGTGTATTTTTACCGCTTCGATGCCGCGCCGCGCTTGCTGCGGCTGATGGGTCTTGACGCCACCCACGGGCTGGAACTGTTTCCGCTGTTCGACCGCCTCGACGGCTGGTTCGGCCGCGGCATGACGGCCCTCGGTGGTCGACGCGCCTTTCAAGATATCGGGACCAGAATGCAGAGCTGGTGGCTTGGTTTTGTGCATGGCGGGGTGCCCTCGACGGAGTGGCCGCGGTATGAGGAGACCGCGCGTGAGACCCTCATTATCGATCGAGAAGACCACATCGAATCCGACCCGAACCGCGAGCGGCGCCTGGCCTGGGGCCGGTTCGTTCCGCACGTTTGAGCCGGTCGCCCTGCCCGGCCATAGAATGGAACCTTGCGTTAGAGCCACGGCACCGGGAGCACACCATTTCGAGCACTGAGACACCCATGGCAGCGGCCTCGTCGCAGCCGGCACCGCGTGGCCTGAAAGCCCGCGTCGACGCCTACTTTGAGATCACCAGCCGCGGCTCAACCTGGTCCCGCGAATTTCGTGGGGGAGTCGTCACCTTCGTCACGATGGCGTACATCGTCATTTTGAACCCGCTGATCCTCGGCGGCTTCAGCGCAGACCAGGCCGCCGTCGATGTCGAGGGTGGCTGGCTGCCGAACGAACAGGTCGCTGCCGTCACCGCGCTGACCGCCGGCGTCATGACGATTCTGTTCGGCGTCATCGCCCGACTGCCCTACGGCTTCGCCGCCGGGCTCGGCATCAACTCGTTCCTCGCCGTGAGCGTGGTTGGCCAGGTCACCTGGGCCGAAGCGATGGGCCTCGTCGTCATCAACGGCCTGATCATCGTGCTGCTGGCCTCGACCGGTCTGCGCGAACTCATCTTCAACGCCATTCCGCGTCCGTTGAAAATAGCCATTACGGTCGGTATCGGCCTGTTCATCGCCTTCATCGGACTCGTCGACTCCGGCTTCGTGCGGGCCAGCGGCGCCAATTCACCGCCGGTCCAGCTCGGCGATGCCGGCTCGATCGCCACCCTGCCAACCGCGATCTTCGTAATCGGACTGATCATCATGGGGGTCCTGCTGGCCCGCAAGGTGAAGGCTGCGCTACTGATCGGCATCGTCGTGACGACCCTCATCGCGGTCATTCTCGAGGCGATCTTCAAGGTCGGCCCGTCCTTCGGTACCAACCCGGCCGGCTGGAACCTCAACGCCCCGGTACTGCCAACGAGCGTCGTCGCCCTGCCAGACCTCGGTCTGATCGGCGAGGTCTCGTTCGGCGCCTTCGAGCGCATCGGAATGCTCGCCGCCGTGATGCTCGTCTTCACACTCGTGTTCACGAACTTCTTCGACGCCATGGGCACCATGACCGGGCTGGCCAGTGAAGCCGGTCTCGCCGACAAGGACGGCAAGTTTCCGCGGTTGAAGTCCGCACTGATCGTCGAGGGCATTGGCGCCGTCGCCGGCGGCGCGACCAGCGCCTCGTCGAACACCGTGTTCATCGAGTCGGGCGCCGGCATTGGCGAGGGGGCGCGCACCGGCGTCGCCAACGTGATCACCGGCATCCTCTTTCTGGCCGCCATGTTCTTCACCCCACTGACCCAGATCGTGCCGCTCGAAGTGGCCGCGGCTGCCCTCGTCATCGTTGGTGCGCTCATGGTGTCGCAAATTCGCCACCTCGACTTCAGCGAGTTCTCCAGCACCCTGCCAATCTTTCTGACCATCATCGTGATGCCGCTGACCTACTCGATTGCCAACGGAATCGGCGCCGGCTTCATCAGCTGGGTGCTCGTGCGAAGCCTCTCCGGCAAGGGGCGCGAGATCAGCCCGCTGCTGTGGGTGGTCGCCCTCGGTTTCGTGCTCTACTTCGTACGCGGCCCGGTCGAGGCGCTCATCGGCTGAGGCCAGCCCCAGCAAACGGATGCCGCGGGCCGGCTACTCGAGAAAGCCGCGCAGCAGCAGCGAGGTCCCGGCTACATGCTCACCCATGGCCTGGGCGGCGGCATCCGCTCGCCCGGACAGAATCGCCAGCACAATCTGTTCGTGCTGCGCGTCGGAGTGGGCGATGTTCGGCCCGAGCGACGGGATGGCGTCGAGGAGTTCGTTGACTCGCATGCGCACGTCGGCCAACAGCGGAACGAGCGAGGCCGAACCCGCCAACTCGCCGATATAGAGGTGCAGGCGGGCGTCGAGGCGCCGGTAATCCTCGGCGCTGGCCTCCCGAGCGGCCCCGAGACTGGCCCAGAGTAGCTCCCGCTGCACCGCCGGCAGTACCCGACTGGCGGCCGCCCTGGCCGCGCCGACCTCGAGAATTTCTCGCAGGGTGAGCACATCGTCAATTTCGACGGCGTTGATCGTGCGCGCTGTACCGTGCAGGCCCGGCGGGTTGGGCGGGGTGTACGGGGTCGGAATGACGGCGTTGACGAAAGTGCCACCATAACGCCCACGCCGAGAAACCAGGTAGCCAGCCTCGGAGAGGGAGGCGATGGCGTCGCGCAGCGTGTCCCGACTGACGTTCAGTTGGGCGGCCAGGTCACGTTCGGATGGCAGCCGTTCCCCGGGCGCTGCCAAGCCCAGGCGCACCGTCTGCAACAGTCGTTGCACAGTCTCTTCGAACACATTGCCGCCCGAAACCGGGCGCAGCAGCAGAGAGCTGTCGAGGCCCCCGACTGCTGGCGGGTCAGCCATTATTCTGGGGTGACGTAGGCCGAGCTGATGCCGCCGTCGACCAGGAACGTCGTGCCGGTCATGAACGAGGAATCGTCGCTTGCCAGAAAGGCCACGGCCGCCGCGAGCTCCTCAGGCTCGGCAAACCGGCCGACCGGAATATGCACGAGCCGTCGGGCGGCGCGCTGCGGATCTTTCGCGAACAACTCCTGCAACAACGGCGTGTTCACCGGCCCGGGGCAGAGCGCGTTCACCCGAATTCCCTGGCGGGCGTACTGTACACCGAGCTCGCGGCTCATCGCCAGCACCCCGCCCTTCGACGCGGTGTAGGAGATCTGACTCGTCGCCGAGCCCAGCACCGCGACAAAACTGGCGGTGTTGATGATCGACCCGCTGCCCTGCTTGACCATGTGGCGAAGCGCAGCCCGGCAGCACAGGTACACCGATTTCAGGTTGACGTTCTGCACGTGCTGCCAGGCGGGCAGCTCGGTCGTTTCAATGGAATCATCGTCGGGCGGTGAAATACCGGCGTTGTTGAACGCCACGTCGACCGAGCCGTAGGTGTCAAACGCGGTGTCGAAGAGGTGATTTACCTGATCCTGATCGGTGACGTTGACCTTGACGAACAGCCCGCCGACCAGACTGGCTGCGGCCTGTCCCGCCGTGTCCTCAAGGTCGCCGATCACGACCGTCGCCCCCTCGGCAGCAAACCGTTTCGCCGTGGCCAGCCCGATTCCGCTAGCTCCGCCGGTGATGACCGCGACCTTGCCGGCCAGGCGTTGGGTCAGGTCAATTCGAGTGATGCTGCTCACGAGGTGCTCCTTTAATGTCAGACGAGCGGATGCTTCGCTGGCCTAGTCGACCGCGATAAAAACATTCTTGGTGTCGGTAAAGTTCAGCGGGGCATCCGGCCCCAATTCACGTCCCAGCCCCGACTGCTTGAACCCGCCGAACGGGGTGGAGTACCTCACCGAGGAGTGCGAATTGACCGACAGGTTACCGGATTCGACGCCGCGGGCCACGCGAATGGCCCGGCCAACATCGCGGGTCCAGATGGAGCCGGACAGGCCGTACTGGGTGTCGTTGGCCAACCGCACCGCGTCGGCTTCGTCGTCGAATGAAAGCACGACAACGACCGGACCGAAGATCTCGTCGGTAACGCAGCGATCGGCACGGCTCTCGGGCGTGAGCACGGTCGGGGCGACCCAGAAGCCGGGGCCGGTCGGGGCGAGGCCTCGAAACGCTACCGGAGCATCCGCTGGCAGGTACGCGGAGACGGCGGCGTGATGTTGGCGGGAAACGAGCGGTCCCATCTCGGTCGCCGGGTCGGTCGGGTCGCCAACCCGAACAGCGGCGACCGCGGGTTCGAGTAGCTCCATGAACTGGTCGAATTTGCTGGCCTGAACCAGAATGCGACTGCGGGCGCAACAATCCTGACCGGCATTTTCGAACACACCAGACGGTGCCTTGGCGGCAGCCTGTTCGAGGTCGGCGTCGGCGAAGATAATGTTGGCGCTCTTACCGCCAAGTTCGAGCGTGACCCGTTTCACCTGCTCGGCGCAGCCGGCCATGATTTGCTTGCCGACCATGGTCGAGCCGGTGAAGACAATTTTGCGCACCTCTGGATGGGTGACAAACCGGTTTCCAACGACCGAGCCGCGCCCCGGCAGCACCTGAAACAGACCATCGGGCAATCCGGCCTCGAGGGCGAGGGCACCGAGCCGCAGGCTGGAGAGCGGTGTCCATTCCGCCGGCTTGAGCAGCACAGCGTTGCCGGCCGCCAGGGCAGGAGCGAAACCCCAGGCACCGATCGTCATCGGAAAATTCCACGGTGTGATCACGCCGACGATACCGAGTGGCTCGTGAAAGGTCATGTCGATGCCGCCGGAAACGGGAATCTGCTGCCCGAACAGGCGCTCGGGCGCGGCCGAATAGTAGTCGAGCACGTCGCGCACGTGCCCGGCTTCCCAGCGGGCCTGCGTGAGAGGATGCCCAGAGTTGCGCACCTCGATGGCGGCCAGGTTTTCCCGGTCGCCGTCGACGGCCGCGGCGAATCGGCGCAGCATTCGTGCCTTGTCGGCCGGAGCGACGGCCGCCCACAGCTTCTGAGCCGCGACGGCCCGGGCGACGGCCTCGTCGGTTTCGTCAACGCCGACGTGCTCGATGGTCTCTGCGGTCGACTCGTCGGCCGGATTGACGATGGTGTAGCTGCTCACGAAGTTGCTCCTTCAACGTGGGCCGCCCGATATTCCGTGGCGGCTTCAATAAGCCCGGTGAACAGGCGCAGGTCGTCCGGCGTCTGTTCCGGATGCCACTGCACGGCCACCCCAAACGGCACTGCCGGCAGTTCGACCGCCTGCACGATGCCAGCATCCGTTCTTGCCGTCACAGTGAGGCCGTCGGCGACCCGGTCGATGGACTGGTGGTGGTACACCGGAACCGCTGGCAGCAGGGTCTGGCCGTCGAGTAACGCGCTGAGCGTCGTGTTCGGTTCAATGACAACATCGACGACGTTGAACACGCCGCCGCCGGCCTGATGGCTGGTGTTACCGACCAAGTCGGGCAGGTGCTGGTGCAGGCTTCCGCCGAGGGCGACGTTGAGCATTTGGGCGCCGCGACAGATGCCCAGAAACGGCAGCTCGCGCGCGATGGCCTGGTGCAGCAGCAGGTCTTCCCAAGCGTCGCGATCTGGTCGAGGTTCGTCGGTTTCCGTGTGGGCACTCTGCCCGTACCTGGCCGGATCGACGTCTTTGCCACCGGTGATGATCAGGCCGTCGAGGCCATCGAGCACCCGCTGGGCAATGGCAGCATTCACCGGCTGTGGCGGTAGCAGTACAGCTATTCCTCCGGCGCGCGTGACAGCATCGAAGTACACCCGCGGCAGAATTGCGGCCGGCACGTTCCACACCCCGGTCTGGGCTTGTTCCAGATAGGTGGTCAGGCCGATGATCGGCCCCGCAGCATCACAGTCGTTAGCATCACAGGCGTTCAAAGCCGCGCACCCGCTCCCAGTCGGTCACGGTGGTTTCGAAGGCCGCCACCTCGACACGGGCGTTGTTGCCGTAGTGCTCGACGACCTCGTCGCCGAAGGCCTCCCGGGCCATAGCCGACCCGGTGAAGAGGTCGGCCGCTTCGCGCAGGGTCGAGGGAACGCGTGGCAGGTCACTCGTGTAAGCGTTGCCGACATGGGCCGGCTCCAGTTCGAGCTCGTGCTCGATGCCGTAGAGACCAGCGGCGATCAGCGCGGCGACGGCGAGATACTGGTTGACGTCGCCGCCGGGAACCCGGTTCTCGACGCGGATACCGGGACCGTGCCCGACCACGCGCAGGGCGCAGGTGCGGTTGTCGAGTCCCCAGCCGAGCGCGGTCGGCGCGAAACTACCGGGAACATACCGCTTATACGAGTTGATGTTGGGGGCCGAGAAAAGGGTGAGTTCACGCATCACAGCGAGCTGGCCGGCCATAAACTGGCGGAACAGTGTGGACATGCCGTGTTCGGCATCCGCTTGATAGAACGCGGATTCGCCGTCGGGGCGCTGCAGGCTGATATGAATGTGGCAGCTGTTGCCCTCACGCTCGTTGTATTTGGCCATGAAGGTGATGCTCTTGCCGTGCGCGTCGGCGATTTCCTTGGCACCACTTTTGTAGATGGAGTGGTTGTCGCAGGTGGCCAGGGCCGTCGCGTAGCGAAACCCGATCTCTTGCTGACCGAGGTTGCACTCACCTTTGACTCCCTCGCAGTACATTCCAGCGCCGTCCATGGCCAGACGGATGTCCCGCAGCAACGGCTCCATCCGAGTGGATGCCAGCAGCGAGTAGTCGATGTTGTAGTCGCTGGCGGGGGTCAGGCCCCGATAACCCTTCTGCCAGGCGTCCCGGTAGCCATCGTCGAAAACGATGAATTCCAGCTCGGTCGCGCAAAATGGGATGAGGCCGTGTGCGGCCAGCCGGTCAAGTTGCCGACGCAAAATCTGACGCGGCGAAGCGACCACCGGTGTGTTGTCCGGCCAGTGCAGGTCGGCGGTGACCAGGGCGGTTCCGGGTAGCCAGGGCGTCAGGCGCAGGGTGTCGAGGTCGGGCCGCATAGCCATGTCACCGTAGCCGTGGCCCCAGCTCGACATGGCGTAGCCCTCGACCGTGTTCATCTCCACGTCAACAGCGAGCAGATAGTTGCAGCATTCAGCGCCGTGCGCCGCGGCATCTTCCAGAAACAGGCGAGCAGACAGACGCTTGCCGACCAGCCGACCCTGCATGTCGGTGAAGGCGACGATCACCGTATCGATCGCGCCGCGCGTGACCAGCGCGGTCAGCTCGTCCAGCGTGAGGTTTCCGGTACGGGTAGTCATTGAGCCTCTCCTCAGTGAGTTTCTCAGGGAACAAGCCGGTCAATCGTGCGATTTTCCACCATTAGACCACATACCTAGCTGCGCAGGGAAGGACAATTTGCCTTCGTTAAGCAGATCTAATTTATTCAAAGGTGTTTACAGCGAACCATTCAAGTCATACCATCGTGCCAACCTCACTGAACTAGTGTTCACCGGACGAAGGCGTTTTGCGGGTGTATATCGACCGGGTGTGCACAAGAGCGCAAAGGAAATTCGGATGTCCAAAGACACCTTGAAAGTTTCAGGCGTGAAGTACACCACCGCGAAGGCCGGCTACTTCGAGAAACGCAAACTCAAACGCAGCGCTGGCATTTGGGGCCTGTGGGGTTTGGCCGTGGCTGCGGTCATTTCTGGAGACTTCTCCGGCTGGAACTTCGGCATTGGCTTCGCCGGTTTTGGCGGGATGCTGATCGCCTTCTTCGTGCTCATCGTCATGTACTACGGCATGATTTTCAGCATTGGTGAGATGGCGGCGGCCATGCCGCACACCGGCGGGGCCTACTCCTTCGCCCGCGCGGCCATGGGGCCATGGGGCGGATTTGTGACGGGCCTGGCCGAAACCATCGAGTACGTCGCCACCACTGCGGTGATCGTCTATTTTTCGGCGTCCTATGCCGACAAAATCACTACCGAGCTGCTCGGAGTCTCGCTGCCGCCGTGGCTGTGGTGGCTCATCTTGTATGCCGCCTTCATCGCACTGAACGCCGCTGGAGCGGCGATCTCGTTTAAATTCGCCATTATCGTGGCGATCATTTCGATCGCCATCCTGCTGGTCTTTTCGGCCATGGCGGCCTTCTCCGGCCTGTTCAGCTGGGACAACCTCTTTGACATCGCACCCGATCCCGGTCAGAGCGCGTTCCTGCCCTATGGCATCGTCCCCATTCTGTTCGCCCTGCCGTATGCCATGTGGTTCTTCCTCGGCATCGAGGAACTGCCGCTGGCCGCCGAAGAATCGCATAATCCGGCTCGGGATATCCCGCGTGCCGGGCTGATCGCCCGCACCACGCTGATTGTGACCGGGTTGCTCGTGCTGTTCCTCAACACCGGGGTGGTGGGTGCGTCGGAAATTGCCGGATCGGGCGAGCCTTTGCTCGACGGGTTCCGGGCGATCGTCGGTGACGGGGTGGCAGCCGTGCTGGCACTGTTCGCGCTGATCGGCCTGCTGGCCTCCCTGCAGGGAATCATGTTCGCCTACGGCCGCAACATGTATTCGCTCTCCCGGGCAGGTTATTACCCGAAGTTTTTATCGCTCACCGGAAAGCGCCAGACTCCAGCCATCGCCCTTCTGGTGGGAGCAATCATCGGTTTCGTGGCTCTTGTGCTGGTTGACTCGCTCGGCGGCGCGGGAGGCGTCGCTGGCGCCATTGTGCTCAACATCGCCGTCTGGGGCGCCGTGATCGCCTATGTGCTGCAGATGATTTCCTTTGTCCTGCTGCGCAAGAAATTTCCGAATGTCAGCCGGCCGTACCGCAGCCCATGGGGCATTCCCGGTGCCGTCATCGCCGGCATCCTCTCACTGGCGATATTCTTCGGGTTCTTTATCAACGAACCCGCTCGGCCAGCGATCGCGGCTATCGCGGTGGTCTACGTCGTCATGCTCGCGGTCTTTGCACTGTGGGGTCGCAAGCGGCTCGTGCTCTCACCCGAGGAGGAATACGCGGTGTCCGGCGGTGTGCACCGAGACCCGCAGCAGGAAAGCTACGGCGAAACGGTCGAAGACTAGCTCCTCGCCGCGAGCAGATCGCCCCGCGACCCCGGCCACGTCGTCGAACCGGTAGTAGGCGGCATCCGCTTTCTCGAGCGGATGGCGCCGCGTCACCTCGCGAGAGCGCAAAAGTGCCCAAATGGACCTGCCATTCGGGCACTTTTTGCGCTCTCGCGTTCAGGCGAAAACTACGCCGGCTGGCGGAACTCGCTTATGGTGAACTCGGCGCCCTGGGGGTCGCGGATGCGCGCCATCGCGGCCCAGGGGGAGTCCAGGGTCTCCAGCACGGTACCGCCGAGCGTGATGGACAGGGCGGCGCTGGCATCGCGCTCGGCGACGCTGAACTTGACGTGCCAGTGCGAATCCACGTCGGCGGCGACGTTTTCAATCGCGCCGATCACGTCGGCGAATCCGGCCGGGGCCGATGCCTGCCGGCGGTAAATGTCGGGGTCGACCGTTGCAGCGAGGTGGTCGCCATAGCCGGGCACGCTGACCATTGATTCGACGCTGTCGCCGAGATTGAGATAGTTCCAGCCGAAGACCGTCGTGTAGAACTCGCGAGCTGCGCTCTGGTCGCTCGTGCGCAAGTCGCTGAAGTTCCAGGCGCCGGGAACGTTGACGGTTTGCGCACCCAACCGGCGATAGGCCTGCCAGAGGCCGAAGACAGCGCCGTTCGGATCGGCGCAGATGACCGCACGCCCGCCGGACCCGGCATCGGCTGGCGGGGCCAGCACTGTGCCGCCAGCCGCGGTGACGGCGGCGGCGGACACGTCGGCATCCGTCACCGCGATGTAGGTGTTCCAGGACGGCGCCCCGTCACCGGAGCCGATCGCCGCGACGTCGCTGCCGTTGAGCTGGGCGATGAGGTAGACGCCGGGTGCCTGCGGGGGCATCGCGTTGGCGAAGGTCCAGCCGAACATGCCGCCGTAGAAGTGGCTGGCGGCGACCGGGTCCGGTTCATCGATGTCGATCCAAGACGTGACACCCTGCGGATACGTTCTCGGGGCGGTGTTGGTCATGCATGCTCCTTTAACACGTGAGTCTGTGCCCAGCGGATGCTGCCGGCCCGCTAGATCTCGCGGCAGTGAGTCGTGAGCATGCCGATCTTGTCGATCGAAATGGTCACGGTTGAGCCCTCGCGCAGAAAAATTGGGGGCTTGCGGCTGTACCCGGCGCCGCCCGGGCTGCCGGTGGAGATGAGCGTACCGGGGAGCAGTGTCGACGTCTTCGACAGATACGAGATGAGCTCCGCCACGGTGCGCACCATGTCTCCGCTCGAGGCATCCTGCAGGATGCGACCGTCAACGTGAGTGGTCAGCCACAGGTTCTGCGGGTCGCCGATCTCGTCGGCCGTGACCACGAGCGGGCCGGTCGGCGTGAAGCCGTCGAAGGATTTACAGCGCGACCACTGCGCTTCGGAGAACTGCAGGTCGCGCGCGGTGATGTCGTTCACGACGGTATAGCCGAAGACGTAGTCGAGCGCATTGGCGACCGATACGTTGCGGGCTGCTCGGCCGATGATCACGCCCAGCTCGGCCTCGTAGTCGACCTGGGTGGCGAGGTCGCTCGCCCAGGTGATGGTCGAGCCATGCCCGGTGAGCGAGTTCGGCCAGAGCGAGAACACCGTCGCCGCGGTTTCGAGGCGCAGGCTCAGCTCCGAGGAGTGCGCGGCGTAATTGGCGCCAATGGCGATGATCTGCGGCGGGCGCAGTACGGCGGAAGAATGCCGCAGGTCCTCGACCGGGGTCAACGCCGCGCCGTTGGAAACGGCGTCGAGGCTGATCGCGCGCACACTTTCATAGTCGGCATCGCCGCGTTCGAGCAGGTCTTGCAGGTCGCGCGGCGCGTTGTCCATGACATCGTCGAGAAACAGTGCCGCGTCGTCAAAGACCACGGCCAATCGGGGAATGGAATGGCCGTCAACTCTGAGATGCGCAAATTTCACTCTCCTAGGCTAGCGGGCCGGGCGTCCCGTTGCCGTGAGGGGTCCTCCAACCGTCACCCGGCCTGCTTGGAGGAAATGGGGGAAATGCGCGACATCGGGACAGCAGCCGCCCGCCACAGGTGCATTCCCGCGTAGCTGCGCCAGGGTGCCCAGTCGGCACCGCCGGCCGCGAGCGCGCGCGGGTCGACCGGTAAGCCGAGCCGGCCGGCACCCTGCCGCAAGGCCAGGTCGCTGGTCAACAGAATGTCCGGGCTGCCCAGCACCCGCATCGCCACATACCCGGCCGTCCACGGCCCAATGCCGGGTAACGCCACCAAACTGGCTTCCAGGTCGGCCCGCGTTTGCCCGAACGAGAGTGCGAGTTCGCCAGACGCCAGCAACTCCGCCACGCGCAGAATCGTGTTGATCCGCGCGCCCGGCCCGCGCAGCACGGCCCGCCCGCCGGCCGCGATCTGCGCCGCCGTCGGAAAGAGCAGGCCCAGTTCGCCGCCCGGGCCCGGCAAGCGGCTGCCGAGCGCCTCGGCCAGTCGAGAGAGCGCCGTGCGCGCGCTCGCGACCGAGACCTGTTGCCCGATCAGCGCCCGAAACACGGTTTCCTCGGCGTCCATGCTTCCCGGTACGCGCAGGCCGGGCGTTCTGGCGACCGACGCGGCGAGAGCCGGATCGGCGGCGAGCTGGGCGTCGATCGCCTGCGCGTCGGCGTCCAAGTCAAACAGGCGCCGCACCCGGCTGACCAGCGGCGCGAGGTCGGCGAGGTGGGATAGACGGATGCTGCAGGAAACCGACGGGGCAGCATCCGTCCCCGATAAGGTCACCTCCACCACGCCCGTGCCGTGCGGCAGGCGCACGGTGCGGGCATAGCCCGAATCACTGGCTGACTCAACGTCGGGCAGGGCGCGGGTGGCGAGAAAACGCAGCACTCCGGGGCCATCGAACGGCGCCCGGGCCGGAAGCTGAAGCGACATTTTGGTCTCGGCGTGGTCGGAGGCCCGCGTTAGGGATGTGAACGGTGTGCGCCGCGCCGCGCGCACCTCCGAGGGGGTGCGCTCATACACGGCGGCAATGGTGTCGTTGAACTGGCGCACGCTGCCAAAACCGGCAGCGAAGGCGACGTCGGTGATCGAAAGCTCGGTGTTCAGCAGCAGCAGGCGTGCCGTCTGGGCCCGGTGCGCGCGGGCCAGGGCAAGCGGTCCGGCACCGAGTTCGGTGACCAGCACACGGGTCAGGTGCCGAGGGGTGTAGCCGAGGCTGGCCGCGAGCCCCGGCACGCCGTGCCGCTCGACGATGCCGTCCGCGATCAGCCGCATCGCCCGGGCGGCCAGGTCGTCGCGCATATTCCAGGCCGGCGAGCCGGGCACGGCATCGGGTAGGCAGCGCTTGCAGGCGCGCAGCCCGGCCTCGTGCGCAGCCGCAGCGGTGAGATAGAACGACACGTTGCCGGGTTTGGGCGTCGTGGCAGGACAACTCGGCCGGCAATAGATGCCGGTCGAGTGCACACCGGTGATGAACTGGCCATCGAAGCGGGCATCACGCGACGACATGGCCCGGTAGCGCTCGGCGAAGACCCGGTCGGCCAGTGGCGGATCGGCCTCGGGCAACGCGGCGGCGGAACGGATCATTCTCTCAGCCTGCCACGCGCGCGTGCACACCGGTAGCGAAAATCAGACATGGCGCGCCTCGATAGGCTGAAGGAATGAACGCACTGACGCGCCTCCAAACCGAGCTGGGCGACATCGTCAGCACAGACCCGATTGACCTTGCGGCCAGCCGCACCGACAAGTCCGGCTGGGTCGCCGACGGCACACCGCTCGCAATCGTGCGCGCGACCGCGGTGCAACAGGTACAGGCGGTGCTGCGCATAGCAACCGAGTTTCGGGTGCCGGTGGTGACGCGCGGTGCTGGTACCGGCCTGTCCGGCGGAGCCTGCGGCACCGACGGTTCGATCGTGCTCAGCGTGGCCGGTCTGAACCGCATCCTCGAAATCAATGCCGACGACGAACTCGCCGTCGTCGAAGCCGGCGTGATCAACCAGCAGCTCAACGATGTGCTCGCGGAACAGAATCTCTGGTTTGCGCCCGATCCGGCGAGCAAGGCCATCTCAACGGTCGGCGGCAATATCGCCACGAACGCCGGCGGGCTGCTCTGCGCCAAGTACGGCGTCACCCGCGAGGCCGTGCTCGGCCTGACCGTCGTTCTGGCCGACGGAAGCCTGCTGCGCACCGGCCACCGCACCATCAAGGGCGTCACCGGCTACGACCTCACCGCCCTGCTGACCGGCTCGGAGGGAACGCTCGGCGTCATCGTCGACGCGACCGTGCGGGTGCGAGCGCGTACCGCGGGCACGGTCGCCACGATCGGCGCGGTCTTTGAGACCGTTACCGCTGCGGCCGCGGCCAGCGCTGCCATCACGGCCGCGCGCATCCGCCCCGCCGTGATGGAACTCATCGACCCGATCGCCCTCGCCCAGATCGCAACCTACCTCGGCCCCGACTGCTCGGCCGGACTACCGCTTCGCCGCGGCGCGTTCTTGCTCGTGCAGACCGACGGCCCCGCGGCGCTCGCCGAGGCTGAGCAAGCTCTTATCGTGCTGCGCGCAGCCGGCGGCGAGGCTACCCTGTCAACGGATGCCGCCTCCGGCGACCGCCTGCTGGCCATCCGCCGGGCCATGCATCCGGCCCTGGAACAGCTGGGCCAGGTACTCATCGAAGACGTGTCAGTACCGCGCTCACGCATGGCCGAGATGTTTGCGGCCATCGCCGAAATCAGCGCGCGCACCGGAATCCCCATTCCCACGGTCGCCCACGCCGGCGACGGCAACCTGCACCCCAACTTCGTGATCGCGCGCCGGCCCGGCGAGAGCGTGGATACCCCAGTGCCCGACGAGATCTGGGCGGCAGCCGACGAGATGTTCCGAACCGCAATCGCTCTGGGGGGCACGCTCACCGGTGAACACGGCGTCGGCGTACTCAAGCGCCGCTGGTTGCGCGACGAAATCGGCGATCGAAGCCTCGACCTGCAGCGCCAGGTCAAAGCGGTGTTCGATCCGCTGGGTATTCTCAATCCCGGCACCATGTTTGAGGGCTGAGCGCTGCCACCGGGCGGCGTCGGCACGGGGTGATTCAACACCTCGCATCGCGCTGATCGGCCCGATATTCTCAAGTGATGAGTCCCGACCAGCCGTCAGGCCAGCCGCCACAGCCTGAGCCGACACCGTCGAGCCAGACACAACCGCGCTGGTCGTCGGCTACGTCGGGCCAATACCTGCCGGTGCTGGCGAGCCCGAGCCCGGTGCAACCGGTCTGGAGCCGGCCGGTGCGCCCGTCGCGCACGGGTGCAATCGTGCTCGGTACCGTCGGCATTGTGCTTGCGGGGCTGGCCCTGTTCGCCGTCTTCGTGTACCTGACCACGTTTCTTGGTGCTGGAGCGCTGCTGTTCGGCCTGCTGCTCGCGCTCGTGCCGCTCGCGGTTGTGCTTCTCGCCGTGCGTTGGATCGATCGTTGGGATCCGGAGCCGCGCCCCGCCCTGATCTTCGCGTTCCTCTGGGGCGGCGGCATTTCCGCTGTGACCGCTCTCGTTTTCGATCTCGGTGTGCAGATCACGATTGCGGCGAGCTCGGGGGCGCTCGCCGGGAGCGATTTCGCATCCGCAGTCATTCAGGCGCCGATAGTCGAAGAAATCGCCAAGGGGTTCGGCGTGCTCGTTGTGTTCCGGGCGGTACGCCGGCATTTCAACGGTCCGCTCGACGGCGTCATCTATGCGGCGACCATTGCAGCCGGCTTCGCATTCTCCGAGAATATTCAGTATTTCGGCCTGGCCGTGACGGACGGCGGCGGGCACAACCTCGGCAGCACGTTCTTGCTGCGCGGGGTCTTCTCGCCGTTTGCGCACGTCACATTCACCATCTGCACCGGACTGGCCCTGGGCATGGCCGCCCGGCGCGGCGCCTCCACGGGCGGTGCCTTCGGCTTCTTTCTGCTCGGGCTCGTGCCAGCAATCGCCCTGCACGCGGTGTGGAACGGGGCCACCTTTGTGCTGACCGGTAACGCATCCATTCTTATGTACTACGTCGTCGTGCAGGTGCCGCTGTTCATCATCGCCATTCTCGTTGTCGTGTTTTTTCGCAGGCAGGAGGCGCGGATCACCCTGCGAAGGCTGCACGAATATTCGCAAGCCGGCTGGTTCACCGCGGACGAGGTCTCCATGCTCGGCACCGGAGCGGGGCGGCGTCAGGCCCTGGCCTGGGGCGCACGTCAAACGCGCGCGCGCAAGCTCGCCATGCGCCATTTCATAGCGGATGCGACCCGCCTCGCCTTCGTTCGCGATCGCCTCGTTCGCGGCCAGGGAACCCCCGCCCTCCACGCCAGGGAGGCGCGGCTGCTCGGGCTGCTCATGAACGACCGCTCCGAGGTGCTCGGTCAGCCGCTCCCGGGAACAGCTCCGGCGGCATAGAGCAGCTCAGTTGTAGACCCTGGCCCTGCTGAGGCTCGCTTTAAACAGAAACTCGCCGCTTCGGTGGTGTGGCAATGCCGACGACTCTACCGATGCGACGAGTTGGTGTATGACTAGAGTGCACCCCCGGCGCGCTGGACGCAAGCATTATTTTTTTGGGCGTGGTCGGTGTGCAATCGGGCGCCGAATCCGGTTGGATGGGGTCATGACTGATTTGAATTCCAAGCCCGAAATTGACTTTCCAGAGGGCGCTGCGCCCGAGCAACTTGAGATCATCGATATCGTCGTCGGAGACGGCGCCGAGGCAGCTACCGGCGCGACCGTCGACGTGCACTACCTCGGTGTCGAGTTCGAGTCCGGCGACGAGTTTGACTCGTCGTGGAACCGCGGCCAGTCGATCAACTTTCCGCTGCGCTCGCTCATCGCAGGCTGGCAGGAGGGTATCCCCGGCATGAAGGTCGGCGGACGTCGCAAGCTCGTCGTGCCTCCACACCTCGCCTACGGCCCGGCCGGCTCTGGTCACCGCCTCTCCGGACAAACCCTGATCTTCATCATCGATCTGCTCGGCGTCAGCTAGGCACAGCTGTACTGCGATCACACAACGGGCTGCGGCTGCGGCAGTCGCATCCCGTTGCGCGTACCGCTACGACCGGTCGATTCGCACATGCTTGATCTTGGACGGTGGCGCGCCCGGCGGCCACCACGCGGGCTACATCAGGGCTGTTGTCGGCTCAGGGCCCAGAGCGAACCGACGCCCGGTGATCTGTGTCGGCATGATTTCGACAAAGGTCGGCTTGACCGTTGGAATCAGCGGTTGCAATGGCAGAGCGGCTGCGGCATCAATGTCACGTTGGGCATCGAGCGCCTGCGCCGTTCCGCGCACGACAACGCTCCATGCTTCGTCTCGGCCAACGCCATCCGTTTCGAACGCCACGGTGTGATTGACGGTGAGCTCCAAAAGTTTGGTGCCGGCCGCCGTACGAAACAGCAGTCGTCGATCGGCCGCGACGAAATTGACCGGAAAAATGTCGGGCACGCCACCGACGGCGACCGCGAGGCGACCCAAACTGGCCGAAAGCAGGGCATTCCAGCATTCCTCTTCGGTGAGGATCTGCACGGGGTTCCAGGTGGCGTCGACATCGTCGTAGGTCATGTTCCATAGTCACACGCTCCGGCGTTGAGATCGAGGGTGGATCGGCAAAAGTCGGCCTGTTCCTGAGAAAATCTCCGACCCCCACTTTGCGGGGTTCTTTATCGGTAAGCTGGGAAATTACCCAGCGTGGCACATACGTGGCGGCACCGCAATTGTCGATCGCGGGCCGCAATCTATTCTTTGAGAAAGTTCCACCGTGAGTGCACTACCCGAAGTACCGGCGAAAACGCCGCCCAGCAGTTCACCCAAGGCCCGTCGTTTTGTCGTTCCGGCACCTCGAGTGTTTTATCCGGCACTCGGCATCATTCTCGCCGTCGTCATAATCGCTATCGCCTTTCCGGTACGGACCGGCGGTGTGCTCGCCCTACTGCAGGGTTGGGTGGTCGCCGGACTCGGCCCGTACTATATCGTCATCGTCGCAGCTTTCGTCATCTTCGCCGTCTGGATGGGCCTGAGCCGGTTCGGCGATATCAAGCTCGGCAAGGACGACGACGAGCCCGAATTTGGCCTGATGAGCTGGTTTTCGATGCTTTTCGCTGCCGGCATGGGCATCGGCCTGGTGTTCTGGGGCGCCTCAGAACCTCTTACCTTCTTCACCACCCCGAAGCCGGGGGTGACCGGCGATTCGGCGGATCTCGCCGGTGCCGCAATGTCGCAGACCTTCCTGCACTGGGGGTTTCATGCCTGGGCTATCTACGCCGTCGTCGGCCTGGCGCTTGCCTACTCCATCCACCGCAAGGGCCGGCCGGTTTCCATCCGCTGGGCCCTCGAGCCGCTCCTCGGCACACGCCGGGTCAAGGGTCGTCTCGGTGATGTGATCGACGTGATCGCCATCGTCGGAACCCTGTTCGGTGTTGCCACCTCGCTCGGCCTCGGTGTCAAGCAGATCGCCGCCGGCCTGAGCTTCCTCGGCGTGGTCGGTGAGGTCACCAACACCCTGCTCGTGGTCCTGATCGTCGTGATCACCATTTTCGCAACGGCCTCGGTTGTCAGCGGTGTCGGCAAGGGCATCAAGTGGCTCTCCAACATCAACCTCGGCATGGCCGGGTTTCTGCTCGTGGCCGTGCTGCTGCTCGGCCCCACGATGTACCTGCTGCGTTTACTCGTGCAGTCGATCGGCGGCTACTTCCAGAACGTGGTCGGACTCACTTTTGACACCGGAGCGTTCACTGGCGAGGTCGGTCTGGACTTTCAGGGTGCCTGGACGATTTTCTACTGGGGCTGGTGGATCTCGTGGGCCCCGTTTGTGGGCGTGTTCATCGCGCGCATTTCACGCGGACGCACGGTGCGCCAGTTCATCGCCGGCGTGCTGCTCGTTCCGACCCTGGTCACGTTCATCTGGTTCGCTGTCATGGGCGGCAGCGCCATCCGTCAGGCTTGGGAAGGTGACGGCGGCGGGCTCTTCGATCCGAAGGTTGGCATCGTCCCCGAGAATGTGCTGTTCAGCTTTCTGGGCACCCTGCCGTTCGGCGTGATCCTCTCGGTGATCGCGGTCATCATCATTGCGATTTTCTTCATCACGTCCGCCGACTCGGGTTCGCTCGTGATCGACATGCTCGCTTCCGGCGGTGACACCAACCCGCCCACGTGGAGCCGCATCATGTGGGCCGGGCTTGGCGGGCTCGTCGCCATTGCCCTGTTGTTAGCCGGCGGACTGGCCGCTCTGCAGACGGGTGCCATCTTGACCGCCATTCCGGTGAGCATCGTCATGATCGGCATGTGTATCGCCACCTACAAAGCGTTCCGCATGGAACACGAGGTTCTGGTCAGTCTCGAACGTCGACAGCGGCGCGAGGAGATGGCTCGGCGCATCGGCGAGACCGTGACCGCGCACCTTGAAGAGAACTTCGACGACCACTTCGGTGAGCAGGTCGACGGTCACATCGAAGCCGCGCTGACCGACGATCCAGCCCGCCGGCCGCGTTGGGGCCGTCGCCCCAAGATTTAGGGCCTGTTGGGTCGGGGAACCCTTGGACCTCGACCACGGCTGGTGTGTTCCGTATCTTCCGGTGGATCTTCGGTCCGCGAGCAATGGCACCACATCCGGTAGGGCCGTTTAGCCACCCATTCCCCCCTTTGACGCCACGACTGCCCAGGATAAAGAGCCTGTTGCAGAATGGGAATCCCTCCGGGTCCGACCACGACATGTGCCCAATTACGGACCCGATTACCCCATATTTTGTGGTCAACTTTCGGTCCGAAGGCAAAGCGCAACAAGCTCTAGAAACTGGGCCCGCGGTCTGAAGGTGGGCCCGGTTCAGGACCTCCCAGCTGGAAAACATTTCTTTGGGTCTTCTTTGCGGGTTGTCGGCAGTTTAGTGCTTGTATGCGTGATTTTTTCTCGGGAATGTCGGTGGTCGGGTGTTGAGTTGAATCATGAATAACATGGCGATGGACCTCACCCGGGCGGCGCGGCACGGGTTTAGCAATGCGACGTTGATGGTGCAGCAGGCCACCGTCGACGCCGCGGCACAGGCGATGGCGGAAACGGAGCGAGAAGCTGCCCGGTGGGCCGCCGGCGACGGCGGATGCCGCTGGACCGGGTGTGAACAACCACCAGCCTGGACAGAATCACACCACAACGAAAACTAGTCTGACCAGGGACTTTCCAACATCGACCACGCCATACTGCTCTGTAGCCACCACCACATACTGCTCCACAGCCGACACTGGAAAATCCTCCTCGGCGATGGCCAGTACTGGCTCTAACCGCCGATCGAGATCAACCCCGTACAAACACTGATCGCCCTGCCCAGCAAGAACCCGCTCATGCAGGAAAAAAGGCGAAACCACACCCAAAGTTGTTCAGCAGCCTCCTAGGGTCGAATGTTTAACGAGATCGAGTGTTGCCGATAACGCCTGAGGCGCATCGGCAACACTCGAATTTGTGGTTCTGTTACTTCTTTTGCGGGGGGCGCGTCATGCTCAGCACGTCGAGGGCTGTATCGAGCTCGGCGAGTGTGAGGTCGCCGCGTTCGACGTGGCCGAGCGCAATGACGGACTCGCGTACCGTCAGTCCTTCGGCGACGGCCTTCTTGGCCACCTTGGCCGCGGCTTCGTAGCCGATGACGCGGTTGAGCGGCGTGACGATCGACGGCGACTTCTCGGCCAAGGCACGAGCGTGCTCAATGTTGGCTTCGAGGCCGTCGACGGTCTTGTCGGCGAGCACGCGGGTAGCGTTGGTGAGCAGGCGGATCGACTCGAGCAGCGCGGTTCCCATCACCGGGATGCCGACGTTGAGCTCGAACGAGCCCGACGCGCCAGACCAGGCGATCGTGGCATCGTTGCCAATGACGCGCGAGCAGACCATGAGTACGGCCTCCGGAATGACCGGGTTGACCTTGCCGGGCATGATCGAGGAACCAGGCTGCAGGTCGGGAATGCTGATCTCGCCGAAACCGGTGTTCGGGCCGGAGCCCATCCAGCGCAGGTCGTTGCAAATCTTGGTCAGCGACACGGCGATGGTGCGCAGGGCACCGGAGGCGTCGACCAGCCCGTCGCGGTTGGCCTGAGCTTCGAAGTGGTCGCGCGCCTCGGTGATCGGCAGTTCGGTTTCCTGCACGAGCAGCTCGATGACGAGCTGCGGAAAGCCGTAAGGCGTATTGATGCCGGTGCCGACCGCTGTGCCGCCGAGGGGAACTTCGGCGATGCGGGGGAGGGCGGTGCGGATGCGCTCGATACCCAGTCGCATCTGACGTGCATAGCCGCCGAACTCCTGGCCGAGGGTGACGGGCGTTGCATCCATGAGGTGGGTGCGGCCGGCCTTGACGGCCTCTTTCCACAGTTCGGCTTTGGTCTCGAACGCGACGGCGAGGTGGTCGAGCGAGGGGACGAGCTCGTCGATCAGGGCGCTCGTCACAGCGATGTGCACCGAGGTCGGGAACACATCGTTCGAGGACTGGCTCGCGTTGACGTGGTCGTTCGGGTGCACCGAGCGGCCGAGGGCACGGGTCGCGAGGGTCGCGAGGACCTCGTTCATGTTCATGTTCGAGGAGGTACCACTGCCGGTCTGGTAGACATCGATGGGAAATTCGCTGTCGAAGTGGCCGGTGATGACCTCGTCAGCGGCCGAGGCGATCGCTTCGGCGATGTCCGCATCGAGTACGCCGAGCTGGGCGTTGGCGAGAGCGGCCGACTTTTTGATGCGGGCGAGGGCCGCGATCTGCGCGGACTCGAGTGTGGAGCCGGAGATAGGAAAGTTCTCGACGGCGCGCTGGGTTTGGGCACCGTAGAGAGCATCCGTTGGAACGCGGACCTCACCCATCGTGTCGTGTTCGATCCGGTAGCCGGTTTGTGCGGAGGTGTCCACCACTGTGTGCATTCCCTTTCGGTGCTATGTGAGAGTCGTGCTGTGCGCAACGGGTGCGCGGATGGTCGGGTCTAAATGACGCCGACCACGATGTTGGGGTCGGCGTGTCCTTCGCGAAGAACGTAGTTCGCACCGACGATAGCCAATGTACCGGCTGCGATGGCCGCGCTGATCACCTCGGACTGCTCGAGCAGCTCGGTGACCGTGTCTTTGAGATGCTCCCGGCCGACGTGGCCCGCATCGATCTGCGTTGGGTCCAGTTGAGCGGATGCCGCCTGCCCGCTCACTCGACGCACCGCCGGCACGATCTTTTCGATGATGCGCGCGATATGCACGGGCAGAGCCGGGGCATCCGTGCTTTGAGAATCGATTGCGGCACGTACAGCACCGCACTCGTCGTGGCCGAGTACCAGGATGAGCGGAACGTGCAGCACCGCCACCGCATATTCCAGCGAACCGAGCACGGACGATGAAATGACCTGGCCGGCGTTACGCACGACGAACAAATCTCCGAGGCCCTGGTCGAAGATGATCTCAGCGGCGAGCCGGGAATCACTGCAGCCGAATAAAGCGGCGTGCGGGGTCTGCTGGCCGACCAGCTCGGCCCGCCGGTCGACGTCCTCCCGGTGCCTAGGGGTGCCGGCGACGAAGCGTACGTTGCCCTCGCGCAGTTCGTTCCAGGCCTGGGCTGGGGACGGGTGGGCAGCAGACATTGGAGTCATGTGGTCGCGTTCTCCTGAATATTGGTGGCCAGCGCGGTGGCGAGGGTCTCGAATTCGCCGGTGGGCGCGGTTCCGATCAATAGGTAGGTGCTCGTGCCAGCGGTCGTCACGAGCGCATAGTCGAAATTACCTCGATCGGCTGCGGGGGCGCTGTTGCGGTAGACGTCCCAGGTGACGCCGGCGATGCTGACGGTGTCAACGACGGGGGAATCCGGCAGTTTCTGGGCTAGCCAGGTGGGGTCGGCGTCGAAGGCCTGGTTGAAGCCGATGAACTGGTTCTCCGGCGTGATCAGACCGATATACCAGGACGGAACCTGGCCGTTGCTGCCGGCCCGCCACTCGGCGTCATTCGCCGTCCAATCGGCTGGCAGGGCGGGGCTCGCCAGGGCCTGGTCGACGACGGGTTGCATTCGGGCGGCGACGCTCGCGTAGTCGACGTCGCGAGTGATCGGGTTGTCAGTGCGCGGCACCAGCAGCACGAGCACGAGCACCGCTCCCACGGTGACGAGAAGTGAGAGCACCAGGTTGTTCACGGTCTTGTGGGACCGATACTTGCGCGAGTTCTCGGCGAGCCGGTCGGCGGTCTCCTGCGGAGTTTCCGGTCGACCGAGCTCGGCGACGACGCGCGGCGGTTTGGGGGCGCGGCTCATCTGGCGGGCGTGGCGTCTTCAGAGGGTGTCGTTGCTGCCAGGCGGGCCGCGTCAAGGCGGGCTTTCGCTCCGATCAGCCATTCCTCGCAGCGGCGGGCCAGTGCTTCGCCGCGTTCCCACAGTGCCAGGGACTGCTCGAGGGTGCTTGACCCCTGTTCGAGTTCGTTGACCACGCGAATGAGTTCATCGCGGGCCTGTTCGTAGCTGAGATCACTGATGGCGGGGGCAGGCGAGGTCATAGCATCCATTCTAATTATTTCGACGCGGCGGCGGGCACGGCCGCGGTGGCAGCGACGGTTCCATCGGCCAGAGTCAACAGCAGCTCGGTGCCGGCTGGGGCGTCTTCGGCTCGGCGCAGCACGTGGCCGCCCGGCAGTTGGGCGATCGCATAGCCGCGATCGAGGGTGCCCTGCGGCGACAGAGCGCGCAGCTGGGAGCGCAGTTCAACCACGGTGGCTCCGGCACGCTCGAGAATGCGCCCGGTCAGTTCGGCTCCGCGGGCGACGTAGCGGGTGAGGTCTTCGCTGCGGGAATCGATGATCCAGCGCGGGTCGACGAGAGCCGGTCGGCTGCGCAGCTGGGAGATCCGGTCGATTTCCGACGAGAGGATGCCGGTGAGCCGGCCGCTGAGACGCGCCCGGGCCTGCTGCACCCGGTCTAGTTCATCGCTGACGTCGGGAACGACGCGCTTGGCAGCATCCGTCGGGGTAGACGCTCGCAGGTCGGCCACCTCGTCGAGCAGCGGACGGTCGGCCTCGTGCCCGATCGCGCTGACCAGCGGCGTGACGCAGGCGGCCGCGGCGCGCACCAGGCCCTCATCGCTGAAGGTGAGTAGGTTTTGAAAGTCGCCACCGCCGCGCGCGACGATGATGACGTCGACCTCGGGGTCGGCGTCGAGGCGCTGTATTGCGCTGGTCACCTCGCCGACGGCGCGATCTCCCTGCACAGCCGCGTGAGCGACTCGAAAGTTCACGGCCGGCCAGCGCAGCTGGGCGTTGCGAATAACGTCTTTCTCGGCGTCGGAATCTTTTCCGGTCACCAGGCCGATGCAGTGCGGCAGAAACGGCAGGCGCTTTTTGCGGGAGGCATCGAACAGGCCCTCGCTCGTGAGCTGCTTGCGCAGCCGTTCGAGCCGTTCGAGCAGGTCGCCGAGTCCCACGTGGCGCATTTCGAAGGCCTGCATGGTGAGCGTTCCACCCTTGACCCAGAAGTTGGGTTTGACCAGGGCGACAACGCGATCGCCGGCCTTGAAATCGGCGGTGAGTTTGGCCCGAACCGACGACCAGATGGTGAAACTCACCGTGGCGTCTTCGGAGAGGTCTTTCAGCTTGCCGTAGACGTTGCCGCCGCTGGCACCCCACTGGGTGATCTCACCCTCGACCCACACCATGCCTAAGCGTTCGATGTATCCACGAATTTTGCCCGAGAGCAGGGCGACCGGCCACGGCGTTTCGACGGTGGCGGGGGCGTCCGTCATGCGGTGGTCCTTGATATGGCGCTGACGTGGGGCACAGGCTGGTCCTCCCAGAGTTGTTCGGTCGTGCGTGCGTAGACTGAGGCGGTGAACACCAGCATTCAAACGAAAAGCACTGCGCCAGTTCAGAGCACTGTGCCCGTTATCGGCTTGGGCATGCCGCGCATTCCGAGCGCACGCAACAGGCTCAAGGATACCCCGGTGGTCGGACATAAGCGGGTGCTGCTCGCGGCCCCGCGCGGCTACTGCGCGGGAGTCGACCGTGCGGTCATCGCGGTCGAGAAGGCGCTTACGCACTATGGCGCACCGGTGTATGTGCGCAAGCAGATCGTGCACAATGTTCACGTTGTCTCTGAACTTGAAAATCTGGGGGCCATCTTCGTGGACGAAGTCGACGAAGTTCCACACGGCGCGCACATCGTCTTCAGCGCGCACGGCGTCTCGCCGGCCGTCGTCAATGCCGCCGCTGCCCGAGGCCTGCAGGCCATCGACGCCACCTGCCCGCTGGTGACCAAGGTGCACCGCGAAGCCGTGCGCTTCGCTCGTGATGATTTTCAAATTTTACTGATCGGCCACGAAGGCCACGAAGAGGTCGAGGGCACCGCCGGTGAAGCACCAGAGCACACCACGCTCGTCGGCAGTCCCGATGAAGCCGACACGGTTGTCGTGCGCGACCCGAGCAAGGTGGTCTGGCTGTCGCAGACCACGCTGAGTGTTGATGAGACCATGGAAACCGTGCGCCGGCTACGGGCGCGTTTTCCTCTGCTGCAGGATCCGCCCAGCGACGACATTTGCTATGCCACCCAGAATCGTCAGGTTGCTATCAAGAAGGTCGCGCGCGACTCCGACCTGGTGATCGTGGTCGGCTCCGCCAACTCCTCGAACTCCGTACGACTGGTCGAGGTGGCGCTGGAGTACGGCGCGACGGCTGCCTATCGCGTCGACTTCGCCAGCGAGGTCAAACAGGAGTGGCTCGACAACGCGACGACCGTGGGGGTGACGAGTGGGGCATCCGTTCCTGAAGAACTCGTCGTCGAACTGCTCGAGGCGCTCGCCGACGCCGGCTATGCCGACGTCGAGCAGGTGAAGACCGCCGAAGAAGACCTGATCTTCTCGCTGCCGAAGGAACTGCGTACGAACGTCTCGGGCGAAACGGATGCGCGTGCCTTCGGCGGTCGCACCGCCGCAGCCGAGTAGACGGCCGGGGCGGTGCAGCTGCTGAAAGCTACTGGCGACTAAGGAATTCGATCAGGGTCGGGTCATTTAGCATTGCGGCGACCGTGAACGCGAACATCGTCACGGTCGACACGGCGCCGGCGATCAGCGGCACGTAAAAGGCTCGGCGGCGCCGCAGCAGAAGGCGCACGGACAGCGCGGCCGCGGCGAGCCAGATGAACACGACCGCAATGGCACCGACCGAGGTCAACGGTCCGATGCTGGCGGCCGGCGTGTAGGTGCCGAGGCCCTGTTGGGTGTAGATCAGCTGCATCGCATCGGGGAGTGCGCCGAGCGAGAAGGCGCCATACACGGTGGCCAGCAGTCCGAAGATCAGCAGCCCGATGGTCAGTGGTCGGTCCCAGCCCGGCACGGCGCGCTGCGGCGTCGGGTTCGGCGCGTACGGCTGTCCCGGTATGTAGGGCGTCGACGGGGCGGTCGGCGGCTGCGCGGGCAGGGGCGCGCCAGCTCCCGCCCCATCGGCGGGGGCGGGAGTGTCAACCCGGTCTGTGCCCTGCGGCGGTTGCCACGTCCAGCCCTCAGGAGCGAGTTCGCCGTACTGGGGGCGGGGACGTGGGTCCTGTGCGGGGGGAACGGAGTCCGGGTTCTCTGTCATTGCTTTACTGCTGTCATTGCTCTAACTGCGTGCTCTAACTGTTTGAGTGCCCGGCTGAGCCGAGCTGGCGGGTGGCATCGACGACGCGAGCGGCCATAGCCGACTCGGCCACCTTGCCCCAGGCGCGCGGGTCGTAAATCTTCTTGTTGCCGACTTCGCCGTCAGCCTTGATCACGCTGTCATAGTTCTTGAGCATGTAGTCGGCGATCGAGCGGGTGAAGGCGTACTGGGTGTCGGTGTCGATGTTCATCTTGACGACGCCGTTGGCAACGGCTTCGGCGATTTCGGCATCCGTTGAGCCAGAGCCGCCGTGAAAGACCAGGTCGAGCGGCAGGGCAGCGAGCCCGAACTTGGACGAGAGGCCCGTCTGAATTTCCTTGAGCAGTTCCGGACGCAGCTTCACGTTGCCGGGCTTGTAGACGCCGTGCACATTGCCGAAGGTGAGGGCGGCCATGTAGCGGCCCTGTTCGCCGAGGCCGAGGGCCTCGACCAGCTTGATGGCGTCGTCGAGGGTCGTGTACAGGTTCTCGTTCACGTCAGCCTGAACGCCGTCTTCCTCGCCGCCGACAGCACCGATCTCAACCTCGAGAATGGCATTGATGGCGCGGGTGCGCTTAAGAATGTCGGTGGCAATGTTCAGGTTCTTGTCGAGCGCGATGGCAGAACCGTCCCACATGTGCGACTGAAAGATGGGGTGACCGCCATCGGCTACTGCCGACTCGGACGCTTCGATGAGCGGAATGACGAAATCGCCGAGCGCGCCCTCCGGGCAGTGATCGGTGTGCAAGGCGACGGTGATCGGGTAGTTGTCGGCGACGGCGTGCGCGAAACGGGCAAAGGCGAGTGCGCCGGAGGCCCTGTTCTTCACGGTGTGGCCGGCGAAGTAGTCGGCGCCGCCGGTGGTGACCTGAATGATTCCGTCGGATCCGGCCTCGGTGAGGCCCTGAAGTACGGCGTTGATGCTCTGCGACGAAGACACGTTGAATGCCGGGTATGCGAACCCGCCAGACTTCGCTTTGTCGAGCATTTCGGCGTACTGGTCGGGGGTTGCGATGGGCATTGCGTCTCCTCGGAGGTGTGCGGGGGTGTGATCCGAGTCTAGCTACGCCCGCCCTGGTGTTCCGTCGCGATAGGGTGACTCGGGCGGACACTCCGCGCGATCCGCCGCGCATCCGTCGTAATCGAAGTCGAACTTACGTCCGGGAGGACCATGTGAACAGCACCGAGACCGCCACCCTGTTTCAACACCCCGACCGTAACCTCGCCATGGAACTCGTGCGGGCGACCGAAGCCGCCGCCATTCGCGCTGTGCCCTTCATCGGCCGCGGCGACAAGAACGCCGCCGACAAGGCCGCCGTCGACGCCATGCGCGCCTTCCTCGGCACCGTCAACTTCGACGGCCTCATCGTCATCGGCGAGGGCGAAAAGGACGAAGCCCCCATGCTCTTCAACGGTGAGCACGTCGGCAATGGCCGCGGTCCCGCCTGCGACATAGCCGTGGACCCGATCGACGGCACGAGTCTCACCGCCGCCGGCCGTCAAAACGCGGTATCGGTCATTGCCGTTTCCGACCGCGGCACCATGCTCGACGCCTCGTCGATCTTCTACATGGACAAAATCGTCACCGGTGCCGCCGGGCGCGGTGTGGTCAGCCTCGATCAGTCGATCGCTGACAACCTTCAGGAGCTAGCCAAGGCGATGAAAAAGCCCGTCGGCGAATTGACGGTGGCCGTGCTTGACCGTCCACGCCACGCCGGCCTGATCGATGCCATCCGCAGCGCGGGCGCTGGAACGCGCCTGATGCTCGACGGCGACGTAGCCGGTGGCATCAACGCCGCCCGCTACGAGACCCGCATTGACATGTGCGTCGGTATTGGCGGCAGCCCGGAAGGCATCACAACGGCCTGCGCGCTCAAGGCGCTCGGCGGTTACATGCAGGGGCGCCTCGCCCCGAAGGACGACGCGGAACGCGCGCGCGGCGTCGCGGCCGGGCTCGACATTGACAAGCTGTTGGAGATTGATGACATGGTCAGCGGCGACAACACGTTCTTCGTTGCGACCGGTGTAACCGATGGCGGGCTCGTTGACGGTGTGCGCCGCAAGGGCCCGATGATTCGCACCGAGAGCATCGTGCTGCGCTCGCGTTCGGGCACGGCACGTCGCGTCATCGCGGAGCACCTCGCCGAGAAGTGGCTGTAGGCCTTTCGCGCTAGTTCTTGAGGAAGCTGCACGTCGCGGGTCTGTTCGTTCAGACTCGGGGCGGGCAGCTGTTTTGTTTCATCCTCCGGTAATTACACGCGCAGGTCGGATTCTGAATCGTCTAATGTGTGGTCGTCTAAAGTGTCCAGACGGCTTTTGATCGCGGTGTGCTGAGCCTCATTCAATTCGGCACCGTCCAATTCACCTGGAAGGTGCAGAGTGTCGCGTTCTTCAGCCGGCGCCTCCAACTCTGGCGCGGTCAGCTTGCGCGGAGAATCATGAACGATAGCCGGTTCGGTGAGCAGCCCGATCTTGGTCTGGTCGATCCCGGGAAATTGACGGGCGGTCACGAGCACCCGCGACTCGAGCGAATTGGCGAACTTGTTGTAGCTGTCCACCGTGCGCTCGAGTGCCTTACGCAGTGACTCGGCGTGGCCGCTCAGAGCACCGAGCCGTTGGTAGAGGGCATTGCCGAGGTCGAAGAGTTTCTGCGCCTCATCGGTGACCGCCTGCTGCTGCCAGGTGAACGCCACCGTCTTGAGCACGGCCCACAGGTTGACCGGCGAGGCCAGGGCAACCCGTTTGCTGAACGAGTAATCAAGGATGGACGGGTCCGCTTCGAGCGCCGCCGACAGCAGGGACTCGCTTGGAATAAACGCGATCACGAACTCCGGGCTGGCATCGAAGCCTTCCCAGTAGGTTTTCTTAGCGAGCGCGTCGATATGGGCGCGCACGGCCTTGACGTGCTTGTCGATGAGTACCTGGCGGCGGGCGCCCTCCTCGCCGGTGGCCGTGAACGGAATCGTGCTCGCTTCGATGTAATGCTCGAGCGGAACCTTGGCGTCGATCGCTATTGACTTATTGCCGGGCAGGCGCACGACCATGTCCGGTCTGCCCAGTCCGGCATCCGTCGTGATATTGGTTTGCGTGTTGAAATCCACATATTGGGCAAGCCCGGCCGCTTCGACCACGCGTCGCAACTGGGTCTCGCCCCAGACACCGCGGGTGCTGTTAGAACGCAGCGCGCTCGCGAGCGACTCGGTGGTCACCCGCAGCTGCTGGTCGGAGATCTGCGCCTGCTTGAGCTGCTCCGACAGCGAACCGTATTGTTCGCTGCGCTGGGTTTCGAGTTCGGTGACCTTCTCTTGCATGGTGCGGAGGGTCTCACGCACGGGGCTGAGGGCCTCGAGCACGAGGTGCTCGCGCTTTTCCCTGTCGGACTGCAACCGCTGGTCTGAGCGCTGTCGTTCCGTGGCCTCACGCGTCGACGCCCGGTCATGGTCGATCTGCGCATTCAGACCGTCAACGGTCGCGAGGGCAGCAGACAGCTCGCTCTGCAGCGCCGCGCGAACGGTCGCCTCGCTGGCTCGAGCCTCGGCGAGGGCTACCTGGTGGCGGGCATCGAGCACGGCTGGGTCGACCGAACCGTCACCCGCGCCGGTCGTGAGGCGGCGTTGCAACAGCACCATGGTGAAGAGGGCGCCCAACGCGGCGCCGATGATGAGACCGACGATCAAACTCAGCAGTGGATCCATGCTTTAAGTCTGCCAGCGCCCACCGACATCGTCGGAATGACACTCGGATCAGGATAAAAACGTGCTAGTTGAGCGCCATTGGTCCGTGAGTCGAGGCGTATTCCTTCGTGGCAACCGGACCGATCACGCCGACCTTGACCCGGGTCACGTGGGCGAGCTGCTCGAGGGTGTCGACCTCATGTCGTTTGGCCGCGTGAATCATAATGGCCGCGCACGCCTCGGCATCGGCCAGTGCGTTGTGGTGCGAGAAGTCCTCAAAGCCGGCCGCCATCGCAGCGACGGGCAGTCGATATGACTCCAGGTGGTAGGTGCGGCGAGCGACCTGCAGGCTGCAGACATAGTGAAAGTCGGGCACCGGCTGGCCCGTCACGAGTGATGCCGTTTTGATGACACCGAGGTCGAAGCCGGCGTTGTGAGCGACCAGGTAGTCGTCACCGACGAAGGCGACCAACTGCGGAAGTTGCTCCACCCAGCTGGCCGCGCCCACGACATCCGCTGCGGTAATGCCGTGAATGCGCGTGTTCCACTCGGAGAACGCGTCGTGGCCGGGCGGCGGCGAAATGAGCCAATAGGCGGAATCGACGACCACCCCGTCACGCACCTTCACCATTCCGACCGAGCACGCCGAGGCGCCCGAGGAGTTCGCGGTTTCAAAATCGATGGCGGTAAAATTCAGCACATTCTATGTTCTCACGGGCCACCGACACGGGCCGCCGACAAGGCCTGCGACGACGTGGCCGGTAGAATGGTCTCTCGTGGCTCTTACTATTGCAATCGTCGGACTCCCCAATGTGGGCAAGTCCACCCTCTTCAACGCCCTGACCAAGAACAACGTGCTCGCAGCGAACTACCCGTTCGCAACGATCGAGCCCAACGTTGGAATCGTGAACCTTCCCGATTCGCGCCTGGCCGCCCTGGCAACCATTTATGGCAGCAAGGCCCTGCTGCCGGCACCAGTGTCGTTCGTCGACATCGCCGGCATCGTGCGTGGTGCGAGCGAGGGGGAGGGCCTCGGCAACAAGTTTCTCGCCAACATTCGCGAAGCGGATGCCATCGCCCAGGTTATCCGCGGCTTCGCTGACCCCGACGTGGTGCACGTCGACGGCAAAGTCAACCCGGCCGGCGACATGGAAACAATCAATACCGAGCTGATCCTCGCCGACCTACAGACCCTCGAGAAGGCCGTGTTGCGTTTCGAGAAAGAGGTCAAGGGGCGCAAGATGGCGCCGCTCGTTCTGGAGACCGCGCTCAAGGCGCAGGCCATCCTCGACGCCGGTCAGCCGCTCTCCTCCGCAACGCTCGACATCGAGTCGATCCGTGAACTGGGCCTGCTCACGGCGAAGCCGTTCATCTACGTCTTTAACGTCGATGAGGCAGTGCTGCAGGACCAGGCCAAGCTCGACACCCTCGCCGCGCTCGTCGCCCCAGCGAACGCCGTGTTCCTCGATGCCAAGCTCGAGAGTGAACTGAGCGAACTTGACGCCGAAGACGCCGCCGAGATGCTCGCCTCGACCGGTCAGGCCGAAAGCGGTCTCGACCAGCTCGCCCGCATCGGATTTGACACCCTCGGCCTGCAGACCTATCTCACTGCCGGACCGAAAGAGTGCCGCGCCTGGACGATTCACAAGGGTTGGACCGCGCCGCAGGCCGCCGGAGTCATCCACACTGACTTCCAGAAGGGCTTCATTAAGGCGGAGATCTTCTCCTTCGAAGACCTCATGGCCGCCGGCTCGATCGCCGAGGCCCGCTCCAAGGGCAAGGCCCGCATCGAGGGCAAGGAATACGTCATGCAAGACGGCGACGTGGTGGAGTTCCGCTTCCAAGCAACATCTGGTCAGAAGTAAGGACGCCGGGGGATGATCAAGTCGGCTAACCAGTACCCCGTGCACACCCTCTTCAGTCATGAAGGGAACGTCCTCTACAAAATTCCGGCGTATCAGCGTGAGTATTCGTGGCACAAAGCTCAGTGGGAGGACCTGTTCGAGGACCTGATCGACGCTGACGGGGCGCACTTCCTTGGCACCATCATCACGCTCGATCAGACCACTGACACGCTGGAGGGTAACATCCTTCAAGTGGTTGATGGCCAACAACGGCTCACGACACTGACGCTCCTCCTAGCTGCCGTGTACTCGGTGCTCAAGGATCACGTCGATGACCTCGACGATGACACGCGGACCGACGTCATCAACCTCGGGCGTCAGCTAGTGCGCAAGATTGACGGACAGCCGAGGGTGACGCCCCAAAAGCAGGGCCTGAACCTCTTCGACTACCTCAAGGTGCTCGAGGAGGCTGGGTTGCCGGTCGAAGGCGAGTGGAAGCCGTACTACCCGAGCCGACGGATCGCGAAGTGCTACCACTACTTCCGCTCCGCCATTCTCAAGCTCGCTGAAACAGAGGACCTGGCGGAGACAGAGGCCGCGCTTCGAGTGCACGAGGCGGCTATGAAGGCGGTCATCGTGAAGATCGAAGTGGCCAGCCATTCGGACGCCTTTGTTCTCTTCGAGTCGCTCAACAACCGCGGCATGCCGCTCTCGCCGGTGGATCTAATTAAGAACCACCTGCTCGCCGAGTCCGAGAAGAAGAAGATTATGAACGTCGACCAGGCGTTTAGGCACTGGAACGAAATGCTGACGAGCCTCGGCGACAATTATTCCACCCAGGAGCGTTTCCTACGGCACTACTTCAACGCCTTCAGGTCAGAGCTGCCCGATGTACCCAACGCATCTGTGGCTACGAAGTCGAACCTGATCCGCATTTACGAGACGCTCCTGGAGCAGGACCTCAAGAAAGTGGCTGATGCCCTTGTAGACGCGAGCAGGATCTACGGCCGCATCAATTGTGTTGTCGAGCTCGACCAGCCGACATCGCTTGACAGGGCCTTCCAGAGGCTCATGCGAGCCCAGGGCGCCCCGTCCTACGTCCTCTTAATGTGGCTGATGGCGAAACAGAACGACCTGAAGCTCAGCGAAGTCGATGTGGGAGCAATCGCCGATCTCCTCACGAGTTTCTTCGTCCGTCGCAACTTGACGGGCTACCCGCCCACGTACGCGCTGGCAAAGCTTTTCATGACAACCATTGGCGCCATCGGCGCAGCCAAGGGACAGGACATTTTCTGGGTCGTCGCCGAGAAGCTAACCACCGTCTCGGCGGCCGACGACGAGTTCCGTGCTCGGCTTCTGGGCCGCATCTATGACGAGAACACCGACGTCGCAAGGTTTGCCTTGACCACACTCGCCGAGGACGAGATGACCAAGGAGACGAGGGTCGACCTGTGGCGCCAGGAGAAGAACCACTTCGTGTGGACGATCGAGCACATCCTTCCGCAAGGTGAGAACCTGCCCGGCGCCTGGGTGGAGATGCTCGGGGGTAAGGAAGTGGCTTCCCTGGTTCAGGAGGAACACAAGCACCGGCTCGGCAACCTCACTGTGACGGCATATAACAGCAACCTCGGCAACAAATCGTTCGCGGAGAAGCGCGACCGTCAGGACTCTAAAGGACGGCAGATCGGTTATCGCAACGGACTTTCACTGAATGCCGAGTTGGCGACGCGCGACTCGTGGACGAGTGCTGACATCGAGCGCCGCACGCAGGAGTTGGCTTCGAGAGTGATGTCGCGCTTCCCGCTTCCTAATGGTCCGAGTCAACGTGGGCCGGCCGACGGCGACGTGGTGGAGTTCCGTCACCAAGCAACGTCTGGCTAAAAGTGATTGTCGATGCGTGATCTGAGTTCTCTTCTTGAGAGTGTCCGGGATCGCGATGCCCGCGTGCTGTTCAACGAGGCACTTCGGGCCTACCAGGCCGGAGCCAACCGCGCATCTATCGTTTCGATCTGGATAGCCGTCACATCTGACCTGATCACGAAAGTGCGTCATCTTGCTGAGCAAGGTGACGGTGCGGCGGCGGCGGCAATGCGTGATGTGCATGCATTTGTCGAGGGTCGCGACGTTAGGAAGATGCAGGCGTTCGAGAATGGTCTCCTCGAATTGTGCGCGGACAAATTGCAGCTTCTCACTGCACGTGAGAAAAGCGAGTTGACGCGGCTTTATGAAGATCGCAATCTTTGTGCTCATCCTGGATATGAGGAAGGTGCAGAGTCCTTCCATCCGACGGCTGAGCTAGTACGAAGTCACTTGGCGATGGCGTGTGACGCCGTCCTCTCGCAGCCCGGCATTGCCGGGCGTCAAATGATTGCGACGTTCCTTACGGAGCTTGAAAGCGATTCGTGGTCAGAGGACGACGTCGCGAGTTACCTCCGCACGAGGTACTTCGAGCGCTCTCGTGATCAAGTAAAGCGAAATCTGTCAGAGATCTTTGTGAAGGGATGTATCGAGCCGCCCAAAGGCGATAATAACTTGGCGTTCAGGTGCCTTCAATGCGTTCGAGCGCTACACGAATTCGACCACGATCGGTTTGACCTCGCCGTCGAATCTGTGTTGTCGAAGCGTGAGCAAGGGGGTCAACTCGGAGACAAAGACCTACTTCGGGCTGTCGGTGCTTTGGGCCCCTTCGACGCGATGTGGAAGCGCTTGCCGTCTACCTCGCGGATGAGGCTGATCGCATTATTAAAAGTTGCACCTCTCGGGTCGCTTGTTGAGGAGCGGTTTTTTGCAAGCGGTCCGCCGAGTGATATCGAAGTTCGCGACCTTTACAACGGCATTCTGGATAGGGCTGGCATCGACGAAGTCGACAACCAGCTTAATCGCCCTTATGACCGTGGTCAGTGGGCGGACAAGGCGTTGACGTTTCTTGCGGAGTCGTCGAACTATCGAGTAGCCGAAGCAAACATGCGGCGGGTACTGAAGACCACGGAAGCATTTCAGCTGCGCCACGTGGAAACATTTGCGGAGACAATCCTTCATAACGATCAGGTGCGTGTTGCGTCCGACATGCCAGCGCTGGCTTTGAAGGCCTTGGAAGATACGGTGAAGATCGTCGGCGCTCGGCAGGTGTGGGTAGACCTTGCAGCTGAATTGAAGGCGCGCAATCGCGCAGACCCGAGTGGTTCGTCAAGCTATTACTCCTACGACGGACTGTCAGGGTTCCTGGCTACCTAGGCCCGGCTCGCCAACAGGCGTTCGAGCGCAGACAGCGGCGCGCTGGAGTTCCGTTTTTCTTGCAACATCTGGGCAGAAATAGCCTCACAGACCCCCGAACCGGCGTCTTCGTGCGAACAGTATGCGTGAAACGAAAAGGCTCAGTGCCCTGCGCCGCGAACACTCCTGACGAGTCTGATTTGCAGCGGCACGGGGGCCCCAGAGTGTTGAGGGAACAAGCGTGACTACGGCGGTCTTCAGCCGCGACGGTGGAAGTTTGGCGCAACACGTATTCAGCGAAACAAGACCGGTCTAGCGGCGCGCAGGGTGACAGCACTCACAATCCCGGACGCCGACTTATTGCTCGCTCCCGGCGAGCAAGAGTGACTGATAGGGTTTCGCTGTTCGTCACGATAACAAGGGGAGACCGCACTTGGCACTTTCGCAACGCGATTTCGAAATGATTGCCCGAGAGGTTGCGGAGAGCATTTCCGAAATAATCGGGTGCTCAGTCACGGGTTTTCGGGCCGCTCTCACCGTCCGTTCGCGGTCGGGGAAACTAACGTATGAAGCATACGCAAATTACGATCCAGAGTCTGAGGAACTTGCCGTCCAGAACCCATACCGGGGCGGCGGAGCGACAATCACTTTCAGACGGGAGTTTGCCGAGCGGGCCGGGACACTTTAGCCGAATACGTGCGCGCGGACCCTGGATCGCCCGGTGATCCACGCCGGCCGTTCTTTTGACAAAACAGGATTGGCGCTCAGTTCGAGAGAGCGATCATCTCGAATACCTTGAATGCGCTGTAGAGCTGTTCTAACGCGTCCGCGGCATTCGGTGTGGTCTTAAGCTTGACGCCGATGTAGTCGTTGGCGTACCCGCGTGTGAACCATGGTTTCTCTTCAAAGCCGCGTCCCTCCCAGCGGGAGCCGAGACTTCGGGCGCGGCTGATCGTAAACTCGCCATCAAACTCAGCGGCTCCCAGGGGCATCATCACCTTGTGCAGCAGGGTAGTGATCTCATCGTCGGCCTGACCCTCTCGATATCGGAATCCAATTCCGGGAGTGTAGTGAAGGACGCCGTTCCTGCCAGTGACTTCAAGCTGCGCACGCACGTTTCCACACGGGGAGTTGAGGAGTACAGCTGGACGACTGTTGTCGGTTGGCTCTATATGAGGATTCCAGGCAGGGTCCGGAACATCGACCTGAGCTAGCGCACTACGAAAGGCGTAGCGCTGGGACCGTTTCGAGCAGGGGTTCGTTACGATTGCCGTGATGTCAGCTTGTAGCCGGCGGACGTGAGGACTTGTGAACGCGGAAAGGAAAACGCCCCACTCGAGAATCGTAATGTCAGCAAACACATCTGGGTCGATGGCTTCGACGTCGGGTGACTCTGCATCTGCCACAAGAAGTACAACGAGTGCTTCGGGGTACTTTTCGTGGAGTTTGCGTAGCTGGTCGTCGTTGGCGTGATCGTCTATTTTGACCTCGATGTGCACAGACTCGCCGGCATCTGTCCCGAGGGGCAGATCACTGCGCGCCCTTTCGGGCCGGACACCCCGTTCGTTGAGGTGTGTTTGAACATGGCGCTGTGGCGACGAGACAACGCAGGTCACACCGTCCAACCCGGCCTGATCCATCACAGCGATGCCGGGTCGCAATATACGTCCGTTCGATTCGCGGAGACCGTAATGGGCCTCTACAAGAACGAGGCCGTGGCGAAGAATTCACCTTTCATCACCGGACCGCTGAAAACCCTCGCCAACGTTGAGAAGCTCACCTTCGACTGGCTCGACTGGCTCGACTGGTACAACAGTCGGCGGCTGCACAGCGCCTTGGGGAACAAGCCGCCGGCTGATATGAGCTCAACTCTTACGCTGGAACAAATGGCCCGATAAATATCGAAGCCGCCAACAAAACGGCGGCATGAAACCCGGGACGGTTCACGTCGGTCGCCATGTGATCAGCATCGCATCGAGAGACGCCCGCACAGAACCGCAGTCATTCACTTTCTGTGAATGACTGGACGGCGACGTTGCGGAGTTCCGTCACGGCTAATATCCTGGTTCCCTCGCCAGCGTCGGCGCACACTGGTATTGGCACGGTTCGATCGGCGCGCTCGTCCTCGCTGCAAGGAGCCGTTGCGGTGGCCAGTTTGGACGCCAGCTCACCGCGGGAGATTGCCGATACCCGGCGGATCGCGTGGCTCTCAAAGCATCAAATACTCAGATGATCGGAAGCACAATCACAGCACAGGAAGACTGGCATATCATCCGGCACGAGCGTGCGTTGGTGTGATCTCGCTT
Source organism: Cryobacterium sp. Y11 (assembly GCF_002929535.1). Lineage (GTDB taxonomy): Bacteria > Actinomycetota > Actinomycetes > Actinomycetales > Microbacteriaceae > Cryobacterium. The sequence goes on from NZ_PJJO01000061.1 coordinate 159,916, forward strand.
ATATTCATTTCGCCTCCTTAGGGGACCCAAGAACAAAACGACGCGCTTCACTGGCCGTGGCTGAACGGTGCCGTGACCGTGACCGTGCGCTGGCGAACCGACTTCTGTCGCCACGGTGCTTAGTGACGTGATGTCGTGGTGCATCTGGTCGCTTGATTTTGCACTACTCTCGGGTGCGTGGGGAACACTAAAGTATTGTTCGGCTGGCCAGGACTTGTGGCGGTCCTGGGCTTGGTTGCTGCTGCTGCTACTGTCGTGCTGGCCTTCGCCTTGCCGGGCGCCTGGGTTGCGGTACTTGGCGCTGCTACTGCTGCCTTCGCTATCGCGTTGACATACATCATCGCGCGGAGACAGGGACAGGAGTCAGCGACTCTCGCCGGTGTTGTTGAGAAGGTCAACGGAACCGTCGACGGCACAAAAGAGACTGTGCAGGATGTCAAGGACCTTCTCGAACGGTCTGCGACGCTCATTCGGCAAATTGCCGAGCGTGATTCTGCTCAGGATTACAACCCTGAGCTCGCGGATGACGAGCCTTCCGAAGGTATGGTCAAACCGAGCTATGAGTCTGACGCCATCGCGAAGCTCAGAACTAACGGAGCAGACCTCGATTTCGATCATCTGGATTGGAAGGCAAAGTTGCCTGATCCCCTTCTGCCGGGCAATCATGGCTGGTTTGTCGAATCTCCCGGGAGGACAGCCCGGTGGTTCGTGCGTCGAGCACGGGGCATGACGGTTCGAAAGGCAATGCCCCGGGACTTGTTGGACAAGCTCGAAGAGGAGCAAGCGGTGAACCCGCGCACCATTGCTCTCGATTTCCAGCTGAAGCAGCATGGGCTCGCGGCGTGGTACGCGAGAACCTACTCAGGTGAGCTCTATAAGATTTCGCGCTCCTACAGGGTTCTGGGCCAGCCCATACGAACCGAAAAGATCGAGGAAGAAGCACAATTTGTTCGCGAGTCACAGCCTTAGTACTCGAAGCCAGCCCGCACCAGCCGGCTCCCGCGTCCGTCAAGCACATGGCCGTAACGCTCGAGGGTGGCGCTCGGGTACATAGTCCATGAGGGCGAGCACCACCTCAAATGTTTAGCTGTGACGGCGACGTGGTGGAGTTCCGCTTTCAAGCAACATCAGGGCAGAAGTAGCCTTCTATACAATTTCAGGTCCGTGGACAGCCAGCCATCCGATGATCATCTTCCGAATAGAGTTTGCCGAAAGGATCAGGGCGCTCTAGTGGAGCCCGTTCACGCCCTGTCCTACCCGAGCGGGGTGTAAGTCTCGGGAGCGCAGCGCCGGATGGCGACGCCGTGGAGTTCCCTCACTCATAAACATCACATTGGAGCGCTATGTGTGACTGGGTGATCAACTGGGGCGATGTCCCGACATGGATCGGGGCAATCGGCGCTCTTGGTGCCGTTTTCTGGGCCATCTACCTTTATGCCAACAGTCTGCGGGACAATCGGCGCGCTCAGGCCCGCTTGTTGGCCCCTGTAGGCGGCGCGGTACCCGTACAGGCTCTGCCGGGTACGCCGGTCGAGCCCGAATCGGTTGGGGACAACGGTATGTTCGCTTTTACCCGGGACGGCAAGCTCGTAGTAGCGAAAGACATATTGAGAGCACGAGTGCGCCTCGTGTCAACTAGCGATGAGACCTTCTCGGGCCTCAGAGTGTGGCTGGTGCTTGGCGACGGTCGTGAGGTGCACTTCCCACTCGGCTTCGACGAAGTGGCCCCCCATGAGGAGAAGGTGCGCAATGTGTACTACTCGCCGGGCCAAATTGGGGGCGGGATGGATGTACAGCTACAGTTCCAGGACGCCAACGGGCGTTGGTGGGAACGAGTCAACGGTCATCCAGTTCGCGAACTCCGAAATGGTCCGAAACCGATTCCGTCTCGCGAATGAAGCAGTTTCCGCTGAATCGGGAAGGCGTGGAGTCCCGTCACAGTTCACTATGACCAAATCTGCCGGGGCGGGTGTGCTCGTCGAAGGTCGGTGACACGTCAATCGGGCTAAGCAGTCATGTATGGCTTGATTCGAGGCGCTGAACCAGCCAGTCGAGAATCCTCTTGCTCATGTGGTTTAGTGTTCGTATTCCTCCGATGTGACGTGCGAGAGATGGGCTCACTGCATAGTAGAAGCGGATCCCGGCTCGTCCGAGGGCTGTTCGGGCCATGTACGTATCACGGAAGTGGCGTAGGACGAGGACCTCGGGAGCATCGTAGGAACCGTAAACAGCGGTAGCTATGTAGCAGCCTCCGTTGCTACCTGATTTCTGCCCTTGAGGTGCTGGACTGATTGGAATCTCGTGTTCCCTCGCAAACGATTTGGCCTCTGACCAAACTGGGTTTCCTTCCACTGCGTGTCGAACCGACGGACTTGCATCTGAGGACAGCATCAAGAGCGGCAGAGGGGCGATGCTTCTATCCGCAGCGAGGCGAATCCGATCGCGTTCTCCTGTAAACGCAAGCACGCTCATTGGCCCTTGTCCTGTCGATGACCAGTACTGAAGGTCTCCACGTCCAGGCTTGAAGCCGAACTGAGGGATCGACGCATCGTTCTGCAGAGCTCGCTGGTGAATGCGTTGCCAGTCAAGGCCCATGCCTTGATATGTCTGGATCAGGCCATCAACAAGCATCAGACGACTAGCTTCGAGGTGCCGATAGTTCGCCGGCATGAACTGCGACGATGCGTTTGGCCCGAGATTCCCCACCATTACCACCATGTACTTTCAGCAGCAGCAGAATCCAGCCGCCGCAGTTGGGCGAGGACGACTCGCTACCCGTTCAATTGATGGCCATCGTGGCCTTGTCGACGCCGATCTAAAACAGGGCCAATAGTGCCGTTTGAAAAGAGGACCACTATGTGTGCTTCTACTATGCCGTATCGGGCGTCGGCTGGCGGCTCTTGAACCGGCAACCGGTGCCTTTTATGCTGATGAGGTCGGCGTGGTGCACGATCCGGTCGATCATCGCGGACGCGACGGTCGGGTCACCGATGACCTCGCCCCAGAAAAGGACAGTTTGCTCGTCATGATTAGCGATGCGTGTTCGTGTCTGCTCGCGCTGAGCTGGAAGAAACAGGTTCGCGCGGGACAATATGCTCCCGCATGAGCCGATGCGAGGTGAGTATGACCTGGAACGACCGCCAGGTGCACCGGTTTTGATCCCAGAGTCACTTGGGTGCTCCCGGGTGGGAACTCGCCGAGCATTCCGCTACATAAGTCGTAGACAAACTCGTTCTCGATGGACTCAACAGACGTCCGCTCCTTTTTATGGTCGAGCCCGCAGCCCTGCCACTATCGCAACTTATCGCAGGCTGGGGCGTCCTAATCGCTAGAATGCGGTTGTGAACTCGCGCATCATCGAAATACGTGATCAAGGATGACTCGGCCCGGATATATCGATCGCAACAAGTTGCAGAGTTGGGCAGACACACGCCCCTCTCAATCCGAGTTCCCTCGTCTGATACGGCGCCTGATCCTTGAGACAACGCCAGGTCTGGTCGAGCTTGGGATGCCCGCAGGCGATGGTGTGGCCGCCGGTGACTGGGACGGGTCTGTGCGGTCGACCAAAGCAACCGTCTGGGTTCCAGACGGCCTCTCTGTTTGGGAGTTATCCGTCAATTCCAGCCCGAACACCAAGGCCGATGATGACTACTCCAAGCGAACAGATACCCCAAATGGCACTCCCGCCGCTAATTCCACCTACGTCGAGGCGATCCTGCGGCCGTGGACGGCGAGGGCTGCATGGGCTACGGGCAAGCGGGGTGACAAGGTCTGGAAAGACGTAAAGGCTTTGGGGCTCGATGACATCGAGACGTGGCTTGAGGCAGCACCAATTACGTGGGCGTGGTTGTCCGAAGAACTGGGGCTTTCGCCATACGGCCTGCGCACTGGCCTGACATGGTGGCGCGGCTGGGCAGCTCAGACCAACCCCGCATTGACGCCGGGGGTTGTACGCGCTGGTCGAACTGACGCCGCGACGGCCCTCCAAGACCGACTTGCCAATTCCGGTTCTGTCACAACAGTCGCTGGCGCTTCGATGGAGGAGGTTTGCGCCTTCATCGCTGCGGTGGCCGTTGATCTGGACGAACGCGGCAAGGGGCAGATGCTCGCGCGACTCGCGTTCGTCGACGACATATCCACATGGAGGCAGTTGACCGCTTCGTCGCAACCGCTTGTCTTGGTCCCTCGCACTCCCGACCTCGCGAACGATATCCCCATTGGTGCGGGCCACATCTTCTATGTGCCGGTCTTGTCCAGCGAGGGTGCCGACATCACACTTCCAGCGTTGGACGCAGCCGAGGTTGCATCGGCGCTGAAGCGAGCCGGTGTCGCCGACCACGACAAGGCAGACTCGCTGGGCCGACTTGGCCGTCGCAGTTTGACCGGACTGCGACGAAACATGGCTGTGAAGGCCGTCCTGCATCGACCGACGTGGGCTGACGCCAATCCCTCGCGACATTTTCGATCGATCCTGTTGGCTGGCTCTTGGAATGATGACGTGGCAGGAGACCGCAAGGTCCTCGAGGTCCTTTCGGGAGCCGACTACGAGTCATTTAGAGAGGCAGTCACAGGGGTTGCCGACAGTGCAACTGATCCTTTAGCGATCCGCATTGACGGGGCATGGCATCTGGTGTCAGCGGTGGATGCGTGGATGCTGTTGGTGTCGAAACTCAATCACGACGACATGAAGCGATTCGAGACAATCGTCGAGATGACCCTCGCGGAGGGCGACCCTGCTCTCGACCTACCGCGGGACCAGCGGTGGAGAGCATCGATGGAGGGTAAGACGCGGCGCTTCTCGAGCGACCTCCGTCGCGGTATTGCCCAATCGCTCGCTCTGTTGGGGATGTATGGGGAAACCGTCAATTGGTCAGGCGGAACATCGGGTGCAGACTTTGCGAACTATTTAGTACGTAAACTGCTCGACTGGGCGTCGACAGATGCGAGCGGGAAGGCGTGGCAATCGCTTGCTGACATCTTGCCGCTGCTCGCTGAGGCTGGGCCAGAAGCTTTCCTCGATGCTGTAGGAACAGCGTCTGCCGGCGACGACTCTCTCCTGGCCACGATGTTCCAGGACAATACGGACGAGTCGGGGATCTTTTCGGGTGGAACTCCCCATAGCAACCTGCTCTGGGCGCTTGAGTGCGTGTCATGGTCCACCGACTATTTCGGACGCGCTGTCGACCTCTTGGCGCGCTTGGACGAGATCGATCCAGGAGGCCGAATGTCAAACCGTCCATCCGCCTCGCTGGCCGCCATTTTCCGTCCGTGGCATCCCGACGCCTCGGTCGACCCTGACCGGCGCATTACAGTCATCGACACGTTGCGCCGAAGACATCCCGACAGCGCCTGGAAGTTGGAGTGCAGCATGCTTCCGGAGAGCCACGGAACACACTTTCCGATCAGCTCACCAACGTTCCGAACTTGGAAGCCGGACAAGCTGACGGTGACATATGGCGAGATCTGGAAGGTGACCACCGCCGCGGTCGAGCGCTGTATCGAGGACGCCGGACGAGACGCGGAACGCTGGGCAATCATCATTGCTCATACCTCAGAAATGCAACCAGCAGATCGAGAACGCGTGGTGGCTGTCTTCGATTCGATGGCAGACCAGCCGGAGCTTGACAGTGACTTTAGAGACGCGGTTTGGCGAACACTTATGGACCTCATCGGCCGCCATCGCGAGTTTCCGGACGCTGCCTGGACGCTCCCGAACGATGAACTAGACAAGCTCGACACGCTGGCTACGCGCTACCTTCCGAAATCCGCATACCTTAGGCTGGTCGGGCTCTTTCAGTCATGGCATCCGTATATCGGCGCAAGCCGACAAGACGACTATGAAGCATTCGAGCGCGAACTCGCACGCCACCGCGTCGAAGCCATCAAAGAGATCGAAACCGAAGGAGGATTCGACTCCATTCGAAGGCTCGCGATCGACGCTTCGGTGCACGGTTCCGTTGGCATAGCCCTTGCGAATGTCGGCCCCTCTCACGATGTCGATCTTCTCAGTTGGCTCGCGTCCGACCATGAAAATCTAAACGGCACTGCGCTGTCGTACTTCTCAGCGCGCTATGCACTCGACGGGTTCGAGCTCATCACGGGTCTGCTAGATCGGGACGACCTCACGGTCGATCAGCGTGCTCGATTACTGCTGGTCGCCCGTGACAACCTGACGGAGGCTTGGGAAATGGCTGCCGCGGACCCCGAACTTGATGCTTATTACTGGGCGGCGTTCCAGCCGCTTGGCTTGGGGCAAGACTTCGATGGGATCGAAGAGGTTGCTGAGCGTTTGATACGAGCCTCTCGCCACGCAGACGTCTTATATTTTCTCAACCTGTATTCCCATATCGAGAAGGGTGAGCAGCGTCCGGCAATAGCGAAACTCATCGTGCGAGCGTTGGACGGACTCCTAAAAGATCAAGCTCAAAGTGCGGTAGCTAGTGGGCTGGCAACCTGGGACTTCGAGCGACTGTTCGCCTATCTCGAGGCTATGCGGAACCATCTGGAGCCCGGCGACCTTATCCGCCTGCAGTGGTCATACCTTCCAGCGCTCGGATACGACGCCAAGATTCCTGCGTTGTCACAAAGCTTGGCCGCCGACCCGGCGGAATTCGTCGGTATCGTGTGCACCGTCTATCGCGCTCGGCCGAAGAGTGAAGACGGCGACGGCGACGGCGACGAGGATCAGGATGGCGAAGACGGGCGGAATGCTTCAATGGCAAGCAATGCCTACCGCCTACTCAATGCATGGGATACGCCGCCAGGGCTCGTTGATGGCGTGATGAACGCTGAGGCCCTTAGAGCGTGGCTAGAGCGGGCAATGGATCTCCTAGCGGAGCAAGGTCGGACCGAGGTTGGCCTGCAGCACATTGGGCAGGTGCTCGGTCACACACCACCTGATGCCGATGGCACCTGGCCCGGCCTCGTCGTGCGGGACCTGCTTGAAGAAGTGCACCTTGACCACATCGAATCTGGACTCTACCTACACATTGTCAATGGCCGTGGTGTAACCAGTCGCGGGATGGAGGACGGCGGAGATCAGGAGCGCGCACTTGCTGCCGGCTATCGCGCTAACGCCGAGGCGCTGGCTGACGTAGCACCTCGAGTGGCAGGTCTGTTTAGGCGGATCGCTGTCTCGTACGAAGGCGATGCACGGCACAACGAGGGGGTCGCCGAACGCTTTCGACTCGGATTCAACTAACCCGATAAGGTGGCTTCAAACGCCCGTCTACACAAAGAATCTGATTGGCCGACTCAGATTCGGTCCGTCGAGCAGAACATGGTTGGTTCAGAGGCCAGTCCTAGAGCATCAGCTGTATGAGACACGTTCATGTTCGCCATCAAAGTAGATGGCAAGGAGCAAACCTTTGACGATGGCGTCCCTGCGCCAGCCGACATGCCGTTCTCGTTCCCGTGGACCACGGGCTCAATGGGCAAGGTCCGGCTGAGGCTCCTGCAGTATCACTGGGCGAAGCGGGCCGCAATGAATCCCGCGGTGTGGACACTCGAGACCACGGTTCGTTTCGACGGCGAATTCGTGGGCTGCCAAAGCATCGCGACGACGGACTATCTCGTGACCCGGACCGGATTGACAGCGTTCGATCGGCAGTACAGCTGATATGTAGTCGTTTTTGTCAAGTGGGCAGGGTGAAGCGGCGCTCGGGCGGATCGTTCCCGGGCGCCGCTTCTGCTGCTGGCTAAGCCCGAACTAGGCCTGTAGGACTATAGACCTACCTCGCCGCCGGACTTTAGGAATCGTGCGTCTGGGCGATGTAGACACTATCGGTCCGGAGCCAGCGCCGTCATGATCCATGTGAGCGATTCCACGACGAGGAGATCTGCCCTCGGTGCCGGCGGTCGCTGGAGGCTCACGGTGTCGCTGCCGTTCCGGACCGGGCCGACCCCTATGGTGAACCGACGCGCCGTGGGCGGGCCAAGTTTCGCGAATGGCTGAGGCGTCTGGTTCTGGTCTGAAAGGCAGGTCTCGACCAACTCGGGTGGAGACCTGCCTTTAGTTGGCGGGCTGTTAGGCCCAGTCGCTCTCTCGGCCCGACTTCACGTCCATCCATAGCCCGGAGCCTACGAAACGATTTATAACCTCGGGCGCCTTTTTCGTCTTCCACCACACGCGGCCGGTCGTCGAATCCCGTTTGGCTCCAGTGATTGTTCGGACGTACTCCGGATGCACGGCCCCCTTTGTTGTGCCGACGAGGAGCGCGCGCTCATTAATGGCTCGGGTGATGGTGGAGTCGGAGACCTCCCAGACTCCCGTCCACGCGCGGCGTCGCATCAGAGGGGTAAGGCCATAAATGTTCGCGTAGTCGGCCCCTGCGTGGGTGCGCAGGACAATGCCGTGCTGATCCTTAATCTCGTCTTCGCGGAGACCGAGGAGGCTAACGCGGAAAATCGGCTGTGCGGTGGGCCACTGGGAGGAAGCGACATAGCGAGTACTCGTGGCGTACTCTTCTACCTCCGCAAGGTCGATGCGGATACTGCGGCCTGATCCAACATTGGCGAAAAGGCCTGCACGGACCAGAGCTAGGGTCTTCTTGTCCGTGATGTTGGTGACGCCAAAGGCGGTGTTGAGGAAGTCAGCTGCCTGAGTGGTTGAGATCTTAAGCATTTCTGCCCTTCGTGACGTGGTCCTACCGACTCGGCTGAAGGTGCGGTACCACTAGGAAACCTAGCACGGCGTGCTTGAATTCAAGCAAGGTGTGCCAGATTATCTCCCACACTTGCCCCGGCCGGCAACCGACTGTGCCGTCCTGTCGAGCGTTGCAAACGCTGTACATGTGCGAGTCGGCCTCAATCGTGAACTAGCGAGGACACTTGCCTGCTCGTCATGGGTGAGGACGGCGACGTCGTCGAATTTAGGTTTAACGTCTAATCAGGCCGGCCAAGGCCGCTTCTTGCAGGTCGAGGAGGTCCGCCAGAGCCTTTTCTGATGGTCGAGGAGGCCCGCGAGGGCCGTCTCGAGCGCGGTGTCCGTCGGTGTGCCGCCTCGCCGCATCAACGAGGTCGTGCACGGCCAGCGTCGAATCACCGTGAACACGGCTCTCCGCCTGGCCAGGTACTTCGGCACCTCGGCGCAATTCTGGTTGACGTTGCAGGACCGGCATGACCGCGATGTTGCCGAGGATCGCATGGCTGAGCAGATTGCGGCAATCACTCCGCGCCGCCCGCGGGACAAAGACCCTTCTTTCGAGGCACGGCGAACCTGGTGGGCGGAGAGCGGACTAGCATTCGGTTATGCTCACGGTCGACTCGCTCAGGAACCTCCTCGCAACGGGCCGTTCGGGTGACCTTGCGGCCCGACTCGCTTCCGTTGAGCCGTACGAGCGCCGCGCGGCGTGCAAGCCCCTGGTTGGTCAGGCCAAGGCCATCCTGTGCGCGAGTTCAGCATCGACGGTGACTTCGTGGCTTCGCGATCTGCGAGCAGACTATCCCGGGGGGTACGCGCAATTCGTTGACGCCTGGACAGGGCCATTGGAACTAGGGCACTGGGATGCGGCGACCACCGTCCTGCTGGCCTCCAAAGTGCCCGCTCAGGCCGCAAAAGTCTGGCCGATACCAGAGGACCGTTCGTTTGCGCAGTGGGTGTACCCGGCCTTGTTCCCCAACGACCTCATCGCGTTCGTCGATCAATGGTCTTCGGATTTCGCAGCGAATCCCAAGAACTGGGACCGTAACCGGGGTCGGGCCGTGATGTATGAGTGGATTGAAGAAGGTCTCGTCGAGGCACCACATCATGATGGAGCTGTCTTGATGCTGATCAGCGGTTGGGCTGACAGGCCGGGGAAGCCGCTTTTGTACTGGCTGCTTGCGAGACCGAAAGTCACCAGGGTGCTCTTCGCTCGTCTCTTCACGACGCGTGGCATCAAAGGTGCTTCTTTGAGGCAGAGCGACCGGAGTGATGTCAACGATCCACTTCGAACAGTGGTCGTGGCCGGGCTCGTGGAGGCTGGAGTGTGGAGTCGGAGCTTCGTCGTTCAAGGCGTCGAGTCAGCCTTGAGAAGTGATCTGCCCGCCTACCAGCGCCGCTGGTTCGTTCAGCTCGGTGCAGACCTGGGTCTGCCGGCGGCGGGGACGACCGCACTCGCTCGCTCACCCGGTTCAGGGGTTGTTCTGTAACGTAACGTGGTGGAGTTCCGCTTCAACAACTAAGGATCAACGATGACATCTCCTGCCACCATCTCCGCTCTCCGCAGTGTCGGGGGGCTCACCATCGTCGCTGGCACGCTAGTCATTGCTGCGGGTGCAGGTGCCTGGTACACCGTGACGAAGCAGTTGTGCGACGAGAAGATCACGGTGCCCGGCAATGCACCGATTCTCGCGGGCAAGCCGGTTCAAGGCCCGGTGACTGCCTACGTCGAGGCGCTCGTAATCAAGAGCAACGCCGAGCGCGGCGCGGGCGGACGTACCTTCGCCGATATCAGTGATGCGCTGCGCGGTGTCGACGGAAGCAGCGACGAGGCGCGCGAACTGCGCAACCAGAGCTCGGCGCTGTCGACCGCGGCATCGCTGCGCACCTCCCTGATGACCTCGGTACTTGCGTACGGAGTCAGCGCCTTCGCTGCCGGGCTTGGCGTCTTCTTCGTGGTAGTGGGGTCGCGACTGCGTCGAGCCGACGGGGAGTAGCGCCCGAGGACTGTGACGCGGCGGCAGACTTCGAAGGAGGCCTTGGCTTCCAAGGCCATGGACGTTACGAGCACCTAGTTCACCGGGCTACCGCTACCGCCGTTCGGCCGGAGGAATACCGAGACCGTGCCGGCAACAGGTCTTCACCGGCGCAAGACGTTGTTCGGTAACGGAACGGGGTGGAGTTCCGCTTTACCGTGTAGAGGGCATGCCTGTCGCGGCGAGAAAGATACGGTCGGGGTACCGATTCTGATTGTGGTGCCGCATCCCCTCCAAACGACGTGGTGTGTGTCAGAGTGAAGTCGGGCCCGCGTGGTGGGGCCGGGATCGAGTCGATTCTGACGCAGAGCGGTGTTCTCGTCGGGGTAGCGGCGTTCATCGGCCGTGACCGCGCCAAGGTGGCGGGACTGCCACCTCTGGGTTCGTGACCAAAACGCTGGGGATGTGCGTCTGCAGGCGGTGGTCACCGATCGATGCGCACTACCGAGTAGGGAGTGTCGGGCGTCGGGGGAGTGCCGAAGCGGGCGTTCGGGAGGTAGAGCCCGTTGCCAAACCTCGCGATCGTCGTGGGCACCTGAAAGTCGGGGTCCGTGTACCGGTCGATGAGTTTGCCGCTGGTCCCGGCTGCATTGAGGCGGATCACGGCGACGGTGTTCAACTGATTCTGCACGACGTACAGGGTGCGCCCGACGACGAGCAGCCCGTCACCGTTGGGGAGCAGGAGCCCACCCAGATCAACGACCGCGGCGACGCCGGTCTCGGGGTCGACGCGGAACAGAATGCCCGTGGACGACTGGATGACCAGAAGCGCTTGATGGTTGGGGGTCTCCGCGATACCGTTCGCGTTGAAGCCCGGCTGCTGCATCCAGCTGCCCGACAGGCGGACGACTTCGATCGCATCCGCTCCAGGGAGCGCGCCGCCCGGTCCGAGGGGGAGCTTATAGAGCTGCGCTCGCTGGCTGTCGGTGAACCATGCGGCGTCGCGAGTCAGAACGACGTCGTTCACGAACGTTGGCGCATTGGTGAGGGCGTAGCTCCGCAGGAGGTCGCCCGTGGCGGCATCCACGACCCTCGCCTCGCCGGTGGGCCCGCCCGCGATGAAAAGCCGACCGCGGTTGTCGATCTTCAGGCCGACCGACGGAGTGCCCGGGCCCTCGAGCGTTGTGATCTTCTCGCCGGTGCGCACATCGAAGACGTAGACGTCGCCGTCGGCGAGTGAGCCGACGTAGGCAGTGCCGCGCGGACCGATCGCGATCCCTTCGGGCTGGAATCCGTTGGGAAGCGCGATAACCTGCTCGAAATGACCTTGCTGTGGCTGCGCTGCGGCGTGGACTGCTGGTATCCCTGAAACAAGGAAGAGAGCACTCAATGCGGCGGCAGACAATGTGCGTGCGACGATGCGACTGATCATGGCGATAACAGTAGTCCGGCTCGGGGGCTGCCAATAGGCCTGATCGGCCTCGGACGGAAAATCACCGGCCGGTCGTGGTTGTGGCGTGATGAGCGAGTGCCGTCGCCGGATCCACGGATTGAAAGGGTGGTGCTCAGAAAGCTGAGGCCGTGGGGTGCGGCAGAAGCGCTCGTCGACTTGACTACAGATTCAACGTTTAGACTGGTCACTTTCGCGTGAATCATCACAGCAGCGTCAATCGAAGGAGACCATTGTGCCTGTTATTGCCATCATCGGAGCCGGACCGGGACTCGGCGCAGCAGTTGCGCGAAAGTTCGGACGCGAGGGCTTCTCAATTGCCCTGATCGCCAGGAATCAGTCGAAGCTAGACGCTATGGCTGCCGAGCTCACCGCTGCCGGCTTCACCGCGAGCGCTTACGTTGCGGATGTCCGCACGCCGGAGTCGCTCGAAGCTGCCCTTGCACATGCCGCGGTAGAGCTCGGGCCCATCACCGCGCTGCAATACAGTCCGCTGCCGTCGCGCGATTACCTGAAGCCGGTGCTTGAGATGACGCCCGAGCTGGCGCTCGAGGCATTGCAGTTCTCGGCCCTCGGGCTCATCCACGCGGTGCGAGCAGTGCTTCCGGCGATGCGTCTGGCAGGTAGCGGCAGCATCATCATGATCAATGGTGGAACCTCGGTCAAGGCCCGCGCTGGCTACGCCGGCACCTCGGTCGCGTTCCCCGCCGAGAGCGCCTACGGCGAAATGCTCCACGATGCACTCGAGGATGAGGGCATCCGTGTCAACCAACTGGTGATTCCCGGCGGCATTCCACAGCTTCAGCTTGCCAACGGCATCGACGGCGTCGCGGATCGCATCTGGGACCTCCACGCCGTGGCCGGTCCGTTCCGCACCATGCTCATTCCGCTTGAGGACGGTCGGGAGTAGGGCACTAGCCGCTGCTACTCTCTAGTGGACTGTACGGCGAGAGCAAAGTCACTTCTCTGATGGTGATCGGTGACGAAACGTGATGGAACAACCCGAGCGACCGCTCGACCACCTGAATTCAGGTGATCGCGCGGTCGTTTGCTGTGAGCGCTGGCTCGGGCGGCTCGCGCGCGTGGTCTGCCAACTGCGTGAGCCACAAACGCCAGCGCTAAGACCTACCTGACCGGTGCAGCGATCCCACGTTGGAAATCAAGGACAGCGGTCACCGCAACATGAGGGGGAGCGTGGCGAAGCCACTTCCGGGGTAGTGGGCGCGCGTCGGCGCGACATCCGCTTGCGTCAGCTCGGTGCTGCGTGCGAGTAGCTCCTCGATCAAAACCCGAAGCTCGAGGCGGGACAGGGGAGCGCCGGGGCATGCGTGGATTCCCCGGCCATATAAGAGATTGTCCGCCGGGTCACGGTCGAGCCGAAACTCGTCCGGGTCACCAAATACGTGCTCGTCCCGGTTGGCTGATGCCCAGAGCACGGTGACCCGCTCGCCGGCGCCGATGAGCTGACCACCGACCTCGACCGGCTGGGTCGTCACGCGACGGTTGGCGATAAGCGGCGCGTGCAGGCGCAGGATCTCATCGTTCGCTGCGCCGATCAACGTGGGGTCATCCCGGAGCAGCTGCTGGATCGAGGAGTGCGTTGCCAGGTAGTGCGCCAGAATCCCCACGCTCGCCGAGATCGTACTTAACTCGCCCACGGTCCAGTTGCGCAGCAGGCTGACGAGCTCGTCGTCGGTCATCGGGCGGTCCCACACCCGCTCACCGAGCAGGCGGGTGGTCAGGTCGTCCGGTGCGGCGTCGCCAGCGTGGCGACGGGCACTGAGAAGATCGCGGATAAAGCCGTCGAACTCGACTGCGATCGCCGCCATCGCCGGCCGGTCTTGCGCGAGCGTCGCCGCGCGATTCTTGGCCGTCCAACGCCGTAGTGGCTCCTCGAGCTCGGCTGGCCAGCCGAGGAACGCATTCTGCACACGTAGCGCAAAGATTTCGGCGAGGGCGGGCATGAGATCAATCGGAACGCGGCGTGTCAGGCCGTCGACGAGGTGGGCGGCGATCTGCCGGCAGGACGGTTCGAGGGCGTCCATGAGATCGGGGGTGAAGTATCGGTCGTGGATGCGCCGAAACTCGGTGTGCTCGGGCTGGTCCATCCCGTTTGGCACCGTCAGACGGTGCGGGAGCGCGTTGCTGAACTTCTCTGGGTCGTCGAGCACCCGCACCACGTCGTCGTGCCGCAAGATCGACCAGCCCAGAAAATCGCTGTGCGCGACCGGGCAGCGCCCGCGCAGTTCGTCATAGGCGGCGATCTGGTCGCGGAGCACTGCCGGAGATCGCGGGTCCCAGCCATGCGGTTGGATCTTGTTCATCGTTCCCCTTGATGGTCTAGTGCGCGGTGCGCGGGCACGCGCAGGTTGCGCTCGCCGTCGGCTCGATCCATTCGGGCGCTGACGATAGCATCCGCCGTGCGTTCGGCGTCGGCGATGCAGCTGGCAAGGCCCACTCCCCGATAGGCCGCGCCGGTCAGGAACAGTCCGGGCAGCACGCAAAGTTGCGTGGCTATGGCGTCGAGATGGGTCTGGTGTCCCACCACGTATTGCGGCATGCCCTGCGGCCAGCGTTGCACCAACTGCTCGAGCGGCTTGCCGACCAGTCCCATCGCCTCGTCAAGTTCGTCGCGCACGCGTCGAACGAGTGTCGTGTCCCTCATGGCGACCCAGCGGTTATCGCCGGATCGGCCGACCATGCAGCGCAGCAGCACCACGTTGCCGTCGGCGAGGTGCGGCCACTTCAAACTGGACCAGGTGCAGCCAACAATCAGCCGGCCCTCTTCGGGCGGCACCAGAAAACCGGTGCCGACGAGGTCCACCGGAAACGCGGACCGGGGGTAGGCCAGGCAGACCGTGGCTACACTGGCATACTCGATTTCGTCCAGCAGTGCGCCGAGCTGTGGAGCAGCCGCGGCGATGAGCCTGGCCGACACGAACGCTGGCGTTGCCAGCACGACCATGTCGGCGTCGATGGCGCTGCCGTCGTCGAGGTCGACCCGGTAGCACGTCGTCAGGGGACCAGCCGTGGGTGTTACCGACGTGACAGCACTGCCGCGCCGCACCGCGGCATCCGTCAGCTGTGCAGCGAGGGCGTCGATCAGAGCGCCGAGCCCGGTGTTCAGGGTCACGAGTACGGGGCCGCCGCCGGTTGCACGCGCAGACCGGCGACGCATGCCGAGATACAAGCTTCGGTGAGTGCGGGCAAGGGCAGCGATGTCCGGGGCGGTGCTGTGGGCGCTGAGAGTGTCGGCGCGGCCGGCATGCACGCCGCCGAGCAGCGGCTCGACTAAGCGGTTGAAGACCTCGGCGCCCATTCTGGTGCGCACCAGTTCACCGATCGAAGGATCGGCTGCGGTAGATCGGCTGCGCGGCAGCACCAGGTCAAGGGCTGCGCGAAGGAGCCCCAGTGGTGAGAGCAGCCGGGACCGAATGAGCGGCAGGAGTGCGCCAGGAACGCCAAATATGGTGCCTTCCGGCAAAGAGCGCAGGCGGTCGCGGCTCCAGATGCGCGCCCCGCCGCCGTTCGGCTCCACGACCCGGTCGCTCAGTTCGAGGTCCTTGATCAGCGCCGCGGCGACGGGCGCCCGCACCATGAGGGCGTCGGGGCCGGTATCGAGCGGATGCCCCGCAACGTTCCGCGTGACAATCTTGCCGCCCAGCCGATCGGCGCTCTCGACGAGAGTGATCTGCACGTTGTCGCCGAGCCGGCGCTGCAGATAATAGGCGGTGGTCAGGCCACTGATTCCGGCGCCAACGATGGTGATGTGGGTCTGTTCTGGCACTGAGTTCCTCCGTGACATCGGGTGGTTCGAGCCTACGTCGTCTGAAACCCAAATCGTGAATTAAAGGTAATTTATTCCGTTTAATAAGCACTAACCTCAGAAAACGGCTGTACCTCGTTCGAGGAATAGTCAGGCGAAAGGAAAGGGGCCCATTCGTGGTCCGCATACGAACCAAAGTAAGACAGGCACGATCGGAGTTGATGGTCTCCAAAGGGTGGATCCAGGGCGTCGCCCTGGTCATGGTCTTCGGTTTTGCCGTCATGGGATTCCTCGCGCTGAGGACCTACACTGACTCCATGCCCCAGCCCAACCAGGTGGTTGACTCCCAGGGTGAGGTCGTCTTCACGAGCGTCGAAATAACCGACGGCCAGCAGATTTTTGCCGGTCGTGGGCTGCAGCAGTACGGCTCGATCATGGGCCACGGCGGTTACCTAGGGCCGGACTACACGGCCGACTACCTTCGTCGATCGGCCGAGTTCGTGCTCGAAGCCCTCACTGCCTCGGGCGTGCAGGACCCGCACGGTGAACTCGTCGAAATGATGCGCACCAACCGCTACGACGCCGCCTCTGGCGACCTGGTCTTCACCGACCTGCAAATCGCGGCCTTTGATGAGATCACCCAGCATTACGCGGACTATTTTGGTTCGCCGACCACGCAGTACGGGCTCATCCCCTACGCCATCACCGACCCGGCGGAGGTGCATGAACTCACGGCATTCTTCGCTTGGACCGCGTGGGCATCCGCCGCCGAGCGGCCCGGACACAACTACTCATACTCCAACAACTGGCCCGCCGAGCCGCTCGTCGACAACGCGCCTACCGCGGACATCAT
Source organism: Cryobacterium sp. Y11 (assembly GCF_002929535.1). Classification (GTDB taxonomy): domain Bacteria; phylum Actinomycetota; class Actinomycetes; order Actinomycetales; family Microbacteriaceae; genus Cryobacterium. Next base: position 176,602 of record NZ_PJJO01000061.1, read on the forward strand.
TGTCTGGAGCGCTCTCTCGCTCATCTCCCTGATGGTCGCCCTCGGAGCGCTGTTCGGCCTCTACAGCCGATGGAGCAAAAAAATGGGATGGCAACACGGGGAAGAAACCCCGGCGCTGTCATTCCGACAGCCGGGCGAGGTGAAGGTGACCCCGGCGCAGTCGGCCACTGCCTGGTTCTTCTTCGTTGTTGCGTTAATGTTTCTCGCCCAGGCGTTCCTCGGGGCCGCCATCGAGCACTATCGGGCCGACCTGACCAGCTTCTTCGGTATCGACCTCGCGCAGCTCCTGCCGTTCAACCTCGCGCGCACCTGGCACGTGCAGCTCTCCTTGCTGTGGACGGCTGCATCGTTCCTCGCTGCAGGTATTTTTCTGGCGCCGTACATCTCCGGCCGGGAACCCAAACGTCAGCACTGGCTGACTTATGGACTGCTCGGCGCGCTCGCCGTTGTCATCGCCGGCTCATTCGTCGGCGAAGCAATGAGTGTGTTCGGTGTCGAAGCGGCCAAGGATTCGATCTTCTGGGGCATGCAATGGGAGTACATCGACCTGCCAAAGGTTTGGCAGGGCATGCTCGTAGTTGGTCTGACGCTGTGGATTATCATCATCTATCGCGGTATTCGTGCTCGGCTCAAGTCGGAGCACCGCTTCAACCTGCCGTGGCTGTTCTTCTACTCGGGCCTCGCGATTCCCGCGTTCTACGCGGTGGGCATGCTGGCTGGTACGGAGGTTCACCTCAGCGTGGCGGAGTTCTGGCGTTTCTGGGTGGTACACCTGTGGGTTGAGGACTTTCTAGAATTGTTCACGACCGTAATGGTCGCGTATATCTTCGTGATGCTCGGCGTCGTACGGCACAAAATTGCGATGCAGATCATTCTGCTCGACGTCATCCTCTACTCGGCTGGCGGAATCCTCGGTACCATGCACCACCTGTACTTCTCGGGAACTCCCGTGGAGCACATGGCGCTCGGAGCATTCTTCTCCGCCCTCGAAGTGATTCCGCTGACATTCCTGACGATCGAGGCGTGGAGTTTTCTGCAACTTGGTTCCCGCCAGGAATCCCGCAGCTCGGCCCCGTTCCCGCACCGTTGGGCGGTCATGTTTCTCGTGGCGGTCGGGTTTTGGAACTTCCTCGGCGCGGGCGTCTTTGGGTTCCTGATTAATCTGCCGATCATTTCTTACTACGAGATCGGTACTGCCCTCACCGCCAATCACGCCCATGCGGCCATGATGGGTGTCTACGGCATGCTCGGTGTCGGTCTGGCTTTGTTCGCCCTGCGCTACCTGATTCCGGCTAACCGGTGGCCCGATCGACTCGCGAAACTGTCGTTCTGGTGCTTGAATATCGGCCTCGCCTGGATGACCTTCGCGACTCTGCTTCCGCTCGGCGTCATTCAGTTGTGGCACTCCATCAACGACGGATACTTTGAGGCACGCAGCCTGAACTTCATCACCGAACCGGGAAACGCCGTGCTTGAGTGGCTGCGGCTGCCCGGCGACGTGCTCTTCATCGTCGGCGGGGTCATGCCGTTCGTCTGGATCGCCTGGCTCGGTGTGCGTTACCGTATCAAGGGCAGTACCCAGGACGTGCCGATCGAAGCACTGTTCGTGGAAGCGCAACCGGCGGCATCCGTGACTCCGTACCGTGCCGAACCGACGCCCGGGAACGGGTCCACGAGCGGATACGCCTCGGACGCCCGACTGGCCGGCGACCCCGGCACGGATTCCGACGACGGGAAGCGCCCGCTGGGCGAATCCTGATGGACGCCATTAATTCGGAGGTCTGGTTCGCGCTCGCTTATGGCGGTTTTCTGCTGATCGTGGCACACCTCCTGGACCTGCTCGCACGGCGGACCGCCACCAAGACGACCGCCGCGCGGTCGGGGGGCTTCAGCTATCACGAAGACCACGACGCGTGGAAATGTTCGGAGGACCAGTGGCTGTGGCCGATTTCCTTTGACCCGGACAACCGGGTGACTCGATATCAGGCGAGCCCGACTGTGTGCAACCCGTGCCCGGTGAAAGGCACCTGCACGACGTCGGACTCCGGGCGTCAGCTGGCTCGTAACATTGATCCCTGGCCGAGCTCGGAGGCCGAGCGATTCCACCGCGGAATTGCCTGCGCGGTCGTGGTGCTGGGTCTGGTCTGGCCGTTGGCCACCATGCTGGAACATCGCACCGGGGTCGAACTCGTGATCCTGGGGTCGGCATCCGTTTTCATCGCCCTGGGCAGCTGGCCGCTGTGGTCGCACCTGCGCCGCAGCCCGGCCGGGTTTCCCGCGCATCTGCGTCAGGAGAATCTCGACGAGAGCGTTGCCGCTCGCGAGGTCTCCCGCGTCGCGGAGATAGCCCGCGGCTACGGCAACATCAGAAAAACCGGTCCGCGACACGTTCCTGGCCCCGCCCCAACGAAAGGAAATACCGTGCGTTCGTCATTCTCGGCCCTCTGGGCCGAACGGGAAGCGGAAGAGGACCCCGGCCGCTCAGATGCGCGCACCGAGTGGACCCGAGGAGAGAACCGATGATGGCGTGGCTGATTGCCGTTCTGGTCGTCGTTGGGCTGTTTCTGATCTGGCTCACAGCCTCGTTCAAGGTTCTGCAAGAGTACGAACGAGGCGTCATGTTTCGATTTGGCCGGCTCCGACCGATTCGCCTGCCCGGGGTGCAGATCGTCTTTCCCGGGATCGATCGCATGGTGCGGGTCGATCTGCGCATCGTGACGCTGACTATTCCGCCGCAGGATGTCATCACCAAAGACAACGTGCCGGCGCGCGTGAATGCGGTCGTACTGTTTCAGGTCACCGACCCGATTCGGTCGGTCATGGGCGTGGAAAACCATTCCGTGGCTACCTCACAGATGGCCCAGACCACGCTACGGTCGGTGGTTGGGCGAGCCGATCTCGACACCCTGCTGGCGCACCGGGCCGACCTCAACGAGGATCTAGCCCGCAATATCAACGCCCAAACCGAACCGTGGGGCGTCGAGGTCAAGGTCGTCGAGATCAAGGACGTGGAGATTCCTCAAGCGATGCAGCGAGCCATGGCCCGCGAGGCGGAAGCCGAACGCGAGCGTCGTGCGAAGATCATCAATGCCCACGGTGAGCTGCAGGCCTCAGAGGAACTCGGCCAGGCTGCCGAGATCCTTAGCCGCAACCCGGCGTCGCTACAACTGCGCTACCTGCAGACCCTGCTCGAACTCGGTGCCGACCACAACTCGACAGTGGTCTTCCCACTGCCGATGGACATTATCGGTCCGTTCCTAAACAAGGTTCCGCAATGGCTGGATAAACAGGGGGCCGCCGGGACCATGCCGGCCCCCGGTAATGTCCCGGCACCGACAGTACCGGTCTCCTCACCGGTGAGTGTTCCGGTTCCGGTAGGGGGCCACTCGTGAGCGAGGTTCTGCGGAAGAAGAACGCTACGGGCTCGCCCGCGCACCGCACCCGGTGCATCCGTCTGATGCTGGTTGGAGGGTTCATCGCTCTGTTTGCGCCGATCTTCGGCTTTCTGGGCGGCACGATCGTGCGGGCCGACGTCACCGTCGGAGGTCTGGAGCCGATCTTGTTCTGGATGCTGATCGGCATGTTCGTGGGCATGGCCGGCGCCGGCGTCGCCATTGTGGGCGCCATGCAGTGGGTCAAAGGCAGGCACAACCTGACCTAACGGAACGCACAACATATGTAATGCCCGGCCTAAAAAACGGTCGGGCATTACGTCTGCGCGGTTGTCTGTCAGGCAGCGCTGGCTACTCGCGCAGTGGTTCGTAGGCACAGCTCGGGTCTGCGGCGAGCGGATCACCGGTGACGGCGAAGGCGTGCGAGCGCGACCCGCCGCAGACCACGCGAAACTCGCAGCGGCCGCAGCGGCCCCCAAAATTGTCCGGGGAGCGCAGGTCTTGCAACAGATCGGCGTCGCGGTAGATTTCCGGGAACGGCTGGTCTCGCACGCAGCCGACGGCGACCGGTAGAAACCCGCTGGGATAGACCATGCCGACATGGTCCACGAAGGCGAACCCTCGACCCGAATTGACGTCGATCGGGGCCCGGGCCGCGCGTCGTTTCGGTTCGTCACCGGTGAGCAGTTCGGCGGTGTCCCGGCGCAGCACGGTCCGCAGCGGGCCGACCGGGAATGCCGCGTCGAGGTCAGCCACTCCGGCACGCTGAATGGCGATGCGACGGTAGTGCGGCGCTTCGGTCGCCTTGATGGCGACGAGCTCAGAAACGTCGTGCATCCAGTGCAGCACCTCTTCTTCCTGCTCGGCCGTGAGAGCCTGCAGCAGCTTGCCGCGGCCCGTCGGCACCAGAAAGAACACGCTCCAGAGCGTTGTACCGAGTTCGAGCACGGTCTTCAGAATCGCCGGAAGCTCGTGCACGTTGTTGGCGGTAACCGTCGTGTTGATTTGCAGGCGGTAGCCGATCTCGCGCACCAGACGGGCCGCGATCATGGTCTCGTCAAAGACGCCATCCACGCCGCGGAAGGCATCGTGCGTGGCAGCGGATGCCCCATCCAGCGACAACGAGACGGCCTTCGCCCCGGCGTCGTGCAGTTCGACGAGTACCTCACGGGTCAGCTTCGGAGTTACAGAGGGGGACAGGGCCATGCTCAGGCCGAGCGCGGTGCCGTGGGCGACGAGTTCGGGCAGATCGGGGCGTTCGAAGGGGTCGCCGCCGGTCAGCACAACGAGTGGGCGCGGCGTGCCGAACGAGGCCAGGTCGTCGAGCAGGGTCTTGCCCTGCGCGGTGCTGAGCTCAAAGGGATTGCGGGTGCGGATGGCATCGGCGCGACAGTGCGTGCAGACCAGTTGGCAGGCCCGCGTCACCTCCCAAATGACGATAAATGGCCGTTCGGCGGCGTCGTGATGCAGCAGGCGCACCGGGCGCTTGCGCGGGGTGTCAGTCATGTATGGATCCTCGCCCAGGCGTGTGCGCTCCGGAGATTGCCGGGCGATCACGCCTGTGGTTTCGAGCGACTTCGGGGTTTCCGCGGAGCCTGTGCTCGGGGCCGTTACCGACTCACCTAATATTTAGCATGATCATCCTTTTAAACTGGGGCGAGAGTCCCGGTTTTATTCGGACCGTCGTCTGGGCCCGACCGACCAGAGCGCAGATAAGACGACCTCACGGGCGACCACGACGACCTCGGGCTCGCACGTCTTGATCGTGTAGAGGCTCCCTGAACGAGCAATCACCGCCCGGGGATCGCATCCATGAAACGGAACAGCTGGACCACCTGTTGTACGTCGTTCGTCCGCGGTACCGTGGCCCTATTCGTTCAACGTCGAACAACCAGGGAGCTCACAATGGCTGACAATACCTATCGCGTTATCGAAGTGGTCGGAACGTCGAGGGTCGGTTCCGATGAGGCCATCGCCAACGCGGTTCGGCGCGCCACCGAGACGGTAGAGAACCTTGACTGGTTCGAGGTTGTGCAGACCAGGGGCCATATTGTGGACGGCGCCGTTGACTACTTTCAGGTGCAGCTGAAGCTGGGCTTCAAACTCAACGCCCCGAACTAATTGACGGCGCGCTCTGACTTCGGCGTGCATAAGCGTAGGTCTACTACGTCAGCGCCGTGATGCGGCTTAATACCTGCTCCGGAACCGCCTCGCGCGGTACCTCGCCGAGCAGAAAATCGCCGTCCGGCAGCGTGCCGGTGTCGGTCGACCAGAAATCCGCGCCGATCACCGATCCGCGAAGCGCGCTGCCGTGCAGCTCGACCTGATCGTCGTGCCGCTGCCCGAGCGCCCACCGGTAGTGCTCGGTCACGTTGGAGACCGGCGAATAGGTCGACAACGGCACCGATTCAGCGCCGGTAGCTGGGCCACGGTCGTCGAGCAATACCGCGATCAAGGGTAGTGCGGCGAATCCACGCAGCCAATCGGCGACATACATTGACGCGTTTTCGGCATTATCGGCGTCGAGACCTGACACGTCGGCCGACCCCGAAAACGGATGCGTGCGCGCCAGCCACTGCATCGGTGACGGAATCTGCACCACGACGGGCACGCGTTGGGTCTTGCTGAAGATCGTGGCGAGTTCAATGACGAACGCGGTCGTCTCGACATCGCTGAGCAGGGTGCGCAGGGCATAGCCGGTTCGGGATTTGGCGCTCATCGCGGTTTGAAGAGCTGGATCGGATGCGACCCGGTGCGCGTAGAACCGGTCGAGGCTCAGCAGTGCGAGGTCGGACTTCAGCACGCCCTGAACCTGGCCGAAAAAGTTTGCGTACGCCATCGGCTCCTGCCACGGTACGGGCTTGCCCTGCAGAAAAACGGATTGGGCATAATCGTGGCTGTCCAATACCACGGCCCGACTGCGGCCAGAGGTCGGTTCGGCCAGAAGCTCATGTAGTGACAGTGCCATGGTGTTTCCCATCGATTAATCAAGATGTGCAACCCGGTCTGCGGGGCCGTAGGGAGACGGCCCCGCAGACCGGGTCAGAAGGTGAAAATTAGGACTTGTGTACGGCCACCTCGCCGTACTTCTGCTCAAGTTCGCGCACCCGCGCCTCCAGCTTGCCGATTTTCAGCACTCGGCGGTCGGGAACCATGATGAGGGGCAGTTCTGCGATCTTGCCCTTGACCCGCTCGGGCTCAATTTTGCCCCAGTGCGTCGCCAGCAGTTCCTCATCGTTGTCCTGGCCCCACGAGCCGTAATAGAGCAGGTCCTTGGGCGGCTCTTCCTGAACGAACTCCGCAACGAACTCCTTGTACGGCTTGCCGCGGCTGATTCGATCCCGACGCATCTGGGCCCGCAGCTCAATCGTTGCCTGCTCGTGCACCACGAAGGTGTCCGCTTCCCAGACGACGCCGTAAACGTTCGTGGCGACCTGGGCCGAGATCCGGTCCAGCTCAAGGTCGGTCACGACGAGTTCGGGGTCGCGCTCCAGCACGTCGCCGTAGCCACCGCCAGCACCCTGGGCGATCATGTACAGCTCGCCCTCCTTCGCCACGTCGAACTGCAGCCCCATGTGTCCGGTCTGGTAGTCGCCGCCCTCAAAAGGCTGCTCGTTCATGACCCGTTCCATCGACAGGTTGAACTGCGAAGGGTCCTTCTTGATGATGTCGTAGATGTTGATGTCCTTGACCATGGCCAGGGGGTACACCGGGCAGCCGTACCCTCCGAACATCCCGGGAACGGAGGAGAACTTCGATCCGGAGGTGACGGTCATGAAACCCCAGCTGGGTGTGCCGCGGGAGGCCACCATCATCTCGTAACCCATACCGCCGCGAAATTTGCCGAAACCTTGGTTGTCGCGCACCAGTCGCTTGCTGACCAGCTGCAAGAACGGAACCTCCTCTTCCATAACTTCCTGCTCGCCGAGGTCGGCCATCGCGCAGAACAACGGCGCCACGGCATCCTCACCATCGCGGAACGCCTTCGCCCCGCCACCCATGCCGTTGAGGTCGGCGCACAGGTTGCCGACCTGCTCACCGTTTTGCGTGGTGCCGCCCCAGAGAAAGTCGTTGATCTGGTTGAACCAGGGAGCCACAACGTTCGAGTACTTCTGCGGCGCCGAAAACTGCATCTTGGCGAAGGCCGACTGCAGAGCGGAGAAACCTCGAAAGGATGCCTGCAGCGACTGGCCGACGGGCGCATCGTAACCAGCATCCGCCCAGGTGTGTTCCTCCGTGATAATTTCGATCGGCGACAGCGCTCCAGTGCTACGCGGCAGGTCAGGCCACCAATACGAGAGAACGGCCTGGGACATGAACGATTTCGTCGACGCGAGCGGCGAGTTGAGGGCCCGATTGAGAATCTCGGGGCCCGTTCCGGTGAGGTCGATAATCATCCGTTCGCCCTTGACGGTGATCTTGCAGGCGAACTTGATCAGAATGTTCTCCTTGAGAGTGGAGTCCACGAACTGATTGAAGGTGACGGTGCCGTCGGGCAGCTCGCTAATACGGCGGCGTACCTCGGTCTCGACGTCCTCGACGGTGACGCGAAGCGACGCGACGAAGGTCTCCTGACCCACCTCGTCGATGAGCCGGTCGACGGTGTCCATGATGCGCCGCGTGGCGCCCATCTTCACCTTGATGTCGGCGAGCATGAGCTTCGGGTCGCGCGTGGAGTGTTGCAAGAACGTGAGCAGGTCGCGGCGCAGATGGCCCTTCTCCACGATCTTGATCGGCGAGGCCCGCAGACCGTCATCGAATGGTGACTCCGAACCCGACGGCATGCCACCCGGTTCGCACGCTCCATTCTCGCCTTCGTGGATGGTCGCACCCACCCAGGCGATGATGATTCCGTCGCGCATGACCGGCACGAGCATCGACTGGTCCGTGTTGTGCACCATACCGAAGCGGGAATCGTTGTGGAAGAAGCCGTCACCCGGGTTGATACCGACGGTGGGCTCATCCTTCCAGTTCTTCATGATGTAACGGATGGGGTGGTGCAGCACCGCGGAGAAGGCGATCACGCCCCGGTTGGAGAGATACGTGACATCGCCCTCGGCGGTGTACACCGCGCAGGAGAGGTCGGCCCACTTCGCTCCGGGCGCCGCACCCATGCTCTCGCACATCTCGAAAGCCTCATCAAGTGCACCGGCCAGGCGTTTGCGAATCCGGTCGACCTCGAGCGGGTCGATGCCCTGCGCGATGCACTCTTCTTCATAAGCGGTGCGCGGCATGATCTGGTGAGTACGCATGATGGCCGGGTCTGGCCCCAGGAAGAGGGTAGTCTCGTCCATGAATTTGTCGACCCACTGCTGTTCCTGGTCGGTGAGCAGCTGGGACGCGTCGTCGTCGCTTCCGCTGGTGGGTACGAACTGGTCAGTTGTCAATGTCATGGTGCTCAAGCTCCTTTGCTTATTTGAAGTGTTGCGAGGGTAAGAAAGCTGCTCAGGTGCGCTACAGTCAATCGCTCAGGAGCCATACCGCCCCCTGCACTGTCGGTTCCAGGCGCCAGCCCGGTTCCACCAGATACGTGGTGTTTTCGGTCGTGACGATCGCCGGTCCGTGGATCACGTATTCGTGTTTGAGCGCGTCGGCGTCGTAGACAGGGGTATCGACCGGGCCGGCGATGCTCGTGAAGTGCACCGAACGCCGCGAGACTGGTACCGGCTTGATCTTCTCGCCGCCGGTGTGAATCGACTCGAAGGCAATGACTTCGCCCTCGATATAGGACGCAACGCGAATGGTCTGCGCACGGACGCCCGCCTCTGGCGCCTGGGTGCCCGCGCCGTAGCGTTCGCCAAAGAGCTCGGAGAACGTCTTGATCAGGTGCAGCACGTCGGCAACTCCGTTGACCCGGTTAATGTTGAACGCGACAGCAGTGGTGACGAGCTGGTTGCCGTAGCGCATGTCCATTTCGAGGCGGTAGCGCACGTCGGCGCGGTCGTACCCCTGGCGCACGAGGTCTTCGGCGCCCTTCGCTTCAAGCTCTTCGATGTACCCGTTGAGCGCTTCATACTGGGCGTAGAGGCTGCGTTTAATCGGTTCGTAGAGCACGACGTAGGCGCTGCGTTCGTGAATGTGCAGCGGACGCATATTGCCGGCCCCGAGCGCGGAGAACACCGAGGCGAACGGCGGAAACAGGATACGGCTGATGCCGGCGCTCGCCGCGATGCCGCAGGCATGCAGCGGACCGTTACCGCCGTAGGCGAGCATCGTGTAGTCCTCGATCAGCCCGCCGCGCGAGCGCAGCTCTTTCTCGATGCCGATCGCCATCTGTTCGTCGACAGTCTTCTTAATAACCTTGGCAACCTCAACCGCGTCCAGGTCGAGCTCGTCGCTGAGCGTCTCATCGATGACATAGATCGAACGTTTTTTGTTGAGCTTAATATGCCCGTTGGCGTAATTGTCCGGGTCGAGGTAGCCGAGTACCAGGTCGGCGTCGGTGACCGTTGGGCGCAGGCCACCGCGGTCATAGCAGGCCGGGCCCGGGTCGCTTCCGGCTGACTCCGGACCGATTTGGAGGGCATGGTGAATTCGGTTGTAGGCGGCGATAGATCCGCCGCCGGCGCCAAGTGTGTTCAGGTGAATCATCGGTGCCGAGACCATCCAGCGCCCGATGGTGGGCTGAAAGTCGTAGTGCCGCACACCACCTTCTGGCACTAGTCCGATGTCGAACGAGGTGCCGCCCATGTCCATTGACACGACGTCGCCGAGGCCGGTCGACTCCGACAGATGCTGGGCCGCACCGACGCCGGCGATCGGTCCCGAGTGAATCGTTTGTAGGGCATCCGTTGAATTGGGCTGGGCCATGCCGCCCGAATTGTGAATGACGAGCATCGGCTTCTCGTACCCGGAGTCGCGCAGGTTATTAGAAAGCTGATTGAGTGCGTGAAACATGGTCTCGTGCAAGAACGCGTCGACGACGGTGGCCATTGCCCGTACGTACTCGCCCTTACGGCCAGACACCTGGCTGCTCAGCAGCACCGGAATGGACCCGAGTTCGTGCGTGGGGTACTCGTCGAGAATGATCTCCAGAATGCGTTCCTCGTGCACCGAGTTCTCGGTGGCATTGGTCAATGCAATGACGATCGCCTCTGCGCCGTTGTCGACGAGCTCGCGCACCTGGGTACGCACATCGTCGTACATGAGTGGCACGAGCACCTCGCCGACCGAATCAATGCGTTCCCGCACCGAACGGATGAGCCGGCGCGGCACGAGCGGTTCGGGTCGCTGAGCATCCGGCATGTCGCCCTGCTTGACCGCGTCGAGCCCCTCGCCGTAGCCACGGCCGCGCGAGAGCGGGATGGTGTCTTCGAAGCCGTGGGTGACGATCGCCGCGACCCGGGGGCCCTTGCCCTCGATCAGGGCGTTGGTGCCGAGAGTCGTGGCATACCGCACCGAGTCGACCTCTTTGAGGGCGGTTTCGCGGCTGATTCCAGCGCGCTCGCAGGCCCGGTCAAGGGCCTCGTTGAAGCCGAGCGCCAGGTTGTGGTGGGTGGTGAGAGCCTTCGATTCGATGTAAATGTCGTCCCAGACGAAGAAACAGTCGCTGAACGTGCCACCGATGTCTACCGAGATCCGTTTCACGGTCAGCGCCCTTCAGTCTGGTGCGAGTGGGGTGCCACGGAGTCGAATCGGGCGCTCAGATCGGTTACGGCGTTTTCGCCGGGGCCATAGTTGACGACCTCTTCAGGGTTACCGCCATGGGCTTCCCATTTCTCGCGCAGGGAGTCGATGTCCCACAGCATGTCGACGGTCGGCGGATGCCCCGGCGGAAGGTATTCGGCTTCAATCTGGGTTCCACAGGTGGGGCAGTAAAACTCTAGGATGCGGCAGAAAATCGGGTCGGGGGAGAACGTAAATTCGTACTTTTCCGGGTCGATCACCGGGGGATGAATCTCTTGGGGGTCTCGGTCGTAGACCAGGGTGCCCTCCTTGTAATTGCCGCGAGCATCGCCGAAATCGTGGGCGCAGATGCGGCAGATCCACCGCTCCGTGTCGAGGTCGATGAGCAGGTATTCGGTCATGGGAACGCGCATGTTGTTTGTACCTTCCTTGGGAAACACAGCGGGTCGAGGGTTAGAGGGTGTCGGTGAGTTGCAGATCGCCGGCGGTGGAGACCGACAGGGTCCAGCCAAGCGGTACCCGTGCGGTAAAGAAGGGACCTTCGACAATGGCTGGCCCGGCTGCCGTGGCACCGGCCACCTGAGCATCGAGTTCGTAGACCGAGACGCTCTCGACCTGCGCTTCCGAGGAGCGCACCTGCCGCGTTCCGGCAGCGACGGCGGCGCTCGCCGCTTGAGGCAGGCCGGCGTCGATGGTCGGGTGTGGCAGCCTGAAAATGGCCTTGAGGGCGAGAATCTCTTCACCGTCTTCGATGATGGTCGACCATTCGAGTTCGCACTCGTTCAGGTCATGCCCTTCCTGGAACATGTCCCGGCCGGCATCCGCTTGCATCGACTGACGCGTTGCGGTCAGTTTTTCGGCCGAGAAGCCCGTGACACTGGTTTCATACGACTGGGCGATGTCGGAGAAGCTGATGCCGTAGGCCGAGAACACCGCGGCCAGCCGCGGCACGAGCACATGGCGTACGCCGGCCAGGCGGGCAGCGCTGCACGCACTCATCGGTCCGCCGCCGCCGAACGCAGCTAGAGTCGTTTCGCCGGTTGGGCTGACCAAGTCGGTGAAGGTCCGCGCAAGGTGACTGGAATAGCTCCCTTCCATGCGAATCAGCGCCTCCTCGAGGCTGATGCCGAGGGGGTCGGCGACGGTCTTCGTGATGACCGCGCGAGACCGTTCGGCGTCCAGTGCCATCTCGCCATCGAGGTAGGTGGCTGGGTCCAGAATGCCCAGCAGCAGGTTGACGTCGGTGATGGTAGCTTGCGTTCCGCCGAAACCGAAGCAGGCCGGTCCGGGGGCGGCGCCTACGCTCTCGGGTCCGACGGTGATCTCACCGTCGTGCACGGCAATGATTGAGCTGCCGCCCACGCCGGTTGAGCGTACGTCACTCATCTCGTAAGAGATGTCGATGCCCTGAATCGATCCGCGCCGGTCGACGGCGATCGCCTTGTTCGCAACGGCGCCGACATCCGTTGTGGTGCCACCGACATCGATCATGAGTACGTTGTCGAGTTCGTAAGCCTCAGCGAGGGCGCGCGTGCCTTCGAGTCCACCGCGCGGCCCCGAGGAGTAGGTCTTGAGCGCAACAGACTTTGCAACGCGGGAGGAAGCGCCGTCGTTGCGGTAGATCAGCAGTGGGTTTTTCACCTTGTAGGCGCGCAGTCGGTGCTCGGCGCTGTACAGAAAACGCTCGACGGTGGGGTGCAAAAAGGAGTTGAGAATTCCCGACCAGACCTGACGCTCGCGTGAGGTGTCCGAGGCGAACTCGCGAGAGAACAGAATTGGAACGGAACCGAGCAGGTGTCGGGGAAAATTCTTGAGCATGGTGCGCTTGAACAGGTGCTCGCGTTCGGCGCTCGCGGCGGCGACGACGAGTCGCTCGGCCCCTGCTGTGGTCAGCCGGTTGATCTCGGCGACGAGCTGCTGGGCGAGCTCTTCGGGGGTGCCGTCAGCTGCAACAATACCGACGCGGGCGCCGATCAGATCCGCGAACAGCCCGGCCGTCTCTGTCGAAGTGCCGAGCGAGTCTGGCAGGGCGGGATCATCGGTAATCAGTCCGATCAGTGGACCCTTCCGTTGCACGAGTGCGTTGGTTCCCTGCGTTGACGAATAGCGGATGTGTCGGGTCGAGTGCAGCAGATCGGCCAGGTTGGGCTGTCCGTACAGCTGGGTCGAGGCCTTCGTCATGGCGTCGAAGAGACACTGGGACAGGTCGACCGGGGTGGTGAGGGTCTTGGTGAACGTGAAATCGGTGCCGCTGGCGACGACAATATCGGTGAGGGTTCCACCGTTGTCGATGTTGATCAATCGTTCCATGAGCGCTCCATTGCGGGTTGTCGTGAGTGACCGGTGCTCCTGGGGGAGCCACAGCATCAAGACTGACCCCGCAATCGACAAGCGGCGTGTCCCAGATTGGGACACCTCACGGCTGGCGCTTGCGGGGTCGAAGCGGGCATGCTGGAGGAGTCCACAAGGGAGTAGATATGCACAGAGTCGCCGATCGGCGAATCAAGATTGCCGCTGCGCGCGCCGATTTTCTGCGATTTGGCCACGCCGAAACCCAATCGGTCCCCGGATTAGTGGCAGCTTCCTGGCAGCGGTCCGCGACCGCCGGCGTGGATGCGTCGTCGTCGCACGCGGACTACCACAGCGATCTTGATCTCACCGGGCGCTTGATGCGGTGCTCAGAACCGGTCATCGACCGGCTGAGTGACGAAATGGCCGAGATGCCGCTATCGATCGTGCTGACCGACTACAAGGCGCGAATTTTGAGCCGCTCCGAAACCGACAAGACGATCGGAACCCTGCTCGATGAAGTGTCGCTGGCGCCGGGGTTCAACTACGCCGAGACCAGTGTGGGAACCAACGGAATCGGTACCGTGCTTGAGTCGGGTCAGCCGTTGTTTATTGTGGGTCCTGAGCATTTTCTGGAACACCTGCAACCGTTTGCCTGCGCCGGGAGTCCCATTCGTGACCCGCTTACCGGCCGGGTCGAGGGGGTGCTTGACCTGAGCTGCCTTATCGAAGACGCGAGCCCGCTCATGCATTCACTCGTGCGGTCGGCCGCCCACGAGATCGAGCGCAACCTGCTCGCCGATCGCAGCCAGCAACAGCAGGCCCTGTTCGAGGCCTACATGCGTGTGGATGCCCGCACCCGCGGCGCCGTCATGGCGATTGGCGGCACTTTCGTGATGGGTAACGCCGTGGCGCAGAGTTCGTTTTCTCCCGATGAACAGTGGACCGTTCAGGAGCACGCTCGTTATTTGCTGATTTCTCCGGGCCAGCCGGTCGACCAGATCGAGCTGTCATCGGGCAAGGTCGTGCATATTCGCGGCAAACGCGTCGTGATCGGACCCTTCGTTGCGGGCATCGTGGTGGTCGTCGAAATCATTTCCGAAGACGTGCCGACTTTGCTGGGTGGGCCTGGTGTGAAACTGCTACCGAAACGAGTACGCCGGGTGCGCAAACCTGAGGCGAGCGACACTCAAGCGTCCTCGTCAATTCTGACCGATGTGTCATCGTTGCTCGGCAAACGCGCGTCGCGAAGCATTGTCTCTGCTCTCACTGCGGGTGCGGCCCTGCTCGTGCTGGGGGAGGCGGGTGGCGGCAAGGTATCGCTCCTTGCCGAACTTTATGGCCACGTCGTGCCGCTGGGTCGAAGCGTGGAATGCTCCGCTGAAGAGCTCAACGAACAGGGTGTGCAATCAACCATTGACAAAGACCTAGTGAACGCTGCGGCCCTGCCCACGCTGTATATTTTTCGCAATGTCGATCGGTTGAGCGCGGCCGCTGTCGCAGAATTCGATGCATACCTCGCCGCGCGGGAGGCGAATGCGAGCGCGGGAGCTGTCGCCGTGACCGTGTCACAACCCGATCTCCAGAACGAGCTGGCTTCCGGTCGCCCATTCACCACACTGCTGCACCACTTCGAAACCTCCGTTACGGTCGCGCCCTTGCGGCATCGCCAGGGCGACCTCTCAGACATCGTCACGCGAGTGCTCTCGCGGCGGGCAGGATTGCGCCCAGCCACAGTGAGCGCCGGAGCGATGCGGGTAATCTCCCGCTACCCCTGGCCAGGCAACATTCGTCAGCTCGAAGAGGCCATCGACATCGCCCTGCTCACGCGTCCGGTTGGCGCCATCCAGGCCGAAGACTTGCCCGCCTACTGCCACGGTGGTGCGCCCCGCCTGTTGTCGGCGCTCGAAGCTGGTGAGCGCGACCTCATCGTGGGTGCTCTGCACAAAGCCGACGGCAACCGGATGCGCGCGGCCGAGTCTCTGGGAATCGCCCGGTCATCTCTCTACCGCAAGCTCAAGAGCTTCGGCATTCTGGTAACCGACTCGTAGCCGCTACGCGCGTAGTCGAACCACCGACCAGACGATGACCACGGCAACCAGTGCCATGGCGGCGAGGCCGAGCCCCGAGTACCCGACTAGCGCCAGAATCGGTCCGGCGACGGCTCCGCCGAGGGCGCCGGCCGCGTTCATCGAGAGGTCGGAGAAGCCCTGCAATGCGGAGCGATCCTCAATCTCGACGGCCTCAGAGACGAGGGTAGAGCCGGCGACAACGGATGCCGACCAGCCCAGTCCCAAAAAGACCAGGCTGAGCGTCATCGTGCCCTGTGACCCGTCGCTCCGCCAAGCCACCACGAGCGCGACCAGCAACAACAGCTGTCCGCCGAGAATGACCGGAAGCCGGCCCAGCCGGTCGGACAGCGCGCCAAAGACGGGCGAGAGGGCGTACATTCCGGCCACGTGCAGGCTGATGGTCAGGCCGACAACGGTGAGGGTGGCGCCGTGGTCGCGCAGGTGCACCGGCGCCATCGACATCAGGGCCACCATCGTCGCGTGGCTGAGCGCGATCACGACAACCGCATACCGGGCCGCCACATTGCCGTGCAAAATCGCCAGACCTCCGTTGGCTGCGCGAATGCCGGCGCTCGCCGGACGCGCGGCGAGCGCGGTCAGCAGGGGGTCGGGTCGGAGCCCCAGAGCGTAGACGAACGCGGCGGCGACCGTTGCGGCCAAGGAAAAAGCGAACGCCCCGGTCATCGCTGGCAGCCCGAGGGCAGCGCCGAGCGTCTCGCCCGGTCCGAACAGGTTTGGGCCGAGCACGGCGCCGATCGTCGTCGACCAGACCACAATCGACAGGTCCCGTGCTCGGAAGCGCTCGGAGGCGAGGTCGGTGGCGGCGAAACGAGCCTGCAGGTTTGTCGCCGAGCCGGCACCGAGCATCATCAGGGAGAGAAGAAGCAGCACGAAATTGTCGACGGAGACCGAGGCGATCGCAAGCACGGCGCCCGTGCCAGCAACAAGCGACCCGGTCGCCAGCGATACGCGGCGGCCGCGCGCCTGCGCCAAGCGGGCGAGCGGCACGGCCACGATCGCAGCCCCGAGGGTGCTCATGGTCGCGGCCATACCCGACCAGGCGCTCGATCCCGACAGCTCTGCAGCGAGCAGCGCGCCCAGCGACAGGGTCGCCCCCATGCCGATGCCGCCGAGAATCTGCCCGGTGATCAGCACTCGCACAACGCGCTTCTGCAACGCGGTGTGCCAGACGAGTGTTGCCTGCGCTGCCGCTGTGTCATTCTTCATGGTTTGTGACTCTCCTGATCGCAGCTTTGCGCTGGCGTGCGCGTGATGCTGCTCCACCGCCTGAAGTCACTCTACGGAAGCAGCGCGCTAGCCGCACTCGTGACAGGTGACGACCAGGCACACGATCACTGCTCGCAGAGCTCACGGGAGGTCGCCCGGGCGCCTGAGGCAATGAAACCGTGCAGTAATGAGACTATGGAGCAATGACCGGAACACTCGTGGCCAAGGGCCTAGCTGGCGGCTACGCGCACCGCACTCTCTTTGAATCGCTCGACCTCACGGTCGCCCCCGGCGATGTCGTCGGCGTGGTGGGAGCTAACGGCGCGGGCAAATCCACCCTGTTAAACCTGCTGGCCGGGCTCACCGAGCCGCAGGCCGGCACCGTCAGCCTCAGCCCAGCGGATGCCTTCGTCGGCGCGCTCCCGCAGGAGCACGAACGCGTGCCCGGCGAAACGATCGCCGGCTACATTGCCCGGCGCACGGGGTGCGCCGCGGCAACGCGCGAAATGGATGCCGCAGCATCCGCTCTCGGAGATGGGGAACAGCGCACCGATGGAATCGACCCGGCCGACACCTATTCGAGTGCGCTCGAACGTTGGCTAGCCAGCGGCGCCGCCGACCTCGACGAACGGGTGCCGATCGTGCTCGCCGACCTCGGCCTCACGCTCGGCACCACGGCGGCGCCCACTAACACCGTGACGCTCGACAGCCTGATGACCGCGCTCTCTGGTGGCCAGGCCGCGCGGGTCGGGCTCGCCGCGTTGCTGCTCTCCCGCTTCGACATCGTGCTACTCGATGAGCCGACGAATGATCTCGACCTCGACGGACTCGAACGCCTCGAAGCCTTCGTGACCGGCCTCCGCGGCGGCGTCGTGCTGGTCAGTCACGACCGCGAGTTTCTCGCCCGCTGCGTCACCCGCGTGCTCGAACTCGACCTTGCCCAGGGAGCGAACCGGGTGTTCGGTGGCGGCTACGACTCCTACCTCGAGGAACGCGAAACAGCGCGCAGGCACAATCGGGAGAACTACGAAGAGTTCGCCGCCAAGAAAGCCGACCTCGTTGGCCGAGCCAGAACCCAGCGCGAATGGTCGAGCCAGGGCGTGCGCAACGCCATGAAGAAGGCGCCAGACAACGACAAAATCCGCCGCAAGGCCTCGGCCGAATCGAGCGAGAAGCAGGGCCAAAAGGTGCGGCAGATGGAGAGTCGCATCGCGCGCATGGAAGAAGTTGACGAGCCCCGCAAGGAATGGCAGCTTGAATTCACCATCGGAGCTGCCCCGCGCTCGAGCGCCGTCGTGGCGACCCTGAGCAACGCTGAGTTTCGGCAGGGCGACTTCGTGCTCGGCCCGGTCTCGCTGCAGATCAACGGCGGCGAACGCATCGGCATCACCGGCCCGAACGGCGCCGGCAAATCCACCCTGCTGCGCGCTCTGCTCGGTCGTCAGCAAGCGGATGCTGGTAGCGCTCACCTCGGCGCCAGCGTCTCGATCGGCGAGATCGACCAAGCCCGGGCGCTCCTGGCCGGCGAGCGGCCTCTGGCCGAAAGCTTCGAGCTGCTCGTTCCTGAGCTTCCGCCCGCCGAGGTGCGCACGCTCCTTGCCAAGTTCGGCCTCAAAGCCGATCATGTAAACCGCCCGGTCGACGAGCTGTCGCCGGGGGAGCGTACCCGGGCTGGACTGGCTCTGTTGCAGGCACGCGGGGTCAACCTGCTCGTGCTCGACGAACCGACCAACCACCTTGATCTCGCAGCCATCGAGCAACTCGAACAAGCGCTCGACTCTTACGAGGGCACGTTGCTGCTCGTCACCCACGACCGGCGCATGCTCGCCAACGTGCGTACCGACCGGCACTGGCATGTCGAGGCTGGCCAGGTCACCGAGCTCTAACTGTTCCGACTGATTCCGCTTTCCGCAGGCCGGCTCGCGCTGGTCGATTGCGGTCGCGACCGGCGGAATGGATGCTGTCTGCTCGCTGCTTCTCGCTAGCTCGACCGCCGGGGTGGGTGCGTTTCGCTCGCTGCGACGCGCGGGAGACACGCCAGTACGCGGGACCTGCGCCGCTGCGCGGGAAGCCGGGCGGCGGGCATCCGTTCGAGCGGAGCTCGCTGCGCTGGACTTGCGCCGCTGCGCGGGACTTTCGGTGGCATGGCGTTCGCGGCAGAGCTCGCTGCGCGGGAGCTACGCCACTGCGCGGGACTTTCGGTCTGCCCAGAAGTCCCGCGTAACACGATGCGCGGGAGCTGCGCCGCTGCGCGCGAGTTCGGCCTCCCGCGCACTGGCGCAAGTCCCGCGCACCGTGACGGCCCCCAGGTCTACCGCGACTGGCGCTTCTTGCCGAGCTTGGGCTGCCCCTTCACCGCGGGGGCGCGGCCCCGGCCTTTGTTGGCCTTCGCCTTGCCGCCGCCGGAACCGCCCGAACCGCCTGAACCGCCCGAACCGCCGCTGGAACCGCCCGAGCCGCCGCCGGACGCCGCACCGCGCCTGGAGGCCTGGGCAAGCTCAACGCGAGCGTCCTCCAGAAAAGCAATGCCGATCTGGGTCAGCGTCGTACTCTGGGCGGAACGGTCGAACAGCGCATACCCGAGCTCGGCCTCAACCTGCTTGACCGATGCACTCAGAGTGTCGCGCGAGATGCCGAGGATCGCGGCGGCGCGGGCAAAATCGGGTGCCTCCGCAGCAGCCACGAAGCGTCCCAGCAGGGTGATGTCCACAAAAAGCCTCTCGTCGCTCCCGCAGATTGCGCGGTAGACCTCATAGGCTACGCGTCGAATGCGGCCCACTCTAATTAACCAGGGTTGGCGCAACGCCGCCGACGTGGTTCGCTGGAACCATGACGACCTTACCGATGTTTCCCCTGGGATCCGTGCTGTTTCCCTATATGCCGCTGCAACTGCGCGTGTTCGAGGAACGCTACCTGGTGATGATGGCTCGGGTTCTCGATTCCGAGCCGGCCGAGTTCGGCATCGTACTGATCGAGCGCGGCCAAGAAGTCGGCGGCGGCGAACGTCGCTTCAACATCGGCACCGTGGCCCGGGTCACCCACCTCGAAGCGCCAGAGCGCTACCTGGGGCTGACCGTGCAGGGCGAACGCAGAATCGAGGTGAACGAGTGGATGCCGGAGAACCCGCATCCGCTCGCCAGCGTACGAGCGCTGCCCGACCTCGAATGGGACGACGCGCTGCTGCCGCGCCGCGAACAGGCCGAGCGCCTCGTGCGCCGCACCCTGTCGCTCGCGAGCGAGTTCAGCGACCAGGAATGGGCGCCCGATGTGGCGCTCTCCCCCGATCCGACCGCCGCCGCCTGGCAGCTCGCCGCGATCGCCCCGGTCGGCCCGCTCGACCAAATCGCGCTCCTGCGCTCACCAACGATGGAAGCCCTGCTCGACAACATCATCGAGCTGACCGAGGCAGCGGCCGAGGCCCTGGCCTGGTAATACTCGCCGGGCCGTCAGTGTGACCCGAAAATTGACTGAACGGACACCTCGGCAACCGCAGCCCGCGGCGAGCGGTGTCTAATGGAGTAGATGACTTCACCAGCGGATGCCGCCCCACCAGCTTCCGACGCGATCGTCGGCCTCGACGGCCTGGCCCGCCCGCTGTGGGCATCGGTCGACCCGATGCTGCGCAACTACTACGACACGGAGTGGGGCATGCCGGTGCGCGATGAGCATGCTCTGTTCGAGCGCATCAGCCTCGAGGCGTTCCAGTCCGGGCTGTCCTGGGCCATCATTTTGCGCAAGCGCCCCGGGTTCCGTGCGGCATTCGCCGACTTTGACCCCGACCGGATCGCCGGCTTCGACGAAAACGACGTGGCGCGGTTGCTCCAGGATGAGAAGATCGTGCGCAACCGCCTCAAGATTCGAGCGACGATCACGAACGCGCAGGCCACGATCGCGCTGCGCCAGCAGGGCGGACTGGTTGACTTCGTCTGGGCGTTTCAGCCTGCCGAGACCCCGCAGCCGCGAATGCAAGCCGAGGTGCCAACTCGCTCCGACGCATCCGTCGCCCTGTCGAAGGCACTGAAGAAGGTCGGCTTCGTTTTCGTCGGCCCCACCACGATGTTCGCGCTGATGGAGGCAATCGGCATGATCGACACCCACCTGCTGGGCAGTCACCGTCGCGGCAGCAGCGGGGTGTGGCGCTAGGCTGAGCGCTACCAACTGAATATCGGGCCATATGGACGATGCGGGAGAGTTCGACGCGCAGGCGCACGAACACCGAAGGAGCAATCCTCCCCGACAATCTCTCAGGTACTCGTACCGCATCGAACTGGCCACTCTGAAAAGTAGATTGTGCGTGACCGACAATCTCGCCCACGGTGAAAGTCAGTGCTAGCGCGCTGGTGAAACTCTCAGGCACGAGCGACAGAGGGGGAGTTCCCAGGCGGCTCAATCGAGCCGTGCACACCATTCTGTGACCCGGAGAACTCATGACTACGGCCGATTCCAGCACCCCAGCAAGCTCAGACCGTTTTTCCCCGCTGCACCAGGCGCACGTCGACGCCGGTGCGAGCTTCACCGACTTCGCCGGCTGGCAGATGCCGGTGCGCTACTCCAGTGACCTCGCCGAACACCACGCCGTGCGAACCGCGGCCGGCCTGTTCGATCTGTCGCACATGGCCGAGATTCTGGTCGAAGGTACGGATGCCGCCGCCTACCTCGACTACGCGCTGGCCGGCAAACTCTCAGGTGTAGAGCTCTGGCAGGCCAAGTACAGCCTGCTCCTGGCCGAGAACGGCGGCATCATCGACGACCTCGTCGTCTACCGCCTCGATGAGGCCAAGTTTCTCGTCGTGGCCAACGCCGGCAACCGGTTCGCCGCCTTCGAGGCGCTGCTCGCGCGTGCCGCCGATTTTGACGTGAACGTCATCGACCAGAGCGATGACTACGCCCTGATCGCCGTGCAGGGTCCGAACGCCCTCGCCATTCTGGGCGCCACCGATGGCCTGACCGACGTCGGTACCAATCTGCTGTTCATGAAGTATTACCGCATCACGGATGCCTTCTTCCGCGGCCAACCGCTGCTGGTCGCGCGCACCGGATACACCGGCGAAGACGGCTTCGAGCTCTACCTCGCGGCCGAGCATGCCCGCGAACTATGGGATGCACTCACGAGTGCCGGCGCCGATCAGGGACTGGTCCCGGCCGGGCTGGCCAGCCGCGACACGCTCCGTCTTGAAGCTGGCATGCCGCTCTACGGCCACGAACTGACCCTGAACACCTTCCCGGCCCAGGCGGGACTTGGCCGCGTGGTCAACCTGAAGAAGGAGAACGACTTCGTTGGCCGGGCCGCGAGCGAGGCTGGGCCGGCGGAGGGGGCATCCGTTCTAGTCGGTCTGATTGCCGCCGGAAAAAGGGCCGGGCGCGCCGACTATGAGATCTTCCGCAGCCCGGGCGCGGCCAGCGCAGACGGTGTGATCACCAGCGGCGCCCTCTCGCCGACGCTGGGCTACCCGATTGCCATGGCCTACGTCACGCCGGACCTCGCTCGGCTCGGCACCGAGGTGTACGTCGACGTGCGGGGCACCCGCCTTCCGGCGACCGTCACCTCGCTTCCCTTCTATAAGCGCGTCAAATAGACCCTCAACCTGCGAAAGGCAACACCATGACAGACACATCGAAACTGCAGCAGTCCACACTGAAGTACACGCCCGAGCACGAGTGGGTTTTGGTTGACGGCAGCATCGCGACCGTC
This sequence comes from Cryobacterium sp. Y11, assembly GCF_002929535.1. Classification (GTDB taxonomy): domain Bacteria; phylum Actinomycetota; class Actinomycetes; order Actinomycetales; family Microbacteriaceae; genus Cryobacterium. Next base: position 198,900 of record NZ_PJJO01000061.1, read on the forward strand.
GGCATCACCGCCTACGCGGCCGGAAAGCTCGGCGACGTCGTCTTCGTCGAACTGCCGGGCGTCGGCAGCACGGTCGCCAGCGGCACGGTCGTCGGCGAGATCGAGTCAACCAAGTCGGTCGGTGAGCTGTTCGCTCCGGTCAACGGCACCGTCACGGCCACCAACGGTCAGGTAGTCGAAAGTCCAGAACTCGTCAACAGCGACCCGTTCGGCGAGGGTTGGCTGATCAAGGTCGAGTTTGAAACCCTGCCCGACCTGCTCAGCTTTGCCGAGTACTCCGCCTTGATCGGGGAGTAATCGCATTATGAGCCAGCCCTTCACCCAGAGCCCTTTCACGCAGCGTCACATCGGAACGGATGCCGACGCCCAGTCCCACATGCTCGCCACGCTTGGCTACGACTCGGTCGAGCACCTCGTCTCGGCCGCCCTGCCAGCATCCATTCACGCCGATCTGTTTCGACAGGACGCCGGTAGCGCGTTGCCGCCTGCCGCGACCGAGAATGAGGCTGTCGCCGAGCTGCGCGCTCTCGCCGGCCGCAACACGGTCAAACGCTCGATGATCGGCCTCGGCTACTACGACACCTTCACGCCGGCCGTGATTAAACGCAACGTGTTCGAGAACCCCAGCTGGTACACCGCCTACACGCCGTACCAGCCCGAGATCTCGCAGGGCCGACTCGAAGCGCTGATCAACTTTCAGACCATGATCGCCGACCTCACCGGCCTAACGACGGCCAACGCCTCGATGCTCGACGAGTCAACGGCCGTCGTTGAGGGCATGCTGCTCGCCCTGCGCGCCTCAAAGTCGGGCTCACGCCGTTTCATCGTCGACACGGATGCCTTCCCCCAGACCCACGCGCTGCTCACCAACCGCGCCGCCGCACTCGGTATCGAGCTCGCCCAGGTTGACCTGAACGAGCAGACCACGGCCGAGGATCTCGGCGACTATTTCGGTGTCTTCGTGCAGTACCCGTCCGGCTCCGGTCGCATCTGGAACCCTACCAACGTCATCGACCTCGCCCACGAACAGAAGGCGCTCGCCGTCGTGGCTGCCGACCTGCTCGCGCTCACCCTGCTCAAGTCGCCCGGCGACCTCGGCGCCGACGTTGCCGTCGGCACCAGCCAGCGCTTCGGCGTGCCGATGGGCTTTGGCGGACCACACGCCGGCTACATGGCCGTGCGTAAAGGCCTCGAACGCCAACTTCCCGGACGTCTCGTGGGAGTGAGCGTGGATGCCGCCGGCCACCCGGCCTACCGCCTCGCCCTGCAGGTGCGCGAACAGCACATTCGGCGCGACAAGGCCACCTCGAATATTTGCACCGCTCAGGTGCTGCTCGCCGTGATGGCCGGCATGTACGCGGTCTATCACGGGCCCCAGGGCCTCACGGTGATCGCCACCCGGGTGCACGAACGAGCCGGAGCGCTCGCCGCCGCCCTGCGCGCGATCGACGTCGATGTGACCAACGACACATTCTTTGACACGATCCGGGTCTCCGTGCCGAACGCCGCCGAGGTTGTCGAGAAGGCGGCCGCGAGCGGCTACAACCTGCACCAGGTCGATGCGAACACCGTCAGTGTGTCTGTCGATGAGACCACCACTCTCGCCGACCTGTCCTACATCGTCGGAGCGTTCGGTGGCCGCGACGCCTTCGGCCATGTCGACTTCGACGCCGTGCAGCACGGCCTGCCGGCCGACCTCGGCCGCGAAAGCGCGTTTCTCACCCACCCGGTGTTCAATACGCACCGTTCCGAGACCAGCATGATGCGCTACCTCAAGCGCCTCGCCGACTACGACTATGCCCTTGACCGGGGTATGATCCCGCTCGGCTCCTGCACCATGAAGCTCAACGCGGCGAGCGAAATGGAGGCCGTCAGCTGGCCCGAATTTGCTGGAATCCACCCCTTCGCCCCGACAGCGGATGTCGAGGGTTACCTACACCTCGTGCGCCAGCTCGAAACCTGGCTCAGTGATGTCACCGGTTACGACTCCGTGTCGCTGCAGCCCAATGCCGGCAGCCAGGGCGAGCTGGCCGGTCTCCTAGCCATCCGCGGATACCACCAGTCCAACGGGCAGGCCGACCGCACGGTCTGTCTGATCCCGTCGAGCGCGCACGGCACCAACGCGGCATCCGCTGCCCTGGCCGGCATGCGCGTCGTGGTCGTGGCCTGCGACGAGCTCGGCAACGTCGACCTGACCGACCTGCACGCAAAAATCACCGAGCACGCCGAGAATCTCGCTGCGCTCATGATCACCTACCCCTCCACCCACGGCGTCTACGAGCACGAGGTCGCTACCATTTGCGCGGCCGTGCACACCGCCGGCGGGCAGGTCTACGTCGACGGTGCCAATCTCAATGCGCTGCTCGGGTTCGCCCGCTACGGCGATTTCGGCGGCGATGTCTCGCACCTGAACCTGCACAAGACCTTTTGTATCCCGCACGGCGGCGGCGGGCCCGGTGTCGGCCCCGTCGCGGCCAAGGCCCACCTCGCGCCGTTTTTGCCCGGGCATCCGCTCGCCCAGAGTGACGAGCACTACCTGCTCGGCGCTGCGGGAACCACGGCGACGGTCGTGCACGCCGGCGGACCGGTCTCGGCCGCACCGTACGGCAGCCCGAGCATTTTGCCCATCTCCTGGGCCTACGTGCGCATGATGGGCATCGACGGCCTCAAGCAGGCCACCGGCGCAGCGGTGCTTGCCGCTAACTATGTCGCCAAGCGCCTCGAAGACAGCTACCCGCTGCTGTATTCGGGCGACAATGGCCTGGTCGCGCACGAGTGCATTCTCGACCTGCGCCCGCTCACCGCGGCCACCGGCGTAACCGTCGACGACGTGGCCAAACGCCTCGTCGACTACGGCTTCCACTCGCCGACGATGAGCTTTCCGGTGGCTGGCACGCTCATGGTCGAACCCACCGAGAGCGAAGACCTCGGCGAAATCGACCGGTTCATCGACGCCATGATCGCAATCAAGGCCGAAGCGGATGCCGTAGCCGCCGGCCGCTGGCCCGCCGACGACAACCCGTTGCATAACGCCCCCCACACCGCACAGTCGGTGATTGAGGGGGAGTGGGAGCACCCGTACGACCGAGCCACCGCGGTGTACCCGCTCGCATCGCTGGTGCGGGGCAAGTACTGGCCGCCGGTGCGCCGCATCGACAACGCCTACGGCGACCGCAATCTGGTCTGCGCCTGCCCCCCGCCGGAAGCCTTTGAGTAATAGCCCACCCGCGCGCTTGCGCCCCGCTTGTGCCCCGCGGGTCGAGGCGCGACGAAAAAGCGATCGAGACCAAGCCACGCTGGTCGATCGCTCGTGCCAAGCCCGGCGGGGTCAGCTGGTCGGGGCGAGCAGCCCCGGCCACCAGGCCAGCGCGAGCGGGTAGCCGACGAAGGAGAGAATGTCGAGCAGCCAGTGCGTCACCACGAGCGGCATGGTGCGCCCCCAGCGGGTATAGCACCAGCCGAACACGACGCCCATGGCGACGTTTCCGAAGAACGGCCCGACGCCCTGGTACAGGTGATAGCTGCCGCGCAGCACGGCCGAACTCAGAATGATGGTCCAGGTCGACCAGCCGAGCTCGCGCAGCCGAGTGAACAGATACCCGACCGCGATGAGCTCTTCGACCAGCGCGGCTTTGAGGGCGGCGAACACCAGAATGGGGATGGTCCACCAGAAGGTGTCGAGCGGCGACGGCACGACGGCCACCGTAAACCCAAACGCCCGCCCGGCCAGGTAGAGCGCTAGCCCCGGAATGCCAATGACGAGCAGTAGTCCGAACCCGCCGAGCACGTCGCGTCCCGGTCGGGTCAGGTCGAAGCCGAGTGTGCTGAACGGGCTCTGCCCGGGCCGCCAGAGCAGAAACAGAACCAGGGCAACCGCCGCGAGTCCGAACGTGATGCCGAGAAACTGGTAGGTAAAGTCGAGCCATTCGCGCGGCGACTGAGAGCCGTTCAGTGTCGCCGACTGCTCGGCGAGCGGTGTCACGTCGGTCAATCGGGCCACGATCGACACGATCGAGTACACGGCCGACGCCCCGAGCGACAGGGCGAGCGCAATGCCGATTTCCCAGTACAGCCGGGCGTTGCGTGAGCCGCGGAGGGATGCGATCATGCCCTCCATCCTGCCAGTGTGCGGCTCCATGTTTGCGCTCGTCCCAGTTACCGTAACGAAAGGGATCGTTTCAAAGTAGGCCTTTCCTGCACTATTTACCGATTTCCGACCGATTTGACGCACAATACCTGCGTCAAAGGTCTCACCTACGTAACGGTTGAAGCGCTGATGACTGTTTTGGGGCTGGGCCACCTAGTGTCGATCCTGAGTAGAACGACGGCATGGTCATCAATTGTGCAGAGCGTGCACCTTTTCACTGGAGGAACATTGAGAATCAAGAGACTTGGCGTAGTTGCAATCGCGTTCGCCGCGGCGGGAGCATTGACGCTTTCCGGCTGCGCAGGCGGAACTGCGGAGCCCGCCGCAAGCAGTGATGCTTCGGCAATCGTCAGCACGAATGGCTCTGAGCCGCAAAACCCGTTGATCCCGACCAACACAACTGAGACCGGTGGCGGAAAGATTGTCACCTCGCTCTTTGCCGGGCTCGTCTCATACTCGGCAACGGGCGAGATCCAGAACGAGGTTGCCGACTCCATTGAGTCCGACGATGCAACCACCTGGACCGTCACGTTGAAGGACGGGTGGACCTTCACGAACGATGAGCCCGTAACGGCCGAGTCGTTCGTTGACGCGTGGAACTACGGCGCACTGCTCAGTAACGCCCAGAGCTCCTCGTACTTCTTTGATGACATTGTCGGCTACGACGGGGCCGCTGATTCCGAGCTGACCGGCCTCAAGGTCGTCGATGACAAAACCTTCACGGTGGAACTCGCTTCCCCCGAGGCTGACTGGCCGCTGCGCCTCGGCTACACAGCCTTCTCGCCGCTGCCGAAAGCGGCCTTTGCGGACATGGCCGCTTTCGGTGAAAATCCGATCGGTAACGGTCCGTACATGCTCGCCTCCGACGGTGCTTGGACGCACGAGGTCAAGATTGAGCTCGTGACCAACCCCGCCTACGACGGCGTGCGCAAGCCCGTCAACGGTGGCCTGAGCATCGTATTCTACGCCACGCAGGATGCGGCCTACGCCGACGTGCAGGGTGGAAACCTCGACGTTCTCGACGCCGTTCCGGACTCCGCATTCCAGACCTACCAGAGCGACTTCCCAGACAGCTACGTGAACCAGCCTGCAGCGGTCTTCCAGGCATTCAACATGCCGTACTACCTCGCGCACTGGAGCGGTGACGAGGGCAAGCTCCGTCGTGCTGCTATCTCCATGTCCATCGACCGCAAGGAAATCACCGACGTCATCTTCCAGAGCACTCGCACCCCGGCGACCGACTTCACTTCCCCGGTCATCGCCGGCTACTCGGACCAGCTCAAGGGTGCGGACGTTCTCGAATTCAACGCAACCAAGGCCAAGGAACTGTGGGCCGAAGCAGACGCGATTTCACCCTACACCGGCACCTTTGACATCGCCTACAACGCAGACGGTGGCCACCAAGGATGGGTTGACGCTGTCATCAACAGCATCAAGAACACCCTTGGCATCGACGCAGTCGGCAAGCCGTATCCCACGTTTGCTGCAGCCCTCGATGACCGTGAGAATGAAAAGCTGACCGGTGCCACCCGCGCCGGCTGGCAGGGCGACTACCCTTCGCTGTACAACTTCCTTTCTCCGCTGTACCAGACCGGTGCCGGATCCAACTACGAGGGATACAGCAGCGCGGAGTTCGACACCCTCCTCAAGGAAGGTGCAGCAGCTTCATCCGTTGAGGCAGCGACCGCCAAGTATCAGCAAGCACAGGAAGTCCTGCTCAAGGACCTGCCGACCATCCCGCTGTGGTATTCCAACGTGACCGCAGTCTGGTCAGCCGACACCGTCAGCAACGTCGCGTTTGGTTGGGATGGCGTGCCCCTGTACAGCGAGATCACTAAGGGCTAAGAAAGCCGTAAGAATTACTTAATACATGAATACCCGGGGGCGCGCGCCCCCGGGTATTCCCATGGTTAGAATCGCGAAGTGATTGTGATGTTCATGCATATTCGATCCATTATGGCAACCTGATGCTCTGGTACACCGGCAAGCGTCTCTTACAGATGATCCCGGTTTTTTTCGGGGCCACCTTCCTCATCTACTTCATGGTTTTCTCCCTACCGGGCGATCCCATTGCCGCTCTCTTTGGCGACCACCCACCGAGCCCTGCGGTCATTGAGCAGATTCGCGCCGAGTACAACCTTGACGAACCGTTTTTTGTGCAATACCTCATCTACATCGGTGGGTTCTTCCAGGGCGACCTCGGAACAACCTACTCCGGACGAGCCGTCTCCGACGTGATGGCTGCTGCGTTCCCGATTACCGCTCGTCTGGCGCTCCTGGCCCTTGCGATGGAGGCTGTCGCTGGCATATTCGTGGGACTCGTTGCAGGATTGCGAAAGGGCAAGTTTTTCGACGCGAGCGCGCTCGTTGTGAGCTTGCTGCTCATTAGCGTGCCGACATTCGTCATTGGTTTTGTGCTGCAGTACGTCTTTGCCATCAACCTTGGATGGGCCCGTACGACGGTGAGCGGTGCTGCCCCGTGGAGCGAACTGATCCTTCCCGCGCTCGTGCTGGCCTCCGTCTCATTCGCGTACATCGTTCGGCTCACCCGCGCGAGCGTGTCAGACAATCTCAGCGCGGACTTCGTTCGCACCGCGACAGCAAAGGGGCTGTCGCGACCGCGGGTGGTCACCGTACATGTGTTGCGCAACTCTCTCGTACCGGTCGTCACATTCCTGGGCGTTGATCTTGGTTCCCTGATGGTCGGTGCCATCGTCACAGAGGGCATCTTCAACATCAACGGTGTTGGTGGCACCGTCTTCAAGGCGATCAGGCTCGGCGAAGGACCGACCGTGGTGTCTTTCATCGCAGTCATGGTCGTGATCTTCGTTGTGGCCAACCTGCTCGTCGACCTGTTGTACGCAGCACTTGACCCGAGGATTCGTTATGCCAAGTAGCACGCAGGGGAGGCAGCCGCACTTTGTCGCCGCCCTCGAAGACACCCCGATCGTTGCAATCGACCGACTGGATGAAACCCAGAAAGCTAGCAGTACGTGGTCGGACGCCTGGGATTCGATGCGACGTCGTCCAACTTTTTGGATCTCGTCTGCATTGATCCTCCTCGTTGTGATCGTCGCACTTTTCCCGACGTTGTTCACCCAGACGTCTCCCACAGCTAACTGCTTGCTAGGCAACAGCAATGGTGGACCCGAGGCTGATCACCCGTTTGGGTTTACCCGCCAGGGCTGCGATATCTACGCGCGGGTGATTTTTGGCACGCAGGCGTCCGTTACCGTGGGCCTTCTCGCGACCGTGATCGTCACGCTGTTCGGCATCATTGTCGGATCGCTCGCGGGCTACTACGGAGGATTTCTGGATGCCATCGTGTCGCGGATCGGCGATATTTTCTTCGCCATCCCAACAGTTCTGGGCGCCATTGTTCTTCTCTCTGTGCTCCCGGACCGCTCGCCGATCGTGATCGCTCTGGTGCTGTCGATCTTTGCGTGGCCGCAGATTGCACGGATTATGCGTGGTGCCGTTCTTTCGGCACGCAACTCGGATTATGTCAATGCGTCGGTCGCGCTCGGAGTGTCAAAATTCAAGATTCTGATTCGCCATGTCGTTCCCAATGCCATCGCGCCCGTGATTGTGATCGCCACGGTGTCGCTCGGAACATTCATTGTGGCTGAGGCAACCCTGTCGTTCCTCGGAATCGGCCTCGGAGGCGGAATCATGTCCTGGGGAAATGACATCTCCCAGGCGCAGACCGGCATCCGTACAGCCCCCCAGGTGCTCATGTACCCGGCAGCAGCGCTGTCGGTCACCGTGCTCGCCTTCCTCATGCTCGGCGACGTTGTTCGAGATGCACTTGATCCCCAAGCGAGGGCGCGCCGATGACCGAGACCGTAACCGAAACTGTGGGCCAGAACACTAATGGTGCCCACACCCCCCTACTTCAGATCACCAATCTCGAGGTGGGGTTTCAAACCCAACGTGGCCTTGTTCCTGCTGTCCGTGGCGTCAGTCTGAGCCTGTATGCGGGACAGACCCTGGCTATCGTCGGCGAATCCGGGTCAGGAAAGACGACGACCGCTCAGGCCATTATCAACCTGCTGGCCGGAACCGGAAAGATCACTGCCGGCGAGATTCTCTTCGAAGGCCGCGACCTTACCCAGCTGTCGGCGAACGAAATGCAGGCCGTTCGAGGTCGTCAGATTGGCTACGTGCCACAGGACCCGATGAGCAACCTGAACCCGGTATGGAACATTGGCTATCAGGTCGAAGAGGCCATCAAATCCAACAGCGGTCTTCGGGGTAGGGACGCGCGTCAGCGCACGATCGAGGTGCTGAAGGAGGCCGGTCTCAGCGATGCTGAGGATCGCCTCAAGCAATTTCCGCACCAGTTCTCCGGCGGCATGCGTCAACGTGTGCTGATCGGCATTGGACTGTCGGCCCGACCGAAGTTACTCATCGCCGACGAGCCGACGAGCGCGCTCGATGTCACCGTGCAACGCCAGATTCTCGATCACCTGGCCACCCTCACCCGTGACTACGGCACGAGCGTTCTGTTCATCACGCACGACCTCGGCCTCGCGGCCGAACGGGCCGAGCAGCTCGTGGTGATGTACCAGGGCAAGGTCGTCGAGTCGGGGCCGTCGCAGGAAATCCTCGCCGACCCACAGCACCCGTACACCCAGCGGCTCGTCGCAGCGGCTCCAAGCCTTGCCTCGCGGCGCATTCAGGCCAAGAAGAATGAGGATGCCGCGGCGCCCGCAATATTCTCGGCCGGCGGCACCGACACCGCGCTGATTCGACGCGCCACGGATCGTGAACTGGCGGCATCGGGCACAGACCTCATTTCGGTTGTGGGCATCACCAAGATGTATCGCATCCGCAAGTCCGGTCTGAAGTATGACGAACTCCTCGCCGTCAATGACGTGTCGTTCGGCGTGAAGAAGGGCACCACCACGGCAATCGTAGGGGAGTCTGGTTCCGGCAAATCCACCGTGGCCAAGCTCATTCTGCAGCTAGAGAACACCACGAGCGGGCGGATCGAATTCGATGGGCGCGATCTTGCCGGTTTGAAGGGACGCGAGCTGCTGAACTTTCGTCGCCGTGTGCAGCCGGTCTTCCAAGACCCGTATGGCTCTCTTGACCCGCAGTACAACGTGGGCAACACCATTGCGGAGCCCCTACTTGCACACAAAGTGGGATCCAGTAAGGAGCGACAGAAGCGAGTGCTGGAGCTCCTGGATCAAGTGTCCCTGCCAGCCGCGACGCAATTTCGCTATCCGAGTGAGCTGTCGGGCGGTCAGCGCCAGCGCATCGCGATTGCGCGCGCCCTAGCGTTGAAACCAGACGTGCTGGTGCTCGACGAGGCTGTGTCTGCGTTGGATGTGCTCGTGCAGGGGCAGATTCTCAATCTCCTCACCGAATTACAGTCCGAGCTGGGCCTGACGTACCTGTTCATCACCCACGACCTTGCCGTCGTGCGGTTGGTGGCCGACAACGTCTGCGTCATGCAGAAGGGGCGCATCGTGGAAGCAGCGTCTACCGATGATGTGTTCGACAACCCTCGTGAGCTGTACACCCAAGAACTGCTCGCGGCGATTCCCGGAGCTCACTTCGAGTTCGGCCGGTAGCCGGAACACGCAACCCTGTCTGGTGGGGACGGTCCCAAATTAGAAACCATCGACGTGAAGGTTGGGAGCGGCGCTTCCCAGGCGGCATTGTGGGCAACTCTAAAACTGATGTTCTCTACATTTCGTCCACCGTCGGCGCGTACCAAACCGTTCATGATCGAACGGATGCCGAGATTCAGCCGAACTTCAACGGAATCACCGACGACTCGGCCAGGGGTCGCTCCTGAGGGAGCGATCCCGCCAAGGCGTCGAAATCATACGGTAGGATAGTACTTTGGGTCACATTATGACTCCTGGTATCCATTCTTCGTCGCGCGCGAGACTCTGCGGCACTCATTCTTCGTAAGGATCTATTTTTATGGCGATTGCTACACGCAATAACCTCCGAAATGTTGCAATCGTTGCTCACGTTGACCACGGTAAGACGACGCTGGTCGACGCGATGCTCAAGCAGACCGACTCCTTCGCTGACCACTCACACGTTGAAGAGCGCGCGATGGACTCGAACGAACTCGAGCGCGAAAAGGGCATCACTATTCTCGCCAAGAACACGGCGGTTTCGTACAAGGGCATCCACGCCGCAGACGGTCCCATCACGATCAACGTGATTGACACCCCGGGCCACGCTGACTTCGGTGGCGAGGTCGAGCGCGGCCTGTCCATGGTTGACGGCGTCGTTCTGCTCGTTGACGCCTCAGAGGGCCCGCTTCCGCAGACCCGTTTCGTGCTCCGCAAGGCGCTCGAGGCCAAGCTTCCCGTTATTCTGCTGGTCAACAAGACCGACCGTCCCGACGCGCGCATCGACGAGGTCGTGGCCGAGAGCCAGGACCTCCTGATCGGCCTCGCGAGCGACATGGCCGACGACTTTCCCGACCTCGACCTCGACGCCGTGCTTGACGTACCCGTCGTCTACGCGTCGGGCCGTAACGGTGCTGCCAGCTGGAACAAGCCCGAAGACGGCACCCTGCCAGACAACGATGACCTCGAGCCGTTGTTCGATGCAATCCTCAAGCACATCCCGGCACCGACCTACGATGACACGCATCCGCTTCAGGCGCACGTCACCAACCTCGACGCCTCGCCGTTCCTTGGCCGCCTCGCGTTGCTGCGCATCTTCCAGGGCACCATCAAGAAGGGCCAGACCGTGGCCTGGGTGCAGCAGAACGGCACCGTCAGCAATGTGAAGATCACCGAACTGCTCATCACGAAGGCGCTGGATCGCTACCCGACCGAGAGCGCCGGCCCCGGCGACATCGTGGCCGTTGCCGGTATCGAGAACATCACCATTGGTGAGACCCTCGCCGACCCAGACGACGTGCGCCCGTTGCCGACCATCACGGTCGACGACCCGGCCATCTCGATGACCATCGGAACCAACACCTCGCCGCTCATGGGCAAGGTCAAGGGCCACAAGCTCACCGCCCGCATGGTCAAGGACCGCCTCGACCGCGAACTCGTCGGTAACGTCTCGCTCAAGGTCGTTGACATCGGACGTCCGGATGCCTGGGAAGTGCAGGGCCGTGGAGAACTGGCCCTGGCCATCCTGGTCGAGCAGATGCGTCGTGAAGGCTTCGAGCTCACCGTCGGCAAGCCGCAGGTAGTTGTCAAGCGCGTTGACGGCAAGGTGCACGAGCCCTTCGAACACCTCACCATTGACGCTCCCGAAGAGTACCTCGGCGCCATTACGCAGCTGCTCGCCGCCCGTAAGGGTCGCATGGAGAATATGGCTAACCACGGCACCGGCTGGGTTCGCATGGAATTCATCGTTCCCTCGCGCGGCCTGATCGGCTTCCGCACCCAGTTCCTCACCGACACGCGCGGTACCGGTATCGCCAACGCGATCCTGCACGGCTATGAGCCCTGGGCCGGTACCATCAACACCCGCACGAACGGTTCCATCGTGGCCGACCGCTCCGGTGCGGTCACCCCGTTCGCGATCATCAACTTGCAGGAGCGCATGTCGTTCTTCGTGCAGCCCACCAGCGAGGTGTACGAAGGCATGGTCATCGGCGAGAACTCGCGCGCCGACGACATGGACGTGAACATCACCAAAGAAAAGAAACTGACCAATATGCGTCAGTCCAGTTCCGATACGTTCGAGTCGATGACGCCGCCTAAGCAGCTTTCGCTTGAGCAGTGCCTCGAATTCGCTCGCGAAGACGAGTGCGTCGAGGTCACCCCGGCCGCCGTGCGTATCCGCAAGGTCGAGCTCACCGCAGCCGCTCGCTCACGCCAGGTCTCGCGCGTGAAGAAGATGGACGCTAACTAGCATTAGCCTCCCGCGAGAGTGAAGAAGTGCCGCTTCGACTTGGTCGAAGCGGCACTTTTACACTCTCGCAGAACTTGAAAGGTTCCAGATGACCACCAGCGCACCTCTGCGACGAGTCGGCCTTGCCCTCGTTGTTGCCGCAGCCGGGCTCACGCTCCTGGCCGGCTGCTCCCTGGGCGACAGCGTGCGCGATACGGTGAACGGCGCCGTAGACGGTGCCGTACAGGACGCAACGGGCGGTAACGTCAGCCTCGGCGGCGAGCTTCCCGCGGACTGGCCGGCCGAAATTCCCGTGCTCGACGGCGAGGTTCTTTTCGCGAGCGGTGGCGTCGGGCAGAGCGGGGTCAGTGGCTGGGTGGTCACCGTCAATGCCACGTCGACGACCCCCGTAGACGATGCCAGGGCTCAGCTGGTGGAAGCCGGCTTCACCGAAGTGGTGGCCGGGGTCGACGTGGACGTCGTCACCGTGGCCAACGAGAACTATGGCGTCGTGGTAGCCGGCAATCCCGACGGCGTTCTCTACACGGTGACACCGGTGCCCGCGCTCGGTTAGACGCAGAGCGGCGCGCCCACGTAGCCCCCTGCGTGGGCACCAGCCGGTACCGCGAACAGGGTAGTCCCGACGTGGCGAATGTACTGGTTGAGCGCATCGTGCTGGGCGAGGCTGAGGTGAACCGTGGTGAACCGTGGTGAACCGTGGTGAACGGGTCAGGCGAGCGCTGAAAGCTGGTGAAGAACAGCCCTTTCTCGAGCCGGCCCAGATCGTCCTTGCCATCGACACAGGTGTAGCCGCGGCGCAGCAGTTTGGTTCCCTGGTTCCGGGTCGGATGCGTCAGGCGCACGTGCGACGCGGCTCCGATCAGCGACTCGCCTTCTGCGCCGGCCAGCGTAAAGTCGGGCTCGCGGAACTCGGTGCCGCCGGAGAGCGGAGCGTCAGCCCCCGTGCTGCGGCCGAACACCGCCTCTTACTCGCGCAGCATCGTGCGATCCCCGGTCTCAACGGTCATCTGGATGCGGCGCGCTACCAGCTAGGATCCAGTGCACCCGGGTGCTGGCGTACAGGCTGCGGGCCGTGTCGTCGTCCCCGGCCAAGTGGGCCGCGGCGAACGCGTCGGTGCCGGTGACGAGCTAGTCGATCTGGTTGCGCACGGAGGAGCCGTAATTGGTGGTGATCGTGTCGATGTGGGAGGCGAGATTGCTGTTGACGGTGGCTGCGGCATCCGTTTTGGTGGCGGTGAATTCGGTTTTGCCGACGCCGTCTCCGGTCATGCCCGGCTTGCAGGCTGTGAAGTAGCTGCCGGCTTCGAGTTGCACGACGAGGTCGCGGCTTAGGCCGGGACCGATGTTTTCCGCCTCGCCGACGATGCGCAGACCGTCTTCGGCGAGCAGGTAGAACTCGGTCACCTGGTCGCCGGAATTGGCGACCGTGAAACGGATGCTGCCGGCCGGCGCCTCGTTCGCGCTCACCGCGCAGCCGGTCGCGCTGCTATCCACGGTGAGCGCCGTGTGCGTGGACGCCGGGTCATTGGCGACACAGCCGCTCAGCACGACAATACCGAGCAGACCGACACCGACCAGACTGACACTGCGCAGACTGACACTGCGCAGACTGACAGAGTGAATAACACGGGGCATGGAGATCCTTTGAACAGAATTAGTGGGCAGGGACGCGTGCGCGCGGCGCGACTGAGAGCTGGCGAGCACCGGGGCGCCCGAGGCGGCTCTTCGTGATGAAGACGGTCAGGGTGGGCGCGGCGTAGGCCAGCCAGGCGAACATCTCCAGCCAGGTAGTAGCGGGTGAAAAATTGAGGGCGCCCTTGAGTAGCGTGCCGTACCAGCTGTCCGGCGGCACGGCGGCGCTCACGTTGAAGGCGAGGGCGTGCAGGCCGGGAAGGATGCCGGCCTCTTGCAGGTCGTGCACGCCGTAGCTGAGTACACCGGCGGCGACGATGATGAGAATGGCGCCGGTATAGGTGAAGAACTTCGACAGGTTGATCTTGAGCATGCCGGAGTAGATGAGCCAGCCCAGACCGATGGCGGTCACGATGCCGAGGGCCGCGCCAATCAGCGGCATGGTCGTTGCTCCGGTGGCCTGCACGGCGGCCCAGATGAATAGGGCCGTTTCGATGCCCTCTCGACCGACGGCGAGAAAAGCCACAAGTACGAGTCCGAGGCCAGCGCCGACGAGGTGCTTGTCGATATTGCCCTGCAGGTGTCCCTTGAGATCGCGCGCGGTGCGCAGCATCCAGAACACCATCCAGGTCACCAGGCCGGTCGCGACGATGGATAGCACGCCGCCGATAGTCTCCTGCGCGGTGAACGACAGCCCGTAGGTGCCAAAGGTGAGCAGGGCACCGATGCCGAGGGCGAGCAGCACGGCCAGACCGACACCGAGCCAGATGCGTGGCAGCACGTCACGCCGGTTGATTTTCACGACGTAGGCGATGAGAATTGTCACGATCAGAGCGGCCTCAAGGCCTTCGCGCAGGCCAATCAGGTAGTTTGCGAGCACGTGGATTCCTCGTAGGTTTTTCGGTCGAATTTGGTAAGGCTAACCTTACCGATGCTGACTCTAGCCCGCGGCCCTCGCAAATGTCTAGTTATGATGTGATTTGGGCACAGAAGTCGTCCAGATAGATGCAGAAACGGTGCGTAAGTCCATGGTCAGGTCCAGCATCGGCGAGACGGATGCTGCGCGGCACGATCGCGACCAGACCAGCGTTTCGGCGTGGGCGCGGCTCGCGCGGCGGTCGCTGGCCGGTCTCGGCGGCCTGCTGCTGGGTATCCTCTTCGGTGTGCTCGGAACCGTCGCGCACCAGAGCACCCTGCCGCTTTTCGGTGTTCTGCTGCCCATCGGCCTGACCACCGCGTTCGTCGGAATAGGCGCCCTGCTGCTCGGTCTGCGTCTTGTCGTCGGTGACCGGTTTGTCGTTGGCCTGGCCGCGGCCGGGCTGCTGGTTACTATTTTTTTACTGTCCCTGCGTGGTGCTGGGGGATCGGTGCTCGTTCCGGCCGGACTGCCCGGAACCCTGTGGACCGTGGTTCCGGCCCTGATCGCGGCGTTCGTTGTGGCTTGGCCGAAGCTGCCGCAGGGCCGTCGGCCTCCGCACCAGGGCGGTGGGGCGTAGAATTAGGAGTCCGCTCTCGAAGGGAATCCCCAGCCTGTGACCTATGTGATCGCTCTTCCCTGCGTCGATGTGAAAGATCGTGCCTGCATCGACGAATGTCCGGTGGACTGCATTTATGAGGGGGAACGCTCCCTCTATATTCACCCGGACGAGTGCGTGGACTGCGGAGCCTGCGAACCGGTCTGCCCGGTCGAGGCCATCTACTACGAAGACGACCTGCCCGAGCAATGGGCCGAGTACTACAAGGCCAACGTTGAATTCTTCGACGACATCGGCTCCCCGGGAGGCGCGGCCAAGGTTGGCGTGATCGCCAAGGACCACCCCATCATCTCCGCGCTGCCCCCGCAGGTAGCGCACTAAGCGGTTTTCATGCTGAAGCCGCTCCCGGATTACCCCTGGGACCAGATGGTCCCCTTTGCTACGCGGGCACGGCAGCATCCCGATGGCATCGTCGATCTCTCGATCGGTTCGCCGGTCGATGCCACTCCGGACGTGGTGCAGCACGCTTTGCGCACGTCTGCGGATGCCCACGCCTACCCGCAAACCGTTGGCACGCCGGCCCTGCAGCAGGCGATCATCGCCTGGTATGCCCGCCGCCGCGGTGTCACCGGCCTGACGGGGAAAAATGTGCTTCCCACGATCGGTTCCAAGGAACTCGTCGCACTGATGCCGTTCATGCTGGGCCTGGGCGAAGGCGACACGATCGTGCACCCATTGGCCGCTTACCCGACCTACGCGATCGGCGCCGCCATCGCGGGGGCTACTGCCCTGGCCTCCGATGATCCTGCCGAATGGCCAGGCTCCACCAAGCTGATCTGGCTGAACAGTCCGGGCAACCCTGACGGCCGGGTGCTCTCCGCCCCAGCTCTGCACGCGGCCGTTGCCCGTGCGCGTGAACTCGACGCCGTCATCGTGAACGACGAGTGCTACGCCGAGCTCGGCTGGGATGCTCCCTATGACACCGAGCCGATCCCCAGCATTCTCGACCCCCGCGTGATCGAGGGCGACCAGCGCAAAGTCGTCGCAATCTACTCGTTGAGCAAGCAGTCCAGCATGGCCGGGTATCGCGCTGCCTTCGCTGCCGGCGACAGCGATGTGATCGAGCGGGTACTCACCGTGCGTAAGCACGCCGGACTCATGCTGCCGGCACCGCTGCAGGCCGCCATGATCGCCGCTCTCGGCGACGACGAACACGTCGCGGCGCAAAAGGAACGCTATCGGACACGGCGTGCACTGCTGCGGCCAGCACTCGAACAGGCCGGTTTTCGAATTGACCACAGCGAAGCCGGGCTCTATCTCTGGGCTACCGAAGGGTGCCCAGCGTGGCAATCCATTGAACGGATGGCCGCTCTCGGCATCCTCGCCGGCCCCGGCCCGTTCTATGGTGACGTCTACCCCGAACACGTGCGGTTCTCGCTGACAGCGACCGACGAGCGCATCGCTGCTGCCGCAGCTCGCCTGCGCGCGTAAATTGTGGATGATAGCCAACGAATCGCCAGAACTCTTAGCTGATGCAACAGTAGGCGGCTGGGCAGATTAGGCTGTACTCGCGACAGGGTCGACCTCGGCAGTAAGTTTAAGAGTCGACTCAGTGACGCGTCGCTACATTTCATCCGTCAGTGAGACCCGAGGAGGCTCCGTGACCGACGTCGCGCAGCACGCAACATCCGGCGCACCGTTGAGCGCTGACCCCAACAAGGTCACACTTACCTTTCCCGGCGGTAGCGCAGAGTTCCCACTTTTGACCAGTGTGGATGGCGTGTCGAGCATCGACATCTCCACCCTGACCAAGAAGACTGGCCTCACCACTCTGGACTATGGCTTCGTGAACACGGCGGCTACCCGGTCCGCGATCACCTACATCGACGGCGATGCTGGCGTCCTGCGCTATCGCGGGTATCCGATCGAACAGATCGCCAAGAACTCAAACTTTCTCGAGACGGCCTGGCTGCTCATTTACGGTGAGTTGCCCAGCGCCAGCGAACTCGCTAACTTTGACGATCGCATCCGTCACCACACGCTGCTCCACGAAGACATGCGCCGGTTCTTTGATTCTTTGCCGCACAAGGCGCACCCGATGAGCGTGCTTGCCTCGGGGGTTTCGGCCCTGTCGACGTTCTACCAGGACTCGCTTGACCCGAAGGACCCGGCGCAGGTCGAGATTTCAACCATTCGCCTGCTGGCCAAGCTGCCGGTCATGGCCGCGTACGCTCACAAGAAGAGCGTCGGGCAGGCCTTTCTGTACCCCGACAACTCGCTGAGCTTCGTCGATAACTTTCTCAAGCTCAACTTCGGCAACATGGCCGAGCCGTATGAGATCAATCCGGTCGTCAGTAAGGCGCTCGAACGCCTGCTCATGCTGCACGAAGACCACGAGCAGAACGCCAGCACCTCGACGGTGCGTCTGGTCGGTTCGACCGAGGCCAACCTGTTCGCATCCGTCTCGTCCGGCATTAACGCCTTGTTTGGCCCACTGCACGGTGGCGCCAATGAAGCCGTGCTGGCGATGCTCGGCGAGATCCAAGCATCCGGTCAGGGTGTCGAGAAGTACGTCGAACGCGTCAAGAACAAGGAGCAGGGCGTCAAGCTCATGGGCTTCGGCCACCGGGTCTACAAGAACTATGACCCGCGTGCCACCCTGGTCAAAGAGAGTGCCCACGAGGTGCTCGCCGCCCTCGGCGTCAAGGACGACCTGCTCGACATCGCCCAAGAACTCGAACACATCGCCCTGAACGACGACTACTTCAAGGAACGGCGCCTCTACCCCAACGTTGACTTTTACACGGGCGTCATCTACAAAGCAATGGGCTTTCCGACGCGCATGTTCACCGTGCTATTTGCGATCGGCCGGCTGCCTGGGTGGGTCGCGCACTGGCGTGAGATGAACGAGGATCCGGCCACCAAGATCGGCCGCCCGCAGCAACTCTACGTGGGCTCCCCGGCACGCGACTACCCTCTCAGGTAACACCGCAGAACGTATTCGCCAGGCGGAATATGCACGGGAATACGCTACGGGGGGACCCATAGCCGTGGTGTCCGCTACTGAGAGGTTCGCCATGACTCTGCTCGATACGATTGCGTCTTCGATAACGCGCCCGACGGCGCTGCCCACCATCATCCAGGGCGGCATGGGCGTTGCCGTGTCTTCGTGGCAGCTCGCTCGCGCGGTGTCCCAGGCCGGACAGCTTGGTGTCGTCAGTGGTACAGCCCTTGACTCGGTTATCGCTCGGCGCCTGCAGGACGGCGATGAGGGTGGACACCTGCGCCGCGCGTTCGCGCAGTTCCCGGTGCCGGCTCTCGCCGGCCGGGTACTGCGGAAGTACTTTCGGGCCGGCGGACGCGGCCCCGGCGTGCCGTACCTGCCGCTCGCTAAGCTCAGCCAGCATCCGCTCGTGAAATCGCTTGAACTGTCGGTCGTCGCCAACTTTGCCGAGGTCTGGCTGGCCAAGGAAGGCCATGACGGCCTCGTTGGCATCAACTTTCTCGAGAAGGTGCAGCTGGCCACGCCGAGCGCCGCCTACGGAGCCATGCTAGCCGGAGTCGATTATGTGCTGATGGGAGCCGGAATCCCCGCCGAGATTCCCGCGCTCCTGACCGGCCTGGCCCGGCACGAGACCTGCGCGCTCGACCTGCACGTCGAAAATTCCACGAGCAGGTACTCCGTCGAGTTCGTTCCCGAGGCCCTGACCGGCGGCGGGTTGCCCCCGCTGCGCCGACCGCTGTTTCTCGCAATCGTCGCCGCCCACGTGCTCGCGGTGTACCTGACGCGGGAGGCGTCGACCCGTCCGGACGGCTTTGTCATCGAAGGCCCAGGTGCTGGCGGGCACAACGCACCGCCGCGCGGACGTGGTGTGTTCGACGACGACGGTCAGCCGGTCTACGGACCTCGGGATGACGCCGACCTGGCGAAGGTTGCCGCGGTCGGCCTGCCGTTCTGGGTTGCGGGCGGCTACGGCACGCCCGAGCGGGTGGCCGAGGCCCTCGCACTCGGCGCCGCTGGTGTACAGGTCGGCACCCTGTTCGCCCTCGCAGCCGAGTCCGGCCTCGACGAGCCCCTACGGGCGCGGGTGCTGGGCGAGCTGGATGGCCCCGGGCTACAGATCCGCACCGACCCGCTCGCCTCCTCGACGGGATTCCCCTTCAAAGTCGTGACGCTACCCGGAACCCTCTCCGATGCCGCCGTATACGAGGAGCGACCGCGCCTGTGCGATCTCGGTTACCTCCGGGTGCCTTATGAACGCACGCCCGGAGTGCTCGGCTACCGGTGCCCAGCCGAGCCGGTCGCGACTTTCGTACGCAAGGGTGGGTCCGCCGGGGAGGCTGCCGGTCGGAAGTGCCTCTGCAACGCACTCACCGCCAACGTGGGTCTCAGTCAGACCCGGCGCGACGGATACGAGGAGGTGCCGTTGGTCACTCTCGGCACCGATCTCGTCGGGGTCACTGTCCTGCTCGCCGCGCACCCGGAGGGCTGGACTGCTGCGGACGCAGTGGCTTACCTCGAGGGTTGACGCGAACGGCAGGAACCCGGGTGCGGCGTCGTCAGCAGCCGGGGCTGTGAGGGTTGGCGTGCCAGTCCTCGGCAACGAGTCCGGTGGGTTCTTTCGCGGCGACGACGGTGAATGGTGCCGAGGGCACGGTGACGGTTTTGTCGACGGGGCGCCAGTCTTGGTCGCCGAAGCTGTAGTCGGCGTGGTGAGTGACCGTGAGCACGACGGGATTGGTGCCCTTGATCGTGTATTGGTGGCTGGGGCGGTGCGGTGGCCGCGAAATGCCATCCTGAGCCCCCTGGTTTTTGCGAGATGCCACTTCTGGCCGCGTGGCGAACTCTCATGGGGCCAGAGGTGGCATCTCGTGGGTGTCAGCGGCGGCGCTATGCGGCCGGCTCGAGGTTTAGCGTGTTGCTCGCGTCGGCGTCGATGGCGGCGGGGGTGAACAGCCACGGTCGGGTCTCGTGGTCGCGCCACAGCGGCGCCTGGTCGGTGTAGTTGGGGTGGAAGGCGTGGCCGGATGCCCCCGTGAGGTTGATCCAGGTAGACTCGTCGAAGTTCTCCAGGCTGATCACCTGGCGCATCGACGGAACCCAGTCCACCTGGTAGCCCTGCGTGGCATCCCAGCCGACCGCGTTCACTACCGCCGAGCCACCAGAGAGTTCGTAGGGTCCTCGATTGAAAACGAACTCGAGCGGGGCGATCCCGGACTCACCGAAGCTCGGGTTGGTGAGTTCAAGCGTGTGGATGCTGCCCCATTTCCAATCGGCCGGGTTTGATCCCATCAGGTCGGCGCTCTCGGCGGCCGCAGTCGTGAGTGCGTGGCGCAGCGTGCTCTCCTGACCGACGGTGCCGTAGCTGGGGTTTGACCACCACGGGGAGTCCGGCTGGTCGAGCAGGCTCATCACCACGGAGAACGCGCGGTCGCCGCCGGTCAGGGCTGCCCCGTCGTCGATCTTTCCGGTGAACATATCGACCAACAGCACGCGCCAGACGATGTTGAAGTAGGCGGCCGCTGCGCTGTCGGCGTCGACCCGATAGTCCCAGCCGTCGAGCAGTTTTTGTGCTTCTGCGGCCTCGCCGGTCAGGCGTATTCCCTGCAGCTTCGGTACGAGCACCGCGGCGATGGCACTGTAATTGTCGCCCTGGATCTCACTCATCAGCGCCGCGGTGAGCGGAGTGTTCGCCGCGATGAGCTGCTGCAGGCGTGCCGTGATCTGGTTGGCCCGATAGCCCAGATCCCAATCGGCGGTCAACAGATAGGGATACTTCGAGTCGGTGGCGGCGTTATTGGCCGTGACGATGTATCCGCTCGGTGGATTAAACGTGCTCGGCAGTGCGTCAAAGGGAATGTAACCGGTCCAGCCGTATTCGCTAGTCCACCCGGGAACGGGCAGTGTGCCGTTGCCGCTGGCCCGAATGGGGATGAGCCCCGGCGCCTGATAGCCGATATTTCCCTCGACGTCGGCATACGTCAAATTCTGCGCCGGCACTTCGAACAGAGCGGCGGCCGCTCGAAAACTGGTCCAGTCGGTGGCCTGATTGAGGGCGAAAATAGCGGATGCCGTTCGCCCCGGCGTCAACGCTGTCCATTGCAATGACAGCTCGTACGTCGTTAAATTAACACCGGTCGGATCAGTGCCGACGTCGCCAGCCGGGGTGGCCGTTGGCAGCCCGGCCGCTGTCGGGTAGTCGCTTGCGATGCGTTGGTAGGTAGTGCCGTCGAAGCCGCTCAGGAGTGGTCCGTGCTCTGTGGCGCGAATCTCAATTTTGACGTCGTCACCGCCGGCCACGGAGATCTTCTCATCCCGCAGCAGGAGGGGCTTCACCGCGCCATCAAATTCGTAGCTGTCTCCGGTGATTTTTTCAATGTAAAGGTCGGCGACATCGGGGCCGAGGTTGGTGAATCCCCAGGCGATGCGTTCGGTGTGGCCGATGATGACGCCGGGCAATCCTGAGAAACTATACCCGGCAACGTCGAACGGGCAGTCGGCGGTGATCGACTGGCAGCGCAGCCCCACCTGATACCAGACCGACGGCAGCGCGGGCCCGAGGTGCGGGTCGTTGGCCAGCAACGGCAGGCCGGTGTCGGTGAGGGCGCCGGAGACGACCCAAGAGTTCGACCCGATTTCGCCGCCGGCCGGCCCGAGCAGCTCGGGAGTCGAGGTGAGTGCGGCGCGCAACTCGGAGAGTGCCCCTGCGTAGGAGCCGACGGGCACAGGTGTATTCGTCACGTCGAGGCTAGCGCTGGCGGACGGCTCAGCAGTCGGTTCGTCGCTGGCCGCAGGCGCCCCGGCAGCCGGAGCGACGACAGTCTGACTGCCGGTGATTGTGGGGTGCGCGCTCGCGGGATACTCGGGGTGCAGCTGGGTCACTTCGGCCGGTGTGAGCGTGGTCGACAGCAGTGCCCGGTCGATCTCATCGTCGAGGTTGGAACGCAGGTCCCAGGCCATCGCCTTGAGCCAGGCGACGGAGTCCGCCGGGGCCCACGGTTCGACCTCATAGCCGGGGTTCTGCAGGCCCAAAACGGCATACTCTAGCGAGAGATCGGCGCCCTGGTGGGTGTCGAGGTAGGCGTTGACGCCGTCGGCGTAGGACTGGTAATAGCCGAGAGTGACCGGGTCGAGCAGGGCCACCTCCTGTTCGGCGACGGCCCGCCAGCCGAGCGTGCGCACGAACGTGTCGGTACCGATCTGACTTTCGCCGAACAGCTCAGACAGCCGGCCACTCGTCACGTGCCGACGAAAGTCCATCTCCCAGAAACGGTCCTGCGCATGCACGTAGCCTTCGGCCAGAAAGAGGTCGGCCGCAGTTTTTGCCGTGATCTGGGCAATCCCGGCGTCGTCGCGCGTTACCGTGACCGCGTTCGCCAACCCCGTGATGTCTACAGTGCCGTTCATCGTTGGAAACGACCGCGTCACCGTCCAGACTCCGAGCCCAGCAGCCACCACGACGACGCTCACCACCACCCCGAACGCGATCAGCACGCGCCGGATTCGCCGGTGGCCATGGCTTCTCGGTGCGTCGGTTCCCACATCACTCCTTCGTGAATCGTGCCATCTCCAGCCGAGCGGATGCCGCTACCCGGATGCTAGCGGAACCCACCGACATCCGCTTATCGGCGGCAGCCTAGGCGTGCAGCGCGGCGTTGAGGGTGATGCCGCTGCCGCTGCGGGCGAGCACCTCGACGGCACCCGAGATGGAATTGCGGCGAAACAGCAGGTTCGACACACCGGAGAGTTCGACGGCTTTCACGGTCGGCCGGGAGCCGTCGTCGCCGACCGGTTCGCCGACAAGAATGACCTTCGTTCCGGCCGTGACGTAGAGCCCCGCCTCCACGACGCTGTCATCGCCGATTGCGATTCCCACGCCGGAGTTGGCGCCGAGCAGGGCACGGGCGCCGATCGAAATGCGCTGGGTTCCGCCACCAGACAGGGTGCCCATAATGGATGCTCCGCCACCGATATCCGCGCCGTCACCGACCACGACGCCCTGCGAGATGCGGCCCTCGACCATTGAAGAGCCGAGCGTTCCGGCGTTGAAGTTGACGAAGCCCTCGTGCATCACGGTGGTTCCCGGGGCGAGGTGGGCGCCGAGCCGCACGCGCGAGGCATCTGCTATCCTCACGCCGGTCGGCACGACGTAGTCGAGCAGCGGCGGAAACTTGTCAACGCCGCTGGCCTGAATTCCGGCGCGCTGCAGGGTGGGGCGCAGCCGGGCGAAGACGACCGGCAGCATCGGGCCGGCATTGGTCCAGACCACGGTGGGTAGGTGCGCGAAGATGCCGTCGAGGTTGATACTGTTCGGCAGCACCAGCAGGTGCGAGAGTAGATGCAGCCGCAGGTAGGCATCCGAGGTGCTCGCCGGTGCCGCGTCGAGCGTAATTTCGACCGTGACGGCTTCGAGGCACACCGCGCGGCGGGCATCATCGCCGGTTGCTTCGCCCAGGTCGGCCGGAACGATCCAGCGATCGCGGCCGGTCGGCAGGGTGCCGAGAGCTGGAGACGGGAACCAAGTATCGAGCACGGTTCCATCGCTGGCGACGGTCGCGAGGCCGTACCCCCAGGCCTGGGTCGGTGCGGCTGTGACGTTTTCGGAAAGATCAGAGGGCATACCCTTAGATTAGTAGAGTGACTTCTAGACTTCCGGCCTCTTCCTCTCCCGCCAATCGCACCGTGCTTGACCTCACGGCGACGTCGATCGAACTGACCAGGCAAATCTGCGACATGGAGTCGGTGTCTGGCCAAGAAACCGCCCTCGCCGACGCGATCGTCGCAGCGCTCGACGGCTTCGACCACTTGGAGATCATTCGGGACGGCGACACCGTCGTCGCCCGAACGAACCTGAATCGTGCCCAGCGCGTCGTGATCGCCGGCCACATCGACACCGTGCCGCTCAACGACAACCTGCCCACCCGCTACGAGAGCATCGACGGCATCGACTACCTGTGGGGCCGCGGCACCACCGACATGAAGGCCGGCGTGGCCGTGCAGCTCAAGCTCGCCGCCGAATTGAGCGATCCTGAGGTCGACGTGACGTGGATGTGGTACGACCACGAAGAGGTTTCCGACGAGCTCAACGGCCTCGGCCGTCTGGCCCGCAACCGCCCAGACCTCTTCGCCGGCGACTTCGCCATTCTCGGCGAGCCGACCAAAAGCCAGATCGAGGGCGGCTGCAACGGCAATCTGCGCGTGGAAATTCGCTGTTTCGGCAAGCGCTCGCACTCGGCGCGCAGCTGGGTCGGCGAGAACGCCATTCACAAGGCCGCGCCCATTCTGAACATTCTGGCCGAATATCAGGCCCGCGAGGTCGAGGTCGAGGGGCTCGTTTACCGCGAAGGCCTCAACGCTGTCGGCATCACCGGTGGCGTCGCGGGAAACATCATCCCCGACGAGTGCATGGTGCACGTCAACTACCGATTTGCCCCGAGCCGCAGTGGCGACGAAGCCGTCGCCCACCTGCGCGAGCTGTTCGCCGGCTACGATCTGACCGTCGTCGACCGGGCAGAGGGCGCCCGCCCAGGCCTCGACGCCCCGCTCGCCCGGGAGTTCCTCGCCGCTGTCGGCGGCGTGGCCAAGCCCAAATACGGCTGGACCGACGTCGCCCGCTTCTCGGCGCTCGGAGTTCCGGCCGTCAATTACGGTCCCGGCGACCCGCTCAAGGCACACGCCGACGATGAGCGGGTGGCCATTGCCGAGATCACGGCCTGCGAGAACGGTCTGCGGGCGTGGCTGAGCGCATCCGTTCGCTAACGCCGAACCAGCGGATGCTCCGTCAAGGCCGACTGCCCGCGCGTCGGCTCCCCGCGGCCTGGCACGCCAGCTGATCGCGCAGATCCGGCGCGTCGGCCGGGAGGTTCCCGGCGCGGCTGCGACCGTCGCCAACCTACCCGGTCACGACTATGCCCAGCCGGGCAAGCCCGACATCGCGTGGGATGATCGCGACGCCTGCGATGAGCTCGTCTCCTGGCTGGTCACTGATGCGCTTGTATTGCTGGACGGCATCAACATCCATATTTTGACCAAGAAGCAGCAGGAAACTGTTGCCCTGCTGGCGTTGGTCGCTGGTCACGACGTGGAACCGCCGACGGGTTCGACGGCACCGACGGCCGGTTACACCCCGACCATTAAACCGATGCCGTTGGGCCGGGCCGTGCCCGGTGGCTGCACCGTCGATGACGTCACCATCAACGACGAAGCGCACACGGTGACGTGCCTGGCGAGCATCGTTCGGCCGATCAGCCCCAAAGACCGAGTTGGTTTTGGTTGGTCCTGCCAGAGCTGCCCGCTGATGGCTCAGTGCACCACAGCTCAGACCGGCCGCAACCTTGTCATTCACCCGCACGACCGGCTCCGGCGTGAACACCGCGTTCGAGCTCAAGATGCCGAGTTTCAACGCGTCTACAAGCAACACCGGCCCATGGTTGAACGGTCCTCGGCATGGATGACCCGAGGAGCGTGCAGAGTGCTCTAGCGGGGCGTCGTGAAGAACCACGCGTGGTGGTCGAACAGGGCCGGTACCATCAACCTCAAACGCCTCCTCAACCTGGGATTAACCAGCGAAAACGGGCTTTGGGCCCGTGGCTAACACCCCAGAGCACGACCATCACCTCGACAGAGCGGCCGACGCGGCACAGCCGCCGACTACGCACCCTTCGAGCGGACGCAACGCTACATCCCGATACCGGTGCCGACCGCTCAGCCAACCTCACAACGCCCCAGCCCGGAACAAAAAAACAGTCCAGAGACTCGCCGGGCCATCTGTGCTCATGTCATTCAGCAGGCTCCGAGGCCCGGTGTGGGAAAGGTGCGCGTAATTGCACCCAATGCGACGACCACATGTTCGTCATGCATGATGCGGATTTCCCCGTCGAGGGAGATGAGGGCTGTCGTCTTTGAGCCGCAGTCCAGCTTGTGTACATGGGTGCAGTCCAGAAAACGGTCGTAGTGCAGGTTCGACCTTACGCCGCGCGCAGCGCAGTTGCGCGGTCGCATTGCGCGGTTGAACTTCACCACTTGCCATTTCTGGAAGTAGCGACTGGTAGGTCATGTGCGCAGTGGGCGCAACGAGGGTGATCGTTATTGGTATCGAGAACAGGTGTTTCCGCAACCCTCACGCGGTGTGGGGGCCGACGTAACCGCCACCGAGAATGAGCACATGCAGCCTCGAGACTGACATGACCCCAATAAACATCCGGTACGTGCTACCGACAAGTCATCCCGGCAATGTGCTTGCGCTTGTTGACGGCAGCTGATGGAGGGGAGCAGCATGAAAGGGTACCTATCTTGTCGTGCAAACCTGCGAGTGGAACACCGACGAGTAGAACACCGACGAGTAGAAGTAGGGGATTTCAGATGCCGAAAGTTGCGATCAATGGGTTGGGTCGAATCGGGCGGGCTGCGTTGAAAATTGTGCTCGAGTCGGAGGATTTGGAACTTGTTGCGGTCAACGATGTGGCGTCAATTGAGAATCTTGCCTACCTGTTGCGATTCGACACGGTCTACGGCCGGTACCACCGTCAGATTGTTGTAGAGGCTGATGCGCTGGTCATCGACGGCCACCGGGTGGTGGTCCTTGCCGAACGAGACCCAGCGGCGCTGCCATGGCAAGAACTCGCAGTCGACCTAGTGTTTGAATGTACTGGTGCTTTCACCCAGGCGGATGACCTGACCAAACATATTCAGGCCGGCGCGTCGTTCGTCATCTTGTCTGCCCCGACGAAGTCCGACTCCGTCCCGACGGTGGTGCACGGGGTGAACAGGCCGGACGGGCATCCGCAGATCATCTCGTGTGCGAGTTGCACGACGAACTGCATCACACCGGTCATCGAGATCGCGACACGGCGGCTGGGGATGGAGCGTGCGATCATGACCACAATTCATGCTCACACCGCGACCCAGCGCTTGGTCGACTCGCCGAACAACAATTTCCGACGTGGCCGCGCAGGTGGGGCTAACTTGGTACCCGCGCCGACTGGTGCTGCGCAGGCGACAATCCGGGCATTGCCGGAGCTGACCGGGCTCTTTGACGGGATTGCGATCCGCGCTCCGATCGAGGTTGGTTCCATTGCCGACATTGTCATTGTCACCTCCCGCCCGACCAGCGTCGAGGAGATCAACGCCGTGTTCACCGAGGAGGCGAAAACAGCCAGGTACCAGGGTATCCTGGGCGTTTCGGCGGACCCGATGGTCTCCTCCGACATCATCGGCGATTCACGCGCGTCCGTGGTGAACCTCGACTTGACGCAGGTGGTGGACGGCACCCTGATCAAGATCATGGCCTGGTACGACAACGAATGGGGCTTCACCCACCAAATGATCCGCGAAGCTCGGGCCACCCTCGGGTTATCGCCCAGTGGGGAAACATCTCTGTGACGAGAAATACAGTGAGGTTTTAACGTCACCTTCCACAGGTAGGGAATGTAGCCCGATCTGCGATACTGGCGTTTTAAGGCAGAGAGTTTGGCTCAATTACATCCAACGTAGCCTGCTTATATTTGGCGAGTTCGAACGGATGGTTCGTATTGAAATCAGCTGATCTGCACGGCTGACTATGCGGCTGACGAACTTACAAACATGACCACTAGCGGGTGTGGGCGATGATCGCCTCGGCGATCGCCACCGTGTCACTGTTCGACTCGACCTGGTAGGCCGACTGGCCGAGTGAGAAGATCATGATGCAGAACGGCCCGATGTCGGAGCAGATCTGCACGGCGTGCTCACCCTCGACCGCGCCCTCCAGCGCAATCGTCGGCAGGGCCTGGCTGTCTGGTGTGGAGACCATCGTGTCGACGAGTCCGGCCAGGTCGTAGCCGACCATGACCGAGGTGCCCGGGATGCCGGCGGCCATCAAGTCGACCGGGACGCCGTCGGCCCGCACGCCGCAGCGGAATACCCCGGTCCGCTGCGCCACGTAGTTCTCGAAGGAGGTCGAGCCGCTTGCTACGGGCCAGACTTCGTATTCGAACGAGTCGACGCCGAGGGCCGTGGCGATGTCCTGCGACCCGAGCGCGCCGGTGCAGTCGGGTTCGCGTTCGACCAGCTCGACCGCCGGCCAAACCAACTGGCCGGGCTGAGCATCCGTCAGAGCGGTGAAAACGGATGCCGCGAGTGGCTGCATCTGCGCCAGGATCGCGTCGGGCGTCAGCCCGGAATAATATCCACCGTCGAGGCCATACCAGCGCGTGCTCAGCACGATTTCGACCCAGTCATCGCCGACCGGTGCGCTGATTAAGCAGCCGGAGTCGTAGCTGCACCCGGTCGCCGCTTCTATGCCCACGAGGGTCATCGGGGCGTCGGAGGGGCCGTCGCCGAGCGAGAAGCCGTCGCCCACCACGTAGGGCGTCCAGGAGTCTGCGCCGCCGGGAACGACCTTGACGCTGACGTAAGCCCAGTCGGAACCAACGGAGTCGTACATCGGGTTGGTGATTGCGGGGCCGACCCGCCAGGAGCAGGACAGACCGCCCAGGGCTGGCACGGCGTATTCGGTGAGGGCATAAGCCGGCTGGATCGCGGCAATCGGGGTCGGCGCGGTTCCGTCGGCGGTGACGAAAACGGGCGCGACGACATCAAGAGCTGCAATGTCGTCGCAGGTGTAGATGCTCGCTGCCACTGGTGTTGGTGCGACTGACCCTGTCGGTTCTACCGGGGAGCCCACGGTGCATCCGCTGAGGACCACGATGGCGAGCAAAACGGTCGGTGTGATCAGGCTGCGGCGTAACATGCGCTCAGCCTAGCAGCGGGCATTTGCCTCTTGACCTGTGCTTTCCTTGGCAACAGCACAGGCGAGTACGACCTTTTTCCCCGCCACGGGACACTATGGGATGATGATGTGTGACCGAAGTCGATAGCCGAGCCGAACTCTCGGAGGATCGAACGTATCGTTATCGTCTCTCCAGAGTTTGGTCTGACGGACCGCGCGCGACGTTCGTGATGCTGAACCCGTCTACCGCAGATGAGTACTCGGATGATCCGACGCTTCGCCGGTGTATCGGATTCGCGCGGCACTGGGGCCTCGGCGGGCTCAACGTCGTGAACGTTTACGCGTTCCGGGCAACGAAGCCGGCCGACTTGTGGACGGCAGCGGATCCTATCGGTCCCGAGAACAACCGCTACCTGGAAGACGCTGCCGCGAACAATGAGGTACTTGTCGCCGCATGGGGAGCGCACGCGAAGCAAGAGCGCGTCCAAGAGGTGCTTTCGATTCCCGGATTTGACAGGCTCACCTGCTTGCGGACAACGAAGCGAGGGTATCCGAGTCATCCGCTCTACCTGCCCAAAGAACTATCACCGGTGCCCTGGCCTACCTGGGGGCAAGGTCTGCAACGGAGCCTGGCGTAGCAGGCTGCCAAAGTGGTGACGCACTCGGATTCCGCAATGTCACCAACTACGTCGCTCGCTCCTCGAAGCCGGAGGATTCAGACCCCACCTACACCCTGGAATGCGATGAGCCTTCAGCCAAGACTGAACGACCAAGCCCTTAGCGGACGTTTTCGTTCCACTACTACTCAGACCCCACTTCGACCAGGACGTAAAGGTGCAATAGTGTGTGTCAGGAAGGCTGGTGGTCATGCCGACAATGTCTGCGCTTGAAGGTGCGTTCTGCCGCAGTGCACCATGGCGTCTTGCGGCGCGTCGAGTCGTCCGGTGGGTAATACAGGGTGTTTCGCTTACCGGTGACGTTCTTGAGATCGGAGGGGGTAATGGCGCGACGGCCGCCGAGTTGGCGCGGGCAAATGCGTCGTTGCGCCTGACGATGATCGACTATGACCCTGTGATGGTTGGCGCCGCACGGAAACGTCTCGCAGAGTATTCGCACGCGGCTGCGCGCCAAGGCGACGCCACACAGCTTCCCTTCGATGACGAAACTTTTGATTTCGTTGTAAGTTTCCTGATGTTGCACCACGTTGTCGACTGGGAGAAGGCAATCGCAGAGGTCGCGCGCGTGCTCCGGCCCGGCGGCATTTTCACCGGTTATGACCTCACTGCCTCCCGAGCAGCTTCGTGGGTGCACCTCGCCGATCGCTCCCCGCATCGCCTCATCGAACGCGGGGCCTTCGAACCTGTCCTCGCACAAGTCAGACTCGATGCTGTCGGGCTGAGGTATTCCTTCGGCGGTCGAGTGCTGCGATTCACTGCACGCAAGCCTGCGTTGTCTACCTGAAATGGGCGGAGGCGTGTCAGGCCGGTCCAGGCAGCTCCCATCGACCGCGACCAGACGTCGACCCGTCACCCAGCACGGCGGCGCGTCCTTGACAGCTATTGACTGCGCGAGCCGTGTCGGCAGACATGAGAAGCTGCGCATAGGCGGCCACACAATTGCTCGCTGACGGCTAGTAGAACTGCCCGTTGCACCGAACGTCACGCGAATCTGTCATGATCGTGTCCAGAATCGGTCCGGCTGCGTGCCTGGACTCGAGGAGCACGTTTGCGACTCCGGCTGGTCAACCGGCCGATCTAACGGCGGCCAGGAAGTAGTCGCAGATTGCTCTTGGCGAGCTTCACTGCCTCGCCCGTTCCTCCATTCATGACCACCTTCGATACAGCCAGCGCGAAACCGCGAACCATCTCTCCGGTGATCGTTGGCGGTAGCGAGAGCGCCATTGGATCGGTGACCAGGTCGACGAGTGCCGGCCCGTCATGCGCGAGAGCGGTTTCGAGGGCGGAACGGATGTCGGTGGGTTTCTCTACGCGTTGGCCGAAGATCCCGAGAGCGTTGGCCACGGCCGCGTAGTCGACGGACGGCATATCGACGCCGAAATCGGGGAAACCGTCGACGAGCATCTCGACCTTGACCATGCCGAGAGTGGAGTTGTTGAAGACGATGATCTTCACTGGCAGTGCGTTGGCGGCAACGGTGATCAATTCGCCCATCTGCATCGACAGCCCTCCGTCGCCGCACATGGCGATCACCTGCCGGCTCGGGTGGCTGAACTGGGCGCCGATGGCCTGGGATAAGGCGTTGGCCATCGACCCATGCAGGAAGGAACCGATCAGCCGCCGCGAGCCGTTCGGGTTGATGTAGCGGGCCTGCCAGACATTGCACATGCCGGTATCTGCGGTAAAAATGGCGTCTTCCGCCGCGAGGTCATCGAGCAGGGATGCTGCGAATTCCGGATGGATCGGTATCTTCGTGTCCACGTTCTTCGCATAGGCGCCGATCACGCTGTTCAGCAGCCGATCGTGGCGCTTCAGGGTCTTGTCGAGGAATCGCCGGTCGTTGCGCGGCGCGACAAGAGGAGTCACGGCCGCGATGGTGGATGCCACGTCGCCGTGCACCGGGAGGTGCACGTTTGCGCGACGACCGAGGTGTTCGGCTCTGGAATCCACCTGGGCTATCCGTTCAGCTGTACCGTGCGGCAAGAACTGGTCGTAGGGAAAGTCGGTGCCGAGGAGAATGAGGAGGTCGGCGTCGTGGATGCCGGCGTGCGCAGCGCCGTAGCCAAGCATGCCAGTCATGCCCACGTCGAAGGGGTTATCGTACTGGATCCATTCCTTGCCGCGTAGGGTATGCCCGACCGGAGCGGCCAGCAGATCAGCGAACGCCACGACCTCATCGTGGACGCCGGCCACCCCAGCTCCGGCGAAGATCGCTATTCGCTCTGACTCGTTGATGGCATCGGCGAGAGCCACCACGTCGGTATCGGCAGGTACCAGCGCGGGCCGACCCGGACGAGCCAAGTCTGGCGCTACGCCGACGGCGTCTTGTTCGGCGATGTCGCCCGGGAGACTGATGACCGCGACACCCCCGAGGCTGATCGCATGCCGAAGGGCGGAGTTGACCACCCGCGGAGCTTGCGCCGCGGTGGAGATCAGTTCGCAGTAATTGGAGCAGCCAACGAAAAGGCGGTCGGGATGGGTTTCTTGGAAGTATTCGCTGCCGATCTCGAAAGTGGGGATATGGCTGGCTATCGCAAGAACAGGGGCGCCACTGCGGTGGGCGTCATAGAGACCGTTGATCAGGTGCAGATTGCCTGGCCCGCAGCTTCCGGCGCAAACAGCGATCTCTCCGGTGAGTTGCGCCTCCGCACCGGCCGCGAAAGCGGCGGCCTCTTCGTTGCGCACGTGCACCCAGTCGATGCCGCCCGTGGCCGACCCGCCTGTTCGCCGCACCGCATCTACGATCGGATTCAGGCTGTCGCCGACGATCCCGTAGATGCGGTGCACTCCGGCCTGCAGGAGTTGGCCAATGAGTTGATCTGCGACGGTGGATGTCATGAATTCATTCAACGCGCCGTTGCTTCAAAAGCAATAGCCGAGAAGGTCTTTTCCTGTTTTTTCATGGACGGCACTGATATGCGGTTGTGCGAGAAGCATCGTCCCTTGAGACCCTCGAACAGCTTTGGGTGTGATTTCGTCTCCTTTAAGGCGCGCCTGCCGGGGGTTGGCTCATGGTCGTGAAGACTGGGGTGACGCAGGGTTGTGATGATGGTCAGCGTGAGATTTACGATGTCGGCACCGACGGTCGGTGGAAAACCGCCCGCAAGGTCGCGTATGACCGGGTGATTTCCACCGTCGATCCTGATGCTCGCCACGCGAACAGCCCCACTGCCGCCGATTCTGCAATTTGCCTACGCCGAGTCGAGGTACCTGTTCTTTTTGACCCTCGCCCTTTACCTGTTGCTCGAACGCCGCTACGGGCTGCTGTTTCCGGTGATCGCGGTGATGGCCCTGACCCGGCCAAGCGGGCTGGCCTTCGCCTTTGCCCTTGGCTTGCACGTGATCTACCGCTTCGTCACGCGCTCAAGCGACCCGTTTGCGCCTGCAGAACGGATGCTGACGGCATCCGTCGCCCTGTCCAGCGCGTTGATGGGACTAGCTCCGCCGGTGGCTGCGTGGGCGGCCACGGCGACCTGATGGCGTACACCGACACCGAGTTGGCCTGGCGGGCACCGTATATCGGATACGTGGAGCTGGTGCTGTTCACCCCGGCGGTGCGCCCGCTCGGGGTCGATCTGCGGCTGTGGCTGGCCGGCTACGGCCCTGTACCTGCTCGCGGTGTTCTTTCCGCAGTCGAGCACCTTTCGGCTGCTCATGCCGATGTTTCCGCTCCTCAGCGCGGCCGCCCTGCCGCGGGGCCTGGCCTATCGGGTGGCTATCATTGTGCTCTGCGTGGCCGGCCAGTGGGGCTGGCTGCTGATTTGCTGGGGCGTGCACGGGTACGACTGGACTCCGCCGGAGACGACCGCGGTTACGCCTAATTTACGTCTCAGCCCGAGATGGTCGATAATAGGTATACATAGACGAATGGAAGGGGAGTTCATGGCGGCCATGAAGCCACGCACCGGAGACGGTCCAATGGAGGCGGTAAAAGAGGGGCGCCTGATCATCGTGCGTGTACCGCTCGAAGGTGGGGGTCGGCTCGTTGTCTCAGTCAACGACGCTGAGGCCAAGGAACTTCACGATGCACTTGCCGGGGTTGTCGCCGCGGTGAAATAACGTTCCTGTAAGCAAGAACGGCTGTGCAGATAACTGCACAGCCGTTCGTGTATGTGCGGTGGTTTAGGCGCGCAGCTTGGTGATCTGCAGCAGGCCATCTCCGACGGAGGAGAGCGCGCTGATCACGGCGCTCGACGCGGCGATCTCGGTCAGTAACGTGCGAAAGCCGGTCGCGACGTCGTCGCGCTGGGCCGGATCGGCCACGCGCCCCCGCCACAGGGCGTGGGCGACGAGCACCGTTCCGCCGGGACGGGCCAGCCGCAATCCGTGCTCGACGTATTCAATGACCGACTGGGGGTCGGCGTCGATGAAAACGATGTCGTACGAATTTTCATTCATACGCGGCAGCACCTCACCAGCCTTGCCGGTGATGAGGCGTACCCGGTTGGCCGGAATTTTCGCCTCGGTGAAATTCGCCTTGGCATGCTGCAGGTGATCGACCTCGGTATCGATCGAGGTGAGGGTCGCGCCGGGCGCTCCGGTGAGCAGCCAGATGCCGGACACTCCCGCCCCTGTACCGACCTCAAGAA
Organism: Cryobacterium sp. Y11; assembly: GCF_002929535.1. Classification (GTDB taxonomy): domain Bacteria; phylum Actinomycetota; class Actinomycetes; order Actinomycetales; family Microbacteriaceae; genus Cryobacterium. Next base: position 232,980 of record NZ_PJJO01000061.1, read on the forward strand.
TGCTGCGCGCCCCGGTGGCGGCGGCGATGACGGCGGATTGGGCCCCGACGGACGGCGCGATCGCGTCGATGCCCAGTTCGAGGGATTGCTGGCGTGCGCGAAGGATGGCTTCGGACTCCACGACGTAGTCGTCGGTGAATTTCCAGTTCAGTTCAATGTCAGACACAAGTAACTCCAGTAGATGGTTAGGTCAAGACTAGGGCCGAGGCGCGTATGGTTCGTGGATGCCTCGCCGGACAGTTACTCTAGGGACATGTTTGGGCTGACATTCGAAAAGATACTTCTGATCGGGATTATCGCTGTCTTCCTGCTCGGGCCCGATAAGTTGCCGCACTATGCCGCCCAGCTGGGTCGCCTCGTTCGCCAATTGCGCGACATGGCTAATGGGGCCAAGGACCGCATGCGCGACGAGATGGGTCCGGAATTCGACGATCTGGACTGGAAAAAACTTGACCCGCGCCAGTATGATCCGCGCCGCATTATCCGGGAAGCTCTCGCCGAGGAGGATCCGCTCAAGGAAGCGTCCGCAGCGATTTCTCGTGCAGAGCCCAACCCCGAAGGCGCCTATCTTAAACGCAAACGTGCCAGGGATGCAGCCCTGGCCGCGCTTGAGCCGGCCCCGTTTGATTTCGAGGCCACCTAAACCGCAGTTTTAGGGACGCTGAGTCGGCCGGAGGCCGAGGCTGAGCCCCGCCAAGCTGCGGGCCCGAGTCTTCATCTGGTGGGCGAGCTGGATAATGGCGCGCGCTGCCGGGTCATCCGGCGCGCCCAGAACGACCGGCAGTCCGGAATCGCCGCCGCTGCGCAAGGCCAAGCTCAGCGGAACCTGCGCGAGCACCGGCACCGGTGCATCCTGACCGACCGACAGGCGCCGGGCGACCTCGTCGCCGCCGCCAGAGCCGAACAGCTCAAACACTGTGCCGTCTGGCTGAAGCATCGCCGACATGTTTTCGATCACGCCGTAGACGCTCTGCCCGGTCTGCCGGGCGACGACGCCGCTGCGTTCGGCCACATCGGCCGCCGCCGACTGGGGGGTGGTCACGACGATAACCTCAGCGTGGGGCAGCAGCTGGCCAACGGTGATGGCAACGTCGCCGGTGCCCGGCGGCAGGTCGAGCAGGAGTACGTCGAGGTCGCCAAAGTACACGTCGGTGAGAAACTGTTTGATGGTGCGGTGCAGCATGGGGCCGCGCCAGGCCACTGCGGCCGATGCGTCATCGATAAACATGCCGATCGAGATGACCTTCACATCGTGCGCGATCGGCGGCAAAATCATGTCGCCGACCTGGGTCGGCTTGACCGCGAGGCCGTCGTGCACGAGGCCGAGCAGGCCCGGAATGCTGAAGCCGTGCACGTCGGCATCGACGATGCCCACCCGAAGCCCTTCGCCGGCCAGAGCGACTGCTAGGTTCGCGGTGACGGTGGACTTGCCTACGCCGCCCTTGCCGCTCGTGATCGCATAGACGCGGGTGAGTGACTCAGGTCCGAACTGCACGGTGCGCTCGACCTGGCCGCCGCGCAGCTTCTCGGTCAGCGCGGTGCGCTGCTCGCGCGTCATGACGGCCACCTCGACGCTCGCGCGCCCGGGTCCTGACACCGACTCCGCGGCTGCGAGAACGTCGCTCTCGATGCGTTGTGCGGCTGGGCAACCGGCAATGGTCAAGCGGATGCCGACGCTCACCTGCCCGTCGTCGGTCACCGTGACGCCCGACACCATGTCGAGGTCGGTGATCGGTTTACGAATCTCGGGGTCGGTCACCCCGGCCAGGGCGGTGAACACGCGGGAGCGGATACGCTCAATCGTTGGTGTCAATGGGGCAGGAGTCAATGGGGCCGGAGTCATTCGGTTGGGCGGCTTTCGTTGGTACTGTCTGAGTCGGGGCGTTCGTCACTGTGCCCAGCTAGGTGACTGCGCTCGTCGAGGTGACTGCGCTCGTCGAGGTGACTGCGCTCGTCGAGGTGACTGCGCTCGTCCAGGTGCTCGAGCAACGCCCGCAATTCCGCGCGGATGAAGTCTTTCGAGGCCATGTCCTTGATTGCGATGCGTAGAGCCACAACCTCACGGGCGAGGTACTCGGTGTCGGCGAGGGTGCGCTCTGACCGCTGCCGGTCTTGCTCGAATTGCACGCGGTCGCGGTCGTCCTGACGGTTCTGCGCCAGCAGAATCATGGGTGCTGCATAGGACGCCTGCATCGAGAGCACCAGGGTCAGCGCGATGAAACCGAGCGCGACGGAGTCGAATCGCCAGGATACAGGGGCAAGCGTGTTCCAGGAGATCCACGCCACGGCAAACAGGGTGAGTCCGAGCAGAAACCACGGGGTGCCCATGCCGCGAGCGATGGACTCCGTAAAACGGCCGAACCGGTCACGACCCTGGCCAGCGCGCCCACGGCCAACAAGATTACTGGAGCGCAGACCCTTGGGCGCGTCTAAGCGCAGGTCGGCGCGGTTATTGCGGGCCACGAGTCGTCCTGTGCGCTCCGGGCAGCGGAATGCTACCGGTTCTTAGTTCGCTGCGGGCTGCTGCGCGGCGGCGTACATCATCATTGCCATCGTGGCTGCGCCAATCGTCTGGCAACAGGTAGTCGAGTACGTCATCAATCGTCACCACCCCCACCAATCGGTATTTCTCGTCGACCACCGGCACCGAAACGAGGTCGTAGCTCGCAAGAATGCGGCTGACTTCGGCGGCCGAGGTGTCTGCGGTCACCGGATCGAGGCCGGCGTCGAGCAGCGTGCCGAGGCGTTCGTGGGGCGGGTAGCGCAGCATCCGCTGAAAATGCACCATGCCCAGAAAACGGCCGGTGGGTGCTTCGTACGGGGGCAGGGTCACGCAGATCGCCGCGCCGAGGGCCGGCGCCAGATCGTGACGACGGATGCGCGCCAGCCCCTCGGCGACGGTGGCGTCGGCCGAGACGATGATCGGTTCGGTCGTCATGAGTCCGCCAGCGGTGTCTGGTGCGTAGGAGAGCAGAAAACGAACGTCTTCTGCTTCTTCGGGCTCCATGAGGTCGAGCAGCTGCTCGCCGCGCTCTTCTGGCAGCTGGGCGATGAGGTCGGCCGCGTCGTCTGGCTGCATCTGGTCGAGAACGTCGGCAGCGCGGGCATCACCGAGGCTGGTGAGAATGCCGACCTGATCGGTTTCGGGCATCTCCTCGAGCACATCGGCGAGGCGGTCATCCGGCAGTTCGCCGGCCACCTCGAACATGCGCTCACGCGGCAAGTCGAGCAGGGTGTTGGCGAGGTCGGCTGGCTTGAGGTCGGAGTAGGTCGCAATGAGGTGCTCGGCGGACTGCGCCTGGCCCTCGGTCTCTTTCTCGCGCACCTCGGCCCAGGTGGCGAAGGTCGTGACGCCCTTGACGAATGGCGAGGCGCTGGTCTTGGGGCGCCGCACGAACAGTTGGCTGATTGCCCAGTCGGCTTCCGTGCCCTCTTTAATCGCGACGTCTTCAATCGTGGCTTCACCGGACCCGTCGGTGAACAGTACCTTGCGGCCGAGAAGTTCAGCGATGACGCGCACTTCGCCGCCGCGCTGTTCGTAGCGACGCACGTTGATCAGGCCGGTCGTGATGACCTGACCGCTGCCGATGCTGGTGACGCGGTTGATCGACACAAAGACGCGCCTCTTGCCGGGGATCTCCACGATCAGACCGACCACGCTGGGCGGGTCGTTTTTTCGATACACCACAAGAACATCGCGCACCTTGCCCACGCGGTCACCCGCGGGGTCGAAAACGGTGCACCCGGCCAGTCGGGCAACAAAAACTCTGGTGGCACTCACAATATAAATGTAGGCCACTCGACTGACAATGGCGGTCGGGCGCGCATGACAGTTGGCAAGGTGGCGGGCGCGATACCCTGCGGCGGCGCACCAGAGACGAACAGGCGGGCGTGAAAGAATGGCGTCATGAGTAACCAAGGCCTATTCTCCCGGCGTCGCCCGGTCCTGCCCCCGGTGTTGCCACGTGGTGAGGTTCTTGCGACCTACAACACGTATGCCGACGCGCAGGGCGCCGTCGACACGCTCGCTAAGGCCGATTTTCCGGTGAAAACGCTCTCGATTGTCGGCAATGACCTGAAGAGTGTCGAGCGCGTCACCGGCAAACTGACCTACGGGCGCGTCGCGCTCGCTGGCGCGGCATCCGGTGCCTGGCTGGGAATCTTTTTCGGGATTTTGTTCTTTTTGTTTTCGCCGACCGGGTCGAGCCTGCCATTCGTGTTCGCGGCCCTCATCATGGGTGCCGGATTCGGCATGCTGCTCGGCATAGCGAGCTACGCGATCAACCGGCGCCGCCGCGATTTCACCTCGACGATGCAGGTCATCGCGAGCAACTACCAGATCATCGTCACGCCCGACCTGGTCAACCGAGCCCGAAACCTGCTGGCCGGCGTCCACGACCCCGACCCAGCACCCGTAGACCCCACCATCCCCCCAACGCCCCCCGTGTAATCACGCGAGAGCGCACAAAGAGCCCAGTGACACTCTCAATCGGGCACTTTGTGCGCTCTCACGAACCTGTTAGTGCTGCTGTGCGGCTATCCAGGCCTCGACTTCGGCGGCGGTGCGGGGGATAGCGGCTGAGAGGTTCTCGGCTCCGGTGGCGGTTACGAGGATGTCGTCTTCTATGCGAACTCCGATGCCGCGGAATTCGGCGGGTACGGTGAGGTCGTCGGGCTGAAAGTACAGGCCCGGCTCGATGGTGAAGACCATGCCGGGCTCGAGTACGCCGTCCATATACATGTCACGACGAGCTTGCGCGCAATCGTGCACGTCGATGCCGAGGTGATGGCTGGTGCCGTGCACCATGTACCGGCGGTGCTGACCGTTCTCGGGTTGCAGGGCCTCCTCGGCGGTGACCGGAAGCATGCCCCATTCGGCGGTGCGCTTCGCGATGACGGTCATGGCAGCGGCATGCACATCTCGGAAAATGGCGCCGGGGCGAACGACGGCCAGGGCGGCATCCGCTGCCTCGCGCACGGTCTCGTAGACCAGACGCTGCACCTCGCTGTAGACACCGTTGACGGGCAGGGTGCGCGTGATGTCCGCGGTGTAGTAGCTGTCGAGTTCGACGCCGGCGTCGATGAGAATCAGGTCTCCGGGAGCAACGACACCGTCGTTTCGGGTCCAGTGCAAAATGCACGCGTGCGGGCCGGACGCGGCGATGGTGTCGTAGCCGACCGTGTTGCCATCGCTGCGGGCGCGCGTGTTGAACACACCCTCGACGAGGCGTTCGCCCCGAGCGTGCACGCTGGAGCGGGGTAGGTCGGCGATGACATCGTCGAATCCGCGGGCGGTCGCGGCGACGGCGAGGCGCATCTGGGCGATCTCCCAGGCGTCCTTCACGAGGCGCAGCTCGGAGACGTCGCGGGCGAGCGCCTTGTCTGGCTCGTGCTCGGCGTTGATCTCGATGCTGAACGGCGCATCGGAGGCATTGCTGCTGAGCACTCGTTCGGCGGCAAAGCGCAGGCGCGCCTCATCGACCTGCTCGGTAAAGGTGGGGTCGGCTTCGCGGAGCACGAGTGTTTCGGTGTCGACGGCCTGCAGCACGGCGGCGAGGTCGGCGATTCCGCGCACGGACAGGGCCAAGTCGCTGGCGACCTGCTCGACCGACGGGCGCGGGCCGATCCAGAATTCACCGATATCGGGGTTGGCGTAGAACTCGTCGGAATCGCGACCGGCGCGCTCCCGAAAGTACACCGTGGCCTCGTGGCCGCCGCCCGTAGCCGGTTCGAGCACAAGCACGGCGCCGGGTTCGCTGTCGCTGCCCCAGCCGGTGAGGTGCGCAAACGCGGAATGGGCGCGGAAGGCATAGTCGGTGTCGTTGGAGCGCTGCTTAAGCCGGCCGGCCGGAATGATCAGGCGCTGCCCCGGATACTTCACGGAGAGACGCTCGCGGCGCGCTGCGGCGAAGGGGGCTTGCTCTCGGGTCGGGGGCAGCACGTCGGTGCGTTCCGCCCATCCGCTCGCGATGAAGGCCTTGAAGCCGGTGGATCCCGGTGTCGTCGAACGGTTCTCGTTCGAGCGCGCGGCGGGAATAAGAGCGGAAGCAGTGATATCAGCCATTTGCCCATTCTCGCACCGCACCCTGGGCGACGCCCGACCGGAGCGTCGCAGACGCTGAGACGAGCGGATGCTGGCGGTCGGCCCGAGGCAGCTGGCCGCGGCCGGTGAGCTGACCTGTCCAAGTAGCATGGGGTCATGGTAGTTGCACGGCAGTTTCACGGTCCGATCGACCTTCACGCGCATTCGAGCGTGTCGGATGGAACCGAGACCCCCGCCGAACTTGTGCACGCTGCCGCCGTTGCCGGGCTCGGCACCATCGCCCTGACCGATCATGATTCGACGGCGGGCTGGGCCGGAGCATCCGCTGCCGCGCGTGCTGAGCATCTGACATTTATTCCGGGAATGGAATTCAGTACCAGGGTGGACTACGCCAGTGTGCATCTTTTGGCATATCTCTTTGACCCGGCCGATTCGTCCCTACTCGCCGAAATGACCCGGGTGCGTGCCGCCCGACTTGCTCGGGCCGAAAAGATGGTGGCGCGCATCGGAGTCGACTACGCACTGAGCTGGGATGACGTGCTCGCCCAAACCACCCCCAATGCCACCGTCGGCCGACCGCACATCGCGGACGCCCTTGTCGCCCGAGGCCACGCGCTCAATCGCAGCGCGGCCTTCGCCGACATCCTGCATTGGAAGGCCGGTTACTTTCAGCCCCATTACGCTCCCGAACCGCTCCGAGCGATCAAGCTCGTGCGCGCCGCCGGGGGAGTGCCGGTCATTGCCCACCCCGCCACGCGCGGCATCGGCGACGTCGTGGCCGAATCCAGCCTGAAGACGATGGTCGAGGCAGGACTGTTCGGCCTCGAACTCGACCACCGCGAGAACCAACCGGAACCCACGGCGCGGCTGCGTGAACTCGCCGCCAAGTTCGGGCTGTTCGTGACCGGCTCCAGCGACTACCACGGTGCTGGCAAGCCCAACCGTCTCGGCGAAAACTCGACTGCCCCCGAGGTGCTCGAGCGCATTATCGAGCAGGGCCGCGGCTCCGCCCCCGTCTACGGCTAACTGCTTTTCTCAGCGGATGCCGCGGCGCTGCTCACACCGAAACGCCCGGCCCCGAGACTGCCACGGCCGAAGCGGGGCAGCCCGGATGCCGGACGGTCATGAGTCTGCGAGCTACTAGATCGTGCTACCGGTCTGCGGCGAGCGACGACGGGTGCGGCTGCGACGCAGCGGGGCATTGTTGCCGTCGTGGTGCTCGGCTCCGCCGCCGTCGTGGGTGCCGGCGGCCGGCGTCGCGGCCGGGGCATCCGGGTTGGTGCTGGAACTCACGCGGGTGCGCGACCGGGGTGGGCGGGTCGAATCGTCGGCACCCGTGGCCACCGGGGTGGTAGCCGGCTGCGCGGCGGTGCGAGTGGACTCGCCGCGACCCGCGCCGCGACCGGAGCGCGAAGCGCCCGACCGACCGGAGTCTGACCGACCCGAGTCTGCATGGCCCGAGTCAGAACGGCCGCCGGAGCGTGCCCCGCCGGAACGACCGGCACCACCGGTGCGACCGTCGCCGGCGCGACCTTCACCGGCACCGACATTCTTCACCGGGGTGGCGCGCAGGCGGCCCTTGGAGCCAGCCGGAATGTTCAGGTCGGTGTAGAGGTGCGGTGACGAAGAATAGGTCTCCAGCGGTTCCGGCTGGCCGAAATCGAGCGCCTTGTTGATCAACGACCACTTGTGCAGGTCGTCCCAGTCGACGAAGGTCACGGCGATTCCGGTCTTGCCGGCGCGGCCGGTGCGGCCAACGCGGTGCAGGTATGCCTTCTCGTCTTCGGGGATGGTGTGGTTAATCACGTGGGTGACGTCTTCCACGTCGATGCCGCGAGCGGCGACATCCGTTGCGATCAGAATTTCTTTCTTGCCGCTCTTGAAGCTGGCCATGGCGCGTTCGCGCTGTTCCTGGTTCAGGTCGCCATGTACGGCGGTGGCGTTGAAGCCGCGGTCGCCGAGCTCTTCAACGAGCTTCGCCGCCGCGCGCTTGGTGCGGGTGAAGATGATGGTCTTGCCGCGTCCCTCAGCCATCAGGATGCGGCCGATGACCTCGTCTTTGTCCATGTTGTGGGCGCGGTAGACGAGGTGCTCGATGTTGGCCTGCATCAGGCCCTCATCGGGATCGGTCGCGCGAATGTGAATGGGGCGGTTCATGAAGCGGCGGGCCAGGGCAACGATCGGTCCGGGCATCGTCGCCGAGAACAGCATGGTGTGGCGGGTAGCCGGAGTCTGCGCGAAGAGCTTCTCAATGTCGGACAGAAAACCGAGGTCGAGCATTTTGTCGGCCTCGTCCAGCACCATTTCGCGAACGTTGGCCAGGCTCAGCAGGCGCTGGCTGGCCAGGTCGAGCAGGCGTCCGGGGGTGCCGACGACGATCTGCGCGCCGGCCTTGAGCTGTTCGATCTGGCCTTCGTAGGCCTTGCCGCCGTAAATGGAGACGATCTTGGTGCCCCGGCCGGCGGCTGCGAGCTCGAGGTCTTCGGAGACCTGGACGCACAGTTCGCGGGTCGGAACGACGATGAGCGCCTGCACGCCGGGCTCGGGATCGAGGCCGAGGCGTTGAATGACCGGAAGGCCGAAGCCGAAGGTCTTGCCGGTGCCGGTCTTGGCCTGGCCGATGATGTCCTGGCCGGCGAGGGCGAGGGGAATGGTCTGGGTCTGAATGGGGAAGGGTTCGAGGATGCCCTTGGCAGCAAGGGAGTCGACCATATCCTGGTCAATATTAAGTTCGGAGAAAGTCACGAATGTATGCCTGTCATTAACTGGAAGCGAAATGCGCCCGTTTTTGCGTCTCGGGCAGCGGCCGCCGATCCTTGTCGGCGACGTAATTCCACCTTACTGCCCCGCCTGTACAGCGCCCACAGGCGCGCTGTTCTAAGCTAAGCCCGTGGTCACGTGGTTCGGTCGGCGCCCGCAGCGCAATGAAGCTCCACGGCTTTCCGCCCGTGGGGTGTTCAAACCAACCGAAAAAGTAGACATCAGTGCGCTCGCGCCGGGAATACAGCATTTTCTCGGTCAGGCCGCCTACAGCGAGCTTGGCGAGTTTGACAGTTTGGCCAGGGCCGTCGCCACCGCGCCGAACCTTGCCGTGAAGGAAGGCCTCAGCGCCGCTGCCGGGCGGGCCTTGAGCAAACACCACGGTCTGATCACGGAGATTCGTCGTCGCGGCCATGAACCGGCCACCGAGATGGCACCGTTCGTTGCAGGGCTCGACGAGTTTCGGGCCAAGATCAGCGGCGCCGATTGGCACGAACTGCTTCTGAGCTGCTATCTAGCCGGCGGGTTGCTCGACGATTTTTTCATTCGCCTGTCTGACGGCCTGCCGCGGGACATCGGGCCTCGGGTTGCGCAACTGCTCGGCGAGGATTCCGGTACGAGCGTGCTCGTGCAGGAGCTGCACAGCGCCATCGAAGACGATCAAGCCCTCCGTTCCCGCCTCGCCATGTGGGGCCGCCGACTGGTCGGGGACACCCTGCTCGTTGCGCGTTCGGCCATGCCGGCTGCCGATCCGGCCAGCGGCCGAGCTGGCAGCAACGAGGCGCGCATCGAGCCGGTCTTCACCGAGCTGATCGCCGCGCACACCCGTCGCATGGACGGCCTGGGCCTCACCGCCTGACCCGCGTCCGGCGGGTACAGGCGGTGGCTCACTGACTAACAGCTACGCGGTGCCGACCTTGGCGAGGGTCTGCAGCATCCGCTGGTCAGCGTGAATGCGTCGCCGGCTGATCAATAGATTTACGACGACGGATGCTGCGGCGGACGCCCCGAGGGACACCCACCAGATCCATCCACCGGCCCAATTCCAGCCGAGCCAGGTCAGTCCCACCCACAGAGCGGATGCCGCGACCGTTCCGATCGCAGGCACCAGCACGGAACCCTGCGTGGAGCGTCCGGGCAGAAAATACCGTGCGCCGAGCCCGATGATCGCGCCGAACAGCGCGACAAACAACAGCTCCATGGTGTTTTAGGCGACGAAGCCGACGCGACGCGACTCTTCGCTGCCGAGTTCGACGTAGGCGAGGCCGACGGTCGGAACGATGTAGACGCGACCCTTGCTGTCGCTGAGCTTCAAATAGCCGGTCTGACCGGAGAGGGCCGCCGCAACGGTCTCCTCAATTTCGGTCGCTGGCTGCGAAGTCTCAAAACCGATCTCCCGGGGAGAGTTAAAAATACCAATGCGAATATCCACCGAATTGCCTTTCGTAGCCTTGCGCCCAGATTACGACAGAACGCACCACCGCCCTGACCGATTTCACTGTCGGCGCAACCCGTTACCGTTGAATTGTGACCAACCACAACCTCGACACCGACCAGCAGGCCGTTCTCGACCTCCCCGACGGGGTGAGCGTCGCCGTGATCGGTGCGCCCGGCTCCGGCAAGACCAGCACGCTCGTTGAACTTGTCGCCGACCGGGTCTTGAACCGCGGGTATTCGCCGAGTGAGGTGCTCGTTTTGGTGCCGACCCGCACCGGCGCCACGGCGCTACGCGACCGGCTGGCCCTGCGCCTGGCGGTGCCGACCAATGGGCCGCTCGCGCGGAGCGCCAATTCCGTCGCGTTCCAGATTGTGCGTTCGGCTGTAGCCCGGGCCGGCGGGCCGGTGCCCACGCTGCTCACCGGCGGCGAGCAAGACCAGATCATCGCCGAGTTGCTGCAGGGCCACCTCGACGACGAGGCCGCCGGGGCGCCGACCGGCCCGATCTGGCCGGATACCCTCGGCGCCGACGTGCGTCAGTTGAGGGGGTTTCGCACCGAACTGCGCGACCTCATGATGCGCGCCGTCGAGTACGGCGTGACCCCGACCCAGCTGGAGCGCTTTGCCTTGGGCCGGCCGGAGTGGGTTGCCGCCGCCGAATTCATACGCGGTTACGAAGAGTCCAAGGACCAGGCCAGGCCCGGGCAGTATGACTCCACCGAACTCGCCCGCTATGCCGCCGCGATTGTGGCGGGAGCCGAGGCCGGGCTGGCCGGCGCGGTAACGCTCGGCACGCTGGCCGGCTTACGACTGATCGTGCTCGACGACGCTCAAGAAGTGACCCAGGCCACGCTAACCCTGCTCGCGCAATTTCGTGCGCGTGGAGTCGCGATCATTGCCGTCGGCGACCCCGATATCAGTACCGGGTCCTTCCACGGTGCGCATCCGGACGCCCTGGGTCGCCTCGACGAGTACCTCGCTGATGCTGCCGGGAGCTCGGGGGGAGGCCGTGTGGCCGGGCCGATCGTGCTGAAGACGGTCTACCGGCACGGGGCGGGCATCCGCCAGGTCATTGCGCAGATCACTAGTCGCATCGGCGCTGCTGCGGCTGGTACCCAGCGTGCCGCGGCCAGTGCGCTCGCTGAGCCCGACGGTGACGGTGGGCCGACGGTCAGCGACGATGCACTCGCACTCGGTGGGTCGGCCGAACCTTCCACTATTTCAAAGCTCGACAGCAATCTAACTCTGGCTGAATCCGCTACCGCTACTGCCGCTGCCGCGCCCGAGTCCGCGCCAGACCCCTCGGTGCACACCGTCGTCGCGACCAGCCCAGCCGACCAGCTTGCCGTCATCGCCCGGCTGCTGCGCGAACGTCACGTCATCGACGGCACTCCGTGGTCGCGGATGGCCGTGATCGTTCGTACCGGTTCGCTCGTACCGTCGATCTCTAAGGGGCTTGCCGCGCTCGAGGTGCCGACCCAGGTGTCGACCGCGAGCACTGCGCTGCGCGATGAGTACGCGGTCAAGGCGTTCATTCTTGCCCTCGAGGTCACGCTGGGGCGCAAGCCGCTCAGCGCGGAGTCGGCGATCGAATTGCTGCGCGGCCCGCTCGGCGGACTCGACCCGATCACCCTGCGCCGGCTGCGCGCCGCACTGCGCCAACAAGAACTAGGCCAACAAGAACTAGGCCAACAAGAACTAGGCCAACAAGAACTAGGCCAACAAGAACTAGGCCAACAAGAACTAGGCCAGCACGAATCGGGCCAGCACGAATCGGGCGAACACGAACCGGCCGAGCCAGAGCTGGCCGAACAAGACCTGCCCGCCCGCCCGCCCGCCCCGCGCAGCGCCGACGAATTGCTCGTCGCAGCCCTGCACGACCCGGACCTGCTCGCCACTATCGACAACCGCACGGCACGCCGTGCGGCCGGCTGCGGGGCGAGCCTGCGTCAGGCGAGCGTCGAATACGCCGCCGGTGCGACCATCGAAGAACTGCTTTGGGGCCTCTGGCAGCGCAGCGGACTCGACCGTGAATGGAAGGAACAATCCACGGGAACCGGAATCGTCGCCGACGAAGCCAACCACAACCTCGACGCCGTCGTCGCCCTGTTCTCGGCCGCGCAGCGTTACGTCGAACGCACTCCTGCCGCTCCGCCGGTGCTCTTTCTGGAACACCTCGTCGACACCGATGTGCCCGAAGACACCCTCGCGCCGCGCGCCCTCGGTGCGGCCGTTACCGTCTCGACCCCGAGCAGCACTATCGGCCTCAATTTCGACATCGTCGTGCTCGCCGGCGTGCAGGCCAACGTCTGGCCCGACCTGCGCATCCGCGGCTCGTTGCTCGGCGCCGGCGATCTGGCCGATCTCGTCTCCGGTCACGACCCAGCGACGACCGATGCCCGCACCCAGGTGCTGCACGACGAACTGCGCATGTTCGCCCAGGCCGCCAGCCGGGCAACGACCGAACTGCTCGTCACGGCCGTCAACAATGAAGAAAACGAACCGTCCGTGTTTTTACGTCTGCTTCCCCAACCCGAGGATGCCCTCGATGTTGACGACCCGGCCCGCTATCCCGTGTCGCTGCGCGGCCTGGCCGGCCGGCTGCGCCGCGACCTGACCCGCGCCATCCACTCGCCGGGTCGCACCGATTCGGCCACTCGGGCAGCGGATGCCGCCGCAACCCTCTCCCGGCTGGCCGCCGAAAACGTGCCAGGAGCTTCGCCGGGCGAGTGGTACGGTCTGACCGACCCGAGCACTGTGCGGCCGCTCAACGATCCCGAGGCCGGCGATGCGCCGGTGCGCGTCTCGCCGTCGCGGATGGCCGCCTTCGAAACCTGCCCGCTGCATTGGCTGATCGGTCAGGTCGGCGGCGGCAACTCCAATACGGCAGCCAACCTCGGCACGATTATTCACAAGGTGATGGAAGACAGCACCGATCGGCGCCCCGAGGCCCTCTGGCAGGGGGTCGAAGCGCGCTGGAACGAACTCGACTTCGACGCCGACTGGCAGTCCCGGGTGCAGAAAGTCGCAGCGCGCGCCCTGACTGACCGACTCGCCTCCTACCTGCTCGATTTCGAGAGCGGCGGCGGCGAGTTGCTCAGCGCCGAAGGCACGTTTCAGCTAGAGCTCAGCGGAGCCGTGCTCTCGGGCACCATTGACCGGGTGGAACGCCAGGCCGACGGGCGGGCCGTGATCGTCGATCTGAAAACGGGCAAGGGTGACGCGATCAGCGATGCCGGTGTCGCCGAGCATCCGCAACTCGGCGCCTACCAGCTGGCCTTCCAGGAGGGCGCCATCGATGGCGTGTCTTCGGACATGGCTCTGGCCGGCGCGCGCCTGGTCATCGTTTCCTCCGGCACGGTCAAACAGAACTACCGAAATCCCACCCAGCCCGCGTTCACCCCGGAGCAACTCGAGGCATTTCGCACCCGGGTCGGTTCGGACGCCGCCGGTATGGGCGGTGCCACCTTCATTGCCGAGATCACCGCGCACTGTCTCGACCCCAGGGCTCACGGGTCCTGTCGCATCCACATCATCAAGCAGGTCAGCTCATGAGTCCTACCACCACCGGGGTCTCCGCCCTCCACATTGCCGCCGCGCTCAAACTGCCCCCGCCAACTCTCGAACAGCAGGTGGTCATTGAAGCATCGCTCACACCGACCCTCGTGGTCGCCGGAGCGGGAAGCGGTAAGACCGAAACCATGGCCAACCGGGTGCTCTGGCTGCTCGCGAACGGCCATGCCCGGCCCGACCAGATTCTCGGACTCACCTTCACGCGTAAGGCGGCCGGCGAGCTGAGCGAACGCATCAACAAGCGCATCACCGAACTCGACGAAGCTGGCTTGATCCCGGTGATCGACGCTGACGGTAGCGGCGCACAATCTTCCGACCTGTTCAACACCCCGAGCGTGTCGACCTATAACTCCTTCGCCAGTCGGCTCTTCACCGACAACGCCCTGCTCCTCGGCCGCGAACCCGAGTCGGTGCTGCTCAGCGAAACGAGCGCTTGGCTGCTCGCCCGACGCGTCGTCATCGACCACGGTGACGGGAGGCTCGTTCCGTTCGGTAAAAGCCTCGACCTCGTCACCGACGCCGTGCTGCAGCTCAGTCGCGCCCTGGCCGAAAATCCGCCGGAGTTTCGCGGCGGCAGGCCGGGGGCACCGCACGACCTCAGGGCACTGGCCGACAGCTTCGCCTATCTGCCCGAGCTGCCCTACGGCAACCCACGCAAGAAGACGCCGTACGGTTCTGTCGTTGAGTCCCTGGCCGCGGTCGCCCCGTTGCCGGTGTTGGCCGAACTCGCCGCCCGCTACAGCAGCGAGAAGCGTCGCCTTGGCCTGATTGAATTCTCCGACCAGGTGGCCCTAGCGCTGCAGGTCTGTCAGAAGGTTGACATCGTCGTTGATCGCTACCGCGACCAATACCGCGTGGTCCTCCTCGATGAATACCAAGACACCTCGGTCTTGCAAACCGAGCTGCTGCACACCCTGTTTCGCAACCACCCGGTGATGGCCGTCGGTGATCCTCACCAGTCGATTTACGGATGGCGCGGCGCCAGTAGTGCAAACCTGCTCGGCTTTGGTCGAGATTTCAACACCAGTGATTTCAACACCAGCGACGTCAGTCCAGCCCTAGCGGCCCCGACCATGTCGCTGTCCTACACCTGGCGGAACCCCGCGCTCGTGCTCGACACCGCCAACGCCCTCGTCGACCCGCTGAGCGCCGCGCTTCGTGCCAAGCCGGGCGGAATCCAGGTCGAAACGCTCAAGGTTCCGCCGACAGCCCGGACGGGCGCCGTCGATGCGCTCATGGCCGAGACCATCGCCGAGGAGGCCGGTGCCATTGCCGACTGGTTCGCCGCGCGGCTGGTCGGCGACCACGGTCAGGTCGAACGCAGCGGCGCCATGCTGTTTCGGGCGCGCCGCGAAATGGAATACTTCGCCGAGGTGCTGCGCGCCCACGGCGTGCGCGCCCACGTGCTGGGACTCGGCGGGTTGCTCTCCACCCCCGAGGTCGCCGATGTGGTGAGCGTACTCCGCGTGGTGCACGACCCAGCCGCCGGCAGCGAGCTGGTGCGGCTGCTGAGCGGGGCCCGCTACCGGGTCGGCCCGCGTGACCTGCAGGCGCTCGCCGACGTTGCCAGTTGGCTGGCCCGGCACGACTGGGCCCAGAAGGCCATCTCGGCCGATCTCCGCGGCAAGCTGCGGGCATCCGTCGCCGGCGATGAGGGCAGTTCCCTCGTCGACGCACTCGATTTTCTGGGCAGCGCACCCGATTCGCACGGCCAGTTCGCCGGGTTCAGCGAACTCGGTCGAGCCCGCGTACAATCGGCCGGCCGTCAGCTGGCCTGGCTGCGATCCCGCGCCGGGCTGCCACTGCTCGACTTCGTACGCCTGATCGAACAGGAATTTCGGCTCGATATCGAACTGATCGCAAACGAGGCCAACGACCTCGGCCTGGCCAACCTGTATTCCTTTCACGACACGGTCTCGGCCTTTCTCGACAGTGACGAACAGGGCACCCTGGCCAGCTTTCTGCGCTGGCTGAAACGCGCCGAGCTGCAAGATGACCTTGGCCCGCGCGCTGAAGCCTCTGAACACGGCACCGTGCAGTTACTGACCATTCACGGCGCCAAGGGCCTCGAATGGGATTTCGTCGCCATTCCCAACCTCGTCGAGAAGAGCCTGCCAGCGGCAGCCCGCGACACCAGCGGGTGGCTGCGCTTTGGCGAACTGCCCTACGCTTTTCGCGGCGACCGGTCAGAGCTGCCCGAGCTCGATCTGGCCGGGCACGACAGCCAGCTCGATTACGATCTGGCCTATCAGAGGTACAAGGAGGAGCTGGCGACGCGGCACGACGACGAAGAACGCCGCCTGATCTACGTGGCCACTACCAGGGCCAAGCGCGAGCTATTCCTTACCGGCTCGTTCTGGGGCGCAGGGCTGACGGCGCGCAAGCCCAGCCGCTATCTCACGGAACTCGTCGAAGCTGGCCTGATTCCGGCCATCCCGGACACGAGCGCCGAGCCCGAGAAACCAGCCTCCGCGGACGACGGCACCGAACTGTGGCCGTTTGACCCGCTCGGCCGCCGCCGGGCGGTGGTCGAGGCTGCGGCCACGCTGGTGAGCGCGAGCGAGGCGGATGTGCCTACTCGCTGGACGCACGCGGTTACCCTGCTCCTGGAAGAACGCGCGCTGCGGCTGGCCGGCGGCGCGGTTGCCCCCGTCCCTACCCGCATCCCGGCCTCGCGGTTCAAGGACTACGTCGACGACCCGGCGGGAGTTGCCGCCGAACTGCGCCGTCCGATGCCGCAGCGCCCGTATCGGGCAACCCGGCTCGGCACCCTGTTCCACTCCTGGGTGGAACGTCGCGCCGGCGGTGCTACCGGCACCGACCGGGTCGACGCCGGCGTGAACGAACTAGATGTCGACGATGACGACGGGGGTACCGGAACGCTGGGTGACCTCGCCGTGCCAGAGCAGGAGCAGTTTGCGGTGCTTCAGGCCACCTTTGAACGTTCCGAATGGGCCGATCGTCGGCCGGTCGACGTTGAGATTGAAATTCACCATGTGCTCGCCGGGCAGGTCTTTGTGTGCAAACTCGACGCCGTCTATCGCACCGACACCGGCTACCAGGTCGTCGACTGGAAAACCGGGCGTGCACCCAAGAACGCCGCCGATCTGGAGCTGAAACAAACCCAGCTCGCCCTCTATCGATTGGCCTACGCGCGCTGGAAGGGGATCGATCCGAGCATCGTCGACGCGGTGTTCTACTTCGTGGCCGACGACACGGTCGTCGCCCCCGATCGGCTCTACTCGGAGGCTGACCTTCTCGCGGCCTGGTCAGCGGCGGTCGCCCCGGTGCGCGAGTCGTCGGAATCCGCTTCGTCAGAGTCAGAGTCAGAGTCAGAGTCAGAGTCAGCGTCAGAGGTGAGCCCCGAGAAGTCGTAGCTGTCCGTGTGCATTGCCGCGTGCTGGTCGTAATCACGAGCAGCGTGCGGCATGTGGTCGAGCATGTTCTCCACGTCGCCGACGCTCATGATCGGGCCGGTCTTGGGGGAGAGAGGCTGCTGCGTGTGGCTGTGCACCGTGTCGACCAGGCCGTCGAGCATCGCGACGGCGTCATCGACAATGGTCTGGTCGTGACTGGTAGAGCCGTGCAGCAACCAGCGGGCCAATTCCAACTCGGCGTAGAGCATGGCGCGCTGGGTGATGTGGCTGTCGCTACCCTGACGAGCCGTCGAATACGAGGTGATGGCCACTTCGGCGGCATTCCCGCGAGCGGCCAGCAGCCAGTGCAGGTCGCGCGCCGGATCGCCGACGGCGAGGCCAGACCAGCCGAGAATACCCGACACGGCATCGTCGGTGATCAGAATGCAATCGGCCGACATCGCCCCGTGCACCACGGCCGGGGCAAATTGCCAGAGGGCGTCGTCGTCGGTGGCCTGTTCCCAGCGGCGCAGCAGCGCTGCGGGCAAATAACCGGTGTTGGCGGCCCGGTCGATCAGATCGATGGCATCCTTGCGGCACTCTTCGGCGCTCTGCTGGGGCAGTCCGGCGGTGCCGATAAACGCGCTTGGCAGCGAGTGGATCGCGGCGATGGCCCGCCCGATCGACCCGGAGACGCCCTCGTGCCCGGTGAGAGCATCCGCGTCAAAGCTGTCGCCGGCCAGCAGCTCATAGACGATCGCGCGGGTGCCCTGAATCGGAGTCTGGCCGACATATTCGGGCACGTCGAACGGCAGCCGGCTGCGATTGCCGGTGGTGAGTGCGCGCAGCGCAACGAGGTCCGCGGACTGCTCGGTTTCGGCCGACTGACTGGTGGGAACGCGAATAATCAGCGCCCGACCCGCCTTGTCAATGACGAGCGCCGAGTCGAACAGTCCGTGCGCGCCGGCACTGTGCTTGCGGGCGTAGGCCACGTCGAGCCCCGGAACAGCGGAGGTGGCTAACGCGGCTAGAGTGAGTTGAGTTCTGGCCATACCTACTAGGTTAGATCGACTTGCGGCCTGGCGGTTATTCGCCACGCCACGCCTCCATACACACGTACGCGTTCTCGCAGAGCTCGGAGATAAACCATGTCGTTCACTTTCACGACGCGGTTGCCGCTGTCTCGCCAGGCGGTTGACCGCGACCACCTCACCCGCGGCCTGCCCGAGCTGTTCGATCAGCTCTGGGCGGATGCCGCCACCCGCCTTGTGCCCATCTGGCACGGCAAAATTCTTCTCGCGCCGCAGGATGCGCCCAATACCGAGGCGACCAAGACCGCCGTGCGCCTCGCCCTGTTGTCCCCGACGAGCCTGGAAAACGCCGGTCTGCGCGTCTACCTGGGCCGGTCTTTGCCCGCTGATCTGCCCGAGTCTGCCGGTACCCGCATCGTTGCCGTGCAGCTCGAGGATGACGCCGCCGCCCGCCTAGAACCGGACGAGACACGCTGGGCGGCCTTGCGCACCCTCGCCACCGTGCTCGATGACCGTGATGCCGGCCTGTTCACCGAGGCGCTTGGCGTGCTGAACTGGCATGCCTCGCACGCGCACTGCCCGCGTTGCGGCGCCGCAACCCTGGTCGAGGAGGGCGGCTGGGTGCGCCGCTGCCCGGTCGATAACAGCCAGGTGTTTCCGCGCACAGACCCGGCCGTCATCGTGCTCATCACCGACGCCGACGATCGCATTCTGCTCGGCTCTAACGCCATGTGGGAGAACAACCGGTACTCGCTACTGGCCGGATTCGTCGAGCCCGGCGAGACCCTCGAAGCGGCCGTGATCCGCGAAATGTTTGAAGAATCCGGCCTGCGCGTCACCGAAGCGGTCTATGTCGGCTCCCAGCCGTGGCCGTTTCCGGCCTCGATCATGTGTGGCTTCACCGCTCGGCTCGCCGATGACCAGCAGGCCAGCGACCTACTGCCCGACGGTGCCGAGATTCTGGCGCTGCGGTGGTTCAGCCGCCAAGACCTGCTTGACGCCGGCGAGTGGATGCTGCTGCCCGGCCCGTCCTCCATCGCGCACGCCATGATCGAGCGTTGGCTCGGTATGCCCCTGCCGGCGGCGACGGAACTGATGCGCCCGTGACGATCACAGCGAACTCGCTGCTGCACGGTCTCGACGAGCAGCAACGCATTGCCGCCGAAGCGCTGATCGGCCCGGTCTGCATGCTCGCCGGCGCCGGAACCGGCAAAACCCGCGCCATCACGCACCGCATCGCGCTCGGCGTGCTGACTGGCGCTTACGCCCCGAACCGGGTTATGGCGCTCACCTTCACGAGTCGTTCCGCCGCCGAGTTGCGTGGTCGTCTTCGTCAGCTCGGTGCCGGGGGAGTGGCCGCCCGTACCTTTCACGCCGCAGCACTCTCACAACTGAACTACTTCTGGCCGCACGTGGTCGGCGGGCAGGCGCCGCGCATTCTCGACGGCAAGGGCCGCATTCTCGGGCACGCCGCCGAGGCCCTGCACCTCAAACTTGACACGGCCACCCTGCGCGACCTCGCCGCCGAGGTGGAATGGCGCAAGACCAGCGGCCTGAGCATCGAGCAGTACGCGGCCGGCATCGCCCGCCGCAGCCTGCCAGGAAGGCTCGACGTCGACCAGGTCGTCGCCCTGCAACAGACCTATGAGAAGCTCAAAGACGATCGCAAGCAGATTGACTTCGAAGACGTGCTGCTCGCCATGGCCGGCATGATCGAGGCCGAACCCTCGGTGGCGCTGCAGGTGCGCGAGCAGTACCGGTTCTTCGTCGTCGACGAATACCAGGACGTCTCGCCGCTGCAACATGACCTGCTGGCGCTCTGGCTTGGCGACCGTCGCGACCTCTGCGTCGTCGGTGACGCCAGCCAGACTATTTACTCCTTTGCCGGTGCCCGCAGCGACTACCTCCTCGACTTTCCCAAGCATTATGAAGACGCCACCGTCGTGCGGCTCGAGCAGAACTACCGCTCGACCGCGCCCATCGTAGCCACCGCCAACCAGCTCATGCGCGGCCGCTCGGGCGCCCTGACCCTGCACGCCGCGCAATCCGACGCCGGTCCAGATCCCACGGTGCGCGGCTACGCCTCCGATATGGCCGAGGCCCGCGGTGTCGCCGAACAGATTCTGCAGCTCATCGGTACGGGCACCAAACCCGAAGACGTGGCCGTTCTCTTTCGGGTGAACGTGCAGGCGGCGCTGCTCGAAACGGCGCTGACCGAGGTGGGGGTGAGCTATCAGATTCGAGGTGCCAAACGGTTCTTCGACCTGCCAGAGGTGAAGCAGGCGGTGATGAGCCTGCGCGCGGCATCCGTTTCAATCATTGGGGAACCGCTGTTTAAATCGGTCAGCGATGTGTTGCGCTCGCTCGGTTGGAGCCAGACCGCCCCGGAGACGCGCGGCGCGGTGCAGGCGCGGTGGGAATCACTCAATGCCTTGATGGGGTTGGTCGACCAGGCCGCCCCGGGAACCACGTTCCGAGCGTTCACCGACGAGCTGATGGAACGCCAGGCTGGCCAGCACGAACCGACGGTGTCGGCTGTGACCCTCGCGACGATGCACTCGGCCAAGGGTCTGGAGTGGGATGCCGTGTTCGTGGTCGGTCTGAGCGAGGGCCTGGTACCGATCAGCTACGCGAGCACGTTCGAGCAAATCGACGAGGAACGCCGACTGCTCTACGTCGGCATCACCCGGGCCCGGAAACGGCTTGCACTGAGCTGGTCGTCGTCGGGTGTGCAGGCACGTGCAGCTCGGGAGCGATCGCGTTTTCTGGAAGAGCTTGGCAGCCGCAGCGCGCGTGCAGCCGGTGCACGCGCCTCGTAACACTTCCGGTGACGGCGTCGATCCGCAGCGATAGCGCAAAGGCCGCTGATCGGCCCGATTCGAGGCGATCCTGCACGAGCCCGACAACCCGGGCGGCGACTTCAAAGCTCAATCTGGGCGTTTCACTCGGGGCCTGGCGCAGCGAAAGCTGACAGGCCATGGCTGGCCAGGCCGGATCGTCGTCGACGTGCGCGAGTTCCAGGCAGGTCAGGCATGGCCCCCGGCCCGGTTCGATGAGTGGTCCGACGCGCGCGGCGCTGTCGCTGAAGACGACCGGCAGGTGCGGAATATCGCGGCGCAGCCAGTGCCCGTGACGCTCGGGGGAGAAGACATACTGCCCGATTAACACGGCCAGTTCCGGGTCGTCGCCAAGAGCGGGTTCCTCGATTCCGAGGTTGGCCAGCAGCGAGCGCACGTGCTGTGCGGTTGGTCCGGCGCCGTCGACGTGCACGGTGCGCGGCAGTGGGGTGACCAGCGCTGGCGCATCGTCAGCCACGTACAGCAGCGCCGGTTCGAGCAGTTCAAGCAAGTGCGTCACCTCGGCAGCGGATGCCCCGGCGCCTGTTCCGAGCAGCATCGCGCCCGATCGATGCACCCCAACAGCCAGCGCCGATAACACGGCTTCGTGCGCGACCGTCAACCCGTCAATCGTGACAATGGCGCGGTCGATTCCGAGTTGTACGCAATCGGGTGTGCGCCATACCAGCGGATACCGAGGGTTCAGTCTCAAGGCCATGCCGCCATGATGACGCGTATGGGGACCACGCGTAAAAGTTATCCACAGGCAGGCAGGGGAGTGCGGATGCTTATCTCATCGCAGACCCTGTCGCGCCCGGCGCGAGATGCCAGTTTTGGCCCCATGGCCAGCATTCAGGGGGCCAGAAATGACAGCTCGAAAAATCCGAGGGCCACTGGTGGCATCTCGCTCCGAGTTCTCGCTCGTGAACGTCGATCGAGGCGGGCTACTCCTCGTGCGGGCGCGCGGCACCGTCGTCGCGCAACAGGTCTTCGAGGGCCTGGTCGACGTCGTCGAGCACCTCGGGTTCCCCGCGTGCGGCGCTGGTGAGCCGGGCGATCAGCGACTGGGGATCGTCGATGTCCTGCTCGGTGGGCAACAGGTCGGGGTGAGACCAGAGCGCGTCGCGCGCCTCGTCGCCGACGGCATCCGTCACGGCTTGCCACATCGCGGCGGCCTCCCGCAGGCGGCGCGGGCGCAGTTCGAGACCGACAAGGGTCGCGAAAGCGGATTCGGCTGGACCGCCTGATGCCCGGCGGCGTTTGACCGTCTCGGCGATGGCATCCGCTTTGGGAAGTCGAATGGTGGCGCGAGCTGTAACGACGTCGACCCAGCCCTCGACCAGGGCGAGCATGGTTTCGAGGCGGGACAGGGCGGCGACCTGTGACTCGGATTTCTGCTGAATGAGCGAGCCGTCGACCATGGCCTGGCGCAGGTCTTCGGGGTTGGACGGGTCGAAGCTTCCGGCCAGTTCTTCGAGTCGGCTGGAGTCGATGCTGATGCCGCGGGCATAGGAGGTGACCGCGCTGGTCAGGTGTAGGCGCAACCAGCGGGCGTGGCGAAATAGTCTGGCGTGGGCGATTTCACGCACGGCCAGGTAGATCTGCACCTGATCGGGCGCAACGTCGAGGCCGGCACCGAAGTCGGCAACGTTCTGGGGGAGAAGTGCAGCCTGCTGCTCGCCGAGCAGGGGAATGCCGACATCGCCGCCGCTGACGACCTCGCTGGCCAGCTGGCCGACGACCTGGCCGAGTTGCATGGCGAACAGGGTGCCGCCGATGCTGCGCACGAGCTGGCTCGCGTTGGCGACCATGCCCTGCATCTCTTCGGGCACCTGTTCGGCGAAGACCCGGGTGAGGGAATCGGAAATGCTCGTGGCCACCGGTTCGGCCAGCTGAGTCCAGAGCGGCATGGTTGCGGTGACCCACTCACGCCGGGTCATCAGGCGCGGTTCGACGGTGAGCTCGGCTACCGTGATGACGTCATCGAGCCAGAGCGCCGCAATGTGAAAGGCCTGGCGCAGCTGCGTCTGCTGCTCATCGGTCGCGCTGAGCTGGCCGTTGGCGGCTCGCTGCTCACCCTGAGTGAGGGCAATCTTCCAGTCCACGCCGGTGCCTTGGGAATTCATGGCACCCTGCAGCTGCTGCATGAGCGCGGCCACGCTGGCTGGGTCATTGGGCAGGCCGGCAGCGCCGGCTAGCTGGCTCGGGTCAATGCCGCTCTTGCCGCTCAGAATGTCGCGCAGCATGTCACGAAACTCGTCACCGTCGTTGTGAGCGCTGGGCTCGCCCGGGTTTTGATCGTTCGGGGGTAGGGAGTCGTCGGCCACTTCAGGCCCCTCTCAGTTGCATACTTCTACGCTAGTGCGAGTAACCCGCTCAGGGCTGGGAAATATCCTAGGCTGAAGCGCTTGCTGTGCGCCCGCCGCGAACACGGCCCGAAACCAAGAATCAACAGGGAAGGAGTACGGTGTCTCTCTTCACCGACGACTCATCGGCACCCGACGGTGCACGGCGTCGCCGCCCATCGATTGGCTGGACCGCACTGCTGATCGCCCTGGTCGCCGGGGTGATCCTCGGCGTTATGCCGGCCCCCTACGTCATTGAGAAGCCCGGCCCGGTCTACAACACGCTCGGCTCAGCCACCTATGACGACGTCGAGACTGCGCTCATTACTATCCCCGACGAGACGGTCTACGCAACCGAGGGCACCCTCGACCTGCTCACCGTGTCCCTGCTCGGCAATCGCGAGAACCGCCCCAGCTGGTTGGACGTCGTCGGAGCCTGGATCGATCCGAGCGCGGCGGTGCTGCCCATCGACCAGGTCTTTCCCGCCAACGTCAGCACGGAACAGCGCGATGCGCAAAGTAGCGCCGCCATGATCAATTCCCAGCAGGATGCCATCGCTGCGGCACTCACTCATCTCGGCTACGACTACCCCACGACGGTCTCGGTGGTCAGCCTCCCCGACGGTTCCCCGGCCGAGGGTGTAATCGAACCCCAGGACCAGGTGACGGCAGTCAACGGCGCAGCGGTGGATTCCGTCGCCGAGCTGCGGGCCGCGTTGCAGACCAACGGTACCGCCCGCGCGGCCAGCCTCGACATTGTTCGGGGCGGCGTCGCCCAGACCGTCTCGGTCACCCCGGTCGAGAACCGGGGCGCGGTTGTGGCCGGAGTCAACGTTTCGGTGGCATACGATTTTCCGTTCGAGGTGGAGATTCAGCTCGACAAGGTCGGCGGCCCGAGCGCTGGAATGATGTTTGCCCTCGGCATCATCGACAAGCTCACCCCCGGCGAGCTGCAGGGCGGCGAAAGCGTGGCCGGCACTGGAACCATCGACCAGGCTGGCGTGATTGGGCCGATTGGTGGCATCCAGCAGAAGCTGCACGGTGCCAAGGAGAGCGGGGCCAACTGGTTCCTGGCCCCCGCCGACAATTGCGACGAGGTGATCGGCAACATCCCGGACGGTCTGACCGTCTTCGCGGTTGCAACCCTCGATCAGGCGCTCGACGCCCTTGACGCGATCAAGACCGGAGCAGACACGAGCAAGCTGCCGGCCTGCCTGGCCGATTGACGCGAGCGAACGAGTGGCAGTGATGCCACTCTCAGGGGCGCCTGAGTAGGATGGACGACGACCCTGATCACGCAGTTAATGATCACCCTGTACCTAATGACTGAGCGCAAGAGGCCAATAAGTGAGTTCATCAGCAGCCGACAACGCCCCCCGGCGCAGCCGAGCCCCGCTAGCAATCACCGCAGCAATCATCGCAGGGTTGGTGATTCTATTCTTTATCTTCGCCGGACTGTATACCGATGTACTGTGGTTTGACCAACTCGGGTTCCTCAACGTGCTGACCACGCAGTGGATCGCTGGCACCGTACTGTTTTTGATCGGGTTCGTCGCCATGGCCGTGCCGGTCTGGGTGAGCATTCAGCTGGCCTATCGGTTGCGCCCGGTCTACGCCAAGCTCAACGCGCAGCTCGATCGGTACCAGCAGGTCATTGAGCCGCTGCGTCGCCTCGCAATGTACGGCATCCCCGCGCTTCTCGGACTGTTCGCCGGAGTGGCGGCGGCCACAAATTGGCAGACCGTGCTCATGTGGCTCAATCGCACCGAGACCGGTCGGGTTGACCCGCAGTTCAATTTTGACATCTCGTTCTATCTGATGGACCTACCGTTCTATCAGGCCGTGCTCGCCTTTTCATCCGCTGTCGTGTTCATTTCAGCACTCGTGGCGATCGCGACCAGCTACCTGTATGGGTCCATCCGGGTCTCCGGCCGTGAGGTACTCATCTCCAAGGCCGCCCGCGTGCAGATCGCCGTGACGGCGGCCCTGTATCTGCTGCTTCAGGCCGTGAGCATTTGGTTCGACCAGTACTCCACCCTGACCAACCAGGGCACACTCATCACCGGCGCCGGTTACACCGACGTCAACGCGACCATCCCCGGCCGCGCCATCCTCGCCGGCATCGCCGCCGTCGTCGCACTGCTGTTTATCCTCACGGCCATCATCGGTCGCTGGCGTCTACCGGTTATCGGCACCGCGCTCCTGATCGTCTCGAGCCTGCTGATCGGTTCGCTCTACCCCTGGGTGGTCGAGCGTTTTCAGGTGGAGCCGAGCGCTAAGTCGCTTGAGGCTCAATATATTGAGCGCAATATCGATCTCACCCGTGATGCCTACGGCGTCGCGGGTATCGAGGAAATTGCGTACGACGCAAAGACCACCGCGGAGCCGGGCGCCCTGCGCGCCGACGCCGCGACCACCGCTAACATTCGTATTCTCGACCCGGCCCTGGTCAGTGACTCCTTCGGCCAGCTCGAGCAGTTCCGCCAGTACTACCAGTTCCCCGAGAACCTCGACGTCGACCGCTACATGATCGACGGCACTTCGCAGGACACCGTCATCGCCGTACGTGACCTCAACATTGACGGGCTCAACACCGGAAATACCTGGGTCAACTCAAAGACCGTCTATACGCACGGCTACGGAGTCGTGGCCGCCTATGGCAACCAGCGCTCGGTCGACGGGCAGCCGGTGTTCCTGGAGTCCGGCATTCCCACCAGTGGTGCGCTCGGCAAGTTCGAGCCGCGCATTTACTTCGGCGAGACCTCACCCGAATACTCCATCGTTGGTGCAGAAGAGGGAGCCAACCCGATTGAGCTCGACTATCCGTCGGGCGATGAGGGCGCTGGGCAGACCTACACGACGTTCTCCGGTGACGGCGGACCTAAACTCGACAACGCGTTCAAGAAACTCCTCTATGCACTAAAGTTCCAGTCCGAGCAGATCTTTCTCGCAGCCTCGGTCAACGACCAGTCGGAGATTCTGTACGACCGTGACCCGGTCACCCGCGTGCAGAAGGTTGCGCCGTATCTCACCCTTGACTCTGAGGCCTACCCCTCGGTCGTTGACGGTCGCGTGAAGTGGATTATCGACGGCTACACGACGTCGGCGAACTACCCGTATTCCACGCCGGTCAGCCTCAGCGAAGCCATCGCCGACACGCAAACGCCAGCACAGCCGTACGCGCTCGACAGCATCAACTACATGCGTAACTCGGTCAAGGCCACCGTCGACGCCTACAGCGGTGAGGTCACCCTCTACGCCTGGGATGACAAAGAGCCCGTACTGCAGACCTGGCAGAAAATCTTTCCGTCGACGCTCGAGCCCATGAGCGAGATGAGTGGCGATTTGATGAGTCACGTTCGTTACCCGGCTGACCTGTTCAAGGTGCAGCGTGCGATCCTTGGGCAGTACCACGTTACCGACCCTGGCTCGTTCTACTCCAAGGACGACGCCTGGATCTCGCCAAACGACCCGGATTCACCCCCGGAGAACCCGACGCTGCAGCCGCCGTACTACCTCACCATGCAGGTACCCGGATCTGACAAGCCGTCGTTCTCGTTGTACTCGACCTTCCAGCCGGAAGCGACCGGTGCATCCAGTCGAAACGTGCTCTACGGCTACCTTGCCGTTGACGCCGACGCCGGATCGGAAGACGGTGTGCGCGCGGACGGATACGGACAACTGAGACTGCTCAACCTACCCAAGGACGGCACAGTGCCCGGCCCCGGTCAGGTGCAGAACGTCTTCAACGCCGACCCGACCGTATCAACCGAGCTCAACCTGCTGCGCCAGGGATCGTCGACGGTACTGAACGGAAACCTGTTGACCCTCCCGGTCGGTGGCGGATTGCTTTATGTGCAGCCGGTCTACGTGAAGTCCACCGGTGAGACCAGCTATCCGCTGCTGCAGAAGGTGCTGGTGGCCTTCGGCGACCAGATCGCCTTCGAGGACACCCTCGACGGTGCACTCGATGTGCTGTTCGGCGGCGACTCGGGTGCCACGGCCGGCGACACGGCCGTGCCGGACGCGGGTGCGGCGGATGCCGCCGCTGGTGCAACCACGGACGATACGACTGATACTGCGACCGGCAGCACCGATGTGCCGACCGGATCAACCGGCGACGCCACAACGGATGCCGAACTCAAGTCCCTGCTCGCCGTCGCCCAGACGGCGCTGACGGAGAAGGCAGCCGCACTCTCCGCCGGTAACTTCGCGGACTACGGCACGGCAGATGCCAAGCTTGCCGAGACCATCGCGAGCATGCTCGCCCTGCTCGGCGAGTAGTCAGACCGCAGTACACAAGCCGCACGCCCCCACCCGTTTCGGGTGGGGGCGTGCGGCTTTTGTGCTGCGCACGGGGTGTGGTAGCTAAAAAGTACATTTAATGGATAGATCGCTACCTAGAGCTATCAAATTAGAGGTAGGTCGACTGGTTCAGCGACGTTCAGTTCGTCACGACCGGCTGATGAAAGCGTTTGGTGCCAACATTCGACGTTGGCGAAAAGTCCCCGGAATGTCGGCCTCTGAGTTGGCCGCTCGGTCGTTCATCACCCGGGAGACACTGTGCAACCTTGAAAATGGCAGCGGGTCACCGCGAATCGCCTATTGCAACTTCCCCGGGTGGTGCCCGTTCCAAAGCCAACGTGGTCATTTCCGCAGGGCGACTTGCTCTCGCCAAGCTTCCATATTTTAAAGGACGACAACGTGGGCGTCGAATGCTGGGAGGCGCTTGCCTTGACGCTCGCGCGCAATTGTGAATTTCAGACTCCGGAATTCACTGAATATCGGGCCTCGTCAGAGAAGTCCGTGCTCGTTGTCGAGCGTTTCGACCGCACGGAGTCGGGCCATGGGTTGGGCTATATTTCCGCCGCGACAGCCATGAGCCTGGGACGGTACGACGACAGCCGTATCACCTACGAGCAGTTCGCGGACAGCATCGCCGAAATCAGGCCGGGCCGGGCCGGGACCTCCAAGAAATGTTTGGACGCATTGCGCTCACTATTCTCATCAACAATGTTGACGACCACTGGAGGAACCACGGCTTCCTGAGGCGCGGCGAGGGGTGGCCTCTCTCACCGATATTCGACGTGGACCCGAGCACCCAGCACGGACTCATCTCGCCAGCAGGCATCGATGTCGAGGGCCTTCGACAAAGCAATGCTCGGGCGTGCAAATAATTTGCGGCCGAAGTCGACCACGATGAGTGTGTCGTCGCTGCCCGCCTACTCTGGCGATCGGGTGTGGATGGGCCCGCACCTGAGAAACGGGGTGACGGTGGATGGCTACTGGCGCTGCGCACTTGTTTGCCGCTGGCAAATGGGGGCTTGCGGCCATTGTGGTCGAGGGTGTTTGATGCCAGAAGAGAAGCCCAATTCGGTTCCCAATTGGCGATATCAACCCCAAGTGGTCGACCGAGCTTTCAGGGTGTGCTAAATTTGTACTTGTAGCGCGGGGTGGAGCAGTTCGGTAGCTCGCTGGGCTCATAACCCAGAGGTCGTAGGTTCAAATCCTGCCCCCGCAACAGATGCCCCCGGAACCCTAGGTTCCGGGGGCTTTTTTGTACCCTCGGGTTGCCGCGCGAAGGACGAACCCAGCCATCCGCTTCGCAACTGTCGCGTTCTCGAAATCGGGGCAGGCTAGTCGACGCTGGTCTCGGCAGCCTCGACCGACGGAACGAGCGACGTGAGCTCCGGCCATTCCTCTGAATGCCCCACCCCTGCCGCTGATCGAAATCTCGACAAGCTCGATCCAAGGCTCGCCCATCGAGATCGCCGTCGACCAACGCGAGCAATTTGGGTAACCCGGCCACGCCGCATCCGGTCTGAAGAACTGATTTGTGAATATGTCATGACATTAAGCGTAAAGAGCGCTACTGTGGAGAAACGGCGCAACGCCGACCGCTCCCAGTTCTGAAAGTTGCCCATCGACGTATGACGACTTCACCCCGCACCCCACACGACGTGCTGACCATCGGTCGCGTCAGCGTTGACATCTATCCGCTGCAAGACGGTGTCGGCCTGGAAGACGTCTCGACCTTTGGCAAGTACCTCGGTGGCAGCGCCACCAACGTCGCCGTCGCTGCTGCGCGCCACGGCTTGAACTCAGCGGTCGTCACGCGCACCGGAAACGACCCGTTCGGCAACTACATTCACCAGGAGCTGCGCCGCCTCGGTGTGAGCGATGAGTACGTCTCTGGCGTGCCCGACCTCAACACCCCCGTCGTGTTCTGCGAGATCTTTCCGCCTGACGACTTTCCGCTCTACTTTTACCGTGCGCCGAAAGCCCCTGACCTCGTCATTAACGCAGACGAACTCGACCTCGAAGCGATCAAGAACGCCCGCATCTACTGGTCGACCGTGACCGGCCTCTCTGAAGAGCCCAGCCGGTCCGCTCACTTCGCGGCCTGGCGGGCCCGGGGGCGCAGCCCGCTGACCATTCTCGACCTCGACTACCGGCCGATGTTCTGGGCATCGCCGGCGGAGGCGAGCGCCCAAGTGACCTTCGCCCTCGACCACGCCACGGTCGCGGTCGGCAATAAGGAGGAGTGCGAGGTCGCCGTCGGCGAGACCGAACCGCTACGCGCCGCCGACGCGCTGTTGGAACGTGGCATCGAATTGGCCATCGTCAAACAGGGCCCAAAGGGTGTGCTCGCGAAGACTCGCACCGAGACCGTCGAAGTGCCGCCGTACTTCGTCGACGTAGTCAATGGCCTCGGCGCCGGAGATAGTTTCGGCGGGGCGCTCTGTTACGGACTGCTGCAGGACTGGCCGCTGCGCCGCATCCTGCAATTCGCTAACGTAGCCGGCGCCATCGTCGCCAGCCGACGGGAATGCTCGACCGCCATGCCAACGACCACTGAGGTTGAAGAAATCATGAAGGGACTGCCAGCATGACCAGCCTGGACTTCAACGCGCTGCGGGACGCCCGTGCGGTGCACCCCGAGCGCATCGGCGAGATTCTTAGCGGCCGAACCCGGCGCGAGCTGATTCGCGGCGACGGTCGGCTGTTCATCGTGGCCGCCGATCACCGCGCTCGTGGCGCCCTCGGTGTGCGGAGTGACTCCAACGCCATGGCCAACCGCTATGCCCTGCTCGAAAGCCTCGCCACCGCGCTGTCCCGCCCGGGCGTTGACGGTGTGCTGGGTACCCCCGACATCATCGACGACCTGGCCCTGCTCGGTCTGCTGGACGACAAGATCGTGGTCGGGTC
The DNA here is from genome assembly GCF_002929535.1 of Cryobacterium sp. Y11. Classification (GTDB taxonomy): domain Bacteria; phylum Actinomycetota; class Actinomycetes; order Actinomycetales; family Microbacteriaceae; genus Cryobacterium. The sequence continues at coordinate 263,571 of NZ_PJJO01000061.1, forward strand.
GATGAACCGCGGCGGCCTGTGGGGCTCGTCATTCGAGATGGATGACCGCTACACCGCCTACGACATCGACCGCATCAAGCGTGACCGCCTCGACTTCGCTAAGAACCTCGTGCGCATCAACCTCGAAGACGCCGGCTCGCTGGCCACCCTTGAGGCGACAGCACTCGCAGTGAGCGAAGCGGCCGAGGCCGGCATCCCGATTATGCTCGAGCCGTTCATGAGCAGTTGGGTCAACGGTCGAGTCAAGAACGACTTGACAGCGGATGCCGTCATCCTCTCGATCGCCATCGCCGAGGGCCTCGGCAACTCCAGCGCGTATTCCTGGCTGAAGCTGCCGGTCGTTGCCGACATGGAGCGTGTGATGGCAGCGACGACGCTGCCGACGCTGCTCCTCGGCGGTGACCCTGTGGGTGACCAAGACGAAACGTTCGAATCCTGGCACCAGGCCCTCGGACTTCCCGGCGTTCGCGGCCTCGTCGTGGGCCGCAGCCTGCTCTACCCGAGCGACGGCAACGTCGAGGCGGCCATCGATACCGCCGCTGAACTCGTACACGGCGCCTAAAAACTCTCATCTAATCTCGTACAGAAGGAAGCAACCATGCCCGCAACTGCAACTGATTTAGCCCTCGTCGCGCACTGGATCGACGGAAAAGAACAGCCGGGAACCTCCGGCCGCACCGCGCCGGTCTTCGATCCAGCCCTCGGCACGGTCAGCAAGAACGTGTCGCTCGCCGATCAGGCCGAGATTGCGGCCGCCATCGCGAGTGCCAAGGCGGCATTCCCCGCCTGGCGCGACCTGTCGATGGCTAAACGCCAACAGGTTATGTTCAGCTTTCGTGAACTGCTGAATGCCCGCAAGGGTGAAATGGCCGAGATCATCACGAGCGAGCACGGCAAAGTGCTCTCCGACGCCCTCGGCGAGATTTCCCGCGGCCAGGAAGTCGTGGAATTCGCCTGCGGTATGCCGCACCTGCTCAAGGGCGACTACTCCGAAAACGTCTCCACAGGCGTCGATGTCTACTCCACCCGCCAGGCCCTCGGCGTCGTCGCCGTGATCAGCCCCTTCAACTTTCCGGCCATGGTGCCCATGTGGTTCTTCCCGCTCGCCCTCGCCGCCGGCAACTCGGTCATCTTGAAGCCGAGCGAGAAGGACCCGAGCGCTGCCATCTGGATGGCCAAGCTGCTCAAGGAAGCCGGCCTCCCCGACGGCGTGTTCACCGTGCTGCAGGGCGACAAGGAATCCGTCGACGGCCTGCTCGAGCACCCCGACGTGAAGGCCATCTCTTTCGTGGGCTCGACCCCGATCGCCCGATACGTCTATGAGACCGGTACCCGCCACGGCAAGCGCATCCAGGCCCTCGGCGGAGCCAAGAACCACATGCTCGTACTGCCAGACGCCGACCTCGACCTCGTTGCTGACTCCGCCATCAACGCCGGCTTCGGCAGCGCGGGGGAGCGCTGCATGGCCATCAGCGTGATCGTCGCCGTCGAACCGGTCGCCGACGTGCTGATCGAGAAGATCGTCACCCGCATGAACACCCTCACCGTTGGCGACGGCCGTCGCTCCTGTGACATGGGCCCGCTGGTCACCGAGGTGCACCGGGACAAGGTCGCCAGCTACATCGACATCGCGAAGGAAGACGGCGCCAACATCGTCGTCGACGGCCGCGGCATCGAGGTGGACGGCGACCCGAACGGGTTCTGGCTCGGCCCAACCCTGATCGATGCCCTCCCGGTAACGTCCAAGGCGTACACCGAGGAGGTCTTCGGACCGGTACTGTCGGTCGTACGGGTGGCAAGCTACGACGAGGGAGTCGACCTGATTAATTCGGGCGCCTTCGGTAATGGAACCGCCATTTTCACCAATGACGGCGGCGCGGCCCGCCGTTTTCAGAAGGAGATTGAGGTGGGAATGGTTGGCATCAACGTGCCCATCCCGGTACCCGTCTCGTACTACTCCTTCGGTGGCTGGAAGAACTCGTTGTTCGGCGACACCAAGGCCCACGGAGCTGAGGGTGTGCACTTCTTCACTCGCGGCAAGGCCATCACCAGCCGCTGGCTCGACCCGAGCCACGGCGGAATCAACCTCGGCTTCCCCGAGAACAACTAGACGATGACAACGCCATCCGCTGATTGGTTTTATGCCCAGGGCTCTCTCGAGCGTGACGGTTGGGAATCTGTCGTCGACAAGTCCATCAGCGGATGGCGTTACACCGGCATCCGCGTCGCGGTCCTCGCCGCGGGAGACTCCGTGTCGCTCGCCGCAGAAGCGGTGGAACGTATCGTGGTGCCCCTCGCCGGGTCGTTCTCGGTGCGCTACACGCTCGCGGAGGAGACCGAGACGCGGGTGCAGGAGCTCGCCGGAAGAGCATCCGTTTTTCACGGACCCACAGACACCCTGTACCTCCCGACCGGCACCGCGCTGTCGATCGAAGGTACTGGCCGTGTGGCGGTGGCCGAAGCGCCGACCGACCAGACACTTCCCGTGGCTTACATTCCGAAAACGGATGTCCCGATCGAGTTGCGTGGGGCCGGCCGGTCGAGCCGTCAGGTGCACAACTTCGGCACCCCGGCCAGCCTTGCGGCCGACCGGTTGATCGTGTGCGAGGTGATTACCCCGGCCGAGAACTGGTCGAGCTACCCGCCGCACAAGCACGACGAATACCGGGAGGGAGCGGAATCGAGCCTCGAGGAAATCTACTACTTCGAAACTGCCGTCACCCGCGGGCAAATCGCGCCGGAAACCGCGAGTCCGTTCGGGTTCATGCGCACCTACTCGTCCAAGACCGGAGACATCGACATCATGGCGGAGGTGCACACCGGCGACGTCGCCCTGGTGCCCTTTGGCTGGCACGGCCCCTGCGTCGCGGCCCCCGGCTACGACCTCTACTACCTCAACGTGATGGCCGGGCCCGATCCCGACCGCTCGTGGCGCATCAGCGATGATCCCGCGCACGGCTGGATTCGGGGCACCTGGTCAGGCCAGGAATTCGATTCCCGGCTTCCCTACAACTCATAATCCGTTTTTTCCAGCAGCGACCGGCATCACCCTGAAAGGACACAACGCAGTGACTACTCGTCGCATGACAGTCAGCCAGGCCCTCATCGAGTTTTTGGCCCACCAGTATACGGTCGACGGCGACGTGCGCGAGCGCACCATCGTGGGAACCTTTGGCATTTTTGGTCACGGAAACGTTGCCGGAATCGGCCAGGCCCTCAAACAGCTCTCGGTCGAGGACCCGACGCTGATGCCGTATCACCAGGCGCGCAATGAGCAGGGGATGGTGCACGAATCCATCGCCTACTCCCGCATGACCCGTCGCCGGTCCACCTTTGCCTGCGCGTCATCCGTCGGCCCCGGCGCTACCAACATGTTGACCGGTGCGGCCGTGGCCACGACGAACCGGCTGCCCGTGCTGCTGCTGCCGGCCGACACCTTCGCCACCCGTGTCTCCGACCCGGTGCTGCAGCAGCTTGAGCTTCCGCACGACGCGAGCATGAGCGTCAACGACGCCTTCAAGCCGCTCTCGCGCTTCTTCGACCGGGTGAACCGTCCGGAACAGCTGTTCTCGGCCGCGCTCGGCGCCCTGCGCGTATTGACTGACCCGGTCGAGACCGGCGCCGTCACGATCTCGCTCCCCGAAGACGTGCAGGCCGAACTCGTTGAGGTTCCGCGAGAATTCCTGGCCGACCGGGAATGGCACATTCGTCGCCCCCGCCCTGACCGCGGCATCATCGCCGAGGTTGCTCGGGCTATTTCCCGGGCCAAGCGCCCCATGATCGTCGCCGGCGGCGGCGTGCTCTACTCCGATGCCAGCGCTGCGCTTCGCGAATTCGTCGAAGCAACCGGCATCCCCGTTGGCATGTCCCAAGCCGGCGTTGGCTCGCTCAGCTGGGACCACGCCCAGAACCTCGGTTCGGTCGGTGCTACGGGAACGACCGCCGCCAACCGTGCTGCGTCCGAGGCCGATCTGATCATCGGCATCGGCACGCGCTACAGTGACTTCACCGCCGCGAGCCGCACCGCGTTCCAGAACGCTGATGTGCGCTTCATCAACATCAACATCGCCTCCTTCGACGCTTTCAAGCACGGTAGCGCCATCCCTGTCGTAGCGGATGCCCGTGAGTCGCTGCTCGAGCTCACTGCCGCCCTGACCGGATTCCACGTCTCGGCCGATTTCGAGTCGGACTACACGCGCCACAAGGCCACCTGGGATGCTGCTGTTGACGAGTCCTTCGTGGACCGTCGCCGGTCACTTCCGAGTCAGTCGGAGATCATCGGCGCCGTGCAACAGGCCTCCGACCCCCGCGATGTCATCGTGTGTGCCGCCGGGTCGCTGCCGGGCGATCTGCACAAGCTGTGGCGCGTGCGCGACGACCTCGGCTACCACGTGGAATACGCCTTCTCCTGCATGGGCTACGAGGTCGCCGGCGGCATCGGAGTGGCGAGGGCCGACACTACGCGCGACTCCATCGTGATGGTGGGCGACGGCTCGTACCTCATGATGCACTCCGAGATCGTGTCGGCGGTTGCCGAGGGCATCAAATTCATCATCGTGCTGATCCAGAACCATGGCTACGCCTCGATCGGACACCTCAGCGAAGGCGTCGGATCGCAACGCTACGGAACCCAGTACCGCTACCAGGACAAGGCGGGCAACAACTTCGAGCAGGGCGAAATTCTGCCGATCGACCTGGCGGCGAACGCCGCCAGCTACGGCCTGGATGTGATTTCCATCGAACCCACCGCCAACGCGATCACCGACCTCGCCGCCGCCATGAAGACAGCCAAGGCTTCCACCCGGGCGACCATGATCCACATCAACAACGATCCCCGGCTGTATGCCCCCGACGGCGAAGGTTGGTGGGACGTACCCGTCGCCGCAACGTCCACCCTCGATACCACCACTGCTGCGCGGGTCGACTACGTCGCACACAAAATCACCCAGAAGCCGCACCTTGGTGCCGGCGCCGTTGAAAGGAACTGAACATGCCCTCGTCCCTCGTGACCACCGAGCAGCTGCGCATCGGTACCGCCCCCGATTCCTGGGGCGTTTGGTTTCCGAACGACCCCGGGCAAATCCCCTGGGAGCGCTTCCTCGACGAGGTGCAAAGCGCGGGCTATCACTGGCTCGAACTCGGCCCCTTCGGCTACCTACCCACCGACCCGGCACAACTCGAAGACGAGCTCGCCAAGCGGGACCTCAAGCTCTCCGCCGGCACGGTCTTCACCGGCTTCCACAAGGGCGACGACCAGTGGAAGCGCGCCTGGGACCAAGCCCTCGACGTCGCCGGCCTCGTCTCCAAGCTCGGCGCCGAGCACCTCGTGGTGATCCCCGATTTGTGGCGCAGCGACGCCACGGCTGAGGTGCTCGAATCTCGTACGCTGGACACGGAACAGTGGGTCAAGCTCGCCGCCGGCCATGACAAGCTCGGCAAGGCCCTGCTCGAGGAATTCGGCATCAGCCAGCAGTTCCACTCCCACGCCGACAGCCACGTTGGCACCTACCGCGAGGTAGAGCGTTTTCTGGCCGAGACGAACCAGCAGTACACCAACCTGTGCCTGGACACCGGCCACTTCGCGTACTACCTTGGCGACAACCTCAAGCTCATCGAGGCCTACCCCGACCGCATCGGCTACCTGCACCTTAAGCAGGTCGAGCCGCACATCCTCGCCGAGGCGCTCAAGAACGACCTGCCATTCGCCGAGGCCGTCACCCGTGGTGTGATGTGCGAACCGCCCCTGGGAGTGCCGGAACTCGGCCCGATCATCGAGGCCGTCAGCCGCATCAATCCCGACATCTTCGCCATCGTTGAGCAGGATATGTACGGCTGCTCCATTGACAACGGCCTGCCCATCGCCACGCGCACGCGTGAGCACATCTTCGGCTGCACGCTCGCTGCGCGCATCCGCTAATAATTCGTCACTCATAGAGGGTAGAACCATGACAGATCTTCGTATTGCCGTTGTCGGCGCCGGCCAGATGGGTGCGGACCACATCAACCGCATCACCGAGCGCATTGTAGGCGCGAGCGTCAGTGTTGTCGTTGAGCCGGATGCCGCGCGCGGCGCTGCGGCGGCGGCCCACGCACCGGGGGCGGTCGCCCTGGGCAGCTTCGCCGAGGCACTCAACCGTGATGATATCGATGCCGTTCTCGTTGCCACGCCCGGCCAGTTCCATGAAACCGTACTGCTGCCGGCGCTCGCGGCCGGCCTGCCCATCCTGTGCGAGAAGCCGCTCACGCAAGACCCCGTGTCGTCGCTTCGGGTGCTCGAAGCCGAGCAGACCGGCGGCAAGAATCTCATCCAGGTGGGCTTCATGCGCCGCTTCGATCGCGAGTACATGCAATTGCGCGAACTCATCGAGACCGGTGACGCTGGAGCCCTGCTTGCGATGCACTGCGCGCATCGCAACCCCACTACCAGTGAGGGCTACACCGACAGCATGCTCATCACCGACTCGGTCGTGCACGAGATCGACGTGGTGCGCTACCTTACCGACTCGCCGATCGTGGCAGTGGAGGTCAAGCGCCCCAAGCGCAACTCCCTCGCGCCGAGCTGGCTCAACGACCCCATCCTCGTGCTGCTCGAGACCGAGTCCGGAATTCTCGTCGATGTCGAGATGAACGTGAATGTTCAGTTTGGCTACCAGGTGAAGACCGAGGCCGTGTTCGAGAAGGGCGTTGCCGAAATCGGTCGCACGGCCGGCCTCACCCGCTGGCAGGATGGCCGCATCTTCGGTGAGGAGCACACGACCTTCAAGACCCGCTTTGCCGACGCGTACGACGCGCAAATTCAGCGCTGGGTGAACGCCACCAAGCGCGGCGAGATAGACGGTCCGAGTGCGTGGGACGGCTACCTTGTCGCCGCGTCCTGCGAGGCCGGCGTCAAGGCCCAGCAGACCGGCGAGCGTGAAGAGGTCGTTTACGTGCCGCGCCCCGTTTTCTACAACTAGCCTTTACCCTCCCGTTACGAAAGGCTAGCCGTGAAGATCGCGCTCGACCCGACCCCATTCCACCACTCGCACTCGCTGCTCGAGTTTCCCCGCCTCGCGGCGGACCTCGGCTATGAGTGGCTGCAACTCACGCCGCACGCCGACTTCATCCCGTTCTTCAACCACCCGAAGGCCGACGACGAGCTCGTGCAGGCCTTTAAGAAGGCGTGCACTGATGCTGGGGTGGGCGTCGCATCCGTTCTGCCGGTTTTGCGATGGTCTGGGCCAGACGAAGATGCCAGGGAGGCGGCGGTGCGCTATTGGAAGCGCGCGATCCAGATCACGGTCGAGCTCGAGGTCGATACGATGAACACGGAGTTCAACGGTCGTCCCGAGCTCGCGGAACAATCGGAACGAGCGTTCTATCGGTCGATGGAGGAGCTCGTTCCGATCATCGAGCACGAAGGAATCCGCGTGTTGATCGACCCGCACCCCGACGACTTTGTCGAAGACGGCCTCGCCGCGCTGCGCGTGATTCGCGGCATCAACTCGAAGAACTTCGGGTTTGTCTACGTGGCGTCGCACACGTTCCACTACGGCAATAGCCCGCTGGAGATTATGCGTGCCGCCGGAGATAAGCTCGCCCTGGTGCATATCTCGGACACCATGGATCACACGGCTTCGCACGGCCTGCGCTACATCACCAACCCGCCCGGAAACGCCGTGCGGGTGCACCAGCACCTGAAAATGGGTGACGGCGACGTGAACTGGCCGGAATTCTTCGGGGGGCTCAGGGAAATCGGGTTTCTCGATCGCGACGACACCGTGATGGTGTCGAGCGTGTTCGCGGAAGACGAGACGGCCGCGGAGACCGCCATCTACCAGCGCGAAACCATGACGGATGCCGTTGCCTCAATCAAGCGGTCGGCCTCTGAGGAAGCCTAATTCTGGTTGGAAGAGCCGCGCACTCACGAGCGTACCGAATTCGCAATTTCTGGAGAACCCATGCCCCTTGTTCGCATCGACCACAGTGAAGCCCGCACAAACTCCGCCGAGGTCGCCAACGCCGTGCACGTCGCCATCGTCGCCGTCTACGGCATACCCGTCCGTGACCGCTTCCAGGTTGTAACTGTTCGCCCGGCGGCGACGATTATCGCCGAAGATGCCGGTCTCGGTTTCGAGCGGACCGATCCGGTGATCATCCAGATCTTCACGCAACGCGGTCGCAGCGGCGAAGAGAAGCAGGCCCTCTACAGCGAGATCGCCGTGCGCCTTGCAGCGGTCGGTGTTGCGGGGGAAGACGTGTTCATCGGCTACGTCGAGAACGGTCCGCAGGATTGGTCCTTCGGGTTCGGACGCGCGCAGTACCTCACAGGCGAGCTCGCCATCCCTGCCCAGCCCGTAGATTCGGTGCATTTGACAGGACATACTGTCATATGAGATTATAACGTGAACATATTGTGGGCTACATCGCGGTGGTCCCAGACATAGGAGTCGAAATGACGAGTTCCGATACACATAGTGGGACGTTCAGCACGCCACGCGCCTTGCCTCCGCTGACACCCGGCCCATACCGCAGGCGCCTCGGCGTCGTCGCACTCATCGCCACGTTCGGCGGCCTGCTCTTTGGCTATGACACGGGCGTCATCAATGGTGCCCTGCGCCCGATGTCTGAAGAGCTGGGGCTGACCGCTTTCACGGAGGGTGTCGTCACCAGTTCGCTCGTGTTCGCCGCGGCGATCGGTGCCCTTGTCGGCGGTCACATTGCCGACTCGTGGGGTCGCCGCAAGACGATCATCCTGCTCGCGACGCTTTTCTTCATCGGAGCGCTGGTTTGCGTGTTCACGCCTAGCTTCGAAATCCTGGTGGTGGGACGCGTTCTCCTCGGGCTTGCGGTTGGTGGAGCCTCCGGTGTCGTGCCGGTGTACCTCGCGGAGATGGCACCGTACGAGATCCGCGGATCGCTGGCCGGCCGCAACGAACTCATGATTGTTGTCGGCCAGCTGGCGGCGTTCATCGTTAATGCGTTCATCGGCACGATCTGGGGTGACGTTCCGGGTGTCTGGCGCATCATGTTGGCGGTCTGCGTCCTCCCCGCGATCGCCCTCTTTTTCGGGATGTTACGGATGCCCGAGTCCCCACGTTGGCTCGTGGAAAAGGGCCGCAGTGACGAGGCACTCACAATCCTCCGAACCATTCGCCCAGAGAATCGTGCTGAGGCCGAACTCGCCGACATGGAGGACCTCGCCAGTGTAGAGGGCGAGACGCACCAGACCGGCTGGCGTTCGATCCTCACCAATAAGAACCTTGTCCGCATCCTGCTCATCGGGGTTGGAATGGGCGTAGCCCAGCAGCTCACCGGAATCAACTCGATCATGTACTTCGGGCAGACCGTACTCATTGAATCCGGCTTCAGTCAGAATGCTGCGCTCATCGCCAATGTCGCCCCCGGCGTGATCGCGGTCGTCGGTGGTCTGCTCGCCCTGGCAATGATAGACCGCATCAGCCGCCGTAAGACGTTTATCATCGGCTTTGCGCTGACCACCACGTGCCACCTGCTGATCGGGTTTTCATCACTGATGCTGCCCGTTGGAAACCCGATCCGTCCCTACATCATCCTGTTCCTGGTCGTAGCGTTCGTCGGCTCCATGCAGACATTCCTCAACGTTGCCGTGTGGGTCTATCTGTCGGAGATCTTCCCGCTGCACATGCGCGGCTTCGGCATCGGCGTGTCGATCTTTGCCCTGTGGGTGACGAACGGGTTCCTCTCGCTGTACTTCCTCACCCTGGTGGAGGCTGCAGGCATCACGGGGACATTCTTCCTGTTCGCCGCGGTCGGGGCCATCGCTCTGGTCTTCGTGGCAACCCAAACGCCGGAGACCCGTGGTCGCACCCTCGAGGAGCTCGAGGAAAGCGTGACGACCGGCGCGATTTACACGGTATCGACCAAACGGTCTCTGGGTCGCTGACACAACTGACCCGCACGGAAGAAGCCGACCCGCTCGTCCCGGACGAGTGGGTCGGTGTATGCCTGTTCACCGGTGGTTACGGCTCCGGCGGAGCTTGATCGCGCGCACATCGTGTTCCAGGGTGCGTGCGGATTCAGCCGATCGATCGAGCGGACTTCTTCATCTGACAAGATCGCACGCACCGCGACCGTGAAAGGACTTGATGTTTAGGAAAAGTGACGGTCAGGCTTTGCTCGCCACAGTTGACAGCCAGGTTGCGGTGAAACGTACCGTGGCACTCATTGCTCTCGCCCTTGGTGGTTTTGCAATCGGCTGCTCTGAGTTCGTTGGAATCGGCCTGCTGCCTGAGATCGCTTCCGAATTTTGGCCCTCGCTTGCCGTAGCGAATCCCGAGGCGGCAAACGCCGAGGCTGCGCGATTCATATCCTTTTACGCGGTCGGTGTTGTGATCGGTGGCCCAATTCTCGGTGCGTTGGCGGCCCGCACCAATCCGCGACCTTTTCTGCTGGTCTTGTTGATCGCGATGGGCGTCGGCACCGCATTGACGGCAATAATGCCTGCAATCGCACTGTTGCTGGGGTTCCGGGTGCTGTCGGCGATTCCCCATGCGGCCTTCTTCGGCGTTGCCGCCATTGCGGGGGGCCGATTGATGGGAAAAGGCCATGAGGGTCGTGGCGTAGGGCTAGTACTTGGTGGTCTTGCCTTCGCAAACGTCGTTGGAGTACCACTCGCGACCTGGATCGGCTACGAATTTGGCTGGCGCCTCTGCTACCTCATCATCGGAGTGCTTTTTCTTGTCGCATTCGTGGGCGTGTTGTATGGGCTCCCGTCGTATGCACTGGATCGCCGAGTATCGCTGCGCCGATCTCTTGGAGTCTTCGCAACGCCCCGCCTATGGTTTGTACTTGCTATGGGCGCTGCTAGTTCCGCTGGCATTTTTGCGGTCATCACGTACACCGCGCCACTCTTGGTCGACCAGGCAGGTGTGAGCCGGGCGGCCCTCCCATGGGTCCTCGTCATCCTCGGTATCGGCATGACGCTTGGCAACGCGTTGGGGGGTATTGTGGCAGATATTCGCATGAGTTTAGCAATGTGGATGGCATTCCTCACCGCCGCCGCAGGTTTCGCCGTGCTGCTGGTTTGGATCGACACACCCGTAGGCTCCATCGCGGGGCTGACTCTCCTCATGTTTGCTTTGAGTGGAATTTCTCCCTTCACCCAGCTGAGCCTCATGAATGCCGCAGGCGACAATCCTTCGATGGGAGGAACTCTAAACTCGTCCTGCATGAACCTCGGAAACGCGGCAGGTGCCACTCTGGGCGGACTTGTGATCGCCTCGGGCATCGGCTTCTCAGCATTGGTCGGGATGGGCATCGCTCTGGCCTTCATCGGGTTCTTGTTGGCACTGAGAATTATGCGATCACCACGACGCTCAATCGACCAAAAAGCTGTAGGCGCTCTTTCCGCGCAATAAGAATAACGATCTGGGTTTCGATGCGCTTGCTAATCGAATCAGTAGAGGGTAGCCAAGCGATCACGCGACCAGCGAATGCTGAAGTGCGGCATCCGCTGGTCGCTCAGCGATCACGCGACCAGCGAATCCTGAAGTGCGGCATCCGCTGCTTTGAGAACGTCAGCGGCGACAGCGATGCCCTCGATGCGGCCCAGCTCGACATCCTCATGTTCGATGTTGACCATTATCTCGGGGTCCACGTCGTGCAGAGCCCGAAGGAATTCCGTCCAGTAACCCACGTCGTGTCCCTTGCCGAGTGCGACGAAGTCCCACGCAGCGTTCTTTGGCCATTCGTTCACCCATTCGTCGCCACCGAGGTTGGTGCGTGGCTCGTCAGCCGAGAGACGGCGAAAGCTGTTGTCCAGCACGCCGTTGAGCGATGCCCATTCGGGGTTGACGCGAATGTCCTTCGCCGCGGCATGGAATATGAGCTCGCCCAGGTGGCGGATGACCGCTACCGGGTCCATCTGCTGCCAGAACAGGTGCGAGGCGTCAAGTTCCACACCCACGTTCGTAGCACCGGTTAGGTCGATCAGCTTGTGCACATCCGCCGAGTTGAACACGAGGTTCTGTGGGTGCAGCTCCAGCGCGACTTTTACGTCGTGGTCACGTGCCAGGCGGTCGGTCTCGCGCCAGAAGTTCGCCGCGATGTTCCACTGGTAGTCGAGTACCTCGAGTGCTGCGGAGTTCCAGGCGTTCACGACCCAGTTCACGCGCGTCGAGCCGGGCTCACCCCCGGGAAGCCCCGACATCGTCACGACGCGGTGCTGGCCCAGGCGTTCGGCCAAGCGGATGGCGCGACGGATGTCTTCGCTGTGCTTGTCGGCGATCGCGCTGGTCGGGTGCAGCGGGTTGCCATTGCAGTTAAGCCCGGCGATCTCGACACCAGTACCCTCGAAGATCGCGAGGAAGTCGTCACGTGCCGCGTTGCTGACGAGGATGTCGTCGAACGTCGGTACGTGGACGGCAGGCAGGAACCCGCCGGTGTTGAGCTCGATGCCGGTCAGGCCGAGGTCACCGATGACCTTGAGGGCCTCGGGCAGGGATCGGTCATGAAGTATCGCGTTGTACAGACCTAGTCGCATTTCTTGGTTCTCCTTATTTTTCGAGCTGCACGACAGAGCCACCGAGTCGTTCAGACTCGGCCACCGCGGCAAGCAATTCCATGTTGTGGACACCCTCGTCGAACCCCGCGTTTCGGGGCAACGAGACGGATTCGTCCAGTCCGGCCACCTCTTCGAGGAACGCACGAGCCTGAAACAGAAAGCCCTCGTTCTGGCCGAAACCGACACCGGCGACGTCGATCGGCATGCCGCCAGCGACGTAGGGGTGCGGGTGGCCGAGCGGGATCCGGCGGTAACCCTGCTGTGCCTGGTCGCCCTCGGTGAGGAACAACTCGATCTCGGCGGGGCGGGTCTGGTTGAACTTCGCGGCACCGCGCTCGGCGAAGACCTCGATCTGCAGATCGTTGGCGTGGCCCGCGGCGACGCGGGACACCTCGATGGTGCCTGCGGCTCCGCTGTCGAAACCGAGCGAGAAGGTGGCGTAGTCGTCGTTTTCAACGGTGTCGTACTCGTCGGAGACTGCTGAGTGGCCGTGTCCAGAGACGAACCCAAGCGGCTTCGGACGCTTGGCGATGACAGTGCTGAAGCGGCCGCCGCTCACATTGCTTGCGGAGCCGGCCAAGAACTCGGCGAGATAGCTCGCGTGGCTACCCACGTCGGCGAGGGCGCCAGAGCCGGTCCGTCCCTTGAAGCGCCAGCTGATCGCCGACTTTGGATCGGCAGCGTAGTCGGTCCAGTAGCGAATGCTCACGTGAAGCACCTTGCCGAGTTGGCTGGACTGGATCAACTGTTGGATATACGCGATTCCGGGGGTACGGCGGAAGGTGAGGCCGATTCGCGCGATCGTCGCTGCTTTTTCGGCGGCGTCATCCATGGCACGGGCATCGGCGAGCGTGTCGGAAAGTGGCTTCTCGCAGAGTACGTGCTTGCCGGCATCCAGGAGACCTTCGACAATCTCGCGATGCAGGTGGTTGGCGACCACGACACTGACCACATCGATGTCGTCGGCTTCGGCGATCGCTTGCCACGAGGTGTCGTGGCGGGAGTACCCGAAGCGTTTTGCTGCCGCTACGGCAACCGGTTCGAAGGCATCAGCAATGGATACGAGACGAATTGGGGGAAGAATACTTTCGTACAAGGCCGGCGCGTTGCGGTAGGCCGCGGCGTGCGCCTTGCCCGCCATACCCGCGCCGATTACGGCGACGCCAATGCTTGAGTTGGCCAACAGCCCTCCAATAGAGACGACCGGCCACTCACGGCGCCGGTGCGGTGATGAGGCTCCATACGGAACGCTCCATTTTAAATTCTATATTTGTTCGTATGTCCTGTCAATATAATTAAGGCTAGGAATAGTCGTTGCACGAAGGCTGTCTCTATCTTGAGATGGTGACGAATGCACTGGGCGGCGCCCGGTCGTATATATGGTTGCGGACGCTATTGAGGGGGGATTGGCTGAAGGTTCAGCCCACGAGAGCGGAAGCTCCGGTGACGCGCACGGGCTGGCCAGTCTCGAGAGAAAGCTGCGCAGCATCCGCTACCCGGCTTGCGGCCACGGCATCGTCGGGCGTGCAGGGGTTGTCGCGCTCGCCCATGACGAGTTCGATGAAAGCGGCCATTTCGCTGAGGTACGCCTGGTCGAAGCGTTCTGCGAACGTGAGGTGTGGCATGCCGTCGGGAAAGCTGACGCCCGGTTCGGCCGACAGCAGGGCACTCTTGTCGTCCATGCCCACGAGCAGGGTCGCCGCGGACCCTTGCAATTCGAGGCGCACATCGTGGCCGGCGCCGTTGTATCGGCTCGCGCTCACTGTTCCGATCATGCCATTGTCGAAGGTGACCACGGCCAGGGCTGTGTCGACGTCGCCGACGGCACCGATGGCGGGATCGCCGTTGTTGCTGCCGCGGGCGTAGACCTCAACGATCTCGCGACCGGTGACCCAGCGCAGAATGTCGAAGTCGTGCACGGAGCAGTCACGGAATAAGCCGCCGGAGTTAGCGAGAAACTCGACCGGGGGTGGGGTCATGTCGCAGGTGACGGCACGTAAGGAGTGGATCCAACCGAGCTCGCCGGCCTCAAATGCGCGTTTGGCCTCGAGGTAGCCGGCGTCGAAGCGGCGCTGGTGGCCGATTTGCACAACGCCGCCATGCTCGCGGATGAAGTCGAGAACGGGGAGCGACTCGGCCACGTTCACGGCTACGGGCTTCTCGCAGAAGACCGGGATACCCGCCTCGACACCGGCGCGGATGTGCTCAGGGTGCAGCGCAGTCCCCGTGGCGATGACGAGTCCATCAATGCCGGAGGCGATGAGCGCGTCGAGATCTGGGAGGTATTCGGCACCGAGGTCGGCGGCGACGGTCTGTGCGTGCTGTGCGGCAACATCTGTGAGCTTGAGGGTGATTGTGCGGTCGGTCCCGGCTGTGTTTGAGAGCCTCACGATGTTACGGGCGTGCATCACTCCGATGCGACCGACACCGATTAGTCCGAGCGTTACGTTTTTCATGAGCTGTCCCTGCATCTTCGGAGGTAAAAGTTGTCTGAGCGTGCGCCGGTCCGGCCCTTGAGCGACATTGGACCGGTTCAACACTTATCAGTCACGCTAGCCGTTCTAGGTCGACGAGTCAAAGTATGTCAGGACAAGCGTACAAATAGCTACACCGAGCGAAGCTTCAGTGAGGGTGAGGGCTATGGTGGACCGGTTCGCCATAGAGTGGCGGGTTGATCGCAGCCCGGCCGCCTATTTCTCGACCAGCGTCACTTCGAAGGAGTAGAGGTCGGGGCGGTAGCAGTGCTGACCGAACTCGACCGCGCGACCCGAGCTGTCAAACGCCGTGCGGTCCATTGTTAGCAGGGCTGCGTTCTTCTCAATCTCCAGCAGGACGGACTCTTCGTTCGTGGACTTACGGGCGCCGATGTGCTGGCGGGCCACCCGCATCGTCACTCCGCGCGAGCGCAGCACCTGGTAGAGGCCGTGCTCGACGAGATCATTGGATTCGATGCCGATGAACTCCGTGGGGAGCCAGTTCTCCATCACGGCGACCGGCACGTCATCGGCCAGGCGCACCCGCCGGATGTAGAGCGTGGGACTACCCTCGTCGACGCTGAGTCGCTCGGCCGTTTTCGCATCCGCTACCCGTGTTTCGAGCGCGAGAAGATGCGTCGAGGGAACCTTGTGTGTGTTGGTGAGGTCGTCGTAGAGGCTGGTCAGCTCGACCTTGCGCGTCACCTGGCCGTGCACGACCTGCGTGCCGATGCCGCGACGACGCACGAGCAGACCCTTGTCGACGATTTCTTGGATGGCGCGGCGCACGGTCGGGCGGCTGAGACCCAGCCGCTGGCCGAGAGCTACCTCGTTCTCCAGGCGTGACCCCGCGGGCAACTCGCCACTGAGGATGGCCTTCTCAATGCGCTGAGAAACCTGAAAATACAGGGGAATCGGGCCGGATCGTTGGAGGTCCATGAACATGCCCATGGGGAGAGTATTTTCGTCCGGCACGCTCATCTGAATCCCTCACTGACAAGCCAAGAGCTTTGGCTATTTGTTATGACATTATCAGGTCCTGCCGATGTTGTCAGGGCATCTGGCAGATCACGTTCATTACGCCCTCATCGGCATTGGTCGCGGTGTTGTTGCACTCGACAATATTGTCCAGCTCCGGTGTCAGCGAATAGCCGAAGCCTGGACCGTTCACGGTGGCGACGTTGTCGCGAAAGACAATATCTGTTCCCCAACCATCTTGGATCTCGTGGGTCTGAAAACCGTCTTGGAGCGAATTAGTGCCGACGTTGGATTCGATGACCCAGCCGTTTCCCTTGATATCCACCCACGAGTCGGCCTCGCGGAGTGCCGACCCGTCAAAGGTATTGTTGCTGACGATTCCGTTGCTCGTACCTTCTTTGACGTCGACGCCTTCCGACGTGGTCTGGGAGAACGAATTGCCGGTGACCGTGTTGCGATCGCTCCGGTCTGGTTGGCATTCGCTGATATCGCACCAATTGCTCTCGGCGGTGCCAATGTAAACACCTTCGCCAAATTTCGGTTTACGCAACCCGGTATCGAAAACTGTGTTGTCGGCCACGATATTGTCGGTGCTGAACCGTCGCAGGTGAATGGCTTCGTCACCGATGGTCGAGACGGTCAGCCCGCGAATGGTCGATCCGACGGTCCCATCAGCCATGACACCTTTTTGCCCATTGGTGACGGAAGATCCCCATAGATTCCAATACTTTGCACCATCGAGATGTACGACGTAGCCGTCCATCGGATCGCCGCCGTCGAGCACGCTGTCGATTTCGCCGCAGAGAGTGATCGGTGCGTCGATGGTGCCGGAGGTCGTTGCGACGAAATTGCCCTGGTAATTGCCGGCCGCCAGAGCGATAACGTCATCCGGGGCGGCGTCGATCAGTGCCAAAGAAAGCTCGTCAGCGGATGAAACGTTGACCGTGGCGCGCGGGCATCCGACGACTCCGCGTGCTGGAGGCACCTCGGCCAGTCGCGGTGCGGGCGTCGCGCTGAGTGTCGACGACGATGGCGCCGATGTCGCGTTCTGAGGAGTGCAGCCTGTCACGTTCAGCACGAGCGCGAAAGTTCCGATGCTCAGGCTCACGAGCACCAACCCATGGATCACCTGAGATTTGCTCACACCGATGACCTTAGCGTTTATCGGACCGGTCGACCGGCCACCGCGTCAGACGCCGAGGCCGGCCACTGCAGCGACA
Source organism: Cryobacterium sp. Y11 (assembly GCF_002929535.1). Classification (GTDB taxonomy): domain Bacteria; phylum Actinomycetota; class Actinomycetes; order Actinomycetales; family Microbacteriaceae; genus Cryobacterium. The sequence goes on from NZ_PJJO01000061.1 coordinate 280,766, forward strand.
GCTGCGCGAACGGATACCGCCGCCTCGGCCGCCTCCGCCGCCAACGTGCCAGCACCCAGCGTGAACCGCACCGCCGTCTGAGCCAGGTCACCCGACACCCCCATCGCGGTGAGCACGTGCGAGGGCTCGTTGCTTCCGGCCGCGCAGGCGGACCCACTCGAACAGACAATGCCGCGAGCTTCGAGCTCGAGCAGCACCGCCTCGCCGCTCGTGCCGGGAAACACGAACGACGCGGTGCCGGGCAGACGTGCGGTTGGGTGGCCGGTGAGCCGAGCCGATGGCGTCTCGCGCAGCACCGTACTGATGAATTCGTCGCGGAGCGCGCTCGTGCGGGTGGCCGTCAGTTCGCGTTCCTCGGCCGCCAGGCGTAGCGCCACGGCCAGGGCAACCACACCAGCGACGTTCTCGGTGCCGCTGCGTTTGCCGCGCTCCTGGCCGCCGCCGTGCAGCAGCGGTTCGATTACGAGGCGGCCGCGCAGAAAGACCGCGCCGATTCCGGGGGGAGCGCCGAGTTTGTGGCCGGAGAGGCTCAGCGCGTCAACGCCGAGCGTTGTCACGTTGAGATCGAGCCAGCCGCCGGCCTGGACAGCGTCGGTATGAAACGGCACGCCGGCCGCGCGAGCCACGGCCGCGAGATCGGCGACGGGCTGCACGGTGCCGACCTCGTTGTTGGCGTAGTGCACCGAGACGAGGGTGGTGTCTGGGCGGAGCGCGCGGGCGAGAGAATCGGGGTCGACCCGGCCGGCAGCATCCACTGGCAGCAGGGTGATCGTAAAACCGTGCAGCCGGCGTAGGTAGTCGCAGGACTCTAGCACGGCCTCGTGTTCGATCGGGGTGGTCACGATGTGGCGGCCGCGTGGGGCGCCGAGGGCGATTCCCTTGATGGCGAGGTTGTCACTTTCGGTGCCGCCGCTGGTGAATGTGACCTCGCCGGGGCGGCAGCCGAGCGACCGGGCGACGCTCTGCCGCGCCTCTCGCAGGGCTGCTGCTGCGGCCTCACCGACCTGGTGGTGGCTTGACGGGTTGCCGAAGCTGCTAGTCAGGTGCGGCCACATCGCCTCGAGCGCTTCCCGGCGCACCGGGGTGGTCGCGGCATTGTCCAGGTAGATCATGGGTTCAAAGCGCGAACCCGGCCGGCGCGTTCACCCTGATGGCGATGTCCAACCCGAGGTCGAGCGACTGCACGCTATGAGTCAGTGCCCCGACCGAGATGACGTCGACGCCGGATGCCGCAATGTCGCGTACCGTAGCGAGCGACACACCACCACTGGCCTCGACGATCGCCCGGCCGGCAACCTGCTGCACGCCTTTAAGTAGGTCGTCCGGGCTGAAATTGTCGAGCATGATCGTGTCGATGCCCGCCGCGAGCACGTCGTCGATCTGGTCGAGTCGGTCAACCTCCACCTCGAAGTGGGTGGTGTGCGAGAGGCGCGCGCGCACGTCACGCAGCGCCTCGGTGAGGCCGAGCGGTCCGGCCGCGAGCACGGCGAGGTGGTTGTCCTTGGCCATCACGGTGTCGGAGAGGCTGAACCGGTGGTTGTGGCCGCCGCCGTCCCGCACGGCTTGGCGCTCGAGGGCGCGCAGGCCGGGGGTGGTCTTCCGGGTGTCGACGATGCGGGCTCTGGTGCCAGCCGTTTCGGCGACATACTGGGCGGTGAGGGTGGCGATTCCACTCATCCGCTGCACAAAGTTGAGACCGATACGCTCCGCCTGCAGGATGCCGCGGGCCGGGCCGGTCACCTCGGCTAGCGTTGCGCCGATCTCAAACCGGTCGCCGTCGGTGACGAACTGGCGTACCTCGATGCGGGGATCGGTGAGGGCAAAGGCTGCGGTGAACACGGCGCTACCGCTGTACACGCCGGGTTCGCGCGCTTCGAGTCTGGCGGTGGCGACGGCGTCTTCGGGAATGAGTACTGCCGAGGTGAGGTCGCCCCAGGGGGCGTCTTCGTCGAGGGCGGCTTGGACGACAACGGTAATGGAGTGAGCGGTCAGCATGCGATGGCCTCCTTGGCCGGAACGAGAGTGAGTGAGTGTGAGCGACGTACTTGCGAGACTGAGCGTGCGAGCTCTGGCCGGGTGGCGGCGAAGTCCGAGCGGTAATGCGCGCCGCGGGACTCCTCGCGCGCCAGAGCGGCGGTGACCAGCAGGCGGGCGAGGTCGAGCAGGTTTCGATCTTCGACGGCGGCGACGTCGAGGCTGGTGGGGTCGGGAGCTGACCAGGTGGCGAGAGTGCTGGCGGCGTGCTTGAGGCCGACGCCGGAGCGGTGTACTCCGGCGTGGTCCCAGAGGAGCTGCTGGAGCGTCTCGCGGTTGACCAGCGTGCCCAGATTGGCTGACGATGTTCCGATGGCGGTCACGGCAGGCTCGACCAGCGGGTGGGGTCGGGTCGCGTTGTCGAGGGTCGCGCTGGCACGCCAGGGCTGCCCCAGCGCGCGCACGGCGCGGTCGGCGAACACGGCGGCCTCGAGCAGCGAGTTGGAGGCGAGCCGGTTGGCGCCGTGCGCTCCGGTGCGGGCGACCTCGCCGACGGCGAAGAGGCCGGGCAGGCTGGTGCGACCCCAGTCATCCGTTTCGATGCCGCCCATCCAATAGTGCGCGGCCGGGGCTACCGGAATCGGATCGACCGCCCAGTCGAGGCCAGCCGCGCGGCAGGCGGCGGTGATGGTCGGAAACCGTGTTTCGAGCAATTCGCGCCCGAGCGCGGTTGCGTCGAGCAGCGCCGGAGCGCCGCCCTGCCGCTGCATCTGGCTGGCGATGGCGCGGGCAACGACGTCTCGTGGCGCGAGCTCGGCGTCGGGATGCTCGCCCTGCATGAAGCGTTCGCCTAGTTGATCGCGCAGCACGGCGCCTTCGCCGCGCACCGCCTCCGACACCAGCGGAGTGCCCGGCACCGCGAGGGCGGTCGGGTGAAACTGGTAAAACTCCAAATCAGCGACGGATGCCCCGGCTCGCCACGCCGCAGCCACCCCGTCCCCGGTCGCTACCGAGGGATTGGTGGTGTGCGTGTATAGCGCGCCGGCGCCGCCGGTGGCGAGGATCACGGCATCGGCAGCCAGCGAGAGCTGTCCGCCGTTCGGACCGAGCACCCGGGCGCCGACAACTTCGCCCCGGTCAAGAATCAGGTCGACCAGCATGGTGTGCTCCCGCACCTCGATGGCAGCTCGGCGTCGAACTGTGGCTACGAGCGCGGCTTCGACCGCGGCTCCGGTCGCATCGCCGCCGGCGTGCACGACCCGCGAGCGGGAGTGGGCGGCTTCGAGCCCCCGGGCAACGCCCGATTCGTCCCGGTCAAAGTCCACGCCGAAACGGATGAGGTCGCGTACCCGCGCCGGGCCTTCCTCGCACAGCACTCGCACGGCGGCCGGGTCGCAGAGTCCGGCGCCGGCGCGCAGCGTGTCGAGCACGTGCGCGTCGACCGAGTCGTCGCGAAACAGGGCAGCGGCGATGCCGCCCTGGGCGTAGCGGGTATTGCTCTCCGGCAGCACCGACTTGGTCACGAGCACGACCCGGTGGCCGGCATCCGCTGCCCGCACCGCGGCCAGCAGGCCGCCGAGACCGCTGCCGATGACGAGTATTGAGGCCATGTCAGGCGCCGACGGCACTCAAGACCGGCGCAGTGGTTACTGGCACAGCGGATGCCGGTGGCCGGGCTGCCAGCATCCGCTCGAGGGCGACCCTGGCGTACCCGGCAACGTCGGCCGACACCGTAATCTGATTGAGCACCTCGCCGGGTTGTTCGCCGCCACCGACGAGCGCTTCGAGCACCCAGGCCAGGTAGCCGGCGTGGATGCGGTACATGGTCGAACACGGGCAGATCACCGGGTCGAGGCAGAAAATCTTGTGCTCGGGGTGCTGGGCGGCGAGCCGGTTGACCAGGTTGATCTCGGTGCCGATGGCGAAGGTGGTGCCGGCCGGAGCTGCGGCGATGGCCTTGGCGATGAAGTCGGTCGATCCGGCCGAGTCAGCGGCGTCGACGACCTCCATCGGGCATTCCGGGTGCACGATAACCTGCACGCCGGGGTGCTCGGCCCGGGCGGCATCGATCTGCGGCACGGTGAAGCGGCGGTGCACGCTGCAAAATCCGTGCCAGAGCACCACCCGGGCGGAATCCAGTTGCTCGGCAGTGTTGCCGCCAAGCGGCTTGGTCGGGTTCCACATCGGCATCGCATCGAGCGGAACGCCCATGGCCTTGGCGGTGTTGCGGCCGAGGTGCTGGTCGGGAAAGAACAAGACCCGCTGACCGCGTTCGAACGCCCACGTGAGCACGGCTTGCGCGTTCGACGAGGTGCAGACGATGCCGCCGTGCTCGCCGCAGAAGCCCTTGAGCGCGGCGGAGGAATTCATGTAGGTGACCGGAATCACCGGAACCCGGCCAGAGGCATCCGCTTCGGTGCCGTACAGCTCTTCGAGCTGCTCCCAGCACTCGGTCACCGAATCGATGTCGGCCATATCGGCCATCGAGCAGCCGGCGGCGAGGTTCGGCAGAATCACGGCCTGGTCGGGGCCGGAGAGCAGATCGGCGGTTTCGGCCATGAAATGCACGCCGCAAAACACGATCGCTGCGGCGTCGGGGCGGCTCTGGGTGGCCCGGGCGAGCTGAAAGCTGTCGCCGACGAAATCGGCGTGGCGTAGCACCTCATCGCGCTGGTAGAAATGGCCGAGAATGACCACCGAGTCGCCGAGCGCGTTCTTGGCCTCGACGATGCGGGCGCTGAGTTCTTCGGGTGACGCGGTGCGGTAGCGTTCCGGCAGGGCGCCCTGCCGCGGCGAACCAGCGGGAATCACGTCGCCCATCGACGAGCCGGGGCCGTAGCCGGGCGTGCCAGCATCGAATTCCCACGGCGCCGTCGCCAGGTCGGGGCTGCACGTGCTGCCGGCGGCTGTGCCGGTGCTGATGAGACGAATGGTGGTCTCGACCGAGGGAATCGTCATGAACGTGCTCCTTGAAAAGTAATGGGGTCAGGGGTGCGAAGGCTAGAGCGCCGGCCCCGGTGGGTCGTGGTCATTGGCCCGATCGTCGTAGCGGTACAGCCGGGCCGGCCGATGCCTGGCCCCGGCCACGTGCTGATCGGTGCTGATCAGGTTGCCGCTCGCCTCGATCGACCGACGAAAATTGGCCGGGTCGAGCGCCTTCTGCAGCACGGCCTCATGCACCTCGCGCAGCTGGGCGAGGGTGAACGTGTCACCGAGAAAGGCATGAGCGATGCGGGCGTATTCGACCTTGGTGCGCAGTCGCCAGAGCGCGTATTCCACGATGCGGTTGTGGTCAAAAGCCAGTGGGGGCAGCTGGTCGGCGGCAAACCAGCGCACGTTGTCACCAACGGATGCCCGCTCCGCGACCTCCGAGCGCACCAGCGCCCAGTACACGACGGAGACCACTCGCAGTCCCGGGGAGCGATCGATGTCGCCAAAGGTATACAGCTGTTCCAGGTAGCGCGGGGACAGATCCGTGGTCTCGCGCAGTGTGCGCCCGGCGGCGGCGGCGAGCTCTTCGCCGGCCGGCAGCCACCCGCCGGGCAGCGCCCACAGATCCCGGTGCGGGTCACGTGTGCGCCGCACCAGAGGGAGCCACAGGGTCTTCAGGTGGGATTCTTCGTCGGGCCGGAGCGCGAAGATCACGGTCGACACGGCCAGGCTGGACGCGGCAGCGCTCGCCGCGGCGCCTCCGACGGCGAGCGGGTTCTGCTTCGCGATCGGTAGTGTCTGCGCGGTATCTTCCAGCACGTGGGAATCCAGTCGTAAAGGTCTGGTTGACTTTAACTGCTGGAACCATCATATAGTCAAACTGACTCAAACCCCGAATGTGACGAGAACCTTGTTGTTCTCCGTGCTCGATTGCACAACTCATTCACCTGCGGTCGTCCCCTGCTGATCGACCAACGGGCCGCATTTGCGGGGTGTCAGGCTCCGCGGGCTGCCGCGGCGGCGCGCGCGCCGGCTCGACTGATGCCCATGCCCGTCATGCCCCACAGTGTCACCCGAATCATTGCCTCGATGGCGATGCGCGGGCTCATCTTCGACGAGCCGCGCACGCGTTCGACGAAGGTGATTGGAACCTCGACCACGCGCAGGTTGGCGCGCACGGCGTGCAGTAGCATCTCGATCTGAAAGCAGTAGCCGAGGCTGTCGACGCTGGAGAGGTCCATTCGCGCCAGCGCGCGGGCCGAATAGACCCGGTAACCGCCGGTGGCGTCGCGCTGGGGCAGCCGCAGCAGCATCCGCGAGTAGAGTGATCCGCCGCGCGAGAGCGCCCGGCGATGCCAGGGCCAGTTCTCGATGGCTCCGCCAGGCACCCAGCGTGAGCCCATCACGACGTCGGCCGTTTCGGCAGCCGTCAGCAGGCTCGCGAGCTGTTCTGGCTGGTGGGATCCGTCGGCGTCGAGCTGAACGAGCTGGGTGTAGCCGTGGCCGAGGCCCCAGTCAAACCCCTCGAGGTACGCGGCACCGAGGCCGGTTTTGTCGGTGCGGTGCAAAACGTGCACGGCCGAATCCGAACCAGCGATGTCGTCGGCAAGAGCGCCGGTGCCGTCGGGGGAGGCGTCATCGACGACGAGTACATGGCACGCCGGAACGCTCGAACGCACCCGGGCGACAATGTTGGCCACGTTCTCGGCCTCGTTGTAGGTAGGGATGATCACCAGGGTGGTCGGTGCTGATCTGATAGGCACTGGCTTACCTCGTCATTTCAATAATGATGGTGCGGTTGACCAGCGTCGTGTGTTCGACGCGGAATCCTTGCAATTGCAGCGTGTGGACATCCGTTTGTTTCTTCCATTCCGCACTCCCAAAGTATTGCAGCAGCCAGACCGTGTTGAGGTTTGCGACGGCCGGCAGAACGTCGGTCAGCGGGGCCACTTCGTCCCACAGCCAGGCGGTGTCTCCGTAGGAACGAGTCAGGGTCACGTCCTGCAAGCCGGCGAACGCGGCAGGGTAGAGATGCATGGCCAGCCGCGGAATGCGTGACGGGCGCACGCTCTGGTCGAAGACGACGCCGTCGCCTGGCCGGGCCGCGGCGGCCAGCACCGCAGCCGCTTGCCGCCAGTCGCTGCCCTCGTTCTTGCCGTAGTCACCGCGCTGCACGGCGTATGCCGGCAGGATGGCGGCCACGATCAGGGCGATGCTGACGGCCCGCAGCCAATTATTGGCCAGGGCTGAAACTCCCACGGCAATCACGATTCCCACCGCCGGCGCGCAGATCGAGAGGTAACGCAGTGAGTACATCGGGGTGACCAGCGCGGTTCCGATCAGCAGAATGCCGCTTGGCAGCACCATCCAGGCCACAAAGATGCAAAGTGCGCTGCGGCTTGGCAGCCCGGCCCGTCGATGTGTTCCGCGGCGCCGCAGGAACACGGCCAGGATGGCCACGATGATGAGCGACCAGGCCATGATCGCCACCGGAACGGTGTCAAACCACTGCATCACCGCAGCTTCTAAGACCGTGACCCGCGGCCGCCGGCCGATGAACGCGATTTGCTCACGCTGCGCTGCGCCGGTGAGAAGGATGGGCACGGCCAGCAGTAGCCCGAGCATGCTCGCGCCCAGCCAGAACACCAGACTCTGCCACAGTTGTGCGGTGGGTTGGCGAAGCGGATGCTGGCGGGCCAGCGCCAGGACTGCAACGGCATGCACCGGAAGCAGCAGGGCCAGGTAGAGAAAGACATACATTCCGGCCGCGAGCAGAACGGCGTAGCCGCCCCATAGGGCGATCTGCCGGCGGTGACTCGCGGTGCGGCTGCGCACAGCGTGCACGAGCAGCACGGTGAGCCACACGCCCATGGCCGTCGCGATTGCCGCCGATCGCGCCTCTGACCCCATGTAGGTCACCCGAGGGAGAATGGCGAAGATCAGGCCGGCACCAACACTCACGCGTCGGGGCACGAATTTTTCGGCCAGTACGACGGTGCCGGCGGCAGCGACACCGATGGCGATCGCGCTCGGCAAGCGGGTGGAGAGTTCGGTAGCGCCGAACAGGTCAATCCAACCGTGCAGAAACAGGTAGTAGGCGCCGTGCACAGCGTCGATGTTGCCGAGCATGCCAAACAGCGAGGCGATTGACCGCTCGGCCGACATCACGCTAGCCGCTTCATCGCCCCAATGCGACGGCTGCCACGACCAGGCGACCGACACCACGAAAGCCACCAGGCCCACGAAAAAAGTCGACCATCTGGTTGACGGAAGCGTGAAATGACGTGGGTATAGCGCGCGAGAAACCACGGAGTGGGGCGCGATAGCGGAGGTCACCCTGTCAACCTACCCAGCAATGGTTGATGGCAGCCTCCGAATGGCCCCGAGTTCCCTGCAAACACCAATCCGATGAGCATCCGGCTTCGGCATAGCGCCGCCAGCTAGGCTATCGCCATGAACCCTATCGCGCAGACCGATGATCCCGCAGCGATTGGCGTTGCGGTCGCTCAGTTTGCACCGGGACCCGATCGCGCACAGAACCGGGCGGTGATACGTCAGCTCGCCACGACCGCAGCACGGCGCGGCGCGCGCATCGTCGTCTTCCCCGAATACTCCGCCTTCTTCGAACCGAAACTCGGGCCGGCGTTCGTGGCCGCCGCCGAGCCGCTCACCGGGCACTTCGTGACGTCGCTCGCGGCGCTCGCCGCCGAGCTCGGAATACACATTGTGGCAGGCATGATCGAAACGACCAAAGACTCGGAACGGTTCTCCAACACCCTGGTCGCCGTCGATCCAACCGGGAGCCTGGTGGCGACCTATCGCAAGCTGCATCTCTACGATGCTTTCGGCGACCGCGAATCCGACTGGGTGCTGCCGGGCGACATCGACGCGCCGGAAACATTCGAGGTCGAGGGCCTGTGCGTCGGACTGCAAACCTGTTACGACATCCGCTTTCCCGAGGTCACCCGTCGACTCGTCGATGCCGGGGTTACCCTGACCGTCGTACCGGCTGAGTGGGTGCGCGGCCCGCTCAAGGAACACCACTGGCGCACCCTGCTGACGGCCAGGGCGCTCGAGAACACCATTTTTGTTGCCGCCGCCGATCACACACCGCCGATCGGTGTTGGCACGAGCATGATCATTGATCCGATGGGCATTGCGCTGGCCAGTCTCGGTGAGGCAGCGGATGTCGCGGTCGCCTACCTGGCGCCGGCCCGCGTGAGAGCGGTGCGTGCGATCAACCCGGCCCTGGCGCTGCGCCGGTTTGCCGTGATTGAGCGCTGAACCGTTCAGCCTCGAACCATTCAGTCGCTGGCGCTGCGCCGGATCTAGTGTTCGCTGACGCTCGCCTTGGTCTTGTGGGTTTGGGTGGCCGCGCGAATGCCAATGGCCGGTTCGACCCTGGGCGTCTGGTGGGCGTCAAGGGCCGCACTCTCTTCCGCGGTGACGACGAGCCCCTGGGAACTGTTGGCCGAACGGGTGAGCTGAGCAACCCAATTCGGATTAATGGTGGGGGCATGCCCGCCGGAAAACTTGAAGTAAAGCGGAATGGCCGGGTGCAGCCACGCCGAACTGCGCCCGTCGCCGACCACGGCCGCATCCCGCCAGGAGAGCACAAAGCTTTCGCCGCGGCGCAGTTTTTGAATAATGACGAGCTGCAGATGGGCCAGCATCCGGTCATCGAATTCCACGACGACACGATCATATGTGAGCGAGCCCATAACTGCTACCTTCGGTCGGACGTGCTGCCCTCAGCGAGACACGGAGGGTATGGAAACACTGGAGCCGGAACGAAAGCGAAGCTTGCACTTGTTTGTGGAACCGGGTACTACTAACCACTGTCCTCCGTTCGGGGGGCAAACACAAGCGATTCAGTAAGCGCTCAGGGGATCGTCACAGTGCTGCAGGGGATGACCGGTAGTGGAGCCGCGAATTCAAGCCGGAGCAGAACTTCGAGGGGACGCTCGATCTGCCCGAAGTGCCCGGATCCCGCGATGGTACTGATCACGCACTGCGGCACGGCAGCCCGCAACCGCACGTCGTCGTCGGCCGTGACGAACACGTCGTTGTCGCCGTGCACAGCGCGAACCGGGCAGACGATCTGGGCCCAACGCCCTGGTGCGTCGTACGCACCGGCGCGAACGGCCGCGAGAACGAACCCGGCCGGGCGTACCTCGGTGCCGAGGGCGACGACCACGGTCGAATCGATGACTCCTGGACGGCGAAACAGCGGCGCAACGAGGCCGCGCATCAGATTGAGCCGTGCCAGGACCCTGATCAGGCCAGAGCTCGCGCCGCCGCCGAGCCGCACCAGCCGCAGCAGCCGCATTGTCAGCAGCAGCGCGGAGAACGCGGGCAACACCGAGAAATGACGAATGGGGTGACGCACGCTGTCTTGGATCGAAAACGATGTGGCCGAGACCAGGCCGACGGATGCTGTCGCCCGCGTCTCGCTCGCCGCCAGCTGCAGCGCGACGAAGCCGCCCATGGAATGACCAACGACGTTCCACCGTTCGTAGCCGAGGGCGCGGGCCATTTCGGCGACGGTCTCCGCCATCGACTCGACGGTGAGGGTCGATTCGTCGGCGGGAAGGGGGGTGTCGCCCCAGCCCGGAAGGTCGGGAATGATCAGGTCGTCCAGGTCGCGTTCGGTCGCGTGGGCCGCTTGCAGCAGGGGGGTCCAGGTGGTCCACGAGCCGGCCGCGCCGTGCAACAGAATGGTCGCGGTCGCACTGTTGGTGCGGCGACCGTGCCGCACCACAACCGGACCGCCACGCAGGCGCATCGAACTCGTGGTCAGACCAAAGTGGAGGGCATCAGAGTCGAGGGCAAAGGGACTGTAGCCAAGCACGGTTGCCGGCGGGGCCGGCCGAGGGCGGGATGCCGGAGCCGGCTGGGGGGAAGGCAGTGGGCCGGGCTTCGGTCGTTGAGGCGGGGTCTCGAGGGCGCTCACCACGGAGAGGTCTCTGCTCGTTCGTCGGGTCATCACGATGCTCATGTGAATAGTTCGGTGCCGGGGCCGCGCCGGATTGCTCCGCGGGGTCACAAAAGATGTAAGACGCAGGTAGAACGCACACGAACCTCACGTTGAGCCGATTAACAGGCAGGAATATCGAGTACGCCGCGACCGTTGGCGCGTAGGTACGAAACGCGACGATCGTAGCCGCGTGCTTCCCGAACCTGTTTGGTCTCACCGGCCGAGTGACGTCATATTTTAGAAAGAAGTACCCGTGAACCTCTTTTCCCCGTTGACCCTGGGCGATCTCGATCTGCCCAACCGCCTCGTGATGGCGCCGCTGACCCGCATCCGCTCTGGGCAGTCTGGTGTTCCCGGCGAGTTGGTTGCCCTGCACTACTCCCAGCGCGCAACGCTCGGCCTGATTGTGAGCGAGGGAACCTACCCGAGCCATGCTGGACAAGGTTTTCCGGGCCAGCCCGGCCTGGTTGAGCCGGAGCAGCTCGCTGGCTGGCAAGCAGTGACCGATTCGGTGCACGCTGCCGGCGGTCGCATCGTCGCGCAGATCATGCACGCCGGCCGGGTCACCCACGAGGCCACCACCGGCGGATACCAGGTTGTCGGACCGAGCGCGATCGCCATCAGCGGCCAAACCCGCACCTACGACGGTAAGAAGGAGCTTCCGGTTCCGCACGCCCTGAGCGAAGACGAACTGCCCGGCATTATCGCCGAGTTTGTGCGCGCTGCGCAGAATGCCATCGCGGCCGGATTCGACGGAGTGGAGGTGCACGGTGCTAACGGCTACCTGCTGCACGAATTCCTTTCGCCGACCTCTAACGTGCGCGACGATTCCTTCGGTGGGTCGCCCGAGAATCGCGCCCGCTTCGTCATCGACGTCGTTACCGCGGTCGCTGCGGCAATCGGTGCTGGCAAGGTTGGCCTGCGCATTTCGCCGGCGCACAACATTCAGGATGCCCTCGAAACGGATGCCGACGACCTCGCGGCCACCTACGGCGCCCTCGTTACCGGGATCGCCCCGCTCGAATTGGCCTACCTGAGCGTGCTTCACGCCGACCCGGCCGGGGAGTTCGTGCAGCACCTGCGTGTCCGCTTCGGTGGCAATTTCTTGGTCAACAGCGGATTCGGCGTGATTACCACGCGTGACGAGGCCCTCGCTTTTGTTCGCGACGGCTTCGCCGATGCCGTCGTGGTCGGTCGTGCGGCCATCGCCAACCCCGACCTGGTGCGCCGCTGGCAGAACGACCTCCCCGTCAACGAGCCAAACCCCCTCACCTACTACGCCGACGGCGCCGAAGGCTACACCGACTACCCAGCCCTAGCCTCGTAACGTTCTAACTACCCCGCGAGAGCGCAAAAAGTGCCCGATTGACGACCTCAATCGGGCACTTTTTGCGCTCTCGCTAAACCTACCGAGAGCTCAGAGCCGCTAGCTGCGCGGAGGCTTGCTCCAAGAGTTCGACCTTTTTGCAGTAGGCGAAACGCACGAGGGGCGCATACTCGGCCCGGTTCGCGCGGGAACAGAACGCCTGAATCGGCACGGCGACGATTCCGGTCAGCGCCGGCAACCGGCGGCAGAGCTCGGCGCCATCGGAGAAGCCGAGCGGCGTCGCATCCGCCACGATGAAATACGAACCCTGCGGAACGCTGATGGCGAAGCCGGCCGCCCGCAGCCCGGCGGCCAACAGGTCTCGCTTGCCCTTCATTACGGTGGCGATGCTGGAAAAATACGAGTCCGGCAGGTCCAGCCCGACGGCGATGGCCGGTTGAAACGGCGCCCCATTAACATAGGTAAGAAATTGCTTCACCGCGAGAATCGCCGTGACGATCGCCGCCGGCGCACTGAGCCAGCCCACCTTCCAGCCGGTGAGGCTGAACGTTTTACCGCCGGACGAAATAGTGACCGTGCGTTCCCACGCCCCCGGCAGCGTCGCGATTGGAATATGCGGCGCCCCGAACGTGAGGTGCTCGTAGACCTCGTCGGTGACGATGATCGCGTCGTGCCGGTGCGCGAGCTCGACGATCAGCTCCAGGGTGTGCCGGGGAAAAACCGCGCCGGTCGGGTTGTGTGGATCGTTCACGATAATCAGCCGGGTACGGTCGGTGACGGCAGCACACAGGGCATCGAGGTCCGGTTGAAAATCCGGGGCCCGCAGCGGAACGGTGCGATGGATGCCGCCACCCAGGCCGATCACGCCGCCATAGGCATCGTAGAACGGTTCAAACGTGACAACCTCGTCACCCGGCTCGATGAGCGCCAGAATGGTTGCCGCGAGCGCCTCGGTCGCACCGGCCGTGACCAGAATTTCGGTCTCCGGGTCGAGCGTCAGCCCGTAGAACCGTTGTTGGTGCCGAGCGATTGCCTCCAAGAGCACCGGCATCCCGCGGCCCGGCGGGTACTGATTCACCCCGGCGCTGATAGCCTGGTGAGCTGCCTCGAGCACCTCGGCGGGGCCGTCTTCATCCGGAAAACCCTGGCCGAGGTTGATGGCGTGTGTGCGCACCGCTAGGGCACTCATTTCCGCGAAGATACTTGCGGCAACGTTGCCGTCGTCGTCGAGGAGTCCGGCCCCGCGGGCTGTGCGCCGCCACGCGCCGGAAATGGGTACGGTGTGTCGTGCCTGAGCCTGACGTCTCTGAGTAGAATCCTGCATGGTCTCCAAACTATCGCCCCGGCAAGGTCTCGGCTCGATCATTGGATGCTCTCAGGGCGTACATATCGAACGTTCAGGTTTGGGCGCAAAGCTGGATTTGCTTGGAAGGAGCACCCGATGACCGACAACAGTAAAGATTCCGGCACAACCCCCGACCGGCCCCATGACGCCGCAACCTTTGCCGTGAATCAGTCCGGCGAGACAACCCCACCGACCGTGCCGCTCACTGACGCCCCGGCCACGCCCCCTGTACCGACGGCGCCGCAGGTCGCACCGCCGGCCAATTCCGAGCCCGCCGTGCCGGTCGTGCACGCAGCATCCGTTTCACCGGAGTCCGCTGCGAACGAGCCCGCCGCGACCCAGCCCAGCTACCCCAGCACGAGTCAGACCGCTGCCTACCCGACGGATGCTTTCGGTCGCCCCATCGAGACCCCCACCGCGTCGACCTCTACCTACGAACCGAGCGTCGCCCCGGAGGCCTACGCCACGGCGGATACCTACCCCGCGCAACCGTTTCTCGCCGGCAAGAATAAGGGATCCGGTCGTCGAAAGAGCAGTGTCGCCCTCGTAGCTGCCCTCGCCATTGGTGCGCTTGTCGGCGGATCCTCCGGTGCCGGCATTACGGCCCTCATGATGAGCAACCAGAATAACGCAGTGCCGGTCAGCCAGGCTGCCGGCCCGAGTACCGTTGTCGTCAACAACACTGCGAGCGTCAACCAGATCACCGCCGTCGCGGCCAAGGCCTCGCCGAGCGTTGTGACCATCGAGGTAGCCGGCAGCTCGGCCGGCGGCACCGGCTCTGGCGTCATCCTCACCGACGACGGCTATGTGCTTACCAACACCCACGTCGTCACCCTCGATGGTGCAGCCTCCGATGTGAAAATCGAGGTGAAGAGCAGCGACGGTAAGCTCTACACGGCCACCCTGGTTGGTACAGACCCCATCTCCGACCTCGCTGTCATCAAACTGACCGACGCCAGCGGCCTGACCCCGATCACCTGGGGCGATTCGTCCAAGCTCAACGTCGGTGACAGCGCCATCGCCATCGGCGCCCCGCTCGGCCTCTCCGGCACGGTCACCGACGGCATCGTCAGCGCTCTCAACCGCAGCATTACCGTCGCGAGTTCGGCAGCACCATCCTCACCTGACACCACGACACCCGACAACGGCGGATCGCAGAACCCCTTCTTCTTCGACTTTCCGAACCCCGATGGCACCCCATCCCAGGGCGGTCAGACGGCCACCGCCAGCATCGCCCTCCCGGTGATTCAAACGGATGCCGCCATCAACCCGGGAAACTCCGGTGGCGCCCTGCTCAACGGCAGCGGTGAACTGATCGGCATCAACGTCGCCATCGCCAGCGCCGGTAGCACGACGGCCTCCTCAGCTGCTGGCAGCATCGGAGTCGGGTTCTCGATTCCGTCGAACTTCGCCAAGCGCATCTCCGACGAGATTATCGCCAACGGCACGGCCACCCATGGCTTGCTTGGAGCGAGCGTGAAAGACGCCTCGAGCTCGACCAGCAGCACGGTCGGCGCGCTGATCAGCACGGTCAGCTCGGGTGGCGCGGCCGACAAGGCTGGTCTGAAGGCCGATGACGTGATCACCAACTTCAACGGTGTTCCCATCACGGATTCGATCGACCTCACCGCTCAGGTGCGCGTCCTCCCGGCCGGCGGAACGGCCGACCTCACCTACGTGCGGGACGGCAAGTCAATAACCATCTCCGTCACGGTTGGCGAACTCACGAGCTAAGGCACGCTCCGCCCCTGCCATAGCGTCGCCGGTACTCCGGCGGCGCTATGTGTTTGTCAGTACGCGCTTTCCCGAACCCGGCATTTCGCCATTTGCCGGGCTGGTAGGCTCGATCGTCCTACCCCATAATCGGAAAGCTGGCCAGCCAGGTGCACCAAGGTAGTACGGGATTTCTGCCCGGGGTCTCGTACGTGATGCCCGTGCTCAACGAGGCGACCCACGTACGGGCCGCCGTTGAGAGCCTGCTGGCGCAGGACTATCAGGGCCCCTTCGAGGTCACCCTGGCCCTCGGCCCCAGCATCGACGGCACCACCGAACTGGTCGAAGAGATGGCCGCCGTTGACGCGCGCATTCGCGTCATGGCCAACGAGATCGGTTCGACGCCGGCCGGCCTAAACATCGCCATCAGAGCCTCGCACTACGCCGTGGTCATTCGCGTTGACGCGCACTCGGTACTGCCGCCCGACTACGCCCGCATCGCAGTGGAGACCCTCGAACGCACCGGAGCCGACAATGCCGGCGGCATCATGGATGCGCGCGGCATCAGCTCTTTCGAGCGGGCCGTTGCTCGTGCCTACGGCACCCGCATTGGCCTGGGCGGCACGCCACACCACGTTGGCGGGGCGGAAGGCTCAGCCGACACGGTGTACCTCGGCTGTTTTCGCACCGAGAGCATTATCAACGTCGGCCTCTTCGACGAGGGAGTGAAACGCGGCCAGGACTGGGATCTCAACCGACGCCTCCGGGAAGCTGGAGGCCTGGTCTGGTTCACCCCGAAGCTCCGGGTGCTCTACCGGCCCCGCCCAAACCTGGCTCAGCTGGCCAGGCAGATGCTGTCGACCGGCCTCTGGCGCGGCGAGCTGGCCCGGCGCTACCCGGCGGCCAACGGCATCCGC
Organism: Cryobacterium sp. Y11; assembly: GCF_002929535.1. GTDB lineage: Bacteria > Actinomycetota > Actinomycetes > Actinomycetales > Microbacteriaceae > Cryobacterium. The sequence goes on from NZ_PJJO01000061.1 coordinate 296,950, forward strand.
TATTTTGTGCCACCGGCCATGGTGCTCGGCGTGGCCATTGGACTGCTCCTCGGAGTGGGCGGAATCGTGCAGTTGGCGCTCGGCGAAGCGCCGTGGCTGCTGCTGGGCCTGATCGTTCCGGCCGGGTATCTACTCATCGTCGTCGTCGCGACACTCACGGTGGCCAGACCAGACGGATTTCGTGCCGCCGTGAATTTTCTCGTAGTCTTGCCGTGCATTCACTTCTGCTGGGGGGTCGGGTTTGTGCTCGGCTACCTGAAACTCACCAGCAACATCACGGCACACACGGGAAGGTGAGCGGATGACCAGTTCGTCCAGTACCGCACATCACGGGCGGGCCCGACCGGAGTCGATCGCCCAGTTGCGCGCGGTGGCACAGCCGCCCGAGGTGCGCCTGCGCGCCAACGCCGAGCATTGGACCGCGAGCCTGTACCTGCGCGATCTGTCGCCGTACCTGACCTGGATGCTCCTAAAGACTCGCATCTCGGCCAACGGCGTGACCGCACTGATGATTCTGGCCGGCTGGTCCACTGCGGCAGCCCTGCTGATCCCGGGAATCTGGGGCGCCGTGCTCGCGCTCGTGCTGAGCCAGGTGCAAATGCTGATCGACTGCTGCGACGGAGAAGTGGCGCGCTGGCGCGGTAGCTCGTCGCCCGCTGGAGTTTTTCTCGACAAGGTCGGCCACTATTCGACCGAGTCGCTCATTCCCATTGCCCTGGGCATTCGAGCGGCGTCCTACCCGTTCGAGTCGCCGGAAGATTTCTTGTGGACCAGCCTGGCGCTGCTGCTTGCACTTATTATTGTGCTGAACAAGGCGCTCAACGATATGGTGCATGTCGCTCGGGCCAATGCCGGTTTGACGAAACTGGCCGACACCCACGGGGAGAAGACCCCGACCTCGAGCGTGATCGCCCGGATTCGCCGCCTCGTGCGTTTCGTGCCGTTCCACCGGTTGTATCACTCGGTCGAACTGACCATGGTGATCTTCGTCGCGGCCGTGATCGGGCTGTTCCTCGGCCAACCAGTCGTCGACCGGGCCGTGCTTGTCATTCTGGTACCGCTCGCGTTTCTGTCTCTCATCGGCCACTTCGTAGCCATCATGGCGTCCAAACGTGTCCGTTCCTAACGAGCGCACTGCCCAGCCGACTGTCGGTGTCGTGGTGCTCACCCAGGGCACCCGGGCGGAAGATCTCGATCGGGGCATCCGCTCTGTCCTAGCCCAGCAGGGCGTCACGCTCGACGTGGTTTGTGTCGGCAATGGCTGGGAGCCGACCGGTCTTCCGACCGGTGTGCATTCGCTCGCCCTGCCGACGAATCTCGGTATTCCGGCTGGGCGCAACCGCGGGGTGTCGCTCGTCACCGGCGAGTACCTGTTCTTTCTCGATGACGATGCCAGCATTCCAGACCCGTATTTTCTCATCGAGGCGATCGGCAAGATGCGCGCCGACCCCACAATCGGCTTACTGCAGCCCCGGGTCGAAGACCCGGCAGGAATCGAATCACCCCGGCGGTGGATCCCGCGAATTCGCAAGGGCGAAGCGACAGAGCCCGGCCCAGTGTTCTCCGTCTGGGAGGGCGCCGTCCTGCTGCCGCGCGCGGTCTTTGACGCGACCGGCGGGTGGGCAGAACCGTTTTTCTACGCCCACGAGGGTGTCGAGCTGGCCTGGCGCGTCTGGGACCAGGGCTTAGTCGCGTGGTACGCGGGCGACCTCGTCGCCAACCATCCGGTGATCCTGCCGACTCGGCACGCCGACTACTACCGGCTGAACGCGCGCAATCGGGTTTGGTTGGCGCGCCGCAACCTGCCGGCGCTGTTCGTGCCGCTGTACGTGGGTTCCTGGACCGCAATTCAGGTTCTGCGTTGGGGCCTGCGCAATCGCCCAGCGCTGCGCGCCTGGTTCGGCGGCTGGCGCGAAGGGTGGCGCAGCGATCCGGGCGCGCGGCATCCGCTTCGAGCACGCACGGTCTTGCGCATGAGCGTCGCCGGGCGACCACCGATTGTCTGACGGGTAGGCTGGTTTGGTGGTAATTCGCAAAGACGTCAGACGTGCCCTCAAGCTGGTCAAGGATGTTATCGCATCCCGCAAGGCACAGCGCGCGCTTCGAGGCCCACTGAAGTCGCGGGAATTACGAGAAGATAACCACTTTAAGATCGCCGTCTATTTTGCTGACGGGCCGGTCAACATGTATCAGATGCGGCAGTGGTTCCAGCCGCTGGCCACCCTCGCGAAGACCTGGCCTGTGCTCGTCCTGAGCCGCACCGGCGGTGGCACCCTCAAACTCATGAAAGAGTCCCCGGTTCCGGTGGCCTATGCGCGCACGGTGCCGCAGCTCGAGCAGATCGTTGCCGAGCAGGACATCCGCATCGTGTTCTACGTCAACCAGAACCCGCGTAACTTTCAAATGATGCGCTATGGACGGTGCTGGCACGTTTTCATCAACCACGGTGAAAGCGACAAAATGTACATGATCACCAATCAGTTCAAGGCCTATGACTATTCGTTCGTGGCCGGAGATGCAGCCCTGGCCCGACTAGACCGGGTGCTCTGGGACTACGATTTCGACAAGCGCGCCATCACGATCGGGCGCCCGCAGGCCGACTACTTTAGCGGCGAGCTGCCATACACCCCCGACGAACGCCAGGTCGTGCTCTACGCCCCCACCTGGGAGGGCGACCGCGCGGCCGCAGCGTACGGCTCGATCGCGTCGCACGGCGTCGCTCTCGTCACCGCACTTCTCGCCTCTGGTACCCACCGCGTGATCTACCGCCCACACCCGCGCAGCGGCGTCGTCGATCACGCCTACGGGGCGGCCAACAAGACCATCATCGCTGCCATCGCTGCGGCCAACGCTCGTGATCCCCACGCCCAGCACGTGTACGACTTCAGCCCCGATCTCGGCTGGCAATTAGCCGCAGCGGATGTGGCCATCGTCGATATTTCCGCCATGGTCTACGACCGGCTCGCCACGGGCAAACCGCTCATGATCACCAGGCCCGTAAACCCCACGGCCGTGATCGACACCAGCGGTTACCTCTCCGACTGCGAATGGCTGTCGGCCGACCAAACCTCCGACATCGTCGTCCACGTTGACCGGCTCACCCACGACGACCAGGCAGTGGGGCGGCTGCAGGGCTGGGTTCAGCTCTACTTTGGCGACACGACCCACGGCGTCGCCACAGCTCGCCTGCACGAGGCTGTGCAGCACCTCATGGACGAGTGGGACCGGTTCGCCGCCGTACACGACGCCGACGCCCCGATCATGCCCGATCCCGCGACCAGCCGCGGCGACGAGTAGTCCGTCGACGCGGCCATGTGCTGCTTGCGCGCCCGGCAGGCCACGCGCGCGCAGGTTACTGTAGCGCAGGCAGCGGCTGCCCGCCGACACGTTACTCCGGAGCTGGGTTCGGTCGTGATTCGAGCGGCGGCGACGGGGCAGCGTCCGGCGAAGCGGATGCGGGCGGCTCGGCCGGTGCCGCGGTGTTGCCTCGCCGCGCTTCCCTCACGGTACTGTGCCCACTTGTGCTGGCCCGCGGGCGCGGCTCTAGTTCTGGCTGAAAGTAGGTCGGTACCGGACCGAAGGCGAGCCTCGAAGCGTGCCGCACCTTATTGCCGAGAATGTGGTTTCCGGCGCCACCAATGACCGCTCCGATGCCGAAAGGCAGGGCCTTGCCCAGCAGGCTGGCGCCGCCGCGGGTGGCGAACTGACGCAAAAATGTGCTTTTGAGCCGGTCAGTGAGTGGGCGGAGAATGGCCCGTGGCAGGCTGTTGGTGATGAGTTCGCCCCAATAGGTGGTGCGTGCCGTTCCCGCGCCGGTGGCCTGGCCGGCGAGCTGGCGCACCAGATCGCTGCCCTCACGGCCAAGCATCATGGTCATGACGAGTGCGCGGGCCCGCTCCGGATCGTCAACGGCGATGCCGTGCACTTCGCTGACCGACTGGGCGAACAGCGCCGTTGCCTCGAGAAAACCGGCCGTCTCGACTCCCGACAGTGCCAGGGTGATTCCGGTTCCGACGCCGGGAATGACCGCTGTCGCCCCGACAGCCGCGCCGCCAGCGGTCACCGCCGCGAGGTAGCGTTTCTCCAATATCCGCACGATCTGCTCGGGCGAGGCGTTGGGGTTGCGGCGGCGGATGCTCCGAATATGGGCCAGAACTACGGGCCGGTGGATGGCCAGCACCCGATCGAAGCTTTTGACGAACCCGGTCGGCAAGGCGCCGCCCTGTGGCGAACCGCCCGTCGATGACAGCATCGGGATGCTTTTCCTGGCCATTGATTGCCTTCCTCGCGCCGGTCTGGTCGAGTTTACGTGCTGCACCAGAGTGGCGGCTGGACACTCGAATCGTACGACCAGAGGTAGCGAACGACGAAAAAAAACTAGATTTCCTCAAATGTCCAGCCGCTAGTCAAGATTGGCCGGTCCCGTTACAACTGAGGAATGCCAGCGCCGAAATCAGAAGCATCCAGACTCCTCGGACTCCGCCTCCGCGAGCGCCGACTACTGCTCGGATTCAATCAGGAGTCAGTTGCCCTGCTGGCCGGTCTCAACGTGTCGAACTATGCCCGAATCGACCGAGGCTGCGGCAACCCAACCATGTACACGCTCATTCGTCTGGCCGCAGTACTGCAGCTGGAATTCAGCGAGCTCGTGATCGGCCTGGCCGTCGAGCAGCTGCCGCCAACGCGTGATACCTACATGGCCATCGATTTTCGGCGTGCATCCGAGCCGATGGTGCAGCCTGATCGGCTGAGCCCAGAAGTTGCACGCCCGGTTAGGGTGCGGGCTTGACCCCGTAATCGGCGTTGTACCGTGCGAGTACGTCCTCGATCGGTGCATCGAGGACCAGATCGCCCTTGTCAAGGTAGAGGCCGCGCGTGCAAAAACGCCGCAGGTCTCGTTCATTATGCGAGACGATAAACAGGGTGCGGCCGCCAGCCAACAGCTCTTCGATGCGGCGATAGCATTTCTCCCGAAACGCCTTGTCGCCAACGGCCAGAACCTCATCAACCAGCAAAATCGGCTCTTCAAGCCGGGAGATCACCGCAAACGCGATGCGCACCTTCATTCCGCTCGACAAATGCTTGTACGGCGTGTCGATGAAGTCGGCGATCTCGGCGAATTCAATGATCTCATCAAAGCGTGCGGCGATCTGCTTGCGGGTCATGCCGTGCAGGCCAGCGGTGAGATACACGTTATCGCGCACGCTGAGGTCGTCCACAAACCCGCCGGTGATCTCAATCAGCGGCGCAACACCCTCGCTCACGTGCACCGTTCCGGTATCGGGCAGTACAACGCCGGTGACGAGTTTGAGCAGGGTGGATTTGCCCTGACCGTTGCGTCCGACGACGCCGATGGCTTCCCCCGGCTGCACGGTAAAGCTCACGTGCTGCAGGGCCCAAAATTCGCCGGGCCGGTTGCGCCGCTTTTTGGCGCCAAAGAGGTCCTTAAAATTGCGCCGTCCGCGGCGATTCCTGCGAAAGCGGATGCCGACATCCACGAGCGAGATCACCGGCTGCACCCCGGTTACCAGGTTCGGCACTAGATCTCCTTCAGAACGGCGCGTTCGGTGCGGCGAAAGACGAGCAGGCCCAGGCCGAGAAACGCCACGGACATGACCGCACTGATCGCCACGGTGAACCAGTCAAGTTGTTCCGGAAAAAACGCAGCCCGATAAAGGCTGAAGATGCCGGTGAGGGGGTTGAAAGCGGCCCAGAAATGCAAGTCAGACGGTAGGTCGGCGGTGCTATAGATAATGGGGGAGGCATAGAACAGAAACCGCAGGATGAGCTTGACGGCCCGTTCTAGATCGCGAAAAAAGACGACGAGCGGGGCGACGAGCAGGCCGACGCCAGCGGTCAGGGCAGCCTGAATCACAATGGCTAGGGGAAAAAATAGCGCGTTGATGTTGGCTTCGGCGCCGTACACAATGGCGAACAAGACGAGCACCGGAATCGATGCGAGAAATTCGATGCCCTTGGACAGCACCAGTCGGTTCACCCAAATGGTGCGGGGGATGCGGGTGGAGCGGATGAGTTTTGCCTCGCGCAAAAAAGCGCGGGTGCAGTCAGAGACCGCGCCGTTGAACCACATCCAGGGCAGCAGACCGGCCAGCAGGAAGACGATATACGGCTCGTTGCCGACGCTGCGGTCGAAGACCTGGGTGAAAACAAACCAGTAAATCCCGGCCATCACGAGCGGATCGAGGATGGACCAGAAGTAGCCAAGCACCGAGGTGGAATAGCGCACCCGGAGGTCGCGCTGCGTCAGCAGCCAGAGCGAATGCCGATAGCGGGCGATCGGCGTGCGCTGTTCGGGGCGCACCAGCGCGTAACTACTCACGCCGTCTATCGTATGGGAGCCTGACTTCGTCCCGGGCCAACGCAGGCTACTGGTCTCTGGCCCAGACACCCTCAAATGGTGGCCGTCAAGTCATCAAAGGATTAGATTTAATGCCTGCGGACGACGTCGATGGGTTCTTGTCGATGCGGCCATCCGCACACGAGCAAGGGAGCCCGCGTGGCCTATAACGTCGCCCAGAAACTGATCGCCTCGCATCTGGTAGTGGGGGAGATGAAACCGGGTACCGAAATCGGCATCCGCATCGACCAGACCCTCACCCAGGATGCGACGGGCACCCTGGTCATGCTGGAGCTGGAAGCGCTCGGCCTTGACTACGCGCGCACTGAGGTGTCGGTGCAGTATGTCGACCACAACCTGCTCCAGGCCGACAGCAAAAATGCCGAAGACCACGACTTTCTCCGTTCAGCCTGCCAGCGCTTCGGCCTCTGGTTTTCCAAGGCTGGCAACGGGGTATCGCACCCGACGCACATGCAGCGCTTTGGCATTCCGGGTAAGACCATGGTTGGCTCGGACAGTCACACCCCGGCGGCCGGTTCCCTCGGCATGCTCGCCATTGGCGTCGGTGGCACCGAGGTCGCGCTAGCCATCGCCGGCGAACCCCTCTACATTCGCATGCCCGAAATTTGGGGGGTTCGTCTCATCGGACAACTGCCGCCGTGGACGAGCGCCAAGGACGTCATCCTGGAAATGCTCCGCCGCCACGGTGTGAAGGGCGGCGTCAACCGGGTCGTCGAGTACTACGGTCCGGGACTGGCATCGCTGACCGCGATGGACCGGCACGTGATTGCCAATATGGGCGCAGAGCTCGGAGCCACCACGACGGTGTTCCCCGCCGATGATCAGGTTCGCACGTTCCTGCGCGCAGAGGCGCGTGAGGAGGACTTCGTCGAACTACTTGCCGATGCGGATGCGACCTACGATGTGACCGAAGAGATCGACCTCGCAACGATCGTGCCGTTGATCGCACTGCCGAGTTCGCCCGGCAATGTCGTTCCGGTCAGTGAGGTCGCCGGGCGGCCGGTCGAGCAGGTGGTGATCGGATCATCCGCTAACCCGGGGCTTCGCGACTTCGCCATCGTCGCGGCGATCACCAAGGGTCGGCAGTCGTTTCCTGGGTTGTCCCTCGACGTCAACCCGAGCTCCCGTCAAATTTTGCAGGATCTGACCAAGATGGGCGCCACCCTAGACCTGATCGGCGCCGGCGCGCGGCTGCACCAGTCCGGCTGCATGGGCTGCATCGGCATGGGGCAGGCACCAGCCAACGGCAGCATCAGCCTGCGCACCATGCCGCGCAACTTTCCGGGCCGCTCCGGCACCCAGGAAGACTCCGTCTACCTCTGTTCGCCCGAAACCGGGGCTGCGGCCGCGCTGACCGGAAAAATTACCGATCCCAGGGACCTCCCCGACCTGTTCGGCATGGACTATCCCGAGATCACCCTGCCCGAGTTCTCCAGCGTGAACCTGACCATGCTTGAGGCACCGCTACCGGCGGCGAAATCCCTCGGCATTGCCCTGGTCAAGGGAGAGAATATTTCGTCCCTGCCGGTGTTCGGGCCGCTCGCCGAGCGTATTGAGGCGCCCGTTGCCCTGATTGTCGGAGACGATATTTCAACGGATGAGATTCTGCCGGCTGGCGCGCGTGTCTTGCCTTTTCGCAGCAACGTGCCCAAGCTGGCGGAGTTCACCTTTGATCAGGTCGACCCGACCTACCCGACGCGTGCCGCGCTCAGCCGCGACACGACCGGGCACATGATTGTTGCCGGTGCGAACTACGGGCAGGGATCCTCCCGCGAGCACGCCGCGATCACCCCCCGGTTTCTCGGTCTGCGGGTGGTGCTGGCGGTGTCGTTTGCGCGCATCCACTGGCAGAACCTGGCGAACTTCGGCGCGCTGGCGCTGCAATTCACGGATGCCGCCGATCACGATCGCATCGCGCGTGACGATGTCCTGGTACTCGACGGCATTCGGGAGGCCCTCACGAACGGCACCGAGATTATCGTTCGCAACACGACTCGCGACGAGGTCTACGCCGTGCGGCACGAACTCTCCACCCGCCAGATTGAGATGCTGTTGGTCGGTGGCCTTATTCCGTGGTTGCGTGCCCGGCATTCCCAAGGAGAGCCCGCGATCGGCGAAGCGGAGTAACAGCACATTCGCACGGGGCCGGTGAGGTGCGGCCCCGTGCGCTCTATTCAGCGCAGTGTGGTCTATTCGGCACCGACGAAGCGGTAATACTCGACGCCCTCGTCAAAGAAATCGGGCCCGTTCGACGTGCCAACATGATCGACGATGAACTCAGCCCGGGCGGGCTGCACGGCTATTGCGGTAAAACGTCCCTCGTGCACATCAATGTATTGTGCTTGGGTCAGATCAGTCGCGCCGAGCAGTGCCGTCTCAAAATTGATCCGCGCCGCCGCTTCTTCCCAGCCAGCCACGACCCGCATTGGTAGGGCCTCCGCAGCGTCGCCGCTGCCGTAACCCAGAGCCAGCCACTCCTGGCCGGCCAGTTCTAGTCCGTCGGTGACGGCCTCGTGCAGGCCGGAGGCGAGCCACGCCGGGAGGGCAGCGGTGTAGAGATTGCCCAGGTCGCGCATGGCTTCGGAGCCGAGTCCGAGCTTGCCCTCTACGAGCGTGTCCCAGAGTGGTGTTGTGCGCAGCTGGTTGCGCACCCGGCGGGACAGGGGAAAAACGTCACCGGTGTTTTCAAAGAGATGGGCGCCGTTGCCATGGAATGGTGATGGTGCGAGCAGCTCATCGATAAGTTGGGTGGCGTCGACACCAGCGTCCGCGCACAGTGCGCGCAGTTGGTCGCGACCCTCGTCGTCGTGCGCCAGAGCAAACAGGTAGGCCATGACCCACCCGGTCGTTGGCATCTGGTGATACGGACGGTGCATGAAGACCGCGTCGACCTCGTGAAAATAGTCGAGGTTTCGACCGGGACGCTTGTCGAGCATCGAGGTCACAGCGTGATGAGTGGCGTCGATGTAGCAGCTCGTGGAGTAGTGCCCATTGAACATCGGCAGGTCCTGCACCTGGCCGTCGTCGCGCGCAGGCTGGTTGCGGAAACGTGCAAAGGGCTTGCGAAAGTCGGCCACGCGGTAGTCGGAGTCGCTGCCGGCCCCGGCGAGGTCCACTTCGAGCAGCCGGGCATCGCTCTCCAGCAGCATGGCAACGGCCCCAGCGCCCTGCGTGGGCTCACCGCTGCCACCGCGGGCGTACTCGGCGATGTCGGCGCACACCACGATGGCCTGGCGACCACGGCCATCCGTTGCCAGATAGCGCAGCGCAGCCTTCACGCCGTAGACGCCGCCAAGGCAGGCCTGCTTGAATTCTGGAACTTCGCAGTCCCTGGCCAAGAGGGGAAGGCCGGCCGCGGCGAGAGCATCATTGACCATGCCCTTGACGATGACTGCCCCGGCCGAATTGTCGGTGCTCGATTCGGTTCCGAGGGCGAGCAGCCCCACCTGGGTCGGGTCGATGTCGTAGTCCCGAATCAGTCGCCACACGGCATTCGCGGCAAAAGTATAGATGCTTTGCCGGGGTGCGCGCATGCGAAAACTTCGCCCGACGACCGAACGGAATTTGTCCCACGACTGGTTATTCCATTCACACCACGATTCGAGCTGCACGCGGTACGGCGGGAGGTACAGGGAGAAACCACTAATTCCAGGAGCCAACTGTGTCTACTTAACTTTCAGGTGAAAAATTTTTCCGGTATGTGCGGGGCCGCAGTGGTCACACGTACCATATTTTAGTCCGGGAGGCTGCGAGTCACCAGCGTGGGCTGCTGCGGCCGGATGGCCTCGGTGCCCCGGCTAAAATGGAGGCTGAACCGATCGGAGTAGTCCTGTGTCACAGACCATCGAGGCCGGCGCCACGGCGCGCGCCCGCGCACACAGCAATATTGCGCTGGTCAAATATTGGGGCAAGAACGATGCCGTCCTCAACACCCCAGCGGTCGGGTCGATCTCGATCACCCTCGATGCCCTCTACACCGATACCAGGGTCACCTTTCGTTCGGGTCTCACCTCCGATGAGCTACAACTAAACGGATGCCGCGAAAACGCCGACACGGTCACTCGCGTTCTCGACCTGGTGCGTAACGCCAGTGCAACCACACTGTTCGCCGCCGTGGAGTCTGCAAATAACTTCCCCACCGGAGCCGGGCTGGCCTCGTCCGCCTCCGGTTTTGCCGCCCTCGCGCTCGCCGCCACCGCCGCGGCCGGACTCACACTGACCCAGCGCGAGCTGTCGATTCTGGCTCGGCACGGCTCCGGATCGGCCGCCAGATCCATTTTCGGTGGTTTCGCGAAGATGCACGCCGGCACCGCTGCCGATGGCTCGGATTCCTACGCCGAACAACTGCTTGCCGGCGGCGACTGGCCACTCACCATCGTTATCGCCATCACCGAGCACGGTGCCAAGTCGATCAATTCCACCGTTGGCATGGGATCCTCTGCGGCCAGCTCGCCGTTCTATCCGGCTTGGCTGGCGACTGCCCCCGGAGACCTCACCGATCTAGCCGCTGCCATCGCCGCCCGAGACTTCGAGCGCCTCGGCGAACTCGCCGAGTACAACTGCCTGAAACTGCATGCGCTCATGCTCACCACTCGCCCGGCGCTGATCTACTGGAATGCGGCGACGGTCGCGACCATGCATGCCGTTCGCGACCTACGCGCGTCCGGAGTGCCGGCCTACTTCACCATCGATGCCGGGCCACAGGTGAAGGTGCTCTGCCTGCCGGCGGATTCGGCCAAGGTGCACGCCGCGCTGTTGAACGTGTCCGGAGTGCTCGAGGTACGCCACAGCGCGCTCGGCCCCGACGCCTACCGGTTGGACTGACGTGACATCCGTAACGTCGTCGGCACCGGGAAAACTATTTCTGCTCGGTGAATACGCGGTTCTGCACGGCGCACCGGCGCTGCTGGCGGCCGTCGATCGCCGGGTCACCGTGACGGTGGCACCGGGTCGGTCTTGGCGCCTGCATGCCCCGAGCATTGGCATCCATCACCTCGACCTCGACGATGAGGGGCGACTGCCGGCCACTCTCGATGCCCAGACCCGATCAACTCTGCGTCTGTTTGACGCGGTGCGCGCGGTGCTGAAAGCGCGGGCAGGCGGCGGCCCGTTCGAGATCAGCATCGACAGCGCAGATTTCTCCCGCGACGGCCACAAATTGGGGCTCGGATCGAGCGCTGCCGTGGCCAGCGCACTCACGGCAGGCCTAGCCGAGGCCTCCGGGCTTCAGCTCGACCCGGAGGCACTGTTCACGCTGGCCCAGTCGGCCCACCGTGCCGCACAAAACGGTACGGGTAGCGGCGGGGATGTTGCCGCGAGCGTCTACGGCGGCGTGCTTTCCTACACCGTCGGCAGTCCGCCGGTACCCCTGAACTGGCCGAACGATCTCACCGTCATGGCCGTAGTCACCGGGGAGGGCTCGGTGACAACCGACCTGGTCGGCCGGGTCAACGACTTTGCCGCGCAGCGTCCGGCGCAGCACGAACAGGATCTCGCCAGGCTGATCAGGCTCGCCCACCAGGCGCAATCGGCGCTCACCGAGCGTGCCACTTTTCTGCGACTGGTCGACGATTACTTCGTAGCGCTGGCCCTGCTTGACGACCACGCCGAGGCCGGCATCGTGACCGAGCGCCACCGGGAGCTGCGCGTGGTGGCCGAGCGGGCTGGCGGAGTGTTTAAGACCTCCGGTGCCGGTGGCGGAGATGTCGGGCTCGCCTTTAGTACCAGCGGGGAGCCTGCGGAACGACTCGCGGCGGCCCTGGCCGACGCCGGGGCATCCGTTGTGGCGCTTGAATTTGGGGTAGCCGGGGCCCGGTCATGAGCGGCTCCCGCATCGCGAAGTTCTACCAGTTGTCGGTTCAGCAGCGACTGAAGGTTTTGCACGAACGCGGCACGTTGAACGATGCCGACTATGCCGTGCTACAGCCGGGGATCGGCCTGCTCGACGCTGACACCGCTGATCGACTCACCGAAAACGTGATTGGCGTGTTCTCCCTGCCGCTGGGGCTCGGGCTGAACTTTCAGATCAACGGTCGGGATTATCTGGTTCCCATGGTGGTGGAAGAGCCGTCCATTGTCGCGGCGGTTAGTTCCACCGCTCTTCTGGTGCGGCAGGCTGGCGGTTTTAGCAGCACCTCCGATGAGCAGCTGCTGATTGGCCAAGTGCAGGTGGTCGATGTCGCCGACCCGGCGCTGGCACGCCGCGCCCTGCTCGCACAGACCGAGCAGATTCTGGAGCTGGCCAACAGTGGCCACGCGAATATGGTCGCTCGCGGCGGCGGCGCACGCGGTGTCGAGGTATTCCTGCGCGGTGCGACGGCCCAGAACGGTGAGCTCTTGGTCGTGCATCTGCTGGTGGATACCCGCGACGCGATGGGCGCGAACCTGGTCAACTCCATGTGCGAACGCATCGCGTCCCTGATTGAGCAGATCAGCACCGGCCGGGTTGTCCTGCGCATTTTGTCGAACCTGGCCGATCAGGCTCTGGTGCGTTCCAACGCAGTTGTCCCGCACGGCCTGCTGGAAACCGGAGAATTTTCCGGCGAAACAGTTCGCGATGGAATCATTCTCGCCTCCGAGTTCGCCGCGATGGATCGGTACCGGGCGACCACGCACAACAAGGGCATCATGAATGGCATCGACGCCGTCGCGATCGCGACCGGCAATGACTGGCGTGCAATCGAAGCGGCTGCCCACGCGTACGCTGCGCGTGGCGATCGCTACGCACCACTGGCAACTTGGCGTGCCAACGAGGCCGGCGATCTGGTCGGCGAATTGACCATGCCGCTCAAGGTAGGCACGGTCGGGGGCCAGGTGGAGTCAAATCCCGCCGTGCGCATCGCACACACAATCCTGGGCATCGGCTCGGCGCCGGAATTGGCCGAGGTCATGGCTGCGGTCGGGTTGGCCCAAAACCTGGCGGCGCTCAAAGCGCTGTCGACGAACGGAATCCAGCATGGCCATATGCGTTTGCATGCCCGCGCCGTGGCTGTTGCTGCCGGTGCCAGCGGTGCTCGGTTCGACGAGGTCGTCGAGAAACTCGTCGCCGACGGCGAGATCAAGGTGTGGAAGGCTCGGCAAATTGTGGCAAACCTCGAGGGTGTCGGGGTAGTTGCCAGCAGCGATAACGTGCTGCCTGCACTGTCACCGCATCCAGTTAGCAAGGTCGATGCAGATCGTAATGTCGGCTACGGCAAAATCATCCTGCTGGGTGAGCACTCCGTGGTGTATGGCCGGCACGCCATTGCCGCGCCCATTGGACTCACGGTCCGTGCCGAAGTGAGCCGGGGACCGTCAGGGCAGAATCCGGTTATTACGGACTGGGATGTGGACGGTTCTGTGCACGAACCGATCAGTGCAGACATCTCGCATCGAGTCGCCGCATTGATCGCCGAGCGACTGGGCCTGCCGACGTCCGGCGTGCGCGTTGACGTGTTCTCGCACCTGCCACGGGCGAGCGGCCTGGGCGCATCGGCCGCGTTTGCGGTCGCGCTCATCCGCGCAACGGCCGACTGCTTCGACATTGCGCTCAGTGACGAGGAGGTGTCGAGTCTGGCGTTCGAGTGCGAGCAAATCGTGCACGGCACGCCGTCGGGCATCGATAACACCGTTGCCACCTTCGGTCGGCCGATCCTGTTCCGAAAAACGGATGCGCCGGCTGGACACGAAATTCGCGACATTTTCACACCGAATCCGATCCCGATCGTCATCGGCCTCACGGGCGTGCACGCACTCACCGCGCATACCGTTGCTACAGTTCGGGCGGCGTGGCAGAAGAATCCCGCACGCTACGACGCGATCTTCGATCAGATTGACGCCCTGGTCGTCGACGGAGTCGACGCCCTGCGCCGTGGCGACACGACCGAACTCGGCGAGCTGATGAACATCAACCAGGGTCTGCTCAATGCCCTGCAGGTGTCGAGCCCCGAGCTTGAACAGATGGTCGCCATCGCCCGGCGGGCCGGGGCGCTCGGAGCAAAGCTGACCGGCGGCGGCGGCGGCGGCGCGATGATCGCCCTGGCCGGGCCAGCCGGCACCGAATCACTCCGCACAGCCCTGCGCCGGGCCGGCTACGCCTCGTTCTTGACCGAGATTCGGTAGGTGTATCGCCCGCTGTGGCCCCGCCGCGCCGCTTCGTGAACCCAGCCCACACGGGGTATCGCGAGTACACTCTCTGCATTTCGTCGATTTCTCATCCGCGGGCCTGATCCGATCGAGGCCAGGCGGCCAACCTCCTGGCCTCAGGCAGCACTCATGACCAAGCATCTAGCCACGTCCGGCACTTCCTCGAGGCGATGTACGACAGCGCCGCATCCTTGGCGCGGTTGCCGTCGGGAACCGGCAATCTGTTGGCTCGAAATCTGGATCTTTCTCTGGATGACCTGACGGGCTCCGCGCACACGGCTTTCTCTGGTCTGGAACGCCGGATCCACCTGCCCCTGATCGATATTCGACGCGCTGATCAGTCGGTTTCGCGGAACGCTTTTCTCGTCATAGCCGGGCTCGGGCTCAACGCGACGATGCTGTCAAACACGCGTGGCGGCCGTTGGCGCTGGCAGCCGCGATGCTGATCGGCGTCGAGCTGGCGCAGGTCATCGGACGCCTGGTCGATCGCAGCCGGCCACCCACTGAGCTCAGGCTGTTCGGGTCGGACCCGTCGTTTTCATTTCCATCTGGCCACGTACTGGGAGCATCAGACTTCCTGTTGTCAATCGTCTATCTGGTGTTATAACGTCGTCAGGGTGCTCTCGGAGCCGCGCTGGCTGGTGTCTTAGCAGCCTTCTGCATCAGTACTGCGGCGCTCAGTCGCATAGAGCTGGGCTACCACTGGGCTACCGATGCCCTGGTATCCGTGTCGCTCTCGCTGATTATTGTCGGTTGTGTGATCGCCTTCGACACCAGACACACCGTTCAGGTACTCGACAAGAGCCCGAACCTAGATACGAGTTAGAGCTGGGCGCGCCAAGCCCGCGCGAAACAGTAGACACCGTAGGCGATCAGGCCGATGCCGATGGCGATCAAAATAATGCTCCCAAACGGCAGCCCAGCGAGCGTTTTCAGGGCCCCGTCGAGGCCGGTGCTTTTGCTCGGGTCGACGGTGAGAGCGGCGATCATAATGAGAATAGCGACAACGCCCAGCACAATGCCCTTGGCGATGTAACCAACGACGCCGAGGGTGATGACGGCCCGGCCTGCCGTGCCGCTTGGAACGGCGAGGTCGGCGGTGAATTTCTTGGTGGCACCCGTGTAAACAAAGTAAGCGCCGATCGCGAGCACGATCAGTCCCAGGACGAACAAAATGAACACGCCGCCCGGTGAGGAGAGCAGTTTCGCGCTGGCGTCACTCGTGCTGCTGGCTGAATTGGTCGCGCCGCCCCGCGCAAAGGTGAGGGAGGTGCCGGCCAGCAAGAAGTAGGCTGCTGCCTTGCCGATGTTTGCAGCGCGCTGACTCCATTTGTGTTTCGGGTCACCCTGCACAAGAAAAGCCGAGATCAGCAGCCACAGACCGAGGGCGAACAAGCCGAGCACGACGACCCACAGCACAAATGCCCCACCGGGCGTGGAAGCGAGCTGGGCGAGAGCGCCGGACTGGTCGGCTGAGCCGTTCGCAGCACCGAATACCACGCTGATGGCGAGAAAACCGATCAGTATATGCAATAACCCATTGACCGCGAACCCCAATCGAGCCAACGCTCGCAGTGGCGCGCTGCCCTCCGCCTTACGGGCGACTCCTGATACCGATGCAGGGTTCACGAGGTCATACTAGGCCCGGTTTGGAACGAGCGGGTCATGGATTTCCGGCTTAATTTGCCGGGGTCAACCTAGAGCTGGGGGAAGAGGAGGGGGAGTTGCAGGGTCAGCCAGGGGCTAAACGCCCACGGGGTGGCGCGCACAGCCGTGACGAGATCGGCCAGGGGAACCCAGCGCCATTCCATGACCTCGTCGTTGCGCGGCACTACCGACGAGTTCGTAATCGCCGTGAAGACGGGGCAGATTTCGTTCTCCACAATTCCTGACGCGTCGATGGCGCGGTAGCGAAAATCGGGCAGAGCCAGGGTCAGCTCGGTCAGGTCGATGCCGAGTTCATACCCGGCACGACGTGATACAGCATGCACGAGTGTTTCCCCCGGGGCCGGGTGGCCACAGAACGAGTTTGTCCACACGCCCGGCCAAGCCTTCTTGGTCAGGGCTCGGCGGGTAACCAGGATGCGCCCATTTTGATCAAAAACATGGCAGGAGAAGGCCAGGTGCAGGGCGGTGTCAAAATCGTGCACGATCACCTTGGCTGCCGTGCCGATCGGCGTGCCATCCTCGGCGACGAGCACAACGGTCTCGACCTCTAGAGTGTCGCGTTCTTCGGCCAAGCTATCTTGCGTCACGTCTGCCCATCCTCTGAAAGTTCTCTGGTTCAAATCTACGCCAGCGCAGAGATCCTCGCGCGGCGGCGAGCAAATGGCAACTGGAGGCACACGCTGACGCCTCACCGGGCACGAACGCATCGCACCCCTTTCGGGGGGTGGTACGAGGAACGAAAGGGGTAGCGGTTGCTAGCCGAAGGGGAACACACTTAGTGGACGGTTCCGTCAAATGTTGCAAACTTCAGATTCGGTGGGGCGGGACCGAACGAAGGAGTTCATTCCATGAGAATAACTTGCCCGTACTGCCATTCTGAGGCCCAGCTGAGACCAAATCCGGCTACACCTGACGGGGCGTCCTCACCCCGATACGAACTCGAGTGCAGCGGTTGTAATGCCACTTCGGTGCGGCCCAGCCCGAGGCGGCGGCAACTTCGTTGCTCAGCCGATGGCACCTTTATCCCGGAATCACAGGCTCGTGTTGCGGCGAGATAATTCCGATTGAGGATGCTTTGTGGCTGGTTGGACCAGCGACTTGCCGCGTAGGAACAAGTCGCGGCGGTTTAAAGGTCCCGCAGCGATTCAATGGCCGGCTGGCGGGAGACCCGTGCCGAGGGCGGAGCGCAAGCGCGCGACCGTGGCCGACGTGTTCTGCCCCTGCGTGTCGATCAGAAACACATTGGCGGCGGTGTCATGGGATGCCGTCGCAACGTAGTCGGCGTTAGCGATGGAGAAACTGTTCTTGAGCGCGGTCGAAAACTCATTCGCCACCCCCACATACTGAAACGGCACGGTAACGAGAGTTTTCGTGTCGGCCTGCTGTAATCGCAGCGGGATCAGGTCGCCCGGGTTCAGCTGAAAATCGGCGACGGTCTCGGCGCTGACCAGAATGGCATCGGTTTGGTTGGCGAGTGTCGCCTCGAGGTTGTGGGCGGCGGCGATGACATCGACAAACGACACGGCCGGGCCTGTCGCGAGGTCGTGCGAGTGGTCGACATGAATTTGGGTGGCCACGAGGTTGGGTCGTGCGGCGGCGAGGCCGGCGGTGACGCTGCGAAACTGGGACTCGGGCAGGAGTACTACATTGTCTGGCGGGGCGGTGGGTTAAGACTGGGCCGGCGCGCCGACGGTCTGAAATAGGGAATTGGCTTGAGGAAGGTCGACGACACCGCTGATGGTCATCTCGACCGGCTGAGTTCCCGCGAGGCCGATCATGATGGTGTCGCCAGGAGCGACGTGCGGGTTCGCTGCCGTTTGCTGGGCGATGAGCACGCCGGTTCTCGTTCCGGTCAGCTGCCGGATCTCGCCCGGAATCGCCTTCAGATAGCCGTCCGGGAGGCCGAGCACGGCGCCCGGGTCCGTGGCCTGGGTCGCGCCCTGTGTCGTGGCGGTCAGGCCGGTCGTGTGGGCAAAGGTCACCGGCAGCGCCGTGGTGACACCGGCCGCGGTGCGTACCTGGTTTCGCACGGCTGCCGCATCGGCGTCGGGTACCACCTGCACTTGCCAGTTGATGGCCACTCACGACCCGCCAGAAACTTTCCATCGTCGACAGCGATAGCCTCGCCGTCCCTCGGGCCTCACGAATCGTCGGCATCCGAATCGCGACAGCGTGCGCCGCCGTTGTCGTGGTCGGCATCGTTGCCGTCTTCGTCTATATCCTGTCCGAGGTCCCCGCCGGTGAGCTGTTTGAACCGGTGCCGGATGCCGATAACTCGCGAGTTGGCGCTGTCGGGCTTCTGCGCGCTGCTGCGGTGTTCGACGCCCGCCTGCACATTCTGCAACGAGTTCCGCCAGCGGATGACCCGTCCTCCGCGATCGTGACTGAGCTGCGCAGCGATGCAAAGGAGCTCATCCACATCATCCATGACCTCCTCGAATCGGCGGAGATCGGCGGCGCGGCGGCGAAAGACACTGTCATTACCGATGTGCCTGCTGCGGTGATTCCGCCGTGCAGTCGATGGTGCTCATCGCTGTCGAAGAACACCTCAGCATTGAACTCACTGCTCTGGAGCCAGCGTTCACCCGCGTGCCAGCGGCCAGCCTGACCTGATGCGTTGTGGCTCTGTTAGACAATGCCGTGCGGGTCCGTGAACGTCGTCGATAGTTCCGACGCGGGCACGGTAATCCGGTTGGTCATTCTACGAGCGAAGCGAGCCTGATTCTTAGCTGCGAATTCGTGAATCTCGTGCGCCAGTAGATCCCTTCTGTGAAAAGTCTTAGACGCCCCCATGTTCGCTAGTGCTACCGACCCCATCGAAGGAGAAACTCTTGTCCACGACCGCAACCCTTTCGACCACCGTTTCACCGGTACGGCACATACTGATCAAGGTTCCAGAGGTGACCCTTATCTTCTGGGTGATCAAGGTGCTCGCGACCACGGTGGGTGAGACCGCAGCAGACTTCTTGAACGTCAACCTGGGAATGGGCCTCACGATCACCTCGATTATCATGGCCGCACTCCTCACCGCTGCACTGATCGCGCAATTTAAACTCCAGCAGTACACCCCGGCCGTCTATTGGCTGGCCGTGCTGTTCACGTTCGCCCGCGGCACAGCGGCAGGCGACCTCGTCACCGAGGGACTGAATCTCGGCTTCTTCGTGGCTCTTCTCGTTTTCGCCGCAGCCATCGCCCTGGTCGCCGTGGCGTACTTTGTCTTCCACCTCAATGCCGGGAGGCGGGATGGACGCGTGCCGACGCATCCGTTCGTTCAATAACGACGTACCGGTGCTGATGCTCACCGCACTGGATTCGATGCACACCAAGGTGGAGGGGCTCGATGCTGGCGCCGACGACTACATCGTCAAACCGTTCCACCTGGTCGAGCTACTGGCCCGTGTGCGTGCACTGCTCCGACGGTCGCCGCGCGCCCACGCACCCGTGCTATAGGCGCAGGGAGTCAGCCGCGATCCAGCCAGCCGCACCGCGCTGCGTGCGGGACGCACCATCGAGTTGACGGCGAAGGAATTCGCCGTGCTGGAATATTTGATGCGCAACGCGGGCACCATTATCAGCGCCACCGAACTGATCGATCATTCGTGGGACAGTAACCATGAGGGGTTCAGCAACGTCATGCAAACCTACATCCGTTACCTGCGACAAAAACTCACCCTGCCGGGCGAGACCGAGATCGTCGAGACCCGGCGCGGCGCCGGAACCGACCTGAAAAGAACCTATCAGGTCGTCGACTTGAACGAGCTCATCCGGCTCGACATCGACGCGCGTGCCAGCAACCCGGTGGAAGCCGCTCGGCTGGACATTCACCTGGGGCAAGCCACGGTCGTTCTGGGCTCCCCGGCGTTGCTCGCTCGAGCCATCGCCAATATCATCTGAAGTTGACACCGGTGCCGGGCACCGTCACCGTGGGCACCGGCACCGGCACCGGCACCGGCACCGGCACCGGCACCGGCACCGGCACCCAGAACGGCATCTGCAGTATCACCGTACGTGACATCGGAATCGGCATAGCCGACGACGACCTGCAGCACGTTTTCGACCGGTTCTGGCGATCCGACCAAGCGAGGTCACATCCCGGACATGGGTTCGGCCTCAGTTTGGTGAAGCAGATCATTCAGGCACACGACGGCGGCATCACCCTCACCGCCGGAGCCCAGGAGTCCCCGGCCACCTCGTCATCCTCGAGTGTTGAATCCGGCGCAACGTCCGCCGACACCGACAACGTACAGAACGAGGTTGAAGACGGCACCGATGACGGCGAGGCCGCCGACGAAACCGGCACCAAGTCCACGACGGAGTCTGGCACCGAATCTGGCACCGAAAACACGAGCGACGATATGAATGGCGTCGCCGTCGAAGACGGCACGAAAGACTAACCACGATCACCAAAGGTGGCCGAGGCGCACGTGCGCTCCGGCCACCCGCCAGGTACGAGAAAACCCCCACGCCGAGGCGCGGGGGTTTTTCAGTGGAGAGCGCGTGTGTCAGCTAGACGAACAGGTTGGCGCGCTCGAGGTCTTCGGCGAAGTCCACCTCGACGGCGTAGAAGTCGGAGATGTTCACCGGCTCGACCAGCATGCGGTTCTGTTCGATGGCGAGTTCAATGCCGCGTTCGAAGTAGTCCTGGTCGGCAACTTTGCTCAGTTGGCGGATCAGGGTTGCCTTGTCGGCGCTCGATACGTAGTTGATGCCGACGGCTTCACCGAGGCCGCCCTTGACGGTTTTGGACAACTCCTTGATATAGCCCTCGGCGCTCGTCGTGTACTTGACCTCTTCATCGGACACCTTGTCAGTGTTTACGGTGACGAAGGACTGATCGCGGGCCATCATGGTCGCTGCACGGTCAAGAATGGCGGGGTCGAAGACGACGTCGCCGTTCATCCACAAAACGCCGCCCGGCTTCGAGGCCTGCAAGGCTCGCAGCAAGCTTTTGGACGTGTTGGTCTGGTCGTACTCTTCGTTATAAACAAAGGATGCCTGCGGGAACGCTTCGATGATGTGCTCGAGCTTGTATCCGACGACAACCGTCACCTTGGCGGCCTTGCCGAAGGCGTGTGCGATGTTGTCGAACTGCTGCTGCATGATTGTGCGGCCGTCGCTCAGCTCAGTGAGCGGCTTCGGTAGGGAGCGCCCAAGACGACTGCCCATACCGGCTGCCAGTATGACTACCTGCACTTTAAGTGCTTGCGTCGTCACGATTATCTCCTCAAGAATGGTTGAGGCTCGGCCTGAAAACCCATTCCAATGAGAAGAGTTTACGAAGGATTCACCCACATGTTCACGTCAAGACACACCGTTATGTCAATCTCACCATAACCCGTTGGGTCCTTCCACGGGAAAAAACGGCGCAGCACGTGTCCAATTCGTGACCCGGTGTGGAGCGTACTCACAGGTTGAAATGGCCGGCAGCTGGCCGTCCGCACCCTCGCGTCGGTGGTCCTTGATAGGTTAGCGAGGTGACATTTGTGCCGCTCGACTCCGAATCTGACGACGAATCTGTCGCCGACCGTTCTACTGAGTCGAAAGCGGCGCGCGACGTGCACCCCAACGTCGTGGACCAGCCCGAAGGTCAGCCAGCGACCATCAAACCGGCCGCGTCGACGCCGACCGTTCGCAAGCCTGCTGTTCGAAAGCCGGCCGCGCGCAAGCCAGTCGCCGGATCCGTGGGCACAGCGGCGGTCGCCAAGGCCGCGGCCTCAAAAACCTCCGGGGCCAAAACGGCCGCGGCACGCACGACCGTGCCCAAAATCGTCGCGCCCCAAACAACCGAGGAAACCGCGGCGGTAACGCCGCCTGAAACGGCAGTTGCACCGGCCACACTCGCCAAGCCGACCGCGCGAAAGCCCCCGGCTCGCAAGCCGGCCGTTCGTAAGCCAGGAGTTCGTAAACCGACAGTTGCCGCGCCGACCACCGTGAAACCATCATCCGCCTTTGCGTCGTCGCTTGCCAACAGCGCCACCGACGAGACGACCAGACCCTATGCAACCCGCGATGCGCTCGAGGGCGGACTTCAGGCCGCTGCGCGCACAGCGAAGATCGCATCACAGGTCCCAGCTGACGCTCAGACCGAAGTGGAACAGCAGACCGAGGCCGAGCCCCAGACGCCGCCGCGAACACCGTCCACAGCAGTACCGAAGGTAGTACAGACAACTCCCGCGAAGGCGGCGCCGAAGGCCGTACCGACTACTGCCGCGACGGCATCCGTTGTGCCCGTTTCGGCAGCGGAGCCCGCCCCGATCGTTATCGAGGCGCGAGGCCTGATTAAGCGGTTCGGGCACAAGGTTGCCGTCTCCGACCTGAGCCTGACCGTGCGCGCCGGCTCGTTCTACGGAATCGTCGGACCGAATGGGGCTGGCAAAACCACGACTTTATCGATGATCACCGGATTGCTTCGACCCGCAGCCGGAACCGTTACCGTGCATGGCATCGATGTCTGGAAGCGTCCTAATGAGGCCAAGCGCGTCATCGGGGTGCTGCCCGATCGGCTGCGCCTCTTTGATCGCCTGACCGGCGCACAATTGCTCTACTACGCCGGCACTCTGCGAGGGCTCGACAACGACACCGTGCGCGCCAGGTCTGCCGATCTGGCCGCGGCCTTCGGTCTCGACGATGCGCTGAATCGCCTCGTCGCTGACTATTCCGCCGGCATGACCAAGAAGATCGCTCTCGCCTGCGCGATGATTCATTCCCCCCGGGTGCTGGTGCTCGACGAGCCCTTTGAATCGGTCGACCCGGTGTCTGCGGTGAACGTCACCGAAATTTTGCAGAAATACGTCGCAGCCGGCGGCACCGTCGTGCTCTCCAGCCACGGCATGGACCTGATCCAGCGCGTCTGTGATCACGTGGCCATCATCGTGCAGGGCCGCGTCCTAGCGGCAGGAACCGTTGACGAGGTGCGCGGGCAGAACACGCTTGAAGACCGGTTCATTGAGCTCGCGGGTGGGCGCAAAGTAGCGGAGGGGATGGAGTGGTTACACAATTTTTCGGACTGAAGCTTCGGCTTCTCGCTAATTTGTTTCGACGGAGCCCGTGGCAAGTCGTCGGCCTGGTCGTCGGTCTGCTCTACGGTCTCGGCGTTGCCATCACGATTCTGGTCGCCCTGATCACCCTGCGATTTGTCGGTGACGTTTCACTGATTCGTGACAGCCTCGTCGTAGCCGGGTCACTGGTGGTGCTGGGATTTCTGCTTATCCCTATAGTGGTCGGCATTGACGACACCATGGACCCGCGCAAATTCGCGTTCCTCGGCATTCCCAACCGGTCCCTGTCACTCGGCCTGGCCGGTTCGGCGCTCATCGGTGTTCCAGCACTGACGTTGAGCATCATGCTCCTGGGCACGGTCATCACATGGTCCCGCGGCGTGGTGGAGACCCTGCTCGCCCTGGTCTCGGCTGTACTCGTGCTCGTGACCTGCATTCTGCTGTCCCGGGTGAGCGCATCCCTCGCCGCCTTTCTGCTCTCCACCAGGCGCTCACGCGAGTTCACCGGGCTGATCGGTGTCGTTGTGCTGGTCATGCTGTCGCCGGTAGTCGTGGTGCTGCTCGGCACGGACTGGGGACGCCACGGCCGAGCCCTGCTCGGTACCGTGGCTTCGATTCTGGGCTGGACGCCGCTCGGAGCTGCCTTGGCGGCGCCCGGAGACGCCTCCACCGGGGCCTGGGGCACGGCTATTCTCAAGCTCGTCATCGCCGCAGCGTCGGTCTACCTGCTGTGGCTGATCTGGGAGGTGGTCGTGGCCCGCATGCTCGTGTCGCCCGGCCGGGAGGCCGCGGCCAAGCAGTATTCGGGGCTTGGCTGGTTCGACCGTATGCCGCACAACACCGTTGGCGCCATCGCCGCACGCACCTTTACCTATTGGGCGCGCGACTCGCGTTACTGGGTGTCGCTCATCATGATCCCGATCGTGCCGATCCTCGCCATTCTGCCGCTGAGCATTGCGGGCGTTCCGTTGCACTACCTGGCTCTCGTTCCTGTGCCGCTCATGTGTGTGTTCCTTGGCTGGACCATGCACAACGACGTTGCCTACGACAGCACCGCGATCTGGCTGCACGTTGCCTCGGGTACGCGGGGGCTGGCTGACCGTGTTGGCCGGCTCATCCCCGCAGCCGTCATGGGGATTCCGATCATCGGTATTGGTTCAGCTGTCAGCATCTCCGTCTACGGAGACTGGACCGTGCTGCCGTCCATGCTCGGGGTGAGCACCTGCATCCTCTTGGCTGGATTGGGTTTCTCCAGCTATACGTCGACCCGGTTCCCATACCCGGTCACCAAGCCCGGTGATAGCCCCTTTGCGCAGCCGCAAGCCTCAGACACCGCCTCGGCGCTCGTGCAATCCCTCACCTTCGTCGGATCCATCGTGGTGGCGCTGCCGGTATTTTTCCTCGCTTACCTCGGCATGACCGACGATCCGATCTGGCACCTGCATGCCCTCGGTGCCGGCATCGGCATCGGTCTGCTCGCGGTCGTCGTTGGCATCTGGTTCGGCGCGCGCCGGTTCGACCGGAGCGGGCCAGAGATGCTCGCCTCCGCGCTGCGCGCCTGAGGCCGATCGGGCGTGGTCGTCGTCTTTTGCATAGACTAGTTTCATGACTGAAATCATTCGCGCGAGCATCGCAGAGCCCGGCCAGCCCGGTGGCGGTACCTCAACGCTTGACCGTGAGCTCGAAGAACTCATCGAGCAGGAGCAGCTCGAACCGGGCGACCATGAACGCTTTTCGCACTACGTTCCCAAAGACAAGATTCTCGAATCGGCCATGTCGGGCAAGCCGGTCAAGGCCTTGTGCGGCAAGAAGTGGTTGCCGGGCCGCGACCCGGAGAAGTTTCCGGTGTGTCCGACCTGCAAGGCTATCTACGAAAAGATGAAGGCCAAGTAGCAGGCAGTTCGACGCTACCTATCGATAGGTAGTGGGGATGACGGCCTCGCCGCGCCCGAGTCTGAACGCTTCAATGGGCAGTTCCTGCATAACGGATGCGTTGTGCGCGCGTGCACGCAGGGTCCCGGCCGATCCCAGATATCGTTCGTCGACGATACCGCCCTCGATCAGCGGAATCAACAGCGCGCGTTCCAGCCCGTTGCGCGAATCGAACTCGCCCCCCGGGCCAGCGTTCAGCAGCACGATCTCTTCCTGGGCGGTGCCGACGGCATTCACTCGGCGTAGCGCGTTCTTGCGACCGCCAACGGATAGCTTGGCGGTCGACGTTTTGGCGACGGAGATCCAGTCGTCGCCGTGGCCCTTGTGGGCGACGAGCTTGTAGACCAGGCCGGCAGCTGGCTCGCCCGATCCGGTGACCACCGAGGTGCCAATTCCGAAGGCGTCGACCGGGCTGGCCGAGAGCGCAGCGATGGCGAACTCGTCGAGGTCGCTCGTGACGGTGATCTTTGTGTTCACAGCGCCGAGCGAGTCGAGCTGCGCCCGCGCAGCGGCGACGACGGTGGGCAGATCGCCGGAATCGATGCGAATGGAGCCGAGTTCGGTGCCGGCGACCTTGACCGCCAGGGCGATGCCGGCCGGTACGTCGTAGGTGTCTACGAGCAGCGTTGTGGCTGCGCCGAAGGCATCCACTTGAGCCTGGAACGCCTCTTCTTCACTGTCGTGCAGCAATATGAAGGAGTGCGCAGCGGTCCCCATGGTCGGCAGGCCCCACTGGCGACCGGCTTCGAGGTTGCTGGTCGATGCAAAGCCGGCGATGAACGCGGCTCGAGCGGCGGCGACCGCTGAATGTTCGTTGGTGCGGCGGGATCCCATTTCGGCGATCGGGCGGCCGAGGCTCACCGAGACCATGCGAGCGGCGGCGCTGGCGACCGAGATGTCGTAGTTGAGCACGCTGAGAATGAGCGTCTCCAAAATGACGCCCTCGGCGAAGGTGCTCTCCACCAACAACAGCGGCGACCCAGGAAAGTAGGCTTCGCCCTCTTGATAGCCCCAGACGTTGCCGCCGAAGGAATAGTCGGCCAGATAGTCCAGGGTCGATGTGCGCACGACCGAATTCTCAGCCAACCAGGTCAGTTCCTCGGTCTCGAAGCGAAATTGTCGAATCAATTCCAGCAGACGGCCGGTTCCGGCGACGATACCGTAGCGACGGCCAGCCGGTAGCCGGCGGGCAAACGCCTCGAACATGCACTCCCGATCGGCGGTTCCACTCTGAATGGCGGCATCCACCATGGTGAGCTCGTACCGGTCGGTGCGAAAGGCGGGGGTGCGGGCGGTGAGGCCACGGTGTGCTGGCACGGGGAAGGTGGGGGACTGGGTCACCCGGCACAGCTTATCCGCTCGCTCCGGCTAGGCTTGGTCTCCGTGACAGATGCACCGATTGGTATTTTCGATTCCGGAGTGGGCGGCCTGACCGTCGCCCGGGCGATCAAGGACCAGTTGCCGGGCGAATCTATTCTCTACATCGGCGACACGGCGCACTCGCCATATGGGCCGAAGAAGATTGCCGACGTGCGTGGCTTCGCCCTCGACGTTCTCGACGATCTCGTTGCCCAAGGCGTTAAAATGCTTGTCATCGCCTGCAATACGGCGTCGGCCGCCATGCTGCGAGACGCCCGCGAACGCTACAGCGTGCCCGTGATCGAGGTGATCCAACCGGCCGTACGCCGCGCCGTTTCGACCACCCGCAACCAGAGGGTGGGCGTGATCGGCACCCTGGGCACCATCAACTCGCGCGCCTACAACGATGCCTTCGCTGCTGCGCCGCAGATCACCCTGTTCAGCCAGGCTTGTCCCCGCTTTGTGGAGTTTGTCGAGGCCGGCGTCACAAGCGGCACCGAGGTGCTCGCCGTTGCCGAGGAATACCTCGCGCCGCTGCGCGATGCGGACATCGACACCCTAGTACTCGGCTGCACCCACTATCCCTTTCTGCGTGGCGCCATCTCGTACGTCTGCGGAGAGGGCGTGACCCTGGTCTCCAGCGACACTGAGACCGCCAATGATGTGTACCGGGTTCTGGTAAGCCAGGGCCTCGAACGCAACCGTTCGACCCCGCCCAGTTACCGCTACGAGGCCACCGGCGACAGCGCCGAGGACTTTCTGGCCCTCGCTCATCGCCTGATCGGTCCAGCGGTCAGCAGGGTCGACCTGATCGAGACCGGCGCGATCAAGCTGAACGAACTGTCGACACCCACCCATTCCCACCTGCACCCGAACCTCTAGGAGTACACCGTGACCGAGACCCTGCGCGCCGATGGGCGCACCAATGACGAACTGCGCCCGATCACGATTGAGCGCGGCTGGAGCGATCAGGCCGAAGGGTCGGCACTGATTTCCTACGGCCGCACCAAGGTACTCTGCACGGCATCGTTCACCAATGGTGTTCCGCGCTGGATGAGCGGCAAGGGCAAGGGCTGGGTCACCGCTGAATACTCGA
Organism: Cryobacterium sp. Y11; assembly: GCF_002929535.1. Lineage (GTDB taxonomy): Bacteria > Actinomycetota > Actinomycetes > Actinomycetales > Microbacteriaceae > Cryobacterium. Next base: position 324,506 of record NZ_PJJO01000061.1, read on the forward strand.
TGCTGCCGCGCTCGACCAACAGCCGGATGGACCGCGAATCGGTCAAGGGGAAGATCGGCGGCCGCACCCACGAGATCAGCCGCCTGATCGGTCGCAGCCTCCGCGCCGTCGTCGACATGAAGGCGCTCGGCGAGAACACGCTCGTGCTCGACTGCGACGTGCTGCAGGCCGACGGTGGCACCCGCACAGCGGCCATCACCGGCGCCTACGTGGCCCTCGCCGACGCCCTGGAGTGGGGGCGCAGCAAGAAGTTCATCTCGCAGAAGGCGCAGCCGCTGATCGACAGCGTCTCGGCCGTATCCGTGGGCATCATCGGTGGGGTTCCCATGCTTGACCTGGCCTACACGGAAGACGTGCGCGCCGATACGGACATGAACGTCGTCGTGACCGGGCGTGGCAAGTTCGTCGAGGTGCAGGGCACCGCCGAAGCCGCGCCGTTCGACCGCAGCGAGCTTGACACGCTGCTCGACCTCGCCCTGAATGGTGCCGTCACCCTGACGGAGTTTCAGACCAACGCGCTGGAGCGCTGAAACGTGCAGATTGTTCTTGCCACGCACAACACCCACAAGGTCGAGGAGTTGCGGCGTATCCTGGCCCCACAACTACCCGGCGTCGACGTGATTGCCTATGACGGTCCTGAGCCGGTCGAAGACGGCGTCAGTTTCACCGAAAACGCCCTGATCAAGGCTCGCGCCGCCGCCGCCCACACCGGGCTGCCCGCCATTGCCGACGACTCCGGCATCTGCGTCGACATTCTCGGTGGAGCGCCGGGCATCTTCTCGGCGCGCTGGTCTGGCCCGGCCAAAGACGACGGCGAAAACCTACGCCTGCTGCTCTGGCAGCTGAGTGATGTTGCAGAGGAGCACCGAGACGCCCATTTCACCTGTGTCGCCGCCCTGGCCCTGCCGGACGGTACCGAGCGCACCGTGGTCGGCGAATGGCCCGGTCAGCTTCTGTTCGAGCCGGCCGGTGAGAACGGTTTCGGCTACGACCCGATTTTTCTGCCCGAGGGCTACGCCATCTCGGCCGCCGAGCTCTCGGCGCACGTGAAAAATCAGGTCAGTCACCGAGCTATCGCCTTCGAGGGTCTCGTTCCGGTGCTCCGCGAGGTGCTGGGCGCCTGATCAAGCGGCCAGCACGTGCTGGCGCTGAGAACGGCATTCATTCCCAACTAGCCTGCCAGCTGGCCAGTGGAGCCGCGCGGCCCTAACGTTGAGCCATGGGCCACGATCACGCGCACGGAACCGGCTCGAACCGGAGGCGACTGACCCTCGCCATCGGTATCGTGGCCGCCGTGCTGCTGCTCGAGGTGGTCGGCGCGTGGCTGACCGGATCGCTCGCCCTCCTGGCCGATGCCGGTCACATGCTGTCCGACCTGTTCGGACTCATCGTCGCCCTGACCGCCACGGTGGTGGCGGCGCGCCCGGCGACCGACCGGGCTACCTTTGGGTTTGCGCGGGCCGAGGTATTCGGCGCCCTCGTCAACGGGCTGATTCTGCTTGCCGTGGCCGGTGGCGTTTCGGTCGCGGCGATCGGCCGCCTGATCGGCCCGAGCGACAGCGCCGTGCTGCCAACGCCCATGCTCATCGTCGCCATCGTCGGCCTGGCGGCGAACATCGCCGGATTGGTATTGTTGCGCCCCGCCGCAGCCGGGTCGATCAATATGCGCGGCGCGTACCTCGAGGTGCTCGGCGACGCACTGGGGTCGGTCGCCGTGATCGTCGCGGCCATCGTCATCCTCTCAACCGGGTTTGGTCAAGCGGATGCCATCGCCTCGCTGGTCATCGCCGCCATGATCGTGCCGCGAGCCTATCTGCTGTTGCGAGACGTGGTGCGCGTATTCAGCCAGTCAACGCCGGCCGACACCGATGTTTCCGAGATTCGGCGCCATCTGCTCGGCACGAGCGGCGTCGTGGACGTGCACGACGTGCACGTCTGGGCGATCACGAGCGGAGCGCACGTGTTCACCGCGCACATCGTCGTGGAGCCGACGGTGCTCGCTGCGGGCACCGACGCCCTGCTCGACGAATTGTCTGGATGCCTGAGCCGGCACTTCGACGTCGCCCACTCGACCTTTCAGCTGGAACCGGCCGAGCACGCCGAGCACGAAGATACGCAGCACCGCTGACGCGCAGCTCACGACCTAGCCTTCGTGACGACCAGTGTGGTTCGTGTTGAATGTGTCGGAAGCCAGTCGCGCGCTGCTGGTCGCGTCCCTGGCCTGATCGCGCAGGCGGCGGGCCTTCAGGACCGACTGTAAGTAGTGATACACCGTAGGAATCAGGGTGACGACGACCGCGCCGAGCAGAATGAGGTCAATGTACGCCGTGACGAAGTCGGCCACCGGCGGAATGTACCCGAGAAAATACCCGCCGAAGGTTAGCCCGGTGCCCCATAACAGTGCTCCGATCAGGTTGTACAGCGTGTACTTGCGGTAGTTCATATGCCCGACGCCGGCGGCAACCGGCGCAAAGGTGCGTACGATCGGGACGAACCGGGCGACGATGACGGCGACGCCGCCGAATCGAACGAAGAAGGCGTTGGTGCGATCGACGTTCTTGATGCTGAACAGTCCGGATTCCTTGCGTTCAAAAACGCGCGGACCGAATTTATGTCCGATGAGGTAGCCGACTTCACCGCCGAGAAAAGCAGCAAACCCGATAGCCAATGCCACCCACCAGATGTCGATTTGGATGACTCCGGCGGCGGGGAACGCGAGCAGGCCGGTGATGACGAGCAGGGTATCGCCCGGCAGCAGAAAACCGACCAACAGGCCGGTCTCGGCAAAGACGATCGCACAGACGACGAGTAACGCCCACGGCCCGGCGGATTCGATGATCTGGGTCGGGTCGAGCCAAGGAATCAAAGCGGTGTGAATCACGCGGGTGAACTCCAGTCGGCGACGGGTAGACGTTTGGGTAACGACGGCGGATACCGAGACACAGGGTATCGCCCAATGGTGAGAGAACGTCGGGCTGCCGACCCGTGGAAACAGGGGGCACGACAGGCGTTGTGGGCTGGTCCCAGGGCCGTGGGCTGCGACATCCGCAGCGAGTCACCCGTGATGAACGCCCGAGAAAAAGCGTCGTTTTGGCGACGACCAGGCTCCAAATAAGCAGGCGACGGCGCCCCTCCTCCGGGAGAGGACGTCGTTCAACCTGCCGTCCAGTGCTGAAATGCGAACCATGTGCGGGAGAGGGGACTTGAACCCCCACGCTCGAAAGCACAGGAACCTAAATCCTGCGTGTCTGCCAATTCCACCACTCCCGCTGGTGCCTTCCTAGTCTAGTTGGCCAGCCGCGCGCCGGGATCTAGTTGGTGGGGTCTAGTTGGCTGGGTCTGTCCCTGCAGTGCGTTACGGCCGAGCAGTGCCGACGCATAGGACTCCATTTGTGCGCGGAGCGCCGCTACGAGCGCTGCGACCGCCGGCAGCCGCAATGATTCGGTGCGTAAGACCATCCAGTACGGCAGTCGTTCCTGAAAATCATCCGGAAGGAGGCGCACCAGGTCTGCATGTTGATCGGCCATGAAGCAGGGCAGAAATCCAATTCCGGCTCCAGCCCGGGTTCCCTCGACGTGCACGAACACATTGGTGGAGCTGAGCGACTCCCGCATCTGCGGCACAAGCCTCCGGGGGGCGTCGAGGTCGTCGACCTGAAGCATGGAATCCACGAAATAGACGAGCGGATGCTCGGTCAGCTCGGCAATGCTGACCGGTGTGCCGTGGGCCTCGAGGTAGCGCCGTGAGGCGTACATCCCGAGGCTGTAATAGCCGAGCAGGATCGACTCGGCCCGATGCACCTGCGGCTCACCCACCACGACTTCGATATCCAGCCCCGAACGGTGCTGTAGGGCGCGGCGGGTGACGGTGACGATTTCGACTCGCAATAGCGGATGCCGGCGCTGCAGTACGGCCACGGCCGGGGCAGCTATATAGGCGCTGAAACCGTCCGTCGCCGACATGCGCACCACCCCGGAGATCTGTTGGGCTTCGGCGTCGGAACCACGCAGCAGGCTGACGGCCGATTCCACCCCCTCGGCCGCGGTGCGGGCGCGTTCTCCGAGCTCGGTCAGTTCCCAACCACCCACCGCGCGGGCCAACAGACGGCCGTCGAGGGCCCTTTCTAGGGCGCTGATGCGCCGAGACACCGTGGTGTGGTTCAGGCCCAGGGTCTCAGCCGCGGTCGTGAATCGGCCGGTGCGGGCGACCGCGAGAAAGATGAGGAGATCATCGGGGTTGGGAGCGGTGCCAGCCGGCGGAAAGGTCATACGCAATTATGCACAAGCACTCGGCTGTCGGCAGGCTTCGGCACGCAGTACCGCGGCGAGGGCGGCCCATCGGGGTCGGAAGGCATAGAGGCAGCCGAGACGAAACCAAGCCGCAGTTTCGTATGCGTTCACGCGTTCGGGGGAGACGTGAAGCTCGTCGGCGACCGAATCGATCAGGCGTGTGGCGTACCTGCGGCGTTCGGAGCTGAGAAGTCCCTGCCGCTCGCGAAGCGCCAGGTGCGCGCGCAAATTACCCAGGTCGAGAGCAGGCTCCGCATTCGCCGCGGTGTCGAAGTCGATCAGACCGATACCGTGCGAGGGATCCCACAGAATCTGCTTGTCGTGCAGGTCTCGATGGGCCGGGCGCAATGCGTCGGCTGTTCCAGCGATTAACCCGGCGGCAACTCGATCTGCGACCTGCACGAGGCGAGACGACGCGGGTGACGGGTCGAGGTTGGTCAGGTTCAACGCCCACGACCGGACGATGGCTGCTTCAGCGCACGCATCGTGCGCCGGAAGTGACGGATCTGCCGGCGCGGAGCCGATCGAATCCACCCATGCGCTGCGCCAGGCTTGCCAGGCGTGACCCCACTCGTGGCCAGCGGCCGGATCCGCTCCGAGATCATGCAGTGAGCGTCCGGGAACGGCGGAGCAGGTGACGACATCTCTCGTCACCGCCACGATGCGCGGCCGTCGGAAAGCGGATGCCAGCCCCTCGACGTTCTGCATTGCCGCCACTGCAGCTGCAGCGCGCCCCGGCCGAAAGACCTTGGCGTAGCTCGAGCCATCTGCGGAACGCACGACGGCGCGACGGCCGGGGCGGTGCACCAGAATCCAACCCGATCGGGCGGCAGCGGCGAGGTCAGGGAGCTGGTCGTCGTGGCCGAAACGGCCGAGGACGGCGCCGCCGGACGGTGTCCAACGGCCGCCGCGTACCTGACCGTTGTGTGCGGCCCGCGCCTCGAAGGTCGCTCCGCTATGACGATCGGGCCAGGCGCGTTCAATCTGCCAGGTGGTTCCGTCGTCGTCGGCGCTGGGGGGGAGTGAGGACATCATCATTCCAGCACCTGTTCGGCAGCGGCGAGAATGCGTTCGACGTCACCGACCCAGTCCGGGGCCCGGTATCGGAATGGATCGATGGCGCGGCTGAGCAGCGCGTGAGCCAGCCAGTCGTGGATCGCATCCGGGTGCAGTTCGCCGCCCGCGCCGGCGTAGCCGTCAAACAGGGCCACAGCGAGGTCCGGGCTCCTGAGCATGATGGCGGCCGCGGCGAACGAACCAAGGTCGCGTTCCGGATCCGACCAGCCCGCCCGATCGAAATCAACCAGACGGATCTCGCCGGGTCCGACGAGCACCTGATCGGGCGAGAAGTCCCCGTGAGTGAGAACTGGATCGCTGGGCCGGTCCGATGCGGAACGGCGATCGTTGATCGCGTCGGCCAGTCGGTGCGCGCGTTGGGCGAATTCGGGCAGAACGACCGCGATGGCGCCGGCCGCGCGCACGGATTCGGATCGCGCCAGCGCCGGGTCGACGATGCGGGCGCCGATCGCAAACTGGCCGGGTGCCAGGCGGAGGGAATGCAGCGCTGCCAGCGCCTGCCCGGCCGCACCCGCCGCATCCGTGCTTTGGACGGCGGCGAGGTCACCGGTACCCCACCACTGCCCGGCGACGACATCACGCAGGCCTCCGGGATGCCATAACCCAACGACCGGAATCCCCTCGGAAAGGAGGTGATCGAGAAATTCGATCTGACGAAATTGCAGGTCGGTACTTGCGCGGTGGGTGCGCGGCGTGACCTTGACGACGAGATCGGTCGCCCCCGTCGTGCGCAGCAGCAACCGCCGGTGCGGGTTGTGCCGGAGCAGGGTCGATGCTGCGGTCAGTTCAGGGCATGCCTGATCAAGCCGGGCGAGAGTGCCGGCGAGCCTGCGGTCAGCCGATGCCGTGCCGTGCACGGTTCCCTGGATGCCCTCCACTCGCGCGGCAGCGGCGTTGCCGCGTCGCGCGGCCACCAGACTCTTGCTCACCTTCCTGTCGTCGACATAGCTGGCGAGCCAGCCGTGGTCACCCCACCGGTCGTGCGGGTCGGCGGTGCTGTCGCTGGAATAGGTGATCACCACGCTCGATGCCGGCTTGTAGCGGATGCGGGTGACGTGTGCCGGGTGGCTCAGTGCGGCGGACAGCTCCTCGTCGTCGTTGAAAACCACTCGGAGCGCCGCCACGCGGGGATCCCGCGTGATCAGATCCTGTTCAGCGGCGCGAGACCGCGCTGTGGCGCGGCCGTTCGGCAGCGGGCCGGTTCCGGCCGCGATCGTCATGACCGGATCCGATCGGTCGTCTCCTGCTCGGCCAGCCATTGGGACAGCCGGCTGCTGGGTGACTTGAGAAGTTCTGTCGGGGACCCATCCTCGACGATCCGACCGTCTTCAAGCCACAGCACCCGGTCCGCGCGATGCACGGCGTGGGAGGCGTGGGTGATCGTGATGACCGTTCGACCCCGAATGAGGGTGTCCATCGAGGCTTCGACGACGCTGCGACCGCTGGGGTCGAGCCCGGTCGTGGCCTCGTCGAGGATGACGATGGGGGCATCGCGCAGGACTGCACGGGCGATGGCGATGCGCTGACGCTGGCCGCCCGACAGGGTGTTGCCACGGCCGCCGAGTACCGTCTCGAAGCCGCTGGGAAGGGCCGTGATGAATTCCTCGGCATTGGCAATCCGGGCCGCATCCTCGACGTCGGCGTTGGTCGCGTCCAGGCGGCCATAGCGGATGTTCTCCCGCACGGTCGTGGCGAACAGCACGGAGTCCTGTAGCAGGATCGACACCTGCCCGCGCAGGCTGCTCAGCGTCACCTCACGCACGTCGGTGCCGTCAATGCGTACGCTGCCGGAGGTCGGGTCGACCATGCGTAGGATCAGTCCGACCAGGGTGGACTTGCCTGAGCCGGACGGACCGAGCAGGCACACGTTTTGCCCCGCCGGAATCTCGAGCGACAGCCCGGCGAACAACGGCCGGCCGTAGCCGTCTGGAGCGTGCACGTCATGGAACGTCAACCGTCCGTCGCTGTGGCCGAGTGGCCGCGCGGTCGGCGAATCGAATACCTCGATGGGTTCGTCGAGGAGGTCGGCGATGCGTTCGCCCGAGGCCGTGGCCCGCGCGATACGCCCGGTGTACTTGGCCAGGTCGCGCAGCGGCTTCATGGCGATCTTGAGATACATCAGGAACATGACCAGTTCGCCGAGAGTCATCTGCACGTCGATGACGCGCCATCCGCCTCCGGCGAGCACGAGCGCGGTCGCGACTCCGACGATGATGTCGGTTCGGCGTTCGAGCCCGGCAGCCAGACGACGACTTTTGATCCCCTCGCGCAGCGCGGTCTCATTGCCGCTGCGGAAGGCTCCGGAGACGGTGTGCTCTAGACCGTATGCCTGGACCACCCGGATAGCATCGAGCGTTTCGGCCGCGGTATTAGCGAGCGACCCCTCGCCCTTCCTGGTAGTGCGGGAGGCGGAGGTGATGGCACGTGAACTGCGTCGCGACGACAACAGGTACGCGACCGCCGCGCCCACAACGACGAGGGCGAGGAGCGGATCCAACACGACCATGACGATCGCGAGGACGAAGAACGTCAGCACGTTGCCGACCAGCGGAAGCCCGGCTGTGACGGCGACTTCCTGCAGCCGGCCGATGTCTCCGACCAGGCGTTGCACGGTATCGCCGGACCTGGTCGCCGCGTGGTAGCGCAGGGAGAGCTCCTGGACGTGGGCGAACACCCGCGTGCGCAGGTCGGTCGCGACGCGAGATCCGACGAGGGCGAATGCCACCGTGCTCAGATAGCTGGTCGCGGCGCGCCCCGCCGTCAGTGCGACCAGAAGTCCTCCGCAGGCGAGTAGCAGCCCGATGGTCGCCGGCGGCGTGGTTGAGCCGGCCGGCAGGGTGGCGCCGAGACTGGCCGTGACCGAATCGATCACGAATTTCACCGGCCACGGTTCGAGAACGCACAGCGCGACCTCGAGAAGCAGCGCGATGAGGCCGCCGGTGACCAGTTTCCAGTGCCGTCCGATATGGGGGCGGACGATGTGCAGGCTTTGGCGCAGGGCACTGGGCTCGCGTGAGCGCGTCATCGTCGGCCGCCGATCATCGGCGCGGGTTGCGGCGCGAACGCGGCGGCGGGCCCGGTCTTCCGTTGCGCCTGGTCGGCCGCGCTGAGGTGGTCGAGGATCCGGCCTACTACTGCCCACCAGTCATGCCGCTCGACGGCGAGTGTGCGTGCGGCGCGGCCCAGTCGCACTCGCAGGGCACGATCGTCGTTCAGCCGGCCGAGTGCACCCGCCAAGGCCACCTCATCGCCGGGCGGCACGAGCAGCCCGGTGCAGTCGTCGACGACGACAGTGGGAATCTGGCCCACCGCCGAAGCGATCACGGGGAGTCCCGCGGAGAGGTACTCGTAGAGTTTGAGGGGGGAGAAGTACTGATCGTGGCCGACCGGATACGGTGCGGCGGCCACGTCGAAGCCGGCCAGCAGTTCGGGCACCCGTTCCGGAGCCACAGCCCCGGTGAACTCCACGTCGAGTGGGTATTTCGAAGCCAACTGGCGCAGCGCTGCTCGTTCTGGCCCATCACCCACGATGCGCAGGCGCCAGGGCGGTTCGGCGGCGAGCCGACCGGAGTGCTCGCGTGCGGCAGATTCAGCCCGGGCCGTGGCGCGGATCAATATATCGACGCCGTGCCACGGTTTCAAGGTGCCGATGAAGCCGACGGTGAACCCGGTCGTCACCGACGAGTGCGCTCGGGGCACGATACGCCGGGTATTCACACCATTTGGGACGACCGTGATACGACCGGGCGATGGTGTGAAGGGTCGAATCCAGGCGGCGACGGGCTCGGAGACGCACACGACCACGGCTGCGGCCGTCACCACCCGCCTGGTGTCGGCACGGGCGCCGGCCTCATCGACGAGGGTGCGATGCGTGCGCTGTTCATCGATGAGCGGGGCGTTGACTTCGAGGATCACCGGGGACCCCGTCGCGCGGGCGATGACGGCCGAGGCCGTGCTGAACAAGGAGTAGCGCTCGTAGACGAGGTCGCATCCGTCTTCGATCGCGGCGTCGGCGAGGCTCTGCGCGGCGCTGGCGATGGCGCGTTCCCGTTCGGCTGGTGACTGACTGGCCGCTACCGTGCGCACAACGATGGGGAGGTCATGCAGGTCAGCCGGTATGTCGCTGCCACGCCGGGTGCAGTACACGGTCACGGGCATATTGCGTTCCCGGAAGGTGCGCACCACTTCCTGCACGTGCACCGAGGAGCCCTTCGTGCCGAAGACGGGAACACCGGGGTCGACGCACAGATAGGCGACGCGCATCAGGCCACCGCCATCGGTTCGAGTGGCGCCGGTTGATGCGCCGGTTGGCTCGCATCGGAGTCGGTGCGGGTACACAACGTGCCCAGTGCTCGGGCCTGGCGGGCAGAATCGAACGACTCCTCGACCACCCGGCGGGCGTTTCGGGCGAGCCGGCCGAGGTTCGCGGCGGGATCGGCGGCCCCGCGCATGGCAGCCACCAGGTCGTCAAGACTGCCGGAGCGACACAGGATGCCGGTCTCTCCCGCGCGGACGATCTCGGGGATACCCGTCACATCCGTTGAAATGCAGGGAACGCCGAGGGCCATCGCCTCGAGGATGGAGGTGGGGAGCCCATCGGCGTTTCCGTCGCCGCCGACGATGCAGGGCGCGACAAACAGGTCAGCGGTGGCCAGCCGCACGACCACCTCGTTCTGCGAGACCGGGCCGAGCAGCCGCACGATACCGAACAGTCCGAGACGATGGATCTGCTCGCTCAAAGCCCCGGTTAGTTCGCCCCCGCCCACAATGTCCACGGTCAGCGCGACGCCGCTGTGATGCAGTGCGTGCGCCGCATCGACCAACAGGCTGAAGCCCTTTTTCTCGACCAGGCGACCAACAGCGACCACCGCGAGTGGCCCACTGCGTGGTCGGTGCTCGGTGAATGGAAAGCGGGCGAGTTCCAGTCCGTTGTAAACCCGGTGCAATCGTACGGTCTCGGCCGGGAACCGGCGACACAGGTAGTCGAAGTTGTACTCGCTCACCGTGACGGCATGATGGGCCCCGGCCAGCTTCACAGCCAGGTCCGCCGGGTCCACCGACTCGTGGAAGAGATCTTTGGCGTGAGCCGTGAAGGAGTACGGCACCCCCGTGAGCAGCGACGCCAGGCGGGCCACCGTTGTGGCGACCGAGGCGAAGTGGGCGTGCAGATGGGTGATGCCGTGTTCCCTGACGGCTCGGGCCAGGCTGACGGCCTGCACCGCGTCGTCGACGTCGGCTAGCAGCAGCTCGTCAAGACAGGCGGACATTGCCGACCCGACGCCGGTCTTGGCTGTGGACTGGAATTCCGCCCAGAGCAGGGAGGTCTTCCACGGCCGGTCGATATAGACGACCGGCGCAGCGACGCGGGCCAGTTCCGCATGAAAGCGCGAATCGACCGGCGGCCGCAGGGAGAAGATGACCAGATTCTCACCGGCGGCTTCGCGGGCGAGGATCTCGGACACGACGAACGTCTCCGAGAGCCGGGGATACATTTTGAGCACGTAGCCGATCCGAGGGGATCCGGAATGGTCAGACAGCATGTTGCACCTCCGCGGGTTCGCGAACCCGCTGTTTGGAATTGAGTAGTGCCGCCGCGAGCACGGCGACTGTCTCGAGGCCGTCGAGGTTCACCGCGCTGCGCGGAACGACCCGGCCGACGTTCGCAGCGAACCAGGCCGACAGGAAGGCCGGAGTCGCGGTGTCTGTCGTCACGGTCTCGACGAGTCCGCGGCGGGCCAGTGCTGCGGCGCGAATCGTCTGCTCCTGCCGTCGGGCCTCGCGCGGTACGACCAGGGTGGGCGCAGCGGTCGTCATCACTTCGCTGATCGAGTTGTATCCGCCCATACACACGACGGCGGCTGCGCGGCGGAGTAAGGCGAGGGCATCCGGAACCGAACGCAGGATGCTCGTGCCCTCGCGTGCCACGGACGTGATCTCGGCATGATGGGCGTCGGGCATCTGTGGGCCGGTCACGACCAAATGTCGATACCCGGGTGGCGCGGTCGCACGGGCCGCAGCCGAGGCGAGACGATGACCGTCGGAACCGCCGCCAACGGTGGTGAGTATGAAGGGCTCGCTGTCGCTCGGCGCGTGCCCGATCGGCCGACCGTTGGCGAGGTAGCCGGTATGCACCGCGAGGTTGAGTAGCGAGGACGGGATTTCCCCGGTCTCGAACGCATTGTGCACGCGCGGGTCGCCGTACACCCAGAGCGCGTCGAACAACCGTCGGATGGCGCTGGCGCCGCCGATGGCCCGCCACTCGGCGAGGGCGACGGCGGGACGGTCGAGCACTTCCCGAAGGCCAAGCACGATGGCGCACTCGGGCCGGGTTGAGCGCAGGCTCACCAGGGCGCTTTCGAGTTCTCGGCGGGCGCCGAGTGCGTGCCGATCAACAATCAACAGGTCGGGGGCGAACTCGCGCAGGGCGACGCGCAGAATGCTGGCGCGAATCGACGTCATCGTGTCGATGCCCAGTGTGAGATGACGCGGGCGGTAGCCGTCAACACCGGTGGTGATGCCGGGCAGCACCAACCAGTCCCAACCGGCGGGAGTGGGGAAGGACGTTGCGGCACTCTGTCCGGTGACCAGAAGTCCGCTCACCGGTTCGTCGGTGATGGACGGAAGGTGTAACGACAGTGCGTGCGCGATGGCGAGGTTCCGCCGCACGTGTCCCAGTCCGATCGAATCGTGCGAATACAAAGCAATCCTGGTGACCATGGCATTCCTCCCGGCTGTCGACCCTCGTGGTCGTAAAATCAGATTCCGGCTTGCCCGTGAGGTACGGATGAGTAAACAGTGAGTGAACTCTTAGGAACCGGATATGAATTGGCCGTGCAACGCCTGTGTGAATTTGGGGCGGGCATCCCGCCGCGGTGCGCGATCTGCAATTATGCACATCGGCTCTGTCTTTTTGGCCCTTGATGGCCGGCCCGTTGTGCGGGAATACTCAGTCAGGTCGGGATTCTGTTCAGACGACCGCAATCGTCCCGCACCATCTCACCGCAACTACGTGTCATCGACGACACAGAGGAGACAGACAATGAGTGTCAATCAACGCGTGGGGGCTGCCGGTTCCGGCAAAGCCACGCGCAACGCTGCCAGCGAAACTGAAAAGTCCGGCCTGAAGAAGATCGTCGCCGCTTCCATGGTGGGTACGGTCGTGGAATGGTACGAGTTCTTCTTGTACGCCACGGCAGCCAGTCTGGTCTTCGGCACGGTTTTCTTTCCCAACGCCGGCAGCGAGCTTGACGGCATCATCGCCGCCTTCCTCACCTACGCGGTCGGCTTCATCGCCCGGCCTCTTGGCGGCATCGTCTTCGGTCAAATCGGTGACAAACTCGGCCGCAAGCACACGCTGCAGGTGACCATCATCATGGTTGGTGCCGCCACCTTTCTGATGGGCTGTCTGCCCGGATTCGACACCATCGGCTACTGGGCGCCAGCGCTACTCGTGGCCCTGCGCTTCATCCAGGGCTTCGCCGTCGGTGGTGAATGGGGTGGCGCGGTTCTTCTCGTCGCCGAGCACAGCCCGAACCAGTCCCGTGGCTTCTGGTCGAGCTGGCCGCAAGCCGCCGTTCCGGTTGGTAACCTGCTCGCCACGATCGTGCTGCTCACCATGACCTGGCTCCTTCCGCCAGAGCAGTTTCTCAGCTGGGGCTGGCGCGTGGCGTTCTGGCTCTCCGCGATCATCGTCGTGATCGGCTACTACATTCGCACCCACGTCAGTGAAGCTCCCATCTTTCTCGAAGCCCGCGAGAAGGTCGAGGCCGAAAAGGCCGTCAATTACGGCGTGCTGGAGGTCGTGCGCAAGTACCCCAAGGGCATCCTCGGAGCCATGGGCCTGCGCTTTGCCGAAAACATTCTGTACTACATCATCGTGAGCTTCACGATCGTCTACCTGAAGACGGTGCACGAGTATGACACCGGCCAGTTGTTGATCGCCCTGCTGGTCGCGCACCTCGTGCACTTCATTGTGATTCCGCAGGTCGGTCGCCTCTCCGACCGTTTGGGGCGAAAGCCCGTCTACCTCGCCGGAGCTGTGCTCGGCGCCAGCTGGGCATTCTTCGCCTTCCCCCTGTTCGACACCCTGAACCCGTTGCTCATTATTGTCGCCGTCACGGTCGGGCTCTGCTTCCACGCCCTGATGTACGCGGGACAGCCGGCGATCATGAGCGAAATGTTCCCGACTCGCATGCGCTATTCGGGAGTGTCGCTCGGCTACCAGGTCACGTCCATTCTGGCCGGCTCCATGGCGCCGATCATCGCAGCCGCGTTGCTGCAGCGGTATGAGTCCTGGGTTCCGGTTGCGATCTACATCATGATCGCCTGCGCCATTACGGTGGTCGCCGTGGTCACCCTCAAGGAGACTGCGGGAGTGTCACTGCGCGAGGTCGACGCCGTGGATGCTCGCAAGCACGGGCTCGATCCGGTCAACACCGGAAAATAACCCGGCTCAACTCATTGCAAGCCGGAGGGGCGGGATGCCAATGGTGCCCGACTCTCTCCGACCTGCCCCGCGCAATCAAAGGAACATCATGACTGAACTCACCGATGCCGCCAATGCCGCGACACAACCCCTCGCAGGGCGGCGCGCCGTCGTCACCGGCGGTGCCAGTGGAATTGGCGCCGCCGTTGTTCGGACGCTCGCCGCCGCTGGTGCCCATGTTGTCGTCGCCGACATTGATAAGACAGGCGCCACGGCCCTGGCCGAGGAGGTAGGCGGGTCGATCTGGACCGTCAACCTCATGGACACCGATGCCCTCACCGACGAAGTTTTGGCACCAGCCCTGGCCGGTGTTGACATTCTGGTCAACAACGCCGGAATTCAGCGCATCAACCCCATTCAGGACTTCAAGCCGGCCGATTTTCACAACATTCTCACGCTCCTGCTCGAGGCGCCGTTTCTGCTGATTCGGGCGGTACTGCCGCAGATGTATGCGGCGAATTTCGGGCGCATCATCAACGTGTCGTCTGTCCATGGCATTCGCGCGTCGCCCTTCAAGAGTGCATACGTGTCGGCCAAACACGGTCTCGAGGGGCTCTCGAAGGTGACCGCCCTGGAGGGCGGCGCGCACGGGGTCACTAGCAATTGTGTGGCTCCCGGCTATGTGCGTACGCCCCTGGTCGAGAAGCAGATCACCGACCAGGCTCTCGTGCACGGCATACCGGAGTCCGAGGTGCTGAGCAAGATCATGCTCACCGAGAGTGCGATCAAGCGCTTGGTCGAGCCGAACGAGGTGGGCTCGCTCGTGGCCTGGCTGGCCTCAGACGCGGCCGCGATGGTCACCGGGTCAAGTTACACGATGGACGGCGGCTGGTCGGCCCGCTAACGGTGTACTAACCGCGCGGCTCTGATCGCGACGGATGGTCGCAACGGATGCCGCGGCATCCGTTGCGACCATTTTTGGTGCTCGCGATACGGAAAAACAAGCCCTGTGGATAACTTTTACGAAGAATTGAAAATGAGGCCATCATGCTGGGATGACCGAAGCCGTTCGTATCATCACAGAGCAAGTGCGGCTGCGAGTGCGCCGCGAAGGCGTCGACCTCGCGTCCAATAACGCGCTCGCTGAGCAGTATGTGCGCGACGAAGTGCGCCGCTACAGCGAGCGCGCCCTCAGCGGACACGCGCCGATGATCGCCGACGAGCATCAGGCAGCTCGCGAAGTCGTGGCGGTGCTGACCGGCTTTGGTGTGCTGCAGCCCTTCCTCGACGATCCTGATATTGAGGAAATCTGGATCAACGGCCCCGGCCGGGTGTTTGTCGCCCGCGACGGGGTGTCTGAACTGACCACGCTGCTGCTCGGCGAGCAAGACGTGCGCGACCTGGTCGAGCGGATGCTGCAGACATCCGGCCGAAGGGTGGATCTCTCGTCGCCGTTCGTGGATGCATCGCTGCCTGACGGCTCAAGGCTGCACGTCGTGATTCCGGATATCACGCGCAAACATTGGGCGGTGAACATTCGCAAGTTCACCCGGCGCATCCGCGATCTAAACCAGTTGGTCGGGCTCGGCGCGCTCACCCAGCAGGCGGCCGATTTTCTGCGGGTGTGCGTGCTGGGCGGGCAGAACATTCTGGTCTCCGGGGCCACTCAGACCGGCAAAACGACCATGCTGAACGCCCTGCTCTCATCGACTCGGCCCGGTGAGCGCATCGTGACCGTCGAGGAGACCTTCGAACTTGATCTGTCGGCCCGTGACGTCGTGGCGATGCAGTGCCGGCAACCGAGCCTCGAGGGAACCGGCGAGATCACCCTGCGCCGACTGATCAAGGAGTCGCTGCGCATGCGGCCAGACCGACTCGTGGTCGGCGAGGTGCGCGAGGCGGAAAGCCTCGACCTGCTCATAGCTCTGAATAGTGGACTTCCCGGCATGTGCTCCATTCACGCCAACAGCGCCAGGGATGCGCTCGCCAAGCTGTCGACGCTGCCGCTGTTGGCCGGCCGCAATATCGACTCGTCGTTCGTGCTGCCGACCGTGGCTGGCTGCATCGACATCGTGGTGCACTGCGAGATCGACCGGTACGGACACCGTCGCGTCAGCGAGATCATCGCGCCGAGCGGCCAGCTGGCCGGTTCGACGATCGAAGCGAGTCCGCTGTTTCTATCGCCGCACGGCCACCTGGAACCGACCGGCTCACACCCGACCAAACTCGCCAAGTTTCGTGCCGCCGGCGTCGACCCGGCACTGGTGCTGCGGCAGGGGGCCGCATGACGCTCGTGCTGGGGTGCCTGCTCGGATCTGGTCTGGTGCTGCTGCTCGGGCCGTTCCTCTGGCCGGGCGGTAAAGCGCCCGCGGGCGAACGTACCGGGGTCGGCGAGCGGATGCGCGTGCGCCTGGTTCAGGGTGGCCTCGGATCTGTGCCGGTATCGGCGTTTCTAGCGGTGTCTGCCATCGTGGGGGTCGCATCCGCTGCCCTGGCACATGGATTGTTCGCGGTGCGGGCCCTGAGCATGGTCGCTGGCCTCGTTGGGCTGCTGCTGCCGTGGTTGATTGTCTCCTGGCGGGCAGCTGCCCGGCGTCGGGCCAACCGCACGGTCTGGCCAGACGTCGTCGACCATCTGGTCTCGGCGTTGCGCTCTGGCCTGGCTCTGCCAGACAGCGTGAGCAGCCTCGCGCAGGCCGGGCCGGTCGCCACCCGCAGCGCTTTTATCCAGTTCGAGCGCGAATACCGGGCGACCGGCAACTTCAGCTACTGCGTCGACGAGCTCAAACGTTCCCTTGCCGACCCGGTGGCGGATCGTATTTTAGAGACCCTGCGCATGGCGCGTGAGGTCGGCGGCACCGACCTCACGGTGGTGCTGCGCAGCCTCGCGGCCTGGCTGCGCCAGGATGCCGCGGTGCGGCTCGAGGTGGAAGCCCGCCAATCCTGGGTGGTGAGCGCTGCCAGACTGGGAGTGGCGGCGCCCTGGATCATCCTCGTTCTGCTCGCCTCTCGGCCCGAAGCTGCCGTCGCCTATAACTCCTCGGCCGGCGTTGCCGTGATCGCGAGCGGCCTGGCCCTGTCGGTCATTGCCTACCGCATCATGATCGCGCTCGGCCGCTTACCGGAGGAACGCCGATGGTTTTCGTAGAAGGCTGGCGCACCCGATGAGCGCCGCGCTGAGTTCAACTGCGCTGGGCTGGGCCGTGCTGTGCGGCAGCTGCCTCGGCGTTGGTTTATGGTCCCTGGTGAGCCTGATGCCGCGCCTGACCCGCCCGCGCCTGATCGATCGCGTGGTGCCCTATATTCTCGATGTCTCCGTCGAAGCACGCAGCATCGCCGCCCGCCGAACGGTCAATCCGATCCCCGTGTTCGGGAGCCTGTTCGGGCCGATCTTCGGTGCGCTCACCCGCGGCCTGTCGAGTCTGCTCGGCGGCAGCGAGACCATCGCGCGGCGCCTGCACCAGTCCGGGTCACACAAAACGGTGGATGAGTTTCGTTCGGGGCAACTTGTGTGGGCCCTGTTGGCCTTCGCCGCGGGAACGGTAATCACCATCGCGGTGCTGGCCCAGCTTCCCTTGCCAGCCCGACTCGTGGTGCCGTTCCTGGCCGGAATCGGCGGCGCGGTACTGTGCGATTGGCTACTGCAGCGTGCGGCGACCGCCCGGTTGGCGCGCATGCGCAGTGAGCTGCCGACCATTCTCGAATTTCTCACGCTGTCCCTGTCAGCCGGGGAAGGCATCCTCGATTCGATCCGACGAGTCTCCCGCACGAGTTCGGGGGAGCTGTCCCGCGAATTCGGTGGCGTCATCGCCGAGGTACACACCGGCGTGCCGATCGGGGTCGCGCTGCAGGGACTGTCGCGCGCCATCGCGTTGCCGGAAGTGACCCGGTTCGTTGATCAGGTCACCGGTGCCCTGGATCGGGGCTCGCCGCTCGCCGAGGTGTTGCGCGCCCAAGCGCAGGATTCCCGCGAGCAGACCAAGCGGTCGCTGCTCGAGATAGCCGGCAAGAAAGAAGTCGCGATGCTCGTGCCGCTCGTCTTTCTCATTTTGCCCATGACCGTACTATTCGCTATTTTTCCCGGGCTGATGGTTCTGCAGACCGGATTCTAAACGCACCACGCTCACCACTATGAGAAAAGAGAATGCCATGTCCCGAATCCTGCTTCGCCTCAAGGGTGTCATCCGCGACGAAACCGGTGATGTTCCCGGCTGGGTGCTGATTACGTTAATGACGGCCGGGCTCGTCATCATCATCTGGGGGCTCGCAGGCCCTGCCCTGAGCGGGGTGTTCCAGCAAGCCATGGATCGCGTCAGCAGCTTCTGACCGTTCATGTACGCACGCCGCAAGCGGATGCTGCGCCTCGACTCGATGCGAGACGAGGCGGGTTCCGCTGTGGCCGAGTTCGTCATGGTGGTGTCACTGCTGACGTTTCTGACGTTGATGGTGATGCAGCTGGCCCTCGCCTTGCACATTCGCAATACCGTGCTCGATGCCGCGGCCGAGGGTGCACGCTTCGCCACCCTCGCCGACAGCAGCCTGCCGGCGGGGGCGCAACGAACACGGGACCTGATTACGACGGCCGTCGGAGCGACCTATGCCAGCGATGTCGTGGCCCGGTACGGCGAGAGTGCTGGGTACCCCAGCGTCGAAGTGCGCGTGATCGCACCGCTGCCGCTGATGGGACTGCTCGGTGCGCCGCGCGGCTTGGAGGTGATCGCTCATGCAGCGGTCGAATCGCTGGAGTGAACGCTGTGACAGGCTGAGGAAAGTCGATCCTGGCTCGTGGCTTGCGCCTGTACTGCGCGTACGGGAGGCCGGCTCGGCCTCGCTCGAGTTCATCACGGCCGGCATGATTTTGCTGGTTCCCCTCTTCTATCTGGTGCTCGCGCTGTCGGCCCTGCAGGGTGGTGCGCTCGCTGTAGAGGGTGCAGCCCGGCAGGCGGCACGGGTGTACGTGCAATCCCCGGATGGCGTAACGGCCACCGCGCGGGCCCAGCGGGCCGTCGCGTTTGCGCTGGCGGACTACGGGCTGAACGCGGGCGACGCTGAGATCGGGATCACGTGCGCCGGCGGGTCGAGTCACTGTCTGGCCCCGCGCGGGCTGGTGACGGTGACTGTGCGGATCGGCATTGCTCTGCCGCTCGTTCCCGACCTGCTGGCACTCCGCCAGAGTGCGAGCGTGCCACTAGAGGCGGCGTCGACGCAGATCGTATCCCGGTTTAGGAACACCGGATGAGCAGAATGCACGCTGCAAATGACGACGGCTCGACCCTACTCCTGATCATCTTCTACGGCTTTCTGGCCCTGAGCCTCGTGCTCGTGGCGCTGTCCGCGACGTCGCTCTACCTCGACCACAAACGACTGCTGAGCCTGGCCGATGGTGCGGTGCTCGCCGGATCGGAGGCGTTCACCCTCGACGCGGTGCAGGTCGGCGTCGTCGGACCGCGGCCGCTGCTGCGTTCCGGCGACGTGTCGGCGGCGGTGGACGAGTATCTGGCTCTGGTGCCGCACGCGTCGTTCGAGGACCTGGTCGTGACGAGCGCGGCATCCGTTGATGGGCTGAGCGCATCGGTGACCCTGCGATCGTGGTGGCGCCCGCCGGTGCTCACCCTCGTGGTCCCCGATGGTGTACCGCTCGAGGTCACGGTGGTCTCCCGGGCGGTATTCCACTAACTCTTCCCTGGCCGCGAGAGCGGGATACGTGGTGCTTCAGCACCCGTGAAGCAACACTTATCCCGCTCTCGCGTGAGGCGGCCGGTAGCCCCGCAAAGTCGCACGGGTAATTTCAGATTAGGAGCGTACGATGCACAGACACGTAGTCGACAACGGAAGCCTCCTACCTCGTAGGGGGCTTCACGCTTTGTACGGCAGTCGACAGGTGCCAGCCCCGGTCCCGGTTGGTAGTGCCGGCGACCTGTGGTCGTCGTTCAGTCGGGAGGTCGCCACCGGTTGACGTGGCTCATATGGCGGCTGAGCACCACCGAAGAACGGTTGTGAAATCATGGATGCATTACTGCACGAACACGACGTTGATGAGTGCAGCTTGGAGCAACTTGACTTTGAATCCCTACTTCCGTGCGAGGGTGTGCATCACGACCGTGGATTGAGCGGTCATGATCCGGCCGAATCAGGCGGGTTCATGGTGATATCGCCCTGCTGCGGCCCCAAGGTGATTCAGTGTTCCTCGCGGGTCGACGCCATGCGCGTCTTCGGCGTGCTGTATTGCGGCGCCTGTCGGCATGAGCATTTGACCAGCGAATACCAGTTCATTCCGCTGCAGCTGTAGGTACCGCTCGCGTATGCATTGTGCGTTCACAGGCCACGAGCGGATGCCGCGCGCGATAGCCTCTGTAGGTGCCATTACGGCGCCGACAGGAGCAGTGTGCGTACCAGGAGAGACCAACTGAGCGGTGCGGGAGCTCAGGTCGCCACCGAGATCAGCATCAATTTCGGGTCGTCAGTGGCCGGCCTACTCATTCCGTTGGTCGGCTCGCCCGTCGTCGTCGCGGCGCGGCAGATCGTCATGGTCATCGTCGTACTGCCGCTGGCCAGGCCTCAACTGAAGGATCTCAGTTGGGGCCGGATCTGGCCGCCGCTGGCGCTGGGCATGGTACTCGCCGTGATGAATCTCAGTTTTTACCAGGCCGTTAGCCTGCTCGGGCTCGGCGTTGCTGCGACCATTGAATTTCTCGGACCGTTTGCTCTCGCCCTCGTCACCAGCCGTCGCATTCTGGACTTCATCTGCGCCGCGGCGGCGGCCGCCGGCGTGTTTCTGCTGACCTGGTCGGACGGCACGCTCAACCTGCTCGGTATTGCTCTCGCGCTCACCGCGGCGGCCGCCTGGTTATGCTACATTCTGCTCACCCGACGGGTGGCCACCAAATTCCCCGGGCTCGAGGGCATTTCCATCGCGAGCCTGGTCAGCCTCGTGATCGTGGTTCCCATCGCGTTGTTCACCCTCGACCTGTCGGCTTTCACCTGGGGCGTTGTCGGACTGCTCCTGCTCGTCGGCGTCGTCTCCTCGGCCTTTCCCTACACGCTCGATACCTATATCTTGCGGCGGATCAGCCCGCGCCTGTACGCGATCATTACGAGCTTCGGCCCGGTGATCGCGGCCGGTTTCGGCGTTCTCGTGCTTGGAGAGACGTTCACCCTGCTGCAACAGATCGCCATCGTCGTGGTCTGCGTTGCCGCAGGGGCCGCGATCGCGACCCAGCGCGATCGCCCAACGTCCGACCTCGAGCTGACCGCGACCGCGATTCCCTGAGCGGGCACGTCGAGACCCCGGGCATCCGCTGGGAAAACGGTGCTTTATTCGACGCGCAGTCCGAGGTGGGCGGCGAGTAGCGGCGCCAGCAGGCTGAGCTGAGCGTCGTCGATCGTCGCCCCGCGCAGACCATCGAGGCCGTGGATAGCCGAGAAATCGCTCCCGCGCAGGTCAACGTCCTTGAGCTTGGCGCCGCCAACATCGAGCGTGGTGATGCGGCAGTTCGGCAGTTCGAGGCGCTGCACGGTGGCACTTCCAAGGTCGAGCTCGTCGATGATGCAGTTGCTGAGCAGTACGTCGGTCAGGGTGGCGTTTCGCAGGTTCACGAAATCGAGCTTGGAGCCGTCGATGTGTACCGAGTGCATGATTGCCTCGTAGGCCTCGACCGAGCCGAGTCGGGCATGGTCGATGCGCACGTCACGCCAGTTGGATCGCGGCGCGCTGAACACCGGCGCGTGCAGGTCGGTGGCCAGGCACTCCGAAAAGGATGCCCCGCGCAGCTTGGTCTCATGCAGGGATACCCCCACGAATTCACACTCCCGGAACGAAATACCGGTCAGGTCCCGGCCGTCGAGGTTCGCGCCTGTGTAGCGTTCGGTGTCGCGGATGTCACCGGGGCGCAGTCGCGCACCGTCGTCGGCGAGTTCGGGCAACGTGATGCGGTCGATCGACGCCTTGCGGGTGCCGGACCCGGTTCGAGTGCTAGGTTTTGCCACCCCTATGTAATGGGTTCGAGCACGAACACCGGAATTTCGCGGTCGGTTTTGACCTGGTAATCGGCATAATCGGGGAACGCCGCCACGGCGCGCGCCCACCAGATGGCCTTGTCGTAGCCGGTGACCTCCCGGGCGCGCATGTCCCACTTCTGCGTGCCGTCCTGCAGCTCAACCTCGGGGTGGGCGATGACGTTGGCGTACCAGACCGGATTCTTCGGGCTGCCACCGAGCGAGGCGACGACGGCATAGTGGCCCTCGTGTTCGACGCGCATGAGCGGCGCCTTGCGTAACTTGCCGCTTTTCACACCGAGCGTCGTCAGCACGATGACGGGCATGCCGCGCAGGGTCGTGCCCTCCGTACCACCGGACTTCTCGTACTGATCGACCTGGTCGCGCACCCACTGGGCGGTGCTTGGTTCGTATTCTCCGATGAGGGGCATGCCTGCCACAACGTCGTGGCCGCTGGGAACATTCCACCCGGACAGCACCGACGCGTCGCGAGTAGCCCAGCAACCCTGGTGGCTAATTCAGGAAATCCGACTTCCTGGTCAACCCGAGCCGTGCGATTCCGGGCCCCGGGACCCCGCACGCGGTGAATTTCCTGAATTCGCCACGGGCGAGACCTGACCAGTTGCCGCGCACGAAAAACATTGGTCGAGGGCGGAAAACTTCGCGTCGCTTTCGTGCGGCTAGAGCAGACGGCCCGGACGGTGCGGCGCGTACCGGGGAATGTAGCGGCGCAGCAGAACCGCACCGCAGAGGCCGATCGCCCCCATCACCCCGCTCGCCACGGAGAGCGAGACCAGAGCGGTGATGCCGGCGACGACCAGGGGCGCTGCGGCGCTGCCGAAGTCGGCCGTGAAACGCCAGGCACCGAGGAACGGCGCCGGATTCGGCCGCGGAGCCAGATCGGCGCCGAGCGTCATCAGCAATCCGCTGCCGATACCGTTGGCGAGCGAGAGAAACATGGCCACGCCGATGAACCACTCCACATTGCTCGGCAGGTCGTGGGTGAACGCGAGCGCCAGGTGGCCAGCGCCGAGGCCGATCATCGAGGGAAGGGCGCTCCAGATGCGGCCGAACCTGTCCATGATCTGGCCGCTGACATAGAAGAGGGCGAAGTCGATGCCGCCGGCGATGCCGATGATGAGCGCGGTATCGGGGGCGCTGATGCCGATGCTGACCGCCCAGAGCGGCAGCATTACCGTGCGGCTGGCGCGCATCGCACCGATCAGTCCCGCGCCGGAGCCCAGCCGCAGGAGTACTTCGCGGTGACTCCAAATGGTCTGGAACAGCCCCTGCACGGCTACGGCCGGCCGCGCCGTTCCGGTGCTGCTGATCGCTCCCGTGCTCGTGTCAGTGGTGTCGAATACGGTCTTATCAGCGGAAGGAGTGGTGAAGGTTTTTGACGGGTCGGCTAAGAGCAGCAGCAAGACCGACGCGCCGACACAGCAGACGATGAACACCCAGAACACGGCCTGGGTGCCGCCGGTGAGGTGGATAAGTCCGGCCGAGAGAAAGGGGCCCACGAACCAGCCGGCTCGAAACACACCGCCGAGCGTTGACAGCGCGCGGGCTCGGTAGACCAGCGGCACATAGTTGGTCATGAAGGCGTGCCTGGCGAGGGCAAAGATGGCCGTGGCGAGCCCAACCAGAAAAATGCCGAGGCCGAGCACGAACGGATTGGGCGCGGCCATGCACACGATCACGGCACCGATGGTGAGAGCGGATGCCCAGATCATCGCGTTGCGCTCCCCGATACGCGAGACGATCCAACCGCTGGGAATATCGCCGACCAGCTCGCCGAGCATGACCATCGCGGCGATAACGCCGGCAATGGCGAGGGAGGCGCCAAGGTCGCTCGCGACCACCGGAATCAAGGGGATAATGGCGCCCTCGCCAATCGAAAACAGCAGGGTCGGCAGAAACGCAACCAGTGCGACCGAGCGCAGGCTGAAGGGGCTATCGGCGTTGCTCATCGGTTTCGATGCTACTCGAAGTGCCATTCCACCCGTGCTATCCGGCCTCGGCTATTCCGCCCGTGATCGTCGACCGGTGTTGCCACTCGCCCGGCCCCATCGCAAATTTCGCCCGGTAGGCTGAACGGACCATGATTGACTTGGATTTCTCAGTACAGATCGCCGCGCTGCGGACCACGTTTGGCGACATCCGCTCGGTGATCGACATTGATCGACTGCGCGCGGAGATCGACGACCTCAGCGGCGAGGCCGGCATGCCCGATTTGTGGGACGACACCGAGCACGCACAGAAGGTGACGAGCGACCTCAGTCACCGGCAATCCCAGCTGGCCCGCATCGAGAGCATCGGAGCCCGGCTCGACGACCTCGTTGTGCTCGTGGACATGGCCAATGACGGCCAAGGCGACCAGGAACTGGCCGACGAAGCAACGCTAGAGCTCGCGAACCTGCAGAAACTACTCGGCGAGCTCGAGGTGCAGACCCTGCTCAACGGCGAGTTCGACGAACGCAACGCCGTCATCACCATTCGCGCCGGCGCCGGGGGGGTGGATGCCGCCGACTTCGCCGAGATGCTGCTGCGCATGTATTTGCGCTACGCGGAACAACACGACTACCGCACCACCGTGCTCGACATCAGCTACGCCGAAGAAGCCGGTATCAAGAGCGCGACCTTCGAGGTTGACGCGGCCTACGCTTTCGGCACGCTCAGCGTCGAAGCCGGCACCCACCGCCTGGTGCGCATGAGTCCGTTCAACTCGGCCGGCAAACGCCAGACCTCGTTCGCGGCGGTCGAGGTGGTTCCCTTGATCGAACAGACCGAATCGATCGAGGTACCCGACGGCGACATTCGAGTGGATGTTTTCCGCTCCAGCGGCCCGGGTGGCCAATCCGTCAACACCACCGACTCGGCCGTGCGCATCACCCACCTACCCACCGGCACGGTGGTGAGCTGCCAGAACGAAAAGAGCCAGATTCAAAACCGCGCCGCCGCCATGCGCGTGCTGCAGTCGCGCTTGCTGGTGCTGGAACGCGAGAAAGAGGCCGCGACCAAGAAAGAGCTCGCCGGCAACATCACCGCGAGCTGGGGTGACCAGATGCGCAGCTACGTGCTCGCGCCCTACCAAATGGTCAAGGATCTGCGCACCGAGTATGAAGTGAACAACCCCAGCAACGTCTTCGATGGTGACCTGGACGGATTCATCTCGGCCGGCATCCGTTGGCGCAAGAAAGCGCCGGACGCTTAAACGGTTACTGAGGCTTGGCACCCTCGGGGCATGTCGCTGTAGGGAAAACGCTGCTGAATGCCTAGGCTCTAAGAGCTATGATCCGCTTTGATCACATATCCAAGAAGTATCCCGGCACCACTCGGCCGGCATTGAACTCGATCGACGTCGAGATTTTGCGAGGCGAATTCGTCTTTCTGGTCGGCGCCTCCGGATCGGGCAAATCGAGCTGCCTGCGGCTCGTGCTCAAGGAAGAGAAGCCGACCAGCGGCAGCATTCACGTGCTCGGCCAGGACTTGCGGTCGATCTCCAACCGCAAGGTGCCCTATTTTCGCCGCAACATGGGCGTTGTCTTTCAGGACTTTCGCCTGCTGCCGAACAAGACCGTGTTCGACAACGTCGCCTTCAGCCTGCAGGTCATCGGCAAGAGCCGTGGCTTCATTCAGGAAGCCGTGCCGGACACCCTCAAGATGGTCGGTTTGGCCGAAAAGGCGCAGCGCCTGCCGCACGAACTCTCCGGTGGGGAGCAGCAGCGCGTGGCCATTGCCCGCGCCATCGTGAACAAGCCGCAGATTCTGCTGGCCGATGAGCCAACCGGAAACCTCGACCCCACCACGAGCGCTGAGATCATGTCCCTGCTCGCGAGTATCAACGCCGGCGGGACCACCGTGATCATGGCTACCCACGAGGCCGGCATCGTCGACCAGATGCAGCGTCGCGTGATCGAACTCGTCCATGGCGAGATTGTGCGCGACGAACGTCAGGGCGGGTACGCCACGGCATCCATCCCGACCATCGTGAATAGTTCTGCGGCGGATGCCCCCACCAACGAGGCGCCGCCCGTCGCGTCGATCTATGCCCGGCCCGCCAAAGCGCTGGCCCAGCCAGCTGTTTCTGAGCTGCCGGTTTCTGAGCTGCCGGTTTCTCAGCTTCCGGTGTCACAGCCGGCCGTTGTTCGACCGTCGCTGACCCATCCGTCGGCGCCGGTGCCAGAAACGTCGGTGTCGCTGCATCACGCAGCTGCGGCAGCGGTCGCGGCAGCCAAGGCGCCGACTGAGGTCGAGGCTCCGGCTCCGGCTGTACAGGCTCCGGCTGTACAGACTCCGGCTGCGGCTCCGGCCGCGCCGGCACCAGTGGCAGCGTCGCAGACTGACGAGGTCGATCATGATCAGATCCCGGCCTCGCCGCCGATGACCCGTCCGGTACTTCCGGTCACCGCTAACGACGACCCAGAACAGCTCACACTGGCCGAGAAACTCGGGCTGCGGGCACCGGGAGAGAAACCCGACCATACCGGCGAGCAGAATGTGGGGCCAACCCGATGAGGCTCGGTCTGGTGCTGTCCGAGGTCGCGAATGGCCTTCGGCGCAATGCGTCGATGGTCGTGTCCGTCGTGCTCGTGACATTCATCTCGCTCACCTTCGTCGGCGCGGCAATACTCATGCAGATGCAGATCGGCCAGATGAAGAATTTCTGGTACGACAAGGCGCAGGTTGGCATCTACCTGTGCTCCGATATCTCGCCGGGTGAAACCTGCACCGGCGGCGACGCCTCACCCGAGCAGATCGCAGCGGTCGAGGCGCAGCTCGAGGGGCCAACGCTTGCACAATTCATCGATACCTATTATTTCGAGACGCACGAGCAAGCCTTCGAGAACTTCAAGAAGCAGTTCGCCGGCAACCCGGTCGCCGACTATGTGACCGCGGACCAGTTGAATCAGACTTTCTGGGTCAACCTGAAGGACCCCTCGAAATCGGCCGTGTTGGTGGAGAGCCTGTCGGGAATCGCTGGCGTCGAAAATGTCACTGACCAGCGTAAATACCTTGACCAGATCTTCTCGGTGCTCAACGTCGCGAGCTACACGGCCATCGGTATTGCCGGGTTGATGTTGATCGCGGCCGCGCTGTTGATTGCCACGACCATCCGTTTGTCAGCTTTCTCCAGGCGCCGGGAACTGGGCATTATGCGGTTGGTGGGTGCGAGCAACCGCTTCATTCAGACGCCGTTCATTCTCGAGGGCGTGTTTGCGGCGTTGCTGGGCTCGCTGCTGGCCGGCGGCGCAATCGTGGCCCTGGTGTACTTCTTCGTGCAGGGCTATCTCGGCGCGAGGCTGACCGGCTTCGCCCTGGTCGGCATGGACGATGCCCTCGTTGTGGTGCCCATTTTGTTGGTCGTTGGCGCGGTCTTGGCCGCGTTCTCGGCCAACTTTGCGATCACGCGCTACCTCAAGGTTTAGCCCGCACACGGATGCAGTGGGTGGGGGCCGCCGATGCGGCTAGACTAGTGGGCTGTCTACCGGATCGACCGGCAGCATCCGCTCTGATCAATATGAATTGAGGTGAGGTACATGCCCAGGGAACGTGGCGAAAAGGTCGTGGCAACCAATCGCAAGGCCCGACATGACTACCTCATCAGTGACACCTACGAGGCCGGTATGGTCTTGAGTGGCACCGAGGTTAAGTCGCTCCGTGCCGGAAGGGCGACCCTGGTCGATGGATACGCCTTCGTTGAGGGTGGCGAGGCGTGGCTGGATGCGGTGCACATTCCGGAGTATTCCGGCGGCTCGTGGACCAACCACCCGCCGCGGAGGAAGCGCAAGCTCCTGTTGCACAAGAAGGAGATTATCAAGATCAGCCACAAGACCAAGGAGGGCGGTTACACGCTCATTCCGTTGCGGATTTACTTCGCGGATGGTCGGGCCAAGGTGGAGATCGCCGTAGCCAAGGGTAAGAAAGAGTACGACAAGCGTCAGACGCTGCGGGAACGCACCGACAAGCGTGAATCGGACCGCGCGATGTCGGCGCAGCGACACCTCGGCGACTAAGTCACTTTTGTAGTAGTGTAGAGGGCTGCACCGAAACTGGTGCAGCTTGGTAACTCAACAGCGTGTGACACGAACCCATCGACGGCCCCGGTGTTGATTAAGACGCGGGGCGCGATGTGTATGGGGATGATCGGTTTCGACATTGTTTGCGCAATTGTGAGAAGCGGGTCGAGGATGCAGGGTTATCTCGTAAACGATCTCTGCAAAACAATAAGTGCCAAATCAAACCGCACTGACTTCGCTCTCGCTGCCTAAGCGAAAGCACTAAAGAAGTCCGCCAGACCGGGAATGCTCTCTACCCGGATCCTGACGTCATTTAGAGAGCTTGCTTCTACATTGAGCCACGGGGCGTAGAGGGACTTAAACGAAGGCTGGGCCTGTCGGAGTAGATGCCAGTGGCAAATTCCGGGGCCGAGAAAGCGACTTCACTGGATACACCCGTAGAAGGCATATGACCACAGCAGTGGACCGGGGTTCAATTCCCCGCATCTCCACCATCGGTTTTGTCACACGCTGTTTTGTTCTCGCTCACGTCAGGCCGCCCAGTGGGCGGCCTGACGTGTTGAGCGATCTCATTCCATCGCTGCAGGACACCTGCCGCCGATGAGGGACCGTACTGGTGCGCGACCGGCTCTACCGGGCCAAGTACGCATCATGCTGCCGGTGCGCTTCCGCCACCTGCTCACGGATCCGGTCGACGTCCTTGGCCTTGTCGCGGTATTTCAGGTCCATGGCCGAAACCTGTGCTTCCTCAGCCGCCAGCAGTCGGTAGATCCGCTCACGCTCGGCGAGGTCAGCGGTGTAGTCAAGATCCAGGTAGCTGACAGCATGGCGGCGTGCATTGTTGATGGCGGTCTGGGCTTTGCCCGCCCTGCTGAGCAGCGAGGCCACAACGGTAATGGTGAGCACCCCGATGATGACGCTGAGGGAGAGGCCCGTGCTGATTTCCACGACCGGAACCGGTTCACCGCCGTTAATGAACGGCAGGTTGTTCTCATGGAGGGCATGAAGCACCAGCTTGACGCCGATGAAGGCCAGAACGGTCGCGAGGCCGTACGAGAGGTAAATAAGCCGGTCCAGCAGCCCGTCGATCAGGAAGTACAGCTGGCGCAGTCCCATCAGTGAGAACGCGGTAGCGGTGAAGACGATGTAGACATTCTGGGTCAGCCCAAAGATCGCAGGTATGGAATCGAGCGCGAACAGGATGTCGGTGCCGCCGATCGCGACCATGACCAAGAGCATGGGCGTGAGCGCCTTCTTGCCATTGTGCATGGTGAACAGCTTGTCGCCGTCGTAATGCTCGGTGGTGTGGAAGCTTCTCTTGGCCAAGCGGATCATCAGGTTGTCGGCCCGGTTGTCTCCGTCGCCTTCGGGCTTGAGCAGATTGCCCGCGGTGATCAGCAGGATCAAGCCGAAGATGTAGAACACCCAGGCGAAGGAATTGATCAGCGCCGCGCCGATAAAAATGAACCCGGTTCGAGCGATCAGGGAGAAGACGATGCCGAACAGCAATACCTTTTGCTGGTCCTCGCGGGGAACCCGGAAGCTTGCCATGATAATCAGGAAGACAAACAGGTTGTCCACTGACAGGGCCTTCTCCGTGATGTAGCCGGCGAAGTACTCCGACCCCATCGTGGTACCGCCGAAGATAAGCACCAAAATGCCAAAGAGAATAGCGAGGCCCACGTAGATGGAGGACCACACGGCCGCTTCCTTCAGCGACGGAACGTGCGCCTTGCGGATGTGGAAGAAGTAGTCAAAGGCGAGCAATGCCACAATGACAACGATGGTGGCGCCCCAGATGAGGGGTGAAACAGTCATGAAGTCTGCTTTCCTAAGGTGGTGGCAGTGAGCCTAGCCCAGTCCGGTGACGTGGCGGCTTGCGTTTGGCATACACTAACGCTTTCACCTGCACTCGGGTAGCTGGCAGCTAGGGGCGACGACTCCAGGCACGCCAGAAGCGGGCCTCGGCGTGAGCAGCCTTCTGCTGTTCCAGTGCGTGCAGACGACCGTAGCTGAAGGTGTTCTCGCCGCGGAGGTATGCGTCGACGCCGCCGCGCTGAAGCAGGCGGTGGCGGGCGATGACGCTGTCGTGCTGGTCACCGAGAATGGTCTGCAACTTTTGCGCGAATCGGCTCACCGCTGCGGCGCGCTTAGGGCGCAGTGGATGCGCCGTCTCGGCCGCATAGCGCAGTCGCTTGGCGCGTTTGCGTGCCTCGTGCAGGGCGAGGTCACGCTCGGCACCCGGCGTGGTCTTGGTGGCCGCTCGCACCGCACGGCGCAGCTTCTTCCACTCTTTGTTGATCAGCTTCGGCACGACCGTGCGCGCCTCGGAGCGGGCCACGTCGGTGAATGGCGCAGAGGCCACGAGCGCCGACAGGGCGTCGAGCAGCCGAAAGTAGCGGGGGGTGTCGAGGGCGGTCAGCAGAGCCTGGTGCGCCGCGTCGGAATCGGTATCGGAACGACTGCCCAGACGCTCGCGAATCGGACCGAGCAGCAGCCCATCGGGCTCGCGATCGAGGTGACCGATGAGGCGGCGTTGCAGCACCTCTTCGTCGCGCGAGCCGCCGAGGACGGTCCCGAGCCAGACGAGTTCGCTGCGCAAATGCAGCACCACCGTCGCGTCGAGCAGTGAGTGGTACGTGGCGAGTACCGAGCGCAGCCGGCGGGTGGCGACGCGCATCGCGTGCACGGCGCCTGCCGTGGCTTGCCGCACCTGGGGGTCCTGCGCGCGCAGCACCTCAAATTGTTCGTGCAGGCTGAGCACCAGTACATCGCCAGCCCAGCCGGAGGGGCGAGGTCGACGGGGCGCTGCACGTAGCTGGCCGGGCTGAGCGGCCTGGCCGGGAAACCGGTCGCCGAGAGCGCGGGCCAGTTTGGAGGCGTGCACCGATACCAGGATGCCGCCGGACGCGAGCACGGACCGAGCGGCGTCGAGCAGGTCGTCGGGGCCATCGACGAGTTCGATCTCCCATTCACGCCAGGCAGCGTTCGTCGGATCGTGAACGAGGCGCTCGGACCGTACATGGTCGTCGCAGAGCACAGCGAGGGTCTCACCATCCACACCAATCAGGGAATGGACGACCCGATGGGTGTGCAGTTGGGCCACGGGAACGAGCTGGGTGTCCCGTATGTGAAACCGCACGAGCTGCGTCAGCGACTCGGGAACGGCATCCGCTTTATCGAATACGTGCTTGCCCAGCGGTGCATGTATTTCGTGTCGGCGGCCGGCCGCCAGTGGCAATTTCAGGTGCCACCCGGCGTCGTCGCCTCCGGTGCGACGACGCAGGGTGATGTGCGCGGCGGTGAGCACGAGATCGGCCGTGTCGAAGTAGACGGCCTCAAGATCGTGGGTGACCAGGGCAGCGATCGTCTGCACCCCGGGGATATCGGTCAACCGGGGCAGCAGCGCCGCTTCGTCGACGTCAAACTTGAGTTCTGTCTCGATGCCGCCGTTAGTGTCCACGATTCAGCCTAGCGCGGGACCCGCGCCAGGCTGCCGGGGTTAGACGCCCGCGAGCCAGAGGTCGGGGCCGAAGATCTCATAGTGGATGCGATCGGCCGGCACGCCGGACTGCAGCGCCTGGGCGCGGAGGCTGCGCATGAACGGGAGCGGACCGCAGAGGTACACCGAGGCATCCTCCGGGATCGTCACGTTCTTGAGCGACATGAAGCCCTCGTGGTGGCCCACGCTCGGAATCTCCAGCCAGAGTTCGAGTTCGGCCGCTTCCAGCAGGGCAACGTCTTCGTTCATCTGGTCGCGTAGCGCCCAGCGCTCGAGGTTGCTTTCGGCGTGGAGTACGAGCACCTCACGCGTGGAGCCGGTGTCCACCAGGGAACGCAGGATGGAGGCGCTGGGTGTGCAGCCGATTCCGGCCGAGGCCAGGATCAGCGGGCCGGTGCCATTATCTAGGGTGATATCGCCGCACGGCACGGAGAGGATGAGCGTGTCGCCGACCTGTACGTCGCGGTGCAGCACGGGGGAGACCTCGCCGTCGGCGTCGAGCTTGGTGGTGAAGACTCGCGTTGTGGCCGTGCCGGCTGAGAGGGAGTACTGACGCACTTGGCGGATGCCGTCGGGCATGACGGCGGTGACGCTGACGTACTGGCCCGGCAGGGCTGGCGTTACGGGGGTGTCGTCGGCCGGTTCGAGGGTGAACGTGACGGCGTCGGTTCCCGCCGCTTCCTTCTTCACAACGGTCCATGGGGCGAGCGGCTTGTCGCTGGCAAGTCCCGCGTAGAGGCCCTTCTCCATCTTGATCAGCGCGTGGGCCATCAGCCAGTAAACCTCGGTCCAGGCGGCGGCGATTTCGGCGGTGATGACGTCGCTGAGTTCGTCGGCGATGCCCTCGAACAGGTACTTGTAGACGATGTCATACTGCTCGGGCTGAATATCGAGGGAGACGTGCTTGTGGGCGATGCGGGAGAGCATGGCCTCCGGAGTGATGTCGGGGTTTTGCACCATGTGGGTTGCGAAGACAGCGATGCTGCCGGCGAGGGCCTGCTGCTGCGTGCCGTTCTTCTGATTGGACCGGCTGAACAAGCCGTCGAACAATTCGGGGTGAGCGGTGAGCATGCGCTTGTAGAAGTTTCTCGCGATCTGGGGCATCCGCTCGCCGACCAGCGGCAGGGTTGCTTCGATGAGGGGGAGGGACTGGGGCGAAAGCATGAATACTCCTTCTGCGTGTCGGCACCCGTTTGTGGGGCCTTCATCAAAAGTAGCATTTCGTATACCAAATAAACGGATGCTTTCTACAAGTCGTAGAAATTAGGGACTTTAGTCCTACCGCACCAATCCGAGCTCCACCAGAACCGGTGTGGCGGACTTTCCGTGCGGGAGAGCCGCGATGATGATGCCGTCAAGCTCGCGGTAAAAGGATTCCCGGGCCCGGCGCAGTGCGCCGCGGAGGCCGCATCCGTTTATCAGCGGGCAGGGTCCGTTGGGTGAGTCGCAGGCCGCGAGATCGGTGCGGGTGTCGAGCTGGCGCAGCAGGGCACCGACGGTGGCAGAGCGACCGAGGTCGCTGATGCGCACTCCGCCGCTGCGCCCGCGAATGACCTCGACCAAGCCGAGCTCGCGCAGTCGCATGATGGCCTTACTGACGTGGTTGTATGGCGTGCCGACGTCGCCGGCGATGACCCGCGAGGTGAACGTGACGCTCTCCGGTGCTTCGCCCAGCAGCATGAGCACCCGCAGACACACGTCGGAGAAAACGTTAATCCTCATCTTCTAACTGTAGATGCGCCGGTCGCACCGCGAGAGTAAGAGAGAATGGGGCAAGTGAACACTGAGTCGGAGACGCTGTTTGAGGTAATCCGCTTCGTGGACCTGGCGGGCGTGCTCGCCAACGCCATTCTTGGCGGCGTCGCCGCGCGCACCGCACGCCTCGATATTGTCGGCTTCGTTGTGCTTGCCATTATGAGCGGGCTCGGCGGCGGCATGATCCGAGACACGCTGTTGCAGCAGGGCAGCCCGGCGGCACTGCTCGACCCGGCCTATCTGATCGTTGCCATCCTCGGTGGGGTCATCGCCTTCTTCGTCACATTCAACGGCCGGTGGACCCGACGGGTGCTGTTGCTGCTTGACGCGCTCGCCGTGGGGTGCTGGGCGGCGGTGGGGGTGCAAAAGGCGCTCGATGCCGGTCTCGGCTGGCTTCCGGCCATTCTGCTGGGCATGATCACCGCGGTCGGTGGTGGCATGGTGCGCGACATCATGCTGCTCAAGGTTCCGACCATCTTTGGCGGCAATACCCTCTATGCCACGAGCGCGCTGCTCGCGAGCAGCGAAATGGTTATTTTGAGCAAGCTCGGGTTCGTCGCAATCGGCACCGGCGTGGCCATTCTCAGCGGCGCCGCCCTGTCGCTGCTGGCCAAACGGTACGGCTGGATTCTGCCGACCGGCTATGCGCTGCGCATTCCGAAGCCGATTTTGCTGCTGAACCCCGTGGCGTGGCGGCAGCGCCGTCTCGATGCCCGCAATGCCCGCAACGGTGTGAATCCCGACGATCCGGGTGCCAGCGTCTAGTTTCGCAGCCACCGGCAGCGACACCGCAGACGCGGGCTGTGGGGGTCCGGGCGCTACTGGGCCAGACCGTCAAGCCGGGTTCAGTACGGCGAGCGTCACCGCGTGCAGGAGGCCGTTGGTGGCCAGTGCGCTGCCGTGCCACGGCCCGCTCTGGCCGTCGACCGAGGTAAATGTGCCGCCAGCCTCTTGCACGATCGGCGCCAGGGCCGCCATGTCGTAGGGCTGCAAGTCGAATTCGCCGGCCACGTCCAGGTGACCCTCGGCGAGCAGCATGTATGACCACATGTCGCCGTAGGCGCGGGTGCGCCACACCTGGCGCGAGAGCGTGATGAGCTCGTCGAGGTGCCCGGCCGCGTCCCACTGTTGCAGACTGCCGTAGCTGATGGATGCCTCGGCGAGGGTCTCGATGCCGGAGACGCGCAGGCGGGTGGGGGCGGCATCCGCTTGGCTGGCACGTACTGTGCTCGTATTGCTCGACCAGGCACCGCTGCCTAGTGCGGCCCACCAGCGTTTGCCGAGGGCTGGCGCGCTGACCACGCCGAGCACGGGAACGCCGTCGATGGCGAGCGAGATGAGGGTGGCCCAGATCGGGATGCCGCGGAGGAAGCCGGCCGTGCCGTCGATCGGGTCGATGATCCATTGGCGAGTGGTCGACCCGGCCGTGCCGAACTCTTCACCCAGAATGCCGTCCTCGGGGCGCTTTTCGGCGAGCAGACCGCGGATGGCGGACTCGACCGCCTGGTCGGCATCAGTCACCGGGGTGCGGTCGGGTTTGGTCGTCACGACGAGGTCGAGCGCGGTGAAACGCGCACGGGAAATAGCGTCGGCGGCATCGGCGAGGGCGAGAGCCAGCTGGAGGTCATCGGACAGGGCGTAATTTCGCGGTTCAGTCACGGTTTCAAGGATAGTAATTCCGTGAGCGGATGCCGGTCACCGCTCCCTTTCGGCCTCGATTGGCATCATGCCCTCTCGGGGTGTTAGGGTTACACGTTGCCGCGGGTTGTTCCGCTGCCTCACATGCACCTCTAGCTCAATTGGCAGAGCAACTGACTCTTAATCAGTGGGTTCCCGGTTCAAGTCCGGGGGGGTGCACTGCAAAAGACCTGATCAGATAGTTGATCGGGTCTTTTTTTTATGCCCTTTTGAGTCAGTCGCGATGCGAAATCTGCGACTTACTCGCTACTTTCAAACATGCCTTCAATGACTCCTGCGAAGTCCGCAACCTCCCGCTGGCGCTCCACGTAATACTTCACAGTAATGTCCGACGAGCCGTGACCTAGCTGCGCCTGAGCCGCCTCGATACCGACCAGCTTGTCCAAATGGGTTGCTACTGCCTTGCGGAAATCCCTGGGAGTCTTGCCCTCATAGACGGTCCCGTCGATTGCCTGACGCCACTGTCGCCGCGAGTTGTTGGGCCAGCGATAGGTACCCGTGCTCGACGGGAAAACCATAGGGTAAACGGATTCAACACGGCGCTGCGTGAGCATGCCCAGCACGCTCGCCGGCAACGTCAATCCGCGGTGGCCCGCTTCGGATTTTGGGTGTGCCTGACGCTGCAACTTTCCGGTCACGTCGTCCACCACAAGCGTCCCTGTGATCCTGAGCACGCCCGTATCTACCTCAAGGTCTTCCCACCGGATCGCGAGCGCCTCACCCTGACGGCATCCGGTAGCCATCAAGAGCATGCTGAGCTCGTGCAGCTCTGACGTGTGGCCTTCATCATAGGCAACGAACAATGACCGCATGGCGTGGATATCTGAAAGCGCGATCACCTTCACTTCGCGTTTCTTTGGGCTGATCGACATCGTCTCTTTTACTGGATTGCGATTGACTGCACCTTGGCGAGTAGCCAATGCGAACATCTGGAGCAGGACCGTACGCGCCGTGCGCGCTGCCGTAGGCGTAACCATAAGTCCTTTGAGGAATCGGTCGAGCCGGGGGATCGATGCCTCTCTCAGGCGAACCTCGCCGATGCCGGGAATGATCTTGCTTCGGATGCTACTGCGGTAGGTGGTTAGCGTTCCAGCTACGGTCTCCTTGATCTTGAGCTCTTCGAGCCATTTCCCGGCCAGTTCCTCGATTGTCGATTCGGGGGACAGGAGGTCGCCTCCCGTTTGCTCTGCGATCTTCGCTTTGAGTGCTTTCTCGAGAATGCGCGCGGCCTCGGGCTCAGTTCTACCGTTCCGCTGCATGCGACTCCGGTGACCACTGGAATTGCGATAGTAGGCGGACGCCTGAGCCTGACCGTTGACGGTGCTGCGTGTAATCTTTCCCCACGCATCGAGGTCAAGGGGCGGTCTAGGCATGAGTCGCTTCGATTATTGGGTGGACAGTGTCAGTGGCACCCGATAACCTCGAAGATATATTCGATATCAGGCGGGGGTATGACGTGGTGATGAATGCGGATTCGACGTTGAAAGAAGCGATCGCAGAGGCGCGCCAGAGCGGGGTGAGACTAGAAATAATCATCGCTCGAGTCGCTGCTTCGCTCGCTCAACGATGACCGTGACATCTACGTTCAGTGCTCCGGCGATCTCCAAAAAGAATCCGAGCGGCATGGAACGCTCTTTCCTCAAGTAGTTCCGAGTCGAGTCATAGGGCTTGCCGAGTATCGCGGCAAACTGTTTCATGTTGATGCCAGATGCTCCGAGTTCGGCATTGATCTGGTCAATGATTGCGGACTGGAGCGCGTCATCTTCTTTGGTCATGCGCCTCATCATATGGACTAATTGACCAATTGTCTATATGAAATTGGCCGTTTTTTAGGCTTGCGGTTGGTCATACGACCACATATCCTTGTCATATGACCATTCAGAACACCGCGGCAGATGTGGCAGCACGCATCACGAAGGCCCGAAAAGATGCTGACCGAACCGGAATTTGGCTCTCCATGAACTCAGGGATTTCCGAGAAGACCCTGAGCCGCCGGTTCGCCGCTCCAGAACAATTCACCCTGGCGGAACTAAGTGCAATCGCCCGGGTTCTCAACTGCGATTTCGATGAAATCCTAATCGGCAACACCACGGCACTGGCCGTCTGATGTGCACCCTCCCCGCCAACTGGCTCAATGAGCATGCCGTTGCATCCAAAACGGGAATCAATGTCGAAACTCTCCGCGTGTGGCGCCGGACAAAAAAGCACATCCCGTTCTCCAAGATTGGGCGTCTCGTTCGGTACGACGAGGGAACTGTCGACGCCTACATGAAGTCGCAAGAAGTGGCCGTGGCAGCATGACCGCCCTCGACATCTTCACCCGCTCGGGCGCTCTCGTCATCTCGTCCGAGACGATCGCTGAAGGCACCGAGAACCAACACAAGAATGTGCTCCAGCTCATCCGCACATACCGCGAGGATCTTGAGGAATTTGGAAGGGTGGAATCGGAAACGCGACCCTTCGAAACATCCGGAGGGTCGCAGGTCCGCGAGGTGTTCTTCCTGAATGAGCCACAGGCCACCTTGATCCTGACCTACATGCGGAACATGGATCGCATTAGGGCATTCAAGAAGGCTCTTGTCCGGGCGTTTTTCGACATGGCACGCCAGGTAACGCCGGCGCCGGCTGAACTCACTCGCTTGCAGATACTCGAGCTTGCGATGGAGTCGGAGCAGAGAGCGATTGCAGCGACCGCTCGTGCGGAGGTTGCCGAAGAGTTCAAAGAGGCCATCGAACTGAACGACGGCATCACCCCGCGCGACTTCCACAAGAAGTATCTGCCCGGAGTGACAGAAACCCAATTCAGCGCTGCCCTGTACCGTCACCGTCTCCTGATCGATCAGACCGGACAACGCGGGCGCAACGCCAAGGGCAAGATCATCAACGGCAAGCAGCACCGCCACCCTACCTATCAGGGCAAGGCGTTCTTTTACCTGCACTCTGAACTCGACCGAGACAAGATCCGGCGC
This sequence comes from Cryobacterium sp. Y11, assembly GCF_002929535.1. Classification (GTDB taxonomy): domain Bacteria; phylum Actinomycetota; class Actinomycetes; order Actinomycetales; family Microbacteriaceae; genus Cryobacterium. The sequence goes on from NZ_PJJO01000061.1 coordinate 362,237, forward strand.
GAACACGTGCGCGTGATTCCCGGCGAGCCTGAGTTGCTGCTCGTGAAGTGGTGCGCAGCTCGAGGGCTCAGCACCTAACCCCTTCATTCTTTCCCGGTCTCTGACTGGGAATCCGCTGGCGTGCCCTCGGGCATCCGGCAACTGCACCACATTCCCCTGGCCGTGCGCCGCTGTCAAAGGCCGCGCATAGGAGGGGGAGCACGTTCCTTAATAACTCCACAGCGCGGCACCCGAACGAAATGAGAAGGGGCCAGCCTCCGCACGGTTTAGCACCCGGCCGGAGAGGCGCAGCCATTCGCTGCGTATGAACGCCACCGCAGTCGTTGACCGACCCCTCGCAAGGGCGGACGACTGCGGCAACGCGCACCATTCCGGTTCGGTCCGGGGTGCGTAGCTCGGTCATCACGACGGGCACATGGGCGGGTAGCTCAACTGGAAGAGCGCGGGTTTCCCCACCCGATATGCCGGTTCGATCCCGGCACCGTCCACTCAACAACAGGTATCACCCACAGAAAAGAGAACGTCATGAGCACTGCAGCACGCAAGGCACGCAAGATCGCCGGGATCAAGTTCGAGAAGGCCGTGAAGGTAGCCACTCCGGTCGCCGAGCGCTCGTGGTTCGCGCTCCCGATCTTCAATTCACGCTCCGGCGAGTACCGCCCGCGCAGCGCCAAGAAGGTCGCCCGGGCGTTGGCCGCTCGCACTGTATAGGCCACAAACGAGAACGGCCCCCGAGGTTCAGTCGGGGGCCATGACACGGAAACGAGATTCACATGCCCAAACAGACTACCGGCTACAACAAATACCCTAATCCGCACTGGATGGACGACGACCTCAGCCACCTCGACCTATTCGACGGTCGCCGCCCTTCATCCCCGTACCCATCTGAACCCCCGCACGGCTCACACTTCATCGCATCTGCCCGCAGCCGGCGAGTTGCCCGCCGCAAGATGATAAACAGGCTCAGAGACTGGTTGCTCGCGTTCCTTCTCGCTGCGATCGCCTGGGCATGCATTATCAGCTTTGCCACTTTAGTTGTGTGGTGGATCGCATGAGCATCAAGATCGAATCCACCTCCGCTGCAACCTGCCGGGCTAATGGCCCCGTGGTCGGCTCGCAGCTTGCCAGCAGCACCAAGCACTGTGACGTGTCCATCGAGATTACTTGGATCGGCACGTTCGAGATCAGAGCGAAGACCCTCAGCGACGATAAGCGTGGGCCGAGTCGCGATGAGCCGATGGAGTTGCAGCGGTGGCGCGAGTGGGAAATCATCGCATGACCGTGCTGACATCGCCGGGCTTCATCCCGCCGGCCGTCGCTGTCGACGGTGACCGGGTCCGGGTGATTCCGAGGAACAGCGATGGCGACGGGATCATCGGATACCAACTGCCCGCGCCGCCCGGCTTTGTCCGCGTGGCCGCGGAGGCCGTCGACGACAACCGGCTAGACAAGCCGGAGGACTGGTGGCGCGCTACGTATCGCGCCGGCGAAGTCCGTGTCGTCCTGATCCAACGGCGTCCGTGCGTGTTCGTATGACCGCGACGCACTGGGTCATCGTCCTCGCGGTCATCGGCGCCATCTTCATCTTTACCGGTAGCTGGCTGCTCTGGCCGCTCCCCATCATCTGCCTCGGCTTTGCCTTCATGGCGCCGATGGTCGTACTCGCTTTCATACAGATAAAGGACATGTAATGACACAGACATTTACCGCCACGAACTTCAAGCGTCTCATTGGCGAGGCGACTATCACCCCATCCGGCAACGAGCTCGTCGTGCTCGCCGGGGAAAACAGATCGGGTAAGTCGAGCTTTCGCCAGGCGATGCAATCGCTCCTCAAGTACGCGTCCAAGCTGATCCCCGATCCGATCCACGAAGGCGAGACGGAATCTCGCGCCGAGTTCATTGACACCGAGTTGGGCGTGAGACTCCTGCGGGTGTGGAAGCGCAAGGCAGACGGCACGATCACCTCGACGTTCAGCGCTTACGCTCTCGACGGCGCCAAGTACCCCTCAGCTGTCGCGCTGGTCGCTGAACTCATGGGTGGCAATCTGATCGACCCCAGCGAGTTCGTGGGTTTCGACGAGAAGAAGCAGCGTGACGAGCTGCTGCGTCAGGTGGAATTGCCCTTCGACATCGACAAGCTCGCCGCCGAGCGCAAGGGCATCTTCGACGGCCGCACCGACAAGACACGCGAGGTAAAGCGCCTGGCCGCACAGCTCGACGGATGCGCGCCGGCCGACGCGCGCGTGCCGGATGCCGAGGTGTCGGCCGCATCGCTGTACGAGGAGATGGACGCGATACGCAAGCACAACGTGGAGGTCGATCGACTGACCGACGCACACATAGACGCGATGAACGCCCGAATCGTGGCAGATCAGACGGCGCGGGCGGCCGCCGCTGCGTTCGATAAGGCACGTGCCGACCACAAAGCGGCCGCGGCTGCCGAGAAGATCGCCGCCGACGCCGCAGTAGGTGAGATCAAATCGCCGGATGCCGTCGCCGCACGGCTGGCCAGTATCGATGAGACCAATGTGAAGGTGCGCGCGCAGCTCACCCGGGCCGCCCTCGCCGCCGAGCTTGAGGATCGCACCGCCGAAGAGGCCGCGCTGACCGCGAGCATTGCCGCGATCGACAAGCGCAAGGCTGACGGCCTCGCCGCCGCCAAGTTCCCTGTCGAGGGCCTGAACGTGAGCGACGAGGGCATCACCGTCAATGGCCTGTCGTTCCTGTCGCTGAGTGAGAGCGAGCAGCTGTGGGTTGCCCTCCGCATCGCGACCGCCGGCAACCCGAAGCTCAAGCTGATCTTCCTCAAGAATGGCGACGCGTTCGACGACAAGACTCTTGCGAAGGTCCAGGCGTACGCCGCTGAGAACAAGTGGACGATCATCGCCGACCGGGGCCGCGATAACTCGGCTGACTTCGGGTTCGTCTTCGAAGAGGGAATCCTGGCGGCGGCATGAGCTACGTGGACCGCGTCATGGCCGACTCGCTCGACCGGCCTGCGTGGCTCACTGCGCGAGAGCCAATCATCGGGGCGAGCGACGCGGCAAAGCTCGTAAAGATGTCGTCGGTTCCGACGTACCTTGCCGCGAAGCTCAAGCCCTCGGCGTTCTCGGGCAACCGGTACACAGAATCCGGCAACGAGTGGGAGCCGATCATGCTCGCCTGGGCAGGCATCCCTCAGAACACCCTGCTGATTCATTCCGCAGAGCACCCGGGACTTGCGGCCACCCCTGACGGGCTGCTCGTGAAGCCTGAGGGCATCGTGCTTTCTGAGGTAAAAGCCAAACACGATCGCATCGTCTACGGCCCTACGCCGGGCGAATTCCGACAGGTCGCATTCCAGCAGTACTGCGTTGGTCCCGACGTCCTTTACACGGAGTTCATCTGGGCCGAGATCGTGAACGGCGAGATGCGCACCGAGGTTCCCAAGAGCTTGCGCATCTACCCCGCCGACGTCGCCGACGTGCTGGCCGCCATGCTGCCGATCGCCATTGAACTATCCAAGCGGCTCCGCGCCGCAATCGAATTTGAAAGAGGCATGTAATGAGCAAGGAAGTAACTCAGTACGAAGCCGCCGGGCTGGACGAGAAGATGCGCTACGTGCAGACGCTCGCCTCCGCCGGTGATCTGATCCCCAAGGGGCTGTGGGACCGCGGCGCCCCGTCCCCCGGCAAGGTGCTGCTGGTCTTCGAGACCGGTTCCATGCTCGGGATTCACCCGATCGCGGCGCTCGGCGGCATCCATGTGATCGAGGGCAAGCCGACGATCTCACCCGGCCTCATGTCTGGTCTCGTGCGGAAGGCCGGCCACAAGCTGCGGGTGACCACGAAGGGAACGATCGAGGGCGGCGACTTCGCTGCCACGGCCACGATCACCCGCTCAGACGATCCAGACTTCACGTACTCGGCAACCTGGACGCCGAGCCGCGCCGCCCGCGCTGGGCTGTGCAAGTACGAGGTCAAGAATGGCAAGTGGGTGGTAACGGCCCGCTCGAAGAGTGGCAATCCGCTCCCGTGGGAGGCGTACAGCGAGGGGTTGTGCAAGGCCCGTGCAATCGGCGAGGTCGTGCGCGAAGGCGGCGAGGATGTGCTGATGGGTGTCAGCTACACCCCCGAGGAAATGGGTGCGCTGGTCACCGACGCAGGCGAGCTGCAGTCCACGCCGGACAAGGATGCCGCGCCCGCCGAACCTGCCGAGGACTGGCCTGCACTCGTGGCCACTGCGACAACAATCGCCGACCTCAAGGACATAAGGGATCGGGCGGTCGCTGCCGACGAATACACGGCCAACCGGGCGATGTTCCTCGCAAGGCAGGGCGAACTCAGCCGGGCCGAGGAAACCGCGCTCCCCGTTGACCCGGACGAGGATGTCGTCGACGCCGTGATCGTGCCCGACGACGAACACACTGAGGCACCCGAAGCCCCAGTGCCCGCCACCGAGCCCGACGACGAAGAGACGGAGCTGCAGCGGTACGAGCGCGAGAGCGCCGAAGAGTACGCCGCAGAGCGAGCCGTGACCGGTGCTTAGCGCGCAGCTACGACTCAACGAACACCTTGCTAAATGGGACGCAGAGATTCGTCGGTTCGACGCAGCCGTGCACGACTACGGCACGTCAAAAGCTGGCTATGAGCAACGCGTGGCAATCGTGAAGATCACGGCAAAGAACTCTGTGGAGAAGGTGGCCGTGGCATGGCTTGAGACTCTTGCAGATGCCGACCCAGAGGCGAACACCTTGCATCTTGAGTATCGGGGATCAGAGGCCACTGTCGAGGCGATCAAGGCGCGGTTGCGTTGGTGCCAGGCGGTCGCTGATGCGCTCCGCTCTGAGGTGTCCACTGAACGCGCCGAGGCTCAGATTTACTCGCAGGACAGGAGCACCCCATGATCAGCATGGACAAAGGTCTGACGCCGACGACGACAGGCGTTGAAGGCGGGTTCATCCCCTTCGAGCAGACGCTCACATTCGATTGGAAGACCCCGCCGCTGCACCTCAACCAGCGAATGAACAATCATGCTCACGACCGCATCGTGGCCGAGACGCGACTCGCTGGCAAGCTCATGGCGCACCGGATCCCAGCGCTCGGGAAGTGTCGCGTGACGCTCACCTGGTACGTCGTAACGAAGACGGTACGCGACGAGGAGAACCCAGTCCCGACGCTCAAAGCACTATGCGATGGGCTCGTCGACGCCGGCGTCGTGGTTGACGACCGGCCGGCCTACATGACCAAGCTCATGCCCGAGATCGTCTGGCTCGACAAGAAGCTCGGGCACGTCGCGCACATGACGCTGCGAGTGGAGCGGATCGAATGATCCTCCCGAAGGTCGCCAAGCCCTCGAAGGCCGACGAGACAACGGCGTACGAACTCGCCACGCTGCGAGATAACGCCACGTGCCAAATGTGCAAGAGGCCCGGTGAAATCCAGCGGGATCACAGGCAGAACAGGCAGCAGGGCAACACGGTCACGTCGAACCTGGTCTGCCTATGCCTCGACTGCCACCTGTACAAGACCGAGCATCCCGAGTGGGCCTATCGCACCGGATGGGGTGTCCCACGCTGGGCAGATCCGGCTAAGTGGCCTATCCCTAGGCGGGTCGGCGGGGTGTGGCAGGACGTACTACTGGACGACGCCGGCGGCTGGGCGTTCATCACGGAGGCTCGGGCGAAAGCGGCTCGAAACGGTGACGGCATCGTTTTCTGACTCGAACATTCAGAACTGACTTGAATCTTTTTTTCACTAATTCATACACAGGTCGTTTTGGCCTGTATCCACAAGGGATCGGAGGCAAAATTGAATAGTTATCCACAGCCCGTTCCACAGATTATCAACAGTGCTGTCGGCGTTTCCACATTTTATCCACAGAGTTATCCACAGGGTTATCCACAGGGCGATTTGTGGACAGGCGTTCGATCAAACGAATATTGGACTGCGCCTGAAAAGGCGAAGCGGCCCTGTGCTCTAACACGAAGGCCGCTTCTCATCCGCTCTCTGGATCACACCATTGGAGGGACTTTGCAAAAGTCTAACAACGGGCTGACGGCCGCGGCCGAAACCCACCTGAATTTGCTCCGTCAAGAACGGGCCACGCTCGCACGGCAAGACCGCTATTACGTCGATCTCGCTTTCAAGTACGGCGTCACGGTCCCGGAGATTGCCCAGCGGTCCGGGCTGACCGTGACCGCCGTGCAAAGCATTCTGGTTGGCACCTAATGGGCGTCGATCGGGACAAGCTAATCGCCTGGCTTTCAGCTCGTGGTAACTCAGAGAACGTCGTGGTGTTCGCGATCTACTCGGGCCTCGTGATGCGTATCAAGCGCGGCGACTTCGACGAGGTGCCGTAGTGGCCCGCGACCGCGCGAACGTGCGCGTCGACATCTGGGCAGATCAGGACTTCCGCGATCTGACCGGCGAGGCACAGCGGCTCTACTTCCAGCTCACATCGCATCCGACTCTGAACTATGCGGGCGTGGCCGAGTGGAGACCTGGGCGACTTGCTGCGATGGCTTGCGACCTCACCGCCGGCAGCATCGAGCGGGCTGGCCAATTGCTCGGGGAACGATTTTTCATTGTCGTCGACGAGCAGACCGAGGAGGTTCTCGTGCGCTCCTATGTGAAGCATGACGGCATATTGAAGCAGCCAAAACTGGTTGTCTCCATGACCAATGCTTACGCGGCGATCGCGTCGAAGCTGATTCGGAATGTGATCGCTTTCGAGGTGCAGAAGATGCGCGACCGAGATCCGAATATGGCCGCGTGGAAGGTCACGCAGACCGAGACAATTCTTCGGGCCGAGGCGAAGGACATTCGGGAGATTTCACCGGGGCTAACCCCACTGTTTACCCCAGAGCTAACCCCAGAGCTAACCCCAGCGTTTACCCCAGACGTTACCCCAGAGCTAACCCCTAGCTCTGGGCAGGCTCAAGGGTTGCCTACATTAACAGCTACTACTACAGCTACAGGAACTTCGTTCCTTGATGATGGCGCGAAGGGAAACGAAACTCGAATACCTGCCGACTGGGTTCCATCCAAAGCTCACTTCGACCGAGCCAAAGAACGAAACCTAAACATCACGGCCGAGGCTGAGAACTTCAGACTGCATGCCGAGACTCACGATCGGCGAGCGGTTCGATGGGGCGCGGCGTTCACGATGTGGCTGAACAAGGCCACGCCGGGGCCGGCGAAGTCCAACCGTGACGCTTGGATGCAGAAGTGACCGGCTCACCTGCTGAGCGGAATCTGATTGGTGCGGTGATTCTTGATCCGCGCCAGTTCCGTTCGGTCCGCGATCTGGTCTCGGGTGCCGACTTTGAGAATCCGAACATGGGCGATGTCTTCGCGGGCATTGGAGACATGGTTGCTCGTGGCCTGCCGGTGGATCACATCACGGTTGTGAATCAGTGGCCGGTGTGGGGCATCCGCGGTATCGAGTCCAACGAGGTCTTCGAGTGGACCGGCGCCGAGGTCTACACCCAAGCGGCGACAGAGTACGCGCACTCGGTTCGTGACGCGTCGGTGCGGCGTGGATTGAAGTCCATTGTCGGGCTCGTGATGACGGGCGTTTCAGACTCGGGAGCATCACCGCTGGATATCGCAGCGATGGCGGCGACGGCGCTGGAAGGACTTCGGGCCGGGTCAACGTCGGGCACGCTCGTGGCGAAACCGCTGGCCGAGATCCTGGCCGGTGAGGATGCTTACGACTGGATCATCCCGGGGTTGCTTGAGCGTCAGGATCGTCTGGTACTCACCGGCGCTGAGGGCGCGGGCAAAACCACGTGGGTTCGGCAGATGGCGGTGCTTTCGGCGGCCGGGATTCACCCGACGACGTTCGCGCCGATCGATCCGGTCAACGTGCTCGTGGTCGATGCCGAGAACACCGAACGGCAGTGGCGGCGTGCAGTGCGGTGGATGTCGTCTCGTGCGGCTGAGATTGGCGCGGCTGATCCTCGGCTGAGCATGCACATCACGGCGGGCAAACGCATCGACGTGACGCGGGGTTCTCACCTCGGGGAGATTCACCGGCTGGTCGATCTGCACAAGCCGGATGTTCTCTTTATCGGGCCGCTGTACAAGCTCGTGCCGAAGGCGATCACGAACGACGACGACGCCTCGCCGCTGATCGTCGCACTCGACTCGCTGCGTGAACGCGGGCTGGCTTTGATCATGGAAGCCCACGCGGGCAAGGCGAACGGTTCGGACGGTGAGCGCAACCTGGCGCCGCGTGGATCAGCTGCGCTCATGGGCTGGCCTGAGTTCGGGCTCGGGCTGCGTCACAACCCCGACGACCCGAAGCTGGTCGACGTCGTACGGTGGCGCGGTGACCGTGATGAGCGGGACTGGCCGAACCGGATGTACAAGGGCGGCGATTGGCCATGGACGCCGGCGCAGTAGCCCCCGACTTCACGCTCGCCCGCTACCTCGAATTCCCGGACGTGGTGAAGATCGAGGCCGAACGTTTCCCGCCGCTGTCCGTGGTACTGCGCGAGTCGTTCGGCTCGCCGGATCACGAGCTGATGGTCATGGCGCATGACATTCGTGTGTCGAGGTTCAACACCCGCGATCGGGACCGGTCGATTGCTGGCGACGCGAACGGCGATCAGCGTCTGGCTGCGGCCACTGCCGAGTGGCTCGCCTTCAATGACCGCAAACGAGCGATCGAATCCGGGCGAGCGTAATCCCCATTCACCCACTCATCACGCGCTTGTCGCCGCCTCACGCGATTACAGGCGAAATACACACAGGCGTAGGTCCAAACGATCTACGGACTTCACAGGGGCGCACAGAGCGCCAACCGATCCAAGAAATGAGCACCGACATGGCACGCAGAACACCACAGCAGGAACTGGAATACCAGATGCAGAAGATGAAAGACATGGGCGTGACAATCAGCGTCAGTCCGGCTCCCGGCGTATGGGCCAAGACAATCGCCGAAGCCGCGGACGCTGCGGGAATCCTCGAAGAAATGAGCAACTGACCATGGCTGGCGAGACTGTAATCACCGTCGTCGGCAACCTGACCAGTGATCCCGAGTTGCGGTACACACAGAACGGCCTGGCAGTCGCGAACTTCACCATCGCGAGCACGCCGCGTACCTTCGACCGGGCCAAGAACGAATGGGTCGACGGCGACGCTCTGTTCCTTCGGGCATCCGTCTGGCGTGAGTTCGCTGAGCATGTGGCCGGCAGCCTGACGAAGGGCAGCCGGGTAATCGCCTCGGGTCGCCTCAAGCAGCGGTCGTACCAGACCAAAGAAGGCGAGAAGCGCACGTCGATGGAGTTGGAGATCGACGAGATAGGCCCCAGCCTCCGCTACGCGACGGCGAGCCTGACCCGCGCGCAGTCCAGCGGGCATGCTCCCGCTCCAGCTGCGCAGGGCAACGACGAGCCGTGGGCGCCGACCGCGCCAACGAGCGCAGCGGCAACTGGCGGCGACGTCTGGAATTCCCCGGGCAACTTCAGCGACGAGACCCCGTTTTGAGCAGTTGCTCACCCACCACCACGCAGACGAAAGGGACACCATGACATTGACCGAAGCAAGACCTGATTACGATTCATTCCTGCGCGAGAAAGTCAATTTCGATAAGTCGTTCGGCTTCGAGATCGACCGCGCAGAGATCCACCCGCTGCTCAAGGATCACCAAAAGGACATGGTTCAGTGGGGAGTGAAAGGCGGGCGGCGTGCATGGTTCGCCGCGTTCGGTCTGGGCAAGACGTTCATACAGATTGAAACCCTGCGGCTGATCACCGAGCACAAGGGCGGGCGCTCGCTGATCGTCGCTCCACTAGGCATGCGGCACGACTTCATTTCATCCGGGGCCCGTCTCGGCGTCGAGGTGACGTTCATCAAGACGGCGGCTTTCGGGCTGCCCGAGACGGGCATGTTCGTCACGAACTACGAGAGCGTGCGGGACGGCAAGATCGACCCGAATTTGTTCACGGCCACCAGCTTGGACGAGGCGAGCGTGTTGCGCGACTACGGATCGAAGACCTTCCAGACCTTCCTGCACCTGTTCAAGGACATCGCGTTTCGGTTCGTGGCTACGGCGACACCATCGCCGAACCGTTTCAAGGAGCTGTCGCACTACGCGGCCTACCTCGGAATCATGGACTCAGGGCAGATCCTCACCCGGTTCTTCCAACGCGATTCATCGTCGGCCGGCAACCTCACCCTGCATCCCCACAAGGAGCGCGAATTCTGGCTATGGCTGAACACCTGGGCGTGCTTCATCCAGAAGCCGTCGGACCTCGGCTATTCGGACGAAGGCTACGACCTCCCCGAACTCGACGTGCGGTTCCATCGCGTCGAGGTGAAAGACGGTGAGGTTCGTATGGACGGCGACGGGCAAGCGGTCCTCTTCGCAAACGGCGCTCTCGGCCTGTCCGGCGCCGCGGTCGAGAAACGCAACAGCCTCTCCGCTCGAATCGAGAAGCTAACCGAGCTGGTCAACGAAGCACCTGCAGATCACTTCATTCTCTGGCACACGCTGGAGGACGAACGAAAAGCGATCAAGAAGGCACTGCCTGAGGCGATGGAAATCTTTGGCAGCCTCGACCTCGACGAACGGGAGGATCGCGCGGTGAAGTTCGCTGACGGTGAGACACGGATCCTCGCCACAAAGCCGAGCCTTTCCGGGTCGGGGTCGAACTTTCAGCGGCATTGCCATCGGGCGATTTACGCGGGCATCGACTTCAAGTTCAACGACTTCATCCAGTCCGTTCACCGACTGCACCGATTCCTACAGACCGAGCGGGTGGAGATCGATGTGATCCTGGCCGAGTCCGAAGAGTCAGTAATCGAGATCCTTCTGGCCAAGTGGGACCAGCACAAGAAGCTGACGGCAAGCATGTCGGACATCATCCGTGAGTTCGGTCTGGATGCCGGCGCGATCTCGCAGGCGCTGACCCGTTCGATGGGCGTTGAACGCGTCGAGGTGAGCGGCGAGAACTGGCAGTTCGCGCTCAACGATTGCGTTCTGGAAACTCGCGATCACATGGCGACTGATTCGGTGGACATGATCCTGTCGTCCATCCCGTTCGGCACGCAGTATGAGTACTCCCCGAGCTACAACGACTTCGGCCACACCGACGACAACGTGCACTTCTGGGAGCAGATGGACTACCTGACGCCGAACCTACTACGGGTACTCAAGCCGGGCCGAGTCGCCGCCATTCACGTGAAGGACCGAATCCTGTTCGGCAACGTCATGGGTACCGGTAACTCGACCGTGGAGCCGTTCCACGCGGAGACGCTGGCCCACTTCCGGAAGCACGGGTTCGACTACCTCGGCATGCACACGATCGTCACCGATGTCGTACGCGAGAACAACCAGACGTACCGCCTCGGCTACACGAAGATGCGCGCTGACGCATCGAGCATGGGTATGGGGATGCCGGAATACGTGCTGCTGTTCCGCAAGCCGCAAACAGACCGGTCGAAGGGCTGGGGCGACGAGCGGGTAACGAAGGACATTTACGACCCGACAAAGCCGCTCGTCTACGCAAGGGATGAGGACGACGAAGAATACGCGGAAGAGGAATACGAGCGACCAGTGAAGGCCGAACCTGCCGCGCCGAACAACCCAGTCGACGGTTACTCGTTGGCACGCTGGCAGATCGACGCGCACGCATTCTGGCGTTCGTCTGGTGACCGCCACCTCACCCCTGAGGAGCTGTCGCAGCTCAAGCCTGAGGACATGTCGCGGCTGTTCACTGCGCAGACGGCCACGAGCGTTTACGACTACGAGAGCCACGTGAAAACGGGCGAGCTGCTCGCAGGTCGAAAGCGCCTCCCGTCCACGTTCATGTCCCTGGCGCCGGCGTCCTGGCACCCCGACGTGTGGCACGACGTGAACCGGATGCTGACCTTGAACGGTGAGCAGTCGCGGCGAAACCTCGTGATGCACACGTGTCCCTTGCAGTTCGACATCGTGGACCGCTTGATCACCGAGAAGAGCAACCCGGGCGACCTGATCTATGACCCGTTTGGCGGGCTGGGGACGGTCGTGCTCCGCGCGCTCAAGCTGGGGCGCCGCGGCCGTGCTGCCGAGCTCAACCCGGTCAGCTACTACGACGGCGTGAAGTACCTCGAGGCTGAATCGGCCAAGCAGGACATGCCCACGCTGTTCGACCTGATCGACCTCGCGATGGAAGCTGAGCCCGTAGCCGTTTAGCTTTCACCACCTATTCACAAGGCACCCGCCGTCTGGCCGGTGCCTTTCCTGTACCCCAAGGAGACGACATGAACGAAAAAAAACGACGGAGAGGGCAACTGATGGGCATGAACGACGATCGCGAGATGCTGGAAGTCGCCAAGGAAGAATGCGGGCGGCTGGAACGGGAGGTCGCGGCGCTCAAGCTGACGCTTGCCGAGGACACGAGGTACATGACCCGGATCGAGAGCGAACGCGACGCGGCCTATGCGGTAATCGAGGCAGTTCAGGAGGTAGTCAACAACGAGGCGATGCCTGACGAGGTTCACGGCGACTCGTGGGTCATGGTTGAGGATTTGGCCCCGATTCTTGCGCAGTCACCCGCCGAAGCCCTGGCCGGGCATGACCGGAAGGTAGCTGCGAAGGCGCTGGACGTGGCGGCTGACTCATGGCTGCATGGCGCGTGGGGCAAGACTCCGCGTCGTGCGGATCGCATTGCTGATCGTATGGCCGCGTCACAGTTCGCGGGCGATTGGCTCCGCGCTAGTGCTGCCGAGTACCGGGCGGTGGAGTAGTGGCCGACTGGTCGATCAGCCACCCGCGCGCCCGCAAGGCTCACCGCTGCGAAATGTGCCGTCGGGTCATTGGCGCGGGCGAGGTCTATAAGCGCGGCGCTGGCTTCGATGGCACCGCGTGGTCATGGAAAGAGTGCCTGCACTGTGAGGCGGTGCTGCGGATCTACGGCCTCGGGGACGGCGAGTACAACGCAGATTCGTTCGAGGACTGGGCAAGCGACGGCGACGCACGCGACCTGAGCGAGGCCCGCGACATGGCCGGATTCCGCAAGCAGTGGCGCACCAAAGCTGGCAACCTGTGGCCGCTCCCGGCCCCTGAGTCGCCCGCAACGTCAGGGGGCGAGTCGTGAGCCTGGTGCTCGTGAAGCATCGCCTGCCGCCCGTTTGGGATGGGCAGCGCGTCAAGTGGGACAAGTTTGAGCCCTCGCCCAAAACGTTCATCTGCCCGCCACCTCCGCCCAGCCGGTGCGACTGTGGCAGCGGCAATGCACCCCTGCTCGCTTCCGGTGCCCGCGAACCTAAACCCGGCGAGATGTTCGCATCCACGAAACGCGTGATGGGCCGATTTGGGCGCTGGCTGGAACGTCCAACGCTCGTCCCTGCGTGGCCCTTGCGTGATCTGTTCGCATTCCGTTGCCCGGACTGCAAAGCCGACGGCGTGTGGGACATGCGAACGGATGAGTGGTGGACGCTCGGCCCGGAAGACTACGGGCCTCAGGGCTCAGAACGTCCAATCGAACGCGAATGGAGTGGCGGGCTATTCGACCTGCTGGAGGAGTCGTGAGCCCGCAGCTAGTGCTTGACCCAATCCACTGGGTCGGGGACGCGCCGACGAGCCTGCATGGTAACGGCGCGACCTCGTTCAACCGCACAGCGCGTGAACCCGCGAATGTCACATGCGTTCTGTGCCGGACGATACTCGCCCGTGCTGAACCAATCGAGACCACAGCACAACCGGTCCCACCAACCCAAACAACGGCCATAGAGGCCAGAGACGAGATTTGAACCATGGGCGATAACGAACTGAACGCGGCCATCGAGGTTGCGCAGGGCAAGTATTTTGCAGAGCTTGACCAGCTTCTGCCGGACGGAATGTTGAGCGATGAGTGGCTGCCCATCGTGGAGAACTGCACCGGCGAGATCGAGGGATACCGCGAGCACATCGATGAGACATGGGAAGACCGATTCGACCTGCACGGGGTGGCGCTGTGAGCAAGCACACGGAACTGATCGCGCCCCTGCCCGACGACGCACGGTTCGACGGGTACTACTTCGGATTCGACCCGACGGGAATCGGCATTGTTGACGCGATTCTGTCGGCGGTTGCGGTCGCCGGGAAGGGATCGCACCACACGGAAAGCTGGAGTGAAGAGAACGACTACTACGCCGATGGTCGACCGGGGCTGGTGGGCGGCACGAGCGGCGCTGACACGATCCAGAAGAACGCGGAACGGTCGGCTGAGGTTGTCCGAGCGTTGCTCGCCGAGATTGCCAGTCTCAAGGCTGCCGCTGAGTCGCCGACCACTCCTCTCGACGGGCATGGCACGGCCCGGCTCTACGACGTGCGAGCGTACCTCGAAAAGACGCTCGACAACATCGAGGACAGCGCTCAGGGGTGGACGGCCTCAGACGTTCGAACCTTCATCAGGGATGCACTCGAGCTTGCTGTCGAGAATGAGCCTGAGTCGCCGACCACTGTTGAGTGGGGGGTGCAAGTCGGACTTTACCCGGACGGATCGAACTACTACCAGGCGGCCTCGAGCGAGAAGGAGGCTCGCGGGCTCAAGAGTCGTAGTGCCGCTAAGCGCACAGTGACTCCGTGGGTGGTGCAGTCATGACCGCCGCACGGGATGAGCTGGCACGCGCGATCGAATCCGGCCAGCCGCCGGCGCCCATCCCACGGTTGAAGATCACCGCCCTGGTCGGCGGCGGCCACGAGATCCGCGTCCGGCAATCCGAGATCGACGGGTTGACCATGAGCGAACTCACCGCGGCGATCAGCGCCCTGCGCATCGGAGGCAGACGCATCGGGCCCGATGACCTCGGCCCATCTATCGAGAAATTCCACCCACACCGATGGGTGATCCCCATCACGAATGGAGATGAAGAATGAGCTACTTGACCTGCATTACGAACGATCTAGACGACGTCAGATCATGCGTCGTCAACGGCCAGCACGCCAGCAACTGCGACGGACGGGAATGGCAGTACGACCGTGAGGCCGAATGCTCCTACCCGACGAACAACGAATGCGGCGGATGCTTGCCGGCGCCCGCCGAGCACGGCATGCTCTGCTGGTCCTGCTACGCCAAGACTCGGGATGCACTGAAAATCGCCCTGGACATGATCACCCACCTATGTTCAATCTCTCGGGCCCAGCAACTCGACAACAACGGGGTGCGCGCATCCGCAACATGGATCCTCCCCGTGCCCAACACCTGGCGCACCGCCGACGAGCTGATCATGCTGCTCGGGCATCCGGCGCCGGGATTCCCGAGCGATGCCGTCGTGTGGGAGATCGAAGCGATCACCGAGCGCTACCTCGACGCGATCGACGTCGACGAGTGGGTCGCACGCCAGGACGGCGCCGAAGCTGCCGTGCGATTCTTCCGCATCATGCAGAACGCCATGGCTCAGCACCCCATGGCCGACGTCGAGCACAAGGTGAAGAACGTCAGGTGCCATGAGTGCCGGCAGTTGAACCTCGTGTGGAAGCCGCCGCTCGACTTCGACGGGCCGATCCACATCGTGTGCTCAACCCCGGAGTGCGGGTTCGTGGTGGACGACACGCTCTACGCCGTTCTCGCGGCGTCGCAGTTGGAGAAGGTCACGTCGGCCATGAAGGAGACGAAAGCCGCTGAGCTCGCCGAGGCGCGGGCGGCGCGGGCCATTGAGAAGCGGCGCATCACTGCGGCCGGGAAGGCGGTGGAGAGAGCCGCAGAGGATGCCGCGATCGAAGCCCGCGGGGCCGCGTGACCACCTCAGCCCAGTGGATGAGCATCAAGGAAGCCGCGGCAGTCACGAAGCGCCATCGCATGACCATCTGGCGGTGGGTCGAAGCCGGGTACGTGAGAACGCTCACGACGCCCGGCAGCCACCGAGTGCTCGTGCGGAGGTCCGACATCACCGAGACGGAGAGGGTGCTATTCGACGGCGAGATCCCCGCGAAACGCACCTGATCGAAACCCACCCAGCAAGTTCGCTTGCAAATAGGTGGAAATGTTTCACTTCATGTTACAATCGATGACAGCAGCATAGCTGAATCAACTGCTCAACAAGCCCTCGTCTTTCCCGCATGAACAGCGGATGTGACCGGGGCTTTACCTGTCCCGTTGGGACACCCGGGCATGTCCCGTAGGTGTCCCAACGGGACAACCCTCACACTTCCCAGTCGAGCACCGCCGACACCTAGCAGCCTCGTCATAGGCCAACACGGTCGAGTGCTTCGGCTGGGAACAACTTGCCACCGAACCCCAACGGAACGGCCGTACACCGCGGTGCCCAGCGGCGGCAACAGAGCGGGCAACATCGAGCGCAGAGCGGGGCCGGGCGGTATACCCACCGGCCTCGCGAACGCGCCCGTCAACCAAATCGCGCCCTGATCCATTGGGATGCGCGGCACTTAGTGGCGAATCGTGATTTGCCGATCAACCAAATATCACCCAGCAGTTACCGACACCAAGGAGTAACCATGACCGCCATAACCCCCGGCCGCATCGTCCAGTTCACCATCACTGAGCAGCAGGCAAAACAGATCAACTCTCAGCGCACCCAGGCAGGACACGCCACCAAGACCGGGAACGTCGCTCGCGAGGGCGACAGCTTTCCACTGATCGTCGTGCGCGTGTGGGCAGGTGAGTCAGTGAACGGGCAGCTTTTCCTCGACGGCAATGACACTCTCTGGGTGTGCAGCGCCAACCACGAGGATGCCGAGCTACCAATTGGCCAGTACGGCAAGTGGCGCTGGCCTGAGCGAGCCTGATGATCTGGCACTCGTACAGCGGCAACGTCAGCGCCCCGCCCTCCAAAAAAGCCAAGGGCCGGATTCAGCAGAAGCGCAAGCCGCGCAAGCGCCGCACCTGAGTCGCCCCCAACGCTTCCCACCCATCGTGTCAACGCCGTTTGCATTGGCGGCAAAGGACCCCCACAGGCTGACTCTCTGCAGCTGGGGCACCTGCACGGATGGGTGGGGCCACACCTGAGAGGTCAGCCGTGACGGACGCTGAGATTGAGGAAGCATACGCCGTGCAGTTCGATGACGAACACCTGGTGGACGAGCAATAACAGGCCGTAAGGTCTCCGAAAACACGGGGTTTGACTTCCCCGTTCGGGGAGCAACCCCGGAAAGACGCGGAAGTCACGGAGGTAGCACGATGGCCAGGACGAACACGAGACGCATGAACACACTTCGCGCCGACTTCTTTGACCAGGGCAAAGCGCAGTCAACCTCCGACGATCCCGACACCCGGGCGTTATCCAACTGCTGGTTATGCAAGGCACCCGTCGACTACATAGCCGAACCGCACAGCACCGACGACTCACACAACCTCGACCATTACTACATCGTTCGTGACTACCCCGAACTTGAGGAAGACGTCGACAACTTCAGGCATAGCCACCGACTCTGTAACTTGAACCGCGGCACACGGGCGCCAAGCCTCGGACTCGGTGACGCTGTCGCTGACTGGTGGTGAACACGATGACAGGAGCACTCATGAACAAGTACACGGCAATCGGCCTACTCAGCGCAGCCGCCGAGGGCAAGCGCATCATCGTGCTGTCACCTCACGCCCGGGCACGCAGGGATGCGTTCGATGAGATGCGCACCTCGGCACCCGACCTCGAGTGGCGACTCACCAACGGCGACCAGCGAGTCACACTCCCGTCAGGTGGATCGATCCGGTTCCTCTCGGATAACCGCGGCCTGCGCGACCGTCTACGCGGAACCATCGCCGACATCGTCCTGGTCGAAGACGACTACGCCGGCCGCACTCACTCCGACGAGGTGCGCGCTGTCATCGCAACCAGCCCGCACGGCGAGATCATCCGCTACTAACGAAGGGAGGACACAATGGCGAACGCAGGCAACCCGTGGATGGGAACACCCGAAGGCAGCGAGGCCTACATACCGGCGCGCTACAACCCACGCTCCAGAGCCATCTGGGACGAGTTGGTTCGCGCACACGCACGAACGGCAGCACAACAGGCTGAGAAGCGCCGAGGGCACGCCCGCAAGGCCGCACGAGCAGCGATTCGCCACCCAATGACAGGACAGTGACCATGGCCGCAATGCTACCCATCACCGGAACCGTGAGCATCGGATTCGACGGCTCGGAGACTCGGACTCTCGGATCGTTCAGCATCCCAGTTCACATGACCATGGACGGCCAGACCGGCACAGTCCACCTTGAAGGCGCGACCAACGCCTCGGTCATCTCGGCCATGGTCGCCGCACTCATGGGAGCTGCAGACGAACTGCTCGCCACCATCCCGCCTGCCACCGTCGAGACCATCGCCGTCTGCCCGACCTGTAGCGCCGAGCTCGGAGTGATGGACACAACGATCACCATTGAGCACGGACTCAACGGCGGACACATCGAGAACCACCGATACTTACCACCGAATGGCCCTCAATAGGGGGAATCGCCATAAAATCCAGCCTCCGGGTTGGGGGGTGGACAGAGCCAAGGGGACCTTTCCTCTCTCCCCGACCCTCTGACCGGGGGTCGCACACGCGCACACGCGTAGAAGGGGTCCAAAATGGGTGCAGTCGTTGAGGGAACTGTCGTTTCGGTCGCTGCCGCTTCTCACCTTGACCGTGAGGGCAAAGACGCCGGCGCGATCGCGGCTCTGCTCGCCTTGGCGCACAAGATCGACGACTACGACACGATCCTCGATCACATTCTTGATCAGATCGAGAGCGACCCTGAGTCGAAGGTTCGTCCGCCGGCATCGGACAATGTCTCTCTTCCCACCTATTTGAAGTACTGCGAGTCCCTCGGCTTGACCCCTGGCGGCCGTGGCGAGCTGGTCGCTGGCAAGAAGCCGGCCCCTGCGCCCAAAGATGAGCTCTCTGCCTTCCAGGAGGAGCACGGTATCGGTTAGTTTTCGCGGAGGTGCACGTGGCTGCGAAGCTTCTCGGCCGTACTGAGCCTCGTATTTTCACGAAGCCGCTGCGGGAATTGACCCCGGAAACGTCGCGCGGGTTCGAGGTGATCAAGTTTGCGCTGGTAATTCTCGGCGTCCATCTTTATCCGTGGCAGAAATTCCTGCTGATTCACGCGTTAGAGATCATGCCTGATGGGCAGTACCGGTTCAAGCGCGTCATCGTTTTGGTCGCCAGGCAGCAAGGCAAGACCACTATCGCCTCTGTTCTTGCCGCGTGGTGGCTGTTCGTTGACTCGAAGCGTCACCCTGACATGGTTCCGCCGGTGAAGTTCAAGGTTGTCGGCGTCGCGCAGAACCTTGACATCGCCCGTGAGCCGTGGGCCGCGGTGAAGATGTGGTGCGATCCGGAGCCGAACACGGACGAGGAGATGGAGCTCGCACTGCCGGCCCTGCAGAACGCGACTGCGAAGGTGTCGGATACGAACGGCAAGGAGGGCATCTACGCCCGGTCGCGTGCTCACTACGAGATCCGCGCCGCCGCGAATGCCCGAGGCAAGCCCGCCGCGCGGGTGCTCATGGATGAGATGCGCGAGCAGAAGACGTGGACCGCGTGGAACGCCGTCTCTCAGACTCTGAAGTCGTTCTGGTCCGGACAGATGTGGGGCATCTCGAACGCTGGCGACTCGTCGGCGGTAGTCCTCCGCACGCAGCGGACAGCGGGCCTCGAGTCGATAGCTGAGTGGGAAGAGTACGTCGAGGCCGGCATTATATCGGCGGAGGAATTCGCTAACGGGCACGATGTCACACTCGGCCTGTTCGAGTGGTCGGCGCCCGATGGGTGCGCGCTCGATGACGTCGAGGCAATCCTTCAGGCGAACCCTTCCATTGGCTTCGGTGCGATGACGGTGCAGTCGGCGCTCTCGGATATCCGGGGTATGACTGAGGCTGGATATCGCACTGAGGTTTTGTGCCAGTGGGTTGTTGCCGATGTGGATTCGTTCATCGATGTCAAGGAGTACCGTCTTCGGGTTCTGCCCGGCGATGAGATCGTGATCCCGAAGGGCTCCCGCACGGTGTGGGGCGTCGACGTTTCGCATGACCGCAAGACGACGTGGCTCTCCGCTGCTGTGTTCACCGAGGACGGCGACCCGTTCGTGACGGTGCGCCTCTCGCGCGCCGGCATGATGTGGCTGCCTGACTACCTCGCCGAACTGGCCGAGGCGTCCGGGCAACGCGAGGTAGCAGTGAATGCCAAGGGCTGCCCTGCGATGGAGTTCATCGAGCCTCTCAAGAAGCTCGGTCTCATCGTGCACGAGTTCGATGGCCCGAAGTATGCGATCGCCACCGGCCGATACCGTGACGCGGTGCGCGACGAGAAGCTCGTCGTCAGCGCTCAGCCTGACATTGACCTTGCGGTGCAGGGCGGCGTCGTCGTTCCGTACGCCGACAACATGGCGTGGTCGCGGCCGAAGTCCCTGCCCATCGATATCTCTGGCCTCATCGCGGAGACGATCGCGCTGTACGCGCTCGAACTTCTCAAACCCGAGCCTGTCGAAGCTACACCGCCACCTCCGCCGCAGGCCGAGATGGTCACCCGCGACGACGTCGCACCGACCGACGTGAACCTCGCGACGGCGGCTTTTTAGCCCAATTCTGAAAGTAGGTACCGCATGCCCGACGAACAGGGTTATCAGGTCAGCGGCCTGTCGTCGTGGGCGAGCATGGCCGCGGAGTCGCATGAGACGAACCCGGATTTGTTCTGGCCGTTTTCGGTCGAGGTGTTCGACAAGATGCGCCGCGAGGACGCGCAGGTTGCGTCGGTGATGCGCGCCGTGACGCTCCCGATTCGTGGCGCGGAATGGATGATCGATCCGGCCGGCGCGCGCGACGAGGTCATTGACCTGGTGGCGACGGACCTCGGGCTGCCCGTGAAGGGCAGAGAGCCGGTCGCCCCGCTGCGCACGAAGGGCCGTTTCCAGTGGGGCGAGCACCTGCGGCTGGCGCTGCTGGAGCTGGTCTATGGCCACTCGTATTTCGAGCAGGTCTACCAGCCGGAAGGTGGGAAGCTGCGGCTCAAGAAGCTCGCATGGCGTCCCCCTCGCAGCATCTCTAACATCAAGGTCGCACGCGACGGCGGCCTTGTCTCGATCAATCAGCATGGACTCACGGCGCCCATTCCCGTCGACCGGCTCGTGGCGTATGTGAACGATCGTGCGGGCGGCAACTGGATCGGCGAGTCGCTGCTGCGTACGGTCTACAAGAACTGGCTGCTCAAGGACCGCATGCTGCGCGCTCAGGCTTTGACGGTCGAGCGCAACGGCCTCGGCGTGCCGGTCTACACGGCCGCTGAAGTTCCCGAGGGTGCGGACGCTACCGAGCGCGATGCGTGGCAGAAGTCAGAGAAGGAAGCTGGCCTCAAGCTCGCTAAGGGTTTCCGCGGTGGCGAAGCGGCGGGAGCGTCGATCCCGAACACGTCGGGCCTTGTCCTGATGGGCGTCACCGGCAAACTCCCCGACACGGACGCGCCGATCCGGTACCACGACGAGCAGATCGCCCGCGGCGGGCTCGCCCACTTCCTGAATCTCGGTACTCAAACAGGATCATGGGCGCTTGGCTCAACACTGGCTGACTTCTTCACCGGGTCCCTCAACGCAGTAGCTGAGCACGTCCGCGACGTCACCCAAGCGCACGTGGTCGAGGACCTCGTCGACTGGAACTGGGGCGAGACCGAACCTGCACCGCGGCTTGTGTTCAAGCCCATCGGTGCCGGCGGACTCACTGCGGAGGCGCTCAAGAGCCTCATCGACGCGGGCGTGATCAAGCCCGACGAGACGCTCGAAGCATTCATGCGGGCAGCGTTCAGCTTGCCCGTGAAGGACATCGCCGAACCGAGCGAAGACACCGCCGAGTCTGCGACCGATGCAGAGTCGGCGCGGGCTGCCGCCGAGGTGGTCCAGAAGGTCTACCTCGGGGTAGGCACCGTGCTCTCGAAGGCCGAGGCGCGCGACATCGTTCGTCGTTCCGGGGCTGACCTCGACGCAGCGAACGACACCGACCAGCCTGAGGAGGCGGCATGACTATCAAACCGAAGGCACGGGACTGGTTCCGCATCGAACCCCGAGCCGCAGTCGATGAGGTGACCTCGGCCGACGTGTTCATCTACGACGAGATCGGCGAGAGCTTTTGGGGAGGCGGCGTATCCGCGTCGAGCATGGCGACTGAACTCGCCGCGCTCGACGTCGACAACCTGGCCGTCTACATCAACTCCCCGGGTGGCGCAGCGTGGGACGGCATCGCGATCATGAACGCGATCCGCCGGCACCGCGCGTTCGTCACGGTGTACGTCGACGGCCTCGCAGC
The DNA here is from genome assembly GCF_002929535.1 of Cryobacterium sp. Y11. Classification (GTDB taxonomy): domain Bacteria; phylum Actinomycetota; class Actinomycetes; order Actinomycetales; family Microbacteriaceae; genus Cryobacterium. The sequence goes on from NZ_PJJO01000061.1 coordinate 384,426, forward strand.
ATCCGCCGCGTCGATCATCGCCATGGCGGGCGACAAGATCATCATGAATCGCGGCTCGCAGCTGATGATCCATGATGCATCCGGCGGTGTCTACGGCAACGCGACGGACATGGAAGAGACAGCGGTGATCCTGCAGAAGCTGTCCGATTCCCTCGCGGATGTCTACGCGGGCCGCACCGGCACCGACCGGGCCGGGTGGCGCGACGCCATGAAGGCCGAGACCTGGTACACGGCTGAGGAAGCCGTCGCTGCTGGCCTCGCCGACGAATGGGTCGACACTCCCGCATCTCAGCCTGTGGACCGCGCGCGGTTCTCTGCGCGAGCGCGAACGGCGATTCCGTCGATCGCCTCCCTTAATCTCCCGAGCTCGTCCGAGCCGGGAATACCCAACCGAAAGGACCCACTCGACATGAGTGACATTCTCAAGGCTGGCCTCCTCGAGCGGCTCGGCGTTACCGATTCCGCAATCACCGACGAGTCGCTTCTTGCGGCCGTCGACGTGGTACTCGACCAGGCCACTGCACCCACCGTCTCCGCCGTCCCTGCTGGCACGGTCCTGATCGACTCTGCTGTGCTCAGCGACCTGCAGGCCTCGGCCGCGCTGGGCCGCAAGGCCAGCGAGGCACAGGACAGCGCTCGCCGCGCCGCGATCGTCGACAGCGCTGTTGCAGACGGTCGCATCGCTCCCGCCTCGCGCGATCTGTGGCTGACCAACCTCGCCGCTAGCGAAGAGGGCACCACTGCCGTCATCGCCTCGCTGTCGAAGAACACCGTCCCGGTCACCGAGATCGGCACCGCCGACGAGCCGACCGCCGCATCCAGTCTCTACGCCGCCGCGTGGGGCAACGACACGAAGGAGGCCTAACCATGGCTGACTACCTCCCCAAGTTCACCGCTGGCAAGGCCGTGACTTTCAACACCTCCGCTGCCGTCATCGGTGGCCGCCTGGTCGCTGTGACCGGCGATCTCACCGTGGGTCCCGCGGGCGCCGACTCTGCCGCCGTGGTGGGTGTCGCCTCAGTCGACACCATCGTGGGCGATGCCGTCACCGTCTACACCCGGCCCTCCGGCGTGCAGCGACTCGTTGCCAGCGGCGCCATCGCCGCCGGCGCGAAGGTCATCTCGGCCACTGCCGGAAAGATCGCCACCCTGGGCGCTGGCGCCAACCCGATCGGTATCGCCCTTGAGGCTGCCGCCGCCGACCTGGACGTCATCGACGTCCTGTTCATCTAAGGAGCAAAGAAGACATGGCGTCTTACACCTACCCGGTTGCGCGACCCTCGGGCGCGCTGACCACCGAGCAGATCCACCTTCTGCTCCGCAATCCGCTGCTGATCGCAAAGCGCGTTTCGACGCTCACCGACCAGCGCTTCATCTCCGACTTCCTGCTCTCGGGCCGCTACACCGCTGAGGGTGGCGGCATCTTCTACGAGACCGGCGAAGAGATCTTCCCGACCGACAACTCGCAGTCCGTCGCGCCCGGTGGCGAGTACCCGAAGACCGTCATCACCGATGGTGGCATGGCTTCGGCTAAGACCGACAAGCGCGGCCTTGAGACCGACATCACGGACGAGCGCATCAAGCGCGGCGCCATCGGTGCTGTCGACCGCGCCCTGACCAAGATCGTCAACGGCGTCATCCGCGATGTCGACGGCATTGCGATGAGCGTCATCGCGTCGAAGGTCACCGACACGTTCGCTTCCAGCGCGTGGACCTCGATCGACAACGTGGTCAAGGCTCTTGCTGCGGCCAAGGCCGAACGTGAGGATCTGGCCCTCGGCCTCGACCTCGACACGATTGCGCTCAGCGGCGCGCAGTGGGCGAAGGTCATGGGCCTGTTCGCCTCCGCCGGCGTGCTGCCTCGCGAGGATGGTAACCCCATCGTCAGCGGCCAGTTCCCGATGAACCTGCTCGGCTACACGTGGGTGACCTCGCCGCACATCATCGGGTCCAACCCGCTGCTGGTCGACCGTGTGCAGCTCGGCGGCATGGCCGACGAGGACCTCGGCTCGCCCGACTACACGCGCTCCGGCGACTTCAACGTGGAGACCTACTCGCAGCGCAACAAGACGGACAGCTACACCGTCCGTGCACGCCGCGTCGTGGTGCCCGTCGTGCTTGAGTCGCACGCCGGTCTGCACATCACCGGAACGACTCTCTGATGGCTGATCGTTACGTCGTCAAGGGCGCAGCCGTCGTGCTCCCCATCGAGGGCGGCACTGAGCGGTACCTGTACCGCGGCGCGCAGGTTGGCGACGGTTTCACCATCAAGGGCATCAAGCACGCTCTCGCGCTGGGCCTGATCGAGAAAGTCAAGGCACCCACGGCCGCTGAGAAGTCGGCAGCAGAGCAGGCCGCAGCAGATCAGGCCGCGGCCGACAAGGCCGCAGCCGACAAGGCCGCAGCCGACAAGGCCGCAGCCGACAAGGCCGCAGCCGACAAGGCCGCAGCCGAAGCCAACAAATAGTGAGAGGGGGCGGTGGAGATGATCTACCCAGGGGAAATTAGCAGTGACGAAGATCTCGCGCGACGCATCCTGGTGCGCGCGCGCTCCATCGCCCCCGGCCTCAGTTCCATTCCCGACGACGACGAACGCAAACTCGACGCGATCGCGATCCTCAAGGGTGTCGTTGCTGAGGTGCCGGCGCCCGGTGCCCGCCGAGTGAAGTCTCGGGGACGCAATGGCACGTCGATCAGCTACAACGATCCGGGTGGGGCGTTCAGCGACGACGACATCATGAGTCTCCGCTCGCTGTGTGACGTGGCATCGGCCGGCCTCCCGGTCGGCAGCTTTCCGAAGGCGCGAGCTTTCGGACGCGAGTGGGCCGAGGGTGAGTACTCGTGAGCTGGGATGACCCGTTCTGGTACCCGCACACGGTGAGCGTCCGAAACAAACTACCGTCCGGCGGCATGGGCGCAGGTTACTCCGACCCACGCACTATCCGGGCGGAGGTGAAGGACGAGCAACGCCTCGTCCGCAACTCTGCCGGGGCTGAGGTGGTGTCGTCGTCCTCGGTGACCGTGCCGATTAGTGAGCACGTCCCGGTCGGTTCGCTCGTCACAGTGTGGCCCGGTACCAGCCGGGAGCGTGAGGCGGAAGTACTCGCCGTCAGCGCCGACGACAACGGCGACACCGATCTCGATTCGTTCCTGGTTCTGTCGCTGGTCTAGAACTGTGCGGCCCTCAGGTATCACCGGAAGGAAACCGCAATGCGAATACTTGTACCGACCGTCTCCGTCATTGAGAAGGCCGCGCAGGACGGCCTACGTGAGGCTGGTCGTGCGGTGTTGAAGCGTGCCCGTGAACTGAGTCCGACCGACGAGGGCGGCTCGGATAAGTCCGGGTTCGTCCGCGTCGACGACCTCACCCTTCAGGTCGGGTTCAGGTCGCACATCTCGCGCATGCAGCACGAGAACCTTGACTACCAGCACCAGCCGGGCGAGCAGGCCAAGTTCCTGGAGGCTGCCGCCGACGAGGTCGACACGGGCGCAATCATCGCTGCGAGGGTGCGTGCCGCCCTTGGATGACCGCACACTCACCATCCTGATCTGCTCTATCCTCGGCGAGATCCCCGGCTGGGACTGGAACCCCGGCGACCCTGACTACGTCTATTCGTCGGACCCCGTGATCATCTTCTACGGTGCGCTGGGCACCACACCAGATACTGCGGTCGGCGTTCGGGTTTACGCCGCCGGCCAAGATCTTGACGTCGCCTGGCGACGCGTGCAGATCCGCGTACGCGGCGCGCAGGGCCGCCCCGATGGTGCCGACGTTCTCGCGGCCTTGGCGTTCGCGGCCCTTCAAGGACTTTCCCGCGTGGGAGGGATCAGCGGCATTAGCCGTCTATCAATAGCACCAGCTGGTGCCGACGACAACCGTCGTGAAGAACGCACCGAAAACTACCTCATCATTCTCGATAATTTGGAGGCTCTCACATGAGCAATACAGTTACCCTTCCCGCTGGCTCGACGCTCGGTAAGAGCTTCGAGTACGGCTGTGACATCAACGTTGGCACGTCATCCGCGCCTGTCTGGCAGCCGTTCCGTCGCATCAGCGGATTCCTGCCGAGCCCGACACCAGTCGCGCAGGACTCTCAGACCTACGACGACCGCGGCACGCCGAACTCTGACGTCACAGCATGGAGCATGAACCTCGCATTCAACGCTCAGGTGAACCGCAACGTGTCCACCGGTCTTTACCTGCCCGAGATCGAGGCTGTGCTCGCCCGCACCGGTCCCGATGCGATCGGTGAGTCCGCCGTCCTCGAAGCCCGCTGGTACCACAAGCCTGCAGTCGGGACCCCAAACCCGACCGACGCTGGGCAGGGATTCTTCACCGTTATTCCGACCCGTCAGAACTCGGGGCCAGCCGGTGAGATCGAGGTCATCGCGATCGCCCTTACCGGTAAGGGCGAGTACGAGAAGATCACCAACCCGTACCCCGCGGCGGCAGCAACAGTACCGACTCTCACCTCCATCACCCCAAGTGGCAAGTCGATCGGCGATCAGGTCACCATCACCGGTACGGGATTCATCGGAGTCACGCAGCTCAAGTTCGACGCGATTGTCCTCGATGTCGACACGTACACCGTGGTGAGCGCCGCGACGATCATCGCGACGATCCCGCCGCTTTCTGCCGGGATCGAGCCCGTCACCATCACCAATGCGACGGGTGTCTCGTCTGCGGTCAACTACACCGTGGTGTCGTAACCCGTGGGTGCTATCGACTTCGGCGAGTGGGTGGCGCCCGACCTCAAACTCGAGCTGGATGGACGCACTTATACGGTGCGTCCTCCCACGGTCGAGGCCGCGAAGATGATCCTCGCGGCGGCGGTGCGCGGCGAAGTGAATCTAGGTCTCGTCAAAGATGAGATCCCCGCTGAGATACAAGCAATGCTCGACAGTATCGGCGACGAGCATCCAGCCCTGGGCGATGCTCACGCAGCGATGGTAGCCGACAAGGTATCTGCCGCGACCATCGACCGTGTGGCCTACTACGCGGTCTTCTACTGGGCGCGTGGCAAAGAATACGCCGACACTCTCGCGGCGCTTCTGTGGACGCCACGCAAACTCACGCCCAGCACTGCAGGTGGTGCGGCCCCAAAAGGCTGAGCACCGCCGAAGATTGGGCACCCTTTGGTATCGGCGACCCCGATGCCGAAGGGTGGTTCCCCGACTATCGACCGGTGCCCCAACATCTAAAACCTGAGGCGCCCAACGCCCTGGCAGCCAAGACGCCGGCGGCTGATATCGACGGGTCGCTGCTGGCCCTGGTCACCAACTGGCGGCTGGTCGTCGCTGAGCTCGCCGAGCGCGGCATTGACCTCTATGCCCCCGAAGTCCTTGCACGACCATGGCCCGGAATCCGGGCGGTGATATTCAGTCTGATCGATTCGCCGACACGGTTGCGTGCGGTTCTTACCCGGAGGTGATCCATGGCTACTCTCCGAGCTGCCGAGTTGGAAGTACTTTTCACTGCGGACACTAAGCAGATCGAGAAGGCCGATAAAGACGTCCAGACGATCGGACGCAAGGTCGAGTCGAAACCGATCACGCAGAAGATCAACGCAGACGAAAAGGGCGCGCTTGCCGGCATGGACCGGGTCGAGGCGGCCGCGAAGAAGCTGGTATCGCAGGACACGTCGCTGAGGCTGGACGCGGACATCACTCGGGCCGAGAAGAGTTTCGCCCGGGCGACGCAGCGTCTGGCGGATCTTGAGGTGCGCGCGCTCGGCGGGCTGGACGTGACGGCGGATGTGCGCCGCGCTGAGGCTGCCCTGTCGAAGGTAGAGCGCAACCTTACCGGGTTGCGTACGTCCAGGACTCAGATCGTGGTTGAGGCGGACACGTCGCAGGCTGAGGGAGCTCTTGACGGCGTCTCAGGCGATGCCGGTAAGGCTGGCGATGAAGCGGGCGATGAGTTCGGAAGGAACATCATTGCCGCGCTCGTCTCGATCCCGATCGCCGGAGCTGTTGTTGGTATCGGCGTTGCGGCTGGGAAAGCGCTCGTCGGCGCGTTCAATGATGGGTTGGCGCAGGAGTCCTCGTACGACCGGCTGCAAGCCCTGACCGGCATCAGCGAGGCTGACGCACTCCGTCTCGGGCGCGCCGCCGGCGAGGCGTATGCGAACGTGTTCGGCGAGTCTATAGAAGCGAACATGGACACGACACGTCTGGCGCTGCAGTTCGACCTGATCGACGAGGACGCTTCCACAAAGAGTGCTCAGAAGGTAGTCGAGGGTCTATCGGGTATCTCTCATGTTCTCGGTGAGGAGGTACGCCCGATCGCTGCGGCGGTCACCACGCTGCTCAGTTCCGGTATCGCGAAGTCTGCGCAGAACGCTTTTGATTTGCTCGCGACCGGTGCCCGTGAGGGTGTAAATCGTGGTGAGGATCTAATCGATACCTTCACGGAATACCCGGCAGTGTTCGCCCGACTTGGCCTGTCTGGCGAGGAAGCTCTCGGTCTGATAAATCAGGGACTAGACGCGGGTGCGCGCAACAGCGACATCGCCGCCGATGCATTGAAAGAGTTCCAGATTCGTGCCACTGATGCGTCGAAGGCTTCAACTATCGCCTTCGAGTCTCTTGGCTTCAACGCGGAAGAGATGACCGCAAAGATTTCCCGCGGTGGTGCTGATGCACGAGACGGGCTCGATGAGGTACTGATCAAGCTGCGCGAGACCGAGGACCCGGTGCTTCGCAATGCGGCGGCCGTGGGCCTGTTTGGTACGAAGGCTGAGGATATGGGCGCAGCCCTATTTGCTCTGGACCTGTCTACCGCCGTCGATCAGCTCAACGGAGTGACGGGTGCAGCGCAGGCGATGTTCGACACCCTCGCGGACAACGACGCGACCAAGCTTGAGCAGGCATCCCGGAATATCGAGGTCGCGACGGATGGCATGAAGGGCGCCCTCGCTGCGGCCTTCTCTGATCCCCTGGGAGAAGCGGCTGAGTGGATCTCGTCAAACCGCGGCCCCATGCTGCAATTCTTCCTCGACCTCGCAAACGGGGCACTCGACTTCGGCGATGCCTCGATCGACGCGGCGGCGGACGGGGCCGAGGCCTTCGGTGAATTCGTTGCTGGGCCTCTCGCGGACCTGGTCGACGGCATTGCCGGCGCCATCGACGTCATGAACGGCTTCGCAGGCCGGCCGAAAGAACTCGACGGCCTCGCTGCCAGCATGCGCGGATTCGATGACACCTCGGCGGATGCCGCAGACACCATCCGCAGCCTGCATGACGGGCTCGACGACAGCCGCACCAAGCTCAATGAGTTCGGTGATGGCGCCGTCGCCATGGGATTCCTCAACGACGCGACACTGCGTCTTGCCGGCGCCATCGACGAGGTCGGCGTCAATGCTGAGGGCGCAGAGTATGGCCTAGACGGAATCGACCTGGCTCAAATTCGCGCGTCGAACTCGGGCAAGTTACTTGAGGACCAGGTGCGCAACTCGCTAGCGGCCATGGGAGAAGAGGCGACTGCGGCTGCAATAGCCGGTGAGAGTCAAGACGAACTCGCCGCGCGGTACCGCACGTCGACGGATGCTCTCATGGGTCAGCTCACGCAAATGGGGCTGACAGAGGATCAGGCGCGGTCACTGATCAACACGGTATTGGAGACTCCAGTGTCGGCGACGACCGAGTTCGGATCGAATGTCGAGGATCAGCAGACGAAAGTTCAGGGTCTCGCGGACCGCATCTCGACTCTGCCCGATGGATCGGTCGTGATCAATGCAGACATCGCGACCGCCCAGGAGAAGCTCGCCCAGTTCCTGTTGGATCTAAACAATATTCCCGGCCGTCGCGACGTGATCATCAACCAGGTCGTGCAGCAGACGGGCGCAGCTCGTGGGGAAGTTGCCGCCGCCTACCAGGCGCAGGGAAACATCGTCGAGTTCATGGCGCAGGGTGGCATGCGCGGTCTCACCCCGATGTCGCACACCGCCCAGGTTGTGCCGCCGTCGACGTGGCGGGTTGTTGGCGACCGCGGCGACGTCCCCGAGTCATTCATCCCCATCGATGGGTCCGCTCGGTCAATGTCGATTCTTCTTGAGACGATGCGCCGCATGGGCGTAATGCCGATGGCTTCGGGCGGTATCACTCCCGGGCCGGCCGCATCGACGGGCAACTCGTATCAGATCGACATCACCGGTGTTCCCAACGAGTCCGTGGAATCACTGGTCAACCGTGTCATGGCGAGAATCAACGCGGAAAGCAGGCAGTACTCATGACGCTTCTCAGCATCGATGATTTCCATTTCAAGGGTACTCGCGAGCGTTTTGGCAATGGCGAGTATTTGGTCACACTGGATGGCTGGGAGGACGGCGTCTCTATGCGGCGTTCCTCTCAGCCGATTCCGCAGAACCACGGCGATTTCGATGTGCCCACTTTCATGGAGGGGCGGACCGTCAATTTCACGGCGGATGCGTATGCTCGCAATCCAATGGAGCTCGCGCATCGAGGCCATGGGTTCACTGCGTTGCTGGCACAGGGCACCTCAAGAATGGTGACCATTGAGCTGGATGGTCAAACCCTGTGGGGAATGGCACGCAGAGGTAATGCAGCGCCGCGATGGCGACGTGCTCCCGGTGGCGTGGACTTAGCCCGAGCATCGATGGAATTGTTTTTCCCCAACCCCCGCAAGTTCGGCGAGTCTCGAGTCTTCACTGGCGCCGCCCCTGTCGCGTTCCATTACGGTAACTTTCCGGCGACGCCGGTCTTTACTGTGACGGGTTCTGCTCCGGCTGGCTACACGATCAACCTTTCGGCCGGGAAGCAATACACGGTGACCGTCCCGTTGGCATCAGGTGTCCCGCACGTCATCGACATGGCGGACGGGTATCTGCGCATCAACGGCTTGATCGTTTCGAACTCGGTGGGTCGGGCTGACCTGCTCGCCATTCCGGGCGGCGCGTCGGTGGCGGTTTCTGTGACGCCTGTTTCTGGCACGGCTTCCCTGTCGGTGCTTCTGCTCGACACGTTCATGTAGGGAGTAGCCATGTGGTGGTATTGGATTTGCGACACGCAGACCGGGGATAAGATTCAACGTCTCCCTGACCCTGTTTCTGGGCCATGGTCGTGCTCATTGGACGGAGGCGATTACGGGAGTACGGTATTTCAGCTTGGCGCTGATGACTTCACGCAGGCGCAATGGTGGGATTTTACGGCCCCTCATTCACGCACACTGATCGTGGAGCGCAACAAGGTAATCCGGTATGCGGGGATTATCAACGCAGACCCGGATTTCGACCATGATACTGGGCGTCTCACGGTCGCGCATGTTGATCTCGAGTCGTTCTTCAGTGAGCGTTACCCATTCGGCATTGGTTCGTATTGGGCTGATGAGGTTGCGCACCGGCCAGGGAAGATTGAACTCTCCGGACGTTCTCACCGCTCGATCATCTGCAATGTCATTGCCGCTGGTTTGGTCGGTCCAACGTCAAACTACGCGCTGCCAGTGGTTCTGCCTTGGCTTACCGAGTCTGGTTCGCAGTCGTTGACTGCTGAGAACTTCAACTTCCAGACGTGCTCGGATCTGATCTCTGACCGGCGCAAAGTGGAGAGCGGTGTCGACTTCTACTTCAAGCCCCGGTGGAAGTCAGATACCGCATTCGAGTGGGTGGTGGTTGCCGGTTCAGATTCGGATCCTCTGCTCATCGGCAAGACAGCCGACTTCTACTTGAACGCGGAGCAGCCCGTGCTGTCAAACGTGAAGTTTGGCCGCGATGGTGTGAAGCAGTTCACGGGCATGTTCTCAATTGGGCAAGGGTCCGGCGCTGACATGTCAGTGGGCGGCATTCCATCTGGTGCAGGTCTGCCCCCGGTAATTCCGGCGCGTGATACGCAGCAGAAAATCGACAACGAGGCGAACCAAAACGTGCTTGCCGGCATGTCATTGGAGGCTGCGCGGGTCCGGTACAGTCCGACGTTCCAGTGGGCATTTACTTTGCAGGCGTCCACTGAGGCGGCCCCCGTTGAGTCGATCGAGCTCGGCGACATCCTCCGCGTCTACGTCGAATCGAGCCCGTACATTCCGGTCGGCTGGCATTCCCTGAGGGTGGTCACGCTCACGGGCGACGAGGGCGAATGGGTCACACCGACCGTGCAAATGATTGGGGAGGTTGCCTAATGGGTTACATCGATGATGCTTCGGGAAAACGTGACCGTCAGAACCTATGGGCTGCGGTTCGCAAACTGGGCACCATGTCTCCGCTGGACAACTCGTCAGTCGAAGGCCGCACCCGGTTCATCGGCAACGAGTCCTTGCTAGTCGAGGGCTCGCAAAAAGTCACTGGATGGCTCATCGTCACGGGCACGCTCAAGGTCGTGGGCGCATTCCTGCTTGAGGGCGTCACCACTATAACTGGCGCGCTCACGTCGAGCGGCACGGCGCTATTCACGGGGTTATTCACCGCGCGCGGCACTACCCGATTCGAGGGCGACACTACGCAAGTCGGCGCTCACCACGTGCAGGGCAACCAAGACATCACGGGCACGCTCGCAGTGAAGGGCGCGACGGAAGTATCCGCGGATCTATCCATCGTGGCGGGCGGCATTATCAAGGTTGGATCTGGCCTCACCTTGGAGCCGCTCGGCGCTGGTGGCGGTGCGATCAACTTTCTGCCAAGCGGCAGCATAAGCGCCGGCCTCGGAAAGTTCACCCTGGTGTCACCTGACCTGTCGGCCATCCTAACTCTCGGCGGCGGCGGCGTTACTGTCACTTTGCCGTTGAAATCAGGCGCAGCCGTGAATGTGCACGTCGATGGTAACGGGAAATTATGGCGTACCAGCTAGTTACGTGCAGAGCGTGATTATCGCGTAGGTGACGATCTTCTGATTGTTGTCGTCCGGGTCGTCACCGCTAACGGCGGTCACGTCCTGTCGTTCGGTGCCTGCCGCTATCTGCTCGCACACGAGCATGGCAGCACCGAGCAGCTGCGCGTCGCTGGGGCGCTCTCCGGTCCACACGGCATCCATCGATGCAAGGTACCAAGCGTCGGCGCTCTCGAATCCGGCTTCACCCCACGGCGTTGTCGGATCAGCGGTCGGCGCTGCCTTCATCTCAATCGGCGCAGCCACCGGCTCGGGAGTCGCGCTCACCGCAACCTCGCTCGGCTCACTCTCCGCAACCGGCTCAACCACGGCTGCACTGCATCCACCCATCGCAAGCACGGCGGCGACGGCTAGCACGATTCCCATTTTCCCCATGCCCGCAGTGTACCGCCGCGACATGCACCCGCACCAAACCTTTTCACCCTGACCCTTGGAGGGCACATGTCAGTCGTTTCCGGCAATTACTTCGATCTTGGCGGCTTTAGCATGGGCATCTGGATGTCGACCATCACGTTCGAACTTTCAGCGCCGGCGACCCATGATCAAGCAGACAAGTCGCTTGTGTCGTCGGCTCGCACGCACAGCGCCATTGTGGATTCCGCTACGGGTGAATGGGCGATGCCTATCATCTCCACCGAAGGCATGAGGCAAGACCGCTATTACACGGTCATGGGCACATCGCTTGACTCTGAGCTGGGAATGCCCCGAGTCGATTACTTCCCGTGGAAGATACGCATTCCAGAAGGCATCTGGAAGTTCACCGATCTGGTGCGCGATTGGAGCAGCCCTCTCGCCGTCTCCATAACCTCGGGCATTCCTGAACAGAAGACCGCATACGTGCTCGACCCATTCACCGGCGAGCTCTTCCGAAAGAAGGCCTGAATATGACCATTTACGATGACTACGAATTTATCGCCAACCTCAAAGGGCGCAAAGGAGACCAGGGAGATCCGGGTCTCGCGGGCCCTGTAGCTGTCGCCAACGATGTTGCATTCGCCTCAGCGGTCAGTGGTGTATCGGCTACGAACACCGCTGTGACCGCCCTTGCTGCGAAAGCTGTTCTCGCGCAATCCTTGTCGGATAGGGGGGTGGCGTCGGCGGCTTTCGAATCAGCGACTACCAGTTCGGGCACGCCTCGAAACTTGTCTGGGGTCGCCATGTCGGGCATCCCCAACGCGCAACTGCGAGGCGTCACCACCCTCGGCTTCTCGCCGAACACCGTTCGTTACCACCCGTTCGAAGTTGATGCGTCACTCACCGTGATGAGGGCAAAGTTCGAGGTGACCACATCGCCGGACATCGCCTGTTACATGACGGTCGGCATCTATTCGGTAGATGCCTTCTGGCAGCCCATGGAACTCATTCAGCAGCTAACCGTCGCTGTCACGGGCGTGGGGGTTGCAGACGCGGGCTTTGCTATGCCTACAGAACTGCCAAAGGGCCGCTACCTGCTTGCGGTTTCAGCAGAGCGGGCCATGACCCTCCGCGGATACTTCGGCGGGCCGTCGTTTGCAAACAGCGTCCCCAGCGCGGCGATCTCCGAGTTCTTCGAAGTGTCCACCCCGTACACCGTCGACCTGCCCGAACCTGCCGTGCATTGGACCATCGCGTCAACTGGGGTGAATGGGGCCGTCCATGGCGTCCTTCTGGACTGGGCTGTCAATAACCCGGCGCTCGACTCTCTGTTCATGCTCCCGAATAGGCAGGTCGTCAAGGGTGCCAATGTGGTGCTGTACAACCAGGGCTGGGATCTGTTCTGGGCGAACTGGGCTTGGGAGACCGACATCAAGTGGCAGATCGATTACGCCAAATCTGCCGGCGCAAACACTATCCGGGTGATCGGCGACGTCATGGCAATCACCCGGTACGCAATAATGACCATCACGGAGTACCGAGCGCGGTGGCGGCAGCTCATCGACTACTGCGCCTCGCTGGATATGTACGTTTACGCGTGCGGCGGCGGCATCCCTGATGCGAACTACGACATCACGGCTGTCACTCAGGTGCTAGTCGAGCTGGGTAAAGAGATCAACGGGGACGAGCGTGTCATCGGCCTTGACATCATGCAGGAGTCGTACGCGTTCGCGATCACAAACATGGAAACCCTCGTGCCGTCGATCCGGGCCGTTTGTGATCGGAAGCTCACGTTCTCCATCCCGACCGGTGCACCCTGGGACGATAACAGCGTGGCCGCTCGCAACCAGTTCAGGCCGTGGGTTGACTTCTACGACTTTCACGTCTACTACGACGTATCGGTGAATGACATTCAGGATTACTGGAATCGCGCGAACGAATCGAAGCCTTTCCTCATTGGGGAATTCGGGCTGGGGGCGGCGGCAGGAGAGCCTGCACAACTCGCCCGCTTCACTGCCGTCAGGAACGCCGTTGCTCTGGTCAGGGAGGATGGCCGTCATATCGCTGGTGCATTGGTGTGGGCCATTCGCGACCAAGACCCGGACCCGTCACAGTACTACGGGCTGTGGACTGTCGACAAGGTGCCGCGCCAATACCTCATTGACGCATTCAAAGCTTTCCCCGACCACCGGTAACCTCCGAGGGTTGCGCCCCTTGCGAACTGGACGCAAGGGGCCTGGGCTCGCTTAGACTGCGGCACAGATCGAAGCATCGACCGCGCCCGCTAGGGCTGGGCTTGTCGTACCAGCTAAGCCCAATGCGACCAACGCCACCGCAAGCACCACTACGCCAACGCCCCAGCCCGCGGCGTGCGAGCGCCGGGGCCTCCATCGCAGGTTAGTGGGCATTGCCACGAGGCAACCAACGATGCCAATCAGCAGGAGCGGCAGGGCGAAGCGAGCCTCTGGTGTTGAGCCGAGGATCGTGAGCAGCGAGCCCAACCAGAAAACGAGCACGACAGCGATCGGGAGGGCGTTCGCCTTCCGCTCGACCCAGAGCTTGACCAGTGCAAGCAGCCCCGCCGCGCTCACCAGCACAACGAGAACCGTCATGGCGCTGATTCCTTGGGACGGCTCGGCTGCGTACGGTGTGTGCGTGTCCCATTGAAGCGATGCTCCCGTTTTCTGGGCGAGAAGTGCCAGCGATGTGGGGAAGTTGTTGATGAAGTGGAGTGCGAGTTCGCCGACACTTGCGGGGGTACTCTGAAGGGATGCCTCAGCGGCCCCGGGGCTACAGTAGAACTGTTGCGGCACCTTCGCACCGACGAACGCAACCGTGTCGTACCTCACCACGTAAGCCGCGAACTGCAACTGAATATTGGTGACAACACCCACCAGGACAGGGCTAGCTGACCAAACCCCATGGTGCAGCAAGTTGAGGATCAATTGCGGGACAGTTGCTACGGCAGCTCCCACTGCCGGCCAATATGCCCTCCGCCAGTTGAAGCACGCCCAAATCACGTAACCGCTGGCAATCGCGAGAAGGTAGGCGGGTCGCAGATTGACCGCGATTCCGAAAGAGACGCCTCCCATTAGCGCCCACCACCACCGGCTGTTGAGCAGGATCGCTAAGCCCCCCAATGCGAAACTAGCCGCCCAGAGGTCCATCAACGGATAGGGAGCGAACCCGGCCAGCAGGACGGCGGTCAGGACTGCGGACAACCAGATATGTGCTGGCGTAACAGGCACCAGGCGGCGGAGTAGGGCCGGGATGATGACCGCACCCATGAAAGCGATCAGCAGTGCGTTCTCAACTAAGACGAAAGCTCGCCCGCCCGTGTCCGTGAGATTGGCGAGAAGGGCAGCCGGGGCGTACGGAACCGACGATAGGACTCCGCGGACGTCCATCCCCCCGGCCGTGAAGAAGTCGCCGCCAGTGACGAGCGCCCCCGCGCCACCCCAGTACACAGCCGCGTCCCATTCGAATGCTTCAGCGCGTCCGCCCGACAGCGCGATAAGGAATGCCGCCAACCCGGCGAGTAGCCACGACTTCCGGCCGCCAGCCAGCGCCATCGATATTGAACGTGCGCCGCTAAGCGCGTCAATGCGACGCGTCGTGTCCTGTGTCATTTCACCCATCCCCCTGAACGGCACGCGCCGCACCCCGAAAGCCTAGCGCTCCGGTCAGGCTGACCCGAAAGAGACCCCATGCCCAGCATCATCCTCGCCGCTCACGGTCGCATCACCACCTACTACCAGCAGGACATCGGTCGCGGATTCCTGCACAACGGCATTGACCAAGGCCATAGCAACGGCACCGCTTACGACTTGCAAATCATGGCACCTGCTGCCGGGGTCGTCACGGCAGTCGGGCGTCAGGGGTCCTACGGTTACCGCATCGTCATTCGTCACACAGACGGATGCCGCACCCTGCTCGCTCATCACGACGCGCAAATGGTCACGGTTGGGCAGATCCTCACGCAGGCCGAACTTATCGCCGTCATGGGCAATAGCGGCACCAAATATGTGCACAGTCACCAGGAGCTCTGGTCTCCTGGCGGGCTGCAACTCGACCCGCTCAAATACCTCGGCAGCGACACCGCCTCCACAGTTCCCATTGCAGTTCGGGCAACACCGCCCATAGTTCCGAAGGATGACGCCATGACTATCTATCTCAAGCCCACCGAAAACAGTTCACCGCTACCGGACGGTATCAATCGCATCTGGACCGGCTATCGCACCATCGCCGGCATCGAATTCGCGGATGTCTGGGGCGTGAGTGGCAACGGTGATGCGCGCCGGCTGACTGCGATCCAATGGCGCGTACTGAACGCACTGAAGGAAAAGGGCGTGATCGAACTTAATGTGGTCGATCTCTCGGGCAATGCCCTCGAGCAAATCGTCTACGCGCCGGAGCTATAACGTGTGCCGCCACAACCCAGATTCCACGTGCGGCCATGACAGCAGCTGCGATTCATGCCAGCACCCGCAGAACTGATGCCTGAGCTTTTCCCCGCATGGTTCACCGCCTGGGCATCATCGGTCACGCTGATTGAGCTGCTGATCTACGCGCTCGCCATCGCCGCCGTACTCAAATGGGGCAAGCGGTGGTGGCGGGGTGTCGTAGCCGTCGCGACAGGGATTCTCGCAGTCGCTAAGACCCTCGATTCCATTCAAGGACTGACCGCTTTCATGGCAGCCACCACGGCGACCTTGGCCGATCAGACGAAGACGATGGCGACGCAAGATCATCAGCTCGTCGGCATCTATCACGAGACGCACAAGAACGACGGCAGCTCGATCAAAGATGCCGGGCTACGCACGGAAGAAGCAGTCGATCGGCTCGAGCGCGGCATGCTAGCCGTTTTCGTCCTGCTCGACGCGGCCGGTATTCGCGCCGCCGCCGATGAAGACAGCATCCGGCAAGAACTCGAAGACACACACCCTAAGGAGAAAAGATCTCATGACCACCACTGAACTCGCCCTCGGCGACACCATCCGCATTCGTGCACTCGCCTACGTCCGCACTGGCGTTCCCGCACTGATCGGTGCGCTCCTCACGTGGCTCGCCAGCCGCATCCCCGCCGTCTTCGACTTCCTCGCAGCTGTCGATCCCGAGTGGCGCACGCTGCTGTACTCACTCGTCACCGCCCTGGTGATCCTCGCGTATTACGCCCTTGCACGGTGGCTGGGGAAGCGCTGGCCGAAGATGGAAACGCTCATGCTGGGCAGCTCGAAGACGCCCGTCTACACCGCGTAACCGACCTGAAGGAGCATCATGGGCCTGATCAATTTCCACTACACGAATCCGGGCCCTGATGGCGATGTCCCGGCCAGCGGGTACCTCCACATCAGCTTGCTCTTCCGCGAGGTCGTCGGCGGTGTCATCCGCACCACGGCGCCGGAGACAGTGCATCTCGTCGACGGCGCCGCGGCTGTGGAGCTATCCACGACCGGCGTGAATCAGGCGTGGAAGATCGAAGAAGGCGGCGGTATCGCCGGGCGCAGAACGGTCTACGTCGCAGTCACCGGGGATGCTGTGTTCACGGATCTCGTCATCGTGGATCCGGCGACGCTGCAACCCCTGGTCGAGGTTCCGCCGACCGTGGCTGAGCTACTCGATGAGTCCAAGGCCATTCTCGAGGCTGCTATCGCGCGCACCGTCACCGCGACGGTCGACCCAGCCGATCCCGACGTGATCCTCCTGGACTACCCGAGTTTCATGCTCGACCCCAACGACAACCTGATTCTGAACCTGACCCTAGGAGCATCCGCATGACCACAGGACGCGTCCCACAGCTGGACACCAACGGACAATTCCCGGACCGGTTCGCGCCGCCATCTGTCGCAGCCAATACTCAGATTGCTATTGCCAAGGCTGCTGCTGCGCTTGAGTCGGCTGCGTCGGCTTCAGGATCGGCAGGCACGGCAACCGCTCAGGCAACGGCGGCTTCGGGTAGCGCCACGGCTGCGAGCGGTTCGGCCACCGGTGCTGGCTCGTCTGCCACTGCCGCGAGTGGTTCAGCTACCGCAGCGTCTGGTAGTGCCACGGCATCCGGTTCTAGTGCTACCGCGTCGGCAGGATCGGCAACCCTCGCAGGTGAGCACCGGGCCGCTGTGGAAGGCTTTGCGGTCACTACTGCCGCTCAGGTAGACGCGGTGTTCGCCGATCCGACGAGCGCCCCGAGCATTCGTCAGACTGCCACGTTTGCACCAACCTCCCAGAATGGCGTGATGGCGCACGCATCTCGTTTCGCTGAGGTGAAAAACACCAAGGGTGGGCGCATCGGTACGGGCGGTAAGGGTGTTATTGCTTTCCGCATCGACCACGGCATCGACAGATTCCGCTCTATTCACTGGCCGCTGATGCGTGACCGCTACCTGTCGTGCGGGTTCGGGTTCGTGTCCGGCTCCGTCGAGAACCCGACCGCCGCCTACGAACCCTCAACAACGACGTGGGCGCAGGCACGACTCATGCACTACGAGGGCGCAGAATCATGGGGGCATTCTGCGGATCACGGCGACCCTGCCCCTCTCGGAGCCAGCCCGTTCACGCTTGAGCAGCAAATCCAAGGATGCCGCGCCACCCTTGAGGCGCAGATGCTCCACCCTGTTGGCTGGCAGATGCCCGGCGTAACCGGAGGTGTGACGCCCGGCTATTCCAGTAACCTCGACACCCTCGGCAAGCTAGGCACCACCGAAGCCGGACAGCGCCTCATGGCCGGGTATGGGCTCATCGAGAACTACCTTCACGGCAGTACCCGCATCATGCCCACTGATGGGTGCTACCTGCTCTCGCACGTCACCCTCGACACGATGACCCTGGCCGGGGCGAAATCGTATGTTGACCTTGCGATCAGCGAGGGTGTGGGAATTGAAATGATGTTTCACCCGATGTGGGTGGGCACCACCGGGTTCATGTCTATTGCCGATTTCACCGCCGTTCTTGACTACGTGGCGGCAAAGCGGGCGGCGGAGCTGCTCGAGGTTCTCACCCCGTCTGGCCTGGCATTCGCTGACCCTGGCACCAGCTATCGGCTGAACCTCCTGAACACGTCCGGTTTTGAGGGTTCGTCCAAAGTTGGCGGCGTCATCGGGGCGTGGACGGCAACTGTTGACGCGGGCATTGCGCTGCGACAAGACGGCGGGCATACAGGACTGAATTATGTTCGGTTCTCTGGCACAAACAACCTGCTTGAGCAGCCGTTCAAATACGTCGATCAGGGCGGCTACCACAACGCCGCGTTGGAAGTATCAGCTTGGGTGCGCAACACAACCGCTTCTGCCGCCCAGGCGCGCATCAAAGTGTTCGTGTCTTCACCCGGTGGATACCCCGACCTTGGAACGCAACGTGACGGGTTCTACGCATTGCCCGCGAATACGCCGTGGACAAAAATCCGGCTGCCGTTCTGTATGCCCCGCAGCGACCCAGGCGGCGCGCCTACTGAGCATGTCGCCATTCGCATCGCACGCCTCGATACCGGCACCACCCCCGGCGACGTGGATTTCGATGACATTCAAATGAACCCGATCTAAGGAGCCCGGCAATGGGAAAAATCTATAACGACACCTGGGGCTTTTTCGACGCGGGACAAGAGTACGCCTCAGCGGGTGCCGCCCTGTTCGGCGGGTTTCGCAAGATGGTCAGCGGGAACTACTACGGCGCGAACGGCGGGATGCCGGGAACCAATGCTTTCGCCAACCAGCAGATGTGGGCCGCACCGCTTTGGGTTCCGCGCGCAATTACCATCGACAGGCTCGCCTGCGAGGTAACGGCCTTGGTTGCGGGTTCCACCGTGCGGCTCGGACTGTACGGCTCCACTGCGGAAGACACCCCCGGCGCGTTGGTCCTCGACGCGGGCACCGTGGACTCGGCAACGACCGGCATCAAAGAGATCCTCGCCCTGAGCACCCGGATTCCTGCGGGCTTGTATTGGCTTGCTGCGGTCAGCCAGGGTGGCACGCCGACGTTGCGTTCCATCGGCAACTCGTCAGCGCCACCCGTGGCATCGACACTGGGCGGGGGAAGCACTGGACCCAACTCCTATTACCAGAACGGCGTGGTGGGTGCGCTGCCTGCCACGTTCACAGCAGTCGGGGCATCGAGCGGCGGAACCCGCGTCATGGCACACATCGCGTAACCCCGTCACCCTCGCCCAGTTAGCCGAGTTCCCCATAGCCACCACCCGCACACCAACGCCCCGCGACTTGATCTTCGGATTGGGTGGCGGGGCGTTTTTGTGTTGCCCCAGTTAGTTGCCGCACGCATTGTCGAAGTCGCGTTGAGCCATAGTGAAGTCCACGTTGGCCGCGCTTGAAAAGTTGGTGCCGAGAACGCTGAGAGCATCCGACATTGTTTGCATAGCCGCACCAACCTCAGTGTCGCCTTCCTGCATGACGATAGCGTTCAAGCCCTCGGTGGCCGTGACGATTCGTTCTTTCAACATGTCTTGAGCTGCCGCCCGATCCTCAGTGTTGACGGCAACTTTTAAGGCAAACGCAAAGTCCTCCATGATTGGTGCGGAATCCTCGCACGGCGTTGTGGCAGGCGTGGATGCGCAACCGGTGAGGATGAGTGCGGTGAGGATGGTTATTGCGGCGAGCTTCATGGTGGTTCCCCCTAGACAATGTTGGTGCGAGCGAAGCTAGTTGCTCATGCCCTGCTCGGCAGCACGCACAGCAATGTTACGTCGCGCCTCATCTTGAATGCTCTGTTGGCGCATGTTCTCAGCGATCTGTTGGCGACGTGCAACCTTCGCCTTCGACTCCAGGGGGATGCCAAGGATTGCGCAGAAAACCAGCACGAGTGCGTACAGCGCCATCAGTCCGAGTCCGATGAGGAAGGCGAAGAAAATGATTTCCATGTTGGCAGCCTATCCGTGGCTTGTCTGACCCGATTCAAGGCCGTCCTGAAAGACGCACAACCCCGCGCCCATCTCACAAGGTGGCGGGGCTTTTTCTCGTTGTGCCGGCACCCAGTAAACGATGGCCGACCCGGGGCACATTTTTCACTTATCTGAACGGCGCGATGGGTGCTAGGGCGGAAAGCTTCTGGAACCGTGGGTACCGGGCGAGGTCTTGTGCAGCATCAGACACAGCCCAACCAGCGTTCGCACTTTTCTGCGTATTGCATCAGGAATCTAGACATCTCTGTACGTTATGTTCGTGAAGCCTTACGGTTTAATCACCGGCAACTTAAAAATCTTGATTCCAGTACCGGCTTGTACTGGGTAGCCGGCGAACGGGTTCAAGGCACAGAAACATGGACGACCGATCATGCACGGCCGACCTCACCACCTGGAACCGCCGCATAACGAAAGGCAATACACATGGACTTCAAAACCGCCACCGACGCCGACCTCGACGCCGACCGTATCACCATCATCACTGAGCAGGAACGCCGGGCGACACTGGTCGCCATCCCCGCGGAAGTCACCAGGTTGGCCAAACAGTACCGCGAAATTGGCGGCGACCAAGCCGAAATAGACGCCGCGATTGCACCGTTCAGAAAAACCTTCTAATTCCCCTGACAGCTGCACAAACTGTCGCTGCGTGACGAAACCCAGTCCCTTCGGAGGCTGGGTTTTTTCGCCGTTACCGCCGCGGGAACGAAAGGGTTGACCATGCGCGACGGTAGCGGATGGGGGATCGCGCAGTCCCCAGAATCCGCGACTTACTCTCTACTTTGAGATACGAATCACTCCAAATGGGTCCCTGCCAATACATAAGTGATTGCCTTGGGTGCCGGTGTTCTCCCGCTTGTTACTCATACGTCCCGCCCCCTACTATTGGCACTTCATATCAGTGGGTTCCCGGTTCAAGTCCGGGGGGGTGCACCACCAATCCCCGTCGTCACTGTTTCACAGTGTGGCGGGGTTTTTTTATGCCCGTTTTGGGCTTTCATCGTCGGCGCGCTACGCGGGGTTTACGCCGGTGTGCGGGAGTTGGCGAAACCGGGCTGTGTCGACCGGGCTCGGTACGCGGGAGCTACGCCAGTGCGCGGGAGTTCTGACTTAGCCCGAAGTCCCGCGTAACTCGTCGCGCGGGAGCCGCGCCAGTGCGCGGGAGTTCGACCTACCGCGCACTGGCGCAGCACCCGCGAAACGTGAAAATGCTGCCACGCGCCGACAGCGACCGTGCCTGCGAGCCCAGTTCAGAGGGGTCTGAAGCCGCAAATCGACCATAAGTTATGGGGTGCACTGGCCAATGCTTCGGTGCGCGCCGAGGACGAACCGACGCACCTGGTTAGACTGTGGCCAAGAGATTCCGGGTTCGTGCAGGAGTACGGCCGCTCCGTCGCGGAAAGGTCACGTTTGTCTTCCACCGAGTTATCCAGTACCGAAGCCAGCACCGAAGTGCTGCTGCACCGCGACGGGCCGCTAGCCCGGATCATCCTGAACCGGCCGAAGGCACTCAACGCGTTGACCCACCGCATGATCCAATCCATTGCCGCGGCGCTCACCGAATGGGCCGACGATGACAGCGTCCAGACCGTCCTGCTCACCGGCAGCGGTGACCGCGCCCTCTGCGCCGGCGGCGACATCGTCTCGATCTACCGCGATGCCGGCACGGACTCCGGCGACGACGAGAATGCACGGTTCTGGGCCGACGAGTACACGCTGAATGCCCAGATCAAGCGCTACCCCAAACCGTTCGTCGCCCTGATGGACCGCATCGTGCTCGGCGGGGGAGTCGGCCTCTCCGGCCATGCGTCGCACCGCGTGGTGACCGAGCGCACCCGGCTCGGCATGCCCGAAACTACCATTGGCTTCGTGCCGGACGTTGGCGGCACCTACCTCTACTCGCGCATTCCCGGCGAGCTCGGCACCCATCTTGCCCTCACCGCCGCGACCATGACCGGTTCCGATGCGATCGCCCTCGGCCTGGCTGACAGCTTCGTCGACTCTGCCCGGCTCGATTCCCTGATCGACGCCCTCAAGCGGATGCCCGCTGCCGCGGCCATCGCCCAGCACGAGTCGTCCGCGGTGCCCCCTGCCCCGCTGTTGGCCGAGCGCGCCTGGATCGACGAGTGCTACGCCGGCAACGACCTGCCCGCGATCATCGACCGGTTGCAGAAGTCACCCGTCGTCGCGGCCTACGAAGCCGCCACCGCCATTCTCGCCAAATCGCCCACCGCAGTCACGGTCACCCTCGAATCCCTGCGCCGAGCCCGCGACCTGGCCGACCTGGAGGACGTACTCGAGCAGGAATATCGGGTGTCGCTGCGCTTGGTGGCCGGCCACGATGTGGTCGAGGGCATTCGCGCCCAGGTCGTCGACAAAGACCGCAACCCCGACTGGCAGCCGAGCACCCTGGACGCAGTGTCTGGCGCCGATGTGCGGGCGCACTTCGCGCCGCTGGGAGAGCGTGCGCTGCGCTTGCGGCGCGTGCACGTTGCCGCCGCGCCCGGTTCCACTGGCGCCCTCCGAAGGAGTGCTGAACCGCGCCCAACCGGCGCATTTTCGCTGGTTGGCGAGCCTGGCACCACCGACCCTCGCGCCACCGAAAATCACCGCCAGATCACCGAACGAGAGGCCACCGCGTGAGCGAGAACACCCAGCTAGAGACCAAGCCCACCGACACCTACGACAACATCCTGCTCGAACGCCCTGGCCGCGTCGGCGTGATCACGCTGAACCGCCCGAAGGCGCTCAACGCCCTCAACTTCGCCACCATGCAGGACGTCGTCGGTGCCGCCACCCGGCTCGACGCCGACCCAGAGATCGGCGCGATCATCATCACCGGTTCGGAGCGGGCCTTCGCGGCCGGCGCCGACATTAAGGAGATGGCGTCGATGAGCTACATGGACATGTACCTGAAGGACTGGTTTGCCGGTTGGGATCGGCTCGCCGCCGTGCGCACCCCGCTCATCGCCGCTGTCTCCGGCCACGCCCTCGGCGGCGGCTGCGAACTCGCCCTGATCTGCGATTTCATCATTGCCTCCGACACCGCAACGTTCGGGCAGCCCGAGATCAAGCTCGGCGTCATTCCCGGCATGGGCGGATCCCAGCGCCTCACCCGCGCCGTCGGTAAGGCCAAGGCGATGGAGATGATCCTCACCGGCCGCACCATCGGCGCGGTCGAGGCCGAGCGGGCCGGCCTCGTCGCCCGCATCGTGCCCGTCGCTGACCTACTCGCCGACGCCCTGGCGACCGCCACCGAGATCGCGGCGAAGTCGGCGCCGATCGCGATGCTCGCCAAGGAAGTCGTGAATGCGGCGTACGAATCGATGTTGAGTGGCGGCATCCACTTGGAACGTCGCCTGTTTCACTCGGTGTTTGCCACCGACGATCAAAGTGAGGGCATGGCCGCCTTCATCGAGAAGCGCCCGCCGGTTTTCACGAACCGCTAGCCACACGGGCTCGCCACTGAACGCAGCGCTACCGCCCGGACTTCCAGCGATACTCGTTCTCGGGCCGCCCGGGGGTGCCGTAGCGCGGGGCGCGCAGCACGAGGCCGGTGTCGGCGAGATATTCCAGGTAGCGGCGCGCGGTCACCCGGGATAGCCCCAGCGGCTCCATTAGCTCACTGGCCGACACCGGCGCTGACTGAGCCCGCAGGTAGGCGACCAGCGGATTTAACGTCGAATGGGCCACGCCCTTCGGCAGTGGAATATCGGTCGGTGCCCGCAGGCTCGCGAACGCATGATCGACCGCCGACTGCGTCACAACGGATGCCTGCGCGTTCAGTTCCGCACGAAAGTCCCGGTAACTAGACAATTTCGTGGCGAAGGTCGCATAGCTGAACGGCTTGATCAGGTATTGCACGACGCCGGCCGCGATCGCCCCGCGCACATTGTCGAGGTCGCGCACCGCGGTGATGGCGATGATGTCCGTGGCCAGACCGGCCGCACGGATGCGCCGGCTCACGTCGAGCCCGTGGCTGTCAGGCAGATTCATATCCATCAGCACGAGGTCGATGGGGATGCCGGCCGAGGCTGCGCCCGCGACCCGGCGAAACGCCTCCTGCCCGGTGCCGACCGTGCCGACGAGCTCAAACCCCGCGAGGCGACCGATGTAGACGGCGTGTGCTTCGGCCGCAAGTGGTTCGTCCTCGACGACGAGCACGCGGATCGGTGCAGGCTTAGTCATGTTCGCCCGCCGGAATTGTGACGGTGAAGACCGCTCCCTCGCGCCGACCGATCGTCAGGGTTCCACCGAGGCGGGTCACGGCCTGCCGAACCAGAGCCAGGCCCAGGCCGCGGCCGCCGACCGACCGGACCGGTTCTGCCGTGCCAACGCCCTTGGTACTGAAGCCGAACCTCAGCACGTCGTCGATCACCTCGGGCGCCACGCCGCAACCGCTGTCGGCGACCTCGATCGTCACGGCGAGCTCGGTCGATGACACCGTGACCGATACTCGCCGCGGGTCGGCGCCAGCGGCCGCGGCATCGAGCGCGTTGTCGACCAGATTGCCGAGCACCGTCACGAGGTCCTGAATCGACAGACCGGACTGCGCGAGCGTTCCAGACGCCGTGACGGTCAAGGCGATGCCTAGCTCATTGGCCTGCGCCGATTTGCCCATGATCAGGGCGCTGATCACGGGTTCGTCGACGGAACCGACCATCTCGTCTGCGAGCTGCTGGCTCAACTCAAGGTCTTTCGTGGCGAATTCCAGGGCCTGGTCGGTGCGGCCCAGTTCCATCAGTGACACGATCGTGTGCAGCCGGTTGGAATGCTCGTGGGTCTGTGCTCGCAGTGCGTCGGAGAGAGTCTGCATCGACTGCAGTTCGCTGCCGAGGTGTTGTAAATCGGTGTGATCGCGAATCGTCGCCACGAACCCCATCGGCGTGGGCTTACCGCCAGGAGCTGACGTTGATGCCGCCGGCTCCTGGCTGACCACGAGCACTCGGGTGTCTGTAACATGAACCTCATCGTGCGCTGTACGACCGCTGCGCAGCAACTCGCCCAGACTCGGCGTCAGGTTCAACGCGGTCAGGGTCGTTGGTTGCTCGGTACTGCCAGCGGCCGGGCGCGGCGGAATGCCGAGTAACTGGGCTGCTTGATCGTTGTAGAGCACGAGATCGCCGTGCAGATCGACCAGCACGAGCCCCTCCCGTACCGAGTGCAGCACCGAATCGTAGTAAACAAAGAGTTGCGCGATCCGCTCCGGTCCCCAGCCCAGGGTGACCCGGCGCAGATAGCGGCCGAGCAGCCAGGTAGCCACGGATCCAGACGCGAGCAGCACGAGCGCCAGTCCAAGCACCGACGGCAACCGGGCGTTCAGGGCGATCTCGATGTTCGTCGTCGTGGTGCCGACGGCGACGAGCGCGCGCACCGTGCCGGCAGCATCCGTCACCGGCACAACGGCGCGAACGGATGGCCCCAGCGTTCCCGTGCTGGTTTCGGTGAAGGCCGTTCCAGAACGCGCCGGCTCGATCGCACCGATGTAATCCTGACCGATTTCGGCCGGGTTTGGATGGGTCCAACGCGTGCGGTCCGGGGCCATGATTGTGATGAAGTCGAGCCCGGCATCCGTCGTCAACTCGAGGGCGTACGGCTGCAATGAGGTGCTCGGGTCGGCCGATTCGCTCGCCGCGAGCACGAGGGGACTGTCGGCGATGGCGGTGGCGACCGCGAGCATTCGGCTGCTGGTCCCGACGTAGCCCTGATCGCGGGCATCGACGAATAACGCCGTTCCGATGACCGTCGTGAGCACAACGACGAACAGCGCGTGCGCAAAAAAGAGCCGCCTCGCGATGCTCCATTCCCTGCGCACTGTGTGCTCCTTTCGTGGTTCACGCTTCGTGAACAATATGACCGCAACCGCGCGCGACCTACTCGTGTCGACCAGTCTGGAATGCATTGCAGTAGCCGGAGTCCGACGTGGCCCCGATAAACCTAGACAAAGGAGTCTGACATGACATCGACGCCATCATCCCGCACCAAACTTATTACGGCGGGCAAACCAAAGAAGCGACTCGACTCATCGCACTATCTTTATATGGCCGTCATCATCGCGGTCATTTTGGGAATTGTCGTCGGCCTGGTCTGGGGCGGCGAGAAGGGCTTCGCGGTTTCGCTCGAGCCGCTCGGCGACCTGTTCATCGACCTGATCAAAATGATGATCTCCCCGATCATTTTCTGCACGATCATTCTCGGCATCGGTTCGATCGCCAAGGCGGCCACCGTCGGCAAGATCGGTGGCCTCGCGCTGGGCTACTTTCTGATCATGTCGACCTTCGCGCTTGGTATCGGCCTGGTTGTCGGCAACCTGATCCACCCGGGTGAGGGGCTTCACCTCACCGAGGCCACGTTCAAGGCCACCGAATCTGCGGACACCCAATCGTTCCTGCTCGGCATCGTGCCGGAGACGTTGTTCTCGTCCTTGACCAGCGGCAACATTCTGCAGACCCTGCTCGTTGCACTCATCGCCGGCTTCGCTCTGCAGCGGATGGGCTCCGCCGGCCAGCCCATTCTCGACGGCATCGCCCACGTCCAGGCCCTGGTCTTTCGCATTCTGATCATGGTCATGTGGCTCGCCCCGATCGGCGCATTCGGCGCGATCGCCGCGGTGGTCGGTGCCACCGGTATTCAAGCCGTGATCAGTTTGTTCACCCTCATGGGGGCGTTCTACATCACCTGCATCCTCTTCATCGTGATCATTCTCGGCGGGCTGCTCAAGCTCGTCACTGGCGTCAACATCTTCAAACTGATGCGCTACCTCGGCCGGGAATACCTGTTGATCGTCTCGACCTCGTCGTCCGAAGCCGCCTTGCCGCGCCTGATCGCCAAGATGGAACACCTCGGCGTCTCCAAGCCCGTCGTCGGGGTCATTGTTCCTACCGGCTACTCGTTCAACCTTGACGGCACCGCAATCTACCTCACTATGGCGTCGCTGTTCATCGCCAACGCGCTCGGTCAGCCGCTCGCGCTCGGTGAGCAGATCGGACTGCTCGTGTTCATGATCATCGCCAGTAAGGGTGCCGCCGGAGTCTCCGGAGCCGGCCTGGCCACCCTGGCCGCCGGGCTACAGGCCCACGCCCCGCAGCTGGTCGGCGGCGTCGGATTCATCGTTGGCATCGACCGGTTCATGTCCGAAGCGCGCGCGCTGACCAACTTCACCGGCAATGCGGTCGCGACCGTCATGATCGGTTCCTGGACCAAGGAGATTGACCGGGTGCAGCTTGACCGGGTGCTCGATAAACTCGAACCATTCGACGAGCGCACCATGCTCACACACGGCCACGTCAGCGCCGCCGATACCCAGCGCACGGCCGAAAAGGTCGCGCAGTCCGAGGTGTTACAGCGGGCCTGAGTACAAGACGTGCGCATACAACGCGAGCATTAGACTCGCGCTACGGGTGTCGCTCGGAGGAGTCCTCCCGGGCGGCACCCCAGACGATGAGATGATTTAGGCATGCCTCAAACTGACTGTGTTAGGCTCATTGACGGTCTTACAACCCTTCACCAGGACGCGCACGCGTAGCCACCATTTGAGATGGAACGGCCGCGTTCGTATGGTGTAGCACCGAAGGATGCGATCCCATGATCGCTCCAGCCTGCGCTGATTTAGTTCACTCTGATTGTCGCGTTTGGGCCGATTGGTGCTAACCCGTCCGACAAGAGAGCTCGCCAGACATCCAGTCGCGAAATCGGCTACGTTCGGCTTGCACCGGAGAACGCGTGACCGAGAGTATTCCCCTCCAACAAACCATTGCCGTCAAAGCAGATCATCTTTACAAAGCATTCGGGCGCCGCCCTCATGAGATCGTCAAAAAGCTCAAGGCTGGCAAAAACCGCACAGAGATCTCCTCGCTCGGAGTAGCCGCCGTTATCGACGCCTCCTTCGAAGTTAAGAAGGGCGAAATCTTCGTAGTCATGGGTCTGTCCGGCTCCGGCAAGTCCACCCTCATTCGCATGCTCAATGGCCTGTGGGACACCACCTCCGGCACCGTGACCGTCGGCGGCACCGATATCACCGACGTGTCCGCCAAGGAATTGCGGGGCGTCCGCCGCAAGAGCATCTCCATGGTGTTCCAGCACTTCGCCCTGCTGCCACACCGCACCGTGATTGACAACGTTGCCTACGGCCTCGAAATTCAGGGCATGGGTCGCGCCGAACGCCTCGCCAAGGCCCAGACGATCATCAACCTGGTCGGCCTCGCCGGCTGGGCAGACAGCCTGCCGTCCGAGTTGTCGGGCGGAATGCAGCAGCGGGTGGGCCTCGGCCGTGCCCTCGCCGCCGACACCGACGTGCTGCTGATGGACGAAGCGTTCTCAGCCCTCGACCCGCTCATTCGCCGTGAAATGCAGGAACAGCTCATTGAGCTGCAGGCCGCCCTCGGCAAGACCATCATCTTCATCACCCACGACCTCAACGAGGCCATGTTCCTGGGCGACCGCATCGCCGTCATGCGCGACGGCCGGATCGTGCAGATCGGTACCCCGGAGGAGATCCTGACCGACCCGGCCAACGATTATGTCGCCCAGTTCGTGCAGGATGTCGACCGGGCACGGGTGCTCACCGCGGCGAGCGTGATGGAACCCGTACGTGCGGTCATCACCAAGACCGCGGGACCCAGGGCCGCGCTGCGTACGATGCGCGACTTGCAGACATCCGTCGTCTTCGTGCTCAACCGCGACCGAAGCTTTGCCGGCATCGTGCGCGACCACGACGTTCTCAAAATGGTGAAGACCGGGGATGCCGACCTGCGCACAATCATTCGAGACGATGCCACACCCGTCGCGCCCGACACCGCTCTCGTCGACCTCGTCGAGCCGTCCGTCGGCAGCGACCTGCCCATCGCAGTCGTCGACTCCAAGAATCGCTTACTCGGCGTTATTCCGCGCGTCACGCTGCTGGCGGCAATTGGCAACGTCACCACGAGCACCGATGAACTGCCGGTGATCGACCCGCCCGCGACCATTTCGGTCAACGTTATGACCGATATTTTGCGCGATACCGCGCTGGAAGGAGCCGAAGCGTGAACGACTTCCGTATTCCCCTCGGCACCTTGATCGAATCCTTCATCGAATGGATCACCGTCACTTTCGGGGTTGTTTTTGATTTCATTCGCCTGATTGTTGACGGTGCCTTCGAAGGCGTAGCCTTCGTGCTCGTCGAACCGCCGTTTTACGTCATTATCGTGATCGCGGCGGCCATCGGCTTCGCTGTGCGCGGTTGGAAGTTCGCCGTGGGAACGGTGGTCGGTCTCGGGCTCATTCTCGGTGTTAACCAGTGGGAAAACGCGATGGCCACCCTCGCGCTCGTTCTTGTGGCCAGCCTCATCGCCATCGGGCTGAGTGTTCCGCTCGGTATCCTTGCGGCCAAATCGTCACTCGCCTCGCAAATCATCCGGCCGATCCTGGACTTTCTGCAGACCATGCCGGCCTTTGTCTACCTGGTTCCGGCCCTGATTCTGTTTCGGGTCGGTGAGGTTCCCGGCATCGTGGCGACCATCATCTTCGCCCTGGCGCCCGGTGTGCGGCTCACCGAGCTCGGCATCCGCGGGGTCGACAAGGAGGTCGTCGAGGCCGGTCAGGCCTTCGGCGCCAGCCCGTGGCGTATTCTGCGGCAGATTCAGTTGCCGCTGGCGACACCGACGATCATGGCCGGCATCAACCAGGTCATCATGCTGGCGCTCTCGATGGTCGTCATCGCCGGCATGGTCGGCGCTGGCGCCCTTGGCGGCGAAATCGTGGCGGCCCTGTCGCGCCTCGACGTGGCCCTCGGCTTCGAGGCGGGTTTCGCCGTGGTCATCCTGGCGATTTTCCTCGACCGTGTCACCGCCGCGCTCGGCAACGGAAACACCCCGCTGGGTCGCCTGCTCGCTACCCGTAAGGCAAGTCGCCACACCATGGATTCTGCAGCGCAGCCGACAAACCTGCCTGAACCGGCTCTCGTCTGACCTGGTCCTACCGGGTCCCTCCTCCCAACGGATGTCCCGCATCCGTTCCATGTGTGCTCACGCGCACGCACCACGAGTCAATCCCCAGCCACCCGCAGCGGGTGGCACGAAAGGAAGACGCATGAAAATTCGTTCAGCACCCCTCATCGCACTCGGAGCGGTTTCGCTTCTCGCCCTCGCCGGCTGTGCCCCGGCCACCGAGGTCGCGACCGTGTCAAACGGCGACCAGCAAGACATGAGCCTCGCCGTCTTCAACGGCTGGGACGAAGGCGTCGCGGTATCCGAACTGTGGAAGGCCATTCTCGACGAGAAGGGCTACAACGTCGAGCTCGAGTATGCCGACGTCGCTTCCGTTTACGAGGGCCTTTCCACCGGTGACTACGACCTCACCATGGACATCTGGCTGCCCGACACTCACGGCGAGTACCTCGAAAAGTACGGTGATGAGATCACCGACCTCGGTGCCTGGAACAACGAGTCCAAGCTCACCATCGCGGTGAATGAGGACGCGCCGATCGACTCGCTCGCCGAGCTGGCAGAGAACGCCGAACTGTTCGGCAACCAGATCGTTGGTATCGAGGCCGGCGCCGGCCTGACCGCCGCGACCGAAGACCGCGTCATTCCGTCCTATGGCCTCGAAGGCATGGAATTCACCACCTCGTCGACGGCGGCCATGCTGACCGAACTTAAGGCGGCCACGGACGCCGGCGAGAACGTCGTCGTGACCCTCTGGGAGCCGCACTGGGCCTATGGCTCGTTCCCGATCAAGAACCTCGAAGACCCCGAGGGCACCCTCGAGTCCGTCGAGAGCCTGCACTCCTTCGGTAGCGCCGACTTCTCCGAGAAGTTCCCCGAAGCCAGCGGTTGGATCGAAGGCTTCGAGATGGAGCTCGAGATGCTGTACACCCTCGAAGAGGCCATGTTCGTCGACTATGACGGCTCGGACTACGCTCCGATCGTTGCCCAGTGGATCGAAGACAACCAGGAGTACGTGGACGGCCTCAGCAGCTAGTCACGGTTTCTGCACAGAAAACGGCCCGCGTCCTTGGACGCGGGCCGTTTTTTGTACCGTGCCCTGGCTTGACGTGTGTGGTCATTCGTGGAATAGCGCGTGTCAGCAGACCGTTAATCTCCATGACTGACGCGGTTCGGGTTTGCGCTTGCGGCCCGTTCCGCCCGAATCGAAGGAATGACTATTTTGGATCTGCGCAATCGACACGGCATCATCACCGGAGCAGGGCAAGGAATAGGACGAGCCCTCGCACTCGAATTCGGCTCTCGGGGTGCGCACTTGCTCTTGGTGGGCCGCCAGCAATCAACGCTCATGGCCACGGCGCGGCTGGTCGAAGCAGCCGGCGGCACAGCCGAAGTATTGGCCCAAGATCTCACTCTGCCCGGCAGCGTCGATCGGGTTACCGAGGCCGTTGTGTCTTGGGCTACCGTTGACCTGCTCGTGAACAATGCCGGCAATGTGCGCGCCGGACGGCTCGAACGCACCAGCGAGGCTGATATTCGATCAATGATCGATCTCAATCTAGTTGCCCCCGTGCTTCTGACCAGGGCACTTTTACCGCGTCTTCGGGCCGGTGCTGACCGAGACAGCATCGTCCTGAACATATCCAGTGGAATCGCCCTCGTCGGACTGCCGTTCTATTCCGTCTACGCGGCTACCAAGAGTGGCCTCGCTCGTTTCGGTGAGTCCCTGCGGCGTGAATTGACCGGAATGGGAGTGCACGTGGCGACCGTCTACCCGGGCGCGACGGATACGGACATGATGACATCGCAGAACGCTGGCGCCGACTTGGGTTGGGACCGTCGATCCCTGGACGACGTCATCACCGACGTGATGGCCGGACTCGAAGCTGGCGACCACGAAATCAACACGGCGCCGGAGAGCCGGCGAGGAATGCAACGGCTGAACATCTCAGACCCCATGGCCGTCGACGCCGCGATGACCCCGCAGCTCGCTGATTTGGAAGCCGCAGTGCGAGACCACCGCAGCATTTAGACGTGGTGGGGGCTTTCTGTTCAGCTGTAGCCACCGGCAACGGCGGCCAGGATTTCGAGCCGATCATCGCCCGGTGGATCGAAGACGGCCGGGAGTACGTGGACGGCTTCACCAGCTAGTCCCTGATTCTGCACGAAGAACGGCCCACGTCCTAGACGCGGGCCGTTCCGTTTAAGGTTCTTACGCGGCTTCGAGCTCGCGCACCTGCTGCAGCCAGTCGTCGAAGAGGTCGCTGTCGAAATCGTCCACACTGCGCAGTTTGTACTCACTCATCTCGGCTAACCCACTCGCATTGAGCTTGCCGGAGTCATCGGTGATGGCCTGGCCACGCCAGAACAACACGGTGACAAAGGTGGGGTATGCCTTGAATCCGGCGACCGGCTGATCATCGTCAAGCCAGACCGGATGTCCGTGCCATAGTTCCGTCGATGTCTCCGGCAGGCCCAGGTCAAACGTGTCACGGAGTAGACCAACGACGGTCGCGAGCGGCTCGGCCGGCGCGGCCACGTACTCGTCGATCGTCGTTGGCTTGGCAGCGGATGCGACGGTGGCGGGTGCCGGGGCGTCGACGAGGGTGGAAGCGGATGTGGACGGGAGCGTGGATGTCAGGGGAATAGCCTCTTTCGGGTTGGAGTTCAGGCCCGGCGCGGTGTCGGGCAGATCTGTTCGTCCCTCCACACTCTCACGGAATTCTCACTCGAGGCTGGGCAGGCGTTCAGGAAGCGGCGTTTTCGGCGCGCAAAAAAAAGCACCGCCCGTCGGCCAGAAGGTCGACGGGCGGTGCCCGGTAAAACGGGTGGTCTAGGCCTTCGGGCCGCCCTCCGAGGCGAGAATGTCGATCACGAAGACGAGGGTGTCTGTACCCGAAATACCCTGGGTGCCGGCTTCACCATAGCCGAATTCCGGTGGAATAACGGCGATGACCTGCGACCCGACGGTCTGGCCGACGAGTGCCTGGGTGAATCCGGGAATCACACCGCCGGTGGGGAAGACGGTGTACGGTGCGCGGCCCCAGGAGGAGTCGAAGGTTTCGCCGGTGGCCCAGATCACGCCGGTGTAGGCAACGGCGACGCTCGCGCCGTCGGCAACGACGTTGCCGTCGCCCTTCTTCAGGGTAGAGATCTTCAGGTCGGTGGGGGCTTCGGTGGCGGGGATGGTGACCGTGGGAGCGCCGTCATCAGCCAGAGCAACCGTGGGGAAGCCGTCTTCGATCGGCTGGTCTGTGCCGGAGGCCTGGGTGGGCACGTCTTCGATCACGGTAATGACGTCCATCACGAAGATGACCGGCTCGCCAGCGGCGACGCCGGTGGCGCCCTTGTCGGCGAAGGCATCCGCTGCTGGGCTCACGGTGACGATGCGGTCGCCCTCGACAGCGCAGTTGGCGGAGCGCACGAGCCCAGGCAGAAAGCTCGTGTCATTAATAGGAATCACGAGACTGGCACCGTCGGTGTTGTAGGTCGTGGGCTGAATGACTTCCTGGGTTTTGGCGTTGTACAGGGTGATCGCCACCTCGACGATTGAGTCCGTCTTGGCGGTGTCGGTTCCGGTGCCCTCGATGGCGACCGTGCGCTGGGATACCGTCGGCGTGAGCGGCGCATCGATGGAGATGTCGAGCGGAGCGCCGAAATCACCGGTGACCGTCACCTCGTCGGAGAGCGTGCCAGACTCGGTGCAGTCGGCCGAGGGGGAGCTGGTAGCGGCGGCATCCGTTTCTTGAGGTGTTCCGCTGCCGCTGCACGCGGTGAGCGCGAGCGTCAGGCCGACAATGGTCAGAAGGGCGGGAATTTTGGACACGAGGCCTCTTTCGAGAACGTAGCCTGCTGGCAGGCAACTGATCTAATGGCGCGAACGGCCAAGTGCCTACTCTGCCACGGCTCGCCTAGGAGTGGGCTGAGTGGCGCGCGGCAACGGCGCTTTAGTCGTCGAGACCGCGCGCGATCAGTGCCTCGCCAAGGGCGTCCGCTGCATAGAGTGAACGCACGACCACCGGCACTGCGATCGACATGAGGGACCACTGCGTGCCGCGTGCCGTGCGGGCCTCGAGCACCTCGCGCACGATGTCACTGACCAGCGGAATGCAGCGGATGGTCAGCGCCACGAGCAGTCCGACTCGGTCAGCATCGACGAACCGGCGGAATGGTCGGAGCAGCCTCTGGAACGCTTCGAGCACCGCCGTGACCGTCGTGGTCATCGTAAACAGTGCGGCCAGGGCGACGGCGACGAGCAAACGCCCGGCCATCAGCGTGGCCACCAGCCAGCCGGAAAGCAGGCCCTGGATGGGCACGGCGACCAGCAAAATCAGCAGAATCGGGGCAATCTGGCCAGCGGCCGCTCGCATCGGAACGCGGGCGATGAGAAACAAAAGCAGGGCGCCGGCCGCAGCGCCGCCGACCACGCGCAGGTCGGGCGAGGTTCCGATCACGACAACGCAGAGCGAGAGCAGAAAGAGCTTCAGCAGCGTCGGTGCCCGGTGAATGAGTGAGCTGCCGGGGCTGTAGAGGCCGATCATGGCGCGCCGATCATGCCAGTAGGGCGCTATAGGCCGCCAGAGACTGCTCGGGAGCCCCGTCGGCGACGACCTCGCCCTTTTCAATCACGATGACCCGGTCGAAGTTCTCGACCAGGTGCAGGTGATGCGTGACCACGATCACCTGCTGGGGGAGCGTCTGCCACAGCTCACTGATGCGCCGAATGTTGCGAGCGTCAAGCAGGGTGGTCGGTTCGTCGGCGACGATCGTGGCCGGCTCGGCGACCAGCACGGCGGCCAGAGCCAGGAGCTGCTTCTGGCCGCCAGAGAGGCGATGCGCCGGATGATCGGCGTGCTCACTCAGCCCGAACTTTGCGAGCGCTGCCGTCGTACGCTCGGCAATTTCGGCGGGGGAGAGGCCGCGGCGACGCAGGGTGAACGCGACGTCTTCCCGCACGGTGGGCATCACGATCTGGTTATCGGGGTTGGTGAAGATGAACCCGACCTTGCGGCGCACGTCGCGGGCATGTTTGGCCACGTTCTGTCCGTCGACCGTCACGGTGCCGCTCTGGGGAGCGACGAGCCCGTTGATCATGCGCACCAGGGTGGACTTGCCGGAGCCGTTCGCGCCGACGATTCCGATGCGCTGCTCGGTCAGCTCGAGAGTCACATCGTGCAGCACCGAGCGGTCGCCGAAGGAATGCGAGACCTGCTCGAAGCGGATGCTGCTCACGCGTGCTGACGCCCCTTCGGCCGTTCGATCAGGCCGGGGTAGGCCTTGTGCACCTGGCGGGCAACGAGCACGGTCACGATGACCTTGATCAGATCCCCGGGCAGGAAGGCGACGTTCAGGCCGATCGCAGTCACCAGCGGCAGCCCCAGGTTGATGGCCATGACCGGGATTCCGATCAGATAAACAGCCACGATGCCGCCGAGAATCGTAGCGCCGAGGGCCGGCCAGAACGGGTACTTCGGCAGCAGTCGGGCGGTGAGGTATCCGGTGACGAAGGCGCCGAGCAGCCAACCGTACAGGTAACCGGCGGCAGGACTCACGGTGAAGACGCCGATTCCGCCGCGGGCGCCGGCGAGCAGAGGCAGCCCGACCGCGGTCAGCACGAGAAACAACAGCACGGCCAAGGTACCCTTGCGCGGCCCGAGAATCGCTCCGGCGAACATCACGCCGAGGGTCTGCATCGTGATCGGCACCGGGCCAATATTGAGCGGCCCCGGCAGACCGAGCGCGGCAATCAGCGCGGCAAAAATTGCGATCTGGGCAAGATCGCGGGCGGGCAGAACGCGCTTGGCTGGCGCGCTTGAGTGAATGGTGTCGGTCATGAATTCAAATTTAGAATTCAGCAAGCACCCGGCGCTGAAGAATACCTACAACAAAAGACGTCGAAGTCTGGAGGTCGTCATTTCTGTCAGCCCGGGCCGGCTGGCTCTAACTCGCGAGCATGCGCGTGGGAGAGGCCAAACCGGCCACGATGGCATCCGCTGCTCGAACCAGTGCCAAATGGGAGAGTGCCTGCGGGGTGTTACCGACCTGGTGGCCACCGGCCACGTCGTACTCTTCGGAGAGCAGGCCGACATCGTTCACGAAACCCAGGAGCCGTTCCATTAGCGCATTCGCGTTATCGGCGCGTCCCGACGTTGCATACTGTTCGACCAACCAGAATGAGCAGGCCAGAAACGGATGCTCACCCGGCGGTAACCCGTCCACCGCGGCGTTCGTGCGGTAGCGCAGCAGCAGGCCATCGCGCATCAGGTCAGCCTCAATCGCGGCCACGGTGCCGAGCATGCGTGGATCGGTGGATTCGCAGAAGCCGACTTGCGGGAGCACCAGGAGGGAGGCATCCACTTCAGTACTGCCGTAGTACTGCACGTAGCTACCCCGCGCGGCGTTGAAGCCATGGGTCTCGATGTCGGCGCGCACCTCGTCGCGGAGCTGCTTCCACCGCTCGAGTGGACCGTTGAGGCCGCACTCCTCGATGCCACGCACGGCACGGTCGAAGGCTGCCCAGACCATGACGCGGGAGTGAGTGAATGCGCGGGCCTGCCCGCGCACCTCCCAGATACCTTGATCGGGCCGACGCCAGTTTTGCTCGAGAAAACTCATCAGCGCGCGCTGCAGCGGCCAGGAGAATTCGGTTTCGCGCACACCGGCCGTGCGCGCGGCGTGCAGGGCCACCATGACCTCGCCGATGACGTCGGACTGAAACTGGTTGACCGCGCCATTGCCCACCCGCACCGGGGAGGCGCCGTTGTACCCGGGCAGACTGGTCAGCTCCCGTTCGGGCAGGTAGCGCTCGCCGGAGAGCCCGTACATGATCTGCACATCGTTGGGATCGCCGGCAATCGCGCGCAGCAGCCAGGACCGCCAGTCGTCGGCCTCCCCCTCATAGCCGTGGCTGAGCAGTACCTCGAGCGTGAGCGAGGCGTCGCGCAGCCAGACATAGCGGTAGTCCCAATTGCGCGTGCCGCCGAACTTCTCGGGCAACGAGGTCGTCGCCGCGGCGACAATGCCGCCGGTTCGCTCGTGCGTCAGGGCGCGCAGCACGAGCAGGGAACGCACCACGTGGGCGCGCAAAGGCCCATCATGGCTGCAGCAGGACGCCCATTTCTGCCACCAGGCGCAGGTCGAGCTGTAGGCGGCATCGATGTCGATGGCCGGCGGAATCTCCCGGTGCGAGGGAAACCAGGTCATTTGCGCGTCGACGCTCTCGCCGGCCGTGACATCGAAGTGCGACACGTGACGATGGTCGGATGCGCGCAGGGCCGGGCCGCGCACGACGATAGCGTCGGGCCCGGCGATCGCGACGAGGCCGCGCGCCGACTCGCCCTTGAGCTGCCTTACCCACGGCATGGTCGTGGCGTAGCCAAAACGGATGCGCAGATCCTGCGTCATCGCCACCGTGCCGCTGATACCGCGCACGCGCCGCACCAGGTCGGCGCGGCCGTCGCCGTGGGGCATGAAGTCGAGTACCTCCACCTGGCCGGTGTCAGTGCTCCACACCGTGGAAAGCACGAAGGTGTCTCCCTGGTAGCTGCGAGTGGCGGTGGCCGCTGCATCGGCCGGAGCCAGCAGCCAGCGGCCCTGGTTCTCGTCGCCGAGCAGGGCGCCAAACATCGAGGCCGAGTCGTAGCGCGGCAAGCAGAGCCAGTCGATGCTGCCGTCACGTCCGACCAGCGCGGCCGAGTGGCAATCGCTGATCAGTGCGTAGTCCTCGATAGGGAGTGCCATCAGGCCATCCTGTCAGCACAAGGGTGAAAATGTGCTGACTGTTTGGTTAGGCAACCAGTCGGGCGGAGGCGAGGGTCGCCGAGGCTTTGTCGATCCAAGCAGCGGATGCCGCGGCCAGAGCATCGTCCGCGCTGGGCACGGTCGCGATCGGCGCCGTGTTGCGCAACTTCGTGTGGATCGGGGCTGCGCTGACCAGGCTCGCGTTTAAGGCGACCGGTTCATTCCAGGTGACGATCGGTGCTGGTGTCCAGGACAACGCAGTCGGCTCGCCGCTGCTCTCACCGCGCAGGGTGGCCTGTTCGGTGAGGATGGACTCGGTCAGCTCTACCGCGATCTCGCGAGCCTTGAGTCCGTGAAAAATGACGTCGGTGTCTTCGGGATTTCGCGGCGAGAGCGTCCAGGCGCCATTTTCGCCCATAAGCTCACCGAGCTTGTCGTTCAGCAGCTGAAAAATCTGCTCGTCGCGCAAGACCGGAGCTGCGGCCACGCTCATCGCCGCGCTCGCGGCCAAACGTCGGCGTCGACGACCAAACATGACAAGCCCCTTTCAGTGTGCAGTCACTGCACTCATGCGGGTCGACAGAGCGACCGTTACGCGCACGTTAGATGCGCTGCTGCCATTTTCAGTCACCGGATGCCGACTCGCCCGGCGGCGCGCCGATCAGGGGCCCAAGTTCGCTCCTGATCTGGCCATCGCCACCCCCACACGGGGCCTTTCCCATTCAGTAGTCGTCGTGACGGTGACCCGGTCTCGGGTCGTCCCCGCGCCGCTGGTCGAGCTTGCCTCGACCGCCATCCCGTGACGCGCCGTGATCTGCCGTGCCAGCCCGCGGGGTGCCGGGTGGGCGAACGTCTAGTTTCGGTAGTCGTCGTTACGGTGGCTCGGTCGCAGGTCGTCCCCGCGTCGCTGGTCGAGCTTGCCGAGACCGCCATCCCGTGACGCGCCGTGATCTGCCGTGCCAGCCCCGGGGGTAGTTGACGTCGGCTGGTTGAGTGCGATTGGTGCCTGCATGAGCGGGTTCTTACGAGGAAGAGCGATCACAGTCTGTTCGGAGTCGATCTCGATCGGCGGTAGTAGCCATAACTCTCCGTCTTGGAGAAGGATTTTCCAGTGTCGGTTGTGGAGCAGCATGTGGTGGTGGCTACAGAGTAGTATGGCGTGGTCGATGTTGGAAAGTCCCTGGTCAGACCAGTTTTCGATGTGGTGTGATTCTGTCCAGGCTGGTGGTTGTTCACAGCCGAGCCAGCGGCATCCGCCGTCGCGGGCGGCGAGGGCGCGGCGTTGTTCGCGGTTGAAGAGTCGTTGGTCTCGTCCAACGTTGAGGGGTTGCCCGGTATGGGCGAAGAGGATGCCGAGGCAGCCGGTGTCGCAGAGGTGCCGGTCGATTGTCTCCGCTGATACTGGTGCGGGATTACCTTCGATGTAGCCGAAAACGGGGTGGGTGATTGAGGGTTCTTGGCTGGGTGTAGTCGGAGTGCTCAGCCGAGGTTCTGTCATCCGGCTTGCTTCGCCGCCCGTTGCGCTGCCCGTTGCGCTGCCCGCCCGTGTGTCAGTCGGCGTCTCATAGGTGTTCTGGGCGACGGTGCGCGGGTCGTCCTTGACGCTGTGCGCCCACTTCGTGCGTTCCGGGTCAACGAATCGCACGCCGCCGCGTCTCGGACTGGTGAGTGCGTCGTAGGTTGCGATCCACATTTCGCCTTGCTCGGGTGCCATCAGGGCGTGCAGGGTCACCATGCCGTCTGCGCGCCGCCAGAGCGACCAGGAGGTGTCGTCGCGGGCTTGCTTTTCTCGCGCGAGGATGCCGGCGGCCAGGGCGTGCATGATCGGCGCCTGCCACGGCACCACGACTGCCGGCGGCGCCACCGGGGCGCTCGGCAGCACCAGGGCGACGGGCACGACGGGGCCCGGTGTGGCGGCTGGCAGTGGCAGATTGGGGTGCAATTGGGCCCACGCTGCCGCTCGCTCCGCCTCCTGGGCGGCCCAGCGGGCAGCTTCTCGCTCCGCTTCTCGCGCGGCTTCCGCTATCGCCTCGGCTGCTGCGTCGACGGCGGTCTGCGTGGCCCGCGCTGCTTCGCGGTCAGCTTCGGCGGCGCGACGCTCCGCGGATTCAGTTTCGTTCATCAGCACCCCGACCGCGAGCAGCCGCCCGGCCTCAACCCGGCTGAGGCCGGTGGCTTGCTGCACCATCAACGTTGGGTTGCCAAACCCGTGCCGCGCCGCCAGGCCCGATTGGCCGAGCTCCGGTCGAGACCGCTCTGCAATCGTGCCCGCCAGCAGCGCCGCGGCAGTGTTGCTCAGGCGCAGCAGGTCCGCGATCGGACCACGAGCGGCGAGTACCTGCGCATCACTCAGGCTGTTGAACTCGGCATTGGATCCACCGAGCGCGGCAACAGCGGCCGCCGCCCGGGTGAGTTCCAACGCCATGCTGGTCATATTTCAACCCAACACTCGACCACCGACATTCCCGAGGAAAAATCACGCATACAAGCACTAAATCCGGGAAATCCGGCAAAGAATACGCAAAGAAATGTTTTGAGGGCAGAATTTT
Organism: Cryobacterium sp. Y11; assembly: GCF_002929535.1. Lineage (GTDB taxonomy): Bacteria > Actinomycetota > Actinomycetes > Actinomycetales > Microbacteriaceae > Cryobacterium. Next base: position 424,730 of record NZ_PJJO01000061.1, read on the forward strand.
CCCGCCATTTCACGCCCATAGAGTTGGCAGAACCGTGGCGGCCATGATTGGACACGTCCAGTGACCGCTGACCGCGCAGTCATACCGGAGTGCGGGCCGAAGTCAGTGCTCGATTTCGCGCTTATTGGCGTCTTCGATGACGGTGCCGATGGCCACGGCGGCGCTCAGCGCCCAGCCGAGCCACAGCATGACGAGTCGCCAGTCCCGCGGGCCGTGCCGAGTGGCCTGTACGGTGTTCCATCCACCGGCGATGACGCCGATCATGGCACTGCTGAATATGAACTTTCGCATCTGGACCTCCGGCACAAGGTTACCCGGAGCCGGCTCGGCCGGGGCGAATCCGATCTTGCTGGGAAAAACCTTCGAACTGACCGATCGAACAGAGTCTGACCGATCGGTCAACTATCCTGAGATCGTGCCAGTGAATCCATCCAGACTCAACCCGCCAGACGCGAACCCGACGGCGCCCAGCGTGCCAGGCCCGACCCCGTTGGCGCTGAAAACCGTGAGCCAGACCAAGCCGAGCGCACAGCCGGCCGGCGGCATCCGCTCACATACCGGTGCCGACCTGCGCACCATCGCCCTCACCCAGTTCGCGTCGGTCGGATTTGCCGCGACCTCCCTGCAGAACATTGCCGACATTGCCGGTTTCTCCAAGTCCAGCGTGCTTTACCACTTCGCCTCCAAGGAAGCGATACTCGAAGAAGTTCTCACGCCGGCCGTCGACCAGCTCGAGCGCGTGCTGAACCGCTTCGTTGCCGGGCCGGAGACGATCGGCACCCGGCAGCTGTTCGTCGATGACTTCATCGACTTTCTCTTGCAGTTTCGGCTCGAACTGCACACCTTCATCAACCAGGCCCAGTCGCTACGCGGCATCGCCATCATTGACAGGGCCGGAGTGCTCATCGTGCGTCTGGCCGGCAGCATCGTCCACGACGACGCGAGCAATGAAGATCGCTTGCGGTTCGGTTTCGCCCTCGGCGGCGCCGCCTATTCGCTCGTGGCCGGCATGACCTTTCTTGGCGAGGCGTCCCTTCCCGACGAAGACCTACGTCCGGCGCTGCGCACCGTCATGACCGAACTGCTCGCGCCGGTTTCCGTGCGCGCTCCGCGCTAGCTGCGACCTCACCCGCAACCGTCTCACTCAGGACCGTCTACCGGCGCTGCTGCGCTGTCGGAAAGTAGTTTTCATGGCAACCGTTCTCTATCGCATCGGCCATTTCGCCTATCGGCGTGCTTGGTTGGTCATTGGCATCTGGGTTGTTCTGCTCGCCGGAATTTTTGGCGGCGGGGTAGCCCTGAATGGGCAGACGCAGGAGTCATACGCGATTCCCGGCACCGAATCGCAAGACGCCATCGACTCGCTCGCCGCGGTCTTTCCCTCGGCGGCTGGCGCCCAGGTGCAGGTCGTTTATCGGGTGCCGAGCGGGGCATCCGTTACAGACGCGCCGTATCGAGCCGCAATCGAGAGCATGGCAACGACGATCGACAGTATTGCCGGCGTTGACACCGTGATCACACCGTTCAGCGAGTACGCAGCGGATGCCATTTCGAGCGACTCAGAGACTGCGTTCAGTCAAGTAGCGCTCACCGGTCAGTCCACCGACGTGTCCACCGCCACCCTCGACGCCCTCGTGGCAACGAGAGGCATCGGAACGGATGCCGGCATGCGAGTCGCCTTCGGCGGCCAGGTCTTTCAGGACAACACCTTCGGCATCACCGTCACCGAGGTGCTCGGCGTGCTTTTCGCCGGAGTGGTGCTACTCATCACGTTCGGCTCACTGCTCTCCGCCGGCATGCCGCTGCTCATGGCGATGATCGGCGTCGGCGTCGCGATTGGCGGGATCACAGCCGTGAGTGCCTTCGTCTCCGTCTCTAGTACCGCCCCGATGCTCGCCCTCATGCTCGGGCTCGCGGTCGGCATCGACTACTCCCTATTCATTTTGTCCCGGCACCGCTCGCAACTAGCCACCGGAATGAAACCGCACGAATCGGCCGCGACGGCCGTCGCCACAGCCGGCGGCGCCGTGGTATTTGCCGGCATCACCGTGATCATCGCCCTGCTCGGGCTGCTCGTGGTAAGCATCCCCTTTCTCAGCGTGATGGGACTTGGCGCGGCTTTTGCCGTGCTGGTCTCGATCGGCGTGGCGATCACCTTGCTGCCGGCCACACTTGGTCTGTTCAAGGGCAGGCTCATGCCCAGGGTCGGCGGACGGGCACACCGCCGTGCCACGGCTCCCGAAGACGGGAGGCCGACCCTCGGTCGCCGCTGGGTCGCACTCGTACTCAAGGCCCCGGTCGTGGCGGTCGTCGTCGTTATCGGTGTGCTCGGTACCCTGGCCATTCCGGCTCTGAGCCTCGACCTGAACCTGCCAGACGGTGGTTCAGAGCCGGCCGGTTCTACCCAGCGGGCGGCCTACCAGCTCATCAATGACGGCTTCGGCCCGGGCTACAACGGTCCGCTCATCGTCGTGGTTGACATCACCCAGACGACCGACATCTTGGGCGACCTTGACACGATTGGTGCCCAGATTCGAAGCCTGCCGGGCGTCGCCTACGTCGGAACGGGCACCCCGAACCCGACCGTCGACACCGCCATCATTCAGGTGATGCCAAACAGCGCACCAGATGCCGCGGCCACGAAAGAGCTCGTTCAGGCGATTCGAGACCTCGGCCCCGGCATCAGCAGCGATCTCGGAACCCCGATCGCCGTCACCGGTGCGACCGCCGTCGGCATCGATATTTCTAACCGGCTGACCAACGCGCTGATCCCGTTCGCCCTCATCGTGGTCGGGCTGTCGATCGTGCTGCTGATGATGGTGTTCCGTTCCGTGTTCGTGCCGATCACGGCAGCGCTTGGCTTTCTGCTCTCGGTGTTCGCCGCCCTCGGCGCGACCGTGGCCATCTTTCAGTGGGGCTGGCTGCCCGACCTGTTCGGTATCGACAACCCCGGCCCTATCCTGAGCTTTCTGCCGATTCTGTTGATGGCCGTGCTATTCGGGCTGGCCATGGACTATGAGGTGTTCCTGGTTTCGGGCATGCGGGAAGAATTCGTGCGCACCGGACATGCCCGCCAGGCAATCATCCACGGCTTCGCGCACGCCGGCCGGGTCGTCACGGCCGCCGCGCTTATCATGTTCTTCGTGTTTTTTGCCTTCGTTCCCGACGGCACCGGAGCGATTAAGGGCATCGCCTTTGCGCTCGCCGTCGGTGTCATTCTCGATGCCTTCCTGGTGCGAATGACGCTCGTGCCGGCCGCGATGGCGCTCGCTGGAAACGCTGCCTGGTGGCTGCCGCGCTGGCTCGATCGGCTGCTTCCGAACGTCGACATCGAGGGGGAGGGGCTGCGGCAGCATCTGCACGATAGTGAGTGGGCGGCCGAGCAAACCGCAGCAGTCACCGCCGATAACCTAGTGGTCGGCCTGGAGCGCGCGCCACTCGGCCCGTTCGACCTGACCATTCCGGCCGGCTCACTCGCGCAACTGACCGGTCCGGCCGAGCAGCGCCGAGTCGTCGCGGCCACCCTCGCGGGACGGCTCGGCCCGGTCAGTGGCCGGTTGCAGGTTCTCGGCGCGCCACTGCCCTCTGAACGCCAAGGGGCGCTCCGCCGAGTTGCCCTCGTCGATGTCGGTCAACACCGCGACTCCTCAATCACGGTCGGTGAACTCCTCGCCGAACGGGTGCGCCTCGCGCTACCCTGGTACCGCGCCGGCCGCGTGAGTGACCTCAGCGCCGAGTGGATCGGCAGCATCAACCTCGCCATCGGCGACGGGCCGACCATTGCCGCAGCTACCACGATCTCCGCGCTCCCGGCCCAGGCGCGCGCGACCGTGCTCGTGGCTGCTGCGCTCACCGAACGCCCCGGCATCGTCGTTGTCGACCTCGGTGACGGCCTGCCCGATCCCCTGGGCGGTCGAAGCCTCGCGACCGAGTTGTCGGTGCTCGCGCCGCTGACCACGACCCTCGTGCTCAGCGCCGGCCGATTTAGTGTGGACGACCCCGAATCGGCCAACGACCGGCCCTGGCAGCACATCGATCTCGACGCTCTGGCCGTTGACGTTGACGACGACCTGACACAACTTTCGGATTCTCTTGACGGAAAGGCCGTGCGCCGATGAGCACAGCATATGACACCCTCTTCAGCCGCTCCCCGCGGCAGCGTCGGTTCGGCATCGTGGCCCTCGTGGCGGGCCTCGTCGTCGTTCCACTGGCCGTAGCCGGACTGTTCACCGGTGCCCTCGCATCGGCCGACGATCGCATCGACACGATCCCTGCGATCGTCGTCAACAACGACGAGTTCGTCACCAGCACGCTTGCCGACGGCACCGAACAACAGGTGTTGGCCGGTCGCTTGCTGGTCACCGAGCTGACCGCCACGACGGGCGAGACGGCCGGATTCGACTGGACCATCTCCAACACCGCCGACGCTGCCGAGGCGCTCGCCGCTGGCGACGCCTACGCCGTGCTGACGATCCCGAAGAACTTCTCCGCCTCGATCACGTCACTTTCGGGTACCAGCCCGGTGCAGGCCGATCTCGACCTGCGCACCGACGACGCCCACTCCTTTCTCGCCGGCTCGCTGGCCCAGTCGGTCGGCTCGGCAATGACCGGCGCCTTCGGTCAAGCCATTACGGCGCAATACCTCGACGGTCTCTACTCCAACCTCGCCCTGCTCGGCACCGCGCTGACGGATGCCGCCACCGGCGCGTCGCAACTGGCCACCGGGGTCACTGGCGTGGCAATCGGCCTCGATTCCCTGTCCGCCGGCACGAGCGCGGCCGCCGCCGGAGCGGCATCCGCTGCCACCGGCGCCGTGACCTACGCCTCGGGTGTCGCGAGCTTCACCACAGGGGTGTCGGGCCTGAGCGCCGGATTGACCCGGCTGAACGCCGGAGCGACCGCCCTCGCGCCGCTGCAAACCGGGCTCCCCGCCTACGCCGCCGGGGTGCAGGCCAGCGCGGCCGCGTTCACGACCCTCAACGCGCAGCTGCAGGCAGACCCGAATGTCGCAGCCTACGCCAGCGCACTCGCACAGATTCAGGGCGGATTGGCCGCGCTGAACGCCCAGAGCGCCGGGATCAGCGCCGCCGGCGCCGGCATCGGAGCTGTCGCCGACGGGGTCGCGTCGAGCGCGGGCGGGGCGAGCGCCCTGGCCGCCAGCGGCCAGGCACTGTCGAGTGGCGCGAGCGACCTCGCGGCCGGCGTGCGCACCATTTCCGTGGGGCTCGGCAGCCTGGCCACGGGCGCCGAGTCTGCTCAGTCCGGGGCGCACGCCCTAGAAGCCGGGGCGGCAACCCTCGCGACCGGGCTTGCGGAAGGCGCGTCCCGCGCATCCGCTCTGCCCGGTGTCGGCAGCGAGGCCTCGGTGACCGCCGCGGTCGTCGCCAACCCGGTTGGGGTCACCACCACGCGCGACAACCCGGTGGATTCGGTCGGCCCGATCATCGGCATGATCGTCGTGCCGGTCAGCCTGTGGCTTGGCGCCCTGGCCATCGTGCTGCTGGTTAAGCCGCTCGGCCGTGCCGCGCTGGCCTCGACCGCCAGCACCGGCCGCCTGCTGCGCCGCGGCCTCGGTCAAGCGTTCGGCATTGCGGCGGCGCAGGCCGTGCTGGTCACCGCACTGTTGCACACCGCGCTCGGGGTGTCCTGGACGCTGCTGCCGGCCACGTTCGGTTTTGCGCTGCTACTCGCCGCGGTCTTTGTGGCCGTGCACTACTGGCTGCGCGTCGCGTTTGGCCGGGTCGGCATCGTCATTTCACTCGTGCTGCTCGCCCTGCAACTCGCCTCGGTGAGCGGGCTGTACCCGATCGAGCTCGTGGCGACACCGTTCCAGACGCTGAGCCCGTTTGTGCCGCTGACCTGGGCTGTCAACGGTTTGCAGGCCATAGTCAGCGCAGGCGGGGGAGCGGATGCCGCGTCCGCGGTGGCCATTCTGCTGCTGTTTCTGGTCGGCGGAGTTCTGCTCTCGTTCGCAGCCGTTGCCCGCAAGCGCGGAGCCCGCTCGTGGGGGCCCGGTCTGGCCGGCGCGTAGACCATTCGGGGGGTGGAACCGGCTGGTACCCTAGACAGGCGACACAGGCGTGCACCTTCGGTGTACCCGGAACGGATGATCCATTAATTCTTCAGCCGAATCTACACGGACCCAGCCCGATCCGATGCCCGTCGTGCCCGCCGAAGCCCCCGACGGCACGTACACGCTCGTCGTCGTCTCCAACCGGTTGCCGGTCGATTACGAAGAAGCGGAAGACGGCACCGTCACCTGGCGTACTTCTCCCGGCGGTTTGGTCACCGCCCTCGAACCACTGATGCGTACCTCGAACGGTGCCTGGGTCGGCTGGCCGGGCGTTGCCGATCGCGATTTCGCGCCGTTCGAGAATGACGGAATCTCGCTCGTGCCGGTGCGGCTGAACGAAGCTGACATTGAGGACTATTACGAGGGGTTCTCCAACGACACCCTGTGGCCGCTCTACCACGACGTGATCGCGCCGCCAAGCTACCATCGCGAAACGTGGGACGCCTACGTCACCGTCAACCGTCGCTTCGCCGCAGCAGCGGCAGCGGTCGCCGCCCCAGGCGCAACGGTCTGGGTGCACGACTACCAGCTGCAGCTCGTTCCACGCATGCTGCGCGAAGCCCGCCCCGACCTCGTCATCGGCTTCTTCAATCACATTCCATTTCCTCCATATGGAATATTCGCCCAGCTGCCCTGGCGAAAACAGATTCTGCACGGGCTGCTCGGCGCCGATGTCATCGGCTTTCAGCGCCTAGCGGATGCCGGCAACTTCTCCCAAGCGGTGCGTCGCCTCTATGGCTATACCACCCGCGGCGTCGTCATTGACGTTCCGACCGGTGAGAAAGGGGAGCTGCGCCGTGTCATCGCCAAACACTTTCCCATCTCGATCGACGCAGTCGCCTACGAAGAACTGGCTAGACGCCCCGACATTCAGGCCCGCGCGCGGCAGATTCGGGAGGACCTCGGCAACCCCAAAACGCTCATGCTCGGCGTCGACCGGCTCGACTACACCAAGGGCATCGGCCACCGCATCAAGGCCTTCGGCGAGCTGCTCGCCGACGGCCGCCTCAGCGTCGAAGACGTCACGCTGGTGCAAGTCGCCAGCCCGTCCCGGGAACGGGTCAGCACCTACATGGCCCTACGTGACGAGATCGAACTCGCCGTCGGCCGGCTCAACGGTGACTTCAGCACCATCAGCCACACCGCGATCAGCTATCACCATCACAGCTACCCGCGCGAGGAAATGGTCGCGATGTACCTCGCCGCCGACGTCATGCTGGTCACGGCTCTTCGCGATGGCATGAACCTCGTCGCCAAGGAATACGTGGCGGTCCGCTTCGACGTCGATGGAGTACTCGTGCTGAGCGAATTCGCCGGTGCAGCCGACGAACTCAAACAGGCCATTCTGATCAACCCGCACGACATTGACGGCACCAAGGATGCCATCGTGCGCGCGGTCGAGATGCCCAAGCGGGAACGCACCCGGCGCATGCGGTCGCTGCGCCGCAAAGTCGCCGAAAACGATGTCGCAGCCTGGTCAGCCTCCTTCTTAGGGGCGCTCACCGGGGGAGCTGCCGTGCCAGCCGGCATCCCGGGCGACCTCGACCTGGCCTTGGAGAGTATTGCCCAAGCCGAGAACCTGCTGATCGCCCTCGACTTCGATGGAACCCTGGCCCCGCACGTCGATCATCCCGACGACGCCCGCGCCATCGCAGGCACCCGCGAGGCCGTGCAGGCATTGCTCGACCTGCCGGGCGTGCGCGTCGCCTTCGTTTCCGGCCGGGCGCTGGTAAGCCTGCAGCAGGTGGCCCAGCCGCAGAGCTCGGTACTACTCACCGGCTCGCACGGCATCGAGGTGCAGCTCGACACCCCTGAGATCGAACTCAACCTGCTCTCCTCCGAGCTCGAACAGCTCGACACCCTGGCCCGTGTACTTGAGGGCATCTCCGGGTCGATCGCTGGCACCACGATCGAGCGTAAACCGGCCGGTCTGGCCCTGCATACCCGCCTCGCGACCGAGCAAGACGGCCAGTCGGCCGAGCGTCAGGCGCGTGAACAACTCGGTGACCAACTGCCAGGGCTGACCATCCGCGGCGGTAAAAATGTGCTCGAATTCTCGGTGCGCTCGAGTACTAAGGGTGACGCGCTGGCGAAACTACGCGAGTACACCGGCGCTGACCGGGTTTTTTACGCGGGCGACGACGTGACCGACGAAGACGCCTTCGCGGTGCTGCGCAATGACGATATCGGGCTCAAGATCGGCCAGGGCGCCACCCTGGCCGGCCACCGCGTGCGCAGCCCGAAGGAAGTCGCCGAGGTATTGGTGCGCATCGCCGCGTTCCGGGCTGAACGTGCGCGTTGAATGGCCCCGCTGAAATTGGAGTGAGTCCCGAGGTTCTAGACTCAAAGGCATGTCTGAGATCGATGTGAAACCCCGTAGCCGCGACGTCACCGATGGAATAGAGGCCACCACCTCTCGGGGGATGCTCCGGGCTGTTGGCATGGGGGATGCCGACTGGGACAAGCCCCAGATCGGTATTGCGAGCTCGTGGAACGAGATCACCCCGTGCAACCTCTCGCTTGACCGCCTCGCGCAGGCGGCCAAGGAAGGCGTGCACTCCGGCGGCGGCTACCCGCTGCAGTTCGGCACCATCTCGGTCTCCGACGGCATCTCGATGGGCCACGAGGGCATGCACTTCTCCCTCGTTTCCCGTGAGGTCATTGCCGACTCGGTCGAGGTCGTCATGCAGGCCGAGCGCCTCGACGGCAGCGTGCTGCTGGCGGGCTGCGACAAGTCGCTGCCCGGCATGCTCATGGCCGCCGCGCGCCTCGACCTGGCGAGCGTCTTTCTCTACGCCGGATCGATCGCGCCGGGCTGGGTTAAGCTCTCCGACGGCACCGAAAAAGACATCACGATCATCGACTCGTTTGAAGCGGTCGGCGCCGTCAAAGCCGGTCGCATGAGTGAAGCGGATGCGAAGCGCATCGAGTGCGCGTTTGCTCCCGGCGAAGGCGCCTGTGGTGGCATGTACACCGCGAACACCATGGCCAGTGTTGCGGAAGCCCTCGGAATGAGCCTGCCCGGCTCGGCAAGCCCGGCATCCGCTGACCGTCGCCGCGACTACTTCGCGCACCGCTCCGGCGAGGCCGTCGTCAACATGCTGCGCCTCGGCATCACCGCCCGTGACATTCTCACCCGCAAGGCGTTTGAAAATGCCATCGCCGTCGCCATGGCCTTCGGCGGATCCACCAACGTCGTGCTACACCTGCTGGCTATCGCCCGCGAAGCCGAGGTCGAGCTCACCCTCGATGACTTCAACCGCATCGGCGACAAGGTTCCGCACATCGGTGACCTCAAGCCGTTCGGCAAGTACGTCATGAACGACGTCGACCGCCAGGGCGGCGTTCCCGCCGTCATGCGCGCGCTGCTCGAAGCCGGTCTCATTCACGGTGACGCCCTCACCGTGACCGGCAAGACCGTGGCCGAGAACCTCGCCGAGATCGACCCGCCCGCCCTCGACGGTGAGGTGCTGCGTACCCTCGACAACCCCATTCACCAAAGCGGTGGCATCACCATCCTCAAGGGCACCTTCGCCCCGGAAGGCGCAGTCGTCAAGACCGCCGGATTCGACGCTGCCGTGTTCGAAGGACCGGCCCGAGTGTTCGAGCGGGAACGCGCCGCGATGGACGCGCTCACCGAAGGCAAGATCTACAAGGGTGACGTTGTCATCATCCGCTACGAAGGCCCGAAGGGGGGGCCTGGCATGCGCGAAATGCTCTCGATCACGGCCGCCATCAAGGGCGCAGGGCTCGGCTCCGATGTACTACTATTAACGGACGGTCGATTCTCAGGCGGCACAACCGGACTGTGTATCGGCCACATAGCACCCGAAGCGGTGGACGCAGGTCCAATCGCCTTCGTGCGCGATGGGGATCTGATACGGGTCGATATCGCAGCTCGCACGCTGGACCTACTGGTCGCACCGGCTGAGCTGGCCGCCCGCCGAGATGGCTGGGCGCCCCTTCCCCCGCGCTATACCCGTGGCGTTCTCGCGAAGTACGCCAAGCTCGTGCATTCCGCTGCTGAAGGCGCGATCACCGGCTAACGACGTACCGGTTAGCTAGCGTGCCCCGAGTGGGCATGCTCTTAGATGTCGAAATGACCGATTTCGAAGTAGGGATTCAACCACCATGACCACGGAACCCACTCCCGTGCCCTCGGCTCCCGCATCAGCGGAGCCGGAGATGCTCACCGGCTCAGGGGCGATCATTCGCACCCTTGAGCTGCTCGGCGTCACCGACGTCTTCGGAATCCCCGGTGGCGCCGTCATTCCGCTCTACGACGAGCTCATGACGCAAAACAAGATCCGCCACATCCTGGTGCGCCACGAACAGGGCGCCGGCCACGCGGCCGAGGGATACGCCTCAGCCACCGGCCGGGTCGGCGTCGCGATCGCCACCAGCGGTCCGGGCGCGACCAACCTCGTCACCGCCATAGCGGATGCCTACATGGACTCGGTTCCGTTGCTCGCGATCACCGGCCAGGTGTTCTCGACCTCGATGGGAACGGATGCCTTTCAGGAGGCCGACATCATCGGCATCACCATGCCGATCACCAAGCACTCCTTCCTCGCCCGTACCGCTGCCGAGATTCCCGCCGCGATCGCCTCGGCCTATCACATCGCCTCCACCGGCCGCCCAGGCCCGGTGCTGGTGGACATCACCAAGGACGCGCAGCAGAACCTGGCGCCGTTCATCTGGCCGCCCAAACTCGACCTGCCCGGCTACCGACCGATCGTCAAGGCTCACGGCAAGCAGGTGCAGGCGGCAGCGCAGCTGCTGCTGGCCGCCAAGAAGCCCGTACTGTATGTGGGCGGCGGTGTTATTCGCGCCCACGCATCCGCTGAACTGCTCGCCCTGGCCGAGGCGACCGGTGCACCCGTCGTGACCACGCTCATGGCACGCGGAGCCTTTCCCGACTCGCACCCCCAACACCTCGGTATGCCGGGCATGCACGGCACGGTTCCGGCCGTTCTCGCGCTGCAGGAAAGCGATCTCATCATTTCGCTCGGGGCCCGCTTCGATGACCGGGTAACCGGAAAAATCAGCGAATTCGCGCCGAGCGCGAAGATCGTGCACGTTGACGTCGACCCGGCGGAGATTTCCAAGATTCGCTTCGCCGATGTACCCATCGTCGGTGACGCTAAGGACGTCATTGCCGACCTGATCATCGCCTGGGCGGAAGTCGCCCAGGCAGGCGCGTCCGACACAGCCGAGTGGTGGACCTACCTGCGCGGACTAAAAGAGGAGTTTCCGCTCGGTTTCACCGAGCCGACCGATGGTCTGCTCGCTCCGCAGTATGTGATCCAGCGCATCGGTGAGCTCACCGGACCCGAGGCGGTCTATGCGGCCGGCGTCGGTCAGCACCAGATGTGGGCCGCGCAGTTCATCAAGTACGAACGCCCCAACTCGTGGCTCAACTCCGGTGGCGCCGGAACCATGGGCTATTCCGTGCCGGCGGCGATGGGCGCCAAGGTGGCGGAGCCCGACCGGGTGGTCTGGTCGATCGACGGCGACGGCTGCTTCCAGATGACCAATCAGGAACTCGCCACCTGCACGATCAACCAGATCCCGATCAAGGTCGCGATCATCAACAACTCCTCGCTCGGGATGGTGCGCCAGTGGCAGTCGCTGTTCTACGACGGGCGTCACTCCTTCACCGACCTCAACACCGGTCACGGTACCGCCATGGTTCCCGACTTCGTCAAGATGGCGGATGCCTATGGCGCGCTCGGAATCCGGGTCACCAGCAAGGATCAGGTTGATGACGCCATCAAACTGGCCCTCGCCACCAACGACCGACCGGTGGTGATCGACTTCATCGTGAGCCCCGGCGCCATGGTCTGGCCGATGGTTCCGCAGGGAGTCAGCAATAGTTTCGTTCAATACGCCAAAGACCACGCACCGACCTGGGGAGACGAATAACCGTGACGAGCCACGTTCTGAGTCTGCTCGTCGAGGACAAGCCCGGGCTGCTCACGCGCGTCGCCGGCCTGTTCGCGCGGCGCGGCTTCAACATTGAAAGCCTGGCCGTTGGGCACAGCGAGATCCCCGGCCTGTCTCGCATCACGATCCTCGTCGATGTCGACGATGTGCCGCTCGAGCAGGTGACTAAGCAGCTCAATAAGCTCATCAACGTCATCAAGATCGTCGAGCTTGACATTGCACAGTCCGTGCAGCGCGAACATCTGCTGATCAAGGTGAAGGTCGACAACACAACTCGCTCGCAGGTGCTGGAAGCGGTCAACCTGTTCCGTGCCAGCGTCGTCGACGTGGCCACGGACGCCGTCGTGATCGAGGTCACCGGCGACAGCGGCAAGACCCAGGCGCTGCTGCGGGTGCTCGAGCCGTTTGGCATACGGGAGCTCGCCCAATCTGGCCTGCTCGCCATTGGCCGCGGCTCGAAGTCGATCACCGAACGAGTTTTCAAAAACTAACCACTCCGTTGGTCGAGCTTGCCGAGACGACAGGCTCGACCAACGACATAAGAAGGAGAAACACATTGTCTGAGATTTTCTACGACAAAGACGCCGATCTGACGATCATCCAGGGCAAGAAGGTAGCCGTCATCGGCTACGGCTCGCAGGGTCACGCCCACGCGCAGAACCTGCGCGACTCCGGCGTCGAGGTCAAAATTGGTCTGAAGGACGGTTCCAAGAGCACGGCCAAGGCCGAAGAAGCCGGCTTCACGGTGCTGTCTACAGCGGATGCCGCGGCCTGGGCCGACGTCATCGTCATCCTCGCCCCCGACCAGGTGCAGCGTCACCTGTACAAGGACGATGTGCTTCCGAACCTGGCCGCCGGTAAGGTGCTGGTCTTCGGACACGGCTTCAACATCCGTTTCGGCTACATCACCGCACCCGACGGCGTCGACGTCGTCATGGTCGCCCCTAAGGGACCCGGCCACACCGTGCGCCGCGAATTCGAAGCCGGTCGCGGCGTTCCCGTGATCGTTGCCGTGGAGAAGGACGCCTCGGGCAACGCCTGGCCGCTCACCCTCAGCTACGCCAAGGCAATCGGTGGCCTGCGCGCCGCCGGCATCAAGACCACCTTCACCGAAGAGACCGAAACCGACCTGTTCGGCGAGCAGGCCGTGCTCTGCGGTGGCACCTCGCAGCTCATCCAGTACGGCTTCGAAGTTCTCACCGAAGCCGGCTACCAGCCGCAGGTTGCCTACTTCGAGGTGCTGCACGAGCTCAAGCTCATCGTCGACCTGATGTGGGAGGGTGGCATCGCCAAGCAGCGTTGGAGCGTGTCCGACACCGCAGAGTACGGCGACTACGTCTCCGGCCCGCGCGTCATCGACCCGAGCGTCAAGGAGAACATGAAGGCCGTTCTCGCCGATATCCAGAGCGGCGCGTTCGCCGAGCGTTTCATCGCCGATCAGGACAACGGCGGAGTCGAATTCCTCGCCCTGCGCAAGAAGGGCGAAGAGCACCCGATCGAGGCCACCGGCCGCAGCCTGCGCAAGCTCTTCGCGTGGAACGCGTCGACCGACGACGACTACACCGACGGTTCGGTCTCGCGCTAAGCATCCGCTTAAATACGGGAAGGGGTCCTCGCTCGCGAGGGCCCCTTCCCCTGTGCCGGGCATCAGTGGCCTCGCCGAGCGTGTGGTGCTGGTGGGAATTCTGGGCTGGATCGTCTCGGTGAGCGCCGGCATCCGTCGTCTGCCCTAACCGGGCACCGTGGGCGGCAACGGGATACTCTAGAAAAATGAACGCCACACGGGATGACGACGCACTGAACTGGGCCGGTGACGACGATCCGACCCTGCAGCAGGGAGGCGGCCCGGCAACGCCCGAGCCAACCGGCCTGCCAGAGGGATGGACTAGCCCGAAGCCCACAGCTGCCGGCCCGGAGCGCACGGCCGAGACTGACACAACGCCGGATGCCGTCGTCACCGACTCCGCCGAAGCGCCGCAGAGCTCGCTTGCCCTGGTCGGCATGGGAATTCTGGCCGGAATGTATCTGCTCTACACGATCGGCTGGTTTATCGGAGTGTCCCGAATACGGCAGCCCGTCACCGACGACCCGGTCGCGGAATTCATGTTCTCCCTCGGCGCCTGGCTCGCCGTCGCTGCGCCACTGGTGTGGTTCGGCGCGACCTATTGGCTCACCACGGCGCGACCGCGTGCCCGCCTGGTCTGGCTCCTGGTCGGTGTGCTCGTGCTCGCGCCGATTCCCTTCATTATCGGATCGGGAGCGGGCGCATGAGCGACAACGCATCGACCCAGAGCGCCGGCGCAACGACCCGCCGCCGTCCGCCAAAATGGCTGATGCTCACCATCGCCGTCGTCTTTGGCCTGTTCTACGCTTACGATGTCTGGGAAGCCATCGGTAATCTGGTCGGACTCAACCTGCAGGCCCAGTCCCTCGACACGCAGCTGAGCGGTTTTGGATGGACGGTGCTGATTATTGGCGTGCTCCTGCCGGTTCTCGTCTACGCCCTGGCCTACTGGATCGGGCGTAACCGGGCCTTCGGTGTGCAAGCTCTGACCCTGCTTGTGGGACTCTGCGCCAGTGCTGCCGTCTCGCTCGACATGTCGGCCGTGTTCGGCCTGGGCAGACTGATCGTGTAGGTCTTAGAGCACAGCAACCACAAGTAATGCCATGAGTACCAGTTGGGCGATCAGCCGTGGAACCAGCGGTATAGCTATCCGTCCAAATCGTTTCTTGTGCCGGGCGGCATAGGCGTTGGCCGGAAATACCGCCGCGAGAAACACGACGAGCGCCCCGGCGGCCAGCATCATGGTCGGCGGGAACAGCAGTCCCAGGCCCCCCGCGATCTCGCACACCCCGGTGAACACAACGAGATTGGTCGGATTAGCCAGCCCCGGGCTGCGCAGGCGCGGGGGAATCATCGCCGCCATCGTGCGCTGCACGGATGGTTGAAAATGAGTCATCCCCGCGCCGATGAAGACGATCCCCAGCACGACGCGCAGGCCCAATTGGAGTCCGTCTATTACCTCGTTGCTCATTGCTCAATTGTGCAGCCGGTAGGCTGGAAAGCGAGTAGCGCCCATTGTCGCGCCGCCAAGACTTGCAATCTAAGGATCCGATTTTATTGTCGAAGCCCGTTGTCCTGATCGCCGAAGAACTGTCCCCCGCCACCGTCGATGCTCTCGGGCCCGACTTTGACATTCACCACGTCGACGGCACGGATCGGTCCGCGTTGTTCGCTGAGCTTGCCACCGCGCAGGCCGTTCTGGTGCGTTCCGCTACCAAAATGGATGCCGAAGCCATCCACGCGGCTCCCTTCTTGAAGGTTATTGCCCGTGCGGGCGTCGGCTTGGACAACGTCGACATCAAGGCCGCTACAGCGGCCGGCGTCATGGTCGTCAATGCCCCAACGTCCAACATCATCTCGGCCGCCGAGCTGACCGTTGGGCACATTCTGAGCCTGGCCCGGCACATTCCGGCCGCTTCTGGCGCCCTCGCCGACGGAGCGTGGAAGCGCTCCAAGTACACCGGTGTCGAGCTGTACGAGAAGACCATCGGCATCATCGGCCTCGGCCGTATCGGTGCGCTCATCACCGCCCGCATGCAGGCCTTCGGCACCAACGTCATCGCCTACGACCCCTACATCACCTCGGCCCGCGCCCAGCAGCTCGGCGTGACCCCGGTCACCCTCGACGAACTGCTCGCGCAGTCCGACTTCGTCACCATCCACATGCCGAAGACCCCGGAGACCACGGGAATGATCGGTGCAGCGCAGCTGAAGCTGATGAAGCCGACGGCGTTCGTCGTCAACGTCGCCCGCGGCGGACTCATCGACGAAGAAGCGCTGCACGAGGCACTCGTGGCCGGCACCATTGCCGGCGCGGGCCTTGACGTGTTCGTCAGCGAACCGCCGACCGGGTCGCCGCTCCTGGGCCTCGACAACATCATCACGACCCCGCACCTCGGCGCCTCGACCGACGAAGCGCAGGAAAAGGCCGGCGTGTCCGTGGCCAAATCCGTGCGCCTTGCACTCTCCGGTGAGCTCGTGCCCGACGCGGTCAACGTGGCCGGCGGCGTCATTGACCCCTACGTGCGCCCCGGCATTCCGCTGGTCGAAAAGCTCGGCCAGGTATTCTCCGGCCTCGCCGCGCACAGCCCGCTCACCAGCGTCGACATTGAAGTACGCGGCGAACTGGTCGAGTACGACGTGAGTGTGCTCAAGCTCGCAGCGCTCAAGGGCATCTTCACCAACGTGGTCAGCGAAACCGTCTCGTACGTCAACGCTCCGCTGCTCGCCGAACAGCGCGGCGTCACCGTGCGTATGCTCACCGACGCCGAATCGCCCGAGTACCGCAATGTCATCACGCTGCGCGGTGCCCTGGCGGACGGCTCGCAGGTCTCCGTCTCTGGCACCCTCACCGGCACCAAGCAGATCGAGAAGATCGTCGAGATCAACGGGTATGACGTCGAGGTTCCGTTCGCCAAGAACCTCATCGTCATGCTCTACACCGACCGCCCCGGAATCGTCGCCGTCTACGGCCGCGAGTTCGGTGAGGCCAACATTAACATCGCCGGCATGCAGATCGCCCGCCACGTGGCTGGCGGCAAGGCGCTCAGCGTTCTCACCGTCGACTCCGAGGTTCCGGCCGGACTGCTCACCTCGGTGCGCGCCGCGATCGACGCCGACATCATGGTGGAGATCGACCTGACCGAGTAGGTTCGTTCAGAACGGATGCGGGTGGGCGCCTGCAGAGCCGGCGCCCACCCGCATCCGTCTTGAAGCTGCTGCAAATCCGTGAGAATTTCAAGAGTGAGGGGTTGGAAATCGACCGTGTTATGCGGGGTCGGTTTCCGGTCGATGTTCGACCCCTCACTGGACGGGTTGATTGAGCGAGAAAGTGATTGAGATCGTGTCTGTCCCTGTTGTTCCCAAAGAACCCGCTGACTCGACCGGTGCCGACGTGACCAGCGCCGACTCGACCGGTGTTGCCGCGCAACAGACCGGGGGAGCGGCATCCGCTCTGCCAATCGTGCACGACCGCCGACGCTGGTGGGCGCTGGCGGTGCTCATGCTTCCGGTGCTGCTCGTGTCGATTGACAACACCGTGCTCAACTTTGCGCTGCCCGCCATCTCGGAGGCGACCCGGCCGAGCGGTGTACAGCTGCTCTGGATGGTCGACATTTACCCGCTCGTGCTCGCCGGCCTGCTCGTGGCCATGGGCAGCCTCGGTGACCGCATTGGGCGTCGTCGCCTGCTCCTGATCGGCTCGGCCGGTTTCGGCGTGGTCTCGGTGGCCGCGGCCTTCTCGCCGAGTATCGACTGGCTCATCGCGGCTCGCGCCGTGCTCGGCTTCTTCGGCGCCATGCTCATGCCATCGACCCTGTCGCTGCTGCGGTCGACCTTCGTGCACCGTGACCAACGCCGCCTGGCTATCGCGATCTGGGCCACCGGGTTTGCGGCCGGCAGCGCGCTCGGCCCGGTCGTCGGCGGTATTCTGCTCGAGCACTTCGCCTGGGGCTCGGTGTTTCTGCTCGCCGTTCCGCTGTTGCTGCCGCTGCTCGTGCTGGCGCCGCTGCTCGTGACCGAATCGCGCGACCCGAAGCCGGGTCGCATCGACTTTCTGAGCATCGTGCTCTCGCTGGCAACCATGCTGCCGATCGTCTACGGCATCAAGACCATCGCGCAGAACGGGCCGAGTGCGCTCACCGTCGCGCCGGTTGTGCTCGGCCTGGCCCTCGGCGCGCTGTTCGTGCGTCGGCAATTGCGCCTGCCCAGCCCCATGCTCGACATGAGCCTGTTTCGGCGTGGCTCGTTCAGCGGAGCCGTCGGCATCAACCTGCTGAGCGTCACCGCGCTCGTCGGATGCCTGTTTTTCATCTCGCAGCACCTGCAGCTCGTGCTGGGGCTGTCGCCGATGGTGGCCGGGCTGGTGCTTGTGCCGGGACTGGTTGCGATGATCGTGGCCGGGCTGGTTATTGTGCCGATTGCGCGCCGCGTGCGCCCGTCGCGAGTCGTGCCGATCGCCCTGCTCTTCTCGGCGGTGGGCTTTGCCTCGATCGCCGTGCGCGGCGGCGAGATCGATGCCGCGTGGATCGGCGTGGCGTTCGTGCTGCTTGGCGTTGGCATCGGGGCGGCCGAGACTGTCTCGAACGAGCTGATCGTGGCGACGGCTCCGGCGGATAAGGCGGGGGCGGCATCCGCTGTGTCGGAAACCGCCTACGAACTGGGGGCGGTACTCGGAACGGCGATTCTCGGCACCATTCTCACGGCGTCGTACCGCGCGGCCGTGCTGCTGCCCGACGGGCTGACCGCTGCCGAGCGGCTGGCAGCGGGAGAAACCCTGGGCGGCGCGGTTGCGGTGTCCGGCCAGCTGCCCGCCGACACGGCCAGGCAACTGCTCGACTCGGCGCGGCACGCCTTCGACAGCGGCGTCGGGCTGAGCGCCTGGATCGGTGTAGCCCTCGTGTTAGGCGCGGCCATAGTGGCCGTGATAAGTCTGCGCCGAGCCCGCTAACCACCACTCGAAAGCGGGAAAAACGTTGCTTCAGCACTCGTGAAGCAACACTTTTTCCGCTCTCGCGAGCAGGTGCTTAGACGTCGTCGATCGAGTTCTCGCGGCGGGTGACCTGCTCGCCGTTCGCCGGGTCGGCGATCGTGCGAGTGGTACTCACACTGTTGCGGCGGCGCGTCATGAGCACGACGCCGAGGATCGTGACGAGCGCACCGGCGGCGAGCAAAATATAGCCCACGAGCTGCAGGTCGACTCCGGTGACGGTGATATCGAGGGCCCAGACCAAAATGGCGCCGACGACCAACAGAAAGATTCCCAGTCCGATACTCATCATTTCCCGCTTTCCTTTGATGGTGCGCTGGTGACCAGCCTAGGCACTTCAGTGAGAAAGGTAAGGTTTGACTATACGCAATTCAGGTGTTTGTTGACTGATTCGGAGCCGCATGTCTCGTACTATCAAACTCGCAGTCATTCCCGGAGACGGGATTGGACCGGAAGTTGTCGCTGAAGCCGTGAAGGTGCTCGGCGCCGTCACCGCTCGCGACGACGTCACGATAGAGACGAGCACGTTCCTGCTCGGGGCCGCCCGGTTCCTCGAAACCGGCGATGTGCTCACCGACGCCGACCTCGCGTCGATTCAGCAGCATGACGCCATCCTGCTTGGCGCCGTCGGCGGCGTTCCCGGCGATCCGCGCCTGAAAGACGCCAACATTGAACGCGGGCTGCTGCTCGGCCTGCGCTTCGCCCTCGATCACTACGTGAACCTGCGACCCTGCACCATTTACCCCGGCGTGACGAGTCCGCTTGCCGCCCCCGGCGTGGTCGATTTCATCGTCGTGCGCGAGGGGACAGAAGGCCCGTATGTCGGCAACGGCGGCGCCATCCGCCGCGGCACCGCGCAGGAAATCGCCAACGAAGTCTCCGTCAACACCGCTTACGGCGTGGAACGCGTCGTGCGCTACGCCTTCGAGGTGGCCAAGGGACGAGAACGCAAACGCCTCACCCTCGTGCACAAGACCAACGTGCTCGTCTTCGCCGGCAGCCTGTGGCAGCGCATCGTGAACGAGGTGGCTCTCGAATACCCCCAGGTCACGGTGGATTATCTGCACGTCGATGCTGCGACGATCTTCTTCGTCACGAATCCGAGTAGATTTGATGTACTCGTCACCGACAACCTCTTTGGCGATATTCTCACCGATTTGGCAGCGGCAATCAGCGGCGGCATCGGCCTGGCAGCCTCCGGAAATATCAACCCGACGGGTCGCTTTCCCAGCATGTTCGAGCCGGTGCACGGCTCGGCCCCCGATATCGCCGGCCAGCAAGTCGCCGACCCGACCGCGGCCATCCTCTCAGTGGCGCTGCTGCTGGACCACCTCGGTCTGACGGATGCTGCGACTCGGGTCAACGAGGCGGTCACCGACGACCTGGCGCGCCGCACCGCCACGGCACGACGCAGCACGGCTGAGGTGGGAGACGCCATCGTGACGCTTCTGACAGACAAGGTACTCAAATGAGCAAGACCACCACTTTTCCCCTGAATTTCGCCGTGACGCCGTCGACCGAGGCTCGCGCCGAAACCGAACGTGCCGAGATTCTCGCCGACCCGGGATTCGGCAAGCACTTTACCGACCACATGGTCACGATTGACTGGTCGGTCGATACCGGCTGGCACGATGCCCGCGTCACGCCTTACGGACCGTTACTGCTCGATCCAGCATCCTCGGTGCTGCATTACGGGCAGGAGATCTTCGAGGGGCTGAAGGCTTACCGGCACGCCGACAACTCAATCTGGACCTTCCGTCCGGAGAAGAATGCGCAGCGGTTGCAGCGTTCGGCCCAACGCCTCGCACTGCCCGAACTCTCGATCGACGACTTCATCGAATCGGTCAAGCAGATCGTCGCAATCGACGGCGACTGGGTGCCATCTGCGCCCGAGACCAGTCTGTACCTGCGCCCGTTCATGATCGCCAACGAGAGCTTTCTCGGTGTGCGCGCCGCCCACAAGGTGAGCTTCTACGTGATCGCCAGCCCAGCCGGCGCCTACTTTGCCGACGGCGTCGCCCCGGTGAAGATCTGGTTGTCCACCGAATACTCGCGGGCTGGCCGCGGCGGAACCGGAGCCGCCAAGTGTGGTGGAAACTACGCCGCCTCGCTGCTGCCCCAGATGGAAGCCTACGAAAACGGCTGCGCCCAGGTGCTCTTTCTCGACGGTGAGACCGGCAGCCACATCGACGAGCTCGGCGGCATGAACGTGTTCTTCGTGCACGGCACCGACACCCTTGTTACTCCTCGCCTGACCGGAACCATTCTCGAGGGAGTCACGCGCGATAGCATCATGCAGCTCGCCCGCGATCGCGGTATGACCGTTGAGGAGCGCGACGTGACGCTGGGGGAGTGGCGCGAGGGCGTCGCATCCGGTGACATCACCGAGGTCTTCGCCTGCGGAACCGCCGCAGTGGTCACCCCGATCGGCCAGCTCAAGGCGCGCGACTTCACGATCGGCGACGCGGATGCCCCGGCCGGCGAGATCACGTTGGCGCTTCGCCAGGAACTCACCGACATTCAGTACGGGCGCCTGCCCGACCGTCACGGCTGGCTCACCCGCCTCGACTAAACTGAACCTTTTGGCCTTTGCGGGCGGGAATGAGATACGTGAAGATCGCACGCTACAGCTACCAGGGCGCCATCGCGTTTGGCATCGTTGACGACGACGAACTGGTCGTGCTTACCAGCGACCCGATGTTCGCCGGATTCGACACAACCGGCGACCGGGTCGCCCTGGCCGACGTGAAGCTGCTCGCGCCGGTGATTCCCCGCTCGAAAATCGTCGCGATGGTGTCGGCCGAGGCGTTCGTGCTGAGGCCAAACACCGCGGTCGTCGGGCCCGGCGACGCCATTGTGCTGCCTGCCGCGTCGGAGCGGGTCGAGGTCGACGGTCAGCTGGCGATCATCATCGGCAAGATCGCCAAGAACGTCTCAGCAGCGGATGCCCCCAGTCGCGTCTTCGGCTACACCGTCGCGACGGTCGTCACCGCGGCGGACCGCTCGTCGGGTTTAGCCGGCGCCTTCGACACGTTCCTGCCGCTCGGACCGGTCATCGAGACCGAGTTTGACGAGGCCTTGTCGCCCCTGCGCGGACTCATCAACGATGAGGAATTTCAGGCCGTCGAACTCGGCGAGGACGACCGCACGACCGAGGACACCGTTGCGGCGCTCGTGTCGTTCGCCTCGAGCGTGTTCACCCTGCTGCCCGGCGACGTAATTCTGGCCGGACCGCTGGACACGCCAGCGACCGTCGTCGACGGCGACACGGTGTCGATGGCGATTGCCGGTATCGGGGCACTCGTGAACCCCGTGGTGCGCCCGGCCTGACACGCGCGGTGCCTGGGGCGTGACCCGTGGGCGTCGCATCACGGGCCCACCTTGTGACCGTGGGCCCAGTTTATAAACTGGGCCCTTGGACGGGGCCCGGGCCCCGTCCGAGGGGTTAGGGGCGGAGCGCGGCCAGGGCTAGGGCCACGTCGTCCTCGTCGTTGAAGAGGTGGAACGCGACGCGGGCGCGGCCGGCCCGACCCGACGCCGTGAGGCCGGCGGCGGTGAGGCGCGCAAGGTCACGGCCATCGGCATCCGGCCAGCTGATGATGGCCTGGCCGAGGCGAGGCAGGCTAAGTCCATCGCAGAGAGCATCACCCAGGGCCACATTATGGGCGCGCACCTCGGCCAGGTCGAGGCTGCGGAACAGGTCGATCGCCGGCTCGGCGCCGACCCAGGCTGGCCAGGCCGGAGACACGTCGAAGCGGCGGGCGTTCGGGGCCAGGGCCATTGCCGGGCCGTAACAGGACGCCCACACGTCGTCTCCCGCATACCATCCGGCGTTCACCGGGTGCAGCTCCGCGGCGAATGCGGAAGATACCGTGAAGAGGGCGACGCCGCGCGGGGCGCCGAGCCATTTGTAGCTGTGGCAGATCGTCGCGTCATAAGCGGATGCGTCGACCGGCATCCACCCTGTGGCTTGCGTCGTGTCGCACAGGGTGAAGGTGCCAGTTTTTCGGGCGGCAGCGCAAATGGCATCGCTGTCGGCGAGGATGCCCGTGGCGGACTGCACGAGAGAGAACGCCACGAGCCAGGTGTTCTGCGTCAGGCTTGCGGCCAGATCGGCAAGTTCCACCTGCCGCACGGTCACGCCGCGGTGGGCCTGGGCCAGAAAGGGAAACACCATCGAGCTAAAGTCGCCGATCGGGAGCACGACTTCGGCACCGTCGGGGACGCTCGCGGCTACCATTCCGGCCAAGACCGAGGTCTGTGAGCCAATCGCCACCCGGCTCGAGGTGACGCCCACAAGGTCGGCATATCCGGTGCGCACACGTTCGACGATATCGCCGTACTGTGCGGCGAAAGCTTCTCCCCGGGCCCAGGCCTCCGTATCTGCGCGCATCGCCGCGATCGTGTCGATCGTCGGCAGCCCGAGCGTGCAGGCGGCGAGATAGCCGCGACCGGCGGTGTATTTGGTGCGGGCTTCGGCGAGAGTGACGGTGCTGGCGCTCGAGTCCGTGCGGATGATCGCACCAGTGTTCGTGCCGCTCTCCCCGGTGGTCTCGGTGTTGGCGGCGAGGCTATTGGTGCGAAGGGCTGCGGGACTCATGGTTCCAGTGTGCCCGTGGGGTATCCATACGACAACCGCCAGTATCCGATGCAATTCATAAGCCGGGATTATGATTATCCTTATGATCCATCTGCTCGGTGATAGCCCCGACCTCGACGCGCAGGCCCTGCAGGTCGTGAGCGCGGTGCACGACCACGGCTCCATTACGGCCGCAGCGGCTTCCCTGGGTTACAGCCAGCCGGCCGTGAGCCAGCAGCTCAAGCGCCTTGAGCAACGACTGGGGCTCGCCGTGGTTGAGCGGGTCGGCCGCGGCGTGCGACTGACCGAGGCTGGCCTCGTGCTGGCGCGGCACGCCGTAACCGTGGCCACGGCGCTCGATGCAGCACAGGGGGAGATCGCCGAGCTGAAGGGGCTGCGAGCTGGGCTCGTGCGTCTGGCGGCGTTCCCGTCGGCATCCGCTACGCTCGTGCCGAGCCTGCTTGCGCGCATGAAGCAGCAGCACGCCCAGATCAGCATCACCTATCTGGAGGCTGAACCGCCCGAGGCCGTTGCGGCTGTGCGCGAGAATCGCGCCGACCTGGCCATTACGTTCAGCTATCCGGGAGACCGGGTGGATCCGCATCGGAAAAGCGCGCAGGGGCTGCGGGTGGCGACCCTGCGCCGAGACGAGATGATGCTCGTGCTGCCGGTCGGGCATCCGCTCGCCGGCGCAACACGCAACACTGTACCCGCCATAGCCCCGCCCGGTGCCATCGCGCGGGCACGGGACACCGGCGCGCGCGATGCGCGCGGTATCGACCTCGGCGACCTCGCCGACGAGAACTGGGTGGCGGGCTGCCCCCGCTGCCGCGGTCACCTGCTCGAGCTCTGCGATCGCCGTGGATTTGCCCCGCGCATCTTCTACGAGACCGACAATGTTGCCGCAGTGTTCGGCCTAGTCGAGGCCGGTATCGGGGTGGCGCTTCTTCCGGCCCTGGCGATTGATTCGGTCGGCGCTCGCCCAGGCGTTGTGATTCGTGCCACGACCGGGCGTGACCACCGCACCCTGCACGCCGTGACGGCCGCCGGTGCCGAGCGCGTTCCTGCACTTGCCGCCGCGCTGCGCGCGTTGGTTGCGATTTCGTCGCCCGGTAAGACTGCGGGCGCCGCGCCCTTGTCCGGTCCCACCCTCTGAATCCGGGCCCAGGATAGATCATGGGCGCACGTTCCTAGCCCGGGCCCGGAACGTGAGGGAGCACGCCCCGCGCAACTAGAATCATGAGTAATGTCTGACACCACTGCACACCCGTTTTCTACCGCCACCGGAACCGACGTTCGCGTGCGGTTCTGCCCCTCGCCGACCGGAACGCCGCATGTCGGCCTCGTGCGCACCGCCATGTTTAACTGGGCCTACGCCCGGCACACCGGCGGCAAAATGATCTTCCGCATCGAGGATACGGACGCCGCCCGTGACAGCGAAGAGAGCTTTCTGCAGCTCGTCGACGCCATGCGCTGGCTGGGGCTCAACTGGGACGAGGGCGTTGACGTTGGCGGGCCGCAGGCTCCGTACCGCCAGTCCGAGCGCTACGACATCTACCGTGGCGTCATCGAGCAGCTCCAGGCGAGCGGCCACATCTACGAGAGCTTCGTCACCGGTGAAGAGATCGAGAAGCGTAACCGCGACCTCGGCCGCGACCCGAAAATGGGCTACGACAACTTCGAGCGTGACCTCAGCGAGGAGCAGAAGGCCGCCTACCGCGCCGAGGGTCGTTCCCCGGCGCTCCGCCTGCGGGTGCCGGACACGGAGCTCTCCTTCGATGACCTGGTTCGGGGAGAGATCACTTTCCC
Organism: Cryobacterium sp. Y11; assembly: GCF_002929535.1. GTDB lineage: Bacteria > Actinomycetota > Actinomycetes > Actinomycetales > Microbacteriaceae > Cryobacterium. The sequence goes on from NZ_PJJO01000061.1 coordinate 449,688, forward strand.
GGCCGGCTCGTTTAGTGACTTTGTGGTGGTGCGCCCGAACGGGCATCCGCTCTACCCTTTCGTCAACCCGGTCGATGACGCACTGATGGGTGTCACACACGTGCTGCGCGGCGAGGACCTGCTCTCGTCGACCCCGCGTCAGATCGCGCTGTACCACGCGCTCATCGACATTGGCGTGACCACCTTCGTGCCGCGTTTCGGTCACCTGCCCTACGTCATGGGTGACAAGAATAAGAAGCTTTCCAAGCGTGACGCCGAGGCGAGCTTGTTTCTGCACCGCGACCGTGGATTCATTCCGGAGGGCCTGCTCAACTATCTCGCCCTGCTCGGCTGGTCGCTGTCCCACGACCGCGACGTATTCTCGATCGACGAGTTCACCGCCGCATTCGATGTCGTCAACGTCAACCCGAACCCGGCCCGGTTCGACCTCAAGAAGGCCGAATCGATTAATGGTGACCAGATCCGTCAGCTCGAGGCATCAGACTTCGCCGCCCGACTGGTTCCCTACCTGGTGACCGCCGGCGTGCTCGCAAAGACCCCCAGCGAGGCCGACCTGGCCCTGCTCGCCCAGGGCGCACCGCTCATCCAGGAGCGCATCGCCCTGCTCGGCGAAGCACCCGCCATGCTCGGTTTCCTCTTCGTGACCAGCACCGACCTGGTTCTTGAAGCGGATGCCCTCGCCTCCCTCCCGCAAAATGCCGCCGACATTCTCGGTGCGTCTCGCACCGCTCTTGCGAGTATTCCGTCAGCGGAATGGACCACCGACCGGGTGCACACGCTGCTGGCCGTGACGCTCGTCGAGGGACTGAGCCTCAAGCCGCGCGTCGCTTTCGGGCCGCTGCGGGTCGCGCTGTCTGGCCGCAAGATCTCGCCGCCGCTGTTTGAGTCGATGGAAATTCTCGGACAAGGCGAGACTCTGGATCGCCTTGACCGGGCGTTGGCGGTCATCGTTTCCGAGTAGGGCGCTGTCAGGCCGGAGAGACTCGCCGGGGGACACCCCGGTTTGGCCTCTCTGGCCCGAGTGGGCTAGGCTACTACTCGGCCCGATCTTCGGATTAGGCATTGGGGTATGGTGTAATTGGCAACACGGATGATTCTGGTTCATTTGTTCTTGGTTCGAGTCCAGGTACCCCAGCTTTTTCCCCTTGGTTTCCGCGGAAACCAAGGGAATTTCTTTTTTCTAGAGACGCGACTAGTGGGCAAAAAGCCGCCTCGCATTTTCACCGGCGACACCGGCGAGTAATGAGTGCCAGTGTGTAGTCGAATCAGAAAACGCGCTCTCGATAGGGCCATGTACTCGGTTCAGGTTCGTGCAACTGCATTGTCGATGTGGCCGTCATCAGAGAAATGCCCCGGCGATCAGTCTTGTAAAACCCAATGATTTCTCCCAAGGTTGAACAGGTCACTGTGATCGAACGGATGCTGGTTGATGAGGTGATAATCCGAGTCAACTTCTGATTTGCCATCTACGACGCCGTGCAGGAGGAAAGGTGGCACGGCCCAGTTTTAGCTGGTTTCTTTGTCAGTTCGTGGCATCAGCCATTTAATGGCATCGTGCACTTCCTGGACCTGCAATGGCTTGGTAATGAACGCGTCGCAGCCGGCGTTTCGCGCTCTGTCTTCATCACGTGTCGTGGCCATCGCCGTGAGGGCAATCACCGGGATAGAGGCTGTTATCGGGTCGTTTTTGAGCATGGTGGTCGCCTCGAATCCGTCCATACCGGGCAATTGCACATCCATTAGAATCAGATCGGGAAGCTCACTGTGTGCCAGTAGGAGGCCGCTCTCCGCATCGATGGCCTCTATGGCGATATGCCCCGCGGCGCGCACAAGCAACGTGGCGAGCTTCATGTTGATGGCGTTGTCCTCGACGATCAATATTTTGCCCACAGTCATGACTCTGCTGCGCGTTGGGCGCTTGCTGACAGTGCGCGTCTAACCTCGTCCAAGAAGGCACGCCGATTGAACTTATCAGCTCCGATCACGCTGACCGGCTGTGACGGGTCGCTCTCGACCGCTGCCGCTTCCTGATGGGTTAGCTTTTTGCCCGTCACGACGAGTACAGGAATATGTTCGGTTGTGGGGTCGTGTTGCAGGGTGTACACGATTTGATAGCCGCTACAGTCTTCCATCATAAGGTTTAGCAGAATCAGATCGGGATGCAGGCGTCGTGCCATGTCAATTGACTCATCCTTGCTGGAGGCGCGTTCGATGACGTACTCCGGTCTCGTCAGGAATCGTGCGATCACGTCGACTGTCTCGGGATCGTCGTCGGCGACGAGAACCCGACGGGTGCGGCGGGCATCCGGGCTGAGCCCGAGCGCCTCGAGCGCCTGCTGCAGCGCTTCTTCGCTGATTGGTTTTTCCAGCACGGCCGCCGCTCCGTGGGTCAGGGCGAGACTCACGTCGCCATCACCAACGATAATGACGATGGGCACGGCAGCGAATTCCGAGTACTCATGCAGCCGGAGCAGAAAGCCCCAGCCGTTGACTCCGGGCAAACGAGCGTCGAGGGTGATGACGCTGAGCTGTTGAGTGTGTGAAATTTCCAAGCCTTTTTTGCCGGTACCGGCGACGATGACGCGGAAGCCTTCAGCCTCGAGCAGGACCTGAAGCATTTCGGCGCCCTTCGCGTCGTCGTCGATGACCAACGCGAGGTGGTGCTCAGAAGATGCGGCCCCTTCCGCGATTTCATGCAAAGCCTCAACGATTGGACGTGCTGGTTCATCGTCTGTGGCGTCCATTGGGTCTGCCTGTGTGTCGTCCGGAGGCGCGACGCCTGTGGAGTCTGAGGTCGCAACGTCTGTGGCGTCTGACAGCTTGACGTTCGCGTCGTTCATAGGCCGCTCCGAAGAAGAATTTCTAACCCCGACGGTACTGTCACTCGCGGTCTCGACCCGGAATTCGTTGTCTTGACCCTCCGAGGCTGTGCCCTCTGGCCGTACGACCTCACCGGCAACGACCGCGACGCCATTTTCCACTGCACTCGGTGGAGTAGTCGGCGCGGCGTTGGGGGTGCTGCCGATTTGCGGTGTGCTCCTGTCTTCGGGCCTGGTCGGTGCTGGGCTCCAACTCTCCGCGTCCGGAAGCACGGCGTCAGGCTTAATCACCTTCATTCCTGTGCCCGTCCATTCCGGAGCTTGAGTGTCGCTCGCGCCCAAGGGAAGCCAAGCGACGAAACTAGATCCGACACCTTCCTCGCTGGCAACGGCCACGGTTCCGCCTTGAAGCTCCACTATCCGCTTGACCGTGGCGAGTCCCAACCCGGTTCCTTCGAATTTTCGTGCCAGGCTGCTGTCAATTTGACTAAAGGCAAGGAAAAGCTTCGATATGTTCTCAGCGGAGATTCCTATGCCTGTGTCGTCGACTCGTAGTTCCAAAAATTTGTCGACAGCACTTTTCGGTAGGGGAAAATCATGAACCGACCATGTGCCGGGGATCTTTCCTACCGCGCTTCGGGTGACTCGTTTCGCCGAAAGCGTTATTGTTCCGTCGTCGGGGGTGAACTTCACTGCATTAGCCAGCAGGTTGTACACAATCTGCTTAATCTTGCGCCGGTCGAGGAGCGGAGTTCCTAAGTCGTCCCCGCCCCGATACATGAGGTGGAGGCTATGCAGAGCGGCCTTTTCGCGAACTATCGTGAGGCTCTCCTCTAAAAGGGACCGCACATCGACTGATTCCAGCTCAATGTCCACCATTCCTGCTTCGATTTTGGACAGATCGAGGATGTCGTTTATGAGAGATAAGAGGTGGAGGCCGCTGGAATGAATATCCTCGATGTATTCACGCTGCGACTCGGTCAAGTTCCCTACGAGTCCTTCCTTGAGTACCTCGGAAAAGCCAATGACGGCGTTAAGCGGAGTACGCAGCTCATGAGACATCGTGGCTAAGAACTCTGTCTTCAAACGATTAGCGCGTTCCAACTCGAGATTCGTCTTCTGCAGAGCGCTCTCAAAACGCTTACGTTCTGTTACGTCGCGGGCCGAGGCGAAAACACCCTGCACCACCCGATCACGATCGTAAAATGTGGCCGCATTGTATGACACATCCGTTTCATCACCGTTGAACGCCCGCACGGTGAGTTCATAATCGATGACCCTACTCTCGGCCAATGCTCGCCTAATGGCCGTATCAGCCCGAACGGGATCGACGAAGAAATTACGGCACGGAGCACCAATGAGTTCATCCCTGGTGCGCCCGGTGAGTTCAATCATCTGTTGATTTACATCGGAGATGACGCCAGTCGTGTCCGTCATCATTAGAGCATCAATGTTGGACTCGATAAGAGAACGGGTATAGAACTGCTGGTCACGAAGCCGTTGATCGAGAGCCGACTGCGTGACCGCAGCCTGATTGCGCGCCGTATTATCGGTACTGATCAGCAAATAACCGATAATTTCGGCGTCGCTGTCTCGCAACGCCGAAACGGACACTGTCGTAGGAAATCGACTGCCGTCTTTGCGAATCGCCGTCAGTTCGTAGACGTCTTCAATTCCCCGGCTCGCCTTGTAAACCATCGCTTCAAAGCCAGGCTTGATGTTTTTACCGAATTCAGCGCTCAACGCTGCCGCCCGCGCATTGATCTCGTCAGGATCATGCATGAATCCCGGTACAACCTTGTTCACCACATCATCAGCGGTATAGCCGAGCATACGCTGAGCTCCCACATTGAAAATCTGAATAACACCCTTGGCATCGGTGGCGACGCTGACAAAATTCGCGCTGTTAAAAATTGCATTCTGCAAGCTGACAGTCTGTTCCAACAAGTTTTTATCGGCAGCGTTCTTTTGTGCGTCTGAATACTCGTCATTCGTCAGCGTGGGCTCTTCCGAGTCCAGTTCCTCGTGCGGCGAAGTCTCGTTCTTGCTTTCAGCCTGTGTCATGTCCAGCTCGCCTTCCTCGATCGACCAAAAGGAAATAGCGGTCAACTGTGAGGTTCACGGCAGATGAACCGCACGTTCGACGTGGTGCCGTGTCAAAGCGAATTGCTCGCCATTAAAAATTTTTCTACTAATTTACATCATGCTGATCCTCCACGCACCCCTGTCGTGGGACTGATCACCGTTTTGGCTCGAGTCCTGTTACGCACGTTGCTGTCGTCGCGCTCGTCCGGGGCACGGTTCTTTTCATGGTCGAGGTGATCGGTCATTTCCTCGGTCAGCGCGGCATCAAGAAATGTTTTTGTGAACTGGCCTAGCAGCCTATTCGGACCGCCCAGGGCCAGGCCTTGCTCCTGAGCCAAGCGCAGTCATTCCTTCGCCGCCACCGCCTCACGGATCGGCTCAGATTTCGTTTTCTTCGTCACAGCATCAAGTGTCGTCACCACGGCACCTTTCCCGCCCGAACCATGTCCAGCACGTCAGGCCGGAAACACTGTTTAAGAGACAGTCCCGGCGGTGATATCGTCCCCCCGATAGGGGTCATTTTCTGCTGCGTGCTATACCTTTGACTGAGGAAAATGTTCTCGTCGACGCGTAATTATCTAGTGAGGCGAAGCTGCCTACCGTGAGCCTCTTCCTCAGTACCGGCGAGCGATGCTGGCAGGCACGCCCGCACAGTCGATTGATCATGGAAGGCGTAACGACTATGACACGCCACGGACGCAAAAATTATCCCCACGCGTCGATAGTTGATCGGGGCCCCGTGGCAACCGAGACGGGGGCTGATGCGGGTGACTCGAACGAGCGCCAAAAGGTTTTGAAGAAGAAACTCTCGCGACAGACCGTCAGCCTGCAGGACGCGATCTTTAACAGCGTGAATTTTTCAAGTATTGCCACCGACGCCGATGGCGTCATTCAAATTTTCAATGTGGGTGCGCAGCGCATGCTGGGCTACACCGAGGAGGAAATCGTAAACAAGGTCGTGCCGGGGGACTTGCACGATCCAGAAGAAATCATCGCCCGGGCGGCTGAGCTGAGTGCTGCGGTCGGGGCGAAAGTTGAGCCTGGCTTTGAAGCACTCGTGTACAAGGCCAGCCGGGGCATAGAGGACATCTATGATTTGACGACGATTCGCAAGGATGGCAGTCGTTTTCCGACCACGATTTCGGTCACTGCCTTGCGCGACGCCGACAAGAAGATTATTGGCTATCTGTTGATCACTACCGACAATTCGGCGCGTAACCAGGCATCGATCGCCCAGTCTGTACTCGACCAACGACTGCGGGACCAACAGTTTTATACCCGGTCTCTCATCGAATCCAACATTGATGCGCTCATGATGACCGACACCAGGGGGATCATCTCTGACGTGAACCAGCAGATGATCGAATTGACCGGGCGTACCAGGGACGAGCTGATCGGCGCACCCTGCCGTAACTTCTTTACCAATCCAGCCCGGGCTGACACGGCGATAAAGCGTGCTCTGGTGGAGAGTACGGTGAGCGATTACGAACTCACGGTGCGTTCTATCGACGGCAAAGAGACCGACGTCTCCTACAACGCCGCGACCTTCTATGATCGATATCGGGTGGTTCAGGGTGTTTTTGCTTCGGCCCGTGATGTAACCGAGCGCAAGCGTTTAGAGGGTGCGCTCCGTAAAACGAATATCGATTTGGAACACGCGAGCCGCATGAAGACGGAGTTTCTCGCGACGATGTCGCACGAATTACGCACCCCGCTGAACGCCATCATCGGATTCTCTGAGGCGCTCAAGGACGGTCTCATGGGGGAGATGACCACTACCCAGCGTGAGTACATCGGGGACATCTACTCCAGTGGGCACCACCTCTTATCCCTGATCAATGACATCCTCGACCTATCCAAAGTTGAGGCTGGAATGATGGTCATCGAGTTGGAACCGGTGAATGTGCGTGCGCTACTAAACCAAAGTCTGTTGATCGTACGAGGTGATGCTTCGGCGCGTGGCCTGCACCTCGCCTTTGAGGGAGCGGAAAACCTGGGAGATCCGCTGCTTGACCGACGTAGAACCAAACAAATTGTTTATAACCTCTTGTCCAACGCCGTCAAGTTCACACCCGACAACGGGACGGTCACACTCAAAGCAAACCGGGTAGCCCGTGGCGCCGTAGGTACTATCGCCGGTACTCGGCCGGTGCATGATTTTCCGCTGCCCAAGAGCGACATTAAACACTTTTTAGAGATTCGTGTCGACGATACGGGGATGGGGATTTCCGCCGAGAATATGTCCAAGCTTTTTCTCGCCTTCAGCCAGATCGATAGCACCTTGGCGCGAAAGTTTGAAGGCACTGGACTCGGTCTCGCCACGGTCAAACGAATAGTGGAGCTTCAGGGGGGCACGGTGGCCGTGGCAAGTGAGACGGGTGAGGGTGCCAGTTTTGTCATCTGGATTCCGCTGGGCGCCACGGACGATGTCGCGCCAGCTTGGTCGGGCACGGAGGTGAAAATTTCGCGGGGTGGCGCCGAGCCCCGAGCAGCGAAAAGTAGAGGCGTAGCACCCAACCCGGTACACGACAAGCCCAAGCCGCATCCGTACCACGAACACCGCACAGCGGTCGGTGCAGGAGAGAACGGTTTCTTGTCTATCGACCCTGAACCGGCAGGCGCGGCACGGGGTGACGTTTCGAACCAAGAAGACGAGAGCACCCTGGGTGCCTCGGCATTGCCCTACCAGCCTGACCGAGAGGACAATGCCTCGGGGGTGTCGACGGAAAGGTCGCCGGGGGCGTCCGAGAACCCGCAAGGTCTACCCGCACACGATGGACAGGAGGAGAAACACGTTGCTCTCGTCATTGAGGACGACACCAAGGGCGCTGAAGTGCTTCGCCTCCTGCTGGAGGCCGAGGGATTTAAAGTCATTGTCGCTACCAGCGGCGAAGAAGGGCTGGAAATTGCTCCGCATCAGAATCTGAGTCTCATCACCCTGGACATCCGTCTGCCGGGGATTGACGGCTGGGGTTTTCTGTTGCGTTTGCACGAGTTTTCCGACCTCGCTGCGGTTCCGATCGTGATTATTGCGGGGAACACCGACGTGAGCCTGGCATTGACCCACGGCGCGGCCGCCGTGCTAGAGAAGCCGATCACCCGGGCTGCGCTGCAAGAGTCGTTGAAGGCGCTAGGCCTCAGCCCCGACGCGCTGCGCACCCGTCGCGTTCTGGTTGCCGATGACGATCCCGAAACTGTTGACGTGATCGCACGCTTCTTGACCCACCCAGAATATGTGGTTGAACGGGCCTTCACCAAGGATGACGCCATCGAGATGGCGCAGCGCTTGCATCCGGACCTCGTGCTGCTCAATCTCATGATGGAAGGGTTTAGTGGCTATGAAGTCGTGTTGGCACTACAAAGCGAAGAGCGGACCGAACATATTCCCGTGCTGATCGTGACCGGTAAGCCGCTGACCAGGCAGGAATCGGCAGCGGTGAACAGCGACCCGAGCCAGCCCGTGCGTGTGCTCGGCACCGAGAACTTTAACCGAACGTCATTCTTGGCCGAGGTCAAACGAGCTCTCAAGTCGGAAGGCCGTCGGAGCGGCCAGGCGGGCGGGTGATGCTGTGGCCAGAATTCGTATTATTGAAGACAATCCCCTCAATATGAAGCTCGCCACTCTTCTCGTGAGCCGGGCGGGCCACTCGACTCTGGGAGCCGTTGACGCCGAAAGCGGATTGTTGCTCGCTCGGAACAAATTGCCGGACCTGATTCTGATGGATATCCAGTTGCCGGGGATGAACGGCTTTGAACTGGCATCGGCCATTCGGGCGGCGGAACCACCAGGGACACGCATGCCGATTATGGCCATGACCGCCAGCGCTGGACCCGGCGACGCCGAGCATAGCCGCATAGCCGGCATGAACGAGTACCTCCTGCGCCCCCTGCACCTGGCCAAGTTGCGGACAGCGCTGCTGAAATGGTTGCCGTTGGCGTCTGAACTCTAGCCGGGTGCTACTCGTAGCGCAGGGACTCGATCGGGTTCTGCTTGGCCGCGCGCTGCGCCGGCAGGGTGCCGGAGAGGAACGCGATGAGCATGACCAGGCCGATAACGAGCGCGACGGAGGCCGGTTCGAAGAGCAGGATGTTCAGCCCGGGCAGACCGGACAGCAAGCCTCGCGACAGCACGGCGCTCAGTGCCGAGCCGAGGCCGATGGCCACGCCAGCGCCGAGCGCACTGCCGAGGAATCCGATCACGATGGCCTCGAGGCTGAACAGCGTATAGACCTTGCCGCCGCTCATACCCATGGCCTTCATGAGACCGATTTCGCGGGTGCGTTCCTGCACGCTCATCAGCAGAGTATTAATGATTCCGAATGCGGCAGCAATCAGGGCGATCACCGCGAAGGCGTTGAGCACACCCACGATGCCGGTGATCACGGTTTGCACGGCACCGAGCTGGTCTGCGATCGTGCTCGCGGTGTAGCCCTCACTAGCAAGATCGGCTTTGAGGGCTGTGATGCCATCGGCCGACAGCGCGGTGTCGAAGTGAGCTACGGCCACACCGTAGCTGGTCACAGCGGTATCGATTCCGCCGGACTGCGCATCGGCCAATTCGGCGATCAGAGCATCATTGGCTCCGGCCCCCGAGGCGAGCAGACTCTCCAGTGAGACGCCGACGATGGTGGCAGCGACCACGTGCTTCGCACCAAGAATGTCGGTAATACCGATCGAAACGGATGTCCCCACCGCGTCGGCCGCCGACGCAAAACCTAGCGGAGTCACAAAAGTATCTGGCAGCACGAGCTGCGCCGCGCTGGCGCTGCCGTCGAGCTGAGCGCCCGCCGTCAGGTCGGCTGTGGTCACCGCCGAGGTGGCATTGATGCTGAACTCGTACGGGGTTCCTGACTCGGATTCAATGTAGTCGGCCTGCACGGCACGGATGGGGTCGACCGACTCGATACCGGCGACGTTGGCGATCGACGCGAGGTCGGCATCCGTTAGCGCCTTGGTCGTTGTTCCAGGGGGACCTTGCTGGCTCGCCACCGACGCGGAACTGGCTGCGTCATACTTCACGGGGCCATCGCCGGCCGTGCTGGCGTCGCTGGCCTGCGTGATGATGAACACGTCGGGGGAGCCGAGGGCGCCAACCTGGGCGTCGACGTACTGGCTGACCCCGGCACCGACGGCATTAGTCAGGGTGAGGGTGAACGCTCCAACGAAGATCGCCAGAACGGTCAGGGTCGTGCGCAGCTTGCTGCGAAAGGTGTTGGAGATCGCGGAGATGATGAGGTCTTTGGTTCTCATGCTGCGCCTCCGGCGGTGCTGTGGGCTTCTGCGTTCGTGGGTGCGGCCGCACTGTGGGCTTCTGTGTTCGTGGGTGCGGCCGCGCTGTGGGCGGCCGAGCGGGCGGCCGTGTGCTGCACGACGAGTCCGTCGCGAATGTAGATCTGGCGGTCACAGCGGGCGGCGAGTTCCTCGTCGTGGGTGACGATGACGAGCGTGATGCCCTGGCTGCGATTGAGTTCAAAGAGGATGTCTTCGACCACGGCTCCGGTGGCGGTGTCGAGGTTTCCGGTCGGTTCATCCGCAAAGATCACGCGCGGAGCGTTCACCAAGGCCCGACCGATCACGACGCGCTGCTTCTGCCCGCCCGAGAGGGTGGTCGCTTTGTTGCCGGCCTTGTCGGCGAGCTCGAGTTGCGTAAGAACCTCCATGCCGCGGCGTCGTCGTTCCTTGCCGCCCATGCCAGCGATCTTCAGCGGCAAAATGACGTTGTCGAGCACGCTCACATTGGGGGTGAGGAAGAACTGCTGAAAGACAAAGCCGAACTCCTTATTGCGCAGCTCATTGACGGCGCGCTTGGACAGCGACTTCGCAGTCTGGCCAGCTACCTCGAGTGTGCCCTGGTCGGGCTCGTCGAGCAGCGCCAGCAGGTGCATCAGGGTCGACTTGCCCGAGCCGCTCTTGCCGACGATGGCCACGGTTTCACCGGCTGCGATCTGTACCGACACGCCCTTCAGCGCGTCGAAACGGCTCGTGCCAGACCCATAGGATTTCTCCAGGCCGTGCGCATCAATTACCCACTCAGAGCTCATCGGACTACCTCAGTTCTGTGCCACCCACACGGGTGCGCATTGTGTCGTAACTGCACTCTAAAAGGCAGTTGCTGCACGTTACCTGAAGGGGCACCTCCGAGCGTTGCGCCAGCGTCGGCGTGCTTACATGTCGAGGCTCTCGCCCGGCTCGAGCGCGAAGAAATCCCCGCCGCCCTGCTCTGTCACACCCCGAATTCGTGCATTCGACAGTTCTTTTCCCGCGCGGGAAAGCAGCATCTCGTGGGTCGTGAAGCTGCGCCTGGGCTTCACGGCGAGAACGAAGTCCATTGCTTCACTCATTTTCATCCAGGGTGCTGCTGCCGGTACGGCGAGCGTGCCTACATCGACACCTTCGGGAATCGTGAAGGCGTCACCGGCGTAGTAGAACTCGTCGTTGACCAACACTCCAACGTTGCCGATGACCGGGATCGACTCGTGAATGACCGCGTGCGTCGCGCCGTAGAAGCGCAGGGTGAACGGGGCGACCTCGATGATATCTCCGGCCATGACCGTGGTAACGGCAATACCGTTGAGAGCGGATGCTGCAATGGCGTCAACCACGCCGGCCGGAGCGAAAATGCAGAGGTCAGGATTCATCTCGATGATGCGCACGAGCTGTTCGGGAGTCCAATGATCGGCGTGTTCGTGAGTGATGACCACGGCCACGGCACCCGCCGTCCCGGTGAGCGCCGTGGTGAACGACCCGGGGTCGATGTAGAGCTTCTTGCCCGAGAGCTCAATGATCAGGGCCGCGTGCTCCAGCTTGGTCAGTTTCATTCCCCGAGCTAACCGCGATTGGAGCCCTGGCGCAACAGCATCCGCTTTCTGGATGGTGTTTCTGCAAGCACGAGCGACGGCTGTACCAACCCGTCGCGACGCGCCGCGTGTGCTCAGTTTGGAAGTGCGCTCCTCCGTGTGGCATACTCGGTAAGTTGCAAAAACGGCCCCATCGTTTAGCGGCCTAGGACATCGCCCTCTCACGGCGGTAACGCGGGTTCGAATCCCGCTGGGGTCACACTTGCCCGGTTCCCTTCTTCCGAAGGGTGCCGGGCTTTCGTTTTTTAAAGCGAGCCGTGCTGTCGGGAATGACATTGGCGCCTGCCGCTGACCGTGAAGGCCGGCGGCAGGCGCCAGTGTTATGACGGGTGCTGTGTTACACGGACACAGACTCCGGCGCCTTGTAATCGGCGTGGCCCTGTTCTGCCGCTGCATCGAATTCGGCATCGATCTCGGCGTTGGGCTTGTAGGTAGCAAGCGACACCACGACGGCGACGATCAGGCTAGCCGCGAAGCCGGGCACGATTTCGTACAGCGTGTCGCCCAACGGGGAGTTGCCCCAGATGAAGACGACGACGGCGCCGGTCACCATCGAGGCCAGCGTGCCCCAGGTCGAGAGCTTCTTCCAGTACAGGGAGAGCAGCACTACCGGGCCAAAGGCTGCACCGAAACCGGCCCAGGCGAAGCCGACCAGGTCCAGGATGGTCGAGTCGCGGTTGAGCGCGATGAGTCCAGCGACAATCGCGACCAGCAGTACTCCGATGCGTCCGAGCATGACCAGCTGCTTGCTCGAGGCATCCTTCTTGCCGATGATCTTGTACAGATCCTCGACCAGGGCCGAGGAGGAGACGATCAGCTGCGAGGAGATGGTGCTCATGATGGCGGCCAGCACGGCGGCGAGCACGAGGCCGGCAATGAACGGGTGGAACAGCGTCTGCGCGAGCATCAGGAACACCGTTTCGGGGTCAGCCAACGACAGATCCGGGTTCTGCTGGAAGTACGCAATGCCGATCAGGGCCACGGCGACGGCGCCGAGGGCGGTGAGGATCATCCAGCCAATGCCGATGCGGCGACCGGCCGTGGCGTCCTGCGGGCTGCGCAGAGCCATGAAACGCACGATGATGTGCGGCTGCCCGACGTAACCGAGGCCCCACGCCGCCGCCGAGATGATTCCCAGCGCTGTTCCGCCAGCGGTGATGGAGAGCAGGTTCGGGTCCACCTCGCGAATGGAGTCGAGCGTTGCTGTGATGCCGCCGGTCGCGTTGAGCGCGACGATCGGCACAGCGATGAGCGCGACGAGCATGAGAATGCCCTGGGCGACGTCGGTGAGAGTGGCGCCGAGAAAGCCGCCGAACAGCGTGTACAGCAGGGTGACGCCGGCGACGATGAGCATGCCGGTTAAGAAGGTGGAGCCGAAGGAGCTCTCGAAGAACACACCGCCGGCGACCATGCCGGAAGCGACATAGAACGTGAAGAACACCAGAATAATGACACCGGAGACAACACGCAGCAGGCGCGAGGAGTCCTTGAGTCGGTTCTCGAAGAAGCTCGGGATGGTGATCGAGTTATTGGATACCTTGGTGTACGAGCGCAGCCGCGGGGCCACGAACTTCCAGTTCAGCCAGGCGCCGATGGTGAGGCCGATAGCCATCCAGGCCTCAACCAGACCACCAATATAGATGGCGCCCGGCAAGCCAAGCAGAAGCCAGCCGGACATGTCGGAGGCGCCGGCACTGAGTGCTGCTGTGCCCGGTTTCAGCCGTCGTCCGGCCAGCATATAGTCGTCAAGATCTTTGGTTTGCCGATATGCAAACCACCCGATGGCCACCATGCCAGCGAGGTATAAAACGATCGCAATTAATTGAAAAGTCTGATCCGTCATTTGGGATTCCTTTGTTGGGATGCCCGGCTTACAGGACGTTTTTACCCGAGAAATGGGCAAGGTCAAAGTTCCATTGTTGCAGAAATACGGGCCCGCTGCGCTGGCGAGTGCCCATTTTTCCCCGAAAATGGCCTCTCCAGTGCGCCGGGTGGCACCGATGCGAGGGGCTTATTCGACGAGGCAGAGACGCCAGAGCGAGGTGACTTCAGCGGCCCGCACGGCGTGTAGCGGATCGCTCAAATCGGCAGCGCGCGTGTGCACTGCTGGCGCGTTCAGCGACCCGATCACGCGCAGTCCGGCCGCAGCAATGATGGCCATCAGATCGTCGCGGGAGCGCAGTCCGACCAGCTCGGCAAAGTCGGAGAGCACCAGCCACACCTCGCCACCAGGCTCGAGGTGTGCCCTCACGCCGGCCAGAAAACCCTTGAGCATGCGCGAGCCTGGATCATAGACGGCAGCGTCGAGCAACGAGTGTGCTGTGGCCGGAATCCACGGCGGGTTGCAGACGATCAGATCGGCACGTCCCTCGGGAAAAAGATCGGCCAGTCGAACCTCGACCCGGTCACCCAGGTTCAACCGTGACATTGTTTCCTCAGCGGATGCGATGGCTCGCGGTTCGATATCCGTTGCGATCACCCGGGGCACTCCGCGGGTTGCGAGCACCGCGGCAAGTACGCCGGTGCCGGTACCGATGTCGAAGGCGACCTTCGGCGCGGCGAGCGGGGCCGTCGCCACGAGGTCGACGTATTCGCTGCGCACCGGAAAAAACGTGCCGTAGTGCGGGTAAATAAAGGCGTTCAGCGCCGCCACCGGAATGCCCTTAGTGCGCCACTGATGGGCGCCGATACTGCCCAGTACCTCGTGCAGTGATACCACGGAGCCCTCAGTGATGAGTCCGTAGGCCTCGATCGTCGCCGCACGCAGATCGGGCGCCCGACGCAGCGCGATGACGTTGCCGGGACCGAGCGGAACGAGCAGCAGCCCGAGAATTCGGGCTCGGTGTGAACGGTTCTGGCGATAGCGGTAAAACAGCTCACCGGTCGTGCGCTCGGTGCTATCGGTGCGGGGGCGCGTGCGGTGCTCGAGGGCCGTCAGAATCTGGCGGGCGTTCTGGAAGTCTCCGGTCCAGAGCATCGCGACGCCCTGTGAGGCCATGCGGTAGGCGGCATCTGCTGTGATCGTATCGTCGACCGGCACAACGCGCTTCGGTGCCGGTGCGCTGTTGGCCGATCGCCAGGGCGCATGGGCCGGCTGACCGTTCTGAGACCAGTCGATGTTGCCACTCGAAATGTCGGCGGCCGTCATCGTGAGCGGTCCATAGTCATAGCGTCCAACTATAGGCTCCACGGCGCACGCGTGGGTGCGGCACTGGCGGTGCGGCTACTGGCTGATCTGGGGCGTAGATGGGCTTGAGTTGTGTGGCGTTCGGGCGCCCATGCGCGAGAGAGCATGACAAGCACTGTAGAATTTTGCTAGCGAAGGGGAGTATCCCTCTGGGCCCCATCGGGTTCTATGTCGCGATCGTCAATACGGGCCGCAGTGACGGGGCCCCGGTCGCGGTGGCACCGGTTGGTTCCGTTTTGGTCCTACTGCTGCGGGAGAGACTTTCGGGTTTTGTAACACCGACTCCTTCACCCTTGAAAGGCCCCATGGAACTCGCTCTCCCGCTCTGGTTCGAAGCTGGATCACTTGTCGTTCTGACCCTTATTCTGGTCGCTGACCTGCTCATCGTCTATAAACGTCCGCACGTTCCGAGCATGCGCGAGGCTGGCCTGTGGGTGGCGTTTTATGTCGGGCTTGCCCTCGTCTTCGCGCTGCTCATGCTAGTGCTCGGTGATGCCGAGCACGCCGGGCAGTTCCTGGCTGGCTGGCTGACCGAGTACAGCCTGTCGATCGACAACTTATTTGTCTTCGTCATCATCATGGCCCGGTTCTCGGTGCCGAGAAAATACCAGCAGGAAGTGCTGATGGTAGGCATTATTATCGCCCTCCTACTCCGTGGAATCTTCATTCTGCTTGGCGCCCAGCTGATCGAAAGCTATAGCTGGATTTTCTATATCTTTGGCGCGTTCTTGTTCTACACCGCGGTCAAGCAGGCGTTCTCGTCGGAGGAGGAGACCGAAGATAAAGAAAACGGTGTCATTCGTTTGCTGCGCCGCCGCATTCGCATCTCGTCGGAATTCGACGGTTCCAAGGTGCGCACCGTGATTGACGGCAAGAAGGTCTTCACCCCGATGCTGATCGTGTTCATCGCGATCGGCACCACCGACCTGATTTTTGCCCTCGACTCCATTCCGGCAATTTTCGGAATTACGACGAGTCCGTTCATCGTGTTCACGGCCAATATTTTCGCGCTGATGGGCCTACGCCAGCTCTACTTCCTGCTCGGTGGGCTGCTCGAACGTCTGGAGTACCTCAAGTACGGCATCGCGGTCATTCTCGCCTTCATCGGTGTCAAGCTCGTGCTGCACGCCTTGCATACCAATGAGGTGTTCTTCATCAACGGTGGGCACGGCGTTGAATGGGCCCCGGAAATCGACACCTGGACCTCGCTCGGCGTCATCATCGGTAGCATGGCTGTGGCTACCATCGCAAGCCTGATCAAGGCACGCCATGACGCCACGAAGCGTGGGCACACGCTCGCCGAAGAGATTTCGGTAAACGCCAAGGAATGATTGATCGAAGCCGGGCGTCGGCGAATGGGGGATTTTTATGACTCTGAATCAGCAGAGCACGATTGAACTTTTCACCGCCACCGCACGACTTCGCTACAGCGCACGCACCGACGTCGGTAGCGTGCGCAAGATTAACGAAGACAGCATTCTTGCTCAGTCACCGGTCTTTCTCGTGGCTGACGGTATGGGCGGGCACGCGCAGGGTGACGTCGCCAGCCAGACCGTGTTGCGCGTGTTCGACGAGCATATCGCCAGGGATCTGCCGTCGACGCCGGAACGTATCCTCGATGCCATCCACTCCTCCAACGATGCCGTGCGTGATCTGAGCGCGGTCGAAGATTCCGGTACGGCGGTATCGGGAACGACTCTGGCCGGCATCGCCCTGGTCGATGCCGGAGACGAAGTCGGCTATCACTGGATGGCCTTCAACGTCGGTGACTCCCGCGTATATACCTACACCAACGGCGTTCTTCAACAGTTGTCTGTCGACCACTCCGCCGTGCAAGAAATGGTGGATGCCGGCCTGATCTCGACCGCGGAGGCCGAGAAGCATCCGGAACGGAACGTCATCACGCGAGCGATCGGAGGCGACGAATTTGTCGACGCCGACGTCTGGCTGCTGCCGGCCACCGGCGAAAGCTCCTTCCTGATCTGTTCTGACGGTTTAACGAAGGAACTTGATAACGCGGATATTGCGCGGGTGCTGGCCCTGGATCTCCGCTTGGATGCTGCCGGGCGCACGCGCGCTGACATTCTCGTCGACGAGGCCATCGCGCGCGGAGGTCGGGACAATGTGAGTGTTGTCTACGTGGAGTCGACCGTCGTCTGAGGCGCTCGTGCCGCACGGTGTTGGGCGAGGTGTTACCCTGATGCCATGGTGCTGAACCGACTTCTTCTGTGCCGCGACGAGTCCCTGTACTGAGGCCTCCCTCGTCGCGGCGTTCGGCGTGGCTGCCATCGATTCGTGAGGAAGACGCTCAAAATGACCAACGTAATACCCACATTTGCCGTAGGTTCCGACACCGGACTACGCACCTTGGCCGAGAAAGTCTGGGACAAGCACCTTGTCACCAAGGGTGAAGACGGCGCCCCTGACCTGATCTACATCGACCTACACCTGCTGCACGAGGTCACCAGCCCGCAGGCCTTTGACGGCTTGCATCTAGCTAACCGGCCGCTGCGTCGGCCCGATTTGACCATCGCGACCGAGGACCACAACACTCCGACCCTCGCGATCGACAAGCCCATCGCCGACCGGACCAGCCGCACCCAGATCGAGACTTTGCGTCGTAACTGCGCCGAGTACGGCGTTCGCCTGCACTCACTGGGGGACATCGAACAGGGCATCGTGCACGTCGTCGGCCCCCAGCTCGGCCTGACGCAGCCCGGCATTACCGTGGTCTGCGGTGACTCGCACACGTCGACTCACGGCGCGTTTGGCGCGATGGCCCTCGGCATTGGCACGAGCGAGGTCGAACACGTCATGGCTACCCAGACGCTGCCGCTCAACCCGTTCAAGACGATGGCCATCACCGTCAACGGCGCCCTGCGCACCGGCGTGACCGCGAAAGACATCATTCTCGCCGTGATCGCCAAGATCGGCACCGGCGGGGGAGCCGGCTACGTGCTCGAATACCGTGGTGAGGCCATTCGCGCGCTCTCCATGGAGGGGCGCATGACCATCTGCAACATGTCGATCGAGGCCGGCGCCCGCGCCGGAATGGTCGCGCCAGACCAGGTCACCTACGACTACCTCGAGGGTCGGGCACACGCCCCGCGCGGCGCCGACTGGAACGCTGCGGTCGCTTACTGGCAGACTCTGGCCACCGATGAGGGCGCAACCTTCGACGCTGAGGTCATCATCGATGCCAACGAACTCGAACCCTTCGTAACCTGGGGCACCAACCCCGGCCAGGGCGTGTCTCTGAGTGGCTCGGTGCCGAACCCGGCTGAGATCGTTGACGCCAACGAGCGTTCGGCGGCCGAGCGGGCGCTGGAATACATGGACTTGAAGGCCGGAACGCCGATGAAGGAGATACGGGTCGACACTGTTTTTCTCGGCTCCTGCACGAACAGCCGGATCGAAGACCTGCGGGCCGCCGCCGAGATCATCACGGGCAAAACCAAGGCCGAAGGGCTGCGCATGATGGTCGTTCCCGGTTCGGCCCGGGTGCGCATCGAAGCCGAAGCCGAGGGACTCGACAAGATCTTCCTGGAGTTCGGCGCCGAATGGCGCTTCGCCGGCTGTTCAATGTGCCTCGGCATGAACCCCGACCAGCTCGAACCCGGCGAACGCTGCGCCTCGACCAGCAACCGCAACTTCGAAGGCCGTCAGGGCAAGGGGGGCCGCACCCATCTGGTGTCGCCACTCGTCGCGGCCGCCACGGCTATCCGCGGCACACTCAGCGGCCCGTGGGACCTCGTTCAGGATGGAGACCAGTAACATGCAGAAATTCACCACCGTCACCGGCATCGCTGTACCGCTGCGCCGTTCCAACGTCGACACCGACCAGATCATCCCGGCCGTGCACCTCAAGCGGGTTACGCGCACCGGTTTTGAAGATGCCTTGTTTGCGGCTTGGCGCCTCGACCCGGAATTCGTGATCAATAAGAAGGAGTATCAGGGCGGAAGGGTGCTCATCGCCGGGGCCGACTTCGGCGTCGGCTCCTCGCGTGAGCACGCGGTGTGGGCGTTGCGCGACTACGGTTTCGACGTGGTATTGAGCCCCCGTTTTGGCGACATTTTTCGCGGCAACTCTGGCAAACAGGGTCTGCTTGCCGGTCAGATCAGCGAAGCGGATGCCGAGACGCTCTGGAACCTCGTCGAGTCAGCCCCCGGCATCGAGTTGACCGTGGATTTGGTGAGTAAAACGGTGAGTGTCGGCGATCTAACCGTGAATTTTGAAATCGACGATTACACTAAATGGCGGCTACTCGAAGGTCTGGATGACATCGGGTTGACCCTGCGTGATGAAGCGCGAATCAGTGAATTCGAAGCGAAACGGGAATCATGGTTGCCACGCACCCTTCCCGCACTTTCCCCCGAATCATCTCCTAATAGTTTGCAGTAATTTGCACGGCACTAACTTGTACCAGGACGGGTAATTTGTGAGCACTCTCAGCGACACCGACGTGACCAAGGCAAAGAATTTGAACGATGCGCCGGACCACGGCGAGGCGAACGAGCGGGGCAGCGCTCAAAACCACGGAGCATCCGTTGGTTTGACCGCTGACAAGATCACCATCCGCGGCGGGAGCCCGCTGGTCGGCCGGATCGAGGTGAAGGGGGCGAAAAACCTCGTCACCAAGGCCATGGTCGCGGCTCTTCTCGGCGAGACCCCGAGCGTGCTCAAGGACGTTCCGAACATCAGCGATGTTCGCATCGTTCGCGGTCTGCTCGAGGTGCACGGCGTCAAGGTCACCGAGGGCGACGAGCCAGGAACGCTCCTTCTCGACCCGGTCAATGTGGAGAGCGCGCACTTCGCCGCCATCGATGCCCACGCCGGTTCCAGCCGCATCCCCATCTTGTTCTGCGGACCGCTGCTGCACCGGCTCGGCGAGGCGTTCATTCCCGACCTCGGCGGCTGCCGCATCGGCGACCGCCCGATCGACTTTCACCTCGAGGTGCTGCGCAAATTTGGCGCCGTCGTCGACAAACAGCCCAACGGCATTCGGATGTCGGCGCCGAACGGTCTCAAGGGCGCCAAACTCGAGCTGCCGTACCCGAGCGTCGGCGCTACCGAGCAGGTGCTGCTCACCGCGGTGCGGGCCGAGGGCCTCACCGAGCTCAAGGGTGCGGCGATCGAGCCCGAGATCATGGACCTCATTAACATTCTGCAGAAGATGGGCGCCATCATCACGGTCGATACCGACCGGGTGATCCGCATCGAGGGCGTCGAACGCCTGGTGGGTTACAACCACCGCGCACTGTTCGACCGCAACGAGGCCGCCAGCTGGGCGGCCGCAGCCCTCGCCACCGACGGTGACATCTTCGTCGGTGGCGCAAGGCAGGCCGAGATGATCACCTTTCTCAACGTCTTCCGCAAGGTCGGTGGCGCGTTCGACATCCACGATGACGGCATCCGTTTTTATCACCCCGGCGGCGATCTCAAGCCCGTCATTATCGAAACGGGCGTTCACCCCGGTTTCATGACGGACTGGCAGCAGCCGCTCGTTATCGCGCTGACCAAGGCACACGGCACGTCCATCGTGCACGAAACGGTGTACGAGCAGCGGTTCGGCTTCGTTGACGCGCTCGTCGAGATGGGCGCCACCATTCAAATTCACAAGGAATGCCTCGGCGGCCATACGTGCCGATTTGGCCAGCGCAATTTCAATCACTCCGCCGTCATTACCGGACCGACGAAGCTGCACGGCGCAGACGTCGTCGTGCCAGACTTGCGCGGCGGTTTCAGCCACCTAATCGCGGCGCTTTCGGCGGATGGCACCTCTACGGTCAGCAATGTGGGAATCATCAGCCGCGGCTACGAGAACTTCATCGGCAAGCTGCGGCTTTTGGGGGCGGACTTCGATCTCGAAGGATAATAGGCGCGTGCCTGATAATAACGACGTTCCCGCCGCCTTCAAGACACCGACCCGAACCCGTTCGGAGAAGAGCCGTCCGAGCGCGTTCTGGATTCTCGCTGGGCTGATTCTGCCGGTGATGAACGTCGCCGCGCGGTATGAGATCATCGACGCGGACAAGTTTCCCCGCACCGGCGCGTTTGTGTTCGCGCCAAACCACTACAGCGAAATTGACCCGGTGGTCATGGGCGTCGTGGCTTGGAAATTGGGGCGGATGCCGCGGTTTTTAGCGAAGGAATCAATTTTCACTATTCCCGTCATCGGCGCTGTACTGCGCAAATCGGGTCAGATTCCGGTGCAGCGCGGCGGTTCTGTGCGCGGAAGCGAACCGGTGAAAGCCGCCCAGCGCCTCGTCGACCAGGGCCAGATGGTCGTCGTCTACCCGGAAGGTTCGCTCACCCGTGATCCAGACCTGTGGCCGATGCGCGGCAAGACCGGTGCCGTGCGTATCGCGCTCGAGCAGGGGATTCCCATCGTGCCGGCCGCCCACTGGGGTACCCAGCACCTGATGGAACGATATTCCAAGAAGATTCACCCTTTTCCCCGCAAAACCATCACCGTGAAAATTGGCGACCCGGTTGATCTCTCGCAATTTCGGGGGCGCAGCCTCGACATGGCAACGCTGAACGAAGCGACAGCGGTTGTGATGGTGGCTATCACCTCGCTGCTCGAAGATCTGCGCGGCGAAAAAGCGCCGGTCAAGCGCTGGAATCCGGCGGAGCACAACCAGAAAGAGACCGGTCGTTTTGAAGCCTAGAACCCCCCAGCAGCCCAAGATTCAACCAGGCACCCGGGTGGCCGTTTTAGGTGCGGGCAGTTGGGGAACGACATTCGCTAAAATTCTGACGGATGGCGGTGCTGACGTCGTTCTGTGGGCTCGCCGCCCCGAATTGGCCAGGGAGATTGCTGAGGCCCGTCGCAACAGCGACTATCTGCCCGGCGTGAACCTGCCGGTGGGTCTGCGCGCCACGAGCCGCCTCGACCTCGCCCTGGCCGACGCCGAGATGGTGTTCGTCTCGGTGCCGAGCCAGTCCCTGCGGGAGAATTTGAAGCAGGTCGAAGAGTATCTGGCAGCGAACGCGATTGTCATCTCGCTCATGAAGGGCGTTGAACGCGCGACCGGCATGCGCATGAGCACGGTGATCGAAGAGGTGCTGCGCATCGACCCCGATCGCATCGCCGCGATCAGCGGTCCCAACCTCGCCCTCGAAATCGCCAAGGAACAGCCCACCGGCGCCGTCGTATCCTCGTCGAGTCTGGAGACCGCGCAGGCCGTGGCCAAACTCGCCACAAACCGCTACTTTCGCTCCTATGTCAACACCGACGTCATCGGTACCGAGTTCGGTGGCGTGCTGAAGAACCTTATAGCGGTCGCCATCGGCATCGTCGACGGTGTCGGCTACGGCGAGAACACCAAGGCGTCGATTATTACGCGCGGCCTGGTGGAAATGACCGACTTTGCCGTTGCTTATGGTGCCCAGGCAGAGACGTTGGCCGGTTTGGCCGGACTCGGCGACCTCATCGCCACCTGCCAGTCGCCTCTATCGCGCAACAACACGGCTGGACGGCTGCTCGGCCAGGGCTACAGCATCAACGATGTCGTCACGCAGATGCAGCAGACCACTGAAGGCCTCGCGTCGGTCAAGCCCATTCTCGAACTCGCCCGCGCCAAGGGCGTCGAGATGCCCATCGTCGAACAAGTACGTCAGGTTCTCGACGGCACACTCAACCCCCGCGACATTGCGCCGCACCTCACAACTGACTCCGGCGAACCGCAGGGCGAAAGGACACTTGACGATGGACAAGCTCACGGTGGTGCTTCTCTTTGGGGGGCGTTCCAGCGAACACTCGATCAGCTGCGCCACGGCGGGCGGGGTGCTGGCAGCCCTCGACCCTGAAGCGTACACCGTCATTCCGGTCGGAATCACCCATGAGGGCGCGTTCGTACTCGAAGACAACGACCCGGCCAAGTTCGCCCTCAACTCTTCTGCGTTGCCCGTTGTCGCTGACAACGGCAGCAGGGTGCGCTGGCCGCAGAGTGCGTCGAGCCGGGAAATGACCGTCGTCGATGCAGCGGGTGAGCGCTCGCTCGGCCCGGTCGACCTCATATTCCCAATTTTGCATGGACCGTTCGGTGAGGACGGCACCATTCAGGGCATGCTCGACCTCCTCGGCCTGCCCTATGTCGGGTCGGGAGTGCTCGCATCCGCTTTGGGCATGGATAAGCACTTTGCCAAGAGCGTCTTTCAGCAGGCGGGACTGCCGGTAGCGCCGTGGCGTACCCTGAGCGCTAGTGACTGGGCGGAAGCCCCGGGAACGGCTTACGCTGCCCTGGAGGAGCTGGGGCTGCCCGCCTTCGTCAAGCCGGCGCGTGCTGGGTCGAGCGTTGGCGTTAGTCGAGTCTCAACGCCGGATCAGCTGGCCGAGGCGATGACCGTTGGACTCGCCGAAGACAACAAGGTGTTGATCGAATCCGGGCTCATCGGTCGCGAACTCGAGATTGCCGTGCTACAGGGGCGCCCTGGCGATCCGACGCGCGCCTCCGTGGCCGGCGAGGTCGTCGTGACCGGCCGCGACTTCTACGATTTTGCCGCGAAGTACCTCGATGCACCCGGTGTCGATTTGGTCTGCCCTGCGCCACTGACTGCCGAGGAATTAGCCGAGGTTCAGCACTTAGCGATTCGTGCGTTCGAGGCCATTGGCGGAGCCGGACTTGCCCGGGTGGACTTTTTTCTCACGGCGACCGGCTGGGTCATCAACGAGATCAACACCATGCCCGGTTTCACGAGCATCTCGATGTTCCCGAGCTGCTGGCTGGCCAGCGGCTATACCTATCCGGAGCTGATCGACGAACTCATCGCTGTAGCCATGGCCCACGCCCGCCACGGCTCCTGAGCGCCGAGTCCGCCGGTATGCGTTGGCTTGGACTTCGTTACGCGGGAGTTACGCCAGTGCGCGGGAGCTGTAGCCGGGCCGTAGCTCCCGCGCCACGCGTTTCGCGGGACCTGCGCAGCTACGCGGGGGTTTGGCCTCCCGCGCAGTGGCGTATCTCCCGCGTAGCGCAAAGTAGAGGCAACCGACCCGTTGCCGCGCTCGGAACCGTGTCATCGCGACGACGTATTGAGGCGTTTTTGCGCTAAAGCTGGCCATCGATCGTCGTGATCCAGCCTCGGGGACGCTCCCATTCCCGTTGGTCGAGCGTGCCGAGACCCCATCGACCAACGCGACTCGGTCTGCGGAACGCGCCTACACGAGAAACCAGACCAGAGGCTACGGAGCGGTCGTGGCCCCGTCGGCAGGCAGCTGCACGTCTTCGGCGCCGATGCACGCTCCGGTCACCGGCACATAACCGACCGCGTTGGACACGTCGACGAGCGCCGTTGAACCACTCACGACTTCGGAGTCGATCACGATCTCGATGGCCGGATCGCGACCGTACGTGGTGTATCGGTACGTCGGAGCCGCGGAGTCGTCTTCGATCCAATCGACTCCGTTGATATTCAGGCACGGCAGCGTCGTTGGTGCCGGTACCGTGACGCCGCAGTGCAACAGTACGGCGGCAGGGTCCCCCCAGGCTCCGGTGCTTTGCGCGTTCGTCTCCCGTGACTCCTGATCGGCGACCGTAGACGGCAGATGCACGATGACGTCGGCGCAGGTCACGTTGGTGGCATCCGGGGCGGCGGTCAGCGGCACGGCGGCGGCGCAGCCGGCGAGCAGCAGCGCACTCGCCAGAACGGTCAGGGCGGCCACGGCTGCGCGTCGCGGCACGGAGTATGGGAGCAGGAATCGGTGAGACATCGTATTCAGGTTACCGTTTCTTACATGACTACTGCTGCGGATGCCCCGCGTTCAGACCGCACGCCGTCGCCCACTCCGGAGTCCTCGCTGCGACTGGCCGCGATTGAACTGACGGATACGCCGACGGCTGCGGACACCGCCACGTCCGAACCAACGACTTCGCCAAGCGAGACTCTCGCAGACCTCAGCGAGGGCGCCGTTCTGGCGCGGATCTTTCCGCGACTGCCGGTGGCAGCCGCCCAACTACTGGGCCCCGGCGACGACGCAGCCGTCATCGCCGCGCCCGACGGCCGTTTCGTCGTCACGACCGACATGATGATTCAGGGCCCCGACTTTCGCATGGCCTGGTCGACACCGCACGATCTGGGTTGGAAGGCTGCCGCGACCAACCTGTCCGATGTGGCCGCTATGGGCGCACGCCCGACCGCCTTGGTCGTCGCGATCGCTGCTCCGCCGTCGACACCGGTCTCGGTCTTGGAAGGCATCGTGGACGGATTGCGCGATTGCTGTGAGGCCCTAGCTCCCGGCTGCGGAGTAGTCGGCGGCGACCTGTCGGCTTCCGACGCCCTGACCCTCGCCGTGACGGCGTTCGGCGACCTTGAGGGCCGAGCCCCTGTTGTGCGCTCTGGTGCGCGCGTCGGGGACACTGTGGCCCTCTCTGGGCGCCTCGGCGATGCCGGAGTCGGCCTTGAGCTGCTGTTTCGCCTCGGCGTCGACGCCAACGGAGTACCCGACATTGACCGTGCCAATGCTCTCAAGCTCACCCACCCGCGCGAGGTGGCCGCCCAGCTCACCCCCGAGCCGCCGATCGAGAGCGGTCCGATCGCTGCCCTCGCCGGAGCCACAGCCATGCTCGATGTCTCGGACGGGCTGGCCATCGACGCCGGTCGTATCGCCAGGGCTAGCGGCGTCGCCATCGACTTCGACTCCGCCCGCCTGGGCGATCGCATCGAGGTGGCTCTCGGCGGCGGCGAAGACCACGGGCTGCTGGCTACCTTTGCGTCCGACGCCGTTCTCCCGGCGAGCTTCCGCCGTCTCGGCACTGTCACCGAGGCATCCGCTTCTCTCCCGGCCGGATCGATCACGCTCGACGGCGTGCTACACGCTCACGGCGGCTGGGACCCTTACCGTGGCTGGGACGGTGCGGCGGGCTAGTTTTGTTCGATGGGGGAGGCGTACCAGACGGTCGTGTCGCCGTACTCCTTGCGACGTTCGAGCGCGAGCTGCGCGCCCCAGTCCGGCTCGGGTGAGCGCGAGTTGCGCTCAAGCACCACGAGCGCGTCTTCGGCCAGCAGTGGAGCGAGCGCGCTCAAATTGTGCCCGAGCTCGACTTCGCTGAGGTCATAGGGCGGATCGATGAACACAACGTCGAAGCCGTCCTTAGTAGCGGCCAAAAACGACTGGACCGCCTGCGATGACACCGCAATCTTCAGTTCGGTGCCTGTCGGCGCTGAGCGCTGCACGGCTTCGGCGTTCTTACGGCACATGGCCGCGGCTCCATAGCTGTTCTCGACGAGCGTCACCACCCGCGCCCCGCGACTGGCAGCCTCGAGGCCCAATGCGCCGGAGCCAGCATACAAATCCAACACGCGCATGCCGTACACGGCGTCCCGTGAGTCGAGTGCCGAAAAAATGGCTTCGCGCACCCGGTCGCTCGTCGGCCGCGTTCCCGATTTTGGAACGGCCAGGGTCACAGAGCCGGCAAACCCGGAAATAATTCGCGTCATAACTCTTTGAGCCTAGCTGCCCTGTCGGAGGCTCGGTTTACGATGGAATTATGACCGGTTCGAGCGCTACCCATGGCCCCGAATTCGATGGTGTTGCATTGCCAGTTCCCCAGCGTGAACCGCTGACGCTTGACACTCCCCTGAAAAAAGCCCTCAGCGCGCCTCAGGCCACGGCGTTGTTGAAGGCCTTCGCCATGCATACCGTCAACGATCTGCTCAGCCACTACCCCCGTGATTACGCCGACCGCGAGGTGCTCCGGCCCCTGAATCAAGTCACGCCCGGCGCCAACATCACGGTCATCGCAGACATTGTTTCTGTACATGAAAAACGCATGTCGTCGCGGCCGGGCACAATCGTTGAAGTGGTGATCTCCGACGGTGGAGGCGAGTTCACCCTCACATTTTTCGGTAAAAATAGCCAGGAGTGGCGCCTCAAACAATTACGACCAGGCCTGCGCGGCAGTTTCTCCGGCAAAGTGCGCGTGTACAGGGGCGAGAGTCAATTGACGAATCCGTCGTATAAAACCTTTGAGAGCGAAGAAGAAGAGGAGCGCGACGACCCGGCGGTGCGGCTCCGGCGCAAGCCGCTCATTCCGATTTACGCGGCAACGGCGGCCGAACCCAGCTGGAACTTGCAAATGATGATCGACCAGGTCCTGCGGCGCATTGGTACTCTGCCGGACCCTGTTCCCGACGATCTCCGGGCCGAACACGGCCTGCTCAGCCACACCCAGGCCATCCGTTGGATTCACAGCCCGGATGATGAAAAACAGTGGATGGCCGCACAGAACACCCTGCGATTTACCGAGGCTTGGGTGCTGCAGTGCGCGCTGATGCAGCGGCACAGCCTGGCAAGGGAGCGTCGCACCCGGCCGCGTGTTCCAACGCCCGGCGGGTACCTGGAACGCTTTGACGCCGCGTTGCCCTTCGTGCTCACGGTCGACCAAGAGATCTGCGCGGTCGAAATTGCTACCGACATGTCCCAGTCCGGCCCGATGAACCGTTTGTTGCAGGGCGAGGTCGGTTCCGGCAAGACCGTCGTGGCACTGCGGGCTATGCTGGCCGTGGCCGATAGCGGCGGCCAGACGGCGCTACTGGCGCCGACCGAGGTGCTGGCCGGGCAACACCTGCGGTCGATTACGACCTTGCTCGGCCCCGATCTCGCGGCTGAACTCATGCCAACCCTGCTCACCGGCAAACTTCCGGTAGCGCAGAAGCGCAAGGCCCTGCTGCGCACGGTATCTGGCCAGTCACGCATTGTGATCGGCACCCACGCCCTGCTCAGTGACACCGTGACCTTCTTCGATCTTGGTCTGATCGTGATTGACGAGCAACATCGGTTCGGCGTCGAGCAGCGGGAATCTCTACGGCTCAAGGGCGCAGAGCCACCGCATGTGCTCGTCATGACGGCTACCCCGATTCCCCGCACCATTGCCATGACCGTATTCGGCGACCTGGACGTGAGCACCATCCGCATGCTGCCGGCCGGACGTCAGGGCATCACCAGCATTGTCGTGCCGCTGTCAGATCACCCGAGCTGGTTTCAACGCATCTGGACCAAATTGGCCGAGGAACTCGCTCTCGGACGGCAAGGTTTTGTGGTCTGCCCGGCAATTTCGCCAGCCGAGATTGAAGAAGGCTCAGAGGCCGCGACAGAACCAGTGTCCGAGGACGACAAGAAGATTCCGCTCGCCAACGTCGAGACCGTGCACGAGAAGCTGCGCGGATTCGCGCCGCTGGCCGAATATCGTATAGAAGCCCTACACGGACGCATGACGAGCGACGAAAAAGATCGCATCATGCGCGCGTTCGCCGACGGTGAGATCGACGTTCTCGTCGCAACGACCGTTATTGAGGTCGGTGTGGACGTGCCCAACGCTTCGGCCATGGTGGTGCTGGACGCTGAACGCTTCGGCGTTTCTCAGTTGCATCAGTTGCGTGGTCGAGTTGGACGTGGCGGTGTGCCGGGGCTGTGTCTGTTGGTCACCAACTCCCGCACCGGGTCGCCTGCCCGCCAGCGCATCGGTGATGTCGCCGCGACCCTCGACGGTTTCCGGCTCGCCGAACTCGACCTGGCGCTGCGTCGCGAGGGCAATGTGCTCGGCGACATGCAATCCGGCGAGGGAACGTCGCTGCGTTTTCTGCGGGTAGCTGTGGACGGCGATCTAATTGCCGAGGCGCGACAAGCCGCGTACCACCTCGTTTCGGGGGATCCGGGCATCCGCACCAACCCGGCCCTGCGCGACGCGATCGCGCGTCGGCTGAACGAATCCGAGCGCACCTGGCTCGTGAAAGGTTGAATATGCTCACTCGTCGCCCGCTACCGGGCAGCGCACCGTCAGTCTGTGGCAGTAGGGTGTGACCATGCGCAGGATCGCCGTCGTCCCTGGATCATTTGACCCCGTCACACTGGGCCACTTGGACGTGATCAATCGCGCGGCCGGCTTGTTCGACGAACTTCACGTTCTTGTCGTGCACAACCCCGACAAATCGGCCCTGCTGCCGATCAGCCAGCGCGTGTCGCTGCTGGAACAAGCCATCAAAGACGCCGGGCTGCCGACAAACATCGTCGTCGCCAGCTGGAGCATGGGCCTGCTCGTTGACTACTGCATGGATGTCGGCGCGAGCGTGCTGGTGAAGGGCATCCGCTCGCAGGTTGACGTCGCCTACGAGACTCCGATGGCCATCGTCAATCGCAACCTGGCTGCCGTCGAAACGGTCTTTCTGCTGCCGGATCCCGCCAACGCCCACGTCTCCAGCTCGCTGGTGCGTCAGGTGGCCGGCCTCGGTGGCGACGTCTCGCCGTACGTGCCACGAGCCGTCGCTGAATATCTGGAGCGGTCGCGAGTATGAATCAGCCGGCGCGCGCCTCGGCATTTGATCAGTCGCCTCGCGCTTCAGAGCCGTCGGTCGACACAGTGCGGGTCACGGACGTGTCAGCCGGTGATCTGCCCGAGCTGGTAGACCTGTCCGAATTGCAAGCCGCGGGTCGGGCCATCATGCGCAACATCGAGACGGTCATTGACGGCAAACACGAGGCGGTGCAGATCGCGCTGACCGTGCTGCTCGCCGAAGGCCACCTGTTAATCGAAGATGTTCCCGGCGTGGGCAAGACCATGCTCGCCAAGGCACTCGCTCGATCCGTGGACTGCACCGTCGGACGCATCCAGTTCACCCCCGACCTGCTGCCCTCCGATGTGACCGGCGTATCGGTCTTCAACCAGGGGGAGCGCCGCTTTGAATTCAAGCCAGGGCCGGTCTTTGCGAATATTGTCATCGGTGATGAAATCAACCGCGCCAGCCCGAAAACCCAGTCGGCGCTGCTGGAATCGATGGAAGAGCGCCAGGTTACCGTCGACGGCATTACCTACCCGTTGGCACTGCCTTTCACCGTTATTGCCACCCAGAATCCGATCGAGATGGAAGGCACCTATGCCCTTCCTGAGGCGCAACGGGACCGGTTCATGGCCCGCATCTCGATGGGGTATCCCGACTCCCGGTCGGAACTGGCCATGCTCGACTCACGCGACACGAACAGCCCGCTCGCGCTGATCGCGGCCGTCGTGTCGGGCGAGACTCTGCGGGCGATGATGCACACGGCCCGCACAATTTTCGCCTCGGCCGCGGTCAAAGAATATGCCGTGAATATTAGTCGGGCCACCCGCGATGATCGCGATCTGCGCCTCGGCGCCAGCCCGCGCGCGACGCTGCAGCTGATCCGCGCTGCGAAAGCACAAGCGGCCCTGAACGGCCGAGAATACGTACTTCCCGACGACATCGATTCACTCGCCGTTGCCGTGCTCGGACACCGACTGGTTCCCACCAGCCGCGCGCTCGGGCATCACCATCAGGACAGCGGGCCGGTGATCGACGATATCGTGCGCCGCATTCTGGCCGATACTCCCGTGCCAGTGGGGGAGACGCCGGCGGTGCACGCCGTTCCGGTTCGGCCGGTTGGATCAGCAGGACAGCCGTAGCGGATGGACGCGCGCGCTGTCGGTGATTCGGGACGGGTGACCCGTCCGGCCTGGCTCGTGCATCTGGCAGTGCGATTGCGCGCACGATTTACCCTGCGCGGCGGACTGTGTTTCGCATCCGGCATTGTTTTGCTCATCACCGCCGTGGTGGTGAACAGCCGGGACCTCATTTTCGTGGCCGGGCTGCTCACCATGGCCCCGCTCGTGGCGATCGGCTACGTATCGCTACGCCCAGCCCGCGTTGAGGTGATCCGTACCTTTCGCCCATCGGTCGTACCCGCTGGGGGAGAAAGTGTCGTCTCGTTGCAGCTGCGCAACCTCTCGGCGACACCGCTGAGCGGTGCCAGCTGGTCAGACACTCCCGAACCCGGAATCAACGTGGCTGCGGCAAGCCCGCTGTTGCTCGTGGACAAATTTGGCGCGACCGGCGACAGCGTGCGGCTCGAATACACGGTGACGCCGCGGGAGCGTGGGGTGTACGAGATTGGTCCGCTACTGGTCTCCCGGCATGACCCGTTTGGATTCGCCCACAGCACGCGTGTGGCGGGTGAACCGCATGACCTGATCGTGACGCCGCGGGTCATACCCCTGCCGGGCAGTGCACTGGGCCAGACCGGCAATGACGGTTCGATCCGCGAGTTATTGCGTCAGGCGAGTGTGACCTCGGACGAACTCATCGCTCGCGAATACCGCCCGGGTGACCCGATGCGGCGCGTGAACTGGCCGGCCACGGCTCGGCACGGCGAAATCATGGTGCGGCAGGAGGAGTCGCGCAGCAACCCAGAGGCCCGTATCGTGCTTGACACCACCCTGGCTGGAAGCGCTGCGATGGGTGCCGGTCGGGTGCCGCCGCATCTCGTGGCCGCATTCGAACTCGTGGTCGAGCTGGCGGCATCCGTTGGTGTGCACCTGCTCGATGCCGGCTACCGCGTCGAGGT
Source organism: Cryobacterium sp. Y11 (assembly GCF_002929535.1). Lineage (GTDB taxonomy): Bacteria > Actinomycetota > Actinomycetes > Actinomycetales > Microbacteriaceae > Cryobacterium. Next base: position 480,991 of record NZ_PJJO01000061.1, read on the forward strand.
GAGCGAACTCGGTGCGAGCCAGCTCCTGCCCGGGGGGGAGCAGACTCGTGGCGCTGAGCAGGCTCTGGGCGGGCTGCACGGTGACGTGCCGGCCGTCTACCGCGCTCCCGGCGGTGACCGAATGCTGCTGGAGAGCCTGGCGAGCGTGGTTCCGGTTCCGTGGCCCAGTCGCAGCGAGCGCATCGCCGCGGCGCGCCGCGCTCCGGTGCGGGCAGCGCTCCGCGGGGCGCAACTCTCTCTGCCGACGTTTGCGATGCTCGCCAGTGTCTCTGAAGCGGATGTCGATGACCTCGTCGCGCTCGCCCGTCACTGCGAGCCCGCCGTCGCGTTGGTGGCACGCACCGTAGTCGCGCGTGCCCGCGAGCGGCTGCAGGAGGCCGGCTGGCGCTGCGTCGAGCTTCAGACGGCCGAAGACCTGCCCGGCGCCTGGGAGGGCGTATTTCAGGAGCAAGGCTCCGTTCATGACTAGCCCGGCGACCAAGCCGGCTCCAGCGGTCGGTTTTGCACAGCACCCGACCGTGCCCATACCGCCGCGACCGGTGAGGCGCCGGCGCGGCGGCCCGGATGCCGCACTCTGGCCTCTCGCCCTCACCATGCTGCTGTTGCTCCTGATCTCCTGTGCGGCCCTCGGACCGTTGTTGCGGGGTAGCGCGTGGTGGTGGGTGTGTGCGGCCGTGGCAACGGCCGTGCTGCTTGGCGCTGCGGTGCTTCGACGTCTGGGAGTGCCTCGCCGGGTCGTTCCATTCGCGAACACCGCGGTGCTCGTCGGAACACTGACGCTGCTGTTCGGCGCGGGAACCGGGCTGTTCTGGCTCCTTCCGACGCCAAAAACGGTGCAGACTTTCAGCGGCCTGGTCGACGCAGGGGTGGCCTCCATCGCCCAGCAGAGCACGCCAGCAGAGGTGACCATCGGCATCCTCTTCTTGTTGGCCAGCGGTACCGGGCTCATCGCCGTTGTGATGGACCTGTTGGCCATCACTTTTCGCTGGCCAGCCCTCGGTGCGGTTCCCGTGCTGGTGCCGCTGCTGGCGCCTAGTTTTGTTATCGAGGACGGAGCAGACCTCCCCGCGCTTATTGTGGCTGCCATCGCGTTTTTGCTGCTGCTGCGCGTGGACGTTTACGTGCATCGAGCGCAGGAGACGCGGCATCCGCCGGTCGGACCGCTCGCTCCCCGGTCGTACCGTGCCGCGCAGCCGCGCGGCCCCGGGCCAATGTGGGGAACGTTGGCGGTGGGATCGATCGCCATTGTCAGTGCACTGGTGCTCGGTGCGATTGCGCCAGCGCTGACGGCGGGCGGGTTGGTCTCGCCCCGAACCGGCGGGTTATTGTTTGGAAGCGGGGTCAGCCCCATGATCAGCCTGGGCCAGGACCTGCGTCGTCCCAAGGCCGGGCCAGCGTTTCACTACACGTCCACCGGCACGGAGCGGCCATATTTCACCCTGCTGACCCTCGACGAGGTGATCGGACTGAACTGGACGGCGCGCACAGATCGAACAGACACCCGCAACACCGTCGATGACATCCAGCGTCCGTTCGGGCTCGCCGCCAACGTGGAGACCACCCAATCGTCGACCGCGGTCGTGATCGACGGCGTCAACAGTCATTGGCTGCCAGCACCGGCCCGCGCGACCAGCGTCGAGGGGCTCACCGGCCGCTGGTACTGGGATAGCCGCACCCGGGCAATCGCAAGCGTTACAGCGAACACCTTCGGCCAGAAGTACACGGTGTCGGCGCTTGAACTTGAACCGACCGCCGCGCAGCTGCGCAGCTCGAGCACAAACTTTCCAGCGAGCGTGCAAGAAAATCTTCAACTGCCGGTGGAACCGCCGCTCATTATCGAGGAGACGGCCCGGCAGGTCACGGCCGGAACGGCGTCGAACTATGACGCCGCCGTTGCCATCCAGAACTACCTGCGTAGCAGCGTCTTCACCTACGACACCGAAGCGCCCGTCGAAGATGGCTATGACGGTGGCGGCGTCGACGTGATCGGCGTGTTTCTGCAAACCCAGCGCGGGTACTGCGTGCACTTCGCTGCGACCATGGCTGCCATGGCGCGCACGCTCGGCATTCCCTCTCGGGTGTCGCTCGGCTATCTACCCGGCGTGAAATCGCAGGACCAAGAGACGGGCGCTGTGCGGTACGACGTTGATTCGCACGACCTGCACGCCTGGCCGGAGCTGTACTTCGTCGGCATCGGCTGGGTGCGATTTGAGCCGACGCCGGGCCGCGGCACGGTACCCAACTACGAGACGATAGTGGATTCCGGCACATCGTCGGCGCTGCCAGGTGGAGCCGCCGCCACGAGCGCTCCCGGTCTGAGCCCCGACCGGCTCGCCGACGATACGGCCCTCGAAGGCGGCGCCGCCGCGCAGACGGCCTCCGGCGCCAGCAACCTGTCGTCCGTCGTCGGCTTCAGCGCGCTCGGGCTCGTGCTGCTCCTCCTGCCGGCAGCGGGCAGACGGATGCTGCGGCGCCGGCGGCTGCGCCGCATCCGTTCCGGAGAGGCCGGCGCAACCACCGCGTGGACCGAGTTGCAGCACACCTGTCGCGATCAGTGGATTCCCGTGCCAGACACCGAGACTCCGCGTGCCTTCGCGGCACGGTTGGAGCGGCTCGGCACCCTCGACGCCGCCACAGCGGAGGCGCTGGAACGGGTGCTGCTCGCGGTCGAGCGGTCTCGGTTCGATCGCGCCGGTGCGCCGGCACCGACCCTGGCCGAGGACCTTACCCGGGTCGTGCGCGCGCTGACCCGGTGCGCGAGTGTCGGCATCCGTTTGCGGGCTGTTGTTTTGCCTGCCTCGCTGTTCACCGCGCTCGGTGCGTTGCTGGGCGGCGAGCGTCGGGCCAGCACGATCGCCTCCTGAACGGAGCACCCACGCAGAAAGCGTACAATTTACGACCGTGACTAAGTTCAAGAAGACGCCGTACACGGTCGATGTGCGTGACCTCATTAACCGCCCAGGCACCATGCACGAACGCCACCTCGACATTGCAGTGCCCGACGACCTCGGCGCCGGCCTCGTAGCCGTGAAAGCCGGGTCGATTCTGTCGACTGAGCTGCGGCTTGAGGCGATGCACGAGGGAATTTTGGTGAGCGTCGAGGTGTATGCGCGGGCGCTTGGCGAGTGCGGCCGCTGCCTGAAAGACATCGACCTGCCGGTTCGAGTTCATTTTGCGGAGCTTTTCGGTTATCCTCAGGAGGAAGCCTTCGAGTTTGAGATTTTGGACGACCATGTCGATTTGGAATCTTTGATCCGGGACGCGGTAGTGTTATCACTTCCGTTCCAGCCGGTATGTCGGCGGGATTGCCCTGGTCTTGACAGTGAGACCGGACAGCCGCTTGACGAATTGCCCGAACTCGTTTCCGACGATGCGCTCGATCCCCGGTGGTCAGCGCTGGCGGGGTTCACGGCTTCCACAGACAACGACATGGGTGCGGACACCCATGTTTCAGACAGAGAAGAGAAGTAGTCATGGCAGTTCCGAAGCGCAAGATGTCGCGTTCCAACACCCACTCGCGTCGCGCGCAGTGGAAGGCCACGCCTCCCACCCTCGTGAAGACCATGGAGGGCGGCAAGGTTGTCTACAGCCTGCCTCACCGCGCCAAGGTCGTCACCGACTCCACCGGCACCCCGTTGTTCATGGAATACAAGGGCCGTAAAGTCGCCGACATTTAAGTCGTCGCTGCTCCATAGACCAGAACTCGGTCAATGAAAAGCGTGAAGACCGAGCGGTCGCCCCTGTTGGCGACCCTCGGCGTGCAGATTGAACCGGTGATTCTGGAGCTTGCTCTGACCCACCGGTCTTTTGCGTACGAAAATGGCGGCATTCCCACCAACGAGCGTCTGGAATTTCTCGGCGACTCGATTCTGGGTCAAGCCGTCACGGTCATGCTCTACCGCAGCTACCCTCACCTCGACGAGGGGCACCTCGCCAAGCGCCGGGCCAGTCTGGTGTCGACGGCAGCCCTCGCGCAGATCGCTCGCGGCCTTGATCTGGGCGAGTACATTCTGCTCGGTCGGGGCGAGATTCTCACCGGGGGACGCGACAAGGCCTCCATTTTGGCCGACACCGTTGAGGCGCTTATCGGCGCGACGTTCTTGGATGCTGGTGGCGCAGTCGCCACCGCGTTTGTGCTGCGCCTGATCGAGCCGCTTCTGGCCGAGCCCGGCCACTTCGGCGTGTCGATGGACCCGAAGACGAGCCTGCAGGAGCTCGCCGCGAGCAGGGGGGTCGGCGTTCCTGTCTACACCCTCGAGGACAGCGGACCCGATCACTCCAAGGTGTTCGTCGCGACGGTCGTTATCGGCTCGGCCGTGACCGCCCAGGGCGTTGGCCCGAGCAAGAAGTTCGCCGAGATGGCCGCGGCCCGCGACGCCATCGACCGGCTCAACGCACTCTAACTTTTCTGCCTATGCCGGAACTGCCCGAAGTTGAAGTCGTGCGCGCCGGCCTACAGCCGGCCGTGACCGACGCCCTGGTTACCGGGGTCGAAATCTTCGACGAGCGTTCCTTGCGCCGGCACGCGCCGGCGGCCGGATCGTTCGCCGAGCGGCTTGTTGGGCGACGAATTCTCGCGGCCGTGCGCCGCGGCAAGTTTCTGTGGCTGCCGCTCGACAGCGGCCGCGCGGTGGTCATTCACCTCGGGATGAGTGGCCAGGTGCTGCTGCGCGCACCGGGAGCGGCGCCCGATCGTATGTTGCGCATCCGTTTGACGCTGGAACACCCGACCCACGGCGAACTGTGGGTCAATTTCGTCGACCAGCGCATCTTCGGCAGCATGGCCGTCGATACCATGGGCCCGACCGCTGACGGGTTTTCCGGTGGCTATTCGGCAACCAGCGAAGCGGATGCCGCCTGGCAGCACCGCATTCCGTCGCAGGTCGCGCATATCGCTCGCGACCCGATCGACCCGTCGTTTTCTGCGAGCGCTTTCTTCGCGGCCCTGGCGCGCAAGAAGACCGGTATCAAACGGGCCCTGCTCGACCAGAACCTGATCAGCGGTATCGGCAATATCTACGCCGACGAAGCGCTGTTCGCCGCGCGCATCCACTACGAGCAGCCGGCTGCATCGCTGTCACACGCGAAAGCCACGACCTTGCTCGCGGCCGTGCGCACCATTTTGCAACGCGCCCTGGCCGAGGGCGGCACCAGCTTCGACGCCCAATACGTGAATGTGAACGGTCAGTCCGGCTATTTCGCGCACAGCCTCGAGGCCTACGGCCGGCAGGGCACGCCGTGCTCCCGCTGCGGCACCCTTCTCGTGCGTGAGCAATTCATGAACCGGGGCTCGCACTTCTGCCCGCGCTGCCAGCGGCTGCGGTAGCCGCGTTGCGCTGGGCGTTGGCTGCGCTGGCGTTGGTGCATCGAGGCCGATGCGGTCCTGCACGCTGCGCGGGAGGTGCGCCAGTGCGCGGGGGTTCGGGTCTGGCCATTACTCCCGCGCCATGCGCCGCGCGGGAGCTGCGCCAGTGCGCCGGAGTTCGGCCTCCCGCGTAGCGGCGCAGTTCCCGCGTAACGCGCCCATCCCGGTGGTCGAGACCACTATGCGCCCAACGCAACCCGGTCTGCGGACTGCCAGCCACCAGGCGCAGACGGGGAGGAGCCAATCTGTACCAATCTGGAACTGTCAGTTGTACGGTCGCGACATGGAAGTAGCGATCGGCACCTTACGCGCAGAGCTGTCGAGTTGGATCGAACGGGTGCGAAGTGGTGAAGAGGTCGTCGTGACGGATCGGGGTGTTCCGGTGGCTCGCCTGACCCAAGTGGACACCACCTCAATTTTGGAGCGGCTCGTTTGGGAGGGGGTATTGAGGGCCTGCGTGGCACCCCGCGGCCCGCGGCATTCTGAGGGCCCATGCCAGCGGCCCGGTGGCCGGTCTCGTCACCGAACAGCGCCGCTAAAGCGCATGACGATCGTCTACTTCGACAGCAGCGCATTCGTCAAGCTGATCGTCGAGGAGGAGGGCAGCGATTTCGCTGCCGATCTGTGGGACGGTTGCGACGCGGCTGTGTCGAGCAAACTTGCCTATCCCGAAGTACGTGCCGCTCTGGCCGCAGCGGGGCGAGCGCATCGACTTACCCCGGATCAACAGGCGCGCGCTGAGACGGGATGGGAACACGTGTGGATGACCGTCAGGGCGATTGAACTTACTGACACCGTCACCGCACGTGTGGGACAACTCGCCAGCAGTTACGCGCTTCGAGGTGCCGACGCAGTGCACCTGGCAAGTTTTCGCGCGATCGGAGGCGCCGACAGTGTGTGTGCAGTGTAAGGCCAGCGACTCCGAACCGGGGCGCAGCAGTTGGGCGTACGCGTTGCACCATGAATCGCGAGCGACCTAGTGTTTTTCGGCGAGGCCAGCGATCGTTTCGACGCGTTTCCAGGCACCCTCATAGCCCATCGGCACGAAACCGAGCGCCTCGTTGACGTCGAGCATGTGCCGGTTCTCTTCCGCGTTGAAGGTTGTCACCGACGGATGCCCGGGGCTCGCCTGCGCAAGATACTCCAGATTCGCACTTTTCAGCAGCATGCCGAGGCGGTGGCCGCGGTGCTCCCGAAGCACGAGGGTATCTTCCTGACCAACGGACCGATTGGATTCGGCCGGAACTGACAGCTGAGTGAAGGCGACGAGATGACCGCTCGGCTCGAACAGTGCGGCCGCGGTGAGCATACGCCGCGGGCTGGCAGCGCGGGAGGCCTCTGCGCTCACCAACCGCTCGGCGGTCCAGACGTCTTCTGGCTCCTGGAGACCGGCCGTCGGGGCATCGGTGCTCATGCGGGTAAAAAGGAGTGCGAGGTCGTCGCGCCACCGCGGGGGAGTTTCCCCGCTCCAACAGTGCACGGTGTAATCGCGACCGGCCCGCGCCGCAGCATCCGCTCGAAAGCGGCGGATTACGCTGTCGTCGGCGGGCAGGGCGAGTCGGCTGCCGCGCTCCACCTGCTCGAGGCGATAACCATGGGCGAGAAGAAAACGCACCTCGGGGTTATCGCGCGGAACCGAACCGAAGCCGGTCGGGGCGGCCAGACGTTCGCCAGTGGCCTCGGCGGACACCGTGTAGGCGATGAGTTCGCGCCGGTTCTCGGTCGCGGCTAGGGCCTCGACCCGGTCGGCGAGGGCAGCACCGATGCCACGGCGGCGCCAAGCCGGCAGCACCTGCACGCCCAGCCAGGCATGGTTGTCATTCGGTTCGAGCAGGGTTTCGTAGGTGGCGCGGGCCACGACGGTGCTGTTGACCCGGGCCACGAACATGCGCTTGGGATCATATGTGGTGTTGAGCCACCCCGGCAGCAGCTCGTCCGCCGAGTACTGCAGGTCGTCCGTGCCAAAACCCTCAGCTTCGACGATGTTGCGGAGCGCGGCGACTGCCTCCCAGGAAGGCCAGCCGGGCGCATTCGGGGACGCAGGAATGACGAGTTCCTCGATCGAGAAGTTGCTCATGCTGCGCCACAGTAGTCCGTGCGCCTGGCTCCGTACAGAACAGCGGACAATTTCACCCCCGCCCCCGGCACCGCCTCGAAAGCCGTCGACATCACGGTGATCTTCGCAGTTCTGCACGCCACTCCTGTGCAGAAACGGATGTCCCGGTCAGTGTCGGTGGGGCAAGGTAGCGTTGAATCAACCCCGCGACCACTGCTTCACGGGTAAGCGACCGAAAGGGTGACCGATGTATCTGAAGAGCCTCACCCTCAAGGGGTTCAAATCGTTCGCGCAGTCGACGACGTTCGCGTTCGAGCCCGGCGTCACCTGTGTTGTCGGTCCGAATGGGTCGGGCAAGTCCAATGTGGTCGACGCGCTCGCCTGGGTGATGGGCGAACAGGGCGTGAAAACCCTGCGCGGCGGCAAGATGGAGGACGTCATTTTTGCGGGCACGTCGACCCGAGGACCGCTCGGCCGGGCAGAGGTTACCCTCACCATCGATAACGCCGACGGCGCGCTTTCGATCGAATACTCCGAAGTCACCATCTCGCGCACCCTGTTTCGCAACGGCGCGAGCGAATACGCCATCAACGGGCGCACCTGTCGGCTGCTCGATGTGCAAGAACTGCTCAGCGATTCCGGGCTTGGCCGCGAGATGCACGTCATCGTCGGGCAGGGCCAGCTCGACGCGGTGCTGCGCGCCACCCCCGAGGAACGCCGCGGTTTCATCGAAGAGGCCGCCGGTATTCTCAAACACCGACGTCGCAAAGAGAAGACCTTGCGCAAGCTCGACGCCATGCAGACCAACCTCACCCGGCTCAGCGACCTTGCCGGAGAGATTCGCCGGCAACTCAAACCACTCGGCCACCAGGCCGAAATTGCTCGGGAGGCGCAGACCATCGCGGCCGTCGTGCGTGACGCCCGTGCCCGACTCCTCGCCGACGACGTCATTACCCTGCGCACGGCACTCGACTCCCATAATCGCGTCGAGAGCGAACGGCACACTGAACGCGTCGTTCTACAGGAGCAGCTCACGCAGAAACAAGGGCGCGTGCAACGGCTCGAACTCGCCCAGACTGGCGATGCCGTTGACCGGGACCGCCGCACCAGTTATGGCCTCGAATCGGTACAGGAACGTCTACGTAGCCTGTTCACCCTCGCCAACCAGCGGCTGGCCCTGCTGGGTTCGCAGGCCGAGTCTTCTGCTCCCGCCTCCAGCGTCACGCCGGCCATGCTGACGGATGCTGCGGACGAGGTCGAGCAGTTGCGGGCGAGCATCGGGGTGGCTGAGGCAGCCTGGGGCAGCGCCCGGGAACAGAGCGCGGCCGCACGGTTGCAGCTCGACGCTGTCGACGAAGACATCGCCGCGCAGGCCGTGCTCGTGACCAGGCACGACCTTGAAATTTCGCAGTTGAGGGGCCAATCCGAGACTGCGGCGTCTCGGCTTGCGGCCGTGCGCGGCGAACAATTACGGCAGCAAAACGCCCTCGACGCGGCAACCGATCGCAGCCGGAAGGCGCAGCAGCAGCTCGACGAGCTTGACACCACAGTGCTCGCCGACGAACCCGACTCGGGCGACCTTTCCGAGGTGTTCGAGCTGGCGCAAGCCGCGGTGCAGCGCATCGAGGCCGAGGTGGAGCGGCTGCGCGACCAGCTGCACCGGCACGAGCGAGAACGCGACGCCCAGGCGGCCCGTCAGGGTGCATTTTCCCTCGCCCTTGACCAAAAAGACGGCTCCACCGCGCTCCTCGGCGCGCAGCTGGCCGGTATCCGCGGCTTGGTGGCCGACCATGTGCAAGTCCAGCCGGGCTTCGAGGCAGCGATCGCCGCCGCGCTCGGGTCGCTGGCCGACGCGGTGCTGGCCGAGAACCGCGAGGCGGCTCTAGATGCCATCGGGCACGCGCACACCGATGATCTTGGGAGGGTAGAGCTCCTCATCGCTGACGGTGGCGACACCACTGCTCCAGCTGTCGATCCTGGCGTTACTCCTACTGTTTTTCCCACCAGCTTTCCCAGTGCTGATCCCAGTGCTGATCTCGGTGCTGATCCCGGTGCCGATCCCGGTGCTTATCCCGCCGTCGATGTTGATGCGAAGGCCGGCATCCGCTGGGCGAGGTCCGTCGTCGACGGGCCGGCCGGAGTACACGCGCTGCTCGCTCAGACCGTGATCGCCGACGATCTCGACCTGGCCCGTGCCGCCCAACTGCCCGACTCGCTGACGATCATCACGCTCGCCGGCGAGGTGCTGAGCCCCTGGGTCGTGCGCGGTGGCTCCGGCGCCAGGCCGAGCAAGCTCGAACTCGTTGCCGAACGCGACACCGCCGCCGAGAAGCTGGCAATCGTCACGTCGGTCATCGAGCAGGTACGGTTCGACCTCGGCGAACAGCGCAGCCTGCTGCAGGTGCACCAAGAGCAGTCGGTGAACGCGCGGGTGGCCGTGCGCGCACTCGAATCCCAGCTCGCCACTCAGACGGAACGCCGCGGACGCCTCACGGTGCAGGCCGATGCTGCTGCCGCCGACCTCGAGCGGGTCGCCGCCGCACTCAAGCTCGCCAGCAGCGCCGTTGTCGAGGTCGAAGCGGTCGTAGCTCAGGCGGCCGCCACCCTGGTGACCGCAGAGTCCCGGCCGCGACCTCTCCTCGATGCGACCGTGCGAGACGCGCTATACCGTGAGCTTGAGGCCGACCGCGAGACCGAGGTCGAGGCGCGCCTCCGGGTCGAAACGGCTCGCGAACGGGTGCGTGCGGCCGAGGCGCGCGTCGTGTCCCTGCGTGAGCAGCTCGTGGCTGACCGCACGGTGGCCGAGGCCGCAGCTCGTCGCGCTGTTATTCGCCGCCGGCAAGTGGATGCCGCTTCCCGCGTCGCCGAAGCGCTTCCGGCCGTGCTCGCCGCGGCCGACCGCTCGGTCGCCGAGGCACGGTTGCGCTTAGTCAACGCTGAGGCTGAACGCACCAGCCAGAACGCCGAGTTGCAGCAGCTGCGGCAGGGCGAGAACGCCCTGCGTGAGCGCCTGGCGTCGATCACCGATAACGTGCACGGCCTCGAACTCGAGATCTACGAGAAGAAGTTGCACCTCTCGGCCCTGCTCGAACGCGCCGGCAGTGAACTGGGACTGACCGAAGATGTGCTCGTCGGTGAATATGGGCCAGACCAACTGATTCCGCCCGATGGCACGATCACCTCTGAGCGCACCGACGTCGGTACAGCCGATGGAAGCAACGCGCGCCGCAGCGGGGCGAGCGACACCGACGACCACGACTGGAGCGACCATGGCGCCTGGGGTGATGGCGCGACGTCCGCGGGCAGCGCGGCCGGCGGCATCCGCTTTAACCGAGCTGAACAGCAGAAACGGTTCGCTGCCGCGGAACGCAAGCTCGGCCAGCTGGGCCGGGTCAACCCGCTCGCGCTGGAAGAATTCGCGGCGCTCGAACAGCGGCACCGCTTTCTCACCGAGCAGCTCACCGACCTCACCTCGACCCGGAGCGACCTGCTGACCATCATTGCCGACATCGACATCAAGATGCAGACCATCTTCTCGGCCGCGTTCGACGATACCCAGGCGGCGTTCGCCGAGGTATTCCCGGTACTGTTTCCCGGCGGAAGCGGCAGCATCTGGCTGACCGACCCCGACAACCTGCTCACCACGGGCATCGAGGTGTCGGTTAAGCCGGCCGGCAAGAAGATCGAACGGCTGTCGCTACTCTCCGGCGGCGAACGCTCGCTCGCTGCCGTAGCCCTGTTGATCGCCATTTTCAAGGCCCGACCGAGCCCGTTCTACATCATGGACGAGGTCGAAGCGGCCCTCGATGACGCCAACCTCGGCCGGCTGCTGACCATCTTCGAAGACCTGCGCGAGACCAGCCAGCTCATCGTCATCACCCACCAGAAACGCACTATGGAAATAGCGGATGCCCTCTACGGCGTCAGCATGCGGCAAGACGGGGTCTCCGCCGTGGTCGGCCAACGCGTCGGAACGCGTGCCGACTCGCGGGAACCCGCTGCCGCGAGCTAAACCTGCGGCGTCTCGCGCACCTGGCCAGCGCGCGCGAGACATTTGCCTGGCACGCTGCCTGACACGTTGGCCTGGCCGCGATTGGCTACGGCGGGCCGAACGGCGCTTGACTTATTTGCGCAGCGGTGACTGCTACCGATGGCGGACGAGTTCAGGCTCGCTCCGCATCCCGGTCACGCGACCAGTTCACGCAGCCGTTGTCTGTCTGCTGTGACTCGATCGAGGGCCGTTGCGACGGACTCCTCGCGCTTGGCGGCGAGTCCATCAAGGATCCAGCCGCGTAACAGAGCCGACATCCGTATGTCGAGTTTGCCGGCCAGAGCCTCGATCGCTGCGACGTCGTCGGTTGCGAGTCGGACTGCCACTGGTACCGACGTATTCGGACGAGTGCTGGCGATGCCAGCGGGCATCGGGTCGTCGCGGGTCGCTTCGGCCTGGGCAGTGACCTGCGCTACCAATTTCTCAGCGTCAGGGCTCATTGTTGACTTCCTTCCTCTATGAATTGGTCAGTGCGTCGACAGCGTTCAAGGATTGAGGTGTTTCAACAACCGACACTTGGTGATTCGTCCACAATCGTCTAGCGTCGTGCATCCCGACGACGTCATATACCCTGTTGAAGTTGACACTTGTAGACATGAGACTGTAGTTGGTCTGCAGGGTGTCATGGCCGCCGCTGGTTGCCGGCAGCCGGGTTCTGCGGGCATCCGTTTCACGCTGCGCGCGTGTTACGCCGCTGCGCGGGAGGCCCAACTCCGGCGCACTGGCGCAGCTCTCGCGTATCGCGCTGCGCGGGAGGTGCGGTCAGGCTCGAGGTCCCGCGCAGTGGCGTACCTCCCGCGCAGGGCCGTAAGTCCCGCGCAGCGCCTGGTCCTTGACTCGGAACGGCAATGGTTCAACCCCTGATCGAGAGTCTGACCTACCCGCTAGACCTGCCGGGGCAGGGCGGAGATCACCGCATGGTCCTTGGCGAGCACGCCGACCTTGGCCGCGCCTCCCGGGGAGCCGATGTCGTCGAAGAATTCAACGTTGGCCTTGTAGTACTCGGCCCATTGCTCGGGCAGGTCGTCTTCGTAGTAGATGGCCTCGACCGGGCAGACCGGTTCGCAGGCTCCGCAGTCCACGCACTCGTCCGGGTGGATATAGAGGGAGCGTTCCCCCTCATAAATGCAGTCCACCGGGCATTCGTCGATGCAGGCACGATCTTTCACGTCAACGCAAGGCAACGCGATCACATAGGTCACAGCGTCGCCAACGCTTCCGCGCGAGAGATCGCGACCTGTTCAGCTCGGGAGATGACCTTCACGCGCTCACGACCGGGATTAAAGAGGTCCTGCGAGCCGAGCATTTGCTCGTGCGCGTCCAGGGTGCGCCAGCCCGCCCAAGTCGTGAACTCGACCCCGCGCTCCGCGAGTAACTCCAGAATCGTGTCGGACGACACATCAGCGCTGTTGCCGGCCACGAGCGCCGGCAGGTCGACCACGAGTCGGGTCACGGTTTCCAGGGCATCGCCCTTGGTGTGCCCGATCAGGCCGACCGGGCCGCGCTTGATCCACCCGGTGGCGTAGAGGCCGAAAAGAGGCTCGCCTGCCGCGTCAAGCACCCGCCCGCCGTCGTTCGGAATCACACCGCGCACCGCGTCGAATGGCACCTCGGTCAGGGCGCTGCCCCGGTAGCCGACCGCGCGATAGACGGCCTGCACGGGGTAGTCGACGATCTGCCCGGTCGCGCGCACCCCGCCATCTCCGGTGTGTTCGGTGCGTTCAAAACGGATGCCCTCCACCCGCTCGTCACCGTAGACCTCAAGCGGCGCATGCAGAAAGTGTAGGTGTAGGCGGCGGGAGGCGCCCTGCAGGGGCCGGGTCAGCCATCCGTTGAGCGTACGGGTCATGATCTTGACCTGGTTGTTGCTGGCGATGAGCGCTTCGCTGTGCGGATCGGACGTGAAATCCTCGGCATAGACAACGAGGTCGACGCCCGGAATGTCGGCAAGTTCGCGCAGCTCGATCGGGGTGAACTTCACCTTCGACGGCCCGCGACGACCGAACACGTGCACGTCGGTCACCGGCGAACCGGCCAGCCCGGCATAGACCGAGGCGGGAATGTCGGTCGTGAGTAGATCGTCGGCGTGCTTGGCCAAAATGCGGGCCACGTCGAGGGCGACGTTGCCGTTGCCGATCACGGCGACGTCGGTCGCGTCGAGCGGCCAGTCCAGGGGCACGTCGGGGTGGCCGTCATACCAGGAGACGAAGTCGGCGGCGCCGAACGAGCCGGGCAGGTCGATGCCGGGAATAGCCAACGGGGCATCGAGAATGGCGCCGGTCGCGAAGATCACCGCGTGATAGCGCTCGCGCAGGTCGGCGAGGTTTAGGTCGGTGCCGTAAGTGACGTTGCCGATGAAGCGTATGGTGCCGGCGTCGAGCATCTCCTGCAACGACTTCACGATGCCCTTGATGCGTGGGTGGTCGGGGGCGACGCCGTAGCGAATGAGTCCGTACGGCGCCGGCAGAGCATCGAACAGGTCGATGGCCACCTCGTGGCCGGCCTCAAGCACGAGGCGGCTCAGAATATTTCCGGCGTAGATGCCGGCCGGACCGGCACCAATGATAGCGACGCGAAGGGCAGAGGGAGCGGGAATCATAGTGTGCCTTTCAATGGCGCAAGCCTTTCAACAGCGAATATAAGAGAGTGGATGCGCGAGTCAGCGCAGACCGGCGGCCATCAGTCCGCGGCGGCGCAGCAGACGACGCTCGATCGGAGCGAAGATCACGAGCTCAACCAGGATGCCGACGAAGAGAATCGCCAGGATCGTCGCGAGCACGCCGGAGAGGTCCGCGAGCTCGCGGTTCTGGTCGAGCATCGTACCGAGGCCGAAGCCAATGTTCCCGCCGATCACGATGATCTCCGCCGCCATCAGCGAACGCCAGGCGAAGGCCCAGCCCTGCTTGAGACCCGAAAAATAACCCGGCAGCGCGGCCGGCAGCACGACCAGGGTGGCCATTTCAAAGCGCGAGGCACCGAGTACCGTGCCGACCCGGCGTAGCTGCGGCGGAATCTGGTCGACGCCGGAGACGAGTCCGTTGGCTATCGAGGGCACAGCGCCCATCAGGATGACGAAGTAGACGGTGGCGTCGGAGATGCCGAACCAGATGATCGCGGCGGGAACCCAGGCGACGGAGGGCAACACCTGCAAACCGGACAGTAGCGGGCCGAGAGCGCGGCGCACCGGGCGGCACTCGGCTAGCAGTAGCCCGATCGGCGTGCCAATGACGACCGCGATGATAAAGCCGAGCCCGCCGCGCTCGAGGCTGGTGGCAACCGCGAGCTGCAAGCGGTCGCTCGACCAGGCGCTGGCTAACGCGCCGAATACGTCGAGGGGGCCGGGAATCAGGTCGGGGCGGGGCTTGGCGATGAGGATGTAGACCTGCCAGGCCGCGACGAGGGCAATGAGCAGCAGAATCGGCGGCAGGACACCGTCGAGGGTGCGGCGAAAGGCTCCGTGGGGCGTGTCGGGAACGGCCTGCAGCGAGTCAAGGCCCGATTCGAGTCGGCGCAATTCGTCGTGGCTGGGGTCGTTGGTCGGTGCGATGCGAATGGTGTCGATTCGAGCGTCAGGTGGCATTACGGCGAATCTCCTCTCGCAGTTGGTCGGTGATCTCGTCGCCCAATCGGGCAACTTCGGGGGATTCAATCCGGCGGGTTTGGGTGTCGGAGATGGTCCATTCGTTGGCGATGCGCCCGGGGCGCGACGACATCAGCAGAATACGCTGCCCGAGCCGGGCGGCCTCCCGCACGTTGTGCGTGACGAAGACGATGGTGCGGCCGGTCTGACGCCAGACCCGTTCGAGTTCTTCGTGTAGCAGGTCGCGGGTGATGGCATCGAGGGCGGCGAAGGGTTCGTCCATGAGCAGAACTTTGCGGTCCTGCGCGAGCGAGCGGGCCAGCGCTACCCGCTGCCGCATGCCGCCGGAGAGTTCGTGCGGGCGTTTGTCGGCGGCATCGGCCAGGTTGACCAGATCGAGCAGTTCGAGCGCGTCGCCCCAGCGGTCCTTGCGCCGGACCCCGCGCAGTTTTAGGGCCAGCTCCACGTTGCGGCCGGCGGTCAGCCAGGGAAAAAGTGCAGCGTCTTGAAACATGACGGCGGCCTTGCCGCTGGCCACGGTGACGGCGCCCTCGGTCGGCTTCTCCAGTCCGGCAATGATGTTCAGCAGGGTGGACTTGCCGCATCCGCTCGCCCCGAGCAGGCAGACGAACTGGCCAGCCGGAATAGACAGGTTGATGTTATCGAGCACGAGCGGCCCGGTGCCGTAGCGCTTGCCGAGGGCCTCGATCGTGATCGCGGCCGGTTCCAACGCGGTCGGGGATACGGCGACAGAAGCGTCGGTGAGAATGGTCACGGTGACACTTCCGAGCCAGCACCGGAGCCGTCACCGGCGGGAGTGGCCTCGCCCGGCGCCGTGACGATGCCGGCGGCGAGCGTCGCGCCGTCCTGCGGGTGAATCACCAGGAACGCGCCGGAGCGGCGGTTCTGCCGGTAGCGTTCCACCGGCAGATCACGCGATAAGCGGATGCTGGCCTGCCCGATATCGTTCACGGCCAGGCCGGTCGCCGGTTCCGCGCCGAGCGTCGCGAGATTGAGCCTGCCGGTGACGGCACTGATCAGGGCCTGAACGACGGTCGTGCCGAACTTGACGAGAACGCGCGCTCCCGGTGCGAGCGGGCGCGGATCGAGCCAAAACAGGTCGGCTTCGAGGGTGCGGGTGACCGGCGGAAGGGTACCCGCTGCTGCAATCACGGCGCCACGGGCGATGTCGAGGTCGTCGGCCAGACGCAGGGCGATCGACTGCGGCGCGAAGGCTTCGTCAAGGGCAACTCCGGCGAAGTCGATGCCGGTGACCGTGCTGGTTCCGCCGCCGGGTTCGACGCTGACCGTGTCGCCAACCTTGATGCTGCCGCTCGCGACCTGCCCGGCATAGGCCCGGTAATCGCGGTAGGAGTCGGCGAGTTCGGGGGCGACGACGACCGCTCCCTGCGGGCGCAGCACGAGCTGTACGGGAAGACGAAACGCCTCGATGGCCCGGCCGGTGGAATCACGATCGTCGATCACGGTGAGGGTTTCGAGCAGTTCGAGCAAGCTCGGTCCGGCATACCAGGGGGTACGCGCCGAACGGTCGACGACGTTGTCACCGACCAGGGCTGACACGGGAATGACGTGTACCTCACTGGGCAAGCCAGAACCGAGGCCGAGTTCGGCCGTGACCTGGCGAACGCTTGCCTCCACCTCGCGGTACGCGGCCTCGTCGTAATCCAAGAGGTCGATCTTGTTGACCGCGATGATCACGTGCGGCACACGCAGCAGGGCGACCACGCTCAGATGCCGGCGAGTCTGCTCGAGTACCCCCTTACGGGCGTCGATGAGCATGATGACGGCATCCGCTGTGGTGGCGCCGGTGACCATGTTGCGGGTGTATTGCACGTGGCCGGGGCAGTCGGCGAGTATGAACGATCGGGCGGGCGTCGCGAAGTAGCGGTAGGCCACGTCGATGGTGATGCCCTGTTCGCGCTCGGCGCGCAGGCCGTCGGTCAGCAGGGCGAAGTCGATGCCGCCGCTCTCACCGCCAAAGCCCCGCTCGGTAGACGTGCGGGCGACCGCTTCGAGCTGGTCGGCGAGAATAGCCTTTGAGTCGTGCAGTAGCCGGCCCACCAGGGTGGACTTGCCGTCGTCAACCGAACCGGCCGTCGCAAAGCGAAACAGGGTGCCGGCGGGGGCTGAAACGGCGGCTTCCGCAGCAAGGTTGTGGGTGTCAATCGTCAGGGTCATATGATTACTCCGTTCCGAGTCCGGCGGCCGATATGGGCGCACCTGTCGCTGCGGCAAGAATGCCGTTGAGCTGGGTCAGGTCAAACAAACCAATGAGGTTGCCGTCTTTGGCGGTGCCGGAAGCGACCGCATGCTCAAACGAAACCTCAAAGGTGCTGGCCAGGGGATCATTGCTAAAGCGCAGGGCTCCCAGGGCGCGGTCGATGACCGCGTCAGCGAGTGGCTTTCCGGTATCGGCGGCCAGTTTCTTATTGATCACGGCGGCCGCCTCGTTCGGGTACTCATTCAGCCAGGCAATGGATGCCGTGTGTCCCTGAAGCAGCGCTCGAACGGTCTCCGGGTGGTCCCGGTTGAAATCCGCGCGGACCAGCAGCACGGTCGTGGGAAACGCGCCGTTCGGCCAGAGGTCTGCCTCGTCGACGAGTACGTGAGCATCCGCTTCGAGCACCAGGCGGGATACCCACGGTTCGGGTAGCCACGCACCGTCGATCTGCCCACCCTGAAGCAGAGTGAGTGCCTGGGCGCTGTCGGTCGGGGCAACCGTCACGTCGCCGCCACCGGTGATGCTGGTCGCGTACCCCTCGCTTTTCAGCCAGGAGCGCAGGGCTACGTCCTGGGTATTACCGAGCTGCGGGGAGGCGAGAATCGTGCCGGTCAAATCGGCGGGGGAGTCGATACCGTCGCGCACGACGAGGGCTGCGCCGCCAGTGGTGGCACCGGCAACGATCACGGCTGACCGTCCAGCGCTTTGCACGAAGGTGTTCACGGCCGGGTTCGGGCCCACATAGGCGGCATCGATTGCTCCGGCACTGAGCGCTTCGATGGCGGCCGGACCCGCTCCGAAAGCCTGGGCGTTCAGGGTTGTCTCGCCGAGGGCGTCGGTGAAGAATCCCTTCTCGAGGCCGACCAGGGCCGGGGCGTGGGTGAGGTTGTCGAAGTAGCCGAGGCGGACTTCCTGGACCGGCCCGGTGGCCGCGGCCGCACCGGAGCATCCGCTCAGCAGAAGCGTCGCGGCCACGGTCACGCCGACCGCAAAGATGGGCGCGCGCATCAGAAGTAGCCTTCCTTCTTGCGGTCCTCCATGGCGGCTTCTGAGATGCGGTCGTCGGCGCGGGTCGCGCCGCGTTCGGTGATGGTCGATACGCCCACCTCGCGCACAACATCGGCAACGGATGCCGCGAGCGAGTCGACCGCGCCGGTGCAGCTCATATCGCCCACCGTTCGGTACCGCACCGTGCGTGTTTCGACGGTTTCGTCGGCCCTCGCCGGGCTGACCGGGCTGACCGCGCGCCACATGTTGTCGCGGCGGTAGACCTCACGCTCGTGCGCGTAGTACAGCGGGGGCAGCTCGATGTTTTCGCGTTCGATGTAGCGCCAGACGTTGAGTTCGGTCCAATTACTGATCGGAAAGGCACGCACGTGCTGGCCGACCGTGTGGCGGCCGTTGTAGAGGTTCCACAGTTCTGGACGCTGGTTGCGCGGGTCCCACTGGCCGAATTCGTCGCGCAATGAGAGGATGCGCTCCTTGGCGCGGGCCTTGTCTTCGTCGCGGCGGGCGCCGCCGAAGACGGCGTCGTGCCGGCCGGCCGCGATCGCATCGAGTAGCGGCAGGGTCTGCAAGGGGTTGCGGGTGCCGTCGGCGCGTTCGACCAGGCGGCCGTCGCTGATGTAGTCCTCAACCTTGGCGACGGTCAGCCGAACCCCGTGTGCTGCCACGGTCTTGTCGCGAAACTCAAGCACCTCGGGAAAGTTGTGACCGGTGTCAACGTGCAGCAGCGCGAGGGGAATCTTGCCCGGCCAGAACGCCTTCGCGGCGAGGTGCAGCACCACGACGGAATCCTTGCCGCCGGAAAACAGCAGCACAGGGCGTTCGAACTCGGCGACGACCTCGCGAATGATGTGGATCGCTTCGCTCTCAAGCACGTCGAGTTCGGAGAGGCGGTGCGAAGCAATTGACGTGGTCACAGGTGGAGCCCGCATTCTGTCTTGTCGAGGGTGGCCCAGCGGCCGGAACGGGGATCGGCACCCACCGCAACGGGCTGGGTGCAGGGGGCACAACCGATAGAGGGGTAGCCCTGAGAGAGCAACACGTTCACTGGAACCTGATGCAGGGTGGCATAGTCCATCAGCTCGTCGTAGCTCCAGGCGGCAACGGGGTTGACCTTGACCAGGCCGTTGCGTTCGTCCCAGGTGACCAGCGGCGTGTTGGCGCGAGTGGGGGCCTCGTCGCGGCGCACCCCGGTGAACCACAGTTCGTAACCATTGAGCGAGCGCTGCAACGGTTCGACCTTGCGCATCGCGCAGCAGGCGTTCGGGTCGCGGGCAAACAGCTCGGCGCCGTGCGCGGCATCGTGCTCGGGCACCGTCGTGAGCGGCAGCACGTCGACGACCGTTACCGGCAGGGCTGCAGCGACCGCATCGCGAGTCTCATAGGTTTCGGCAAAGTGATAGCCGGTGTCGAGAAACAACACGTCGACGCCGGGAAGCTGCTGCGACACTATCTCGGGCAGCACCGCATCGGCCATCGAGCAGGCGACGGCCACGGAGTCGGCGTTGAAATTGCGGGCGACCCAGGCGACGACCTCGGCCGCAGTCGCCTCGCGACCGTTGGCCTTGGCGGCTGCAGCGAGTTCGACCGAGCCGTGTTCGGCGACGGCCTGCAACTCGGCGGACGTACGGCGCGGCGGCAACGGGCGAGTGGGAGCAGCGGATGCTGTGGCTCGCGCATTCAGTTTGTCGGCGTTGAGGTTGATGGCGCTCATTTGAGGTTCTCCTCGTCGACGCGGTGCGCCCACTGGGCAAAGGTCTCGTCGTCGGTGCGGGCGGCCAGAAAGCGGCGCACGAGGCGTTCAACGTAGTCGGCGAGGTCATCGGCGGTCACCTTGAGGCCGCGCACGGTGCGGCCGAGGCCGGCCTCATCGCGGTCGACCGAGGCGAGGCCGCCGCCGAGGTGCACCTGAAAACCGGGGGTCGAGCCGCCGTTTCCATCCGGCAGCAACTGACCCTTGAGCCCGATGTCCGCCGCCTGAATGCGGGCGCAGGAGTTGGGGCATCCGTTTACGTGCAGGGTGATCGGGTGCGGGGCTTTGATGCCGGCGAGGCGCTTCTCGAGCTCGAGGATGGCATCCGTTGCCGTTTGCTTGGTCTCGACGATGGCTAGCTTGCAGAATTCAATGCCCGTGCACGCGACGGTGGAACGGCGGAACAAGCTAGGGCGGGCCGACAGCCCGAGCTCGTCGAGGGCCACGATGAGCGGCTCAACGTGTTCCTCGGCCACGTCGAGCACCACGATTTTCTGGTGCGGGGTCGTGCGCAGCCGCGTCGAACCGTGGGCTTCGAGCAGGTCGGCGAGCTTCGTCAGGGTCTGGCCGGAGACACGACCAACGAAGGGGGCGACGCCAATGTAGAAGCGGCCGTCCTTCTGCTTGTGCACGCCGATGTGGTCGCCCTGCGTCTTGGGTCGAGGCGCTGGCGGACCGTCAGGCAGGGTGTAGCCGAGATATTCGTCTTCGAGAATACGACGGAACTTCTCGGTGCCCCAGTCGGCCAACAGAAACTTCAGCCGTGCCTTGCCACGCAGGCGCCGGTAGCCGTAGTCCCGAAAGATCGAGGTGACGCCGCGCCAGACATCTGACACGCGGTCTTCGGCCACGAAGGCGCCGAGCCGTTCGGCAAAGCGCGGGGTGGTACTGAGGGCGCCGCCGACCCACAGGTCATAACCGATGCCGAGCTCGGGATGGTCGACGGCGACGAGGCCGATGTCGTTGATCTCATGCACAACGTCCTGGCTGGGATGGCCGGTGATGGCCGTCTTGAATTTGCGGGGCAGGTTGGCGAATTCGTCGGTGCCGAGATACTTGCGCGCGATCTCATTGATGGCCGCGGTGGGGTCAATGAGTTCGTCGGCGGCAATGCCGGCCACAGGGGAGCCGAGAAACACGCGCGGTACATCGCCGCAAGCCTGGGTTGTCTCCAGGCCGACGGCCTCCAGGCGACGCCAGATTTCGGGCATGTCCTCGATCTGGATCCAGTGCAGCTGCACGTTCTGGCGGTCGGTGATGTCGGCGACGTCGCGCCCGAAGTCGCGGGAAACCTCACCGATCACTCGGGCCTGCTCGGTGGTGAGCTGGCCACCATCGATGCGCACGCGCAGCATGAAATAGCGGTCTTCGAGTTCGTGCGGCTCGAGCGTGGCGGTCTTGCCGCCGTCGATGCCGGGCTTGCGCTGCGTGTAGAGACCCCACCAGCGAAAACGGCCGTGCAGGTCGGTGGCGTCAATCGAGTCGAAACCCTGCTTGGAATAGATTTCTTCGATGCGGCCACGTACAGCGAGGCCGTTATCGATCTGTTTCCAGACCTCGTTGCCGTTGAGCGGTTCGGTGCCGTCGATCTTCCACTGGCCGTTCGGGCGCGTCTGCACTCGGGCCGTTCGGGTGGGTGCTGCACTCTCGCTCAGTTTCGGCGACACGATTGCTCCTTCTGGTCTCGAACGACGATCGACATCAACCGCCGCGCGTTGTAGAAAAGCTAGCTACTCCCGCGCGTTTTGCGCTCAAACGGGGGTAACGCCCGGTCACGGAAGGTAGCACAACGTCACAATGCACCGCCTAGCACCGGCGGCGTTATGGTGGCCCCCGAGAAGGGTCCATGACATTGGCCCGGCCCGGCCCCCGTAGGCTAGGCACATGGCTGAACGCACCCCCTGGTCCCTCTCCGGCGCACTGCGCGGAATGTTCACGAAGAAGACCATCGACGCCGACACCTGGGACGACCTTGAAGACGCCCTACTGAAGGCGGACTTCGGCCCCACCGTCACCGAATCGGTCGTCGCCGACCTCCGCACCAAGGTCGCCAAATACAACACGACCGACCCGGCTGATTTACAACGGATGCTGCGCGAGGGCATCGAGGAACGGCTCTCGGTTCTCGACTCCACGCTGACGCTCTCCGAGCGCCCAGCGGTCGTGCTCGTCGTCGGCGTCAACGGTGTAGGCAAAACGACCACGATTGGCAAATTCGCCAAGTTTCTGCACACCTACGGCCGCAGCGTCGTGATCGGTGCGGCGGACACGTTTAGGGCCGGTGCGGTCGAGCAGTTGGCAACCTGGGCAGAGCGAGCTGGGGCGCAGATTGTCAAGCCGCAGATGACCGGCCAGGATCCGGCATCCGTCGCCTTTCAGACCGTGGAGAAGGCGAAGAACGAGGGCATTGAGATCGTGCTCATCGACACCGCTGGTCGATTGCAGACCAAGGGCGGCCTGATGGACGAGCTCACCAAAATTCGCCGCGTCGTCGAGAAGCAGGGGCCGATCGCCGAAGTTCTGCTCGTGCTGGATGCAACGACCGGCCAGAACGGGCTCGCCCAGGCTGAAGCCTTCATTGAGCATGCCGGAGTGACCGGCCTCGTATTGACCAAGCTGGATGGCTCGGCGCGTGGCGGTTTCGTGCTGGCCGTGCAGGAGAAGACCGGCATTCCGATCAAACTGGTCGGGCAGGGTGAGGGCATCAACGACCTCACCGGTTTCACCCCGCACGTGTTCGCGCAAAAACTCGTCGGCTGATCGAAAAACCTTAGAGGAGCACTATGAGCATCGAACACGATTTCTTTGGAATTCTCGGCGACGACGACGAGGGTGAGGTCTACTGGTCCGACTCCGCCGAACTCGGCGACCAGAGCGTCGAGGTAGACCTCAGCTCGCCCGACGAGGCCTCGGTCACGACCGAAGCCCTCGACATCGCCGCGGCAATGATTAGCTCGATCGAAGACCTCGACTCGCAGGTGCGGGAGTCTCTCGTGGCCGACCTGTCCGCCGAGGTCTCGGTGACCAGCCAGTACATCGCGGAGCAGCTCGACGAGATGGACGCAGAGGCGATCGAAGACGCCATAATCTGGGATTCCGGTGACCAGCAGATCGACTTCCTGCGATCGCTGCGCCTCCAGCGCATTGGTTTTCACCCGCAGCACAGCGGAGGCGAGGCCCCCTTCGCGATCCTCGAGTACGCGATCAGCCCCGACGACACCGACGGCCTGCTCGTCGTCACGATCGATGTGCACGGCGACACCGTCCTGGTAGCCCTAGACAACTAAGCCTTCTGGACGGGGCCCGGGCCCCGTCCACTGGCACCGTTTATACACTGGGCCCCGGTTCATAAGGTGGGCCCGGAGCGCGAATGACAGACCAGCCCGCAAGCTAGCCGACGTGCGCAGCCGAGCCGGTGCCGAGTAGGTCTTCTTTACGCGGGCGCACCAGGAAGAATGCAATCGGCGCCGCCGCGAAGATGATGACGGCCGCCCACAGGAAGGCCGACTGATATCCGCTCACCAGGGCGCCAAATTGCGCAGCCTGCGAGGGCACCTTGCCGATCAGGTACGAGCTCACCGCAGCGGTATAGAGCGCGGTGAACAGCGCGGTTCCGAGCGATCCGCCGATCTGCTGCATGGCCGTCACCGCCGCGCTCGCCGCACCGGCATCGTGGTCGGCGATTCCCGACAGCGCCACATTCTGCAATGGCACGAAGATCATCGCCATTCCGGCCCCGAGCAGAATAAGCCCGGGCAATACCTCCAGCGCATAGTTGCCGCCCACGGTGATCTGGGTCAGCCAGAGCAGCCCGGACGCGCCGACGATCGGGCCGACGGTCATCGGAATGCGCACGCCGGTGTTGGCCAGATACTTCGAGAGCACTCCCGCACCGACCATAATTGTCGCGGTCATCGGCAGGGAAGCGAGGCCCGACTGAATCGGCGTGTATCCCAGCACAATCTGAAAATAGAGCGTGAGAAAGAGCAGCGCGCCGAGCATCGCAGCACCCGACAGTAGCGCGGTGAGAAAGGCCCCACCGCGAACCTTGTTGATCATAATGCGCAAGGGCAGAAGCGGATGATTAGACCGGCTTTCCACCACCACGAACAGTGCCAGCAGCACCAGTCCGAGCGGGAGGCAGACGAGCACGGGCCAACTGCCCCACCCATTCTCGGCCTGCGCGAAGCCGAAAACCAGGGATCCGAGACCGAGCGCCACGAGAATAGCCCCCGGCACGTCGTATTTCGTGTTGCCGTGCGCCTTGCTCTCCCGAATCACCGGAATGGCGGCCGCAATCGCGACAACGGCAATCGGCACATTCACGTAGAGGCACCAACGCCAGCTCGCGTATTCGGTGAGCATGCCGCCGAGAATGAGGCCGACGGCCGCGCCTCCACCGGCGATCGCACCGTAGACGGCGAAGGCCTTGATGCGGTCCTTGCCGCCGGGAAAGTTGACGGTGAGCAGGGCGAGCGAGGCCGGAGCGAGCAGGGCGGCGAACAGCCCCTGCAAGCCCCGCGCGGCGAGTAGCTCCCAGGTGTTCTGCGCGGCACCGCCGAGGGCGGAGGCGATGGCAAACCCGGCCATCCCCACGATGAAGGAGCGTTTACGCCCCCAGAAGTCGGCGATGCGCCCGCCGAGCAGCAACAGCGCGCCGAACACGAGCGAATAGAGGGTGACGACCCAGGTGCGGTCGCCGTCGCTCATGCCGAGCGCGGTCTGTGCCTGGGGGAGCGCGATATTCACGATGGTGCCGTCAAGCACGACGGTGAGCTGGGCGAGCGCCACGATGGCGAGCAGCCACCAGCGCCGCGGGTTCGCTGCCGTTTCACCTGTAGAAGCGGATGCTGCGGCCGCCAACGAGACCGGGACGGTACGGGGCGGATCGGTGCTCATGCTGGGGGTCGACATGAACACAATCATACCGAACGAACTAGTTCGTTCTGCACGACGAAATTGGCTATAATCGAGATATGGCACGCAATGGAGCAGACCCGCAGACCCGCATTCTCGAGGCGGCGCGCACGGAGTTCGCCGCTTACGGCCTCGCCGGGGCGCGCATCGATCGAATTGCCAAGACAGCTTCGGCCAGTAAAGAACGTCTCTACGCCTATTACCCCGATAAGCAACACTTGTTTCTCGAGGTGTTGGAGCTTAATCTGCGCGAGTTTTCGAGCGACGCAGTGCTCACCGACAACGATGTACCGGCCTTCGCCGGAGCACTCTTCGACCACGCGGTGCGCCACGGCGACCACCTGCGCATGATCGACTGGGCGCGGCTCGAAACCGACGGTACCTGGCTGCCGGCCCTCGAAGTGATGCTCGGCTATCGAGACGAACAGGTGCGCCGCATCCGTTTGGCGCAGACGGCCGGGCGGGTCGACGTCTGCTGGGAACCGGAGCAGCTCATGACGCTCGTTTTCGGTATCGCCACCGCCTGGGTGCACGAGCCCGGCGGCACGTTCGACTCCGCAGCGATAGCAACTCGACGCGCCAACGTCATCCGCGCGGTCGAACGGCTGATCGCACCGGCTGCGATAAACTGACCGCATAATGGCAACTTTTGGAAACCTCTCAGATCGTCTTGCCGAGACGTTCAAAAACCTCCGCACCAAGGGCAAGCTCAGCGCAGCGGATGTCGACGGCACCGTTCGTGAGATCCGTCGCGCCCTGCTCGACGCCGACGTCGCTCTCGAGGTCGTCAAGGACTTCACCGGCAAGGTGCGCGAGCGCGCCCTTGGCGACGAGGTCAGCAAGGCACTGAACCCAGCCCAGCAGGTCGTGCAGATCGTCAACGACGAACTCATCACCATTCTCGGCGGCCAGCAGCGGCGGCTGGAGTTCGCCAAGAAGCCACCGACCATCATCATGCTTGCCGGACTGCAGGGTGCCGGTAAGACCACCCTCGCCGGCAAGCTCGCCAAGTGGCTCGCCAAAGACGGCCACACCCCGCTGCTCGTCGCCGCCGACCTGCAGCGCCCGAACGCCGTCACCCAGCTTGAGGTGGTCGCGAAGCAGGCCGGCGTCGCCGTCTACGCACCCGAGCCCGGCAACGGTGTTGGCGACCCGGTCAAGGTCGCCCGCGATGGCGTGAAATACGCCCTGCAAAAGGTGCACGACGTCGTCATTGTCGACACCGCCGGCCGCCTCGGCGTTGACGCGGAGCTGATGAAGCAGGCCGCCAACATCCGCAAGGCGATCGATCCAGACGAGGTGCTCTTCGTCATCGACGCCATGATCGGCCAGGATGCCGTCGCGACCGCCAAGGCCTTCCAGGACGGCGTCGACTTCACCGGAGTCGTGCTCACCAAGCTCGACGGCGACGCCCGAGGTGGTGCCGCGCTCTCGGTCGCTTCGCTGACCGGCCGCCCGATCATGTTCGCCTCCACCGGTGAAGGGCTCGACGACTTCGAGCCGTTCCACCCCGACCGCATGGCCGGCCGCATCCTCGACCTCGGTGATATTCTCACCCTGATCGAGCAGGCACAGGGTGCGTTCGACGAAGATGAGGCCCGCAAGGTCGCCGAGAAGTTCGCGACCGACACCTTCACCCTCGACGACTTCCTGGGCCAGATGCAGCAGCTGCGCAACATGGGCTCGATCAAGAAGATGATGAGCATGCTGCCCGGCGCCGGAGCCATGAAGGCACAGCTCGAAAACTTCGACGAGCGCGAGATCGTGCGCACCGAGGCCATCATCCAGTCGATGACCAAGCTCGAACGCACCACCCCCAAGCTGCTCAACGGCTCCCGTCGCCTGCGCATCGCCAAGGGATCCGGCTCAAGCGTCACCGAGGTCAACCAACTCGTGCAACGCTTCGAGCAGGCCGCCAAGATGATGAAGACCGTCGCCAAGGGCGGTATGCCCAATATTCCCGGCATGGGCCCGATCCCCGGTGCCGGATACGGTGGCAAGCCGAAGGTACAACAAAAGAAGAAGGGCTCCAAGTCGGGTAACCCGGCCAAGCGTGCCGCCGAAAACGCCGCGATTGCCGCGGGCGTCAAGCCTGCCGGCGAGACCACGAAAACGGATGCCGTCGGCTCCGGTTTCGGCCTCGGCTCCGGCGCCCAGCCCGGCAAGGGCAAGGCAGGCGGCCCCACCGAAGAAGAAATGGCCGCCCTGCAGAAAATGCTCGGCCGGTAGCATCCGCTCGCCCCGTGCCCGGCCTATTTTGGGACGGGGCCCGGGCCCCGTCCGCGGGCCCAGTTTATAAACTGGGCCCCTGTTCATAAGGTGGGCCCAGTGAACGAGCTGGGAACCCGCGCGGAATGGGCCACCGAGGCGCGGCCGGGGCGTGGCCCTAGGGTGGGTACATGACCTCGACGACGAACGAATCGGGCGCGGCGAAGCAGAGCGCGGCGAAGCAGAGCGTGCGGATGGGCGTGCAGATCGCCCCGCAGCATGCCCACTACTCCAAGATTCGTGACACCCTCACCGAGGTCGAGGCCCGAGGCTTCGACCTCGCTTTCAACTGGGACCACTTCTTTCCGCTCAACGGTGACCCAGACGGCCTGCACTTTGAATCGTGGACAATCCTCGCTGCCTGGGCCGAGCAGACCACGACCATCCAGTTCGGCGCCCTGGTCAACTGCAACAGCTACCGCAACGCCGACCTGCAGGCCGACATGGCCCGAACGATCGACCACATCAGCGGCGGACGTTTTCTTCTGGGCACCGGAGCGGGCTGGTTCGAGCGCGATTACCAGGAGTACGGCTACGAATTCGGCACACCCGGAACCCGACTGAACGCCCTCGACGACAGCCTGAACCGCATCAAGGCTCGCTGGGCCACGATCAACCCGCCGCCGACCCGCGACATCCCGGTGCTCATCGGTGGCGGCGGAGAGAAGAAAACCCTGCGCATCGTCGCCCAGCACGCCGACATTTGGCACTCGTTCTCCAACCCCGAGGTACTCGAGCACAAGCTCGGCGTGCTCGCCGCCTGGTGCGACGAGGTCGGCCGCGATATCAGCGAGATCGAGATTTCCACCGAGCTGCGCGGCCGCACCGTGGAAGACGCCGACGCTCTCTACGACCTCGGCACCCGCTTGTTCACGGTCGGAATCTCCGGCCCAGACTACGACCTTGGCCCAGCCATCGACTGGCTAGCCTGGCGCGACAGCAAAAACGCCTGACCCTACGCAGGCCAGCGGATGCTCCCGCGTCACACCCGCACCACGGGAACTGCGTCAGACATGCTGAACGGCGCTCGTGGGGTGCCGGTCACCGTGCGTTTGAGGTCAGTGCAGAACTGCGGACACCGTGCACTCGGCTGATGCCCCAGACAATGGCAGCAAACACGACAGTGGCCACAGCGATAGCGAGGGCGTAGAGCGCGACGACACCGTAGCCCTGTGCCGGGTCCAAGAACGGGTACGGTACCCATCCATCGGTTGCCCCGCGGATGATGATGACGATGATCCACACGATGGGGTAGACGAGGGGAATCCATATTTTATTGACGGGGAGGGGGCTTCGATCGCTGAAGATCACCCAATCAAGGGCGGCGTAGATGGGCAGAATGATGTGTAGCACGGTGTTGGCCCACGCGAGGGAAACGCCGCCCTCGAGTCCCGCCAGCAGCACGTTGTACATGACGCCGGTGATGACGATGTAGGTTGTGGCGCAGCCTCGCGCCACGACCAACGATGGCCGCTGGCGTCGTCCAGAGAAGGAAACGAGTGCGGTGACCAGCAGCACGAGTACCAGAATGATGTTGCTCTGCATGGTGAAATACCCGAAAAAATTAAACGGGTTGATCGTCGCGCGAGTGGCCGTGTCGTAGAACGTCGACACAATCGCCACTATGCCCACTACTGCGACAGCCAGCCGAAGTGCAGCCACAAGGTATCTCACGGTTCGCCTTTGCTCAGTGGTGCACCGGTCAGGAATTCTGTGACCTGCTTGCATACTAGGCGTTCCGCACCTGCGGAGCTGAAACTAACTCCCGAGCCCCTGCGCCAGCTCGTGGCTGAGTGCCGCAACGACCGCCGGCAGGCTGCCTCCGTTTGCAGCGGCGACGGCGAGCTGCCGCTGATAGCTGCCGCCGTCGTCGATGATGCGGTGGAGGGCCAGCAGCTCCGGCAGGCAACCGAGCCGCTCGGCGAGGGGGGAGAGGGTCTGGATCAGGCGACGCACGTCATCCGTTACCAGGCACTCGGTGCCTACGGCATCGAGGATGATCTGTGCATCGAGCCCGTAGCGGGCCGCCCGCCACTTGTTCTCGCGCACGAACCACGGCTGCATGCGCGGTACGTCTTCGCCCGCGTCGAGAAGGGTGGACATCCACTCGACCAGGCACTGGATGAACGCGGCGATCGCGCCGAGTTCCACGGTGGTCGAGACGCCGTCGCAGACCCGAATTTCGATCGTGCCCCAGCGCGGCGAGGGGCGAATGTCCCAGCGCACCTCGGTGACGTCCTCGACGATACCCGTCACCGCCATGTCGTCGACGTAACGCTCCCACGCTTCCCAGTCGGGCAGATCCCACGGCAGGCCGGCGGTCGGCAGCTGCTGAAACATGAGGGAGCGGTTGCTGGCATACCCGGTGTCGATGCCAGCCCAGAACGGGCTTGACGCGCTCAGCGCCTGCAAATGCGGAACGTAGCTGAGCAGGCCGTTCATGATCGGAATGACTTTGGCCTTGTCCTCAATGCCCACGTGCACGTGAATGCCCCAAATCATCATGTTGCGCCCCCACCACTGGGTGCGGTCAATGAGCTTGTGGTACCGCGCCTTGTCGGTGATGGTCTGGTCAAACCACTGCGCAAACGGATGCGATCCGCTACAGATGACGTCGACCTCGCGTTCCGCAAGAACGCGGCGTACCTCGCCGAGCTGGCCGGCGACATCCGCTACCGCACCGCTTACGGTATTATGCACGCCGGACACCAGCTCGACCGTGTTGAGCAGCAACTCGCCGGTGATCGTCGGGTGTGCCGAGCCGTCAGGGCCGCGCAGGGTATCGAGCACCTCGTCGGCGATATTGACCAGATCGCCGGTCGACCGGTCGACGAGCGCGACCTCCCACTCGATGCCCACGGTCGAGCGTGCGGATCGGGCAAAGTCCAGTGGCACGGGCGCTCCTTGGGTGGGCAGGCAAAAGTCATTGAGTTTCGATTATCGGGTTTCGATTAACACCGCGCAACGAATCTCTGACAGAATGATTAGTCGCGATCCGTTGTGCCCGACCCTCTATCTCGGTGCAGCGTGATCCTATAGAGCTTATGCCGAGTGTGCCCCCACGCTCACGGCCCAAGGTTCGCCAAACACCGAATCAACACTGGAGAATTGTGGCTGTCAAAATCCGTCTGAAGCGCATGGGCAAGATCCGTGCACCGTATTACCGCATCGTCGTTGCCGACGCGCGCACCAAGCGCGACGGTCGTGTCATCGAAGAAATCGGCATCTACCACCCCACGGAAGAGCCCTCGGTCATCGAGGTCAAGTCCGAGCGTGCGCAGTACTGGCTCAGCGTCGGCGCTCAGCCGACCGAGCAGGTTGCTGCGCTCCTCAAGCTCACGGGCGACTGGGGCATCTTCAAGGGTGACAAGAACGCTAAGAACACCGTCAAGGTGAAGGAACCGAAGGTTGCTTTCGTCGCTGATGAGAAGAAGAAGCCGGTTCTCAAGCCCAAGGTCGAGAAGCCGGTCGCCAAGGTAGAAGAGGTTGCTGCCGAAGCAACCGACGAGGCGTAACTGTTGCTTGCTCCCGCGCTCGAACACCTCGTCAAGGGGATCGTTGATCACCCGGACGATGTGCACGTTGCAGAAAAGAACTCTGCGCGAGGTGATGTGCTCGAGGTTCGGGTGAACCCCGAGGATCTCGGCCGGGTCATTGGTCGTGCTGGTCGCACCGCCAAGGCCCTGCGCACCCTCGTTGCGGCTCTGGCCGATGGTCGACGCGTACGCGTTGACGTCGTCGACACCGATTTTTAGATCTGTGGACGATAGCGAGAAGGACCGCACCCAGCAGTTAAGGGTGGGGCGCCTGACCAAGGCTCACGGCCTCAAGGGAGCAATCAAGCTCGAACTGTTCACGGACGACCCGGGACGACGTTTCGTCCCGGGCGCCGTGTTCACCCTGCAGGTTCCAACCGGCTCGGCCTGGCACGGCAAGACGATTGAACTCGTCGAGTTGCGCTGGTACAACCAGCACGCTGTCGGTTTTTTCAAGGATGTTCCCGACCGGTCAACGGCAGAAACGCTCGCGAAGGCGATCCTCTGGATCGATGCGGACGTCGCCGAGCAGTCGGATGAAGAAGACGCCTGGTACGACCACCAGCTGGTCGGTCTCGCCGTCATGCGTGACGGTGTGCGCATCGGCACCATCGGTCGCCTCGAACACATGCCAGCGCAAGATTTGCTGATCGTCAAGACGCCCACCGGCGACGTCATGATCCCGTTCGTGAAGGCCATCGTGCCCAGCGTCGACGTGAAGAACGGCGTGGTCACGATCACGCCGCCGCCCGGCTTGCTCGAAGAGCTGCCAGAGGACCCGGCTGACGCTGTCGCCGCAGTCGAATCTGAAACGGATGCTGCCCCGGCCGACCGTCCGTAAGGCTCGTTGCTCGTACCTGTGCCGGGTTCTCCCACTGAAGTTCGCAGTGGCAGAACCCGGCATTTGTGTGCCGGAAGCCCTAGACGTTGAGCCGGTACCCGCGCTTGACCACGGTTGCGACCAACCCTGGCACGCCGAGCGTCTGCCGCAGCCGGCTGAGCGAGACTTCCATGGCGTGATCGTCGGAGTCGCCGGCCAGCATCAGCGTGAGGTCGTCGCGGGAGACGACCGCCCCGCGCGCTCGTACCAACGCGCGCAGAATCGCGAGCGCCGTCGGCGGAAGCTGCACGCGTTCATTGCCGATCTGCACGATGGAGCCGCGTAGCTGGACGAGTCCGTTCTGGGTCTCAACGCGCTCGATCATGTTCTGTTCTAGGTGCTCGCAGACCAGCCGAATCAGCGCGCCCATGCGAAACCGGGTCGGTTGGATGGGCGTGATGCCCGCTGCTACGAGCGGCGCACTGGTCACCGGGCCGACGGCGGCGGCGCAGACCTCGGTCTGGAGCGCGGCAATCAGCTCGGGGTAGACATCCATTCCCTCGGCCGCGGTGAACAGGGCGTCGACGGCCGGCGCGCTCGTGAACGTGACGCAGTCGAGCTGGCGGGCGCAAATGGCCTCGACCAGCTTGTAGACGCGCTCGTCGCTGTTGTCGATGGCGATCCAGCGATACGGCGCGACCACGAGCACGCGCTCGTGCACGGCGCGCAGTCGGTCGAGCTGCACCTCGTCGGTGGCCCCGTGTACCTGAATGCCGATGGTCAGCCCCGGCGGATACTCGGCTAAAACCTTATCGACGAGGGACGCTGTCGTTTCAGAATCGCTCATACCCGAGTCGTTCAGCCCGGCCGCGCGAATTCCGCCACGGGCCTTCGGCCCGCGCACCAGAATTGTCGTATCGGATAGGGCTTCGGTGAGGTCGGAGCCGATTCCATCGACCTCGGCCACTTCAAACCACCGTCGAACCCCGTAACCGGTGGTCGCGAGCAGAATGTCGGGACGTGCTGTGATCATGCTGCGAGTGTCATCGAGCAGCGGGCCGTCCTGCTGGGAGTGCGCGATGCGCAGCGTCGGGGCGTGCACAATCCGCGCCCCGCGGCGCTCGAATGCGTCGATCAGGTCGCCCGAACGCCGATCGCTGGTGACTCCAATGCGAAAGCCTTCGAGCTGGTTCGGCTGCAGAAACGGGGCAGCGGCTTCGATCGGTTCGGTGGTGCCGGGCCAGCTTTCGTCATTCGCTCCCGCCATCAGTCGGTCATCGCGAACTCGGCAGCATGGGCCACGAGAACTTCCGCGGCGGCGTCGCCACTAAAGGCGAGACGCACGACTTCGCCGACGACGAGAACGGCGGGGCTACGCACGCTGGCCGCCGCGGCATCGGCCAGCACCGTCGAGAGCGTGCTTACGGTCGTGCGCTGGGTGGCGCTGAAGCCACGTTCAATAATGGCTACCGGCATAGTGGCGGGCATGCCGTGGCGCAGCAATCCTTGGCTCAGGGTCGGCAACGTGCCGACGCCCATCAGTATGACGATGGTGCTGCCGAGCAGGGTGAGGCCCGCGAGTTCGTTGTCGGTGAGCGGCGCGTGGCCGCTGATCACGGTGAACGCGTGGCTGATGCCGCGATGGGTTAGCGGGATTCCCGCCGCCGCCGGCACCGCGATCGCACTTGTGACGCCGGAAATGACCGTCACCGCAATGCCGTTGCGGTGGCAGGCGAGCACTTCTTCGCTGCCGCGCCCGAACACATAGGGGTCGCCGCCTTTTAGCCGCACCACGCGTTTGCCGGCGAGGGCGTGCTCCACCATGAGTTCTTCGATTCCGGTCTGTGAGATCGGGTGGTTGCCTGCTCGCTTACCGACGTCGATGAGAGTCGCGTGGGGTGCGAGCAGGGCGAGTTCGTCGTGGGGGGCGAGACGGTCGAACAACACGACACCCGCCTGGGCCAAGGCCGTCACGGCGGCGATGGTGAGCAGCCCAGCGGCGCCGGGCCCACCGCCGACGAGGGTGACTTGGCCGGGGGTAACGTGCCCAACTGAGCGGGAACTGCGGGCTGTCATCTGCTTACTCTTTTCGAACGGGAATGCGGCTTCCACTTAGAAGCACAGTACCCGATGCGGCTCGTTCGGCCGGAGTCGCCGGTCTGATTTGGTCACGCTCCGTAACGAGCGCGATGCTCGGGTCTGGTTCGGTCGGGGCGTTCACGAAGGAGCGGAACCGGCGCAGCCGCTCCGGGTCGGCGAGCGTCGCGGCCCATTCGTCTTCGTAGTTGTCGACGTGGGCGAGCATGGCCTGTTCGAGCTCGTCGGCGAGGTCGAGCGAGTCGTTGATGACCACGTCGCGCACGTGTTCGAGGCCGCCGCCCAGGTCTTCCATCCACCGAGCGGTGCGCTGCATCCGATCGGCGGTGCGAATGTAGTACATCATGTAGCGGTCGATGTACTTGATCAGGGTTTCTTCATCGAGGTCGGTCGCGAGCAGCTGCCCGTGCGCGGGCTGAAAGCCGCCGTTGCCACCGACATACATGTTCCAGCCGCTGTCGCTCGCGATGATTCCGACGTCCTTCGCGCGGGCCTCTGCGCACTCCCGGGCGCAGCCCGACACCCCGAACTTGAATTTGTGCGGGGCACGCAGCCCGCGGTAGCGCAATTCCAGCCGAATGGCGAGGCCGACGGCATCCTGCACGCCGAACCGGCACCAGGTCGACCCCACGCAACTCTTCACATTGCGCAGCGACTTGCCATATGCCTGTCCGGACTCGAACCCGGCGTTGACGAGGATGCGCCAGATGTCGGGCAGCTGTTCCAGTCGGGCGCCGAACAGGTCGATCCGCTGCCCACCGGTGATCTTGGTATAGAGGTCGAAGTCGAGCGCGACCTGCGCAATAACGGCCAGTTTGGTCGGTGTGATCTCGCCGCCCGGAATGCGGGGGACTACCGAGTAGGTGCCGTCCTTTTGCATGTTGGCCATGGCGCGGTCGTTGGTGTCTTGCAGGGTGCCGCGGCCGGCATCCAAAATATATGAGCTGTTCTGGCTGGCCAGAATCGAGCCGACCGCGGGTTTGCACACATCGCAGCCGCGGCCGGTGCCGAAGCGGGAGAAGATCTCGTCGCTCGAGGTGAGCTCGAGCACCCGCACCGAGTCGAACAGCTCCTGCCGGCTCAGTTCGAAGTGTTCGCACAGCGCGTGCGAAACCGTTTGACCGGATGCCGTCAGTTCGGCCTCGAGAATCTTCTTGACCAGTGGCACGCACGAACCGCACTGCGTGCCAGCCCTGGTGCAGGCTTTCAGTGCGCCGAGTTCGGTGCAACCGTCAGTATGATCATCGCCACGCACCGCCTGCCGCACCGCACCGGCCGAAACCATGTTGCAGGAGCAGACCAGGGCGTCGTCTGGCAGTTCGTCGCCGGCTGGAGCCTCGGCACCGGCCGCCGAAAGGTACGCGGCGGGCTCGCTGCGCAGCTGGCGTCCGACCATCGGGCGCAGCGCCGAGTACGGGGTGGCATCGCCGACGAAGATGCCTCCCAGCAGGGTTTTCGCATCGTCGGTCATGACAAGCTTCTGGTACAGCCCGCGGGCGGGGTCGGCGTAGACGATCTCGAGCGAACCCGGTGTGGTCGCCAGGGCATCGCCGAAGCTCGCGACGTCAACGCCGGAGAGCTTGAGTTTGGTGGCATCGTCGACGGTGGTGAACTCGGCCGTGCCGCCGAGCAGTCGATCGGCGACAACCTCGGCCATGGCGTTGGCCGGGGCGACGAGGCCGACGCAGCGCTCGTTCCAGCTCGCGACCTCGCCGATCGCCCAGATGTTCGCATCGCTGGTGCGGCAGTCGTTGCCGATCGTGACGCCGCCGCGGGTGCCCATGAGCAGTCCGGCCGCCCGGGCCAACTCGTCGCGCGGCGAAATGCCGATCGCGTAGACGACCAGGTCGGCGTCGATTTGGCGGCCGTTGCAAAGCTGTAGGCCGGTCACTGCGCTGTTGTCGCCCGTCGTGAGGATGGTGCAGGCCCGGGTGCCGAGGTGCAGCTCGATTCCTTGGGCGATGATCAGCCGGCCGAGCGCCTGCCCGCCGCCCTCGTCGAGCTGGGCCGACATCAGCCAGCCACCGGAGTGCACGATGGCCGACTCGGCGCCGAGCGTGTGCAATCCACCGGCCGCTTCGAGGCCGAGCAGCCCGCCGCCAGCCACGACAATGCGCGGGGCGCGGCCGAGCGAGACGGTCAGGGCGGCGAGTTCGTCGACCAGGGCATCGACGTCGTCGAGGGTGCGGTATACCCGAATGTGTTCGCGGCCGGGCATCTCGGGCACGGGGGCGCTCGACCCGGTAGCGAGCACGAGGTCGTCATACTCGAGCAGAGCCCCGGTGGACGTCGTAACGGTGTGGTTCACCCGGTCGATGCTGGTCGCTCGCTCGTTGATGCGCAGTGCGATGCGCTCGCTGTCCCACGGTGCGGTGGGCTCCAGGGTGAGGTCGATCAGGCCGGTGAGCCGGTGGCTGAGTGCGACCCGATCGTAGGGCCGGTGGTTCTCCTCGGCCAACACGACGATCGAGAGCGTCTGCTTGGTGTCCCGCGAGTGCAGGGCATCGGTGAGGCGGTGGGCGGCCGGGCCGCCGCCGATCACGATGACCCGGCGCGGCGTCTCGGCAGCGGGACGGGCGGCATCCGCTGCGCTGGCTGGTATGACGGCATGTGTCGCGCCCACAACGAGAGCTGTGGGGTCTGAGGCAGAATACGCGGAGGCGGTTTCATCCGAAGCTGGCATCAGCATCCTTTCAAGGCGGGGCAATTGTGAGCGTAGTTTGGGGCAGTTTCCCCCTCGTGTCGCGCATGTGTCCACTACTGATCCAAAGCCCCACAGCTGCGCACCCCCGCTGTGAGGCGAGTTTCACGGCGGGGAAACATAGCGGGCGACTGGCCGAAATATGGCTCGCCTACCGTGGCATCAACGCACAAACGCGAAACCCCGGGGAGCGCACCATGACGATGACAGACCAGACCAGACCATGACCGTGGCCCGCCCGACTCTGGTGTGGGAGCGCGCCTGCGCCGTGACCGACCTGGAACCCAGCTGGGGCGAAGCCGCCCTCATCCGCATGAAACAGATTGCCCTGTTTCTGCTCTCTCCGACCGAGATCTACGCCGTCGACCACCGCGACCCGCACACCGAGGCCAACGTCATGGCCCGCGGCATCGTCGGCTCCAAGGGTGACCGCCCCACCATCGCCTCGCCGCTGCACAAAGAGGTGTACGACCTCGGCACCGGAGAATGCTTCACCAATCCGACGCTCGTGCTGAACACCTACGAAACCCGCGTCGTTGGCGGTTTCATCGAGGTCGCCGTCGAGCCTGGCGTGCACGCCCCCCGTGAACTGTAGAGCGCGGCATGATCCTGCTCGACGAACGACTCAGTTCCCTGCGGGTGCGAACCGATCCGGCCAGCACCGATCAGGTGCGGGCCGATCGACTCCGCACTGACCAAACGGATGCCCCACAGCAGGCTGCGCTCACCGCCGCACTCGTCGCTATTTCGCACGGCACGAGCTCAGCTGACGGTCAGGCCGCCATCGCTGCGCTCGTCGAGGCCGTCGCCGATGCTCGCCCCGATTTGGGCGTGACTGGAGGTTTCGTCGATGTTCAACAACCGGATGTTGTGGCGAGCCTGGGCGCGCTGCGCCCGAATCACGCCGCCGTGGTCGTGCCCCTCCTGCTCTCCGCCGGCTATCACGTTCACGTGGATCTGCAGCGCGAAACCCGTGTTCCGGGGCGTGTGACGACTCTCTCGCGCGCCCTCGGCCCCGACAAACGCCTCATCGACGTGCTCGAATTGCGGCTGCGTGCCGCGGGGTTCACCGGCGGGGCACATAGTGAAATCGTGCTCGCTGCCGCCGGCTCCAGTGACGAGCGGGCGGTCGATGACTGCCGCACGGTTGGCGCCATGCTCGCCGAACGCCTTGACGTGCCGGTCACGGTCGGTTTTCTCTCCGCCGCAACCCCGCGCTTGGCTGATGCCCTCATCGAGGCCCGGCTGCGCACCGACAGTGTGACGGTGAGCACCTATCTCATGGCGCCCGGATACTTTTTTGATCTCACCCGTGCCCAGAGCGCGGGCGCCGAGCTGGTCACCGCCCCGCTGCTCCTGCCGGGGGAAAATGCCCCCGGCGCACTGGTTGATCTGGTCATCGACCGCTATCTGGAGGCGAAAGCGCACGCCGGACTCTTCTAGAATTTGACCATGCGCATTGACATTGTCACCATTTTTCCGGAATTCTTCGATGTGCTCGACCTGTCGCTGCTCGGCAAGGCTCGCCAGAGTGGACTGATCGAACTGGGCGTGCACAACCTGCGCGACCACACCCACGACCGGCACCACTCGGTCGACGACACTCCCTATGGCGGTGGCGCCGGTATGGTGATGAAGCCAGAACCCTGGGGAGCCGCCCTCGACGCCATCCTCGGTGCTTCGCCCGAGGCAGCCTTGACCGAAACGCCAGCCACCGTCAACGCCTCCGACGACGGCCCGATCCTCATCTTTCCGTCGCCGGCTGGCGACCAGTTCACCCAGGCCATGGCCCGCGAACTGTCGCTCGAACGGCACCTCGTCTTCGGATGCGGCCGCTACGAGGGCATCGATCAGCGCGTCGTGGACCACTACTCACAGCGCGGCCGGGTGCGCCTGGTCAGCCTCGGCGACTATGTGCTCAACGGGGGAGAGGTCGCAGTGATGGCCATGATTGAAGCGATCGGACGTCTCATTCCCGGCGTCGTCGGCAACCCTGAGAGCCTCGTTGAGGAATCCCACGAAGACGGCCTACTGGAATACCCCAGCTACACCAAACCGTCCAGCTGGCGCGGCCTCGATGTGCCGCCGGTGTTGCTCAGCGGCAACCACGGTGCCATCAGTACCTGGCGCCACGAGCAGCAAATCGAACGCACCGAACGCGTACGCCCCGACCTGCTGCTGCGCACCATTCAGCAGCCCACGACCTGAACGCACTCGACCTGAAAGCCCGTCCGGCCCATTCTGACGGCCCATCTTCTGCCTCCAGCGAACGCCAAGGAAAGCCCCAGAGTGCGCCGATAGGCTGACCCGGTGATCATCCGCCGAGCCTTTTACCACTGGCAATTCATTGCCGCCGGAGCCCTGCCGCTCTGGCTCCTCGTTGGGTCCGCGATCTTCGGATCCGGTGCCTGGGCTGTGCTGGGCATTTTCTTCGCAGCTGTCCTCATTGGTTTCGGGCTGCTTCTCGTTGCCCTCCTCTTTTATGCGCGCAAAGAAGTGCGCGAAGCCCGGGCGCTTTCCTACGCCGACGTCGGCGTACTGGCCCTCTGGCACGCGCTCATCATCGCTGTTCCCTTGTCAACGGATGCCGCCGGCTGGCTCAGCGTGCTCGTCATTATCGGCGGCATCGCCGTCTTCTGGTTCGCGGTCTGGGAACTGTTCGGCTCGGCTAAGCGTCGAATGCGCGCGATGGTTGATCTGGTGGAACAGACCGCACGCGGGCAGTCTGCACCAGCCGGGCCGCAGCATCCACTGCCCTATGCGTCGCCAAATATCTCGAAACCGGCACCGACTTTTGCACGCGGCAACACGCCAGACGTCATTGTTATCGAAGAAAAGCGCGACCGACCCTGACCTGGGCTGGGGCCTGACTTGGCGCGTGGCCGAATTCATGGCAGACTTGGCGATTGTGCCGCTGCAGGACTCTGCCACAGGGGAACCTGCTCGTTGCGGCGCACATCCTCATACTGATTGCTTCGAATGAAGCACCTAGCGTAGTCGACCTGTGGCGGGTACAGAGAGCGAAACAACATGCATATTCTCGACGCGGTAGACGCCCCATCACTGAAGAAGGATCTTCCTGACTTCCGTGCCGGCGACACCGTCAAGGTTCACGTCAACATCATTGAGGGAACCCGCTCTCGTATCCAGGTCTTCCAGGGAGTCGTCATCGGCCGCTCCGGCGAAGGCGTGCGCGAAACGTTCTGCGTTCGCAAGGTCAGCTTTCAGATCGGCGTCGAGCGTACCTTCCCGGTGCACTCCCCGGTCATCGACCACATCGAGATCGTGACCCGCGGCGACGTTCGTCGCGCGAAGCTGTACTACCTGCGCGACCTGCGTGGCAAGAAGGCCAAGATCAAGGAAAAGCGCTAACTCTCGCGCTGACCCCGCATTTGCCTGAGCTCCCCATCACCTAAACTGATGGGGAGCTCAGGCGGTTAAATGACAGATGAAGTGCTCGCCTCTCAGCCCGACCACCGGGTATCAGGGTCGAAGAGGTATCCCAGAAAGATGGCACCCAGCAAGCAGCGCAGTGTCTTGCTGTTCATTCGCGACCTCCTCATCATTTTTGTGGTCGCACTGCTCATCTCGTTTCTGATCAAGACCTTTTTGATCCGCTCGTTCTACATTCCATCTGGGTCGATGGAGAACACCCTGCAAGTCAATGACCGCATCATTGTGAACCAGCTCGAACCCGACCTGATTCCGATCACTCGCGGCGACGTCATCGTGTTCAAGGACCCGGGCGGATGGCTATTGCCGCAGGCCGAGATCGTGCAGAACCCGATCGTGGCCGGAGCCGACTGGCTCCTGTCTGTCGTTGGACTGTCAGCTCCCGACAGCAATGACCACTTGATCAAGCGGGTCATCGGGCTGTCCGGCGACCACGTTGTCTGTTGCAATGCCCTCGGCCAGATGAGTGTCAACGATATTCCACTCGACGAGTCGGCCTACGCGCTGCTGCCGGCCGGTGAGACCAAGGTCTCCAGGGATGACTTCGATGTCACAATTCCGGCTGATTCGCTCTGGATGATGGGCGACAATCGCTACAACTCCAAGGATTCCCGCTACAACGGCGAGACGGCTGGTAAGGGCTATGTGCCCGTCGAGAACGTCGTCGGTCGAGCGCTGGTGGTGAGCTGGCCGCTCGACCATTGGGCCTGGCTCGATGACTACCCTGACGTGTTCCGCGAGGTCGAGCAGACCGAGCAGGGCGCACAGCACGAGCAGGGTGCGCAGTAGTGGCGGTGTCCGATCCCACCCTCGAGGTGGAGTTCGACCTGTTGCGCACCGGTGCAAGCTTCGTGATCGGCTGTGACGAGGTCGGTCGCGGGGCCCTCGCCGGGCCGGTGGCAGTGGGATTTGCCGCGGTGAACGCTTCCGTTTTGAGCATGCCGCAGGGGCTGCGCGATTCGAAGATGCTCAGCGAGCCGCGCCGGGAGCTGCTCGCGCCGCTCGCCGTCGCCTGGGCGACATTCTCTGCTGTTGGCCTCGCCTCGGCCGCGGAGGTCGATGAACTCGGTATTATCGCTTGCCTCGGCCTTGCCGGTAAGCGTGCCTTGTCCGACCTGTATGCGCAGGGCGTCGACGTGGCCGGCAGCATCGTGTTGCTCGACGGCAGCGACGACTGGCTGAACAAGGCGTTGGCCACCCCCCTGAACGTCGTGACTCGTATCAAGGCTGACCGGGATTGTGGGTCGGTGGCGGCGGCATCCGTCATCGCGAAGGTGCACCGCGATCGCCTGATGATCGCCGCGCACGACGAAGAGCCTGGCTACGGCTGGGCGTCGAACAAGGGGTACGGCAGTGCAGCCCACATGAGCGCGATCAACCTGCTCGGACCGAGCCCCTTACACCGAAAATCGTGGCTCAAAATCTCAGCGTAAGATGAGATCACCATGGAAGAAGACGAAATCGAGGACTACGACCGCGAGGTCGAGTTGGCCCTGTACCGGGAATATCGAGACGTAGTCGGACAGTTTCAGTACGTCGTCGAAACCGAACGACGCTTCTACCTCGCCAATGAGGTCGAATTGGTGCGCCGTGACACCGAACACGATTTCTATTTTGAACTGACCATGAAAGACGTCTGGGTCTGGGACGTCTACCGCTCCGACCGATTCGTGAAGTCGGTGCGCGTGCTGACCTTCAAGGACGTCAACGTAGAAGAACTCGCGTCGAAAGACTTCGAACTCCCCAAGGAACTGGCGCTCGACGAGTAAGAATTACTCCGGGACCGTGGGTGGCCGGACATGATCCGTTTAACGGACTAACCAACGAAGGTTTAGGAAGGCAACCCTGTGATTCAGGACGCTGATCGTGCCCGTGCAACATGGAGCAACCGTGAGGCCTTGGCCGAGGCGATGATTCCCCTGATCGGGCGCCTCTACCGGGACAACAACGTTGTTACCAGCGTGTATGGACGCGGCCTAGTGAACAAGTCGGTCATCGGACTGCTCAAGGCCCACCGTTTCGCCCGTCACATAGCGGATGTCGAGTTGCCGCTCGCCGAGACGCTGCCGATTCTGCAAGAGCTCGACCGGCTGGGTCTCGGCGCAGCCTCGGTCGACTTAGCACGCCTGGCCGTCGGCTTTCGCGAGCAGAACGACGGCGTCACCCTGGAGGAATACTTGCGCGGCGAACTGGCCGACGTGGTCGGCCAGCACGGACTCGATGGTCGCACCAGTACCGACGTCGTGCTCTACGGGTTTGGCCGCATTGGCCGACTGCTCGCGCGAATCTTGATCGAGCACGCCGGTGGTGGCCAGGGGCTGCGTCTGCGAGCGATTGTCGTGCGGCGCGGATCCGCCAACGATTTGATCAAGCGCGCGAGCCTGCTGCGCCGCGACTCGGTGCACGGCCCCTTCGAGGGCACGATCACCATCGACGAAGAGAACAACACCATTCTGGCCAATGGCACGCTGATCCAGGTGATCTACTCCGCCGACCCGGCCAGCGTCGACTACACGCAGTACGGCATCCACGACGCCATCGTCGTCGACAACACCGGCAAGTGGCGCGACGAAGCGGGCCTGTCGCAGCACCTGAAGTGCCCAGGAGTCGCGCGAGTGCTGTTGACCGCGCCGGGCAAGGGCGCGCTCAAGAACATCGTGCACGGCATTAACCACGGCGACATTCTGGCCAGCGACCGCATCATCACTGCGGCGTCCTGCACCACGAACGCGATCACCCCGGTGCTGAAGGCCATCAACGACCGCTACGGCATCATCGACGGCCACGTCGAAACCGTGCACTCCTTCACCAACGACCAGAACCTCATCGACAACTTCCACTCCGGCGACCGCCGCGGCCGCTCGGCCGCGCTCAACATGGTCATTACCGAGACCGGTGCGGCCAAGGCCGTGGCCAAGGCCCTGCCCGAGCTGGCCGGCAGGCTCACCGGCAACGCCATTCGCGTGCCCACCCCCGACGTGTCAATGGCCATCCTCAACCTCAACCTGGCCGGCGCGACCGACAAGGACGAGCTCAACACGTATCTCCGCACCATGTCGCTGCACTCCTCGCTGCACCGGCAGATCGACTACATCGACTCGCCCGAGGTCGTCTCGAGTGACTTTCTCGGCTCTCGCCGTGCCGGCATCGTCGACGGACTCGCCACCATCGTCACCGACCAGAAGGCCGTGCTGTACGTCTGGTATGACAACGAATTCGGGTACAGCTGCCAAGTCATCCGGGTGCTGGAGGAGATGGCCGGCGTGCACGCGCCGATCTTCCCGGCCATCGTCGCCGCCGAGACCCTCGAGCCGGTAGCCTGACCCCTGCCATGGACGGGGCCTGGGCCCCGTCCATGGGCCCAGTTTATAAACTGGGCCCATGGTCCGGGCCCAGGCCCCATCCGCGATTAGATCCGCGGCTCGCAGATGACCACCGGAATGTCGCGCGCGGTCCTGCCCTGGTAGGCGCCATATCCGGGGTAAGCGGCGACGATGCGCGGCCAGAGTTCGGCTTTTTCAGCGGATGATGCGGTGCGCGCCCGAAACGGCCGCGTCACCCCGCGAATGGTCAGGTCCACCGCTGGCTGCGCCACGAGGTTGAGGTACCAGAACGGATGCCGGTCGTCGCCGCCCTTGGATGCCACGAATATGTATCGACCGTCCTCCTGCACCGGCGCTGTGAGCATCGTCGACCGATGAAGCCCGCTGCTGCGGCCGATCGTGTGCAGCTCGACCGTCTGCATGGTGCCGATGGTCCAGCCGAGGCGTCCGCGCGTTAGAGCCAGCAGCATCCGGTGCACGCCGTTCAGGGCATACATGCCGAAGTCGGTTACCCGGTTGCGCAGCGTTTTCATATGCCCAGCGTACGTGGAGCTGACGATAGATTGGAGGAATGATTCCAGCAACGATGCTCAGCACGATTCTTCGCGAAGCCGGCTCCTCGCGCCCCTACGCCGACAGCCGACCGCTGACGTTCGAGCAGATTCCGGTGCCGGTACCGCGGTCGGGTGAGGTACTCGTGCGCATCGAACGAGCGAGCCTCTGCCACTCGGACCTGTCGGTGATCGACGGCTCGCGCATCCGCCCCCTGCCGATGGCGCTCGGCCACGAGGCCTCCGGCACAGTGGCAGCCATCGGTGACGGCATCACCGATGTGGTCGTCGGCGACCGGGTCGTGCTGGTGTTCGTGCCGAGCTGCGGCGAGTGCCGGGCCTGCCTGGCTGGGCGACCAGCGCTCTGCCACCGCGGCGCCGCGGCGAACGGAACCGGCGACCTGCTGCACGGCCCGGCAGTGCTGGCGAGCGACTCGGGGGAGCGCATCAACCACCACCTGGGCGTCTCGGCCTTCTCGCAGTACGCGGTCGTCGCCCGCGAATCGGTCGTGGTGATTGACCAAGACGTTCCCTTCGACGTCGCCGCCATGTTTGGCTGCGCGGCGCTCACCGGTATCGGCGCCGTGCTCAACACCGGCGCCCTCGCGCCCGACCAATCGGTAATCGTCTTCGGTCTCGGCGCGGTCGGCCTGATGGCCGTGATGGCCGCGGCTCAGGTAGCCGGCACGACCGTGATCGCGATCGATCCGTTGCCACAGAAACAGGAGCTGGCCCTCCGATTAGGCGCGCAGCATGCCGGATCGCCCGACCAGGCGGCCGAGCTCGTGCACACGCACGCTGGAGATGGCGTCGACCTCGCCATCGAAGCCGTCGGCAGTGCCCGCGTCATGG
Source organism: Cryobacterium sp. Y11 (assembly GCF_002929535.1). GTDB lineage: Bacteria > Actinomycetota > Actinomycetes > Actinomycetales > Microbacteriaceae > Cryobacterium. Next base: position 525,561 of record NZ_PJJO01000061.1, read on the forward strand.
AAGCCAGCCTCGCCTTACTCACCCGCGGCGGCGCACTGGTGTCGGTCGGCCTGCCGCATCCCGAGCAGACCATCACGACGTCCGCCCTGCAGTTTGCCGGGCTTGGCCATCGGCTGCTCGGCTCCTACATGGGCGATTCGGTGCCGAGCCGGGACATTCCGCGCTACCTGCAGCTGTGGCGAGATGGCCTCTTGCCGGTCGAACTGCTGCACACCGATACCCGCCCGCTCGCCGACCTCAACGAGAGCTTGGATGCGCTCGTGGCCGGCGACGTCGTGCGCCGCCTGTTCGTGATGCACGACGAGTAGCGCTGCGCGGGGCAGCTGACTACCAAACAGTGCCGCCTGTGCTGCACTTCGCGTAGCGCCTCCTCCACAGGCACCACGGTTGGGGTCTTCTCCACCAATGTGGTGGCGGCCGGTGCTGCACGGGCCCCGAGACATCACTCTGGTTCTCGGAGGCACTCGTGGCGCGTAAAGACGAAGTCGGCAAACTCGGCGAAGAGCAGGCCGCTCGCTTTCTCGAGGGTGCCGGTTACACGATCTTGACACGTAATTGGCGCTGCGCAGAGGGCGAGATCGACCTCGTCGTGCAACGCGGCTCTGCGGTGGTCTTCGTCGAGGTGAAGACGCGCAGCAGCCTGAGCTTCGGGCATCCGTTTGAAGCGATCACCGTCAAAAAGCTCGCCCGGATGCGCCGCCTCGCTGCCGCATGGTGCGTACAGGCCGAGCGGTGGCCGCGCCAGATCCGGCTCGACGTTATCGCGGTGATCGCGCCAAACGGCCGCCAACCGGTCATCGAACACCTCGAGGGCGTGTTCTGATGGGCATCGCTCGCACCCACGCCGTTGCCCTGCTGGGCCTGACCGGCGCACTGGTCGAGGTCGAGGCCGACATCTCGGCGCAACTGCCCGGCATGATTTTGATCGGTCTGCCCGACGCGGCCCTCTCCCAGGCAACCCAGCGGGTACGCGCGGCGGCCACCAATAGCGGATGCCCGCTCACCGTTCACCGCCTCACCATCAATCTGTCGCCGGCCGCGTTACCCAAACACGGCGCCGGCTTCGATCTCGCGATCGCACTGGCGTGCCTCGCCGCGGACAGCACCATTTCGCACGTCTCAGTGGGCAAGGTCGTGCACTTTGGGGAGCTCGCCCTCGACGGGCGACTGCGACCAACCCCGGGCATCCTTCCGGGCGTGATGACGGCCGCTCGCCTCGGGTATACAACGGTGATGGTGCCGATCGGCAATGAGGCCGAGGCCCGGCTCGTGCCCAATGTGCGGGTGATTGGCGTCGCGTCGCTGCGTGATGCGGCGATCTTCCACGGAGCCCAGCTCGCGCCGATACCGGTCGAGCCAATCCTCGCGGCGGCCCTGCCGAACAGCACCGACGCCGAACCCGACCTGGCCGACGTGATCGGCAATGATGACGCCATCCTGGCCCTGCAAATCGCCGCAGCCGGCGGACATCACGTCTTTCTGCTGGGCCCGCCAGGGGCCGGCAAGACCATGCTTGCGGCCCGCCTACCGGGGCTGCTGCCCGACCTCGACCCGGCGAGTTCGCTTGAAGTCAGTTCGCTGCGCTCACTCGGTGGCCTCGGGCTTGGTGATGCCCTCATTACCCGCCCGCCGTGGGAGGCGCCCCATCACACGGCGACGGCGGCGGCCATGGTGGGGGGTGGCAACGGGCAGATTCGGCCGGGGGCCGCGTCGCAGGCCTCGCACGGTGTTTTGTTTCTCGACGAGGCTCCCGAGTTCGCCTCGCCGGTGCTTGACGCCCTGCGTCAACCGTTGGAATCGGGGTGGATCAGCATTCACCGGGCCAATGCCGTCGCGCATTTTCCGGCCCGATTCCAGCTCGTGATGGCGGCCAACCCCTGCCCGTGCGGGCAGTATGGGGCGGGGGACCTCAGCTGCACCTGCCCGCCGAACGCGCGCCGCCGGTATCTCGCCCGCATCTCCGGACCGTTGCTTGACCGTATTGATATCCAGCTCAACGTCAAGCGCATCACGGCCGCTCAGCTGCGCCTCGCCGCCGGCACGAATCGGCTCACCAGCGGCAGCGCCCGAAATCGGGTGGTTGGCGCCAGAGCTGCGGCGGCCGAGCGGCTCGCCAGCACGCCGTGGACGTTGAACTCGCAGGTTCCTGGCCCGTGGCTGCGCGGCGCCCAGGTTCGGTTGACCGCGGCCACAACGGCGGGCCTTGACCGTGCGCTCGAACGTGGCGGAATTACCATGCGCGGCTACGACCGGGTGCTGCGCATCGCCTGGACTCTCGCAGATTACGACGGTCTCACCAGTCCCGGCGCCGATCAGGTCGGGCAAGCCCTCTACCTACGCAAAGGAATGACATCATGAAGTTGTTCGGTCTCGACGAGTCCCGGGTCAGAGCGCTGGCTTTGGGGGTACGCGGCGGCATGGCGGCATCGGGTGACTCGCCACCTACCTTCGGCACCAACCGCGAACGCGGCCACGATGTAGCCCCTATACGTATTAACAGCATGCCTATTAACAGCATGCCTATTAACAGCATGCCTATTAACAGCATGCCGATCACCGACATGCCGATCACCAACGCACTTCACCTCGTCGGCAGCACAGACGTTTCCGGGAGCACCGCTGGGGGTGGCCGTTCGGATGACGCTAGCAGCACCGTCGTCTCGGGCCGCGCATCCGTTACGCGCAGCGCCGACAACACAGCGACCCTCACCGTCACAGACCCGGTGGGAACAGACGCGATGGGAACAGACCCGGTGGGAACCGACCCGATGGGAACAGACGCGGTGAGAATAGACGCGATGGGAACCGACGCGATGGGAACCGACACCGCCGCTATCGCCGAGGTGTTCGCCCGCGCGGCCTGGTCGGGCATAGCCGAACCGGGAGACGGCACGGCCGGACTGCTCGTGGCTAGCCTCGGGGCCAGGGTTGCCCTGACCGCGATCCTCGAGTCGTGGAGCCCGGTGCGCCTGGGCGCCCTGGTGCGCGACGCGCTCTCCGGCGACGCGCCAGTCGGCCCACGTGTGCTGTTCGCCGTGAGTCCGGCCATTGATTTCAGCGACGCGGATGCCGACACGAGCGCCGAACTTGAGGCCGCCCTCGACCTGGGGCTGCAGCGCTGGCGCCCGCGGCTCAACTCAACCGAAGTCATCCGTTTTCTGCAACAGGCGGCCCGCGTCGAAGCCCGGTTACTGTTGGCAACGGATGCCCTCTGGCCCGAGGCTCTGAACGACCTCGAGCTGCATGCGCCGCTCGCGCTCTGGTGGCGCGGCGTGCCTTCTGCGCTCGCCGCCCTGCCCAACTCCATCGCGTTAGTCGGAGCCCGGGCGGCCACCGGATACGGCGAACACATCGCCATGGAAGCCTCGGCCGGGCTCGTCGACCGCGGATTTGCCATCGTGTCGGGTGCTGCCTATGGCATCGACGGGATGGCGCACCGGGCCGCGCTCGCCAGCGATGGAATCACCGTGGCCTTCCTCGCCGGGGGAGTCGACCGGTTCTACCCGACCGGCCACGACTCCCTGCTGACCCGGATCGTGGCCTCCGGCGCCGTCATCTCCGAGCTTCCCTGCGGCGCGGCACCGACAAAATGGCGGTTTCTGCAACGAAACAGACTCATTGCCGCATCCAGTGCGGCGACTATCGTGCTCGAAGCTGGCTGGCGGTCTGGCTCCCTCAACACGGCCGGCCATGCATCTGCCCTCGGCCGCCCACTGGGCGCGGTTCCCGGCCCGATCACGAGCCCCACCTCGGCCGGCTGCCATCGCCTGATTCGCGAATTCGCCGCCGTCTGCGTGACGAATCCGAGTGAAATGGCTGAGCTTGTCGGCGAGCGGTCGATTCAGGTTCCCCTGGACTTTCCAGACACCGACGCGGGCCCCGGCCCGGTACCGCGAACGAGCGACCAGATCCGCGTGTTTGATGCCCTGAGCGGTCGGTCTCCGCGCACGGTCGCCGATCTGTCGCGCCGCGCCGGGTTGTCGAGTGACGCCGTGCGCGGCGCCCTCGGCGGCCTCGACCTCGACGGGGCCGTCCAGGAGCGAGAGGCCGGCTGGGTGCGCCGGGCATAACGGCGTGCAACGTGGGGCCGGTGCGGTGCGCGGGACGTCCTGGACGCTCACGCTGCAGCGCGGGCGTTCCGGCGTAGTGGCACCGCAGAACCCGAGTGTCGGTGGCAGCCCGTAGGCTGGATCGTGACGAAGGGTGGGGCATGTCGACCGTGCACTGGGGCCAGTATGCGCCCGCTGAAAAGATTCTGGTTCACCTCAGCGACACGCATTTTCTCGCGGAGGGCGCTGCGCTCTACGACGCCATCGACACCGACCACACGGTGCACCGCGCTCTCGAACAGTTGCACCGTTCCGGCATCCGCCCCGACGCACTCATTCTCACCGGTGATATCGCCGATCGGGGCGAAGCGGATGCCTACCGCCGCATCCGCGGCATCATGGAGGCCGCCGCCGCCCAGTGGGAAGCCAAGATCATCTGGGTGATGGGCAACCACGACAAGCGCGCCGCGTTTCGCAGTACCCTGCTCCGCCAGAACCAATCGGGCGCACCGGTGGCGCCCGAGGTCCGATATACCGACGTTCAGACCCGCGTCGATCAGAACGCCGACCACCAGGACCCCATCGACCAAGTGATTGACCTCGACGGCCTGCGAATTATTGCCCTCGACACCAGCGTGCCGGGCTATCACCACGGTGAAGTGACCAACGCGCAATTGGAATGGCTGCGCACAGTGCTGAGCACGCCCGCTCGCCACGGCTCCATCCTGGCCCTCCACCACCCGCCGATTCCGACGCCGCTACCGCTCATGAGCGTGCTCGAGTTGCAAGAACAACCGAGACTGGCCGCGGTGTTGGCCGGCAGCGACGTGCGTGCCATCCTCGGCGGGCACCTGCATTATGCAACCCAGGGCGTGTTTGCCGGAATTCCGGTGTCGGTGGCTGCGGCCACTTGCTACACGATGGATCTCAGTGCACCCAGTCGTGAACTCACCGGGGTAAACGGCGGACAGACCCTCAACCTCGTGCACGTCTACGCCGATCAGATCACGCACTCGCAGGTGCCGCTGGGCACCTTCGAGACCGCCACGCATTTTTCGGCCGACTACCTCGAACGGTTGGACTCCCTCTCGCCCGAAGATCGACTCGACGCCTTCTCTCGTCAGCAATGACGTCGAGAAAGAGACAGTGAACCCGTGCAGCTGACCGATGACATTGACGCGTTTCTGTGCTACCTCAGTGCGGAGCGGGGCTACTCGGCGCACACCGTGCGGGCGTACCGCACTGATTTGACGCAGCTGGCTGTGTTTGCGGTCGACCGTGGCGTCGCGACATCCGCTGATCTGAGCTTGGAACTGCTGCGGGAATGGCTGTGGGTTGGCACCCAGGCTGGCCTAGCCCGCGCGACGCTCGCCCGCCGGTCGGCGACGGTACGCAGCTTCACCGCCTGGCTGGCTCGCGCCCGCGATGACAGTGTGGATCCGGCCGCCCGCCTCCGTTCGCCCAAGCCTGGCCATACCCTGCCTCGAGTCATCACGCACACCCAAATGAACGAGTTGCTCAACTCGCTGACGGCCCGGGCCAGAGGCGGAGAGGCGATGGCCGGGCGCGACTTGGCGATCGTCGAACTGCTCTATGCCTCTGCCCTGCGTGTTTCAGAACTGATCGGACTCGACGTCGCCGACGTCGACCTTGACCGGCTGACCGTTCGGGTCACGGGAAAGGGATCCAAGGAGCGGGTGGTGCCGTTCGGTGTGCCGGCACAGCGTGCGATCGTGCAGTACCTCGGCCAGGCCAGGCCCGCCCTCCTGGAGCAGACCGCGAGCACGGGCGCAGCCACGGCACCCCAGTCTCTAGTGCCCGCCGCCGCATTGTTTCTCGGCCGACGGGGGCAGCGCTTGGGCGTGCGCGGGGTCTACCGTCTAGTCGCAACGTTGCTCGCCGAGGTTCCCGGTACCGGTCCGGCCGGGCCGCACGCCCTGCGGCACACGGCAGCCACCCATCTGCTGGACGGTGGCGCTGACCTGCGGGCCGTGCAAGAACTACTCGGACACGTCAGCCTTGGCACCACCCAGATTTACACGCACGTCTCCGCCGAACGCCTCAAGGCCAGCTACGGACTGGCCCACCCCCGCGCTTAAATCCTGGCCATACCGAGCGCGCGGTGGCCGTCGTCACGTCGAAGTGGCGCACCGATCACGGCCCGGCTGGCAGTAGAACGGCCCGCTGCACGCCGCCCAAATAGAGGAGCGGCGAGACGTATTGCCCGTGCAGGCGTATCCCCAGGTGCAGGCAGCCCGGCGGGCAATGACCGCCAGAAGCCACCGTGCCAATCTCTTGCCCAGCCAGTACCCGGTCGCCGACCGACACGAGTGCCAGTACCGGCTCCACCGTTGCGATCACATCATCGGCCTGCGTGATGGAAAGCACGGGTCGATCAACGACCACGCCGGCGAACGACACGACGCCGTCGTGCGGTGCCAGCACGGCGTCCCCGGCCTGCGCCGCCAGGTCGATGCCGCGATGACCGGCGGCATACGGTGATGCCGGCGCAACGAACGGTGCGATCAGCCGGTGCGGCTCCGGGAGCGGCCAGCGCCAGCCATTCGCTGCCGTAGCAACGCCCATCGGCGGTTCCACGCTCGCCGCGGGAACCGGACTCGCGAGAAGAATCAACCCCATTAAAGCGGATGCTGCCAGTCGGCGACCGTGAATACGCCGCGTCCGAACATGCCCTGCAACAAGATGAACCATTGCACCGCGTACAGTCTGCATGAGCACAGCCTGCCGTGCGTCAACCGTGCGAAATGGGATGCGATGGTATCCGTGCACTGAACCGCAGAACCACGCCTGTGGAGGAGCCGCCCCGTCTCGCCCGCGCCACCTTACTCGGACCCACTCGAACGGTTCCGCCCGACCGGCCAGCGGTGGTACGCTATCCCCAGCAGCGCTTTGTGCGCTGACTACGCGTGCCCATTTGGCCGCCATGTCCAATCGGTCCCGTCTCACGCCAGATTCATGCACAGTGAATCTTCGTGTCACAGGGCGGACGTGTGCCGGGCACCAGGAGCGATGATCGACCGATTATCGCACAAACCGATTGATGTGCGTGCGAGCGCAGATTAGAACAGGAGTACGGCATATGGCCGTCGTAACCATCCGCCAGCTGCTCGACAGCGGCGTGCACTTCGGGCACCAGACCCGCCGTTGGAACCCGAAGATGAAGCGCTTCATCTTCACCGAGCGTTCCGGCATCTACATCATCGACCTGCAGCAGTCGCTCGGGTTCGTTGACAAGGCCTATGACTTCGTCAAGGAGACGGTTGCTCACGGCGGCACCATCCTCTTCGTTGGCACCAAGAAGCAGGCCCAGGAATCCATCTCGGAGCAGGCGCAGCGCGTAGGCCAGCCCTACGTCAACCAGCGCTGGCTCGGTGGACTTCTCACGAACTTCCAGACCGTTTCCAAGCGTCTGGCCCGCATGAAAGAACTCGAAGAGCTCGACTTCGACGACACCGCCAAGAGCGGTTTCACGAAGAAGGAAATGCTTATCAAGAAGCGCGAGCTGGTCAAGCTGCACAAGAGCCTCGGCGGAATCCGCAACCTCACGAAGACCCCGTCTGCATTGTGGGTTGTTGACACTAACAAGGAGCACCTCGCCATTGACGAGGCGCGCAAGCTCGGCATCCCCGTCATCGCCATTCTCGACACCAACTGCGACCCCGACGACGTGCAGTACCCGATTCCGGGCAACGACGACGCCATCCGCTCCGTTGGCCTGCTCACCCGCATCATCGCGGACGCAGCAGCCGAGGGCCTGATCCAGCGCCACGCCAAGCCGGAGGCCGAAGTTGAGCCCCTCGCCGCGTGGGAAGCCGAACTGCTGCAGGCCTCCGACGCCGAGAGCACCCCCGCGCAGTCCTCTGCCGAAACCGAGAAGGTTGCCGACGCTTCCGTCGCCGCCGATGAGGCCGTCGTTGCAGAGGTCATCGTTGCTGACACCAGCATCGCCGACGCTGTCGCCGAAGAGCCGACCGTCGTCGCCGACGAGACCAAGTAAGGAACCCGGTATGGCAAACTTCACACTCGAAAACGTCAAGGCTCTCCGCGAGAACCTCGGCACCGGAATGGTCGACACCAAGAACGCCCTCGTTGAAGCCGACGGCGACATGGACAAGGCCATCGAGATCCTGCGTCTCAAGGGTGCCAAGGGCAACGCCAAGCGCGCTGACCGTTCCACCTCTGAGGGACTGGTCGCTGCCAAAGAAATTGGCAACACCGCGTACCTGATCGAGCTCGCCTGCGAGACCGACTTCGTCGCGAAGGGTGTCAAGTTCGTCGCCCTGGCCGACAAGGTTATCGACGCGATCGCCGCCGCTGGCGCGACCACTGTTGAGGCTGGACTGGCCGCAACGGCTGGCACCCAGACCGTTGCCGAGCTCATCGACGGCGAAGCAGCCATCATCGGCGAGAAGTTCGAACTTCGCCGTGTTGCAGCCGTCACCGGCGAGTCGTTCTCGATCTACCTGCACAAGACCAGCAAGGACCTGCCCCCGCAGGTCGGTGTTGTTCTCGGCTTCTCCGGAGCCGATGTAGAGACCGCTCGTAGCGTTGCTCAGCACATCTCGTTCGCCAACCCCGAGTACCTGGCAGCGAGCGACGTTCCTGCTGACCTCGTGGAGACCGAGCGCAAGATCGTCACCGAGATCTCGAAGAACGAGGGCAAGCCGGAAGCGGCCCTGCCCAAGATCGTTGAGGGACGCGTCAAGGCATTCCTCAAGCAGGTGGCCCTGCTCGAACAGGACTACGCCAAGGACAACAAATTGTCCGTCGCGAAGGTTCTGGACGACGCAAAACTGACCGTGTCGGGCTTTGCCCGGTTCAAGGTCGGCGCCTAACAAAAACTGACGGAGGTCGGATTGCGAAAGCGATCCGACCTCCGTTTGTGTGTGTGCCCCTGCCGGGTATACGCGCGCACTTGGTAGTTTGGTAGTACCCCACTTCGGAAGGCCCCGCACGACATGACTGACACGGCCAGTACCCACACCCACTCCAGCCCGGTGCACCCGGGTGCTATCCCCAAAAAACGCCGTGTGCTCTTGAAACTGTCCGGTGAAGCCTTCGGCGGCGGCGCCGTTGGGGTGAATCCGGATGTCGTCAGCTCGCTGGCGCGAGAAATCGCCGAGGGTGCCAAACAGGTCGAAGTGGCCATCGTCGTTGGCGGCGGAAACTTCTTTCGCGGCGCCGAACTCTCCCAGCGCGGCATGGACCGTGGACGTGCCGACTACATGGGGATGCTCGGCACGGTTATGAACGCTCTGGCCCTGCAGGACTTTCTCGAGCAGGCCGGCGCTGAGACCCGCGTGCAGTCCGCCATCTCGATGACCCAGGTCGCCGAGCAGTACATTCCGCGGCGCGCCGAACGTCACCTGGAAAAGGGCCGCGTCGTCATCTTCGGCGCTGGCGCCGGGCTGCCGTACTTCTCTACCGATACCGTTGCGGCTCAGCGCGCCCTCGAAATTGACGCCGATGTGGTGCTCGTGGCCAAGAACGGCGTTGACGGCGTCTATTCCGACGACCCGCGCACCAATCCCGACGCCCAGAAGATTCACCACATCACCTACCTCGAGGCCCTGCAGCGTGGCCTCAAGGTGGTTGACTCCACCGCGTTTAGTCTGTGCATGGATAACCACATGCCGATGCAGGTGTTCGGTATGGCACCAGAAGGTAACGTGACAGCGGCCATCCTGGGCACCGATCTGGGCACTCGCGTCTCCAACTAGAATTGTTCCACCACCAATAAAGGAGTCACCGTGATAGCGGATGTTCTTTCCGACGCCACTGCGCGCATGAACCGGGCCCTCGAGGCTGCCAAAGACGATTTTGGTACCGTGCGCACGGGGCGTGCCAACCCGCAGATGTTCGCGAAGATTCTGGTGAGCTATTACGGCACCCTGACTCCGCTGGAGCAGCTCGCCTCCCTACAGAACCAGGAAGCTCGCACGATGCTGATCGGTCCGTACGACAAGGCGGCACTGCGGGACATCGAGATCGCGATTCGGGACACGCCGAACCTGGGTGCCAACGTTGGCAATGACGGCACCACCATTCGGGCAACCCTTCCAGAACTCACCACGGAACGCCGCAAGGAATTCGTGAAAATCGTCAAAGCCAAGGCAGAGGATGCCCGCATCTCGGTGCGCAACATTCGCCGCAAGGCTAAGGATGAACTCGACACTCTCAAGACTGAGGTCGGCGACGACGAGGTCGGTCGGGCCGAGAAAGAGCTTGAGCTGATCACGAAGAGCCACGTGGATGGCATTGATGACGCCTTCAAGCGCAAGGAAGCCGAACTCCTCGAGATCTAGGGAACGCTGAGATGACCGAGAAACCCGGGAATGACCAGCCGCACAAGCGCGGTCACGGTGTCAGTCGTGCCGAGTTTCGGGCGCAGGTAAAAACTACGCGGGCAGATTTCGAACGCCAGGTGCAAAACACCAAGGCCGATTTTGAACGTCAGGTGCAGGCGACCCGCGCCCAGCTTGATGCTACGAACGAGCGCATCGCGGCGCGTACCGGGCGCAACCTCATCCTGGCTACTTTGATCGGTTTGGTGCTCGGCGGCTCCATGTTGGTCAGCCTCATCATCATCAAGCAATTGTTTATGATTTTTGCCGTCGTGATCGTGGGCTTTTGTGCCTTTGAATTGGCACAGGCCCTCCGCCACGCCGGGCATAGCGTTCCCCGCATTCCCGTGATCATCTCGGCGATTGCCATCGTTCCGGCAGCGTTCTACTTTGGGGCGACCGGCCAGTGGCTGGCTATGCTCGGTGGTATCGTGCTGATCGGCCTGTGGCGTCTGGGCCTTCTTGTGATTCCGTCGCATCGTGCCTCGGCCCGTTCCCTCGTCGGCGACGTGGGTGGCGGCATCCTGATTCAGGTATATGTCGTCTTTCTCGCCAGTTTCGCCGTGCTCCTGGTGGCCCAAGACCACGGCCAGTGGTGGACCCTCGCCTTTTTGATCCTGGTGATTTCTGCCGATATTGGGGCCTACGTCAGCGGGCTGAACTTCGGCAAGCACCCGATGGCTCCCTTGATCAGTCCCAAGAAAACGTGGGAGGGCTTCATCGGTGCTGGCGTGATCTGTGTGATCGCCGGTGTCGTGCTGTCGATCTTCATGCTCGACCAGCCATGGTGGTTCGGTCTGGTGTTCGGAGCAGTCATCCTGCTCACCGCCACCTTCGGCGACCTCGCCGAATCGCTCATCAAGCGTGACCTCGGTATCAAGGACATGAGCTCGTGGCTGCCAGGGCACGGCGGTTTTCTTGACCGGCTCGACTCGATCCTGCCGTCGGCCGCTGCAGCGTACGCGCTCTATTTGGTCTTCGCGTGAGTCTGACCGATTCTTCCACCACGAACTCCGTACGAGACAATGAGGGTATGAGCACCATATTTCCCCGAGTGGGCAAGAAGTCTCTCGGCTATAACGTCGCGCAGGTTGACGCTTTTATGGCCGCTGCCCGCAGAGCCTATGACCAGGTCGATGAGACCGATCAAAGCGATGCCGACACCGGTGCCCTGGGATCGGTCGACTGGATCGCGGCCGGACGTGCTGGGGCACGGCAGCCCGCCCCCGACCACCAGAGAGTTGGCACGAAGCAGGCGACGGACGAAGCGCGCCGCAGCGGCGCGAACCTGACGGCGGAGGGCATCCGGCACACCGCTTTTGCCATGCACAAGGGCGGTTATTCGCCGGAACATGTTGACGCGGCTTTGGAACGTCTGGAAGACGCGTTCGCGGCTCGGGAACGCGATCAGGCCACACGCACCGGGGGAGCGGGGGCGTGGATGGCCGAGGCCGGTGCCGTGGCCAACGAACTGGTCACCCGCCTCAGCCGTGCGCCCGGACACCGGTTCACCCGCACGAGTGTGCTGGCAATTGGCTATAGACGGGTCGATGTTGATCGGTTTGCCAATAAGTTGGTGAAGTATTTTCACGACGGCCGTGAGCTCTCGGTGGACGAAGTTCGCACGGCCGTTTTTCGCCCTGAACGGGGAGGATACCGCGAAGCGCAGGTCGATCTGGTGCTCGACAGTGTCGTGCAGGTCATGCTTGCGGTTCGGTAATGGGGAGACCGTTATCTGGCCGTTATCAAAATTGTCGGCTAGGGTCTTCTACTAATGGGTAGGCATCTGCAAGAAATCAAAACCATCTCGGCTCCGGCTCGGCCGCCTGTTCGTCGTACCCGGCGGCGTGCCAAGCCATCACAGGTCGTGTTCGGGTTCACCGCAGCGTTCGCCTTCGTTCTGGTCACCGTGGTCGATCCGTACTCGGGTGCCACAGCATCGCCCTACTTTCAACTGGCCAGCAGCACCGATTCCGCACCGGCACAAGCCGTGCTCGTGGCCGGCAGCTACACGAACACCATCACCCGCGACGGCTACACCGTGACGGAAAAGCCCAAGCCGGTTCCCGTTCCCGTTGTCGCCGCGAAGAAGAAGACTTTCACAGCACCCGCGGCTGCCGTGCCCGATCCTGGCTCTGCCAAGGCGTACGCCTACGACGCCGTTGCGGCTCGTGGCTGGGGTGAAGACCAATACGACTGCCTCGTTTCCCTGTGGCAAAAAGAGTCGCGCTGGGATGTGAGCGCTCAGAACGGTTCGAGTGGCGCCTACGGCATTCCTCAAGCACTGCCCGGTTCCAAAATGGCGTCAGCGGGTGAAGACTGGGCAACGAACGCCGGAACGCAGATTGAATGGGGCCTGGGCTACGTCTCGGGGCGGTACGGCACGCCGTGCGGAGCGTGGGCGAAGTCCGAGGCATCCGGCTGGTACTGACAGCCCTGCTTGTCTGCACCAGGCAGCTGGGTAAGCCGTTGGGCGCGTACCGGCCTGCACGCGCTTTAGACTGGAGCAATGGCGCGCAGCAATCGACCCCGAGGCCGCAAGTCAGCTCCCCGGGATGATGACGACGCTGACGACTTAAATGACCTGCTGGCGGGCTGGCGTCGAAGCGAGGTTCGCCGGGACGGTCTGTGGCACGTTCAGCCGGTATCAGCCAAGAATGCCGCCAAGACCTATTTGTGCCCCGGTTGCACGCTCGACATCGTGCCGGGCACTGCGCACATGGTCACCTGGCGCGGCGACGGAGTCCTGGGCGATGCGGCCGACTTATCGAATCGTCGGCACTGGCACATGCACTGTTGGAAGATCAAATGACTCGTGACCCTGCCACACTCGAGACGCAAGGAGACCCAGTGACCCTGCCCGTTAATGTTCGTGGAGGCATCGCACTGCCCGCTATGAGAGAACAGGTCACGTTTAACACCAGCGATGGACTCACGCTGGTGGGCGAGTTGGCGACCCCGGTGGGGCGACCGATCGTGGCGACCCTGGTCACGCTGCATCCGCTGCCCACCGCCGGCGGGTTCATGGACTCGCACATTCTGCGCAAGGCGGCCAACCGCTTGCCGGCGATGGCTGACCTCGCCGTGCTGCGCTTCAATACCAGAGGCACCTCGTCACCGCGCGGAACCAGTGGCGGTAACTTCGGGGGTGGCGTGACCGAACGCGCCGATGTGGCGGCAGCGATGGCCTTCGTCGCCGCACGCAACCTGCCCAACCCGTGGCTGGTCGGCTGGTCTTTCGGAACGGAACTCGCTCTGAAATACGGCCTGGAGTATCCGATTCTCGGTGCCATACTGCTCTCACCGCCCCTGCACCGCACGACGAACGCCGAACTGGCGGCGTGGGCCGGTAATGAGCGCCAGCTGGTAGCGGTCATCGCCGAATTTGACGATTATCTCAGACCGGATGCTGCCCGCGTGCGGTTTGCTAGCGTTCCGGGCCTGCGGTTTATCGAGGTCGAGGGCGGCAAACACCTCTGGGTCGGTGAGAATCTCACCCGTCGGGTGCTGACCGAGATCGTCGCGACGGTCAATCCAGAAGCGCTCCCGCTGCCCACCGAGTGGACCGGAGAGCTGGCGGCTGCCTCCTGAGCGCCGCTTTGTGACCCGAGTTCGCGGCCACGGGGAGTAACTTACAGCTCGTTCTGCCGGGGAATGACGACTTGTTTGACGATCATGATGACGGACGCAGCGACCGGAATGGCGATGAGGGCGCCCAGAATGCCCAGCAGGTTGCCGCCGGCTAGGGCAGCGATGACGACGACAGCTCCCGGCACTGCAACAGCCCGGCTCATGATCTTGGGGCTCAGGAAGTATGCCTCGACCTGCATATAAATGAGGTAGTAGATTGCCGCGACCAGGGCCGTCTTTGGTGAGCTGCCGATCTCGGGGATCAGGCAGGTCAGCACGATGATGACGGAACCGCTGATCGTACCGACGAGCGGAATCAGTGAGAGCAGGAAGGCGATGAACGCGAGCAACGCCGGAAAGGGCGCCCCAATGATCGACAAAAAGATGAAGCTCAACACCCCGTTCACAGAGGCCAGGGCGGCCTGCCCGACAATGTAGCGACCGACGGCCGTGGTGATCTGCTCGCTCAGGTTGGTGAAACGCTCACGTTTCGACGCGGGTATCAGCTGGTACGTTGCGCGTTTCATGCCGTTGAGGGAGGCGGTGAAGTAGAGCGTGAGAATGAGGATGATCAACGCCCCGAAGAGCCCGCTCACAAACGCCAAGCCCGACTGAACCAAAGTCGTGGTGATGTTTGAGAGGTTTCCACCCAGGTAATCGGTGATGGACTTGGTGAGCGCAGGCACATCGAGTGCGGGGAACTGATTTTGCAGATCGACCGAGAGGGTGGAGGAGTTGACCGCACGCACTAGCTCGGGGAAGAGCTTAGAGAGCTTAGATACTTGGTCGACGATGATCGGCACGATCGCGAAGACGACCGCCGTCAGCACGCCGAGCACGCCGGCGAGAACGGTCACAATCGCGGCCCACCGCGGGAATCTCTTCTTCTCCAGCCAGGACACTGCTGGGTCGAGCCCGAGCGCGATGAACAGCGCGGCCCCGACGTAGATGATGATCGTCTGCAACGAGATGATCGAGGTGATGATGAGCAGGCCCAGGCCCACGCCTAAAGTACCGACGAGTCCGAACCGAAACGCATTTTGAATTTTCACGGGTCGTCTCCAGGCCTGGGGATTTACTCGGCTGCGACCCGCTCTGCCTGGGTCAAAACGCTGCGAAGGCTTTCAAAATATCCCGCAACAGCGTCGCGTTCAATTCTAATCTGTGCCATGCGATCTTCGGCGTCAGCGACGAGTGCCTGGGAGCGCGTTGTGGCATCGGTGACGAGTGCAGTAGCGCTGCTGTGGGCGTCGCTCAGAATACGCTCGGCCGCCTCCTCGGCTTGCTGCTTCTCGGCCTGGGCTGCGGCGCGGGCGCCAGTATCGAGCTGCTCGTTGACGGCGCGCAATTCTGCGGTGCGTGCGGTGGTCTCGGCCAGCTGTTTGGAGGCATCCGCTTGAAATTTCTGCGCCTGCGCGAGCGCTTCCTGATGCAGGGCGAGATGTTCTTGCTCGGCCTCGTCACGGCGAGCTTTCAGCTCAACGTCGAAGTCGGCACGGGTCTGGTCGACTTCTCTGGCCAGTTGGGACACCTCGTGCTCGCTCTTCGAGCGGGCAGCCGCGAGCTGATTCTCTAGGTCGATGCGAGCCTGCTCGGCATCGGACTCCGCATCCAGCCTGGCCTGCTGGTTCTGGCGAATTCGGTCGGCCGTTTCCTGCTCAACTTCGGCCGCGAGCGCGGCGTGGGCCTGCTCAGTCTCGCGAGTCAGGGCGGCGCGCTGGCGCACCTGATCGCGGGCCGCATCGGTGCTGGCTTGTTCACGTTCGACAGCAAGCACGGCGTGGCTCTGTTCGATTTCGCGGGCCAGATCGATTCGACCTTGCTCGACCTCTGCGGCGAGCAGGGTGTGGGCTTGGTCGGCTTGGTGGGCCAGCGCCAGGCGGCCCTCGCTGGTCTCGCGGGCGAGGTCTACCCGGGCTTGCTCGGTTTCGGTAGAAAGGTCTAAGCGGGCCTGCTCGGTTTCACGTTGCAGGTCGGCGCGTTGCTGGTCGAGTTCGAGCGCTACCTCGGCTCGGATCAGTTCGGTCTCCCGGGTCAAGCCGGCAGCGGTCTCACGCGCGTCGGTGGCCTCACGCTGGGCCACGACGCGCACCTCGGCGGCTTCTCGATCCGCTTCAGAACGGATGGCGGCGACCTCGCGCTTGACCGTTGCGCGCGCCTCGGCCGCTTCGGTGGCGACAGCGCCACGAATCAGAGACGCTTCCCGCACGGCATCCTGGGTGATCTGGGCTTGCTCGTCCTGAGCGCGGGCTTGGGCGTCTCCCGTTTCTGCTCGCACGTCGTCGAGAACGCGGCGGGCCTTGACCGTGGCATCAGAGAGGGTGCGCTCGGCGTGCTCGAGCGCGTTGTTGCGGAGCAGGTCGACCTCGGCCTGCGTCGAAGCGCGCAGTTTCTCCGCGTCGATGTCTGCTTGGGCGATAACGCGGGTGGACTGTTCCTCCGCCACGCGTAGGGTGCTTTCCAACTTCGTCCCTAGGCCAGAGAACGTGGGACTACCGACCTCTTCAATCTCGGCAGTGAGATCCTCGATGCGTGCGGCCAGCCGTTTGATCTCGCGGCCAGCCTCAGCATTTTGGGTGTTTGCCTGGATCAGTTCGCGTCGGAGGGCCTGAACGGCCTTCGAGACCTCGTCTTTGTCATAGCCACGAAATACTTGGGTGAAATCACCCTGGTCGTCAGACACGTTAACTCCTTGCAGGTGGGGCCCAGGCCCGTAGATGGATCATGCATGACGGGGAACACCACAATTTTAGTCCTGTGCGGCCAGCGACCGTTCTCGTTCGAGCTAACAAGCTGGTGCCGCACTCTATTAGGCTCCTCTCAGGAGAACGCAGTAACGTGAAAGGTCCGTGTCTGAGGACCTTCAGTCACGCGAGTCACCCACAGTGACTGAACAGTGCCCCAGATAGTACCGACCAGCGTTCAACGCTGAAGGGTGATACGTGCGATTTGCTCTTGCCATAGCGGCATTCGTTCTTGCCGCCGTGATGATCGTTCTCGGCATCGCGCAGCGAACAATCCTGTTGGAACCCGCTTTCAGCTCCTTGACCGCCACAGTAACCGGTGAGCCGCAGTATGTCGTGGTTGATCCAGCGGCCCTCGCCGCGTCCGCGGGTAGCCAGACCATCGACGTGCGAGGCGCTGGAGATATCTTCATGGCTTATGGGCGTTCGGAAGACGTGTCCGCCTGGATCGGCAATGACGCATACGCGACGGTTGGCCTCAGCGAAGAAACGGGTGAACTCTCCGCGACGACAACCGCCGCCGTCGTAGAGGAGAACGAGACCGGCATTGCCGGAATCACGGCCGCTGAGGAACCGACCATTGTGAACCCGGCTGGCTCCGACCTGTGGCTGGAGGAATTCACCAGCATCGATTCACTCACGAGCACGCTGGCCCTGCCAGAGGGCATATCGGTCATCATCGCTTCCGACGGGATCGAACCGGCGCCGACCAGCATCCGTTTGTCGTGGGCCTCTGACAACTCCACTCCGTGGGCCGGTCCGCTGCTGGCCGGCGGGGCACTGCTGCTGCTCTCGGGCTTGGTGCTGTATTTGCTTGCGCTGCTGCACTTGCGCCGGTCACGTCGCCCGCGGCGCAACGTTCCGCGTGGACCGCGCCTACCCCGGTTGCCGCGCGCCCCGCGCCCCAAGGCGATCAAGGCCAGTCAGATCACCACTTCTCGGCGCGGAATCGCCCGTCGGGTTGCCATTATCCCGATGATTGTGGTGTCCGGCCTGGCGCTGAGTGGCTGCTCGGCCGAACTCTGGCCCGATTTCAGCCCGGCGACGACGGTCACCGCCACACCGACCCCGACGCCGCAAGCCACCGACTCGGTCGAGGCGGCAGCCGAACTTCCACCGCCAGCGGTCACGGTCGCCCAACTCGAGAACATCATGAGCGAGATTTCTGTTCTCACAGCGGATGCCGATGCGAACCTGAATTCCGAAACGCTTGCCACGAGGTTTACCGGTCCGGCCCTTGAGCAACGCCTGGCCAACTACAAGATTCGCGCCGTCGACCCCGCTGTGGCTCCGTTGCTGGCTCTCCCGGGCGCTCCGCTTACGTTCACACTGCCCCAGCAGACCAACTCGTGGCCACGGGTGGTTATGACCGTGGTTCAGGACGCCAACGATTCCACCATTCCCACGACGGCGGTCATGCTCAAGCAGGAGTCGGCTCGTTCCAACTATCAAGTGGAATACCTGTTCGCGCTCGAGCAGTCAGCGCACGTGCCGAAGGTAGCCCCGGCGGTGGTGGGTGCCCCGGCGATCGCGCCCGACAACAAATTGTTGCTGCTGCCGCCGAATGAGATCTCTGCCGCCTACGCCGATATCTTGCTGAACGGTGAGGCCAGCGCGTTGTACCCTTTGTTCGAAAGCGAAGGAGACAACTTTCGCATCCAGGTCGCCGATTTGAATGCGGCGAAGATTGCCGCCTTGCCGACGACGGCATCCATTGAATTTGCCGCAGCGGCGGGCAACGACGAGGCGGTCGCTCTGGCGACCAACGATTCGGGCAGCATCGTGGCCGTGAGCATGACCGAAACCGAAACGGTCAAGCCGGTCGACGAGGGTGCCACGGTCGGCCCTGATGCGGATGCCGCGGCCACCAAGGCGCTCTCTGGCATTACCACCACGGCCAAGGGCTTTCAAAATACCTATCGCGACCAACTGCTGTTCTACGTACCGACGGCCGGTTCAAGCGACAAAATAGTGCTTTTGGGCTTTGCCCAGGGCCTGATCTCATCGGCGGAGCTTCCATGACGAATATGCCCCCTTCCCCCTCCAGCCTGCGCGGAGCGGTCGACCTCTCCTCGCTCGTGAATCGGGCACCGGCCGGTGCACCGCCGGCTGCCGTCACCGGGGGTTCTCCCGCCGCCCCGGGAGCCGCGACCGGACCGGTCGCGGTGCCGAGCCTGGTGCTCGACGGTACCGACGCGAACTTCGGTGAGCTGCTCGAACTGTCGTCGCGCGTTCCCGTGATCGTGGGTCTGTGGGCGTCCTGGAGCGAGCCATCTACTGCGCTGATGACCGGGCTGGAAAAGATCATCACGGCCTACGCCGGCCGGTTCGTGCTGGCCCGCGTTGACATTGACGCGAACCCTCAACTCGCGCAGGCCTTTCAGGCGCAGTCGGTTCCTACGGTCGCCGCCGTCATCACCGGCCAGCCGGTACAGCTGTTCAACGGCCCGCTGGCCGAGGAACAAATTAGCGACGTACTCGGCCGCGTGCTCGAACTCGCCGCCCAGCAGGGCGTGACGGGCATGGCTGAAGTGCCGGCCGCCTCCGACGAGCCGGCCGCCGCACCCGTCGAGGAACCACTGCCGCCGCACCACCTGGAGGCCTACGCGGCCATCGAAGCCGGCGACTATGCCACAGCGCAGAGCGAATACCGTACGGCGCTCGCCCAGAACCCGAACGACACGATGGCCGTCGCCGGTCTTGCCCAGGTGAGCCTGCTCGCCCGGCTGCAGGGCAAGACCATCGACCAGATTCGAAACGGTGCGGCATCTTCTCCCGACGATCTTGAGGCGCAACTGCTGGTCGCCGACCTCGACCTGTCTGGCGGGCACATCGAGGATGCCTTCGATCGCTTGCTCAGCCTGTTTCCGGCCCAGCCAGCCCCCGGCCGCAACGCCATCCGCGAGCGCATCCTCGAACTGTTCGAGGTCATCGGCCAAGACGACCCCCGGGTAGCGCCCACCCGCTCCCGCCTCACCGCCCTCCTCTACTGATCTTCTCGCGAGAAGGGCCTAGCGGCGTAGGCGGAGCCAGAGTCCGGCTAGGGGCGGCAGGGTTATGGTCGCGGCGGCTGGGCGACCGGCCCAGGGCTCGTTGTACGCCTCGACGCTGCCCTGGTTGCCCACGCCGGAGCCGCCGAAGTCGGCGGCATCCGTGTTGAGAATTTCTTCCCACTGTCCGGCAAATGGCAGGCCTACCCGGTAGTCGGTGTGCGGGTGGCCGGCGAAGTTGAAGAAGCAGGCCACCGGAACACCGTGGTTGTCCCAGCGCAGAAACGACACGACGTTTTGGCTGGCGGCGCCGGCGTCGAGAATTTCGAAACCGCCCGGGTCGTTGTCCCGGCTCCACAGGCTTGCGTTGTCGCGATACACCCGGTTGAGCTGGCCGACCAGGTTGAACAGGCCCCGGTGCGCCGGCTGGTCGAGCATCCACCAGTCAAGGCCCCGCGCTTCGCTCCACTCCGAGCGCTGCCCGAATTCGCTGCCCATGAACAGAAGCTGCTTGCCCGGGTGCGCCCACATGAACGAGAGATAGGCACGCACGTTGGCCAGCTGCTGCCAGGAGTCGCCAGGCATCTTCGCGACCAGGGCGCCCTTGCCGTGCACGACCTCGTCGTGGCTGATCGGCAGCAGAAAATTCTCGCTGAATGCATAGATGAACGAAAACGTGATGTCGTTGTGGTGGTACGACCGGTACATCGGGTCGACGTGCATGTACTCGAGCGAGTCGTGCATCCAGCCCATGTTCCACTTGAACCCGAAACCGAGCCCGCCACCGCTGGTCGGAGCCGTCACCCCGCCCCAGTTGGTCGATTCCTCCGCAATCATGATGGTGCCGGGATTGCGCTTGTACGCCGTCGCCGTGATCTCTTGCAGCAGGCTGATCGCCTCAAGGTTCTCGTTGCCGCCGTACTGGTTCGGCTCCCACTGGCCGTCTTCTCGGGAATAGTCGAGGTAGAGCATCGAGGCGACGGCATCGACGCGCAGCGCGTCGATGTGAAATTCTTCGAGCCAGTACAGGGCGTTGGCGACCAGAAAGTTGCGCACCTGCATCTGACCGAAATCGAAAATGTAGGTGCCCCAGTCCAGCTGTTCGCCCCGGCGCGGGTCCGGGTGCTCGTAGAGCGCCTGGCCGTCAAAGCGGGCGAGGGCAAAGTCGTCCTTCGGAAAGTGCCCCGGTACCCAGTCCATGATGACGCCGATGCCGGCCTGGTGCAGCCGGTCGATCAGGTAACGCAGGTCGTCCGGTGAGCCGAAACGGCTGGTCGGCGCGTAATAGCCACTGACTTGATAGCCCCAGGAGCCGCCAAACGGATGCTCAGAAAGGGGCATGAATTCCACGTGCGTGAAGCTGAGTTCGTTCAGATAACCAACCAACTCATCCGCGAGGTCCCGATAGCCGAGCCCGGGCCGCCAGGAACCCACGTGCATCTCGTAGATGCTCATGGCCTGGTTGTGCGGATCGTTGGCGACGCGGTTAGCCAGCCAGGCAGCATCCGCCCATTCGTAGTTCGACGCGGTGACGACCGACGCCGTCTGCGGTGGAACCTCGGCGAGGCGGGCCATCGGGTCGGCCTTTTCGACCCAGGCGCCGGACTGCGCGAGCAGCTGGAACTTGTAGTTGGTGCCGAGTTCCAGTCCCGGAATGAACAGTTCCCAGACGCCGGTGGTGCCCATGTTGCGCATGGCGTGAGTGACACCATTCCAACCATTGAAGTCGCCAATGACGCGTGCGGCCCGTGCGTGCGGGGCCCAGACGGCAAACGAGGTGCCGATGGATGCGACCGCAATGCCCTGGTGCTGACGGTGGTGTGCTCCCAAAACGTCCCACAGGCGTTCGTGACGGCCCTCGCCGATCAGGTGCAGGTCCAGTTCGCCGAGGGTGGGAATGAAGCGGTATGGGTCGTCGCAGATCCACGATGGCGCGTCCTGGTAGCGGGCCTCGATCGTGTAGTCGCTGAGCCCGACGGTGCTTTCGCCCTGCCAGATACCGTGCGCGAGGTGGGCCAGTTCGACGTGCGAGCCGTTGGCGAGAATCGCGAACACCTCGGTAGCGAGCGGTCGCAGCGCACGGATGACGACGAGCGAGTCGGACACGCCGGCCAGGTTGGCGAGGTGCTGGCCGAGAATTTCATGCGGGTTGTAGTAGCTGCCCGCGGCGACGGCCTCGAGCACGTGCTCGGGAATGGGCGCCGGTTCGAGCGGGGCGGCGTGCGGGTGTGTCTTTTTCGCCGTGGTCTTCTTCGGCTGTGCCTTCGGGGACTGCGCCGCGGGAGACTGTGCCTTCTTGCCGTCGATTTTCTTTGCCTGACCCTTCGTATCCGTGGAGGTGCTCGCGTTCTCGTGCTTGTTGTGCTTCTGCTTGTCGTGCTTCTTCTTCTTCTTGTCGTGACCGCTCATGCTCGGGCCGAATTGTGTGGCGTGACGTGCAGAATATGCACCGGCTCCGTAAAGGCGTCTAGTCGCACGAAGTTGTCGGCCGACCAGGTCCAGGTGGCTCCGGAGACCAGATCGTGCACGTCGAAGCTGTCGCCGCGAATGATGCCGAACCGAGTGACGTCGAGATGCACGATACTTTCGCGCACGGAGTGCGGGTCGACATTGGCAACGATAATGAGGGCATCCGCTTGACCGGTACCGGTGAATGCGGCATCGAGATACTTGCTGTAGACCAGAATCGACTCATCGTCACTCGAGTGGATGTCCAGATTGCGCAGCTGAGCCAGCGCCGGATGCTCACTCCGAATGCGATTGAGCAGCGTGAGGTACGGCGCGAGGGACGTGCCGAGCTCTTCGGCCTTGCTCCAGTCGCGCGGCCGATACTCGTACTTCTCGCTGTCAATGCTCTCCTCGGCGCCGGGCCGAGCCACGTTTTCGAACAGATCGAAGCCCGCATAGACGCCCCAGCTGGGCGCCGCCGTCGCGGCGAGGGCTGCGCGAATCTTGAAGGCTGCCGGGCCGCCGAACTGCAGGTATTCGGTGAGAATGTCGGGGGTGTTCACAAACAGGTTGGGGCGAAGGAAATCGGCCGTCGTGGTGGCGAGGCCATCGAAGAACTCCTCCAGCTCAGTTTTGGTGTTGCGCCAGGTGAAGTACGTGTACGACTGCTGAAAACCCACCTTGCCGAGCGCCTGCATGAGTGCAGGGCGGGTGAAGGCCTCCGCCAGAAACACCACGTCTGGATCGGTCGCAGTGACCTCAGCGATGAGCCACTCCCAAAAGTCGAGCGGCTTGGTGTGCGGATTATCGACCCGAAAGATGCGCACGCCGAGGCTGATCCAGTAGCGCAGCAGGCGCAGCGCCTCCGCCCGGATACCGGCCGGATCGTTGTCGAAATTGATCGGGTAGATATCCTGGTATTTTTTCGGCGGGTTCTCGGCGTAGGCGATGGTGCCGTCGGGCAGGGTCGTGAACCATTCGGGATGCTCCTGCACCCACGGGTGGTCGGGGGAGGCCTGCAGAGCAAAGTCGAGAGCGACCTCAATGCCGAAGCCAGCGGCCTTTTTAAGAAAAGACGTGAAGTCGGCTACCGTGCCAAGGTCGGGGTGGATGGCGTCGTGGCCGCCGTCGGCGGAGCCGATCGCCCACGGCGAGCCCGGATCGCCGGGCGCGACAGTGAGTGAGTTGTTCGGCCCCTTACGAAACGCCTGGCCGATCGGGTGGATCGGCGGCAGGTAGAGCACGTTGAAGCCCATCGCGGCCACGGCCGGCAGACGCTGGGCCGCGGTGCGGAATGTTCCGCTGGTCCAGCTGCCGTCACTGTGCCGCACGGCGCCCTCCGAGCGTGGAAAGAATTCGTACCATGCACCTACCCCGGCGCGGGTGCGTTCGACGATGATGCTGCGTTCGGCCGAGAGCGAAACCAGGCCGGCGAGGGGGTGGGCCGCGATGGCCTGCCGGAGGGCGGCATCCGCTGCTGCCAGCAAACGAACGGCAACGGGCTTGCCGGTGTCGGCGATGGTGGCCGCTGCCGCCTGAAACAGGCGTCGTTCCTTCATCGGCCTAGCCTTATCAGCGCCGGCTTGCTGCAACAGTCCGGCGCCGATGCTGAACATGAGCTCGGTGTCGATGCCGGCTGGAACCTTGATCAGGGCGTTGTGTTCCCAGGTGGCGAAGTCGTCGGCGTATGCACGCACCCGATAGGTCCAGTGGCCGGCAGTGCCGAGTTGCACGATGGTGCTATACCGGTCATTGTCGTCGGCCTGCGGCAGCATCGGATGCCGCGTCGTGCTGCCGTCGGGAGCCGTGAGCTGGAGGTCGACGCCGATCAGGTCGTGGCCCTCCCGAAAAGCGGTCGCACCGAACGGTACGACCTCGCCGGCGAAGGCGCGCACCGGCCAGAGGTTGTCGTTCAGCTGGGGAGACAGGTCGAGCACGGGGATCCGGCCAACGGATGCCCGGTTGCCCGACACGGGTTCAACGTCAGCTATAGGCGACGTGCGAGTGGATGCGCCGGCTCGGCTGCTGCTACTCCTCGCTGCTGTCGGCGGGATCGTCTTTTTTGCTGCTGTCTTGGCCACAGAACGACCGTAGCGTGAAAGAGTGGCCGTGACTCCCGCATTGGCGTGTTGCGTAATTCTCACACGGCACCCCTAAGGTTGACCTCGTGAAGGCCATCCGCAAATTTACCGTCCGCGCCGTCCTCCCCGAGCCCCTCGCCGCTCTTGATGAACTGGCTGGCAACCTCCGATGGTCGTGGCACGAGCCAACTCGACAGCTGTTCGAGCGTATTGCCCCCGAGCTGTGGCGCGAGATCGGCACCGATCCGGTTGCCCTGCTTGGCGCGGTTGATCCGCGCCGCCTCGATGAACTTGCGCAGGACCACGACTATGTGGCCGAGGTGAACGCCACCCGCGACGCACTGCGCGATTACCTTGAGCAGCCGCGCTGGTATCAGAGCCTTGAGGGGGAGAAACCCGCCGCAATCGCGTACTTCTCGCCGGAATTCGGCATTGCCGCCGCCCTGCCGCAGTACTCGGGTGGCCTGGGAATTCTCGCCGGCGACCACCTCAAGAGCGCCTCAGACCTGGGCCTGCCGCTCGTCGGTGTCGGGTTGTTCTACCGGGCCGGCTACTTCAGCCAGGCCATCTCGCCCGACGGCTGGCAGATGGAAAGCTACCCGCTGCTCGACCCGGATGGGCTGCCGCTGGCCGTGCTGCGCCGTGCCGACGGCTCCGCCGTGCAAGTTTCGCTCGCCCTTCCCGACGACCGCACCCTGCATGCCCGGGTCTGGCAGGCCAAGGTGGGTCGGGTTCGGCTGCTGCTGCTCGACGCTGACATTCCCGAAAACGCCGATGACCTGCGCCTGGTCACGGATCGCCTGTACGGCGGTGGTGGCGAACACCGCTTATTGCAGGAACTCCTGCTCGGCATCGGCGGCGCCCGCGCCGTGAAGCTGTGGAGCACCCTGCTCGGACTTCCCGAACCCGAGGTGTTCCACACCAACGAGGGCCACGCCGGTTTTCTCGGCTTCGAGCGCATCTCGAGCCTGATCGGCGAGGGCTTGAGCTTTCAGGAAGCCCTCCAGGTGGCCCGCGCCGGAACCGTCTTCACGACCCACACCCCGGTCGCGGCCGGTATTGACCGGTTTGATCGCTCGCTCGTGCACCGCTATTTTGCTACCGATCTGCTGCCCGGCGTCGACGTGGAGGATCTGCTCGCCCTCGGTGCGGAGGGTTACGCCGGCGGCTCCTCCGAGGTGTTTAACATGGCGATTATGGGTCTGCGCCTGGGCCAGCACGCCAACGGAGTGTCGACCCTGCACGGTGAGGTCAGCCGTAAAATGTTCAACGGGCTCTGGCCTGGCTTTGATTCAGCGGATGTCCCGATCACCTCGATCACGAACGGTGTGCACGCTCCGAGCTGGACGGACCCGGCACTCAAAAGCCTCGCCAGCAGCAAACTCGGCACGAGCGACACGTCAACGGCCAACTGGGCCTCCAGCGAGGTCTCCGACCAGGACCTGTGGTCGGTGAGGGGCCAGATGCGCCAACAATTTGTTGAGGACGCTCGCCGGCGCCTGCTGAACGCCTGGCGCGACCAGAACCCGGGTGGCATCGCCCCGGCCTGGATCGGACGGGTCTTCGACCCGAACGTGTTGACCATCGGGTTCGCCCGACGCGTTCCCACCTACAAGCGCCTCACCCTGATGCTGCACGACCCGGAACGCTTGCGTTCCCTGCTGCTGCACCCGGAGCATCCGATTCAGATCGTCATCGCGGGCAAGTCGCACCCCGCAGACGAAGAGGGCAAGCGGCTGATCCAGCAGATCGTTCAATTCGCCGCCGACCCGGCGCTCCGCGGCCGCATCGCGTTTCTGCCCGACTACAACATCGCGATGGCCCAGCTGATGTATCCGGGAACGGACGTCTGGCTCAACAATCCGCTACGCCCGCTCGAAGCCTGCGGCACGAGCGGCATGAAGGCTGCCCTGAACGGTGCGCTCAACCTGTCGATCCTCGACGGTTGGTGGCCGGAATATTACGATGGCAAGAACGGCTGGGCGATTCCCTCTGCCGATTCTGCCGGGGACGCCGCCGAACGCGACCGGGTCGAAGCCGACGCGCTGTACGAGTTGATCGAACACCAGGTGGCGCCGATGTTCTATGAACGTAATGGCGACGACGTGCCGGAGCGGTGGGTCTCCAATATTCGACACACCCTCTCCACCTTGTCGCCGCAGCTCTCCGCCGACCGCATGGTGAGCGAATACGTGCAGCGGCTGTATCGCCCGGCCGGCCACTTTGAGGCGCTAATGTCGGCCAACAATTACCGGGCGGCCCGCGAACTCGCCGCCTGGAAGGGCAAGATCGTCTCCGCCTGGCCGCAGGTCGCCGTCACCCATGTGGAATCCGGCGGGGTGTCAGCGGTGCCAGAGGTCGGCGACGACCTGCACCTGCGGGCGCACGTGCAGCTGAACGGGCTCTCCGCCGACGATGTGACCGTCGAGGTCGTCTACGGCAAGAGCCTCGGCACCGACGAACTGCGCGATGTGGCCATTGCGGCTCTCGCGCCGGCGCCGGCGCCGGCGCAGGTTAAAGCAGCACCGGCCGGCGGCGCCACCCTGTTCACCGGCACGGTCGAACTCGACCGCGCTGGGACTTTTGGGTACACCGTGCGGGTTGTACCCAAGAACGCGCTTCTGATTAGCCCCGCCGAAATGGGCCTGGTCGCCGTCGCCAGTTAGGCGGTGGGTCCGGCGGCTAGGAGCGCCGGGCGCTGCTGCGCGGTACTGCGGTGAGCGGCACTGTCGCGCCGTGCGCGCGCATCAGCTGCATCGAGGCGCCGGGCACGACCAAGGCAGTGCCGGGCGCGTGCTCGATGACCGCGTCGCGCAGATCATCGTGACTGGAATCCCACAGCAGCGTGTAGCCATCCACTCCCTCGTGCCGTGGCAGGGTGACGGTTTCATTCTGCTCCCGCGCGTTCACGACAAGCAGGATGCGGTTGAAGGTCTCGTGCTCCGGCGTGGACGCCGCCATGTACTGCAGCGTGCGCTCGCTCGGTGAATTCCAGGCATCACCCTGCAGGGCTTCACCGGCGATGTTGTACCAGTCCAGCTGGCTCGCGCTCGGGGTCGTCTCGCCGAATCGACCGAAACGCACCGGTCGCAGCGCTGGGTTCTCCCGGCGCAGCTGCAACAACCGTCTGGTGACCCGGTGCAGGTCGTGCTGCCAGTCGTCGAAGTTCCAGTTGAGCCAGGTCAGCTCACTGTCCTGGCAGTAGGCGTTGTTGTTGCCGCGCTGGCTGCGCCCGAACTCGTCGCCGGCGGTGAGCATGGGGATGCCGGCCGAGAGGAGCAGCGTACCGAGCAGATTGCGCATGGCCTTCCGCCGGGTTGCCAGAATTGCCACGTCGCGGGTTGGACCCTCGACGCCGTGATTATAGGAGCTGTTCTTATCGGTGCCGTCGCGGTTCGACTCCCCGTTGCCGAGGTTGTGTTTGGTGTTGTACGCGGTCAGGTCGGCGAGCGTGAACCCGTCGTGCGCGGTAATGAAGTTGAGGGAGGCGAGGGGGCCGCGTTCATTGGCGAACGTGTTCGACGAACCGGCGACCCGGGTTGCGAAGCGCCCGATGCCGCTGCCGGCTGTGCCCGTGTGGCGCAGGCTTTGCATGTCCGAGAGCCAGAAGTCGCGGATTCGGTCGCGATAGCCATCGTTCCACTCGGTCCAGCCGGGCGCGAAGTTGCCTGTTTGCCAGCCGCCCTGGCCGACATCCCAGGGCTCGGCAATGAGCTTGACCCCGGCAAGCTCCGGGTCGTCACGAATTTGCCGAAGAAGCGGATGCTCCGGATCGTAGACGACGCCGGCGTCGCGCCCGAGCGTCGCGGCCAGATCGAACCGGAACCCGTCGATCTGCACCTCATTGGCCCAGTAGCGCAGCGAATCCAGCACAAGCCGTTGGGGCACGTCGTGGCTGAAGTCGACGGTGTTGCCGCAGCCTGTCACGTCGATGTAAGCACCGGACTCGTCCTGCCGGTAGTAGGCAGCGTTGTCGATGCCGCGCAGGCTCGTGACCGGTCCGTTGCGACCCTCCTCGGCCGTGTGGTTGTAGACGACATCGAGGATGACCTCGAGCCCCGCCTCGTGCAGCAGCTTGACCATGCCCTTGAACTCGCGCAGCACAGCCTCCGGGCCGGCCGACTGCGCCGCCTGGGTGGCATAGTCGGCGTGCGGCGTGAAAAAGTTGAGGGTGTTGTAGCCCCAGTAGTTGATCAGGCCCTGTTTGATCAGACGCTGTTCCGACACAAAGGCCTGCACCGGCAATAATTCGATCGCGGTGACGCCCAGGTCAGTGAGATAGGCGATGGTCGATTCGTGGGCAAGTCCGGCGTAGGTTCCACGCAGCGCCGCCGGCACCAGCGGATTCAGCCGGCTGATGCCCCGTACGTGCGCCTCGTAGACGACGGTGTGATCGAGCAGGGTCGCCGGTTTGGTGGCACCGTTCCAATCGAACGCGTCGTCAACGACCGAGGACTGCCAGAGACCGGCACCGACCCGAACCAAACCCCGCGAATACGGTTCGATCAGGGTTTTCTCTGGATGAAAGGAGTTTTTGGGGCTGGCAGGACCGGACACGCGAATGCCATAGCGGCGTCCGGGGGACAGTGTGCGGGACTTGCCAGACCAGACTCCGTGCACGTCCTTGGTCATCGGCACGCTCTTGATGATCCAGTTCGGGTCAGTGTCATCGAACAGACACAGGTCCATGGCGTCGGCGTGTTCAGCCCAGACGCGCAGTTCACCACCGGCGCTCGTCAGGTGTACGCCGAGATTACGCAGGGGGTCGGCGGAACTCATGAGTTCAAGAGTAAGCCGTGATGACTACCGGCATCCGCTCATCTGTAAAATGGAGGGCATGGTTGTCTATTTGGATCATGCGGCGACCACGCCCATGCTTCCCACCGCTATTGCCGCTTACGCCGAGGCGATGGGCGTTGTCGGTAACCCCGCGTCCGTGCACAGTCAGGGCCAAAACGCGAAACGGATGCTCGAAGAGTCGCGTGAAATCGTGGCCGCGAGCCTTGGTTGTGATCCGATCGAGGTCGTCTTTACCGGCAGTGGCACTGAGGCGATCAATCTCGGTATTAAGGGCGTGTACTGGGCGCGCGCTCCGCGCCAGCGCATTCTGGTGCCCGGAGGCGAGCATCACGCCACCCTCGACACGGTCGAGTGGCTGGCCCAGCACGAGGGTGCCGTCGTCGAGTGGATTCCGCTCGACGAGCAGGGCCGCATTGACCTAGCTGCGCTTGCGGCCGCCATTGCGCGTGACCCCCTCGACATTGCGCTGGTCAGCGTGATCATGGCCAATAACGAGGTTGGCACGATCCAACCCGTCGCCGAGGTGGCGGCGCTCGCCGCAGCCCACGGCATTCCGGTGCACGTTGACGCCGTCGCCGCCTACGGCTATATCCCGGTTGATTTTCGCGCCCTCGCCACAGCGGGGGTGTCGGCGCTGAGCGTCTCGGCACACAAGGTCGGTGGCCCGGTTGGAATCGGAGCGCTGGTACTCGGTCGGAAGACGACCGTGGAGCCGCTCATCCACGGTGGTGGACAGCAGCGCAAGGTGCGCAGCGGTACCCAGGATGTCGCGGCGGCGGTCTCGTTCGCGGTGGCGGCATCCGTTATCAGCTCGGAAGAGATGGCACCGAATCAGTTGGCAACGCAGCAGCAAGAAGAGGGGCATGGTCTCGAAACAGCGCGCCTGGCTGCTCTCCGAGACCGGGTGATTGCCGGTGTGGCCCGCGTCGCGCCGTCGGCGGTGCTGAACGGCGACCCGGCCAGTCGGCTGCCCGGTAACGCCCACTTCAGCTTTCCCGGCTGCGAGGGCGACTCGTTATTGTTCGCCCTCGACGTCGCCGGAGTGTCGGTGTCGACCGGTTCGGCTTGTCAGGCCGGCGTGCCGGAACCATCGCACGTGCTGCGCGCGATGGGGCGCAGCGAGAGCGAATCCCGCGGGGCCCTGCGCATCACCCTCGGACACACGTCGACCGAAGCCGACGTCGACGCCCTGCTCGCCGCGCTGCCGGCCGCACACGCGCTGGCGCTCGCCGCCGGCATGGCCGATCGGGTGCCAGGGCGCTGATCGTGGCTCGCCTCGTCGGCCCACACTGGGCACTGGCGCGTACACTCGTTGAGTGAAGGTTTTAGCAGCAATGAGTGGCGGTGTTGATTCCGCCGTCGCAGCCGCGCGCGCGGTCGAAGCAGGGCACGAGGTGGTCGGCGTGCATCTGGCGTTGAACCGAATGCCGGGTACGCTGCGCACCGGAAGCCGCGGCTGTTGCACCGTGGAAGACTCCATGGATGCCCAGCGGGCCGCCAACATCATGGGCATTCCGTACTACGTCTGGGATTTTTCCGAACGATTCAAACTCGACGTCGTCGACGACTTCATCGCCGAATACGCCGCCGGCCGCACCCCGAACCCGTGCATGCGCTGCAACGAGAAAATCAAGTTCGCTGCCCTGCTCGAAAAGGCCATGGCCCTCGGCTTCGACGCCGTCTGCACCGGCCACTACGCGAGCATTGTGACGGATGCCGACGGCAACAAGCAGCTGCATCGCGCGGCCGCTTGGGCGAAGGACCAGTCCTACGTGCTCGGCGTGCTCACCGCCGACCAGATTAGCCACTGCATGTTTCCGCTCGGTGCAACGCCGACCAAAGCCGAGGTGCGGGCCGAAGCAGCCGAGCGCGGCTTCTCGGTGGCGAACAAGCCAGACTCCTACGACATTTGCTTCATCCCGGACGGCGACACCAAGGGCTGGCTCGGCGAACGCGTCGCTCCCGCTACCGGCGACATTCTCGACCGCGCGGGCAACACCCTCGGCCAGCACGACGGCGCCGTTGCGTTCACCGTCGGCCAGCGCAAGGGCCTGTCGATCGGCACCCCGGCCGCCGACGGCAAGCCCCGCTTCGTACTCGAGGTGCGCCCGATCACCAACACCGTCGTCGTCGGCCCCAAGGAGGCGCTCGCCATTAAGGAGATCGCCGGCAACAAGTACACCTGGGCCGGGCTCGCGCCCGAGCACCCCGAGGTCGAGTTCGACTGCCACGTGCAGATCCGCGCGCACGCCGACCCGGTTCCCGCTGTTGCGCAGGTGGTCTCGACGACCTCGGTAACCGGCATCGAAGGAACGCTCGAACTGCGCATCATTCCGAACGAGCCGCTGGCCGGCGTCGCTCCCGGGCAGACCGCCGTCGTCTATGTCGGCACCCGGGTGCTCGGCCAGTGCACCATCGACCGCACGGTCAGCGCCGTTCCGGTTTCAGTCACTACTGCAAGCACCACTCCTGCAAGCACCGCTTCGGCCAGCCCCGTCCCGGTCAATGCCTGAGTCCGTCGCCGACACCACTCCCGACGAGCTGAGCACAGCGGCCGCCGAAGCTGCCGACATCACCACCCGAGTGCTGGCAGCCAGGGACGCGTACTTCGGTCAGGACGCGGCCGTCATCTCCGACGCCGAGTACGACCTGCTGGTGCAGCGTCTTGCCGAACTTGAACGTCGCTATCCCGAGCTGCAAAGCCAGGACAGCCCCACCCAGACGGTCGGCGGGCGGGCCGAGGTCACCCTGTTCGACCCGGTGACGCACGCCGAACGGATGCTCAGCCTCGACAACGTCTTTTCCCGCGAAGAATTCGAGGTCTGGGCTCGCAAGGCAGCGGAGAATTCCGGCCGTGCCGTGCAGTACCTGTGCGAGCTCAAGATCGACGGCCTGGCTATCAACCTGCGCTACGCCAACGGCGTGCTCGTCTCGGCGGCGACCCGCGGCGACGGCGTCGTCGGCGAAGATGTCACCGAGAATATCGACCTGGTGCCCGGTATCCCGAGTCAGCTGGCCGGCACCGGGCATCCGTCGTTGATGGAAGTGCGCGGCGAAGTCTTCTTTCCCGTGGCGGCGTTCGACGAACTCAACGCCGCGCAGTCCGCCGCAGGCGAGCGGGTGTTCGCGAACGCCCGCAATGCGGCAGCCGGGTCGCTGCGGCAGAAGGCCGCTGGCAAGAACACCGACCAGCTGCGGCTGATGAAGGCCCGCCTGGGCCGGCTACGCATGCTCGTGCACGGCATCGGCGCCTGGGAAAACCCGCCGGTCACGTCTCAGTCCGAGGTTTACGGCCTGCTCGAGAGCTGGGGCCTGCCCACCAGCAGCTACTTCCGCGTGGTCACCTCGGTCGCAGAGGCGGCGGAATTCATCGAGTACTACGGGGCGCACCGCGGCAGCGTCGTGCACGAACTCGACGGCATCGTGATCAAGATCGACGAGCTCGCCCTACACGCCGAACTCGGCGCCACCAACCGGGCGCCGCGCTGGGCCATCGCCTACAAATACCCGCCAGAGCAGGTCAATACCAAACTGCTCGACATCGTCGTCAGCGTCGGCCGCACCGGCCGCGCCACCCCCTTCGCGGTGATGGAGAAGGTGCTCGTGGCCGGCAGTGAGGTGCGCCAGGCAACACTGCACAACCAGGACGTGGTCAAGGCCAAGGGCGTGCTGATCGGCGACACGATCGTGCTGCGGAAGGCCGGTGATGTCATTCCCGAGGTGCTCGGCCCGGTTGTCGAGCTTCGCGACGGCACGGAACGCGAATTCGTCATGCCGCGGGACTGTCCCGAGTGCGGCACACCGCTGGCCCCGGCCAAGGAGGGCGACATCGATTTGCGTTGCCCGAACGCGCGCAGCTGTCCCGCCCAGGTGCGCGGTCGGGTCGAACACATCGGCAGCCGCGGCGGCCTGGACATCGAGGTGCTCGGCGAGGTCGCTGCCTCCGCGCTCACCCAGCCGACCGTGCCGGCGGAGCCGCCGCTGCCGACCGAGGCTGGCCTGTTCGACCTTGAGCTGGCTGATTTGCTGCCGATCCAGGTGATTGTGCGCGATGCCGAAACCGGGCTTCCAAAAGAAGACGACGATGGGGTGGCGAAAATCCGCATGCCATTCTCGCGCAATCCGACTCCGGCCGAGAAGAAGGCCGGCTTCATCGACCTGCAACCGTCGTCGAGCGCGCTCAAACTCCTCGTCGAGATTGAGAAAGCTAAGACCAAGCCGCTGTCGCGCGTTCTGGTATCGCTCAATATCCGTCACGTCGGTCCGGTCGCCGCCCGCGCCCTGGCCAACCATTTTGGCTCACTCACGGCCATTCGCGAGGCCACCCGGGAGGAACTCGCCGAGGTCGACGGGGTCGGCGGCATTATTGCGGACGCGGTGCTGGACTGGTTCCTGGTGGAGTGGCACGTCGATATCGTCACCCAGTGGGCAGCGGCCGGCGTACAGTTCGCCACCCCGGGCCATCCGGGGCCGGGCGCAGCCGAGGCGGCCGGTGGAGTGCTCGCCGGGCTGACCGTTGTGGCCACCGGTTCCCTCGAGGGCTTTACCCGCGAGGGCGCCCAGGAAGCGATCATCGCCGCTGGCGGTAAGAGCGCGTCGAGCGTGTCCAAGAACACCGACTTCGTCGCTGCCGGGCCGGGTGCCGGATCCAAGCTCGGCAAGGCCGAGACCCTCGGCATCCGCATTCTCGACGCCGACGAGTTTCGCCTCCTGCTCGCCGATGGCCCAGCTGGGTTGGTGCCCGAGCCCGAGTCTTCCGCCGCGTCGACGAACCGACCTACTCCTTGATTTCCCGTCAAACTCAAGGGCTGCGGCCGATCTGACCCGTTTCAACCGAATGACCCCGTGTCTCCTCGGTCAACGTCCACCACGATGAATGCTCCGCCGGATTCTTCCGACGGAGCATTTTTACACCGCGCAATCAGTACACAACAGACGCCTCATCGGCAGCAAATGCGACGCGCTTGAGTCTCGGTGCCTGTGATTATTGCGCCCTGGGGGTTGGATCGCTGGACGAACTCGAATTCACTTGCGCAACGGTCGAGTCCGGGCGCTGACCATACCGCGGCGAGTTTGGTCGACGTTGGCCTACTCGGGCTTGAGGATGACTTTGGTCCACCCGTTGTTGCGGTCGCCAAAGTTCTTGTAAGCATCCGCGGCTTGGCTGAGCGGGATCTCGTGCGACACGATCCAGGATGGCTTGGCCTTGCCCACCGCAATCAGGTCGCGCAATT
>NZ_PJJO01000032.1 GCF_002929535.1 Cryobacterium sp. Y11
GGCAATTGCGCGACCTGATTGCGGTGGGCAAGGCCAAGCCATCCTGGATCGTGTCGCACGAGATCCCGCTCAGCCAAGCCGCGGACGCTTACAAGAACTTTGGCGACCGCAACAACGGGTGGACCAAAGTCATCCTCAAGCCCGAGTAGGCCAACACCTCACCGATCCGTTTGATTCAGACCTTTTGGTGCAAATCACGGCACACGCGGCAGGGAGAACCAGACCGCAAAGTTCCCCTGCCGCGCGCCAGGGCACGCGTTTAAATACCTTTTTTTGTATTTTCAGTTGGGTCGTTGCTGACGTCTCGCCCAGTGGTGTGTTTCATTGCCGCTTCCGTATCCGTGTGGAATCGTGTGGAAATTATTGACTACTGGGTGGTGAACAGACGACGCCCGGGGGCTGTGTCAAGTTTCTTGGACTCTGACTGCTCATCCTGTCAGGCTGCGAGAGCCTCGACAGCTTGAGCGTAATGGGCGACACGGTGGGCCTCCAAGGGCACAAGGTTGTTCACAGTGGAGTGCAGTCGATTCCCGCTGTAGTACGTCTCGACGTAGTCGACGACCGCGGTTCCGCCTCCGTCCCTGTGACGGGGCGTAGGGACTCCGAACCGGTCCACTAGTCGCCGCACGATGCGTGCTCCAACGCGACCGGACCGATTCCTCAGGCGCCGCGTCGACTGTGTCGCATGAGGAGGGTCATTGCTAAGCCGACCACAACGATGAAAGCTCCGCCGAGAAGCAGCCCGACGACGAGGCCTGACGGACCGCTCGGTGAGGGCGTCGTCGGGTTCACGTCCGCGGCCATGTCTGGCGGCGTACCGGCACCGCAGTTGAGAGGTTGGGGTTGCCCCTCGGCTTTGACCGCGGTCGCGGTCGGTGCGTAATCGAATGTGTACGTGTCAGAAACAGGATGTCCATCAGCTGACGCGACTTGCCACCGCACGAGATACTCACCTGCAGTGCCAAGTTCAACGGGGGCGGAAATCACAGTTCCGGAAAGTTCTGTGCACCCCGCGTCATAGTAACGATCGTCGGGGCCGATCACCTGGATAACGAAAGCGGTGCCAGCACCGCCCAAATTGATGATTGGATCGCCGAACGTGAGGCTGATGCTGTCGAGTTCGGTGACCGTCGCTCCCTCCGCCGGGGAACTCTCGTTGACGGCATCATGGGCTAGGGCAGCGGATGCTTGACTGCCGATCGTGAGGGCAATCACGAAAGCCGCTGCCGCGAACGCGGGGCCTGCCGGGCGGTATCTGCGCGAAATAGTCATGCCCTGGTGCTCTTTCGACCGAATGCCGCGAACGCGCCGAGTCCAGTGCCAATTGCGGGCAGGACCAGCGCAGCAAGACCCGGACCGAGAGCAACCTCGGCGTCAGATCCTGATGCGCTGGTCACGAGCGATTTGGCCGCAGTGGAATCCGCGCTCGCACCACGGTAGCCAACCTTCCGCCTCTGCCCGACTTCCAGCCCAGTCAAGCTAGTCCAGTGTCCCATTGTGCGGGGGCCGCTGTTATCGGATTGTTCGTGATGGTATCGACTGCGTCCTCGGGTCCAACCCGATATTGAACCATCATGTCGTGATCTTCGTGCACAGTGTTGTGACAGTGAATCATGTACCGGCCACGATGTGGCCCGAACTTCATCAGGAGCTTCACGTTTTCATTCTCGCCGACGTAGACAACGTCCTTCGGACCCTTCTCATATGCGAACGGGGCCCGACCGTTCCGGCTGAGAATCTGAAAGTCGATCAGGTGTAGGTGCATGGGGTGAAACCAGCCGCCAGCGTTGTTGGCAAATTCCCACACCTCTACCGAGTTCAGTTCTGGACTCGCCAACACCTCACGGAAGTTGCTGGCAACGACTTGCTCCCACGTGCTGCCGTTCACGGTCCACAAACCGTTATTGCGGTTGACCCGGAAGGAGCGCTGGACCGTCGCTGCGGAAGGCTTTAGCGACATGACCTCGCAGGGGGCCAGCTGCACGGGAATCGTATTCCAGGTGGGATCGCTCGTGTTCACAGTGTCCGGAACGACGTCGAAAGCCATAATCGAATTCGTGAACTCGTAGTCAACGTTGTTTTTGTTAGACAGATTGCGCAGCTCGATCCGCTGGCCCGGCGTGTATTTACGGAAATCGATCAGGATCTCATAGCGTTCCGCCGGGGCATGGCGCCAGCTCGCCACGGACTGGGACACCGGCATCAGCCCGCCATCGGTGGCGACCATCGTCACGGGATCGCCCGTGCTGAGGGTCGGACGCAGTGATCGGGAAAGGCAAGCGTTCAGGACGCGGAACCGGTACACGCGCTTCTTGACCTTCATGACCGGCCACGGCCTGCCGTTGACCAAAATCACATCACCCCAAAGCCCGGAGTGGTCATTACTGTCATAACCAAGTGATCCGTCGACTGCAAACATGGCGTCATTGATAGTCAGGGCTACGTCGAATTCTCCCTGGGGAAGAAGCGTCCGTTCCAGCGGATCATGCATGTGGTACTGCGCGACTAGGCCGGAGTAGACGTTGAGCGCGGTGTTATGCACCGCGTGATCGTGGTACCACACGGAGCGGGCCGCTTGAAAATTCGGGTACAAGTAATCCTTGCGAAATCCCGGATTCGTAATGTCGTTTGCATAGCCGTCATATTGCGGCAGCGAGGCCGATCCGTGCAGGTGTGTGGACGTGAAGAGCGGGTGGCCGTCGAGCGGGTGCTTGGCGGGTAACTGATTACGCACCCGCACCACAGCCTTCGTCCCCTGATCGACGCTGATAGTGGGGCCAGGGAAAATACCGTTATACCCAAGAATTGGCGTCTTCAGTCGGGGAAGAATAGCAGCGCTGGCCGCCACCTCCGCGACAGTGTAATACTGCACGGGCGCCCCATCAACGGGATCAATACCCGATCGATCAGGTCGCAAAATGGGCGCCTGAACGAACGGTGTTTGATACGGTCGGGGCAACTCGCTCGGATCAAGAGCACTCGCGGCTCCTGCTTCCGCCTTCCGCAGGGGAAGTGTCAACAAACCCACTCCCACCGCTCCTGCACCACCTAATAACAAAACCTGTCGCCGAGAAATAGCCATATTGTGAATCTCCCTCACTGTNCGCCGGGAGAGAATCGGGCACTGTGCACGTCTTCTAGAACCAGCGCAACAGCTACATCCTGAAATTCGAATACCAGGGTGGCCCCGATGGTTGTGTCCTGCACGGTGGCCGGCCTAACCGGGGACGACCATAGCTCCTTGAGGATCGTCAGGCCCGAACCTTCGATCGAGTACTGCGCCGCGACAAATTTCAGGCCCTGAGGCTCCAGCATCGTCACCTTAGCTACCACCCTCACCCGGTGGATTACTGGGGAATCTTTCCACGCAACTCCGGTGCAGACTCGGTCGACATCCAACCGTGACCCACCAATGAGTTCACGCCGATAATGCGCGCCACGCCCCGTCATTAATGACCATAGATACTCCCAGCGGCGTGCGGAGCTCCGTCCTGCTGGTGGAAAGAACAATGACCGCTGCGACTCCGAGCAGCAAGAGAAGAAACGAACTTATCGCCACCAACCGGCCCCGGCGCTATCAACGCCGACCGAGAAGAGAACCAGTATTGCCAACAGTTTCAAGTGGTCAATGCAACGATTGCATAACATTGCGACCGTATCGCCCAGGGTTCTAGAATTTGTTACATAGTTTGTCAGATGGTCTGCGTGGTGCAAAAGATCAGCGCGCAAGCCAAAGCGACGTGAATTAATCATGTTCCGCGGATGCTAAAACCGTGGCTTCTTGGTCGCAGTGGTCCTTGACGTTATCTCGACAGCTATGTGACCGATTTCTTGTCTATCAATTGTCTTGACATGTCGCATTGAGATCACATAAATTTTAAGCGCTGCCCTGGACCTTGTCAGTGGATTCACTCACCACGTCTAGGGAGTCCCTTGTCTACAGTTACTACTCGATCGTTCCGGCCCGCATCGTGACCGACGCCGAGACGGAGCCGCGTTCTCCGGAAAGCAGTATCGGCGGTCATCTGCTACTCGAACGAGTGGCCGCAGGTGACGCACTCGCCTTCGGCTCCTTATATGACGCCTTCGTCGCCGACACCTACGCAATCTGCCTGAATAAGTGTGCAAACCCGTCATCGGCCGACAAAGCCATGGCAAAAACATGGATCTTCATATGGAGTCACGCCGCCGCACTCAACGAACAGGCGGGTTCAACGAAATTCATCGTGCTGTCCACTGCCTGGACTGTCACCTCGCAGTGCGGCAAAAACTTCGCCCACCTGAATACCCTTGAGACTTGTTAGGCCGTTCGTCTTTCAGGCTAGGGCGCCGCGGTGGCAGTGCTGTGATGAATACGGTTCAAAGTTGGTTCAGAAGCCAGGTTCGGGAGGGTCGACCGCTGAAATCGGTCGGAAGGCAGCCCCGACCTCGGAGTTGATTCGAGGCTGGGTTATGACGAATCGGGCGCCGATCGACGGCGCGTTCTGGCGCCAACCGTGGGGTACCGTCCTGGCGTCCTGCGTACTTATGTTTCACGGGCACATCCTTTGCGATGGCGACAGTGCGGGCTCTGTGACACTGCTTCGACACTCAGCGAGCTCCACGTGCACACCACGGCATCGCCGCGAAAAGCTTCGGGGGGTTTTTTCTGAATTTTCATGACATTTGTGGACGAGGAAACGTCTCATTGGTGACTGCCTTACACACACCGACGATTCTGAGGAGCACATGCCGCAACGCAATACTCTCGTTCGAAGTCTGGATGACGTCGGGTCGGCCGCCTGGTTCGGTGGTTTGCTGATGGGTGCGGTCGAGCTGAATGGTGCGGCTGCAACCGTGAAGGGCTCGAAGAAACGTATTGCTGTGGCTACGACGGGGTTGGAAGCATTGGGCTCACGTGCGGATGGCAGCATTTGTCGCAGTCAGTATCGGCGGTGCGGTGTTGATTTGGGTGACACGGCCGGTCTTGCTTGCCAGCCGGAAGAGCGCGTGAATACCACGGTGAAACTCATTCCCCTCGTTGCCATTGGATATTCCGTCTATGCGGGGTTTTTCGGCGGCCAGATGGCCGCGTACGCGGGCGAGAGTGCCCCAGGCATTACCGAACCGTCCTCAATTCGCCAGCGGAACTGGCGTCCACGCAGGCGCAGCAGCGTGTGTTGCAGTTGGTCACTGCAGCGTTCCCCCTGATCTTGCTGATCCTGGCAGCCCAGCAGAGGGGGCCGAGCGTCCGGTTGCAGGCCGGATGAAGCTCACCACGAAAAGCTGACCGCTTCGCTCCGTTCCGGCCGCGTTCCGCGCGCAGGCCCCACCTTCCAAATGAAAAAGAGCTGTAATGACAAGTACTACTCGCAACATTGACGAATTGGTCGAGGTGTGGCCGGTCCGCATCACTAGCAACGAAGGGGCTTCAGTGTCGTATCCCCAACAGGCACCGTGCGCAGCCGACGATCTTGAAGTCCGCAATCTGTCCGATCACGAGTGGCGTGTGGGCGATCGGCGTTGCCACGAGAGGTCGCCAGCGAAGGTTCTTGGTTACATTGAGAAATGTGCTTCGAATTTTGAAGTCCTCAACCTAAAAGACCCACGACAAGTTTTCATATTCGATCATTTCGAAGCCGCGGTCGCCTCGTTTGCATCCGCCGTTTCGTTATAGTTCGGGGTCTCTGCCGCACTGCTTACCGTTGTCATCATCGTCGCCATGACAGTTGGGCGGATTCAACCGGTCGTCGCGACGATGGGTTGAATCCGCCAACCCTCTGCGGGACGGCTGCCCTCAGAGCAATCCGTTTGCCGCAGCGAAGGGATCCCAGTGCGGGTCCGTGTGAATCTCGAGCTCAGCACCGCCGGCCACCGCCGCAGCAGTCTCTGGTCCGAAGAGATGCGCAACCAATGCGGCGGTCATGTCAATTCCTGCCGCAACGCCTGAAGACGTCCATCGGCTGCGGTCCTCTACCCACCGTGCTTGAGTGACCCCTTCGACGGACGAATCATGCGACGTCGCCCATCCGGACGCACGTTTATTAGTCGTCGCTCGAAACCCGTCGAGCGGCCCCTCCGCGGCGAGCACAGCAGCCTCGGTGCACACCGAGGTCACCAGTCTTGCTTCGCTCGCCCACGCTGCCAGCCACTCGAGGAATCCTGTGTCGTTGACGAGCGAGCGAGTACCTCGCCCTCCTGGAACAAGAACAATGTCCGGAAGTTGCGCGTCACGATATCCAACGGTCGCCCTGACCTCGGCCCCCTGACTGCTCCTCACAAACCCCTGAAAGCGGCCGACCAATTCGACAGAAAACGCCTGCGGCAGCATGCCAAGTAGGCCCAACGGGCCAAAGACATCGAGTAGCTCGAACCCGTTGAAATGGTCAATCGAGACGCGCCGGTGAGATTCGTCCATGCCACCTAA
Organism: Cryobacterium sp. Y11; assembly: GCF_002929535.1. GTDB lineage: Bacteria > Actinomycetota > Actinomycetes > Actinomycetales > Microbacteriaceae > Cryobacterium. Next base: position 6,407 of record NZ_PJJO01000032.1, read on the forward strand.
ACAGCTCGAGCGGTTGGCCGTATCTGGGTTTGTCACGGGGTAGAGCGTCACCCGGTCGCTCGCGATAGCTTCCGCAGACTCAGCGCTGCGTTGAAAACTGCGGTAAGAGCGATGAGGACGAGAACGCCCCCGCGCAAAAAAGGTCTGCATGGACGAAGTCTGTGCGAGTACAAACGTCCCAAGCCCGTGATCAACTCAGCCACTAAGCGCCGCGCCGCTGGCAAGGATTAGGGAGGATTCCTTCGGATCATTACCGACAGCCATATTTGCAACGCCCGTCGACGCATACAAGGCGGACAAACTGCGGCGAGTCGCACGCGATCTCGGAATGCCCCGGGCAACCTTTTACCGAAGCCACGACACTCATAGCTAACCGACCGTTTCCCGTGCGTGAGGTTGCAGCGTCGTCGACCGATGCGACGCCGGGTGATCTGGACCAACCGATAAATATCAACCAAGCGTGGACCCCGCCCGGTCGCCGATTCCTCGAACTAGGAGCATGGGCGACTCGCCATGTAACATCTGTGAGCAATTTTCGATTCAGGTCATGCTTTCCCGTGTTTTGGTGCGTCCTCCAGGCGTGCTCATTCGCGGAGGAAATGTCACGTCTGTTCGTTTACCTTGCTATACAAGGTAGGGAGTGCATGCAGGATGACTCAACTCGGAGGAACGGATGACGCTTTGTCGCGCAAGGTGAAAGACCCGGAGGCATCAACCCGGACGAACAACATGGATTCGGACACTCAGAAGGACGTGGCCGATAAAAAGTTAATGGAACAGGCCATGAGCTTGCAAGATGCCATCTTCAACAGCGCTCACTTCGCCAGTGTTGCCACGGACCTCGAGGGCGTTATTCAGGTTTTCAATGTGGGCGCGCAGCGCCTGCTTGGCTACACGGCCAAGGACGTGGTGGACAAAGTCATGCCGGGAGACATGCACGATCCGGAAGAACTCATCGCTCGCGCGGCGGAGTTGAGTGCGGAATTCGGTCGCGAGATTCGACCCGGCTTTGAAGCCATGGTGTACAAAGCAAGTCGGGGAATCGAAGATATTTACGAGTTAATGAGCATCCGCAAGGACGGAAGCCGCTTTCCATCGACAGTTTCGGTGACGGCTCTTCGAAACATCGACGAAGAAATTATCGGCTATTTGCTGATCAACACGGATGATACGGCGCGCAATGAGGCAGCGGCCACCCAGTCGGCGCTCGACCAACGACTGCGTGACCAACAGTTTTACACTCGCTCGCTCATCGAATCCAACATTGACGCCCTCATGATGACCGACACCAATGGAATTATCTCCGACGTCAACCAGCAGATGATCGAGCTGACGGGGCGAACGCGAGACGAGCTTATTGGCGCCCCGTGCCGCAATTTCTTCACCGATCCCGGCCGGGCAGACAATGCCATTAAACGCGCACTGTCGGAAAAAAGAGTCGACGATTACGAACTCACCGTGCGGGCCCGCGACGGTGCCGAAACCGAAGTGTCGTACAACGCCGCCACTTTTTACGATCGAGAGCGGGTCGTTCAGGGCGTTTTCGCTTCGGCCCGCAACGTCACGGAACGCAAACGCATCGAGCGCGCTCTCCAGAAAACAATTAATGATTCGGAACAAGCTAATCGCTTGAAGACCGAATTTCTCGCCACGATGTCCCACGAACTTCGCACCCCGCTAAACGCCATTATTGGCTTTTCCGAAGCGCTTAAAGACGGACACGTCGGGAATCTGACCGAGTCGCAACGTGAGTACATCGGCGATATCTACTCCAGTGGACACCACCTCCTCGACCTCATCAACGACATGCTCGATCTCTCCAAGGTCGAAGCGGGCATGATGGACATCGAACGGGAACCCGTCGATGTGCACTCCCTGCTAGATGCGAGCTTATCGATCGTTCGCGAGGAGGCTGTGGCTCATAATCTCACCCTCGTGTTCGACAGCACAGACAGCTTGGGGACTCCACTGCTCGACCGGCGTAAGACTAAGCAGATCGTGTACAACCTGCTCTCCAACGCGGTGAAATTCACCCCCGACCACGGGACGGTCAGGCTGTCGGCGAAGCGAGTCGCCCGACCGAGGGTCGGCAAGATCGCCGGTACACGGCCGGTGCATGATTTTCCCCTGCCTCAAAGTGATGTCGACCAATTTTTGGAAATTCGCGTCGACGACTCGGGCATTGGGATCTCCGCCGAAAACATGTCGAAACTTTTTCTCGCTTTCAGTCAGATCGACAGCACCCTGGGGAGAAAATTCGAGGGAACTGGCCTTGGGCTGGCCACGGTGAAGCAGATGGTGGAGCTTCAAGGCGGCACCGTCGCCGTCGCTAGCGATGAGGGTGCGGGATCCAGTTTCGCCGTGTGGCTCCCCCTTGGCCAGACTGACAGTGAAGCTCCGGCATGGTCTGACCCGAGCTCGAAAATCTAGCAAGTCTCTGACAGGCACCTGTAGGGCATCCGCAATTAGAGCAACCGCATCCAAACTGGCATCGTTGCCCGCTTCCACCCGTTGGATCGTTCGCCCCGCGACCCCGCTCTCCGCTGCTAAACGCTCCTGAGCCCATCCGCGGGCCCGACGAAGTTCACCGATGCGTGTCTTGTTCATGCACCCTACCTAGGAGACAACCCGGCCGCCACGTCACGACACCACCACGACAATCCGAGGACAGCGTCAGACATGGTGGAAGGAACACGATCAAGTTCGAGGCAGCCCGTATGCGTGCCCGTAAGCCGAATGTCTTACGGGACGCTGCGATAGCGCGCTCCCGTCTAACGATGCGTACAGCTTGTACGCCGATCTCGGGTTCTCCGCTTTGTACGCCCGAGAGACGTCGATGAGCGCATCATCAGCCCCGGCGTGTAGCCGAGAGATGAATATCTACCCAGTACGGTGGAATTGTGACCGAAGAGAACCTGGCGCCCGGCGAAAGTGGCGACCCCGTCGTCGTACCTGCTCCCCAGGAGCTGCGTCAACGAGGTGAGTTCATGGCGTTCCTGACATTCCGGCCGTTCGATGGCGGAGAACTGCAGCGCATCGCAAGCTTCGCCGACACTGAGGACTACGCACGAGTAGAGGTTCTCAGTGAGCTGCGGACCGCTCTCGGCCAAGTGCAGACGATGGCACCGGATTCACCCGCGGTGCGGACATTCATCAAGGCCGCGAGCCATATGCACGACCTCCGCCAAGCGCGCGGGGCGCTGGAATCCGCCAACGCTACGGATGACACCTCCGTGGCCGGGCAACTTCGTGTGTATGCGGTCGTCGCGTACGGGCGCACCTTCGGTTCCAACGCTCGGCCGGACCTGGCGACCTTCGTCAAGCTATCGCCGCAGGATTCCGAACTGACCGCCCGCCTGAAAGTCGTTCGAAACAGGTACGGTGCGCACTCAGAGAACGACATGACCACAACGACTCCGCTCCTCGACTTGCAGAGGGAGGTGGGTGGCAACATCAGTATCCAGCAGGTCACAGGCATTACCGTCGATTCACCGATGCCTCACGCCTTCGTCGCCGAGTTTGCCGAGATGCTCAGCCGTATCATCGAGCAGCTCACTGCTGCCCTCCAGTCGTTGAAGAGCGCGGTGCGAGAGGATCTAACTCGGGAGGAGGTCGCCGCTGTATTTGATGACCCGCAGCCGCTCCAGTTCGTTACTGTGCCTGTCGCAGAGTGGGAGCCGAATGCGCGCCGCCCTGCGTACCCGGCGTCGAGGTTCTCCCCTGTGCACATGGACACGGGCCAGGAAACTTTGAACGCGAGCATCACGCGGTAGTCAAGGCGCAGACCGTCGCAGGGAAGATATAGGCAGCCTTAGAGCTTTTCGTCCCAGAGACCAACGTTTAGCGCACACCTTCAGGCTCTGTCGAAGTGCAGCCTGAGCTTTGCTCCTGCTTCCTCTTCCACGTAGTCGACTGCAGTCAACTGGTCGAGCGCCGACTCGATGTCCTCGAGCAGCACTGAGCCCGGCCCCCAGGCGTTTGGCGAAGGCTCGATCGTCAACAAATCGGCCCTGTCACACACGCTGCCGCTGATTGCCTGAAGCTTGTGCCATAAGCCCACAGCCGCAAGTGAAAGGTCGATGTCGTTGTCGACTGTCGTCTCATTGAACATGAAGCTCATTCTCGTCGAGCGGGCCACATAACGCAGCCCATCATTCGTTGCCGCGCATCATGGCCAGACCCAATTTGAGCGGTCGCTCCTGCGAAGTCGACCATTGTCTGACGAGTAGAGTGCTCGCATGAAGCACCTTCACTATGCCGGGCAGGTCATCGCCATCTCCGATGCGCTTGCCGAATCACTTGAAACGCTGGTGGTCGCCCATCTCGACGATGGAAAGAGCATCTTCCTGCCCATAGCGGGATATCAGGACGAACGAGATAGCGTGATGTCGCTGCTTTTCGGTCCCGGAATACCGGTCATGATCGGTGAACCTTGGATTCAGGACCATCGTCTTCCCGCATCGCATGACGAGGACTCCCTGAAGTTCTTTGACGACCTTCTTCGATTCGTCGAATCGGAACAGATGGAACGACCCGACTGATCTGCCGCGCTTGCCTTACGTAGTAGCGCCCGCAATTCGGACGGTGAGCGCGACAGATCTGGGGCTAAATCACCCGGCGGCCGAGTTCGCCGAAGGTGTGTCGCAGAGGAACGACCACCGGTCCGTATCTGAGAAGAGTATCGGGCGTCTTCGTAACAGTTGCACCCTAGAGACAAGCCTTGAGCCCCCCTCATCTGCGTTGTCCCCGGGATTACGGCGCGAGCGGCTGCTGCCGGCAAGGTGTACTGCCTCATGTAGACGAGGACAGTTCTGGCCGATCCTCGTCGAGCCCCCGGACTCGACACGATCGGGCACTGCGGATAGTCAGACCAGCGGGCTGATCCCGGACTTCCGACTATCCAGAGTGCCCCTTCCTGGAGGAGGAGGAGGAGGAGGAGGAGTTACTCAGCCGCACCGTGATGCTAGCGCTTATCAAGGGCATCTGTTAGGCGGTGGCGCTGAGGTCGTCGCCGCCTGAGAGGATAGGTTGTGACCGAAAGCTACCTCGAAGACGGGCCGTTCAAAGGGCTCCGCAGACCTACCCCTCAGTTCACCCCGCCGTACGCCGATCTCGCCTTCGACCGATCTAAGTTCGAATTCTTCTGGGGGATGGCGACTTTCGCGTTCGAGCTCCCTGATCCAGAATCGTTCCCGCCCTTCACCATCACGATCTCCGACGAGGACCTCCGAACCTCCCACAGGTTCGTCGAATCTTGCCGTGAGCTCGCCGGCTACGAGACAATCTCCGCCGAATTCGCTGTCAGCATCTCCTTCGAGAGTGGAGTGGTTAGTCATACAAGCACACAGCTGTCCCGGGAACAGATGCGAGGGACAGCGGTGCTGTTCCGGCAGTTGCACGGTACGGACAAGGGTTCGTACAACACAGTCCACTCGATCTTGTCACGGCTCACCCATCAGCTAGATGACGGGTGGAGACCACAGCGGATGGTGATTTTGAATGCGTGGCGGAGCGCGTACGGTGCGCTGCAGCAACGCACCGTCGACGAGATCGTTCAAGACAAGATGTACCAGCACGCCGGCGCGTTCCGAGGTGGGAAGAACAACACCCCCACTGACTTACTGGCATCGCATTTCAACGGTGACCTCATTCACTGGGGCGACCGGCGAGACGAACACGAGAGTCACGACGCCGTCGATCGAGACCTACGCCAGTTGGAATTCCTTCGATCGTTGGGAGGTCTGGCCCATTTTTACTTCGGGTTCTCCCTAATGCTCACCCACGGGCTATTGATCGAACCGTAGACGGGACGCCCACCGGGACACCCGCTCGGACGAAGAGCGTCGAGGGTGATTCGCACGGTTCCGCGGGTGGCCGATTCCCGTAGACCCCGCCCGAGAAAATGCCCGGTGAAGGGGGGATAAACGGTACACTCCAGCATGACCGGAATGCTTATCGGCTACGCACGCGTATCCACTAACGATCAAGACCTCACCGCCCAAAAGAATGCTCTCGCCGCCCTCGGCGTCTCACTCCACAAGACGTTCACCGATCAAGGCCTCACCGGAACGAACCGGGCGCGTCCGGGTCTTCGCGAAGCGTTGGCCGCATGCCGAGCCGGCGACACCCTCGTCGTGACCAAGCTCGACCGGCTGGCACGCTCACTTCGCGACGCGAAAGACATCGTCGACGACCTCACCCTGCGTGAAGTGAAGCTCAGCATCGGCGGTTCCGTTCACGACCCAACCGACCCGGTCGGCAGGCTCCTCTTCAATGTGCTCGCGATGGTCGCTGAATTCGAGGCCGACCTGATCCGAGCACGTACTCGCGAGGGGATGCAGGTTGCCAAAGCGGCTGGCCGGCTGCGCGGCAAGCAACCCAAACTGTCGCCGGCGCAGGAGAAACACCTGGTCGAGGTCTACCAGCGCGGCGAACACACGACCGTGCAGATCGCTGAACTCTTCAGCGTCGCCAGATCCACGGTCTACCGGGCCATCCAGCGGGCCGGGGACACCGCAACTTAAACGTGCGTCGTGCAGACGAGTACGGAAATTGCAGCGAGTTCTCCAGCGCCCTTTCTGCAGCGCCGCTTCCGACCAGAGGATCATGCTCGTCCGGAACCGATCTTTCGATCTCTACCGCTCGCGGTCGTCGTCGCGGGTGCGCGATTGCGTGGGTTGCGGCGTCGTCTGATCGTCGCGGGTATTCTGTCGACCCGTGACGTTCAGCCCAGCCTTACGTTGTGCGTCTTGCTGTGCCTGGGCTTTGGCCCGGTTCGCCTCTCGCATGACGTCGAGCGCCGTGCGGGGCTTGGTTATCTGCGGGGCGGCGGGGTTCACCGTCCGCGCCGTGGCGACGTCACGCGCTTTCTGCGCGGCCGTGGCAGCCTCTGCTGCCGCACGTTGCCGGTCGTCATCCGTCGCGGTCGGCCGCGTGCTGAGAGCCTGCGACTTATGCAGTTCCGTCACGCGGGCGGCGAGGTCCGCGCCGACGGCGCGCTCCCGAAACGCCACCGGGATCGCCTGAGTCTGGGCCGGGTCGACCTTATACCGGTCGCGGAACACATCAACCTCGGCGGCGAGCTTCACCCATGCGTCACGGCGAGTACTCTCCGCCGGGACGTCGCCCAGCTGCGCCGCCCAAACGGGCTGCTCGGCAGCGACACCCGCGCCCCGCTCCTCGAGACGGATCGCCAAATACTCATACCGTTCGGCGAGATGCTCCCGCCACGCCGGGTCGGTCCCTGCAGCGTCCAGGGCACTACGATCAG
>NZ_PJJO01000053.1 GCF_002929535.1 Cryobacterium sp. Y11
AGACCCGCAGACCCGCACGCAAGGCTCGTGCACGGGCAACGCGTCACGCGTCACGCGTCACGCGTCACGCGTCACGAGCACAGCGGCCGGTTCGATCGGCGGTAGTGTCAGCGAGCAGCGAGCAAGCGGTCGAGGCCGCGGTTGATCTGGCGCGCCCAGAGCGGACCGCGGTAGAGGAACGCTGTGTAGCCCTGCACGAGCGTTGCTCCGGCCGCGAGGCGCTCGGCGACCTGCGCTGCAGTCTCCACTCCGCCGACAGAGATCACACACCACGAAGCCGGCACGACGGCGCGAATCTGATGCAAAACGGCCAGTGAGCGGGCGTGCAGTGGGGCGCCCGACAGGCCGCCGGCTCCGGCCGCGGCGATAGTGGCGGCATCCGTTTTCAGGCCGGTACGGGCGATTGTGGTGTTGGTGGCGATGATGCCGTCGAGACCGAGCTCCACGGCGAGGGTGGCGATGCGGGCGACCTCGGCGTCGTCGAGGTCGGGTGCGATCTTCACGAGCAGGGGGGTGCGGCCAGCTGCGGTTTTCACGGCGGACAACAAGGGTGCCAGCTGGTCCAGTTCTTGCAGGCCGCGCAGGCCGGGGGTGTTCGGCGAGCTCACGTTGACGACGAGGTAGTCCGCGAGGGCCGCCAGCGTGCTGGCGCTTTGCAGGTAGTCGGCGGTGGCGTTCTCAAGCTCGGTGACGCGACTCTTGCCGATATTGATGCCGAGTACTGGGCGCCCGGCAACGGCGCGCACCCGCCTCAGCCGGGCGACGGCGGCCGCGGCACCGTGATTGTTGAAGCCCATGCGGTTGATCACTGCGCGGTCGGCGACGAGCCGAAACAGTCGCGGTGTCGGGTTGCCCGGCTGCGCGATGGCGGTGAGAGTGCCGACCTCGACGTGCCCGAATCCGAGCTGGCCGAGTCCGATCACGGCCTCGCCGTCCTTGTCGAAGCCAGCTGCCACGCCAAACGGTGAGTCGAAGTGCAGGCCGAGGGTGTCGACGCCGAGGTCGGTGCGGGGACGGGTGAAGCGGTGCACGAGGCGGCCGATTCCCAGTGTCGGCAGGTGGCGAATGACGGTGAACGCCAGGTGGTGGGCGCGCTCGGGGTCGATGCGGGTGAGCACGAGTCTGAAGAAGAGCGGATACATCGTGCTTACGCCCTAGGGTTTGTCGTGGACTCCACCGGGGCCGAGGACGTGACACCCGGGGCAGCGACGCCGCCGGCAGCATCCGCTTGTTGCGCGCGCTTGCTCGCCTGCGCGGCCGTGTGCTCGGTGCGCAGCTGGGCGATGGCGCTCTCGAAGTCGTCGAGGGAATCGAAGCCCTGGTACACGCTCGCAAAGCGCAGGTAGGCGACCTCATCGAGATCGCGCAGCGGCGGCAGGATGGCCAGGCCGATGTCGTTGGCGTCGACTTGAGCAGCCCCGGTCTGCCGGATGGTCTCTTCGACCTTTTGCGCCAGCATGGCCAGGTCGGAATCGGTGACCGGCCTGCCCTGGCATGCCTTGCGCACGCCGGTGACGATCTTCTCGCGGCTGAACGGCTCAACCACGCCGCTGCGCTTGATGATGTTGAGGCTTGCCGTCTCGGTGGTGCTGAATCGCCGTCCACATTCGGGGCACTGGCGACGTCGGCGAATCGAGAGACCGTCGTCGCTCGTGCGCGAGTCGATGACTCGGGAATCAGGGTGGCGACAGAACGGGCAAAACATTATGCTTCCAGCCTAGCGGTCCCGCCTCCCCTACCGTTCCGCGAGAGCGGGTGAACGGATGCTTCGGGTGGGCTGAACCCGCTCACGGGGACTCACCGGGAAGCGAACCGTGCGGTCACGGCGTCGCCGTGCGCTGGCAGGGCCTCGGCGTTCGACAAAGCCGCAATGTGCCCGGCCACTGCCGAAAGCGCGGCGCGGTCGTACCGCACCACCTGCTGCGGCCGCAGAAACGTGTACGCACCGAGACCGGAGGAGAATCGGGACTGGCCGCCGGTGGGCAACACGTGGTTGGAACCGGCGACATAATCGCCGAGGCTCACCGGCGAATACGGGCCGAGAAAGATGGCCCCGGCGTTCTCGATCGTTTCGAGCACGGCATCGGGATCGACAGAGTGAATCTCGAGGTGTTCCGGCCCAAAGGCGTTGCTGAACGCGGCAGCGACCTGCAGGTTATCAACGAGCACAATCGCCGATTGGCGCCCACCCAGCGCTGCGGTGACCCGCTCGCTGTGGGTAGTGGATGCCGCCAGCACGGCTAGGCGGTCCGCCACGGCATCGGCGAGTTCGGGCGAGTCGGTCACGAGCACGGCCGCGGCGAGTTCGTCGTGCTCGGCTTGGCTGACCAGGTCGGCGGCGACGAGGAACGGGTCGGCGGCAGTATCCGCTATCACGAGGATATCGGTGGGTCCGGCTTCGGAATCGATGCCGGCCTGGCCTCGAATGAGGCGCTTGGCGGCGGCGACGTAGACGTTGCCGGGACCGGTGACAATCTGCACGGGTTCGAGGCCGATGTCTTCGACACCATAGGCGAGGGCGCCAATCGCACCGGCGCCGCCCATGGCGTAGATCTCATCGACGCCGAGCAGTCCGGCGGCGGCGAGAATGGTCGGGTGCACCCGGCCATCGAAGTGGCTCTGCGGCGGCGAGGCGAGGGCGATCGAGCGTACTCCGGCGACCTGCGCCGGCACCACGTTCATGACGACGCTCGAGGGGTAGACGGCTTTGCCGCCGGGAACGTAGAGGCCCACCCGGTTCACCGGCTGCCAGCGCTGCGTGATCGTGGCACCGGCTTCGATCGTGGTGGTCACGTGCGGTGGAACCTGGGCTGCGCTAGCCAGGCGTACTCGGCGAATGGTCTCGGTGATGGCCGTGCGCACGTCGGGGTCGAGGGCGGCCACCGCGTCGGCAATGTGGCTGGCTGGAACGCGCACGTGGGCAGGGCGCACCCGGTCGAGGCGCTCGGCCTGATCGAGCAGGGCCACCTCGCCGCGCGCACGCACATCGGCGATGAGCTCGGCGGCAATATCGGCAGCGACGGCGACGCTGGTGAGCGCGCGGGGTACTGCGGCGAGGAGTGCGGCCGGGGTCGGCTCGGTACCGCGAAGGTCAATAGTCTGAATCATCGTCACTCAGCCTATCTGGGAACACTGCGTGCCAACCGGCGCCGCCGCTCAGACTACCGAACAGGGCATAAGAGTCAGTGCGCGGGAATAGGCTGATGGTGAAACAGATTGTTGGTTAAGTATGCAAAACAACGTTGAACCCTCCGCGAGTACTCTCCCCGGCGGTCCGCCGCTCGCGGCCGACGTCAAGGCACCGGACGACCTGGCCGCCTTCAAACACGCGTTCCGTCGCCACGCCGCCGGTGTGGCCGCGATCACCACGCTGGCCCCCGACGGAAGCCCGGTCGGATTCACCGCGACTTCACTGGCATCGCTCTCGGCCGTGCCACCACTCGCGACGTTCAACATGGCTCGGTCGGCCAGTTCGTGGGCCGGGATTGCCGTGGCCGATCGCGTGGTCATCCACATGCTCGGTGCCCAGAATCGTGCCATCGCCGAGAAACTGGCCGGCCCACACAACGAACGGTTCGTCGGTGATCACTGGCAGCCCGGGCCGTATGGTCTTCCCGTGTTGACCGGGGTGACCAGCTGGATGATTGGCCGCATCATCGAACGGGTGTCGGTGCATAACAACGCCGTCGTGGTCGTGCAGATCGAGGGCGGCGGCATGGGCTCCGACGATGAGGCCCTGCTCTATCACGAGCGCACCTACCGGGTGCCGGGCGCGGCCGCCTAGGGCAGCCTGAGGCACAACAGGGCAGCGTCGCCCGACCATCCCGCAGCAAACGGTCGCCAGCCTCACATGGCGCCCAAACTGGTCACGCGCGGAGCTTCTTCTGGGCAGCTAGCTTCTTGGCGGCCTTGCGGCGGCGCCGTTCGGCTTCGACCACAGCCGCTTCGCCCGGCGTCGGCGCAGACCCGCCGAGATGCGCTGGCTGCCACCACTGGCCGAGACCGGGCACCGGGTACTCCGCCTGCACCGCGTCAACGAGGCTCTGCAAGGTGTCATGCAGTCGCAGAGTGGATGCCGCGCCGCCGTCAACATCGCTGCCAGCGGCATCCGCTGCCAGCGCCTGACCGAAGCGGATGCTCACCGGCACGCCGCGTCGCTCTCTGAGTGTCGCGCGATGGTTCTTGGTCATCAGCCGATGCCCACCCCACACCGCGACCGGAATGATCGGCACGTTCGCGGCCAGGGCCATGCGCACCGCGCCGGTCTTCAGTTCCCGCACCGTGAACGAGGCGTTGACGCCGCCCTCCGGGAAAACGCCGAGCAGCTCGCCGTCGCGCAGCGCGACCACGGCCTGGGCGTAGGCCTCGCCGCCGCTGTCCATATCGACGGAAATGTGATTCATGCCGCGCAGGAGGCGCCCGATCAGCGGCTGGTCGAAGGCGCCCTTCTTGGCCATGAAGCGAATGTGCCGGCGATTGTGCAGCCAGGTGACCCACTCCACTAAAGCGAAATCGAGGTAGCCAAAATGGGTGATCGCCAGCACGGCGCCGCCGGTGGCCGGCAGCCGCTCCAGCCCGGTCGTGGTCGGGCGCACCCGAAGCAGGCCGAACAGGGCACGTCCGGCGCCGATAGCGGTCGAGTAAATCGGCTCTCGCTTGTTCATGATGCCAGCCTAGGACGGCATCGTGTCAGTGCGCGACGTGGATCAGGTCAAGCAGTTTGGCCCGAGGATGCTCTTGAGCTCTCCAAACAGGTCAGCGCTCACCTTCACCCGATGCGGCAACTCGAACACGCGCGCCAGATCACCCTTGACCAGCTTGAGCCGCACCTCGGCGTCGCCGGCGTGGCGCTTCAGAATCTCACCGAGCGCACTGACGGTGTCGGTCGTCGCACGGGCCTCCCCCACCGTGATTGCGACCATGCTCTGGTCTGAACCCTGCCCGAGCTCGGGCTGGAACACGCTGAAGGCGTGCAGGTTCATACCGTCGTCGCGCAGGCTCACCCGGCCACGCACGACTACCACCGAGTCGCTGATCAGCTCCGGCGCGAACTCAAGATACGCCTTGCCCATGAACATTGCGGTGATCTCACCGCCGAAGTCTTCGACCTGGATCATGCCGTATTGGTTGCCCGACTTCTTGGCAATGCGATGCTGCACGCTCGTGATCAAGCCGGCCACGGTGACCGTGTCACCGTCCTCGGTCGACTCCGAGGCGATCAGGTCGGCGATCGAGGTGCTGGCGTGCTTGGCGAGCGGAATCTCCAACCCGGCCAGCGGATGGTCAGATACGTAGAGTCCCAGCATGTCGCGTTCGTAGGCAAGCTTCTCCTTCTTGCTCCACTCCGGCCGGTCGGGCACCTGCTCGGTATCCTGCGGCTCGTCGAACAGACTGTCGAAGTCGAACCCGATATTGCCGTTACTCTCTTCACGCTTAATCTTGACGGCCGACTCAACGGCCGACTCATGAATCTCCACCATGCCGCGCCGGGTCGCCCCCAGCGAGTCGAAGGCGCCGGCCTTGACCAGCGACTCAATCGTGCGCTTGTTAGCTACCGGCAGCGGCACCTTGCGCAGAAAATCGTGGAACGATTCGAAGCGCCCCTTCTCCTCGCGGGCGCCGCGAATGGCCTCAACCACGTTGAACCCGACGTTGCGCACAGCACCCAGACCGAAACGGATGTCGGTTCCCACCGCCGCAAAGAAACCGATCGACTCGTTCACATCCGGCGCCAGCACCTGAATGCCCATGCGGCGGCACTCGTTGAGGTACAGCGCGAGCTTGTCGCGGGAGTCGCCGACGCTGGTCAGCAGGGCCGCCATGTACTCGGCCGGGTAGACGGCCTTGAGGTACGCCGTCCAGTAGGAAAGCACGCCATACGCGGCGGAGTGCGCCTTATTGAAGGCGTAGTCGGAGAACGGCAGCAGGATATTCCAGACCGTTGTCACGGCATCCATTGAATAGCCGCGGTCCTGCATGCCCTTCGAAAAGCCCTCGAACTGTTTGTCCAGCTCGGATTTCTTCTTTTTACCCATGGCACGGCGTAGCAGGTCAGCTTCTCCGAGCGTGAAGCCGGCAAGCACCTGCGCGATCGACATGACCTGCTCCTGATACACGATCAAGCCGTAGGTGTTGCCGATCACGTCTTTCAGGGGCTCCTCGAGCTCCTTGTGAATCGGGATGATTTCCTGCTGCCCGGTTTTGCGCAGTGCATAGTTAGTGTGCGAGTTGGCACCCATGGGCCCCGGACGATACAGGGCGATGACAGCCGAGATATCTTCGAAGTTGTCGGGCTTCATCAGCCGCAGCAGGGCTCGCATCGGCCCGCCGTCGAGCTGGAACACGCCCAGGGTGTCGCCGCGGGCGAGCAGTTCGTAGGCGGCGGGGTCTTCGAGCCCGAGATCCTCGAGTACGGGGCGGTGCCCGCGGTTCACGGCAATATTGTCGAGGGTGTCATCGATGATGGTGAGGTTGCGCAGCCCCAAAAAGTCCATCTTGATCAGGCCGAGCGCTTCGGAAGCCGGGTAGTCGAATTGCGTAACGACCTGGCCATCCGCTTCACGCTTCATGATTGGAATAATGTCGATCAGGGGGTCGCTCGACATGATCACGCCGGCGGCGTGCACGCCCCACTGACGCTTGAGGTTTTCCAGACCGAGCGCGGTATCGAAAACGGTGCGGGCTTCGGGATCGCTCTCGATCACGGCGCGAAAGTCGGCAGCTTCACGGTAGCGCGGGTGGTCCTTGTCGAACATGCCCGTCAGGGGCACATCCTTGCCCATAATGGCCGGCGGCATGGCCTTGGTGAGCTTGTCACCCATTCCGAATGGAAAGCCGAGCACGCGGGAGGCGTCTTTCAGGGCCTGCTTGGCCTTGATCGTGCCGTAGGTGACGATCTGCGCTACGCGCTCCTCGCCGTACTTCTCGGTGACGTATTTGATGACCTCACCGCGGCGACGCTCGTCGAAGTCGACGTCGAAGTCGGGCATGGAGACACGATCGGGGTTCAAAAACCGTTCGAAGATGAGGCCATGCACGAGCGGGTCGAGGTCGGTGATGCCCATGGCATAGGCAACCATGGAGCCGGCGCCCGAACCACGCCCTGGACCGACGCGGATGCCGTGCTGCTTGGACCACATGATGAAGTCGGCGACGACGAGAAAGTAGCCGGGGAAGCCCATCTGCACGATGATGCCGATTTCGTAGTCTGCACGCTTGCGTACCTCGTCGGGGATGCCCTTCGGATAGCGTTTGGCCAGCCCGATCTCGTTCTCTTTAATGAACCAGCTTTCCTCGTTCTCCCCCTCCGGAGTGGGGAACCGGGGCATGTAGTTGGCTTTAGTGTTGAACTCCACCTCACAGCGTTCGGCAATGAGCAACGTGTTGTCGCAGGCTTCTGGATGGTCGCGAAACAGGTGCCGCATTTGGGCAGCAGTCTTCAGGTAGAACTCATTGGAGTCGAACTTGAACCGGTTGGGATCGTCGAGAGTGGATGCCGACTGCACACACAGCAAGGCTGCGTGCGCGGTCGCGTCGTGCGCGTGGGTATAGTGCAGGTCGTTCGTGGCGAGAAGGGGAAGGTCAAGTTCTTTGGCGAGCTTGAGCAGGTCGGTCATGGTGCGGCGTTCAATGTCGATGCCGTGGTCCATGATCTCGCAGAAGAAATTCTCCTTGCCAAAGATGTCCTGAAAATCGCCGGCGGCCTTCTTGGCTTCCTCGTATTGACCGAGGCGCAGGCGGGTCTGCACTTCGCCACCGACGCATCCGGTCGTGCCGATCAAGCCCGTGGAGAACTGGCTGAGCAACTCGCGGTCCATGCGCGGCTTAAAGTAGTAACCCTCGAGGCTGGCCTTCGAGGACAGCCGGAACAGGTTGTGCATGCCCCCGGTGTTTTCGGAGAGCAGCGTCATGTGGGTGTACGAACCGGCGCCACCGACGTCGTCACGGTTCTGCCCGCTGGTTCCCCAGCGCACCCGCGTCTTGTCCCGGCGATCGGTGCCGGGCGTGATGTACGCCTCCGTGCCGATGATGGGCTTGATGCCGGCATCGGTCGCGCTCTTCCAGAAATCGAAAGCACCGAACACGTTACCGTGGTCGGTGATCGCGACCGCCGGCATCCCCTGTTCAATGGCCGCGTTGATCAGCGGTTTCACCCGCGCCGCTCCGTCGAGCATGGAATACTCGCTGTGCACGTGCAGGTGCACGAACGAGTCGGTTGCGCTGGCCGGGTTACTCACAATTGCTCCGAGCAGTCAATGAAACACTGACGTAGATGAAACGATGGTTCGGTTGGGTAGGTCGCTGCGCCCGTTAGGGCGAGCGAACGCCCGGCTAATCCCCGCGCAGCACGCCGAGGGCGTGTGTAAGGTCGGCCGGGTAGTCGGCGTTGTAGGTGACCCATTCGTGGCTGTCCGGGTGGGTGAACGCGAGCTGCGTGGCGTGCAGCCACTGACGTTTCAAACCGAGCCGAGTGGTGATCGATGGGTCGGCGCCGTACATGGCATCGCCAACACACGGATGCCGCTGCGCCGTCATGTGGACCCGGATCTGGTGGGTACGGCCCGTCTCCAGGTGCACCTCCAGTAGCGAGGCCGATGGAAAGGCTTCGAGGGTTTCGTAGTGGGTGATCGAGTTCTTACCGTCGGCCATCACCGCGAACTTCCAGTCCGAGCGCGGATGGCGACCGATCGGGGCATCGATCGTGCCGGTCAGCGGGTCGGGGTGCCCCTGCACGACCGTGTGGTAAACCTTCTGCACCTCGCGGTCGTGGAACGCGCGCTTGAGGGCAACATAGGCCGTCTCCGATTTAGCTACGACCATGAGGCCACTAGTTCCAACGTCGAGGCGGTGCACAATACCGGCGCGTTCCGCAGCACCGGAGGTCGCGATGCGAAAGCCCGCAGCCAAGAGGGCGCCCGGCACGGTCGGCCCGGTCCAGCCGACGCTCGCGTGCGCGGCTACTCCGGCTGGCTTATTAATGACGACGATGCTCTCGTCGTCGTGCACGATCGTGAGATCAGGCACCGCGATCGGAATGACGCGCAGGGGCTGCTTGGGCTGCCAGGTGACTTCGATCCAGGCTCCGGCCCGCATGCGGTCGGACTTGCCAACAACGGTGCCGTCGAGCACGACGCCACCGGCTTCGGCGACCTCGGCGGCGAAGCTGCGGGAGAACCCGAATAGCTTGGCCAGCCCAGCGTCGACGCGAACGCCTTCCAGACCGTCGGGGAGGGGAAGGGAACGACTCTCGGAGGGGCCGGTCAGGTCGAGCGACCCGGTCACGGCAGGTCCCCCTTTGTGGGTGGCGCGGTAGTGGTCGTCGAAGGATCGGAGCCGGAAACATCCTCGGGCGCTGTTAAAACGGCGGGGCCGGCATCCGTTTGTTTCGGGGTTGGAGCGGTCTGCGTGCTCGCATCAACGGCCGTGTTTTCGTTCACTACCTTGTTACCGTCGAGGCCGATGCCACGAATGGTCAAGATCATGAAGATGGCCATGCTGGTCACGATGGACATGTCGGCGACGTTGTAGATCGCCGGAAGCATCCAGGGCGTTGAGATGAAGTCGACGACGTGTCCAAGCCCGAACCCGGGCTCGCGCAGCAGGCGATCGGTCAGGTTGCCCAGCACGCCGCCGAGCAGCAGCCCGAAGACGAGTCCCCAAGCCAACGAACGGATGCGCCGAGCGAACCAAATGATGAAAACGACGACGGCGGCGGCGATGATCGAGAAGATCCAGGTGGATCCGCTCGCGAGAGAGAAGGCCGCACCCGGGTTCCGAACGAAGTGCAGGTGAAGCACGTCGTTCAGAACCCGGATAACGTCGCCCTCGGCCATCGAGGCGACAACGAGGTACTTACTGAGTTGATCGAGCGCGTAAACGCTCAGCGCGACGAGGGCGAGAACGATAAGCGCTCGCGAACGCTTCTTCGCTCGGGCCCTAGGCTCCAAAGCCCTGGAAGCTGGGCTTCGACGCGGAGCTGGAGTCTGTCGAAGCGGAGCCGGTCGACGCTGTGTCGACCGAACTCGCGTCGAGGTCGTGCAGCTGACCCTCGATGTAGCTCTTGAGCTTCAAGCGGTACTCACGCTCAAACGTGCGCAGGCCGTCGATCTTGCCCTCGAGCGCTGTGCGCTCCAGGTCGAGCTTCTGCAGCTGAATTCGCTGCTGGGTCTCGGCCTCAGCAATGACGCGAGCGGCGGTGGCGTGACCTTCGGCGATCAGGGCGTCGCGCTTCTCGGCGCCTTCCTTGACGTGCTCCTCGTGCAGGCGGCGAGCCAGCTGCAGCAAGTTGGTCGTGCCGGCCGTTTCGTCGATCGGCGTAGCGACCGGAGCGACGACGGCGGGCACAACGGCCTGTACGGGCTCGGGCACAACGGCAACAGCGGGTGCAGCCTGAGCCTGCACCGCGGGGGCGGTATCCCCACCGGCCTGGCCGCGCAACTCTTCGTTCTCCTTGGTCAAGCGACGCAGTTCAACGACGACCTCGTCGAGGAAGTCGTCTACCTCGTCCTGGTCATATCCCTCGCGGAACTTGGTCGACTGGAACCTTTTGTTGACTACATCTTCCGGAGTTAACGCCATGGCTTTCCACCCTCAAAACTTGTATTAGTTACGAACAATTGACTGACTCGAGCTTGTGAAATGACTTGAGCAGGTGACTGGCTGCCGAGTACGCGCTCGTGGCGAACCACCATCGGACAAGGATACATGCCCCGGTGGGGCGATTACAGTAAGCCGGACAGTGACATCCCTACGATGCAGCAGAGCATCGTGAGAGTAAAGCCGAAATCCAACGCGATAGGGCCGATCCGAAGCGGCGGGACCAGTTTGCGGAAGAACCGAACTGGTGGATCAGTCAACGTGTACACGAGTTCAACGAGCACCAGCAGGAATCCCTCGGGACGCCACGAGCGGTTGACTCCGCGCACGAGATCGACGATAAACCGACCCCAGAGCACGAGAAAGTACATGAAGAAAACGAAGTAAAACAAATTTCCAATAATCGGTACGCCAGTCACACTTAATTCTAGCCTTGCGCGAAGAAGGAGGTGTCCTCGGCGCCCTCGTCGGTGGTGCTGTCGCCGGACACGACGACGTGGGACGGCGAAAGCAGAAAGACCTTGGCGGTGACGCGTTCGATCTTGCCGTAGAGGCCCTGCGAGAGACCGCTGGCAAAGTCGATCAGGCGGCGCGCGTCGCCGTCGCTCATCTGCGACAGGTTGATGATGACCGGGATGCCTTCACGGAAGGACTCGGCGATAACCTGGGCGTCCTTGTAGGCGCGGGGGTGAACGGTGAGAATTTCATTCATTTCTGACGCAGCCACATCTTGGGGGGTCGAAGTCTTTCGCAGCGGGGTGACCGGTGCCCGGCCGGCAGAGTTCTGGGCAGCAGTGGAGTGCGCGGCGTTGCCGTGGGCCGCGTTGTCGTGGCCTCGCGACGGTACAGCGGAGACATGGTTCGTGGAGCCGTTGTTGGCGGAACTCTGGGCACCGGCTGGTGCCTGGTACTCCAGCTCTTCGTCTGCCAGACCCAGGTAGACCATGGTTTTCTTGAGCGGGTTGGACATGTCGACCTCCGTGTTGGTTTGCTACTTCGAGATTAACCGAGCACCGGGCGATTGCCGGTGATTGCGGTGCCAATTCTTAGGTGTGTCGCCCCTTCGAGCACGGCCGCTGCGTAGTCCTGGCTCATGCCCATGGACAGCGCGGTAGCCGACGGGGCCTGCGTGCGAATCTGCTCGCCGAGTTCGCGCACGTGGGCGAAGGCCCGGCGTGGTTCGGTAGCGAGCGGAGCCACGGCCATCAATCCGAGCAAGCGCAGCCCGGGCGTGGCGAGAACGGTATCGACCAGAGCCGGCAGGTTCACGGGATCCACACCGCCGCGAGCAGCGTCATCCGTCAAATTGATTTGGATGAAGCAGTCAATACTCGAGTCGTCGGAGGCGAGTGCACTGGCCAGCGACGGGCGATCAACCGAGTGGATGACGGTGGCGTATGCCCGAACCTGACGCGCCTTCTTGCCCTGCACCTGACCGACGAAGTGCCACGTGAGGTCAAGGCCCGCGAGCTGGGCCGCCTTGGACTGCGCCTCTTGGTGCCGATTCTCCCCCACGTTGCGAACCCCGAGGGTGTACAACGCTTCGATCAGTGACAGGGGATGAAACTTGGTGACGACGATCGTCGTGATGCCGGCAACATCACGACCGGCCTCACGGGCGGCGTCGGTCACGCCGGCGCGTACGGTGTCGAGGCGGGTCGCCAGATCGGCCGGTGCTTTGTCGGAACGTGCCATGCTCATGCTGCTCTGTTCGTTAAGCGGTGCGTCCCGGGGCGACAACTCGCGTTCACCCCGGTCCTAGTGACCGTCGACTTATTTGAGAAAGTCGGGGATGTCGAGGTCGTCCGACTCTTCTTCGAAGGCCGGGTCGGCGACGGTGACACCGTTGGAGTCGGAGCCGCCCCAGACGGAGTTCGCGAGCTCGCCAGTGCTGTAGCTGCTTGCGCCGGTTGCTGGCGCGCCGGTCGCCGGTGCACCGCTTGCACCAGCGGATGCTGCCGTTCCAGCGCCGGCCGCAATTCCAGCCGCTACGAGGTCGGCGCGCCGCACCTCGACCGCTTTGGCTCCGGGCTCTCCACCATCGAACCCGGCGGCGATGACGGTGACCCGCACCTCGTCACCGAGGGTGTCGTCGATGACGGCACCGAAGATGATGTTGGCTTCGGGGTGCACTGCTTCTTGCACGAGGCGGGCCGCGTCGTTGATCTCGAAGATTCCGAGGTTGGATCCGCCCTGGATCGACAGGAGCACGCCGTGCGCACCATCGATCGAGGCCTCGAGCAGGGGCGAAGCCACGGCCAGTTCGGCCGCCTTGATGGCGCGGTCGGCGCCACGAGCCGAGCCAATACCCATGAGGGCCGATCCGGCACCCTGCATGACCGACTTGACGTCAGCGAAGTCGAGGTTGATCAGGCCGGGGGTGGTGATCAGGTCGGTGATGCCCTGCACGCCGGCCAGGAGCACCTGGTCGGCGGTGGCGAAGGCCTCGAGCATGCTGATGCCGCGGTCGCTGATTTCGAGCAGGCGATCGTTGGGCACGACGATGAGGGTGTCGACCTCGTTCTTGAGCGAGGCGACGCCGGTCTCGGCCTGGGCCTGGCGACGCTTGCCCTCGAAGCCGAACGGCTTGGTGACGACACCGATGGTGAGGGCGCCAATCGACTTGGCGATGCGGGCGACGACGGGCGCACCACCGGTTCCGGTGCCGCCACCCTCACCTGCGGTAACGAAGACCATGTCGGCCCCGGCGAGGGCCTCCTCGATCTCCTCGGCGTGGTCCTCGGCGGCGCGGCGACCCACCTCGGGGTCAGCGCCGGCACCGAGGCCGCGGGTGAGGTCGCGGCCCACGTCCAGCTTGACGTCGGCGTCGCTCATGAGCAGCGCCTGAGCATCCGTGTTGATGGCGATGAACTCGACACCGCGGAGGCCTAATTCGATCATGCGGTTGACGGCGTTGACGCCACCACCGCCGATGCCGACAACCTTGATGACGGCTAGATAATTTTGATTGTTTGACACGTCCGGCCTCCGGGTGGAACCCTAAACCTCTAGTCGAAGTTTAAAGTTATGCTGAGTATGCAATTCCTGATTACGAAAGTATGCGGGCGAGACGCGTCGCTGGGGAGGCGCGCCCGCGTGTCGCGAAGAACGGGCAGAATCCGCCTCGAACTAGCGCAGTACTGCGCTGTCCGGCGAGGAAACGTCGTACTCGTTCACCGTGCCGGCCGGGTGACCGACGAGGAGCGCCGCAAGTACGACGGCCTTGTACTCGGACTTCTCCGGGCTGCCCCACACCACTCGTTCGCCGCCGAGCAGGCTCAGGGTGACGTCATCCGTTGTCACCGCGGTTACCGAATCCAATTGGGTGCGGATGCTCTCCGGCAGCACAGCGAGAACGGCCGCGGCTGCCGTGAATCCGGCGCTGTCGATTCCATCTAGCGCGTCAATGATCGGGTAGCCGACGGTGCGCTCCGGCGTCGTTTCGATCACAACACCGGCAGCGTCAACCAGGTCGAAACCGGTCGCGCTGACCAGCACCCCCACCGGAACGCGTTCCACGATGCGCACCACGAGAGTTCCGGGCGGGCGACTCTCGGTGACAAAACTTTGGATGAGTGTGAACTGGGACAGCTCGGTCTTGACGACATCGCCTTGGATCAGCGGGAGCGGGGTGCCGAGCTGGTCGGCTAAGGCCGCCGACACCGCTCCGGCGGGGATGCGACTCGTTCCGACGACCTCGATCGTGCGAAGCGCCATCAGGGGCGAATAGGCGGCGCCGATGATGAGACCAAAGGCCGCAACGATCGCGCCGACGCCAACAATCCAAGCGGTACGGCGACGGCGGCTGCGGCCTGTGAATCGGCGCACCTCGGCGCGTTCAAAGCGTTTGCGGGCGCGCTGGGCGGCCCGCAGTACCGAGCGCGCCGCGCGAACTCCCGCCGCGCCGCCGGAAGCGGTGCGACCAGTAGCGGTACCAGCCGATGCAATGCCACCGGAAGCGGTGTGCGCGCCTGCCGGGAGTCGGGGCGACGACGTAGCGCTCGCGCCCGGTATCGCTGGCAGTCGTTCCGACTTCGGTGCTGCCCCGGACGGTATGCCAGCGGCCACTCCCCCGAGCACAATCGGCTCGGTCGTGGTATCAGATGCATCGAATGACTTCGACGATCGCCGCGAAGCGGCGGCGGCGCTTTGAAGCTTGTTCGGCGTCGGAGCATCCGTCGAAGCATCCGTCGGGGCATCCGTCGGCGCAGCGCCGCGCAGTGCATCGAGCTTGTGCGGCGCTGTGCCGAGCGATGATTTTGCTGCCGACGCTGGCTTGACCCGCGATGATTTCGGGGCGGGAACCGGCTCGGGGGCGTGCTTGGCCGGATGCTCGAAGCCGGCCGGCCGCCTCACCGCCGCCTCATCCGCGAACCTTTTCGAGCGAGGCCAGCAGCTGGGGCACGATGCGGTTGACGTCGCCGCAGCCGAGGGTCACGACAAAGTCGCCCTCGCGGGCGATGCTGGCCAGGTAATCCGCGGCATCCTGCCAGTCGGGCACGTAGGCGACGTGCGAGGGGTCGCGAAAGCGCTCGGAGACGAGCGCGCCGGTGACGCCGGGCTCTGGATCTTCGCGGGCGCCGTAGACGCCGAGCACGATGGTCTGGTCGGCGAAAGTCTCAAGGGTCTCGGCGAATTCCTGCGCGAACAGACGCGTGCGGCTGTACAGGTGCGGCTGGTGCACGGCAATGATGCGACCCGCGCCGACGACGGTGCGGGCGGCGGCCAGTGCGGCAGCGACCTCGGTCGGGTGATGGGCGTAGTCGTCGTAGACGCTGACCCCGCCGACGGTGCCGTGCAGTTCGAACCGGCGCTGGGTGCCGCCGAACCCGGCAATCGCGTCGAGGCTGGCTTCCGGGTCGAGGCCCAGGCCGACCAGCACGGCGAAGGCGCCGGCCGCGTTGATGGCATTGTGCTTGCCGGGGATGCGCAGGGTGGCGCGGTAATCCTGGCCCTGCCAGGCGACGGTGAAGCTGACCGGTCCGGTCGTGGTGATGGAGTGCACGCGCACGGTGGAATCGGGGTGCTCGCCAAACGTGATCACGCGAGCGATAGCATCCGCTGCGGCAAGTGCACCGGTAACGCGCACGGCACCGACGTCGTCGGACGAGATCACGACCAGTTCAGAAGCGTTGCGGCTGAATTCGACGAAGGCGGCCTCGAAGGCTTCGAGCGAGCCGTAGTGGTCGAGGTGGTCTGGATCAACGTTCGTGACCAGGGCCACGGCCGTGTGATAGAGCAAAAAAGAGCCGTCTGATTCGTCGGCTTCGACCACGAACAGGTCGTCGGCTCCGCTGGCGGAACTCACCCCAAGCGATTCGATCACGCCGCCGTTAACGAAGCTCGGGTCCTGGCCGAGACCGAGCAGCCCGGTGACGATCATGCCGGTGGAGGTGGTTTTGCCGTGCGCGCCGGCGACGGCAACGAGGCGTCGCTCGCGAATGAGCCAGGCGAGGGCCTGCGCGCGGTGCAGAACCGGCAAGCCGCGTTCAGTGGCGAGCACATACTCCGGGTTGTCCTGCCAGAGGGCACCGGTGACAACGAGGGTGTCCGCCGAGCCGATGTTCGCCGCATCGTGCCCGATGAAGACGCTCGCACCGAGCCCCCGCAACGCTGCAACGTTGGGCGAATCCTTCGCGTCGGAACCGGTGACGGTGTAGCCCTGGTTCAGGAACAGCCGTGCGATACCGCTCATGCCAGAGCCGCCGATACCCACAAAATGCACCACGCCGAGGTTCTCGGGAATGGTCAGAGTGAGGTCTGGTTTGATCACGGGTATGCACTCTTCTCAGTTGATGCTCATGGTTGAAGCTCATGGTTGAAGCTCATGGTTGAAGCTAATAAAACAGTTCGTCGCTGGCACTACGTTACGCTCGACGACCGACATTCAGGTCGTGAGCGCCTGGTGAATCAGCTCGACCATCCGCGCGGTGCCGTCCAGTGCGCCTTCGGATGCCGCAGCCAGCCCCATTGCCGCCAGCCGCGCCCGGTCACCCAACAGGTCCACCAACTCACCCCGAACCCAGGCCGGCACGAAGTCACCATCGCGCACGAGCACTCCGCCCCCGGCCGCCAGCACCGGCGCCGCATTAAAGCGTTGCTCACCGTTGCCGACCGGGTACGGCACATACACGGCCGGAATCCCGAGCGCGCAGAGCTCGCTCACCGTCGCCGACCCCGCCCGGGTGACGGCGAAATCGCACGCGGCCAGGGCGAGGTCCATGCGGTCGCAGTACGCGACCAGGTGGTAATTGGGCACCTCGGGGTCGGTGATCCCTGCCCGCACTCCGGTGATGTGCAGCACCTGCCAGCCGGCGGCGACGAGCGCTGGTGCCGAGGCGAGAATCGTGGCGTTGAGTGACCGAGCGCCGAGCGAGCCGCCGGTGACGAGTAGTACGGGCCGGTCGGGCAGCAGATTAAAAAACGCCAGCGCCTCCGCCCGTACGGAGGCCCGGTCGAGTTGCTCAATTTCGGGTCTGAGCGGCATACCGACGAAGCGGGCGTTCCGAATGGGTGTGCCGGCAAAGGCGACAGCCACGTGCCGGGTCAGTCGGGCTCCGAGTTTGTTGGCCAGGCCCGGCTTGGCGTTGGCCTCGTGAATGACGATCGGCACACCGGCGCGCCGGGCCGCGAGATACGCGGGTGTTGACACATATCCGCCGAAGCCGACGACAACATCGACCTTCCGAGACCGAATGACCGTGGCCACCCCGCGTACGGCGGCGTTGAAACGCGGAAGAAATCCGAGTGCTGCTCGGTTCAATCGGCGCGGAAACGGCACTCGGGGAACGATGATGAGTTCGTAGCCGCGGGCTGGAACCAGGCGGGATTCGAGACCTTCAGCTGTGCCGAGAACCAGCACCGTGGCATCCGCTTCAGTGGCTCGAATGCGATCGGCAACGGCGAGCAGGGGGTTGACGTGGCCGGCGGTTCCACCGCCAGCCAAAAGATAGGTGGTCATGCCTTGTTAGCCTCAATTGGCTCGCTCGAGCGGTCGCCGCGGGCAAAGGACAGCACGATGCCGATTGCGACCAGGGTGGTGAGCAACGCTGTGCCACCGGCCGAGATGAGTGGCAGTGGTACGCCCAAAACAGGGAACACTCCGAGCACAACGGCGATGTTGACCAGGGCCTGGCCGATGATCCAGACCATGGCGGCCGCGGTGGAGACTTTGGCCTGCACCGTCGTGGCGGAGCGCATGACGCGCAGAAACGCGAAGGCCAGTAGAACGAACATGGCCAGCACCACGACGCAGCCGATCAGGCCGAGCTCCTCGCCGATGACAGCAAAAATGTAGTCGTTGTCTGCAGCCGGCAGCCAGGACCATTTGGCCTTGGAGTTGCCGAGCCCAACGCCGAAAATTCCGCCGTTGGCCAGCGCCCAGGTGCCGTGCAGCGGCTGCCAGCAACTCTGCGAAATCAAGCCGCTGAACTCGGTGCAGTTCTCATCGAGAAAGCTCATAACGCGAGTCAACCGGTTGGGGCTGACGACCGCCAGCACAACCGCGCCGCCGACACCGATCAGCAACGGCACAACGAGCAGGCGCAGCTTGACACCGGCAAAGAACAGGGCGCCAAAGAGAATGCCGGCCATGATCATGGTGGTTCCGAGGTCACCGCCCATCATGACGAGCAGCAGGGCGGCGCCGCCAACGCCGAACACGGGAATGAAGACGTGCTTCCAGTCGTCGAGCTGGTTTTGCTTTTGCGAGAGGATCATTCCGAGCCAAATGACCAGAGCCACCTTGATGCCCTCGGAGGGCTGAAACTGAATTCCAAAGATGTTCAGCCAGTTGGTGTTGCCGCCGGTTCCGACACCGAGCCCGGTCGCCACGACGAGAAATTGAAAGAAGCAGGTGATCAGCATCGCGGGCCAGGCCACTCGCCGCCAAAACGCGAGCGGCAACCGACTCACGACGAGCATGAGCGGAATTCCGATCACCGCGAACATGCCCTGACGAAGCAGCCCGCCGAAGAACCCCTGGTCGGCCAGGAATGAGTCCACCGACGACGACGACAGCACCATGACGAGACCGAAGATAACCAGAAACAGGGTCGTGCCGAGCAGCAAAAAGTAGTTTCTGCCCTCGGCTTTGAACACCCGGCCGAGGTGGATATGAACGGATGCCCCGCCCGGGGGACCCGGCCGGGGGTCGTGCTCTGGCGGGGCCGAAAAAGCCCGAGGGGCGGGGTTACGCGGCACCTGTACCATCCGCGTCACCTGCCCAAGAAGTCGTGTACTGCCTGATTGAATAGCCGGCCGCGTTCGGCGTAGCTGGCGAATTGATCCATCGATGCGGCTGCCGGTGCGAGCAAAACGGTGTCGCCGGCCTGCGCGAGTTCGGCGGCCAGCCGAACCGCCGCCGTCATCACTTGTTCGGTGCCGGTGGCTTCGCTCCCGTTGAATACAGTGTCGTTCGCGTCGATCTCAAACACGGTCAGGAGGGGGGCGTGTCGCGCGAATACCTCCCGTAATGCCAGCCGGTCGACGCCGATGATGATGGCGCCGCGCAGCCGACCGACGTGTTTCTGCACCAGCTGCTCAATGTCAACACCCTTGAGTAGCCCGCCGACTATCCAGACCACCGATTCGTAGGCGGCCAGGGAGGCGTCGGCGGCGTGCGGGTTAGTGGCCTTGGAATCGTCGATCCACTCCACGCCGTCGGCGATGGCGACCGTTTCGATGCGGTGCGCGTCGAGGTGAAAGGTCGCGAGCGCTGTGTGGATGGTGGCTGGCAGTACGCCGAAGGAGCGGGCCAGGGCGCTCGCGGCGAGCACGTCCAGGATCACGTGCGGTGCGCCGAGCCCGGCAGCGACCAGGTCCGGAACGGTGGTCAGTTCCAGGGCCCGCTCGAAGCGGTCCTCGAGAAAGGCTCGATCGCAGACTATGCCGTCGACGATGCCGAGGTCGCTCGGGCCAGGCACGCCGAGGCCGATGCCGATGGCACGGGCGCCTTCCTGTACCTCGGCGTCTTGCACCATCGCGAGGGTCGCGGCATCCGCTCTGTTATAGACGCAGGCGCCGGCGGTGTTCAGATAGACCTTAGCTTTGGCGGCGCGGTAGGCCTCGGCTGAGCCGTGCCAGTCCAGGTGGTCGTCGGCGACGTTGAGGCAGAGACTCGCCCAGGGGCGCAGGGCACCGGGGCCATTTTCTGGCAGGTGGTGCAGCTGATAGCTGGAGAGTTCGACGACGAGCACGTCCCAGCCGGCGGGATCGCGAATGGCGTCGAGGACTGGCACCCCGATATTTCCGCAGGGGGCGACGCGGCTGCCGTGGGCGGCGAGCATGGTGGCAGCCAGCTGCACCGTCGTGGTTTTGCCGTTGGTGCCGGTGACGAGCATCCACTCGGCCGGTGGGCCGACCTTATCGCGCAGTCGCCAGGCCAGCTCGATATCGCCCCAGACCGGCACGCCGCACTTGGCTGCCCAGAGCAACAGCGGGTGGTCCGGATGAAATCCAGGCGACACGATGATCAATTCCGGATGCTGCGCCTCAAGTTCAGCGGGAACCGTGCGCAGGTCTCCCTGCACGAAGGGCACACCGAGAACCGTGAGCAGATCGAAGCGTTCGTCGGCGCCCGGAGATGCCAGCACCAACACGTCGGCGCCGAGTTCGGCGAGCGTGTCAGCGGCCGAGAAACCGGTCACGCCGAGCCCAAGCACGGCAACGCGCAGGTTCCGCCAGTCGGAGTGCCAGCTAGTCAGTCCATGCAGGCGATCGGCAGCGTGCCGGCCCCGCGGGGAGGTCGCTTCGGCCATTAGCGGCTCAACCATTCGAGGTAGAACGAGCCAACGCCAGCGGCGACGAGCAGGCCGCCGATGATCCAAAACCGCACGACGACGGTGACCTCGGCCC
The DNA here is from genome assembly GCF_002929535.1 of Cryobacterium sp. Y11. Classification (GTDB taxonomy): domain Bacteria; phylum Actinomycetota; class Actinomycetes; order Actinomycetales; family Microbacteriaceae; genus Cryobacterium. The sequence continues at coordinate 20,452 of NZ_PJJO01000053.1, forward strand.
AGCCCTTGAGCTCAAAATGGTGGTGCACCGGACTCATCAGGAAGATGCGTTTGCCGTGGGTGATCTTGAAGTAGACGCGCTGCACGATCACCGATCCTGCCTCCATCACGAAGAGGCCGCCAATGAGCACAAGAAGCAGTTCGGTGCGGCTGAGGATGGCCAGGGCGGCCAGTGCCCCGCCAAGGGCGAGCGAGCCGGTATCGCCGAGAAAGATCTTGGCCGGTGAGGTGTTCCACCAGAGAAACCCGATTAGGCCGCCGACGATCGTCGCGGCGACGATGGCGAGGTCGAAGGAGTCGGGGCCGAGGTAACACTTGTACTGGTCTGCGGCATCCGCTCCCCCGAAACAACTCTGGTTGGACTGCCAGAACCCGATCACGACGAAGGAACCAATGGCAAAAATGGATGCCCCGGTGGCGAGGCCATCGAGACCGTCGGCCACGTTGACACCGTTTGAGGTCGCGGCGACAATCAGGCAGATCCAGAGCAGGAACACGACGATGCCGATGACGGTGCCGAGCTTCATGAAGTCAATGGGGAGGTCACGAATGAACGAGATACTGGTCGAAGCCGGCGTCTGCCCGTTGCGGTCGACGAATTGCAGCGACAGAATGCCGAAGGCCCCGGCGACAATAACCTGCCCGAGCACCTTCGACCAGCCGCCGAGGCCGAGGCTGCGCTGATGCCGGGTTTTCAAAAAGTCGTCAAGAAACCCGACCAGCCCGAGCCCGACCATCATGAACAACACCAGAAGGGGTGACGGTGTGAACGGCCGTTGTTCGATCAGCATGGCGGTGAAATAGCTGATCAGCACGCCCAGAATGATGATGATGCCACCCATGGTTGCGGTGCCACGCTTGGCGTGGTGGCTCTTGGGACCATCGTCGCGAATGAACTGACCCCAGCCGAATTTCTTGAACAACCGAATGAACAGGGGCGTCAAAAAGAGGGTGAAGGCGAGCGAAAACGCGCCGGACATCAAAAGGACTCTCACGAGAACAAGTCTCCCAAACGATCGCCGAGAAACCGTAGACCCGCCGAGTTCGATGACTTCACGAGCACGGTGTCTCCCGGGCTCACGGTGCTGCGCACCAGGTCGAAGGCTTCCTCCGGTGTGTCGACATAAGCCGATTCGCCGTCCCAGGATCCTTCGTTGATGGTGCTGATATGCATGCGGCGGGCGCGGGGGCCGACCACGATCATCTGCGAGATATTCAGGCGCACCGCCAGCAGCCCGATGCGATCGTGCTCCTCACCGGCCAGTTCGCCGAGCTCGGCCATTTCGCCGAGCACGGCAATGGTGCGCCTGCCGGGGGTTCCAATCTGGGCGAGCGTTTTGAGGGCCGCTGACATCGAGTCGGGGCTGGCGTTGTAGGCATCATTGATGACGGTGACGTCGTCCTTGCCGCCGAGTACTTCCATGCGCCAGCGTTCGGCTCTGGTGGTCGATTCCAGGGCTGTGACGATGTCGGTCAGTGACACCCCGAGCACGTCGGCGGCAGCGGCGGCGGCGAGGGCATTCATGACGTGGTGTTCACCGAGCACCCGGAAGACGACGGGGGCGCTCTGGCCGTTGGCTAGATGCAGCGTGAAGGTGGTTCCGGTGCGGCTTCCGTGCAGGTCGCTCGCGCGCACGTCGATCTGGCCGCCAGAAACAGGACCGTACTGGCCGAAGCGCACGATGCGGGCCGGGGTGAGCGCGGCCATCTGCGCGACGCGCGGATCGTCGGCGTTAAGCACCGCGACATCCGTTTCGAGAAGATCGGTGACCATCTCGGATTTGGCGCGCACGGTCGCGTCGAGGTCGCCAAACTCACCGGCATGAGCGAGTCCTACGGTGAGCACGATGCCAACGTCTGGGCGAGCCAGGCTCACGAGATGCGCGATGGCGCCCTCGCTGCTGGCGCCCATTTCAATGACCAAAAAACGCGTGTCGGCGGTCACCTCGAGCATCGTCATCGGTGCGCCGACCTGGTTGTTAAACGAGCCGCGTGGGGCCACGGTGGGGCCGACCCGTTCCAGCATGCTGTGGAGCAAATTCTTGGTCGTGGTTTTACCGTTCGAACCGGTCACGGCAACAACTTTCAGCTGCCCGGCTGCGCGTACGCGGGCGACCACGGCGTGAGCCAGGGCGCCGAGAGCGGCTACGGCGTCATCGACGACGATCTGGGTCACCGGCAGGTCAAGGGTGCGCTCGACGAGCAGCAGGGCGGCACCACGCTCCGCAGCAACGGGCGCAAACAGGTGACCGTCGGTTTGGGCGCCAGGCTTGGCGACGAAGATGGAGCCGGGTTCGATCAGACGCGAGTCGGTCTGCACCGATCCGCTGATTTGGTCGGCGGCGCTGGCCGGGCCGGCCAGATGCAGCACACCGTCGACGGCCTGGCTAATCTCGGCCAGAGACAGAGCGATCATTTACAGCCACCCAGCCGCGCGGAGCGCTTCGCGAGCGTCATCCCGAGCCGAGTATGGCTGTTTGACGCCGCGCACTTCGTGGTAATCCTCGTGACCTGGACCGGCATACAAAATGGTGTCTCCTTCGTGGGCCAATGACAACGCTGTGCGAAAGGCCGCACGCGGGTTGGCCACCTCGTAGAACTCGCCGTCTGGCACGGCCTCGCGGGCAGCTTTCAGCAGAACCGCACGGATACTGGCTGCGTCTTCGAAACGTGGGTGAAAGTCGGTCACGACCACGATATCGCTGCCGCGGGCGGCTATAGCCCCCATATCGACGCGTTTCGTGGTGTCGCGGTCCCCATCGGCACCAAACAGCATGATCAGTTTGCCGGGGGTGAATTTACGAAGCGCGTCGAGGGTGTTCAGAAACGCATCGGGACTGTGACCATAGTCGATATAGACCAGCGGACCGCGATCGCCGGAAATGCGCTCGGCGCGCCCGGGGATATACGCGACGATGCCGCCGTCCCGTTCCAGGGTGTGCGCGATGGCGTGCAGGTCAAAGCCCGATTCCACCAGCATGACGATGGCCAAGGCGGCGTTGGCGGCCATGTACCAGCCGAGCAGGGGCACGCGGGTCGCCAACCGGCGGCCATCCGGGCCGTCGAGCACGAAGTCGGTATGGGTTGCAGTTTCACCAACCACGCTCATGCGCCAGTCGGCGTCAACATCGGCCCGGTTGGTAATAGTGGTCACGGGAATGCGGCACTCGTCGGCGACGCGGCGGCCCCACTCGGTGTCAACGGTGACAACGCCGCGGTGCGAGCGGTCGGGCTGGAACAGCTCGAGTTTCGCCTGAAAATAGTCGTCCATCGCGGCGTAGTCGTCGAGGTGGTCGTGGCTGAGGTTGGTGAATCCGGCGACGTCGAAGACCAGGCCGTCTACCCGGTAGCGGCTGAGCGCCTGCGCGGATACCTCGATGCCAACGGCGCGCACCTCGGCTTCGTTCATGCGGGCGAGCAGAGCGTGCAATTCGCTCGCCTCCGGGGTGGTGAGCGCGCTGATGACGGCGACGTCACCGATGCGGCGTTCGGCGGTGGAGGTGAGGCCGGAGACCACGCCGAGCTGGTTCAAGATGCCAAACAGCAGGTACACGACGCTGGTCTTGCCGTTCGTGCCGGTGACGGCGAACAGCGTGGCTGGATTGTCGGCGGTGCGGTAGATCCAGGCGGAGACGGCACCGAGCGCGGCACGGGCATCCGGTGTGACGAGTACCGGCAAGCCGCTGGCCGTGGCGAGCAGTGCGCCAGCCTCATCGGTGAGAATCGCGATGGCGCCGGCCTCCGCTGCGGCAGCGGCGAAGGCCGCGCCGTGCAGGTGCGCTCCGGGAACACCAACATAGAGATCGCCCGGTTCCACCGTGCGGGAACTCAGGCTCACCCCGGTGACTTCGAGACCGTCAATGTCTCCACGTAGTTCTAGATCAAATTCGGCAACCAATCCCGACAACGACCGCGGAACGGGATGCTCGGGACGCAGGGCCGACGGCGCCAATTCAGACACGCAGGGCTCGCTTTCTTACCAGGTGGAAGGGAGGTCAGGCGCACTCGCGCCCGAGGGAACCGCCCGGTACTTTTTCAACACCTGACTCATGACCTCTTGAAAGACCGGAGCCGGTGCGGCAGACGTGTTCAGTTTAACAGGGTCGGCAATGCTGACCGAGACGACATACTGCGGATCGTCGGCCGGAGCGAACCCAGAGACCGACACTAGATACCCGTTGGAGTATCCGCCATGACCGTCGGGCATCTGCGCCGTACCGGTCTTCGCTGCGACCCGGTAGCCCGGAATGTTCCATTTGCTCGACACCCAGCTCTTTTGGTACACCATCTCGAGTACGTCGCTGGTCTCGTTCGCGGCCTGTTCCGACAACACCTGGGAGCCCACCGTTGCCGGCACGTTGGTCATCGTGCCGTCGGCCTGACGGCACCCTTCAACCAGCGTCACCGGCATCCGCACGCCGTCGTTCGCGATGGTCTGGTAAATGCTCGCGACCTGCAGCGCGCTCGTGGTCAGGCCCTGGCCAAACATGGTGGCGTAGCTGGTCTGGTTGTCCCATTCATCGACCGGGTGCAAAATGCCGCCGTCCTCTCGAGGAAAACCAGTCTCCGTGGCCGTGCCAACGCCGAAGGCCTTCATATAGTCGTAGCGCTGCTGGTCGGTGAGCATTTCGCCGAAAATGGACATGCCGGTGTTGCTCGAATCGATCAGTACCCCGGTGAGGGTCATGTTTTGGTCGGGGTGCGAGTGACTGTCGTTGATGTTGGCGCCATTGGACGGCAGATAGCGAAAGGGAGCCACGATCCCCGTGTCGAGCGTGGCGACGCCAGCATCGAGAACGGATGCCGCGGTGAGCGCTTTAAAGGTCGAGCCGGGCTCGAAGGACTGGGTGAAGGCGCGTGAGCCGCGGTCGTCGGGGTTCTTGGTAGCGCCCACATCGTTGGGGTCAACCGACGGGTAGTCAGCCACGGCAAGGAGCTTGCCGGTCTTGGCGTCCTGCACAACCGCGTTGGCCCACGCGGCCCCGGTCTCCTGCGCCCGAGCGGCGAGGGTCTGCTGCACGAACCACTGCAGGTCGTAGTTGATGGTGGTGACAACGTCACCACCATCAACGGCCTCGGTCTTTGTGACGCTGCTGCCGGGGATGCGCACGCCGTCGGCACCCTTTTCGTAGGTTTCCTTACCGTTGGTGGAGGCCAGGCAGGCATCCTGCCCGGATTCAAGGCCCGCCTGCGGCACACCCTCCCCCGACAGAAAGCCCAGTATGTTGCCGGCGACGGCTCCGTTTGGATAGACCCGGCTCGGGCTGTTCTCGGAGTAGGTCCACGGAATGTGCAAATCTTGCACGGCCCGCAGCACATCCACGTCGACCTTCTGGGCGATATAGGCGAAGTTGGCCTCGGCGTTGGCTTCGAGGGCGTTCGAAATAGTCAGCAGAATGGCGTCACCGGTCTGCCCGGTGACGGCGCCAATTTCGGCGGCGGCGTCGGCCACGCTCACGTCAACCCTTTTACCGTCAACGGTGCGTTTAAAAACCTTCGCGTTCGTCGGCGACATGGTGATGTTGTAGCGCATGACCGTTCCGGCCAACACGACCCCGTTTTCGTCGACGATCTCACCGCGAGAACCGTACACAACCTGACCCACCGAGCGGTTTCCCACGGAGTCTTTGGTGAGGGAATCGGCCTGCACCACCTGAATGTCGACCAGGCGCACCAGGAAAACCGCGATAACGGCAAACAGCACCAGAATCGTCACGACGGTGCGCCGACGGCCGGGCCTCGACGTGGTCGAGTGGGTTGGCGCTCCATCTTGGGCACTACTGGTTCGCACGCTCATCTGCCCATCTTGGTCGACACACACAAACTATCGGGTAGTGGGCGCCGCGAGTCCTGCAGGAACTACGGGCGCACTCGTGATGGCGACGGTTCCTGCCGACTTGGCTGCGGCATCCGACGACAGCTGCGACAACACAGGACTACCCGCCAGCAGGGCGTTCGGCACGAGGCTGGCCGCGCCGGCCTGCGAACCGGATGCCGAAGCCGGAGCGCCCAGAACGGCACCGTCAGACAGGCGCAGGTAGACCGGGTTGGAGTTGGTGACCAGGCCAAGCCCCTCGGCGTTCGCGGCGAGGCTCTGGGGCGACGACACCTTCGCGAGGTCTTCTGTAACGCTGGCTGCGGTGCGAGCGAGGGTGGACTGGCTCGACTGCAGGCCCGCAATCTCGTAGGCACCCTGAGAAATTCCGACGCTCAGCAGCAGCTGAGCGACGATGATGGCCGCCATGCCCGCCACGGCCGTGAGGGCATAAAAGATGCGGGGGCGGGTGCGGCGACTCGGTGCGGACGAGACGATGCGAAACGGGCGATATACCGACGTCTCGACCTGTGTGGGTTCGGCCTCAAACGATACGCGTGCCAGGTTGTCGCTCATGCGGCGGCCCTTCTCAGTCGAACAGCCGCGCGCAGCCGGACTGGCGTAGCACGGGGATTGAGTGCCTTTTCTTCGTCGGAGGCCAGTTCGGCGCCGCGGAGCAGAAGGGTGAACAGTGGTTTGTGTTCGGGAAGTTCTACTGGGAGCCCGGCGGGAGCCGTCGAACCGGATGCCGCGGCGAGAGCGCGCTTCACGATGCGGTCCTCGAGCGACTGATAGGCCATGACGACGATGCGGCCGCCAATCTGCACGCGGTCGAGCGCGGCCGGAATGGCCCGTTCGAGCACGGAGAGTTCTTGATTAACCTCGATGCGCAGCGCCTGGAAGACCCGTTTGGCCGGGTGGCCCTGGCGTTGAATGGCGACCGGGGTGGCCTTGGTGATCACGTCGACGAGCTGCGCTGACCGCACGAAGGGAGCCGTTTCGCGGGCTTCGATGATGGCCTTGGCATAGCGGGCGGATAATTTCTCTTCGCCGTAGTCCTGAAAAATGCGCTTGAGATCGCGCTCGCTGTAATCGGCCAGGATGCTTTCGGCGGTGAGGCCGGCTGTGCCGTCCATGCGCATATCGAGCGGGGCATCCTTGGAGTAGGAGAATCCGCGTTCGACGCGGTCGATCTGCAGACTGGACACGCCCAGGTCGAAGAGCACGCCGGCGACCTCGCTGATACCGAGACCGTGAAGGGCCTCTCCGATGCCGTCGTAGACGGTGTGCACGAGGTGTACCCGATCGCCGAAACGCGCCAGGCGTTCCCCGGCGATGGCGAGGGCCTCGGTGTCGCGGTCGAGGCCGACCAGGGTCAGTTCGGGAAAACGCAACAGGAATGCCTCGGCGTGACCGCCCATTCCCAGCGTTGCGTCGACGAGCACGGCGCCGGGCTGTTCGAGCGCGGGAGCGAGCAGCTCGACGCAGCGTTCGAGCAATACCGGGGTGTGGATCTTGTTACTGGGGATATCGTTGCTGGCCATAATGCCGGGAAAGTCCATGAGGCCTGATTCCCCTCCATTTCGTCCTGGCACCGGGGAAGTGCGTCAGGGCAAAAACGGCGAGGAGTCAGGCGCCAGGGGCTAGAAGAGTCCCGGAATCACCTCCTCCGTCGTGTTGGCGTACGAGGTTTCCTGCTCGGCGAGGTATGTGGCCCACGCTTCGCTGTCCCAAATCTCGACTCGGCTGCCAGCGCCGATGACGGTCAGTTCCCGGTCAAGCCCCGCGTAGGCGCGAAGGTTGCCGGGGATGGTGACGCGGTTTTGTTTATCCGGCGTTTCGGAGCTGGCGCCAGACAAGAACACCCGAAGGTAGTCGCGAGCTTGCTTGCTCGTGACCGGTGCCTGGCGGATCTTCTCGTGCAGCGTCTCGAATTCGCGGTTACTGAACACGTAGATGCAGTGTTCTTGCCCCCTTGTCATCACGACGCCGGTGGAGAGCTCCTCCCGAAACTTCGCGGGAAGGATAATGCGACCTTTTTCGTCGAGCCGGGGGGCGTAGGTGCCAAGAAACACGCGAACCCCTTTCTTCCGGCCAGACTCAGGTGTGGCTCCACTTTACTCCACCATGCACCACGAATCTATGAAATCTTGGTAAATTCTCGACATTGTCGCCAAAGTACGGCTCGTTTACTGGAATCTATTGGTGGAGGGAAATGGAGTAGTTTTCGTCGAAACGGATGCCATTGGCTGACTTGTGGACACAAAAAAGGACCGATCGGATGATCGGCCCTTCGATGTATCAATCTATTGAGTTATGGGGGCCCAGTGGAGGGACGTGGTACACGCAGGCGTTGGGTGTACCACTGCTGGCGCTATTGCTTTGCGCTACTGACCATCCGCCTTACTGACCATCCGCCTTACTGACCATCTTGGCGACGGTCCCAACGATCGTTCAGCCGGTCCATCAAACCCTGGTTGGACTTGGCCTGCGTAGGGCGATGCCCCGGTGACGACGGTCCGGAGACGGAACCCATGGCTTTTCCGGGTGACACGGCGATGAGAACGCCGCCAAACATCACGATGAAGCCGAGAATGCCGAGCCAGAGTTGCGCCAGGGCAACGCCCAAAATGAGGGCGACAATGCCCGCGACGGCGAGCAGTACGCCAATCGCGATAGAGCGATAGTTCGGGCGAAGTCGCGACACTCCAGCGCTGGCGACGAAGTCGGCATCGTTGTGATAGAGGCTGCGCTCCATCTCTTCAAGGAGTCGCTGCTCTTGTTCCGAAAGCGGCATCTCATTCCCTCCAGTTACGGGATCGAGCGGGTGGATTATTCTAGTTAAACTGCAAAAATCGTTCGAAACTACACGGTTCGAATGACCTAATTCTAACCCCGCCATGATGACTAGGCTATACGGGTGACTGAAAGCAAACGTCTGGTCGACCTGGTTCAATCTCGCATCGACGAGTTCCTCTTGTCCCGCGATCCAATTCTGACCCTGATCAGCTCCGATCTCACTCCCCTGATCGACTTCTCACGGCAGTTTCTCAGCGGTGGAAAACGCTTCAGAGCACAGTTCTGTTACTGGGGTGCTCAGTGCGTACTGGCCGCGGATTCAGGCGCTGACCCGGGCGATAACCAGCGGATCGAAGCCGCAGACGCCGGCGGCGCATCCGCTACCCGGTCACTTGCTGCCGCCAGCCTTTCTACGATCGTGGCGACGGCCGGCGCGCTGGAGATTTTTCACGCCGCTGCGCTCGTGCACGACGATATCATCGACAATTCCGACACCCGTCGCGGCGCCCCAAGCGCGCACAGACTGTTCGAAAGTTTGCATGACAGGGAGGGGTGGGCCGGCAGGCCCGAGTCGTTCGGGCGGGCGTCGGCGATCTTGCTGGGCGACCTGCTGTTGGGGTGGAGCGATGAGCTGTTGGACGAGGGCCTCGACGCACTCACCGACCGCGCCTCTGCACGGCGCGCCCGACTCGAGTTCAACCACATGCGCACCGAGGTCACGGCCGGTCAATACCTCGACATTCTCGAAGAACGTGCCTGGCTCGCTCATCCCGAATCCGAGCTGCTCGACCGGGCGCTGCGCGTCATCGTCTATAAATCAGCCAAGTACAGCGTTCAGGCGCCTCTCATGATCGGAGCTGCACTAGCGGGGGCCTCGGCGGCCCAACTGGAGTCGCTGCGAGCCTTTGGCCTGCCGCTCGGCATGGCCTACCAACTTCGCGACGACCTACTGGGTGTGTTCGGCGACGCCGCCGTGACCGGCAAACCCAGCGGCGACGACCTGACAGAGGGTAAGCGCACGGTGTTGATCGCACTGGCCCGCGAACGCCTGGACGACGCATCTCGACGATCCCTAGACGCGCAACTCGGCGACCCGACACTCGACGCGGCCCAGATTCGCACCCTGCAAGACCTCATCACGGGCAGCGGCGCGGTCGAGCGGGTCGAGGCCCTGATCATCGCGCAGGTTACCGCGGCGTTGGGCGCACTCGACGCTGCGCCGATCAGCACGGCCGCGCAGAAGAAACTGCGGGCACTGACCACTCAGGTGACGCGCCGAGCGTACTAGCCGCAACGCCGTTCCGCGGCGACCGAGCGCTAAGGCGAGCTTCAGCGAGTCACGTGAAGCGGTTAAGCGAGCGCCTGGGCGACGCGCCGCACTTCGGCCTTGCGACCGGCGCGGAGCGCTTCAATGGGCGCGACTCCGAGGCTGTCGTCGACCTCGAGCAGCCAGGTCATCGCCTGCATGTCGGTGAACCCGTCATCGGCCAGCACAAACAGCGTGCCGCGCAGTTCGGCAACGGGTGCGCCGTCACGCAGAAACAGGGAAGGCACCGATACGACGTTGTCCCGCCGAATGGCCAGCAGGTACTTATCGTCGATCAAGTGCCGCACGCGGCTCTGGCTCATTCCGAGCAGGTTAACAAGGGCAGGAATAGTAAGCCACTCGGGCTCAGAAGACACATCACTCACCCTTTAACCTTCCCATGATTTGGTGCCGCCACATAACATCCGGCCCGTTTTTATCATGATCAGTGCCAATTCGTCGTGCGGGCTCAATTGACTCCCCCTCATATTTGTGGAAACCTCAGGGTGGGGGATTGCTGCACAGAAGACGTTGCTGCGAACTTGATGCACCCATCGAGCGTGATGCACACAATGAAATGGAGCACCATGTTGACCAAGGTGAGAATAAAAAAAACAACGGATGCCGCTGCGCCCGTCGCTTCCGCCGCTGTGCAACCGGCCGTCACCGATTTTGTCGGTGCTGAGCTGCCCGGTGCTGCTGTCGCCACGAAACGTCGGATGAAGAAGCTCGGTGACGCCAAGGCTCGCCCTGCCCTGCTCACGGTGCCGATTGTGCTGGTCAGTACGCTCGCCATCAGCCTCAACCTGGCCGTGCCAGCCCACGCGCAGGCCCTCGTGAAGAAGCCGCTCAAAGCCAAGCTTGCCGAGTCTGCCCCGATTCTCGCCTCCGTTGCTTCGTCAGTCGCCGCGAACGTGCAGGTGGCGCCGGCTGAATACTCCGTCGTGGACGGCGACACGGTCAGCGGCATCGCGGCACGCTTCGGCCTGTCGACGCCGGCCGTGCTCGCGCAAAACGGTCTCGATTCCCGCTCCCTGATCTTTCCGGGTCAGGTTTTGACCCTGGTCCCGGCAGCCGTCGTAGTGGCGGCGCCGACAGCATCCGCCTCGTCGTATACCGTGCAGAGTGGCGACACCATCAGCGGCATCGCCGCCGCGCACGGGCTCACGACCACCGACGTTCTCGGTGCCAACGGGTTGAATGGAAGCAGCGTCATCTACCCCGGCCAGGTCGTGCTGCTCGGCGCGGCACCAGTGCTGCAATCAGCCGCGTATGTGGTGCCACTACCCACAGCGGCCGTTGCCGTCACCCACACGATTACCGCCGGTGAGACTATTACAGCGGTCGCCGACGCCGCTGGCGTGACCGTGCAGGCCCTACTCGACGCCAACGGCCTCGGCTGGTCCAGCATCATTTACCCGGGACAGGTACTGACGCTGCCCGTTGTCTCTGTTTCCACTCCGACGGCAACCCCCCTCACGCGGGCAACTGCCGGGGTTGTCACGCCAATGACCGAGGAAATGCGTCAGAACGCGCGCACCATCGTGGCCACCGGGCGCGGATCGGGCGTGACCACTGCCGGTCTGGTCATCGCGCTGGCGGCAGCAGCCCAGGAGTCGGGGCTGCGCAATGTTGACTACGGCGACCGGGATTCGCTCGGCCTGTTTCAGCAGCGTCCGAGCGCCGGCTGGGGCACACCGGAGCAGGTGATGGATCCGGTGCGGGCTAGCCTGGCTTTCTTTGGCGGGGCGGCTAATCCAAACCCCGGCATCACCCGTGGCCTGCTCGACATTATCGGGTGGGAGTCGATGACGCTCACCCAGGCGGCTCAAGCCGTGCAGATTTCGGCCTACCCGGACTATTACGCAAAGTGGGAAACGTCAGCGCAAGCCTGGCTCGTTGACATTGGGTGAACCCTATGGGTCCGGCGACCGCGCGCAGACCGAGCCACCCCTGCGCGCCGCGCGCGGGTGCCGTCACCGTATTACCTAGAATCAAGGAGTGAGCGTTCCCTCGACCGACCCGATGATTGGCCGTCTTATTGACGGTCGGTATGAAGTGCGCTCGCGCATCGCCCGCGGGGGCATGGCAACGGTCTATCTCGCCACCGATCTGCGCCTGGAACGCCGGGTCGCGATCAAGATCATGCACGGGCACCTCGCCGACGACAGCTCGTTCAAGATCCGCTTCATTCAGGAAGCCAGGTCAGCCGCCCGGCTCGCGCACCCCAACGTCGTGAACGTGTTCGACCAGGGCCAGGACGCCGACATGGCCTACCTGGTCATGGAATACCTGCCAGGAATCACCCTGCGGGATCTGCTCAAGGACTACGGCCGGCTGACCGCCGAGCAAACCCTGGATATTCTCGAGGCGGTGCTCAGTGGGCTCGCTGCCGCGCACAAGGCCGGCATCGTGCACCGCGACGTCAAGCCGGAGAACGTGCTTTTGGCCGACGATGGCCGCATCAAGATCAGCGACTTCGGTCTGGCGCGTGCGGTCAATAATAATACGGCGACCGGGCAGGCCCTGCTCGGCACCATCGCCTATCTCTCCCCCGAACTCGTCACCCGCGGCATCGCCGATGCCCGCAGCGACATCTACGCCCTCGGCATTATGACCTTCGAGATGCTCACCGGCGAGCAGCCGTACGTCGGCGAGGCGCCGATGCAGATCGCCTACCAGCACGCCAATGACACCGTTCCGATGCCAAGCAGCAAGGAGCCTTCCGTTCCACGTGAGCTCGACGAGCTGGTGCTCTGGGCTACCGCGCGCGACCCCGAAGAGCGTCCGCGTGACGCCAAGGTCATGCTCGACCAGCTGCACGACGTGAGCGCACTCGTGCGTGGCGGCACCCAGGAACTGGCTCTGCAGTCGACCATGCTGCTGCCAGCGAGTCTGCGTACCGGCGCGAACGCCCTGACGGATGCCCTGACGGATGCCGAAACCCAGGTTCTCGGCGCTAAGCTCGCTCCCACCAAACCTCCCGCCGCTACGATGCTGGGTCTTCACCCGGTCGGTACCGGACCGGTCGGCCCGCCAGACAGCGGCGCTCTGCTCAGCAACACGGCCGACAAGCGTAAACGCCGTGGATTCTGGCTGTTCACCCTTGTCATCCTCATCGCTGCAGCTCTCAGCGGCACCGGTTGGTACTTCGGCTCCGGCCCTGGCTCCGACGTTCAAGTCCCCGACTTCGCAGCGGCATCCTTCGACACCGCATCAGCCCACTTAACCGAACTCGGCCTGAAACCCGAGCTGGGAGAGGCCTTCAGCGCCACCATCGCCGCCGGGCTTGTCATCGGCACCGATCCGGATGCCGGCAGCCGCGTGCCCAAGGACAGCCCGGTCACCGTCATCGTCTCCCAGGGTTTGCAACCCATCACGCTGCCCGAACTGGCGGGATTGACGCAGGAGGCGGCATCCGCTGCTGTCATCGGACTGAAGGCGGTGGTCGGCAGTGTCGACCCGGTCTTCAATGGGGATGTTGCCGAAGGCGCTGTTATCTCAGCGAGCAAGGAAACCGACGGTGCCGATCTATCGGCCGGTGGCGAGTACTTCGAGAGCCTGACCGTCAACCTCGTCGTGTCGCTCGGGGCCATTCCGAACGTTGATGGCAAGACCTTCGCCGAAGCGACCGACATTCTGGTCGGCAAGAACCTGCTCGTCGTCTCCGGTGAGGAAACCTACAACGACACGGTGAAGGAGGGCGAGGTCATCACCGCGCAGGTGCCGGAGGGCACCATTCGCGCCGGTGCGACGCTCACGCTCGTCATCTCTCGCGGTCCCGTGCCGGTCATCGTTCCCAACATCGTTGGATTCTCCTGGAGCGACGGCAAGGATACCTTGACCGAGCTCGGCTTCAGGCTCACGTACAACCCGGGCGCAGATCTCGTGCCGTCAGCACTGCTCAAGGTAGCCGCTACCGACCCCGTTGCCGGAACCTCGCTGCCCAAGGGCAGCACGATCGCCCTCACGCCCCAGTTCTAGTCCGCGCCGGGCACAGCCGGGCCCACCTTGCGGCTGCGGGCCCATGGTCGATCATGGGCCCACTGACCGGGCCTGGGCCGGCCGCGTTTATCTATTGCGATCTCGGCCAGCTCGATCAGCGCATACCGGGGTCCGCAGACACGTGCACGCTGGTTGTCGCCTAGCCCCACGGCGAAATACGAGAAACATATGGCCCGGGCCGGAGAGCGAACTCCTTGGCGGGGACGCGGGGAGGGTCGCTGGCTGCGGCATCCGCTCACCAAGCAGTGGGTTTCGGGCGCCGAATCGTGAGTTTCAGCACGTTTGCCACTACGTTGAGATGTTCAAAACTCACGGCTCACCGATGTGGTGAGTACGAATGGTGATGTTTTCGAGGCTGCGTCGCACTCTGCATTCTCGATCAACGGATGCCAGCAGCCGCAGATTCGGTCGGCTTGATCGTCGGCTGGGCCCAGTGTGAAAAGCGGCCGAATGCTACGGTGGCCGACATCAGTCCCCCCGCGATTCCGCGGTCGTCGTCAGGGGTGCGGGTGCCCCCCTTGGCAGCCGTCTCACGCCCCCTCGGCAGCCGTCTCACGCCCCGCGGGAGCTGCGCCGCTGCGCGGGACGCCCAACTCCCGCGCAGCGGCGCAAGTCCCGCGCGGCCAGTTTCGCGGTACTTCCGGCCTGTCGATAGGTCCCGCGTACTGGCGCAGCTCCCGCGTAATGCACCCGGCCGACACCGCCCGGGCGTCACAGCTCCCGCGCACCGGCGCAGCCCCCGCGCAGCACAATTCGACTGAGCGGACGCCCGATATCGCAGCTCCCGCACACCGGCGCAGCTCCCGCGCACCGGCGTAGCACGGCCCGAACGAGCGGATGCCTGCGGTATCCGCTCCCCTCACCCCCTCTTGGACAGGACGGGGCGGAAAAGAACCCACAACAACACGCCGCACACCGGGCCCACCTTGTAGCCCGGGGCCCAGTCAATAAACTGGGCCCCCGGACGGGGCCCGGGCCCCGTCCAGAGGAGCACTAGCGGACGGCCAGCTCCTCGGCTACCAGGAAGGCGAGTTCGAGGGACTGCATGTGGTTGAGGCGCGGGTCGCAGAGCGACTCGTAGCGGGTCGCCAGGGCGGCCTCGTCGATGTGCTCCGAACCACCGAGGCACTCGGTGACGTCGTCGCCGGTGAGCTCAACGTGGATTCCACCGGGATGTGTTCCCACGGCGCGGTGTGCCTCGAAGAAACCCTTGACCTCGTCAACGACATCGTCGAACCGACGGGTCTTGTAGCCGGTCGGCGTGGTGACGCCGTTGCCGTGCATCGGGTCGGTGACCCAGAGCGGTGTCGCGTCGCTCGTCTTGATCGCCTCGAGCAGCGGCGGGAGGGCATCGCGCACCTTACCGGCGCCCATGCGGGTGATGAAGGTCAGGCGGCCCGGTTCGCGGTTCGGGTCGAGCTTGTCGACCAGGCGCAGCATGTCGTCGGCCGAGGTGGTCGGGCCGAGCTTGACACCGATTGGGTTGCGTACCCTCGACAGGAAATCGACGTGCGCGCCGTCGAGATCGCGCGTGCGCTCACCGATCCAGATGAAATGGGCCGAGGTGTTGTACGGCGTGCCGGTGCGGGAGTCGATGCGCGTCATCGGACGCTCGTAGTCCATCAGCAGGCCTTCGTGGCTGGTGTAGAACTCGGTGCGGCGCATGGCCTCGAAGTCTGCGCCGCAGGCGATCATGAACTTGATCGCCCGATCGATATCCTTGGCCAGGCCTTCGTAACGCTGGTTAGCCGGGTTCTTAGCGAAGCCCTGGTTCCAGCTGTGCACCTGCCGCAGGTCGGCAAAGCCACCCTGGGTGAAGGCGCGAATGAGATTGAGAGTCGATGCTGCGGTGTGGTACGCCTTAACCAGCCGATCGGGGTCCGCTTCACGTGACTCGGCCGTGAACGGGTATCCGTTAACGATGTCACCGCGGTACGCGGGCAAGGTCACGTCGCCGCGGGTTTCGAAGTCGCTCGAGCGCGGCTTAGCGAACTGGCCAGCCATGCGCCCCATCTTGATCACGGGCATCGACGCACCGTAGGTGAGCACGACGGCCATCTGCAGCACGGTCTTGACCCGGTTGCGAATCTGGTCGGCGGTGGCGCCGCTGAACGTTTCGGCGCAGTCGCCACCCTGCAGCAGAAAGCCTTGCCCGCCGGCGGCCTGGGCGAGTCGGTCGCGCAAAATGTCCACCTCGCCGGCGAAAACCAGCGGCGGTTGCGTCGCTAATTCAGCGGATGCCGCAGCCACCTTGGCGGCGTCTGGCCAGGTCGGCTGCTGCTTGATCGGCAAGGTGCGCCAGTGGTCCAGACCCGTGATGACAGACGCTTCTGCGGCAACAATGGGCTCAGTGCGGTCTACCACGGGATAATTCCTGTTTTCTCTGCTGGACCGGACAACGCACGCCGGCCCGAAATGGATGAGGTGCTGCCGCGTTCACGCGTAAACAGCACTTCTGGCAGCTTATCGCGAAAGGCTGGCTCGCTTTTCCTTGATGGAGGAGGCGTAGACGTCGACGTACTCCTGCGTACTCAGCTGCCGCAGTTCATACATCAACTCGTCGGTGACACTTCGCAGCACGAACCGGTCGCCCTCCATACCCTCGAACCGGGAAAAATTGAGCGGTTTGCCGATGACGATTCCGATCCGACGCACGCGGGGAATGCGCGTTCCGGTCGGCATCGCCTTCTCGGTGTCAATCATGGCGACGGGAATGACGCTCACGCCCGATTCGAGCACCATGCGGGCCACGCCGGTGCGACCGCGATAGAGGCGCGCGTCTGGGCTGCGGGTGCCCTCGGGATAAATGCCGAGAATGCGACCCTCACCGAGTACCCGCAGGCCGGTGTTGAGCGAGTCCTCAGAGGCTTTGCCGCCGGAACGGTCGATCGGCAGTTGCCCGGCCGCGGTGAGAAACTGGCGGGTTGCCCAGCCCTTGACACCGGTGCCGGTGAAATAGTCGCTCTTGGCCAGAAAAGCCACGCGGCGAGGCACAACGAGCGGCAGAAAAACCGAGTCGATGAATGACAAGTGATTACTGGCCAAAATCACTGGGCCGGTCTTCGGAATATTCTCCAGACCGATGATCCACGGGCGAAACAGTGAGAGAAGCGGCGGGCCGATGACGATGTTCTTCATGATCCAGTAGAACATTCGCACTCCTTTATAATCCTGTAAAAGCTTAGTCCGCCGGTGCAATCCAAGCGGATGCCGCGCGCGGTTTCCACGGACTATTCAACGCACCGCGTGCAGCCGGGCCAGGTCTGCCGCGCCGACCACGCCGGCGTCGTTGACGAGCTGGGCGATGGCGAACTCGGCCTCGGGATGGTAGCCACGCGCCGGCAAGTGCTCGAGGTAGGCGTCACGAATCGGCTCGAGCAGCAGATCACCGGCAGCGGCGACTCCCCCGCCAAAGACGAAGACCTGCGGATCGAGCACCGCGCCGAGGCTAGCGCACCCCTGCCCGAGCGCGCCGCCGAGCTGGTGCAGCGCCGCGAGGGCTCCGCGGTCGCCGTCTTGAATCAGTCGGCCGATCTCCTTGCCGGTGAGTTTGCCGCGCCGTTCGCGCGCGGCGGCCAGGCCTAGGCCGACGCCGCCGGCATCCGCTAACTCGTTGGCAATGCGCACCAGCGCACGACCGGAACCGTACTGCTCGAGGCAACCGTGGGCGCCGCAGCCGCACGGCAGCCCGTCTGGCACGACGCGCAGGTGGCCAAGTTCCGCGCCGGCACCGAATCCGCCGCGAAATAGTGCGTTGTTGGTCACGATTGCGCCGCCAACGCCGGTGCCAATCGTGAGGGTAACCATGTCAGTGAACGTGCGGCCGGCACCATAGCGAAACTCGGCCCAGCCGGCCGCGTTGGCATCGTTTTCGATGATGATGGGCAAGTCGAGGCGGATCTCGAGCTTGTCGCGGAACGGTTCGTTGCGCCAGTTAATGTTTGGCGCGTAGTACACCGTTGACTGGGCTGAGTCGATGAATCCGGCCGCGGCAACGCCGGCGGCGACGACGTTCTCGCCCTCGGACAGGTTCTCAATCATCACAACGACCGCGTCTTCAATTTCGCGCGGGTTGCCAGGGGTGGTCGGCGTCCGCGCGGAACGGATGATCGTGCCCGCTTCGTCAACGAGCGCCCCGGCAATTTTGGTGCCCCCAATATCGATACCTATGGCGTGCACGGGGCACCTTTCACTTGAAGCGATCAAAAAGCCATGTCGCGACACCGGATCCCCGGGCGCGACACCCTCTAGAGTGTAGTTGACCAGTTTGCCGCTGGACGAAACACCCGCTCACCGCAGAATTCCGGCGATGCGCAGTTGGCACGTTCGGCCGGTACCAAAGGAGTTGCCGTGAAACAGTTTGATATGCCAGCCGTCGTCCCCGCCGATCCTGGCGCCAACATCACCGATCTTCTGATGGATCGCCTCGCGGCGACTCCCGACCTCGTTTTGTTCTCCCTGCCGCGAAATGGACAGTGGCTTCCCGTCACCACAAAGGAGTTCTACACCCAGGTTGTAGCGTTGGCCAAGGGCTTTGTGGCTGCCGGCATCGAGCCGGGCGACAAGATCGGGCTGATCTGCAAAACTCGCTATGAGTGGACCCTGATCGACTTCGCGGTCTGGTTCGCCGGTGCAATTTTGGTGCCGGTCTACGAAACCAGCTCCCCGGGCCAGGTGCAGTGGAACCTGAGCGATTCCGGCGCCATGGCCGTCATTGTTGAAACGGCCGACCATTTTGCCCGGTTCGACGAGGTGCACCCGGAACTGAGCGACATCCGTTCGGTCTGGCAGATCGATCTCGGCGACCTCGACAAACTCGTCGCCAGTGGTGTCGACGTGACCGACGCCGAAATCGAACACCGACGAACGCTTGCGGTCGGCGACGACATGGCCACGCTGATATATACGTCCGGCTCGACCGGAAAGCCCAAGGGCTGCGTGCTCACCCACGCCAACTTTCTCGAGACCAGCCGTAATGCAGCGGTCGCGCTCAAGGAAGTTCTGGTGCACCCCGACGGCGCCTCAACGCTGTTGTTCATCACGACCGCCCACGTCTTCGCCCGCTTCATCTCGGTGCTGTGCGTGCACGCTGGCGTGCGGGTCGGACACCAGGCCGATACCAAAACCCTCCTGGCGGCACTGGGCAGCTTTCAACCGACCTTTCTGCTCGCCGTGCCGCGGGTGTTTGAAAAGGTCTACAACTCGGCCCAGCAGAAGGCCATCTCTGGTGGCAAGGGCAAGATCTTTGATGCCGCGACCCATGTCGCAGTCGAGCATTCCAAGCTCGTGCAGGCCGGAACGTCGATTCCGCTCGGAATGAAAATCAAGTTTGCCCTGTTCGACAAGCTCGTCTACAGCAAGCTCCGCGCCGCCATGGGCGGTAAGGTGGTCTGGGCCGTCTCTGGTTCTGCGCCGCTCGGTGCCCACCTCGGACACTTTTTCAAGAGCCTCGGCATCGTCATTCTCGAGGGCTACGGCCTGACCGAGACGACAGCCCCCGCCAATGTCGGATTGGCAACGCGGGCAAGAATCGGCACGGTCGGTCCGCCACTACCGGGCGTGTCCGTTCGCGTCATGGACGACGGCGAGATTGAGGTCAAGGGCGTCAACGTCTTCAAGGAATATTGGAAGAACCCGCAGGCCACCGCGGACACCTTCAACGACGGTTGGCTGAAAACGGGCGACATTGGCGACTTCGATGCTGACGGTTTTCTCACCATCACCGGGCGCAAGAAGGAGATCATCGTCACGGCCGGCGGCAAGAATGTGGCCCCGGCCGCCCTCGAGGACCCGATCCGTGCGAATCCGCTCATCGGCCAGGTTGTGGTCGTTGGCGACCAGAAGCCGTTCATCAGCGCGCTCATCACCCTCGACCCGGACATGCTGCCGGTCTGGTTGAACAACAACCACGAGGACGCCGGCATGTCGCTGGCGCAGGCATCCGTCAATAAGACCGTGCTCGCGGAAATTCAGCGCGCGGTCGACCACGCCAATGAGGCGGTGTCGCGAGCGGAGTCGATTCGTAAGTTCACGCTTCTGGCGGTCGAATTCACCGAAGACAGCGGACACCTCACGCCAAAGATGAGCACCAAGCGCAACATTATTCTGCGCGACTTCGCCGGCGAGATCGATGCCATGTACTCGGGCGCGCCGATCACCGAGGGAATCTCGCTGCGGGAGTAGTCACAGCGCGACGCCAGACCCGCCCCTTCCGCCGGTCGAAGAACGAGCGGTCGAGACCCGCCGACTCCAGGATCTCGATCGCTCGTAAACTCGCGCCTCGATCAACGACCGGCTTCCGGCTTTCGTTCGGTGCGAAATTTTCCGTCAGTCTCTATGGCGCACTTAACCATCGAACTTCAGACGCAAGACATTAGAACCAGATGGATTCGCGGATTTCTTTCATCGCGGCACGACGGTTTTCTTTGTCAAGGCGGTCGATGTAGAGAAAGCCGTCGAGGTGATCGGTTTCGTGCTGCAGGGCCTGCGCCATGATGCCGCTGCCGGAGAGTTCGACCGGGTCACCATCGAGGTCGATGCCGGTGACGCGGGCGAAGGGGTAGCGCTTGGTGGGATACCAGAGGCCGGGAACAGAGAGGCAACCCTCGTCGACGAGGTCGGGTTCGCCAGAGAGTTCAACGACGGTGGGGTTGAGGATATAGCCGATGACACCATCGACGTTGTAGCTGAACGCGCGCAGGTTGACGCCGATCTGCGACGCCGCGACACCGGCCCGGCCGGGCAGGCGCACACTGTCAAGCAGGTCGCGCACGAGGCCGCGCACCCGGTCGTCGATTCCGTCGATAGGGTCGGAGACGGTCTTCAGCACCGGATCTCCGAAGAGACGAATCTGGCGTTCGGGCACGGGGAGACTCCTCGGTAGGCGGGTGGTGTGAGAAAGCGAACGAGTAGGCGCTGCAGGCGCGTTACAGGTTGCGGTCGGCGGGCAGGCCTTCGACGACCAGCTCGGCGAGAGTGCGTGCGGCAAGCCGGGTAATCGGCTTGAGGTCTTTGTACGACACGACGCTGCCGGCGGCGAGCTGCGGGTCGTACGGAATGCGCACGATCTCGCGCACCCGGGAGCGGAAGTGCGACTCGATCTCCTCGAGTCGAACCAGGTTGGTGCCCTGGGTGGCCGTGTTGATAGCGACGATGGCGTTGCGCACGAGGTCGCCGTAGCCGTTCGCCTCGAGCCAGGTCAACGTCTCGGAGGCGAGACGGGCCTCGTCAACACTGCCGCCGGACACGATGACGATCGAGTCGGCACGCTGCAGGGTGGCGCGCATGACCGAGTGCACGATGCCAGTGCCGCAGTCGGTCAGGGCGATGGAGTAGTACCGCGCGGCCAGGTCGGCCACGACGTTGTAGTCGTTCTCGTCGAAGGCCTCGGAGAGCAGCGGGTCGGTGTCGGAGGCGAGAATATCCAGTCGGGTTTCATCACGCGAGACCAGCGTGGAGAAGTCGGTGAAGTTGCCGATCGACGCTGCCCTTGAGACGACGTCGCGCACGGTCGAGCGGGTCTGCTTGCTGACCCGTTCGGAGAGCGTCCCGCGGTCAGGGTTGGCGTCGATGGCGATGATGCGGTCGTCGCGTGCATCAGCGAGGGCCATGCCGAGCAGGGCAGTGACGGTGGTCTTGCCGACGCCGCCCTTGCGGGTGAGAATCGGCACGAATCGGGTGCCGCCCTCGAACTTGCGCCGAATGCGCTCGTCCATTTCCTGGTGGGCACGCACCTTGGCCGAGTCGCCCAGGTTCACCAGGTGCAGGGTGATCGCGTAGACGAATCGGGGCCAGGTGCCCTGCGGCGCTTTACGGGTCTTACGGTTGACGGCGAGCAGACGGTCGGGGGTCAGCATGGCTGCCGACTCCGGGGCGCTCGCGTTGTCTGAGCGGATGCGGTCGCGCAGCACGGGAGAGCCGGCATCCGTTTTCGAGAGAGACTCGATTGCCGAGCTGGCGCCGGCCGCCCGAGCTGGTGCTGGGGTGCTGATTTCTACGGTGTGGGTGGCCGGCATCACCCCGCCGCGGGTCGTATCGACACCGGAACGCAGGCCGGAACCGGCGCTCGGGCGACCCGACGAGGCAACCGCACGCCGCGGAGCCGCTGCCGGCACCTCAATCGGAACGCTCAGGCTCTCCGGCAGCGCAGCGGCGAGGTTGTCGATGGTGTGCGGCGGCAGTTCACTGTGGTATTCGTCAGCCGCTCGAACGGCGGCGGCAGACACCGGGCGCGCTGGCGCGCTCTGGTCGTCAGTACGTTTGTCTGGCACGGTTCATCCTCAACTCATCGATAACGGCCCTAATCTTAGCGCGGACGCACCGTTACGAGCAGATCGCCGGCATCGACCTGCTGAGTGCGCGGGATGGCGACGCGTTCAATCGTGCCCGAAATTGACGTCGTGATGGCGGCTTCCATTTTCATGGC
The DNA here is from genome assembly GCF_002929535.1 of Cryobacterium sp. Y11. Classification (GTDB taxonomy): domain Bacteria; phylum Actinomycetota; class Actinomycetes; order Actinomycetales; family Microbacteriaceae; genus Cryobacterium. Next base: position 42,801 of record NZ_PJJO01000053.1, read on the forward strand.
TTCGATCGAGGCGACGCTTTGGCCGGCTTCGACCTGGGCGCCTTCTTCGACCTGCAGGGTGACAACGCCGGAGAAGGGCGCTGCGATTTGGCCGGGCTGGTTGGCATCCGCTTTCTCGGCAATTTTGGTCTGCACGGTGATGCTGGTGTCGCGCACGAACACGGGGCGCAGCTGGCCGTTGAGGATGGTCATGACGGTGCGCATGCCCTTTTCGTCGGCTTCACCGATGGCCTCGAGGCCCATGTAGAGGCGCACGCCCTTGGCGATTTCGACGGCGTGTTCGTGGCCCTGCTGCAGGCCGTAGAGGTAGTCATGGGTGTCGACGACGGACAGGTCGCCGTAGGTGTCCTTGACCTGTTCGAATTGGCGAGTCGGCGCGGGGAAGAGCAGCTGGTTGAGCATGGAGCGGCGCTCGACGCTTCCGGCGTCGAGGGCGGCGCGTTCCGCGTCGGTGATTTCGGTGACGCCGATGCGCACGTCGCGTCCGGCGAGGACCTTGCTGCGGAAGGGTTCTGGCCAGCCGCCGGGTAGGTTGCCGAGTTCGCCGGCCATGAATCCGATGACGGAGTCTGGCACGTCGTAGTTGCCCGGGTTTTGCTCAAAGTCGACCGGGTCGGCCTTGACAGCGGCGAGGTAGAGGGCGAGGTCGCCGACCACCTTCGACGACGGCGTGACCTTGGGCACTCGGCCGAGGATGGTATTCGCGGCGGCATACATGTCTTCGATCAGTTCGAAGTGATCGGCCAAACCCAGCGCAACGGCCTGGGTGCGCAGGTTGGACAGCTGCCCGCCGGGAATTTCGTGAGAATAGACCCGGCCGGTTGGGGCGGAGAGGCCGGATTCGAACGGAGCGTAGAGGGTGCGCACGGCCTCCCAGTACGGTTCGAGGTCGGTCGTCGCCTTGAGTGAAATGCCCGTGTCGCGTTCGGTGTGGGCAAGCGCTGCGACGAGAGAGGATGCCGACGGCTGGCTGGTCGTGCCCGCCATCGGAGCGGAGGCCACGTCCACGGCGTCCGCGCCGGCCCGAGCCGCGGCAAGCAGCGTCGCGAGCTGACCACCCGGGGTGTCGTGGGTATGCACGTGCACCGGCAGGTCGAATCGTTCACGTAGCGCGGCCACGAGCTTCTCGGCGGCGCTTGGGCGCAGCAACCCGGCCATGTCCTTGATACCGATGACGTGGGCACCGCTGTCAACGATCTGCTCGGCCAGACGCAGGTAGTAGTCGAGGGTGTAAAGATTCTCGGCCGGGTCGAGCAGGTCGCCGGTGTAGCAGAGCGCTACCTCGGCCAGGGCTGTGCCGGTGTTCAGCACCGCGTCGATGGCGGGACGCATCTGCGACACATCGTTCAGCGCGTCGAAGATGCGAAAGATGTCCACGCCGGTGTCGGTGGCCTCACGCACGAACGCGTCGGTCACCTCCGTCGGATACGGGGTGTAGCCGACCGTGTTTCGGCCGCGCAGCAGCATCTGCACGTTGATGTTCGGCAACGCTTCACGCAGCGCAGCCAGGCGCTCCCACGGGTCTTCGCCAAGGAAACGCAGCGCAACGTCATAGGTCGCCCCGCCCCACGCCTCGACCGAGAGCAGCTGCGGCGTCAACCGTGCCACATAGGGAGCAACGGCGACCAGGTCCTTGGTGCGCACTCGGGTCGCGAGCAGCGACTGGTGCGCATCCCTAAACGTGGTGTCGGTGACAGCTAGTGCGGTCTGAGCGCGCAGGTCAGCGGCAAACGCGGTCGGGCCAAGCAACTGCAGCTTCTGGCGCGAGCCGTCCGGCGCCGGCTGGGTCAGGTCGAGCTGCGGCAGTTTGTCGCGCGGGTGCACCGATGTCGGCGCCAGCCCGTTGGGCTGATTGACGGTGACCTCGGCGAGCCACGTGAGAATCTTCGTGCCGCGGTCCTTGGACTCGCGCCCGCGCAACAATTCCGGGCGCTCGTCGATGAACGACGTGCTCAGATCGCCGGCGGCGAAGTCGGGGTCGTCGAGCACGGCCTGCAAGAACGAAATGTTGGTAGACACGCCGCGAATACGAAACTCAGCCAGTGCACGCTTCGACCGCACAACGGCGGCGGCGTAGTCGCGGCCGCGGCAGGTGAGCTTGGCGAGCATCGAGTCAAAGTGCGGGCTGATCTGCGCGCCCGGGTTGATCGTGCCACCATCCAAACGGATGCCGGCCCCACCCGGAGACCGATAGGTCGTGATCTTGCCCGTGTCCGGGCGGAACCCGGCCGCGGGGTCTTCGGTCGTGATACGGCACTGCAGGGCTGCTCCGCGCAAGCGGATCTCCCCCTGGGTCAGTCCGATCTCGGCCAGGGTTTCCCCCGCGGCGATACGAATCTGCGCCTGCACCAGGTCGACATCGGTGACCTCCTCGGTCACGGTGTGCTCCACCTGGATGCGCGGGTTCATCTCGATGAACACGTGCTGACCAGCGCGTTCGCCGACGGTGTCGAGCAGGAACTCGACCGTACCGGCGTTGACATACCCGATCGACCGGGCGAACTTGATGGCGTCGGCGTAGAGCTGCACCCGAATCTCATCGCTCAGGTTCGGCGCTGGAGCAATCTCGATGACCTTCTGGTGTCGGCGCTGCACCGAGCAGTCACGTTCGAACAAATGCACCGTCTCGCCGGCAGCATCTGCCAAAATCTGCACCTCAATGTGCCGCGGGCGAAGTACAGCAGCCTCCAGGAACATCGTCGAGTCACCGAAGGCACTGTTGGCCTCACGCATGGCCTCTTCCAGTGCCCCACGCAGCTCGCTCTTTTTCGCAACCCGGCGCATGCCGCGCCCGCCACCACCGGCAACGGCCTTGGCAAAAATGGGAAAACCGATCTCATCGGCCTGGCTGATCAGCAGTTCCACATCGGTCGACGGCTGCGTCGACTTCAAAACGGGAACACCGGCAGCGATGGCGTGTTCCTTGGCGGTGACCTTGTTGCCGGCCATTTCCAGCACGTTCGCGCCCGGGCCAATGAAGGTGATGCCGGCAGCGGCAGCGGCATCGGCGAGCTCCGGGTTCTCAGACAGAAAACCGTAACCGGGATAGATGGCGTCAGCGCCGCACTCTTTAGCGACGCGAATAATTTCGCTCACATCGAGATACGCGCGAACCGGATGCCCGACCTCACCGATCTGATATGCCTCGTCCGCCTTCAGACGGTGTAGCGAGTTGCGATCCTCGAACGGAAACACCGCAACGGTGTTGGCGCCGAGCTCGTAAGCCGCGCGCATGGCACGGATCGCGATCTCTCCGCGGTTGGCAACCAAAATTTTCTTGAACATGCAGACCTTTCAAGCACGGCGGGCACACAGCTGACGGTTAGGTTCTCTAACACTAGTGAAGGTAACGTTGCTACTCATGCACGTACTCAGCATTAGCTCCCTCAAGGGAGGCGTAGGAAAGACCACGGTGACCCTTGGTCTGGCTTCAGCAGCCTTCGCCCGTGGCGTGCGAACGCTGGTCGTTGATCTTGATCCGCAGTCTGATGTGTCCACCGGTATGGACATTCAAGTAACCGGTCATCTCAATGTTGCCGATGTTTTGGCTTCGCCGAAAGAAAAGACGGTTCGTGCCGCGATTGCGCCGAGCGGTTGGACCAGGAATCGTCCCGGCACCATCGACGTCATGATTGGCAGCCCCTCCGCGATCAATTTTGATGGGCCGCACCCCAGCATCCGCGATATTTGGAAGCTCGAAGAGGCCCTCTCGACCATCGAGAAGGACTACGAGCTCGTACTCATCGACTGCGCGCCGTCACTCAACGCCCTCACGCGCACCGCATGGGCCGCCAGCGACCGAGTCGCGGTCGTTACAGAGCCCGGTCTGTTCTCGGTCGCCGCGGCCGACCGTGCCCTGCGAGCGATCGAAGAGATTCGGCGCGGACTCAGCCCACGTCTGCAACCGCTCGGCATCATCGTGAACCGCGCCCGCACCGCCTCGCTGGAGCACCAGTTTCGCATCAAAGAGCTGCGCGACATGTTTGGCCCTCTCGTACTCAGTCCGCAACTACCGGAGCGCACGTCGCTGCAGCAGGCTCAGGGCGCTGCGAAGCCCCTGCATATCTGGCCGGGTGACAGCGCTCTCGAAATGGCCGGATACTTCGACCAGCTACTCGACCGCGTGCTGCGTACGGCTCGCATCGGCGAGTACGCCGAGGCTCCCGCGGTCTAGTTCGGTCTTCGATCTCTACGCGTGTTCATGCGTTTCGCAGATGCGGTGACGGCAACGGGACTGCGGTCTCGGCAAGCTCGACCAACGGATAATGGCTTGTCTGTGCGGCGGCCCGAGGTTCCAGGTGCAACGGCCAGGGCCGTGTCCGCGGTCGCCCCCACCCGTTGATCGAGCCTACCGAGATCACCATCGACCTACCGGACCATGTGTGCGGTCATGGGGCAGGGCTAGGGCTAGGGCTAGGGCTAGGAGATTTTGCGGGTGGTGCGACGGGCGGCTAGCTCGTCGGCGGGGTCGATGGGTTGCATGTCGAGTTCAACCAGGCTGGTCTCCACCTCGCGCAGTACCTTGCCGACGGCAATGCCGAAGACACCCTGGCCACGGCTGACCAGATCGATGACCTCGTCGTTGGAGGTGCAAAGGTAGACACTCGCGCCATCGCTCATGAGCGTGGTCTGCGCGAGGTCACTGATGCCCGATTCGCGCAGCTGATTGACTGCGGTGCGAATCTGTTGCAGGGAGATCCCCGTGTCGAGTAGACGCTTCACCAGCTTGAGCACGAGTATGTCCCGAAAGCCATAGAGGCGCTGCGAGCCGGAGCCGGCAGCACCGCGCACCGTGGGTTCGACGAGGCCGGTGCGGGCCCAATAGTCCAGCTGACGATAGCTAATGCCGGCGGCACGCGCGGCAACAGCGCCACGGTAGCCGGAGTTCTCGTCAAGCTCTGGCATGCCGTCGGTGAACAAGAGTCCCAGGGAGTAGCGCGAAGCGTCAGCGTCAGGCTTGAGCTCACTCATATGGGTTGCCTTTCGGGGGGGGTTACTTGGTGCGATGAATCAGTTCGGCCAGTCAACGCGATAAATCTCGGCTCCGCTAAAATCAACGATGCTGAAACATACTTGCAGTCACCGCCCGCGTAACAGACGGTGAAACCACTGATGCGAAACCGTCTTGCTGTGGTTCTCTGTCTACGGTACCGAGGCGGGGTGCCTCCATGCCTGACATTCGTCCGACTGGTTTGGCGTGTCGGATGACGCAGCGACCGGTGACGCTGGCTGCGTCAGCACCGCACGTCGATGTCGATTTACGCCTGCACCAGTCTACGACCTACTTCGTCAGACGACCCAGTGCGGAGCGAATCAGGCTGCCACGAATGATTTCGAGCTGCCCAGCGATTTCGACGGCCATTTCAGCGGCCTTGGCCCGGCTCGACGCGTCTTTGCGCCGTGCCAGTGGCACGAGGGCGCTCTCAATAAGGCCGAGCTCGCGTTCAGCGGCACCGCGAAAGCCGCGCAGGTGGCGTGGTTCAATTCCACTGCGCTGAAGCTCAACGAGGGCGCGCAGCACGCTCAGCACGCCGTCACCGTAATAATCGGCGGGAAGAATAATGGAGGCGGAGACGGCATCATGCAACAATGTCGCCGAAGCGCCTGCCTCCTTCAGCAGCTCGTCCCTGGTCAATCGACGCACGGTACCGAGCATCGACGGCCCTGGCGCGGCTCCCCCGGGCAGCACCGGAGACAGACCTGCATCCAGGTCGTCGAGATAAGAGCGGATGACCTTCAACGGCAGGTAGTGATCGCGCTGCATGGACAGAATTAATCGCAGCCGATCCACGTCACCCGTGGCGAACTTGCGGTAGCCAGAGTCCGTACGGGCCGGCGAGACGAGGCCCTGCTCTTCAAGAAAACGCAGCTTCGAGGGTGTCAGTTCGACAAATTCCGGGGTGAGCCGCGCGAGTACCTGCCCGATGCTCAGCAGCGGTGCTGAACTGGACGAGTGCGCTTTCGCCGCCGGCACAGACGCTGACCGAGCCTGGGCTGAGCTTGCCGCCACTATTCGCTTGCCGCGCGGGCGAGATCGAGGCGGGAAGCGTAGAAGGTGAGACGGAACTTGCCAACCTGCACCTCGGCGCCGTCGGACAAGACGGCGGTCTCGATGCGCTCACCATTGAAGTAGGTTCCATTGAGCGAGCCCAGATCTTTTACCGTGAACGCCGTTCCAATGCGCAAAAAATCGGCATGACGACGCGATACGGTGACATCGTCAAGAAAGATGTCGGCGTTGGGGTGTCGACCGACGCTCGTGTGATTGGCATCGAGCAAAAATCGGGCACCGGCGTTGGGGCCGCGACGAACAACCATGAGAGCGGAGCCTGACGGCAGCGCCGCAATGGATTCCTGCTCTTCTGCGGTCACGTTGGAGTCGATGGACGCGATTTGAGCGGCGAATTCTTGGCTGAAGTTCATCGTCGTGTCGGTACTGGACATATCATTCACCGTCGTCGATACTTCTCGCGTTGGTACTTCCGGTCGTGCTTGACTGGGCGTTGATTCGTCGCGCATCTCGTCGCCTGTCGTCGGATTATCGGGTAGGTCTGCGTGCACGGGCTCGTTCGGCTCCTCGGAATTGTTCGTGCCGGATAGATCGGCCATCATGCACCTCCTACCGTTCCAGCGTATCGGAAGATACACCCTCCGCCACCCGCGGTAGGCGAATCACACGCATCGTTTCACTGGCGTAGATAATGCCGGCCCACCAGTACAGAAACGCTCCCCAGAGGCCGAAGGCCCAACCCACCGGCTGAGACCACCATTCCAGCTGCGGAAAGGCCTGTCCGAGCATGATCATTGGCAGGGCGTAGAACAGGCAGAATGTGGCGACCTTACCTAGATGGTGCACGGGCAGCGGGCCAAAGCCGAAGTTGGCCAGGATGATTCCGAGCGCGAGCAGAAAAACATCGCGCCCGACCACGACGAACACGATCCACCAGGGCACGAGGTCTCGCCAGGCCAAGCCGATCAGCGCGGCAAAGATATAGAGCCGATCGGCGGCCGGATCGAGGAGTTGACCCAGCCGCGTGATCTGGTTCCAGCGCCGGGCCAGGAAGCCATCGAGCCAGTCCGTGAAGCTGGAGACGCTGAGAATAACCAGCGCCCAGGCATCCTCTCCCTGAGCAAGGACTACCAGAAAAACCGGCACGAGCAGCAGGCGCAGAAGACTGAGCACGTTGGGCAGGGTCAGCACCCGATCGCTGACTGCCCCGTTCGCTACCGCCGCCACGCTTGGAGTCTATCGAGAGCAGCCAGTTACCCCGCCATTCGAATGAATTCTCGATCGAGAATACTTTCGGTTCGCGCCCAGTGCGGGCACAGACGAGTCACGCGAGGCGCAGGCGCAAGGCTGGCCAGCTCGCCGCGAAACCGGGGTGTAACGCGAGCGCTTCCACCTCGCCGATCGGCACCCACCGCAAGGCAATGCTCTCGAGGTCGCTGATGACCGGCTCAAATCGCTCTGTCGCCTCGACGACGACCGTGGTGTACGACCAGATTCCCAGGTCGACCACCGAGGTGAAATTCAGTCGGACCAGGTGGGCCGGCACACCGGCCTCTTCCCGAGCTTCGCGCAGGGCAGCATCGATGGCGCTTTCGTGCTCGTGGCGAGCACCCCCTGGCAGGCCCCAGGTGTCACCGAAGTGGCTCCACACCGCGCGATGCTGCAGGAGAATGCCCAATTCGAGGTGATGAACCAGCAGTCCGGCCGCACCGAATCGGCCCCAAAACCGGCGACCATCAGGGCTGAACACCCACGCGTCGCCGCTGTCCCGCGGCAGCTCGTTCCGCGCAACCCCGTTCCCTGGCTCGCCGACACCCGCCGGACGCAGCGCAGTCCTGCGGGGGTCATCGAGGTTGGTCCCGTCGGAACCGGCCGGTTCAGTCATGCCCTAAGCATGCACGTCGGCGGCGAGAAAATGAAAACGGATGCGCGTGCTCGGCTCCTTAGATGGACTTGATAGCGTGCACAGCGGATGCGCCGAGGCGTTCGCGCCCACGCAGCTCCGTGAGCTCGAGCACAACGCCGACACCGGTCAGCGTATAGCCGGCCCGTTCGATCAGACGGGTCGTTGCCGCAATGGTGCCTCCCGTGGCCAACACGTCGTCCAGGATGAGAACCCGAGTTCCGGCCGGCAGTTGCCCGACTTCCAACTCGAGCCGAGCCGAGCCGTACTCGAGATCGTATTCCTCGGTGAGTACCGTACCGGGCAGCTTGCCGCCCTTGCGCACGGCCAGCACGGCCGCTTGGGCCGCGTAACCCACGGCAGCGGCGAGCAGAAAGCCTCGAGCCTCGATGCCGGCGACGGCGTCGAACTGGCCGCGGTGCTGATCGGCCAGGTCATCGACGATCGCACGGAAAGCGACCGCGTCGGCGAAGACCGGATTGAGATCGCGAAATAGAATGCCCGGTTGCGGAAAATCGGGATACGAGGCCAGCAGCGCCTCGACGTGGGCGGCGGCGGGCGAAGGCTGAGGTACAGGCGGGGAGAGTTGAGTCACTGATTCATCTTAAACCGCTCGGCTGGGCGGCGCGACAGCCTCGGGGTGAGCGAGATCGGCGCCCTTCGACAACGCGGATGCTTCCCCGTCGAGCGGTACGACCGCGATCGCGCTCATGGCGTCGAGAAAATGTACAACGGCGCCCTGTTGGTCGCGAGTCAGGTCGAGGGCCACCGCAATCATCTCCTCATGCGTGTTGCCGAGCGTGCGCCGCATCTCCTCGTGCGATTCCGTGGTGGCGAACAAGAATTGGCCGCGCCCGTCGCGCGGGTTTACCTCACGCCGAATGTGACCGGATGCCTCGAGTCGAGACAACAGTTTCGCCGTGGCGGCCGAACTGATGTTCAAAAACTCGCTGATGTCCCTGGGGCTGGCGACGTTCTGACTCCGCTCGCAGGCGATCAGGTGCCGAATGGCCATCAAATCCGTTTCATTGATGCGCATGAGGGCCTGAGCTCGTCGCCGCATGATGGCGTCGGCCACCCGAAAACGGCGGACGGCAAGCAGAACGTCCCGTGCTGCCGATTGTTCGGCGTTCTGCTGGTCGTACCAATACGCCCCTGCGGTCGGGAAAATACTCTCATCGTCGGACATAGCTCCATGCTAACCTGAGCGCTAGCTAGCCTGGTTAGTTATTTGCACCATGAAGCCAGGCTTTATTAGGGAGCAATCGTGCAGACCACTGACGCACTCCGCGATCTACGTAAGAATGTTCGTGCTTGACACGGTTCCGGCCGGCATCGAGATCGAGCTGGCCCGTTATTTTGCTACCGCCCGGTTGCGGGCCACGGATTATGGCGACCACTTCGTGGCGCTGTGGGACTCGCTCGAGCTGGCCAGCAGCGGGGGCAAGCGAGTGCGTCCAGCGCTGGTACTGGCCGCCTACTCCGGTTTCGGTGGACGCGACCAGACCCTCGCCGCGCCGGTAGCTGTCAGTTTTGAGCTGCTGCACACGGCGTTTCTCATTCACGACGATGTCATTGACCGCGATGTGGCCCGGCGCGGTGTGGCCAACATCGCCGGTCGGTTCACCGATCGTGCGCTGGCCACTGGAGCGGCAGCGGACCAAGCGGGAGTGTGGGCCGTCGCCGCCGCAATCCTGGCCGGCGACCTCGCCCTCAGCCAAGCCCACCGGGTACTTGCCACACTGCCCGTCGACGATGACACCCGCGTCAGGCTGCTCGATCTGCTCGACCGAGCGGTTTTTGTCTCGGCGGCCGGGGAACTGGCCGACGTCACGAACAGCTCGTCCCGGCATCCGCTCACTGTCGCCAAAATTTTGTCAACTCTGGAAAACAAGACCGCTGTGTATTCCTTTGAGGCGCCATTGCAGGCCGGAGCGACGCTGGCTGGGGCATCATCGGCGGCGCTTGGCAGTCTCGGCCGGTTCGGACGCCTTGTTGGAGTAGCGTTTCAACTCATCGACGACATACTCGGAGTGTTCGGCGATCCAGCCCAGACCGGCAAAAGCATCACGGCCGATCTGCGCGAGGGCAAGCAGACAACCCTGATTGCCCACGCCGGAAGCACTCCGACGTGGTCGTTGATCGCACCGTACCTTGGAAAGAGTGACCTGAGCGAAGAGGAAGCTGGGCGAGCGCGTGATCACCTCCGTGCCTGTGGCGCGAAAACCGCCACCGAGGAGCTCGCCAGAGACCATGCTGAGCGTGCGGTACAGGCGCTCGATCCGCAGACCATTCCGGCCGAGCTGCGCGCCAGCCTGACCGAACTGGCCGGTGCCGCCGTGAACCGTTCGCACTAATGATGAGGGCACTCATGAGCGCATCACGCACCATCTCACACACCATCGATAGTCGTAGCAATATTCAGCTCTACGGCCGGGCCGCACTGGCCAGTTCCACGACGATTATCGGGCATTACTCTACCTCGTTCGGTCTCGCCGCCCGACTGCTGGAAGCGCGCGTGCGCACACCGGTGCGCACGATCTACGCTCTCGTTCGCATCGCCGACGAGATCGTCGACGGTGCCGCTACCGAAGCCGGCCTGTCTGTGGACGAACAGCGTGAACTGCTCGACGGCCTCGAACGGGAAACCGAGCTAGCGATCGTGCGCGGCTACAGCACCAACCTCGTCGTGCACGCCTTTGCCGGCACCGCCCGGCAAGCGGGCATCGATTCCACCCTCACCCGGCCCTTCTTTGCCGCCATGCGTCGCGACCTCGACCCGGCCCCCTTCAGTGCGCAGGGCGTCGCCGAGTACATCTACGGCTCGGCCGAAGTGATTGGCCTGATGTGTCTGCGCTGTTTCGTGCAGCAGCGACCACCGAACGCTGGGCAGCTCATCGTGCTCGAAAACGGTGCCCGCCACCTCGGCGCGGCCTTTCAAAAGATCAACTTTCTGCGTGACCTGTCCGCTGATAGCGAGGTGCTCGGTCGCAACTATTTTCCCGGGATCGATCCACTCACACTCACGCAGGCCCAGCAACACGAGATTCTCGATGACATTGATACCGACCTCGCGATTGCCAGAGCCGTGCTGCCGCTCTTACCGCCCGGCTGCCGCCGCGCGGTCGCCGCAGCCCAGGGCCTGTTCACCCGACTCTCGACCCGACTACGGTCGACCCAGACAGATCAGTTACTGCACGCCCGAGTTCGGGTGCCGAATGGAGAGAAACTCGTGATTGCCTTTACCGCGACATTCGGGCCAGGCGCGTGGAAGCGTTGACATCCCCCGCACAGGCCACGCGCACCATCGTGATCGGTGGGGGGATCGCCGGCCTCGCCAGCGCAGCCCTGCTCGCGCGGGAGGGTCACGATGTCACACTGCTGGAATCTCGCGCCGAACTCGGCGGGCGCGCCGGTGTCTGGACGAGCAACGGCTTTCGCTTCGACACCGGACCGTCCTGGTATCTCATGCCAGCGGTGTTCGAGCACTTCTACAAGTTATTTGGAACCAGCGCAGCCGAACAACTAGATCTGGTGACGTTAGATCCGGGCTACCGCGTGCATTTTCAAGGTGACCCGCGACCGGTGGATATCCGCGCCGACCGGGCCGCGAACATCCGCTTGTTTGAGCGGTTGCAACCCGGAGCCGGAGCGGCGCTGAGCCGGTACCTCGACTCGGCCACCGAAACCTACAACCTGGCCGTGCAACGATTTCTGTACTCGAGCTATGAATCGTTTCGTCCGTTTCTGGTCGGGGATGTGCTGCGTCGACTCGGGCGGCTGGCTCGGCTACTGGTGCAGCCGCTGGACAAGTTCATCGCCGGGTATGTGCGCGACCCGCGACTGCGCCAGATTCTCGGCTACCCGGCCGTCTTTCTCGGGTCAGCACCGAACTTGACGCCGTCGATGTACCACCTGATGAGCCATCTCGATCTGGCCGACGGGGTGCTCTACCCGCAAGGCGGATTTTCGACGCTCATCGACAGTATCGCCGCGATCGCTCGCGCCGAGGGGGTACGCGTGATCACACACGCGACGGTCACGGCCATTCGGGTGACCGATCGACAGGCCATTGCCGGCGTCAGCTACGTCGACGAGGTGGGAGAGACGATTCAAGTGGATGCCGACCAGGTCGTGTCATCGGCGGACCTGCATCACACCGAAACCGTGCTCGTGCCCGCCGCACTGCAGACCTACCCGCAAGCGTGGTGGGACAAACGGGTCTCGGGGCCTGGCGCCGTGCTGGTCATGCTCGGCGTCAGGGGCACAATCCCCCAGCTGCAGCACCACTCCCTGTTTTTCACGACCGACTGGGGAAAAAACTTCGGGCAGATCTTCGGCAAACGCCCCTCCGTACCGTCACCGGCGTCGCTCTATGTTTGCATGCCGAGCGCTACCGACTCGTCGGTGGCGCCGCCCGGCATGAGCAATCTGTTCGTGCTGGTTCCGGTTCCGCCCGCTGTGGAGCTCGGCAACGGCGGTATCGATGGGGCCGGTGACACCATGATCGAGCGGATAGCGGATGCCGCCATCGCCCAGGTTGCAGAGTGGGCCGGCATCCCCGATTTGGCCGAGCGGGTAAGCGTGCGTCGAACGGTGGGCCCGGCCGACTTCGCCGACGACCTCAACTCCTGGAAGGGCGGCGCTCTCGGCCCCGCACACACGTTGCGGCAAAGCGCGTTTCTGCGCGGATCGAACATGTCGCAGAAGATCGCCGGGCTCTTCTACGCCGGCGGTACAACCATTCCCGGAATCGGTTTGCCGATGTGCCTGATCAGCGCCGAAATTCTACTCAAACGCATGCGCCATGATACGACGACCGGACCGCTCGCCACGCCGCTTCCTGCCCGGCCGAGCCGGCCAACCAGTGACCAGGTACGGTCAGCGACATCGCCTTCGTGAGCTACTGGTACCTGCTCACGCTGCTGATCGCGCTCTCAGGCATGGTGCTGCTCGATTGGCGCTTGCGCTTGTTCTTCTGGCGCTCTGCCCGACGGGCAACCCTCGTGCTCGGCCTCGGGGTGGTGTTCTTTCTCGGCTGGGATCTGCTCGGCATCGGTCTCGGCATTTTTTACCGGGGGGATACGGCCCTGATGACCGGGGTGCAGCTGGCACCGGAACTACCGCTTGAGGAGCCGTTCTTTCTTATTTTTCTCTGCTACCTCACCATGAATCTGGTGCAGCTGGCCCGGCGGGCCCTGGCATGACCTACCTTCTGGTGAACGCCGTCTTTCTGACGATAGCCGCGTTGGTCGCCGTCGCAGCCGGTGTCCGCGGGCAGATTTCCCGGCGTTGTGTCCCCGCCGTCGCGCTTGCCCTCGCGCTGACCCTACTTCTGACGGCAGTATTCGATAACCTGATGATTGCGGCTGGCCTGTTCAGCTACGACCCACAGCATATTTCCGGCCTATTCGTTGGTCTTGCTCCGATCGAAGATTTTGCCTACCCGGTCGCCGCGGCCGTGCTGTTACCGGCATTGTGGGTGATTTTAGGCGATACCAAGTTAGGACGAACGGATGACTGAGCAGCTCGGCACGGCGTCGTGGAAGGCGCGGCAGGTTGCACTGTCGTCGCGACCGCTCAGCTGGATCAACACCGCGTTCCCCTTTGCCGCAGCTTACGTCGTGACCACCGACCGAGTGGATGCGTTGCTCATCGTTGGAACGCTGTTCTTTCTGATTCCGTACAACCTGCTCATGTACGGCGTGAACGAAGTCTTCGATTACGAGTCCGATTTGCGCAATCCTCGGAAGGGCGGCGCGGAGGGTGCTTTACTGCACCCCGCACTGCACCGAACGGTGATAGCCGCAGGGGTTCTAAGCGTGGGAATTGTGGGAGGGGTGATGGTGTACGTGGCTGGGGCGAAGCATCCACTCTCCTGGCTCGTTCTCGCGCTGAGCCTATTCGCCGTTGTCGCCTACTCCGTGCGCGGCCTGCGGTTCAAGGAACGCCCTATTCTGGACTCGATCACGTCGAGCACGCACTTCGTCAGCCCGGCCGTCTATGGACTCGTCGTCGCCGGCGCCACGATCACTCCCGGGCTGCTCGCCCTGCTCGCGGCATTTTTTCTGTGGGGCATGGCCAGCCACGCCTTCGGCGCAGTGCAAGACGTTGAGCCCGATCGCCAGGCCGGTATTGCCTCGATTGCGACAGCGCTCGGTGCCTGGCCGACGGTGCGACTGGCGATTACGTTCTGGGCCGTCGCCGGCCTACTCATGCTGTTCACGCCCTGGCCAGGGCCACCGGCTGCCGTGCTCGTCGTGCCGTATATTCTCGCTACGTGGCCGTTTTGGTCAATCAGCGATGCCGATTCTGCCGACGCAAACCGCGGCTGGAAGCGCTTTCTCCGGCTCAATTTTCTGACCGGATTTCTCGTGACCATGCTGCTGATCTATTCGGTCAGTCTCGCGGCCTGAGGCCGGCCGAGACCCGATAGAGCCGTAGCCGGATAGAGCCGTAGCCGGATAGAGACGTAGCCGGATAGAGTCGTGGGATGGACCTTACTTCCGCCCGCGTCGATAGCTGGAGCTGGGGCGTACGCCTGTTCAAGACACGTTCGATGGCGACGACGGCCTGCCGAGCCGGGCATGTGAAGGTCAACGGCGACAAGGCCAAGGCCGCGCAGGTACTACACATCGGCGATGAGGTGCGTGTGCGCACGGCCGGTTTCGATCGGGTGCTGATCGTATCGCGTCTCGTGGTCAAACGCGTGGGTGCAGTCGTCGCGGCCGAGTGCTACGTCGACCACACTCCGCCGCCGCCGCCGCGCGAAGAGGTTGCCCTCGTGCCGATGCGCGACCGGGGCGCCGGACGCCCGACCAAACGGGAGCGCCGGGAAATTGACGAGTTGCGCGGGCACCTCACCGAGTGACCCGCGCAGCGCTACGGCTGGACCGGCGGCTGCGACACGAGCGGCTTGGGCACCGATAGCTGAGGCACCGACGGCTGTGCCGCGGCGGTGTTCTGCGAAACCGGCTGAGGCTGCGGCGGCTTGGGCCGCGCTTCGGCTTGCGATTGGCGTGATTGCGCCGATTGCAGGGCAGCGAGCATACCGAGGGACCGCTTGATGCGGTTCTCAGCGTTCTCGTCGACGTGGCTCGCCGCCATGTTGGCCTCGATGACCGCACGCAGCACTTCCTCGCGTTGAATTTTCACCCCGCGCGGGGCGTCGATTCCGATGCGCACGCTGTCGCCGCGCGCGTCGAGCACGGTGATGACGATGTCGTCACCGATGAGGATTTTCTCCCCGAGTTTGCGTGTCAGGACCAGCATGGACCAAGCCTATCCTTTAGGCCTGCCCCGAACGTGCCGCCCGCCGCCCGCTGGGGGGCGCAGTAACGCGACCATCCATCCATTCCACTGGCAGCCCGAACGACTCCACGGTCGCTGGCGATGTCGTGAACTGCCGTCCAATAGCGGCAACCGCGTCGATCGGAACCACGGCGTTGATCGAGTTCACCCAGCGCGTGCTGTCTTCGGGTTTGCGCCCGGCATCCACGACAACCCAGACCTGGTCAGCGCCGAACGCCTCGAGCGCGGAGGCGCGCTCGGACGCGTCCGCAGTCGGGTCGAAGCCGTAAGCGATGAAGGCGCTGCTGCCGGTTTCGACCCCGCGGGCACGAGTTGCCTGGGCGCCGCGCCGGTCATCCACTCGGTTGGGCCCGACCAGGGCGCCGCTGGTGTACACGTTGCCGCCGCCGGCGAGCCGGTGCATAAGCCGGGCGATGGTGAGAGCGTCCTCGGCGAGGCCAATAATGAGCACGAGGTCGCCCGGCCGGGTCAGCGGCGCCGGAACGGCCAGGTTGGCAACGGGGCTGCGCCCAGCCGCAGCCGCGCCCGCGCCGCCGTCATACACGTCGGGAACCGGCATCGCCGACGGTCGGGTAGTCGCGAAAGTCAGCTCATCCATCAGCGCAGCGAACCCGTCCGATGCCGTCGACAGCTGCGGGCCGGAGCGAGCAATTTCCATTTCGGCGTCGTCGGCGTCGTCGAGCAACGCTGCAATGCCGAGTCGCTTGTTGAGGTCGAGGCCGGAGTGGGCGGAACGTCGCCGGTCTTCCGGCACAGGAACCTCGACGGTGACCTCGTAGTGAAATCGGGCGAAAAAACCGCGGATGCCGCCGACGGTGACCCGATCGGCCTTAATAATGACGGCATCCTTACCGTGCACGATCAGGATTCGCTCCTGAAGCTCGCGCATCGTCGCACCCTCAAGCAGATATCGAGTCGGTCCCACGAACCACACCTACCGTCTCAATAGTTACGTTGGCCGAGGTGACTTCCTGGTACGACAGCACCGGCAGACCGCCGGTTTGGGTCGAGACCAGCCGACGGATGGCCGGTCGCAGCGCCGGAGCACAGACCAGCACGGCTGACAGGCCGCTCGCTTCGACCGTCGCCACCGAGGCACGCACCGAAGCGAGAACCGCTTCGATCCGGGCCGGATCCATCAAAATCTGGGTGCCCTGGTCGGAGGGGCGCATTCCCTCGAGCATGTTTTGTTCCAGGGTAGGTTCGATCATGATCACACGCAGCACGCTTCCGTCGAGATATTGCGAAGTCAGCGCCGGGCCCAGAGCCATGCGTGCCGCCTCGATCAGGCCTTCTGGATCGTTCGAGGTTTTCGCGCGCAGCGACAGCGCCTCGTAAATGCGCGGCAGGTCGTTGATGGGGATCTGCTCGATCAGCAGCCCCTGCAGCACGCGCTGCACCTCAGCGAGCGAGAGCAGGCCGGGAATCAGGTCATCGACCGACGACGGGTTGACCTGCTTGACGCCGTCGGTGAGTATCCGCACGTCTTCCCGGGTGAGCAGTCGGGCTGCATTGGTCGTGATAATCGACGACAGGTGAGTCACGACGACGGAGACCCGGTCGATCACCGTAGCACCGGTCATCTCCGCGCTGTGCCGCATCTCGCTCGGAACCCATTTGCCGGCGAGCCCGAAAACGGGTTCAACCGTCGTGGCGCCCGGCAGCGAATCGAGAAAGTCGCCGAGCGCGAGCACCTTGCCGACCGGCGCAATTCCGCGGCCGTATTCGACCCCGGCAATGCGAATGACATAGGTGGACGATGGCAGGTCGACACTGTCGCGGGTGCGCACCGGAGGCACGACAACACCGAGGTCCATGGCAATCTTGCGCCGCAAACCACGCACCCGAGCGAGCAAGTCGTCCGATGCGCCAGACACGATGTCAACGAGGTCGGGTGCGAGCATGATCTCCAGCGCGTGCACGCGCATCTGCTCGATCAGGTCTTCGGTAGTATCCGTTTTTGCGACGTTCTTCTCAGCCGCGTCGGCCGCCACCTGGGTGGCCGCGCTACTGGTCTCGCGCACCTTCAATCGTTGCGCCAGCACGATCAGACTCCCGCCGACGATAAGAAAGGGCAGCACCGGCATCCCGGGAATGAGCGCCATCAAGATGGCAGCACCGCCGGCGATGACCAGGGCGAACCGTGACTGGGTCAGCTGAGCGGATGCTGTCGACCCGATGTCGGTCTCGGCGTTCGACCGGGTCACGATCATTCCGGTGGAGACGGCCATCAGAAGTGCCGGAACCTGAGTGACCAGGCCGTCACCAATGGTCAGCAGCGCATAGGTGTTGAGCGCGTCGCCGATCTCCATGCCACGCTGCAGCATGCCGATGGCGATGCCACCGATCAAGTTGATGATAATGATGATGAGGCCGGCAATGGCGTCACCCTTGACGAACTTCGATGCGCCGTCCATGGCGCCGTAGAAGTCGGCCTCTGCGGAGACCTCGGCGCGGCGTTCCTTGGCCTCGGCATCGGTAATCAGGCCGGCGCTCAGGTCGGCGTCGATCGCCATCTGCTTGCCCGGCATGGCATCGAGGGTGAAGCGCGCACCGACCTCGGCCACGCGCTCGGCACCCTTGGTGACGACGACGAACTGAATGACGACGAGAATGAGGAAGATGACCGAGCCGATGATGATCGATCCGGCGACGGCGACGTGGCCGAAGGCTTCAATTACCGCTCCGGCATAGCCGTCACCGAGCACCAGACGAGTGGATGCGACGTTGAGGCCGAGCCGAAACAGGGTTGCCACGAGCAGCAGCGACGGAAACACCGAAAACTCGAGCGGCTTCTTGACGAACATCGTTGTGAGCAAGGTGACCAGGCCGAGCATGATGTTGACGATGATCAACATGTCCAACATGACGGCCGGGATCGGCACGATGAGCAGCAGAATAATGCCGACGACGCCAACCGGAACGGCTAGCTTTGCGAGGTTTTTGTTCACGTCAACGGCCTCCGGCTGTCTGGGTCTGAGTGGTCTGGGTCTGGCTGGATGGCATGGGCCTGGCGCTGGAGAACGGCGGCGCCGACATAGTGTGCACGCCGCTTGACGTGCTGCCGCGGGCTTTCAGGGCCATCACAAAGGCGAGCACCCTGGCCACCGCGTTGTAGTGGTCGGCCGGTATCTCCTCGCCAATCTCGCAGGCCGCGTGCAGCGCGCGCGCGAGCGGGATGTCCTGCACGATCGGCACCTTGTCGGTGCCGGCCTGCTCACGAATGCGGAGGGCGACGTGACCGAGGCCCTTCGCGACCACCCGCGGCGCGGACCTGCCCGGTTCGTACTTGAGCGCGACGGCGACGTGAGTCGGGTTGACCAACACGACGTCAGCATCCGCTACCGACGAGATCATGCGGTTGCGGCTCATCATGATCTGACGAGACCGGCGCTGGGATTTGATCAGCGGGTCGCCCTCTGCGGCCTTGTTCTCATCCTTGACCTCTTTCTTCGACATGCGCGTTTTCTTGCGGTTGCGCCGCATGACGACGAATACGTCGGCGGCAGCGAGCACGAGGCCCGCCAGAACTGCTGCCTGTAGCAGGGCCCCGGCACCGTCCGTCGCTGCGACCATAAGCTCAGACACGGGGAGTCCGCCTGCAGTCATGAGAATGGGCATCAGGCCCTGAATGATCAGGTACAGCACGACGCCGACGGCGGCGGTCTTGGCCAACACCTTGACCCCCTCCCACAGTGCCTGGCCGCCGAATATCCGCTTCAGGCCACTGATCGGGTTGAACTGTTCGTATTTTCCGGTGAACTTTTTAAAATGGATGCCGCCCTGCAGCGCCGCTCCGGCCAGCACGACCACCACGACGACGACGAAAAACGGGGTCAGCACATTCACCATCGACATCAGACCGTTTTCGAGCGCCTGCATCGCGACAGCGGGATCTGGAGTGGAGGCGAGGGTGCCGATCATGAACATCTGGTCGGTTCCCGCTGCTGATCCACGCTCGATCGTCATGGGCAACATGATGCCGGCCGCGCCGACGCCGAGCCAGGCGGTGATGTCCTGGGACTTGGAAAGCTGACCCTTTTCACGCACCTCTTTCATGCGTTTCTGGGTGGCTAGTTCGGTCTTTTCACCCGAGTCGTCAGCCATTTATTCCACCCCCATGAGCGCATCGAGCGCCTCACCGGTGAGGGAGGAGACGATCTGGGGCAGGGCAACAAACACGGTCGCCGCGAGAGCGAGGGTGATGAAAATCTTGAGGGGAAAGCCGAGCGCGAACGCGTTGAGGGCCGGCGCGACGCGCGTGAGCAAGCCGAGGCCGGCATCCGCTAGAAAAAGCACGACCAGCAGTGGGCCGGCGATCTGCACGGCCGCGAGGAACATCTGGGTGACGGCGGCGATGAGGGCCTGGGCCGGATTGGTGAAGTCGATGCCGCCGCCGAGCGGCAGCGCGGTGAAGCTGCGGGCGAGGCCGCCGATGATGAGCTGGTAGGCGCCGGAGGCGAACATGAGAGCGAGGGCGGTCATCTGGAAGAGGCGGGTGAACTGGGCGCCGTTGACCATGGACTGCGGGTCGAATCCCTGCGCCATCTGAAATCCGCTGAACATATCAATGAGACCACCAGCCGACTGCACGGCAGCGAAGATGAGGTAGACCAGAAATCCGAGCAGGGCGCCGACGATAACTTCGAGCATGAGCGCGCCGAAGAAGCCGGCGGTGTTCTGCGACACATAACCATCGGCGACACGCGGCGACATGGCCAGGGCGAAGGCGACAGCGAGCATTCCTTTAATACGCAGCGGAATCGCGTTGTAGGAAAACGGCGGGGCGATCACGATGAACGCCACCATGCGCACGCCGGAGAGCATGACCGCTTCGATCCAGGAGTAGTTGAGAACGAATTCCACTCAGCCACCGCCGAGGAGGGAGGGAATCTTCTCAAACATCTGGTGGGTGAATGCAATGGACTCGGCGATCATCCAGTGGCCGCAGATCAGCAGGGCGAACGAGACCGCGATGGCCTTAGGAACGAAGGAGAGCGTGACCTCCTGAATCTGCGTGATCGACTGGAACAGAGAGATGGCAAAGCCAACGACGAGCGCGGTGATGAGCATCGGCGCGGAGAGCTTGGCGGCGAGAATCAGGGCCTGGAGCCCGATATCGAGAACGGCGTTAGTGTTCATGCGACCATCTGATAACTGCCGATGAGCGAGGTGATAATAAGGCCCCACCCGTCAACGAGAATGAACAGGAGAATTTTGAAGGGCAGCGAGATCATCACCGGCGGGAGCATCATCATACCCATGGACATCAGCGCGGCCGAGACCACGATGTCGATGACCAGAAACGGGATGAAGATGACGAAGCCGATGATGAAGGCTGCACGCAGTTCGGAGATCATGAAGGCCGGAATGAGCGTGAGCAGGGTGACGTCAGCGGGATTGTCCGGGTTCGGCTGGTCGGCCGCGCGGGTCATCAACGCGAGGTCTTCACCCCGGGTATTGGCCATCATGAACTGCCGCAGCGGTTCGGAACCGAGGTTGAGCGCGTCGGCGAAGGTCATGGTGCCGTCGAGGTAGGGCTGCAGGGCAACACTGTTAATGTCCGTCAGCACTGGCGCCATGATGAACAGCGACAGAAACAGGGCCAGGCCGGCGAGCACCTGGTTCGGCGGGATCGACGGCAAAGCGAGCGCGTTGCGGGTCATGGCGAGCACGACGAAGATCTTCGTGAAGCTGGTCATCATCAGCAGCAGGGCCGGAGCAACCGAGAGCAGCGTGATGCCGAGCAGGGTGACAATGGCCGACGACGGCGCGCCGTTTGGACCGTTAATATCAACGCTCAGACCGCCGCCACCGCTGTCGGCGGGGTTAGCCGGGTCGCTGGGAGCGGTCGGGTCTGTCGGTGCGGCCGGGTCGACCGTGACCGCATGGGAGGCGTGAGCGCCGAGCCACAACATCACGGCGGTGATCAGTACGACAAACAGAATCACGATGCCGACGCGAGCGTACGTCACCCGGTTCGCCGACAGCACCGTGGTCGACGGCGCAGCGGCGGCACTCAACGGCCGTTCCGAATGGCGGCGGCGGTCTGGGTCCAGGTGGCTGGTGACAGGATCGATCCGGCCAGACGGGAGGCCGGTGCGGCCTGCGTCGACTGCGATGTCTTGCCGGCTGTTTTGCGGCGCGGTCGGAACTCGAGTGGGGTGGTCAGCGCCAGAGTCGAGTCGGGCGCAGCCATGGTGCTGATGGTCTGGTCCGTCGCGGAGTGCAACGAGCGGGCAAAGACGGTCCCTGACGCCTCGATTGGGGCTGGGAACGGTGTGTGGGCGGGGAGAGAGGCCGTCTCGGCTGCGGAGGTGGCGGCATCCGTTTGACTGGCGTCATCGATGGAAACCGTGCTGCCGTGCAGCACACTGACCGCGTGCTCGGTGACACCCAAGACGAGGCGCTGGCCATCAACGTCAACGACCACGACGGATGCCTTCTGGCCAACGTTGGCGCGGCCGACCACGGTGACCAGGTTCGCGGAGACCTTGGCCCGGCCGCCCGTGACCAGACGGCGCTGCAGATACCAGAGCAGGCCGAAGACGACGCCGAGGGAGAGGACTACGCGCAATGCGACCATAACGGTGTCCATATATTAGAGGCCCTCGGCGACGTCGAGAATCTGGGTGATGCGTACGGCGTAGTCCTGGTCAACGACGACGATTTCGCCGTGCGCAATGAGGCGGCCGTTGAGCAGAATGTCCGCGGGGGCACCGGCGGAACGGTCCAGTTCGATGACCGCGCCGGGTTCGAGCGAGAGTACGTCGCGAACGGCCATGCGGGTACGGCCAATCTCAACGGTCAGGGTCATTTCGACGTTGTTGATGCGGCCGAGGTTGCCGAGAGCGGCCTTGTTTAGGGTCGCGGGTCCCCCACCGACAGTGCCGTCGGAACGCAGACGAATGGCGAACCATCCAGTTACGACGCCGACCGCGCTCAGTTCGAACACCTGCGTGTCAGCGGCAAGGAACAGCGCCGAGGCATCTTCACCGCGGGAGTCGCCGAGCACGCCGATACCGAGTACGCTCGCGGCGCTCTCGAGGGCCGGTCGCAGAACGTCCTGGCTGTTGATCAGGGCCGGAACCGAGCCGGACGCTGCATCGAGCGAGGAGGCATCCATGAGCACGATGGCCAGGTCTGCCGAGGACGTTCCGACAAACGATGCCACCACTGCGGAACTGAAGCGGGCGCTCAGCGCGGCACTACCGCTGTGGGCGGTCGCGTGCAGTTGAACGCCGGTGGGCAACACACGCAGCAGCGCGTCGACAGCGGCTTCAGAAACAGACTGGGTGGAGATCATGAGGTACTCTCTTCGGTGTCGATGACGATGCAGGCGAGACGATTACCGTTGGCTCCGACGGCAGCTCTAGCCAGGGCCTGTAGTCCGACGGCGAGGTCGAGCGGGCGATGCTTGGGGTGCGGGATGGGAAGCACATCCCCGACCATGAGCGAGAGAATCTTGCTCGGCAGTACCCGGGTCGGCGTTAACCGCAGCGCAACATCCACCGGTACGGCGGCCAGCTGAGCCTTGAGGTATTCGACCGAGTTGGTCGCGGTGCTGGTCGGGTTAGCTTCCCCGAGCTGCGGCATGAGTGCCGAAGCGGGGATCGCGATTGTAGCCTTCGTGGTGTTGCGCTCAATGCGGATCGAGAACGTCGCCACGATCATCAGGTCGGCAGGGGTGGCCGCCTGGGCGAACTGCGAGTTGTATTGGATTCCATCGACGGCCAGGTCAGCGACCAGCAGCGGACCGAAAGAATAACGCATGTCTTCGAGAGCCTCGGTCATCATCTGACGCATCAGTGCGAGCTCGATCGGGGTGAAGTTGCGTTCTTCCGGAATTTTCTGGGTGCCATTGCCGCCGAGCATGTGGTTCACCCAGGTCAGTCCGGTCACCGTCGGAAGCTGGATGACCGACTTGGCCTCGAGCCCGGCAATCGTGCAGAGCACCATGGCCGTCTTGGACGGCAGCGACGCGGCATACTCGTCGTAGGTGTTCATCTGCACGACATCGCAGGTGATCGTGCACAAAGCCCGAACGCGAGCGGTAATCTGGGTGCCCCACTGGCGGGCGAATGTCTCAAAGGCGAGTTCAAGGACGCGGGCGTGATCGCGCGCTAACGTCGTCGGCCGGCGGAAGTCATATGGCTCCACCGACTTGGGCGTCTTAATGGGCGCACTTCTTTTAATTTGTTCCTGGACCGTCACGTTTGCACTATCGGCCGATCGGGCCTCAATGTTAGCGGTTGAGTAATGGTCGTTTATTTTTGCTGCGGCACCGGGTTAGTGCCCAGCCTTAGCTGGCTCAGTCGACCCTACCGACGTGGCTGGCGTAGCTGGCCCGTCGACCGCCCCGGGGATGAGAGCCCGAACACTGTCGGTCTCACTCGAGAGAAGCACAATGTCGACGCGCCGGTTCTGGGCCATGTCGGCCAGGGTACTTCCGGTCGATGTCGGCCGAGCCGATCCATACCCAACTGCGCCAATCAGGGTGGGATCAACACCACCCTGCTCAACCAGCCGACGAAGTACCTGTGTTGCACGACCGGAGGACAATTCCCAGTCGGTGGCAAAAGCTCCCGACTGGCCGTGCACATCGGCGTGGCCTTCAACCGATATCTGCAGCGCCGAAGCAACAATTTCTGGAGCGGCGGCACTGAGCACCGCAATTGAGATGTCGCTGAGCGCGGTACTGCCGGGCGCGAAGAATGAGTCTATTCCGACCAGCCCCATGGTCAGACCACGCTCGCCAACGGCGAATTCGACCCGATTTGCCATGCCAGCAGAAGTCAGGCTTGTCTGAATATTTTCTCGGATCGTAGTGAGTCGGTCGACCTCGGCGAAAGCTTTTTCAGCGTCGGTCACGGGTGCGTCGGTGAATCCCTCGGCCTGGTCGTCGACCATGTTGCCGGGCACGATGACGTCTTCCGCGGTGTCGACGCTGGCCGTCTTGACCGAGCCGAAGCCGACGGCGAGCGAATTGGCGAGCTTTTCAAATTTTGCTTGATCGATATTTGACATGGCAAACAGCACGATGAACATACACATCAGCACGGTAACCATGTCCATGTACGACGCCATCCAGCGTTCGTCGATGTGTTCTACCTCATCGTCGAGTCCCGTGCGCTTACGCCCGCGCCCACTCATGCTGCTTCGGCGCTGTTTTTAACCGTGGACTTGGACTTCTTGACCTTCCTTCCGGCTGCCTCGCCCGGAATGTCGCCGACCGCTTTACCCTTCGCGTTGGCCTTGGGCAGGTCTTCCGTCGCCACCATGGCACGCAAGCGTTCGCCGAGCAGGCGCGGCTGAATGCCAGACTGCACGGCGAGCATGCCCTCCATCTGCAGGGTCAGTCGGTCGATTTCAATGTCGGACAATCGGCGTAGCCGCGCACCGACGGGCAGCCAGAGAAAGTTGGCCGAGAGAAGTCCCCAGAGTGTAGCCACGAACGCTGCGGCAATCATCGGGCCGAGAGTCTCCGGTGTATCCAGGTTCTCCAGAACGTGGGTCAGCGAGACGACGGTACCGATGATGCCGACGGTTGGCGCGTAGCCGCCGAGGCTGGTGAAGAACCTCGAGGCGCTGCGCCCCGATTTGGCTTTGGTCGCGATTTCGTCTTCGAGCAAAATGCGGAGTTCATCACCGTCGGTACCGTCTGCGATGTTCTGTAGCGCACCGCGCAAGAATGGGTCTGTAACGTTGTCGGCTTCTTGCTCCAACGCCAATAGGCCCGATTTGCGCGCAGTTTCGGCGATTCCGACGACCTGATCGATGACCTGCACCGGCGGCGTGGTCTTGCCCCGAAACGCTCTAGGGAGTGCCTTGAACGCGTTGACGGCGTCGCGAATCGTTCCCCCGGCGACACCCACCGCGATTGTCGCGCCAAATACGAGGATCATCGGCGCTGGGAGCAGGAGGGACGATACGTAGCTGCCCTCGATGGTGAGCATGGCGTACAGGGCGCCGAAGGCGACCACAATTCCGATTATTGTTGCGGGATCCACTAGATCGCCCGTGGGCCGCGCGGTAGGTCGCTCGCCGTCGGGTCGTAGGCGAGGGCAATGACGTGAGCGCGATAGGTCGCGATCTTTTCAATGACCTCGTCCATGGACTCGGTCACGATGAAGTTGGCGCCGTCGACCATGACCAACGTCGTGTCTGGGTTGGCGTGAATGCGTTCAATCAGATCGGGATTAATCGCAAAGTGGCTCTCGTTCAGCCGCGTAAGTACGATCATGAGCTCTTCCCTTTTTATGATGCCTCGAGCGAGGCGTCAACGGCTACTGTCGGTCAGTCCGAGGGTCGCGTTAGCTTGCGTTCGCCCCAGTCCGTTATTAGGAGTCCGCCTCGAGGATCGCCGGATCAGAACGGCAAAGCGCCCCATCCGCTTGGCGGGACCGGCCTCTCCTAAGGGGATGCCGCGACATCCGTTCACGCCCTATCCCTGCGCGACAGGCCGGCCGGCTGCACTGACTGGCCGTCTGGCCGTCTGGCTGTCTAGCTGTATGGCCGTCTGGCTGTGCAGCCCAGCCATGCCGTCGGTTGAGCTCCGCGGCCGATCGCGTCGGGGCTATTTTTCCCAGTTGGGTTTCTCGGCGGGGGTGGCGGCATGGTTTTGGCCGGCGGGTCGTCAGGTTTGGGTGGGTTCGAAGATGAGGGGTCCGCGGGCCCAGGGTCGGCCGTCGATCATGTTGATCTCCCAGCCGGAGGTATCGATGCTGAATGCGCGGCGTTACATAACAGGACGGCGTTATCGATGTTGGCGAGGCCGCCGTGCCGCCAACCACTGACGTGGTGCACCTGCGTCAGGTGCGTCGGCACTGTGCAGCCGGGGTTCGAACGGGACTCACCGGAGTTTTCCATGAATATGGGCGCCATCGCCTCCTTCACAACGATCTACTCGGAATCAAATATAAAAGCGGGGGAACCTCATATCTATTTTTACGCGAATTTCGGTGCGGCAAGGTATTGGCGGGTCTTCCTTCGCGAAGTTACACCCTTGGCCGATCCGCAATTAGAGGGTTCGTGCCATCGAATGCACGGAGGTGGGGGCACGTGTCGTATCAAAGTAATTTTCGAATCTCGTAAATCATTTCGTACAGGTCAGACTCGACAGTTGGAACACCCTCCCGATCCGCCAACAAGGCGCGGGGGGATGCTGGGCCCATGTTGCGACAGTGGGCCCAGGATCAGTCATGGGCCGACTGACCGGGCGCGGGCCCGGACAGTGGGCGGCCCGGATCTCGCGCGGGCCGAAAAATGGGCGACCGGAACGCAGGCACGCACGCAGAAGGGCACCCCCGCTGAAGCGGAGGTGCCCTGTGCTGGTACCGCTGGCTTAGCGCTTGAGGTTAGTGAGCTCCTGCAGAACCTCGTCGGAGGTGGTGATGATGCGGGCGTTGGCCTGGAAGCCACGCTGCGCGACGATGAGGTTGGTGAATTCCTGCGACAGGTCAACGTTGGACATTTCGAGGGCGCCGCTGGAGAGCGTGCCGAGGCCAGCGCTGCCGGCGGTGCCCACGGTCGGTGCCCCGGAGTTGAACGTGGCGCGGTAGGACGAGCCGCCGGCTTTTTCGAGTCCGCCCGGGTTGACGAAGTTGGCCAGGGCGATGCGGCCGATGGCGAGCTGCTCACCGTTGCTGAACAAACCGACCAGGGTGCCGTCGGCGCTGAGGGTGTAGGAGTTGAGGGTTCCGGCGGCGTTGCCGTCGGTGGCGGTGCCCGCGACCGTGCTGAGATTGGCGTAGCCCTCGAGAGCTGACAGGTCGATAGTGACCGTGTTGCCCTTGACCCTGAAGATGGCCTCCGTCGGATCCGCTGCCGAATTCTGCACCGAGAAGGTACCGGCGTCGGACTGCAGGTAGACGCTACTGCCCGAGGCCGGGTCTGTGACCGTCCAGCCGTCGGTTGCCGCGGGCAACGCCGCAGGATCGAAGTCGCGCGTGAATGTAAGCGTCACCGTGCTCGATGCACCGAGCTCGTCGAAGACCACGAAGTCACGCTTAAGTTCCGTGCCGTCGGCGACGTCCGATGGCAGGTTGCCCTGAAAAGCCGCGTTTTCCGACGCTGTCGCTCCAACGATCGCACCGACCGGCAGCGTGATGTTGCTGGTCGGGCCGCCATCGGAGACGACACCGTTCTGCGCGCCCCACCCCTGCACGATGGAACCGTCAGCGGTGACCAGACGGCCGGCGGAGTCGAAGTCGAACGAACCGGCCCGGGTGTAGAAGGTTTCGCCGCCCTTCTGGGTGATGAACAGGCCGTCGCCGGAGATGAGTAGGTCAGTGGACTTGCCCGTGGCCTGCGAGGAGCCCTGCGAGAAGTTGGTCGCGATGCCGGCCACCTGCACGCCGAGGCCGATCTGGGCCGGGTTGGTTCCACCGACCTCGCCCTGCGGGGCGCCAGCGCCGGAGGTCAGCTGCGAAAGGGTGTCCTGAAACTGGGCGGCAGAGGACTTAAACCCGGTGGTGTTCACGTTGGCAATGTTGTTACCGGTGACGTCGAGCATGGCCTGGTGCGAGCGAAGACCTGAGATACCGGAGTAGAGAGAACGAAGCATAAGAATCTACCTTTCAAGAAAACGAATGAATGAAAAAGTGTAAAAAATGGAGGCGGAGCTGAGTTAAGAAGAAGCGGAAGAAGCAGCCGTAGTGACCCCGGAAATGGAGTCGAGGGCGATGGACTTGCCGCCGATAGTGACCTGCGGCACCGCATCCTTGAACGAGACCGAGGAGGCGACGCCCGTGGCTTCGGTGCCGTCGTCCTGCGTGTAGGTAACGGTGTGGCCCACGAGCGCGGCAGCCGAGGAACGCATCTGCAGCGAGAAGCTCTCCTGGCTCGCCGTGGCGAGCTCAGTCATCTTCTCCATCATTGCAAGCTGAGTGGTCTGGGCGATCATCTGATTGGTATCCATCGGCGACGACGGATCCTGATTTTGCAGCTGGGTGACCAGCAAATTCATAAACACCTTGGAATCCATCGATTGGCTCGGCGCGCGGGTGGAGGCGGCGCCCGAATACAACCCGGCGGATGAGGCGGCAGCTACTGCGTCTACAGGCATGGGTGGTCTCTTTCTACGCCATCACGTCGATGGACGATGCTGTTCCGAATCTGAAGGGGCGAAGCGGTTGCTCGCTGTTAGGGATATCGGGGTCGCGCGCGCGTAGGTTTCGCGGCGACTGCTCGGGCCGCGGCTGTTTGGCACCCGGTGAGTCACCGGCCAGGTTTCCGGCCTGATTCTGCGACGAGAGGTCGAGCTGAGCGCTCAATCCCCCGCCGGCCAGGTCGCGGCGCAGGTCGGGCATGATGGCCCGCAACGCCTCACGGGCTAGATCCGTCGGGGCGAACAGCTCCACCCGAATGTTGTCGGGCGAGACGTGCGCGCGCACGGTGACCGGTCCGAGGTTGTCGGGGCTCACTGTGATTGTGAGCACGTGCTCGCCCGGCGCCACATTGGCTAGGGAAAACAGCGGCTTGGCAATCTGTGTGGTCAACGGCACCGGCAGAGCGGATGCCACCGGCGCGGCAGCCGCAACCGGCACGGCCGTCTGCACGGTCGGAGTCGGCGCGATCAGGCCGGGCATCGCGGCCGCGGCCGCGGCATCCGCTGTCACGATGCGAATGTCGCCAAGCTTCGATCCAAGGCCGGTTTCGGCGGCCACTGGGGTCAACAACGCGGCAGCGGCGATTCCGGTCGAGAACGCGGCTGCGGTCGGCGCGACCGGTACGGCTGCCCCCGGCACGGTCGGTACAACGCGAACGGCAGCATTGTCGGCGGCGTTGTCGGCAGCGTTGTCGGCGGTCGCCGAGCCAGTCGTCGAAGCGGCACCCGCAACGGCGGCCGAGCCCATGGACGAGTCCGTGGCCGGTTCCGAGGCCTGGCTCGTGGCCGCACGGCCGGTGGACCCGGTCGAACCCGTGGCGGCGACCGGCGCGGCCACTGCACCGACGAGGCTCGTCGCCGCGAGCGTGGCGGCGGGAACGTTGTCGAGAACGGCAGGGTTCACAGGATCCTCGCTGACGGCGGATTTGGTAGCGGCGACAACTGCGGAGTCGGTGGCGATGAAGTTGTCGCCGAGCGTTCTAGTGCCGATTTGGAAGGCTCCGAGGCCAGGGGCTCCCGGCGCGACAGCGTCAACGGGTGCCGGGGCCGGCGTGACCGCGGCAGTATCAATCGCGCGTGCAATTTCGGCGGCGGGATCGCTCGACTGACCAACCGACGTCTGCTCGGTCGCCGAGCGTGCATCACGATCGGCAGTCGCCCGGTCCCTGTATTCGAGCTCGGCGGCGGCTACAACAAAAATCGCGGCAATGGCCGATGAGTCATTCGCTCGGTCAGAAACGCGGTCTGCAGCGCGATCAGACGAGCGCTCGGCTGCACGATCCTGCAGCGCGACCGGGCAGTCGGCCGCGTTCGAACTGTGCGCCCGATAGGCCGAGGGTCGATCGGTGGCATGGGCGCGATGGGTGGAACGTGCCTGATCGGCAGAACGCGCGTGGTCGTCGGCACGAGCCTGATGGCTGGACCGGGCACGGTCGGCATCCGCTAACGCTGAGCGTTTTGCGGTCGCCAGGTCAGCGACGGAATCGGCCATGGCCGAGGCGAAACCGTTGGTTCCAGCCGAGGGCGTGCCTGCGGCCGAGCCGGTACTCGGTGAACCGGGCAGGCCAGCAGCTCCGCCGGATCGAAATTGATTCAGAGCGAGGCTCATGCCGCGCCGCCTTTCGCCATCGCGGCGAAGGCCGCACTGAGCATGTCAGCGCCACTGGAAGCGCCGGCGGTCGCGGTGGGAATGATGCGACGAATGGTCGTGATCTCCGAATCTGACATATAGACGTCCCGCAGGCATACGTCGCGCCCGGGGTACGGTGCATGAATGATTTTGTTGTCGCCGGCGTAGATGAGAATGTGGTCGCCACCGCCGGTGACGATCAGGTCACCGGGCTGAGCCTCGGCCAGCGACGCCACCTCGGTACCCATCTTCATCTGGCCGGAAACCAGGCGCGGCATGTCTATTCCAACATCGGAATATACCTTCTGCACGAGGCCGGAGCAGTCCATTCCGCTGGCGTTTTCGCCGCCAAAAACATAGGGAACGCCGAGGTACTTCTTCGCAGCGTCGACAACGTTAGTGCCGGTCGCACCGCCGGTGGCGCCAACAGCGGATGTTCCGGCAGCTGATGCTCCGCTGGCGGTCACGGTGCTGAGCGCCGAAGCCATGGAGGCGGCAAAGCTGTCGGCCGAGGTTGTCGAAGCCGAGGCCGTTGCTGCTGTGGCCGTTGCTGCGGCGCTCGTCGTCACGCGTGACCCGCTGGAGAGCTGCTGCATCATCGTCTGGATCTGTTCGATCCGGCCCATTGCGGCGATCATGGTCATTGTGCGTCTCCGTTCCTGGGCGTGCTATCGGTGTCTGCGTCTTGGTCTCGATGCCACCGCGTTGACGCGATTTCATCAAGCACGATTTGTTCTGCGCGCAGGTCATCGGCTTCAACCGTTTCGTGGTGGCGAAGTTCGAGCTTTTCTAGGGCGATCGCCTCGGCGCGGGCGGAGTCGAAACTCGCCTGCGCCTCGCCGAGTGCTGTGGCGTTACTGCGGCCCAGGGCATCGAGGTCGGCGAGCATGCTGCGCGACGACGACCGAGCTGCAG
The DNA here is from genome assembly GCF_002929535.1 of Cryobacterium sp. Y11. Taxonomy (GTDB): domain Bacteria; phylum Actinomycetota; class Actinomycetes; order Actinomycetales; family Microbacteriaceae; genus Cryobacterium. The sequence continues at coordinate 73,678 of NZ_PJJO01000053.1, forward strand.
CCATGGCGTTCATCGCGGCAACGGTGTCCGGCGTGATCGACGTGGCAGTGAGTGCCGAACGTGCCCGGCCACGCCGTGCCTCATTGGCCGCAACACGAGCGTTAGCTTCGGCCAGGTCGGCCGCCGCCTGGTCTTGCTGCAGGTGGCGTAGGCGCAGCAGCCCGGCCAGCGGAAAGAGGCGAATCATTGAACGCCTCCCAACCTGCGGGTGAGCCCGGCGAGCTGCTCCCAAGCCGCGTCTGAGGGAGTCTGGTCGTCCATCCGCTGCTGCAGAAACGACTTGATGGCAGCGTCGTGCGCCACGGCGGCGTCGACCAGCGGGTTGGTGCCGGTGCGGTAGGCACCGACGTCGAGCAGATCCTGGGCTGCGGAGCGCGCGGCGAGCACCGTGCGCAGGGTCGTCGCAATGGCGTTGCGTTCGGGTGAGTTCACCCGGGAAGCGACGCGCGAGATCGAGCCGAGCACGTCGATGGAGGGAAAGTGGCCGGTGATGGCGAGTTTGCGGTCAAGGACGACGTGGCCGTCGAGAATGGACCTGGCGGCGTCGGCAATGGGTTCGTTGTGGTCGTCGCCGTCAACGAGCACGGTGTACATGCCTGTGATCGAGCCGACCTGGTCTGTTCCGGCGCGTTCGAGCAGGCGAGCGAGCACCGAAAAGGTCGAGGGCGGGTAACCCCGGGTAGCCGGCGGTTCGCCAACCGAGAGACCGATTTCACGCTGGGCCATGGCAACTCGGGTGAGCGAATCCATCATGAGCATGACGTCTGCGCCGCGCGAGCGAAACGATTCAGCGATGCGGGTGGCGGTGAAGGCCGCGCGGAGGCGCATCATGGCCGGCTCGTCGGAGGTCGACACCACGACAATAGACCGGGCCAGGCCCTCGGCACCGAGGTCATCTTCGAGAAATTCACGAACCTCACGGCCGCGCTCCCCGACCAGCGCGATGACCGACACTTCGGCATCCGTTCCGCGGGCAATCATCGACAAGAGCGACGACTTGCCCACACCACTGCCGGCGAACAAGCCCATGCGCTGGCCGCGGCCGACCGTGGTGAGGGTGTCGAGCACGCGTACGCCGAGGTGCAGCGGCGCGGTGATGCGGGCGCGGTGCATGGCCGATGGGCTGTCATTTTCGAGCGAAACGGCACCGTCGGAGACGAGGGGGCCTTTGCCGTCGATCGGTCGGCCGAGGCCGTCGATGACGCGGCCGAACAGTCCGGCTCCGGTGGGAACGAGCAGGGGGCTGTGCGCGGCGCGCGCGCGGGCGCCGGCCCGCAGCCCCGTCATGCGGCCAAGTGGCATGCAGCGGATGCTGTCACGCGTGGTCGCGACGACCTCCGCGTCGATGCCAGCGGCATCCGTTTCGCCGCCGAGTACCACGAGGTCGCCGATGGCGGAGCGCAGGCCCCGTACCTCGACGCCGAGGCCAACGATCGACGACACGACGCCCATGCGCTCTGGGCGCGCAACCTGTAGCGCAGTGGCAAAAGCGTCGGCGCGCGGGCGCCACACGGTACTCATGAGGTCTCCCCCGCAATGTCGGCGAGCAGAATCTCTCGCGCACGCGCCAGAGCGGTCTCGATACGGGCGTCGAGAATTCCTTCGCTGAACTCGGCAATGGCATCGCCGCGATTAACCTCTGCGTCGGCCACGAACGTGACGCCGCTAAGACGCACGGTCGTTGCGTCAAGCAGGGGTAGGTCGTCGGGATTCATGCGGATGCTGTGGGCCTTCGCGGTGTCCCCGGCCTCGACTGCGCGCATGGCCCGGTCCAAGGCGCGTCGAGCCGACGGTTCGGTGCGGCTGAGTTCGTTGCCGATAATGGCCTCGGTCAATTGCAGCGCGCACGCTACGAGGGTGCTTTCGGCGTCGATAAGTACCGGCAGCATGCGTTGATCGAGAGCTTCGGCTGCGGCGTTGAGCACGCGCACACCGCGATCCATTTTGGCCGCCGCGAGGCGCGCGCCCTGCTCACGTTCGGTCTGCAGGTCGAACTTGATTCGATCGATTTCCACCATCGCCGCGCGCAGGCCGGCCGCGTACCCGGCTGCGTGCCCCTGGGCGCGCGCAGTTTCGTCGGACTTGGACTTTTCTTCGTCGTCGATGCGGGGAAAGCTGATGCGGCCGAACAGTGTGTTAGCTGACATATGCGTCATCCAATCCACGCTGCACGGTAATGATTCCGTGTGCTTCCATGTCGCGAATGGCGCGCACAATGCTGGCGCGGGCATCCTCGACCTGGCTCATACGAACTGGGCCGAGGCTCTTGATCTCGTCGTCGAGCACAACACGGTTGCGCTCGGACAAGTTAGCCCGAATGACTTCGGTAACCGCATTGGAGGTGCTCTTCATGGCCATGGCCAGAACGGTCGTGTCGATTCCACGCAGAATTTCCTGCACGTCGCGACTTTCCAGCTTGACGATGTCGACGAAGGTGAGCATGCGGGAGCGGACTTCTTGGGCTAGGGCCGGGTCGCTCTCTTCGAGTCCTTCAAGCAGGGCGCGCTCGGTGGCGGCATCCGCTTGATTGAGAATATCGACGAGCGGCTGAATACCGCCGATGACTTCGATAACTTCGCGTGAGGCGATGGTGCCGGCACGCTGTTTAAGCGACTCGGTCACGACACGAATTGCTTCGGGGGTGGCACTGCCCATGGTCGCAATGCAGCGGGCAACCTCGGTTCGAAGAGCCGGATCCATGCCGGAGAGCACTCCGGAGGCTTGGTCGCGGCGCAGGTGCGCGAGCACGAGGGCGATGGTCTGCGGCATTTCGCCGTCGAGCAGGTTGAGCACGTTAGCGGATTCGGAAGAGTCCAGAAATTCGAACGCCTTGCTGGCCATCGACGTCGCAACACGCGTCATCATGCCGGCAGAGCGCTCGGCACCGAAGGAGGCTTCGAGCAGGCCCATGGCGAACTCCTGGCCGCCGCGGGCGTGCCGGCCACCGCGCTGGGTCATCTCATGAAATTCCACCATGATAGCCTCGGCGATCTCCGAGTCGACTTTGCGCAGCTGCATGATCTCCAAAGCGATCACTTCGGCTTCACTGTCGGTGAACTGCTGCATGACCTCGGTCGCGCGCTGGCGATCCATGTTCATTAGTACGACGGCAACTTTCTGGGTGCCGGTAAGTGTTACGGGTGCTTTCGGGGCCGGAACGGCCACTTTTTGAGTGGCCATGCTTGCGGTCTCGGTCACGCGTTCTCCCGTTCATCCATCAGGCCGCGCAGCTGTTCAGCCATGCCGCGGGGGTCATTCTGGGCCAGGGCGTCGATTTCGCCGCGACGGATGTCGGCTTCGGTCGGTTCAAAGTTAACCGTACGAATGACCTGGGTAGGCAGATCGCTTGGGTTGAAGAACAGCGAGCCCGGGCCGACAGTCGACGAGTTCGAGGGGTTGGCATTGGGACCGGTGATGGCGCCGACGCCACCGGTGCCGCCGAGCATGCTCTGCGCCTGACTGAGTTCGCCGATTTCAACGGATTCGCGGCTCTGACGGCGCGAACGACGTGCGTAGAACACGAGGCTGATGACAATGGCCGCTATGACGCCCAAGGCGATCAGGGCCGCACGAATGATTCCGGAGAGCGACTCGGCTGCTGCGGCATCGGTTGCTGCCTTCAGCGCGTCGGCGGCTGCAGTGGCCTCCGCCGTGCTGAACGGCACGACCTCAACGGTCACCGCGTCGCCGCGCACGGCGTCGACGCCAGCGGCCGATGACACCAGCGACGTGATGTTCGCCACGTTCAGAGTGCCGGCGGCTGCAGCGTCGACGGCGACCGAAATAGTCTGACGACGGATGGCACCGGCGGGCACCGTACGGTTTTCCGTCACCTTGTTGACGGCGTTGTTCTTGGTGGTCGTTCCGGAGGTGAATGTTCCGTTGCCGTCGGTCGCGGCACCGGTGGCTGCGGTGTCGGTGCCGAGTACACCAGCGGCGGCTCCGCCGGTACCGGTGTAGTTCTCGGTGGCGACCGATTCGTTCAGAGCGGGGGCGTCAACGGGCGTCGTAAATGATTCCTCAACACGGGAGGCGGATTCGGTGGTCAGGTCTGCGGCAACGACGACGGTGGCGTTTCCGACACCGACGACCTTGTCGAGCATCGCCTGCACTGCGCTCTGTACGCCGGTCTCATAGTCGGAGGCCTGCTGGCCGGCCGAACCAGTGGCGCCAACGCCCACGGCGGAGAGCACGGTACCCGCCGAGTCGATGACGGCGACGTCGGTGGCCTTCATACCGTCAATCGACGCGCTGGTCAGGTGCACGATGGCCTGAACTTGGTCGTTCGACAGTGTGGCGCCGTTGCGGGGCTGCACGAAAACGGATGCCGTCGGCGCGTTCTTCTCGGACACGAACACGCTGTCCTTGGGAATGGCCAGCTGCACCGACGCGGCCTGCACGCCCTCCATCGCTCCGATGGTCTGGGCGAGTTCGCCTTCGAGCGCACGCTTGTAGGTCACCGACTGCTGAAACTCGCTCGAGGTAACGCCCATGGTGTCGAGCAGCGAGTATCCGCCGGTGCTCGAGGATGGCAAGCCGGCCGCGGCCGCCTTGATACGTTCGGCGTAGACATCCGCTTCGGGAACCAGAATGCTGGCTCCGCCGTCAGCGAGTTCGTAGCCGACGCCGTCTGCGGTCAGCTGGTCGACGATGCTGCTGGCATCCTCGCCGCTCAAACCGGTGAACAGCGGCGTGTATGCGGGTTTGCTCACCCACATACCGAGAGCGGATGCGCCGAGCACGAGCACGGCGACACCGATGATGGCGACCGTGCGCTGCGCAATGGTGAATTCGCGAATCGCATTGCCGAGCCGGCGAAAGATGGATGTTACCTGACGGGGCATTAGGCCTGCATCCTCATAATCTCGTTGAATGCATCGACGCCCTTGTTACGTACGGCTGCAACGAGCTCCATCGTGAGCTGTGCACGGGTACTGGCAATGGTGGCGGTATGAATGTCATCGAGGCTGCCGTTGACGGCCTGAATGGACAGTTCGTTGGAGGTGGCCTGCAGACCTTGCAGGTTACCGATGGCGCCGACAAGAATATCGTCGAAGCCGGCTGCACTGGTCGCGGTAGAGCCAGAGGAACCCATGACGCCGCCAGTGGTGCTGGCACCGATGGTGGCGGGAGGAAAACCGATTGCGCCAATGGACATTAGCCACGCCCAATCTGCAGTGCTGCTTCGTAAGCGGTCTTGGCCCGGTCAACCACGGCCGCGTTGGCCTGGTAACCGCGCTGGGCCATGATGAGATGGCCCATTTGTTCAGCCATGTCAATGTTGGGGTAACGCACGTAGCCGGCCTCGTCGGCGAGCGGATGCGTCGGCTCGTAGATGAGGGTTCCGGCCGCGTCTCCCAAGTCGGCCGAGGCCCTAACCCCGGAGGTGCCCTGACCTTCTTGAGCCAGCACGAAGCGCTCCTGAAAGGCGGGGCCATCCGTCGCCTTGACCGTGTTGGCGTTGGCGAGGTTGTCGGAGATGGCGTCGAGCCATTTGCGGTGCAGTGTCATTCCACTGCCGGAAATGCTGATTGCATCGGTCATCAGCTGGTCCGTATTGCGCTGCGGATGGCCGATGCGGGGCCGTCAATGGCCCTCGCCGCGAACTGATAGCGCAGCAGGGCATCGATATTGGCGAGCGTCTCGGTGTCGAGGTTCACGTTGTTGCCGATGAGGTTCGTCGCCTCGATGGAACGCGTCGTGGACGCAGTCACCTTGCCATCACCGGCCTGCACGGATTTTGCTAGCGCGTTCTCGAAAGAGACGACCTTGGCGTGGTAGTTCGGTGTGTTGATGTTGGCGATATTGCTCGCGATGGTGCGCTGACGCAGCGCAAGGCCATCCAGTGCGCTGGTGAGCGCAACAGAGGTCACGGAATCTAGCATGACTACCCGTTTCGTCGACGAAAGACATAAACGGCCAATCCTTGGCCCGATTGTGAGCAATCCGTGCTCAACAGTACCTATCGGAGTCCCTAGTCACTTCGTTAGAAGTTCTGTGGAAACTTTTTAAAAATTGTTGCGATACAGCTATTCAGCCGGCGACGTCGAGATAAACGGATGCCCGCGCGTCGCGTTTCGGCGGCACCGCGCGCACCGCGGCAAGGTGCTTCGCGGTCACATTGCGTGCCGTTTCAAGCTCACCAATGAGCTTGTGCTGGTTGTGCACCAAATCCCGCACCCGCTCGGCGAACTCCGCCGGAATATTTCCGAGCCCCCGCGGAACCTGCCATGTGTCGTTGGCCGAGCTTGCCGAGACCGCCATCCCAGAAACGGACCCCGACCGCCCTACGTCGGTGACGCCCGTGATTGCCCGCGCCGCAGCATCCACTCGCAGCTCGAGATCTTCAAGCACAGCCTCCCACGCCGCGCGATTACCCAATGCCGAGCACTCCGCCCATACGAACCGCGGGCGCCGGCGCAGCCGGCAGCATGCCGGCCGCCTCATGCCAGGTCTGCCGCAGCGGTTCGAGCAGCGCGATGCACTCGCGAGTGCGCTCCGAATTGCGGCTCGTGTTCGCGCTCATCATGGCCGTCGACGCATACGTATATAAGGAGAACAGCCCCTCACCGCCGTCCCACGCGTCAACGTTGAGTGACGTGCTCAGCTCAGACACAATCGCCTGCGCGTGCAGGAGATTATCCGACGCGATCTGCCAGTCCTGACGCAGCTGCGCGGCCTCCGCCCGGTTCAGATCGAGCAGCAGGCGGTCGTACAGCATGGTCAGCAGACGCACCGGCGTCGCCGAGAGTACCGCGTCGCGGTTGTAGCGCGAGCGCTGGGCCTGGGTCGCTGCAGTCATTGTCATCGTCGTCACTTCGTCGAGCTGGTTAGTGAGCTCACCTGGGCGGTCAGCCACGCGGATTGTGCGTTCATATTGCTGAGCTGGACTTCCATGGCCGAGTACGTGCGTTCGAGGGTCGAGCGCCGCGAGGCCAGCCTCACATCCCAGCTATCGATCTGGGTGCCAAGGCTCTTCACGAGCGATTCCTGCCCGGTAATTCGCGACGTGATCCTGCCGTCGTACTTATCCGATGCGTTCTCGGCGACGGCCTCGACCCGTGCGGCAATCGTGGCGAGCACGCCCTTCACGTAGTCAGGGTCGGCGGCCATGGCCGTGGCAAACTTGGCCGAGTCGAATTCCATCGTGCCTGACTTCGTGATGCTGATGCCGATCTCCGACGGGGAACGCCCATCGATCGGCTGGCTGGCGGCATTCAAGATTTGCTGCTTCACGTCGCGCACGGTGCCGTCTCCGCTGAACACGCCGGCCGACAACACGGCTTTGCCACTCGAATCGGTGCTGTTCACGACGGCGCTCTTGGTCGAGATCAGCGCGAACACCCCGTTCAGGGCGCTCACCAAGTCGGACGCAATCGTGCTTACTGCGGCATCGTTGCGCGACACGCTGACGGTCACTGCTTCAGTCGAGACAGCGGATGTCGTCACCGACACTCCTGGAAGCAGGTCGCTGAAGGTGTTGGTCGCGCTCGTAATGGCCTGTTCGGCGGCAGTACCCGCCCAGAGCCGCACGGAGGCATCCTGTGCAGCTGTGATTTGCGTCATGCCGGGGGGTGTGATCGCCGCATCATAAGCAAACGAAAATGCACTCGACGCGCCGGTCGAGGTGGCGGTGAACTGCAGGCGATACAGCGCATTGCCGCCGCCATCGGTGCCGGCGGCAACCTTCACGGCCTTCACCCCGGCATCCGACGCGTTCACGGCAGTGACGACATCGTCGAGGCTCGCCGAGTCGGCAACGATGGCCGTCGCGACGCCCGCCGAATCTACGATGGAAAAATTCGATCCCGGCCACACCGAAACGGCACTAGAAACCGATACCTGCGCCTTTGCCAGCTGATCGACGACGATGTCGATCGACCCGGCGGTAGCGGATGCCCTAGCGGTAACGGACACCGCAGTCGAGCTGCTTTTCGCCGCGTACAGGTCGAGCGCATTGGTCGCCGTCGCTTTGCCGGCGAGGGTCGCGAGCGACGCAATCTGAGAATTCAACCCCTGCAGCGCTGTCATGAGCGTGTTTGTGCTGGTGACCTTGGCCCTGAGCTGGTTTTGTGGACCAGCTTCGAGGGTCATCAGGGAGTTGATGAGGGAGGTCGTGTCCAGCCCGCTGATGAGCCCATCGACTGCCATCGACATGGGGTGCCTCTCCTGGTACTCGGTGAATCAGTTAATACGGGGTCTGTATGGCGGCAGCGTTGGGCGAGGTCCAGTTCGCCGGTTCGCTGCCGCCATACAAGTTTGGGGATCAGCCTTAGTCGTGGACCGGCTGGGGGTGGGGCGGCATCGTGAACGCGGCGGCGGCATCCGCTCTGATCAGGGAAAGACCTCGGCCAAGGTTCGGCGAATGCCGTGCGCCTTGGCGGTCAGCGTGATTCGCCGCACTTTGTGTGTCTTCTTGCACGCTAATGATGAGTCCTCCATGAACAAATGATGCTGCACCGGCCCATCCATGGGCCAGCACCATAAGCTATCGACCGCGCACGCGCGCCGGTTAGAAAACGGCACAGAAATCTGGGCGTGAGACCGGCTCGCGGCGGCGCACGATGAGCGCGCCCGATATCGGTGCGCGCTACGGTAACCGGCGTAGTGCTCACCCAGATCGGGCGCCCTCATGAAGCGCCCGGCCAATTGCTCAGCTGTGACCCGCATCACGGGCTCTCCCCCGCCGTCGATCGAGCCTGCCAGAGATCTCCATCGACCAACGCGACCTGTCTCAGGTCGCCGCCGGGCCGCCCACATCCGGCGGCATCCGCTTGACCAGATCCACAATCCGCCCCTCCATCAAGGCGACCCGTTTCTTGCGGCCCCAGTTCTGCAGCTGCTTCTCGCGCCCGTAGGCATCAATCATCAGCTCGTACTCCTCGAAGTAGACGAGCACGACGGGTCGGCGGGCGGCCGTGTAACTGGCGCCGCCCTCTTCTTTTCCGTGATTGTGCTGCCAGATCCGCCGCTCCAGGCTCCACGTGCTGCCGATATAGAACGACCCGTCGAAGCACTTCACCATGTATGTATAGGGCATGGCCATCAGAGTGGCACTGTGCCCGCCGGCCCGTAAAAGTTATCCACAGGCCGGGCAGCGGATGCGAAATGGCTGGCTTCCCGAGACCGCTCACGTCAGTCCACGCGGGTCTCGGCAAGCTCGACCAACGGGATGGGGACGTTCCTGAGACCGGCACACGCCAGTCTCGCGCGGGTCTCGACAGCCCTCCCCCAACCGCTGATCGAGCTCGCCGAGATCTCCATCGCCCAACGCGAGGCATCTCGACGAACCAGCCATCACACTCAGAGATGGCGCCGTTCGCGACGTTGGCCAGCGCCAGTCCACGCGGGTCTCGGCGAGCTCGACCAACGGGATGGGGACGTTCCGAGACCGGCTCGCGTCAGTCGACGCGGGTCTCGGCGAGCTCGACCAACGGGACGGGGACGTTCCGAGACCGGCTCGCGCCAGTCCACGCGGGTCTCGACGAGCTCGACCAACGGGATGGGAGCGACTCGTAGGTCGCCCGCGACACTAAGCGACCTCCACCCCCACCGCTGATCGAGCTTGCCGAGATCTCCATCGACCAACGCGACCATGTCTACGAAACAGAGGTCATGACATGAAAATAGCCTGGCCACAGCCGAGGGGCGACGTCCAATTCGCTCCGCGGCTGCGGCCAGGCTCAGATCAAAATCGACCTGTTCGTTCGGTTGTGCTGGTGTTACTGAAGCAGCTGCAGCACTCCCTGGTTGCTCTGGTTCGCCTGCGCGAGCATAGCGGTTCCGGCCTGTGACAGGATGTTCGCACGGGTGTACTTGACCATTTCCTCGGCCATGTCGGTGTCGCGAATACGCGATCCGGCAGCGGTGAGGTTCTCCTTCGAGACGGCCAGGTTCTTGATGACGCTCTCGAACCGGTTCTGGTACGAACCGAGCTCGGCACGTGCCGTGGAGACGGCCGTGATCTGCTCGTCGATCGCAGTGATGGACGCCTGCGCCTCTGCCGCAGTGTTGAAGCCGAGTAGTACATCGTCGCGAACCATGACGGGACTGCCGGTGGTGCCAGCCGCTGCGGTCTCGATTTGAGCACCGGTCTGGAAGGCGACGGTAGTAATGAGGTCACTCCCGTTGCTTTCCGGATCTATCTCACGCCTCGCGATAACAAGCGTGGTAGCTCCTGTCGGCTCACCGTCCACGAGCACAGGTTCATTCGTCGCAGAGTACGTGCGACTAAAGTCCTCATTGGCATTGAGAGCAGCTGCCAGCTCTACGTCCGTCCTAGCGGTGCCGTCGAGAAAGACGTTAACGTCCTGGTTCCCTGTGGTGAACGTGATCTTGGCGTCCGCGGGCCCGGTACCGGCGTCATCCAGGTAGGAAGCATCATCCGCGATTGCAGTTCTGATTGTGCTCAGGTTTGCATCGGCGAGATCGAAGGACAGCGCCTCACCCACTGTCGTTCCAAATTTGAGCGCGTTAGCTACTTCTCCAATGTCGCTACTCTCAAGATCCACCGACATCTGGCTGGCGGAATTGCCGTCAGCACCGATCTGGAAGTTGAGGATGCTCGTACCTGCGGCATTGGGACCATCCAACAGCTTGGTGCCGTTGAAGTTGGTCGAGTCCTTGATGCGCACGAGTTCTTCGTGAAGGGCGGTGACCTCGGTACTGATCGCGTTACGGGACTGCGCACTGTTCGAGTCGTTACCGGCCTGAACAGCGAGGTCACGCATGCGCTGCAAGATCGAGGTGACCTCGTTGAGCGAACCTTCAGCGGTCTGGATGACGCTGATGGCGTCCTGAGCGTTGCGGCTGGCGACCGTGAGGCCACCGACCTGCGACTTCAGGCCTTCGGAAATTGCGAGACCAGCTGCGTCATCCGCTGCACGGTTGATGCGCAGGCCGCTGGAGAGCTTTTCCAGCGACTTGGACAGGTCGTTCTGCGTTGTTGCGAGGTTGCGGTACGCGTTGTTTGCCGCAATGTTGGTATTTACCTGCATGCCCATGATGAATCCTCCGTGATTGGGTCTAACTATCACCGGCCCATCCATGGGCCAGCACCCCAAGCTATCGGCGCGGGTGCAACAAAGGGTTAGAAGAAATCACGAAAAAGTTTGCGGCACGACGAATAAGCCCGGCGGCATCCGCTGCACGAATTTGCATTCATGAGCGGATGCCACCTTGCCTGGATCCGACTTCGATCCCGCTGGTGACGCCTCTTCAGGTGTTACTGGAGGAGCTGCAGCACTCCCTGGTTGCTCTGGTTCGCCTGCGCGAGCATGGCGGTTCCGGCCTGCGACAGGATATTCGCACGGGTGTACTTGACCATTTCCTCCGCCATGTCGGTGTCGCGAATACGCGAACCCGCAGCGGTGAGGTTCTCCTTGGAGACGTCCAGGTTCTTGATGACACTCTCGAAACGGTTCTGCTGCGCACCGAGGTCGGCACGTGAAGTTGAAACCGTGCCGATTTGGGCGGTTAGAGTCGCAATCTCGGCTGTAGCTCCAGCTGAAGACGAGAAGTCCAATGCGGACGTACCCGCAGCGGCAGGAACATCCGTTCCAGCGCCCGTTCCAGTTGTCGCGTGAGAAAGCGCCAGGTCAACCGTTCCCCCGACCAATGACTTGATGCTCATCTTGTTAGACGAGTCAACACTGGCATAGAGATTGTTCTTGAACTGATCGTCTGCATTCAATGCCGCGGCGAGCTGAGCAACAGTCTGCACGCCGCCTGCCGTGAATGACGCCGTCTTGATAGAGGTGAGCGTGTTGTCAGCATTTTTTATATTGAAAGACTGGACACCGGCAAGTGTTTTTGCAGTCGCATCAGTTCACGCGTTGTAGACCACGGAGGCCGGAGACTGTTTCAGGTTGGCCGCGACTGTTTCAATGTCTGCGAGACCGACGGAGATCGTGTCGTTCGCATTCGCTCCGACCTGAAAGCTTAGGGAGCCACCCTTGAGCAGGTCGTTATCGGTGAAATTCGTGGTATCAGCGATTCGAACGAGCTCTTCGGTCAGCGCCGTAGCTTCCGTCGTAATCGCCTCTCGTGAGGCCACGCTGTTCGAGTCGTTACCGGCCTGAACAGCCAAATCGCGCATGCGCTGCAAGATCGAGGTGACCTCGTTGAGCGAACCTTCAGCGGTCTGAATGACGCTGATGGCGTCCGAGAGTTTCGGCTGGCGACCGTGAGGCCACCGACCTGCGACTTGAGTCCTTCCGAAATTGCCAGACCAGCTGCGTCATCCGCGGCACGGTTGATGCGCAGGCCGCTGGATAGCTTTTCCAGCGACTTAGACAGTTCGTTCTGCGTTGTTGAGAGGTTGCGAGGTTGCGAGGTTGCGGTCAGAGTTGTTTGCCGCGATGTTTGTGTTGACCTGCATGCCCATGATGATTCCTCCGTGAGTGAGTGAGTGAGTGTTGTTAAACCGGCCCATCCATGGGCCGGTACCTACATCTACCGGCCGCCCCCCGAATGGGGGTAAGAAATCCGGCGATTTAATCTCATTAACTTTAATTTCTCCGTTCTCGCTCTGTCCAAGAGGCCCGTCCCGCGCTGGATCCGGCGGCACTTTCACCCGTTCAATCTCGATTCAACCGCGTTGTTACGCGGATGTCGCGGCTCACGCCGTCCACGCCGCCCCGCCTCCCCCAGCCCTTCGGCCCTAAAAACACGCCACCCCCGCTTGCGCGACAGCTCTACTCCCCCGCTGTCGCTCCAGTCAATGCGAAGTCCCCGAGTGGGTGTATTTGTTAAAAACCAGATCAAGACCATATTCTTGAATGAACCACGCGACACGCCGTAGAATTTTTTTTGCGTCGAATTCTTTGACCCCCATATCGAGGTTCAGTTGGTCTATGCCAGCAATCAGTAGAAATCGATGTTCAATGTAGCAACACGCCGTAGCCCCCGTTTTACGCACTTTTCCCTACACCCCATTTCGGGTTGCGCCGTGTCTAGCCCGACATCGACGTCGGAGGCGCTCGTCGGAGAGGGTGCGGCAGCATCCATTTAGGCGCGGCGGAGCTCATCGGGTCTCACGACTCGATGAAGAGCGTCACGGCACGCGTTTGGGAAGCCCGCACTGGTTTGCACACGTGCCGCGAGCTCAAACACGTGCCGCGACGGCACATCAGCCAACTACTGGCCAACTCCCGCGCTCGCTATGCAGAGAAGTCAGCCGCAGGCATCCGTTCCGGGGCTACCGCGCTCTATCAGGCCGGCACGGCCCTCTACTTACGCCTAGGGTCCGAGATGCTCGCTGCGCCAGATCTCACTCGGCCTGCAACGCCATAACAGCCTCGACGTCAGCGACGTTCACAGGGGAACGGTGTCGCGCAGAATGGGCCGGCCAACACGCGCCGCCTGGGCCTGGGCGAACACGGTTTCGTGAGCGATCACATCCACGTGGAGCCCTATCAACCGACTGAGGGCTTCGAAGAGACCGACCAGGTCGCGAGGATTTCCGTCATGAAAACAAACGAAGAGGTCTAAATCAGACGATGGCACGACTTCGCGTCGGGCCACGGAACCGAAGACCGCAGCTGCGGAAACACCGTAGGAAACAAAAACGGCACGGATAGCGTCTCGATCGCGGTCAAGCGACAGTTCGCGGCAGCACCATGCTCCTGGCGAAGCTCCTTTGCCGAGGAGACCGCATCGTGCCGCACCCTTGCAAGAATTCTAGAGCTGCCTCGCCAGCGACCCGCCGGGCCGGCCGAACAGGAACAACAGGTGCGACTCTGCTGTACCGAGAAGTTCGGGGCCGCGACCGATGGTCCAGTCAGCGTCCGTCGCCAACAGCGTGCGCACCCGCAGTACGGCTTTAATCTCGGTCGGTGCAATCAGGCTTCGGCGCAGGGCTACGGCGCCCACTGCCGTCGACGCGACCGGCAATGTCAGACCGAGCGGGCGCGCCAGGTCAATGCCATGTACGACTGCCTCGGTGAGCTCGGAGATACCGTGGCGCCCCTGACCGGCGGCTTTCTCCGCGGCGATCTGCCTGATCTGCGCGATGAGTTCTGCGGGGGGCGCTTCGGCTGCGGCACGGCTGAGCACATCGATGGCCCGGTTGGGGTCGATGAAGTGACCCAGGTAGGCGCGGGCCGCGGTGCTCACCAGCTTCCGGTTTGAGCTGCCGACCCGCCAGATAATGTGACCGGCGACATCCCGAACCCGCCATCCGGTGCAGAGGCTCGGCACCTCCCACTGCTCGGGAGCGAGCCCGGCGAGCAGGTCGGCGGTCGCCGTGAGCGTGGAGACCAGATATTCGCGCCAGTTCGAATTCACGCCGGATTCGTCACCGCGAGGGCGCTGACTGAGCGGGAGGTGCTTTGACAAATCGACCATGCCGTAAAGCCTAAATGTCCAGTCGCCTGAGGTGTCGCATATCGACCCTTTTCGTGCGCGGAACGATCGATCTGCGACCCCTCAGGGCGCGATGAGCCGAAAAACCCCAATCCCGCCGACTCAAGTCGACGGGGCAGGTACAACCCCGCAGCCGCTGGAGCAGCTGCGACGACTACTTACGTGCGGGCTGGAGCAGATGCAGCACGTCGGAGTTCGACTGGTTGGCCTGGGCCGACATGGCTATACCCGGCTGCGCGAGGATGTTCTCCTGCGTGTGCTTGCTCATCTGAGCCGCCATCTCGCCATCACGCAGCGGCGTACTGGCGGCGAGCTTGTTCTCAGTCGCGACCTTCTCTGTAGTCACGGTAGAGGCCTTACCGTTGAATTCGACGGTATCACCGGCACGATCCCGAACACCGCCAGAGAGTGCGACGGTGGGCTGAGCGAGCCCGCTTTGCGACGCTGCCAGGTTGCGCAGAGCCGTCGAAGCGGAGTTCGAAGTGTTGACCTGAATGCTCATGAGTTTGTCTTCCGTGAGATGTTATTATCACCCCGGCCCATCCGTGGGCCGGTGCTGTCTTGTGAAGTGGAGTTACGTATTGAACTGCTACTGCGGGGTCAGGACGCGATCCACGCGGCTTCGGGTACGTCAACCCCGATGAGTGGCCCTCGCACCGCGCGGGTCATCCCCACGGCTGCCAGGTCCGCCAGTCGAGCGAGATAAGCGCTGCGACGGGCTGGCGCGATGCGTGACTCCGGCTCATATACAGCCTCGGTATCATCGGCGTAATGTGTGCTTAGACCATCACGCAACAAGCGGATGGCCTCGGCTCGGGTTTGAGACACGGCCGAATGGGTGGTTCCCAGCTCTGCCGCAATCTCTTTCACCGATCGGTCGTCGAAGTAAACCTTCTCGACGATCTCGCGCATTTTCTCCGGCAGGGCCGCGATGGCAGCACGCAGGTACACCAAGCGCTCGTCGGAGAGCAGCGAAGCTTCGGGCATGGCCGTGTCAGCCACCAGAAATTCGGCGGTCGTGCCGTCAAGTGTCGAGAGCGTTCGAGCGGCGTCCGCCAGGCCCGCCGCAGCGGTCTCCCGATCGACGCCGAGTGCAGAGGCTATTTCTTCAACGTTGGGCGTGCGACCAAGAGCCGCTGATAGCGTGTCCTGCACCGAGAGAGTTTCTTTGATGCGACGACGAGCGGTGCGGGTGGCCCAGTCGTTGGAACGCATTTCGTCGGCGAACGCACCGATGATGCGACGACGGGCGAAGGCACCAAACGGAACCCCAAGATCGGGATTGAAGGCATCCGCTGACGTGATGAGGGCAACCGAGCCGGCCGAGGCCAAGTCGTCACGAGACAGGTGACGGGCCTTGGCCCACAACTCGGAAACGAGGTAACCGACCAGTGGAAGATTCTCGACGACGAGGACATTGCGGTCAGTCCTATTCACAAGCCGGCCCCCCAAAATATTCAACTATCTGTCTCAACGTGCCTGCTTGCGCGACGCACGTGATAGACCCCCACGGCCTGTTAAGTCGAATCTACCCTAAAAAAAGGGTAAATGGGTAGTACTTCTTTGCCCATCTGACGAATTTTCTGTCACTCGAAGTGGGGATTATCACCCATCGGGTCGTCTGGCCATGCTTTCAGGCGGCAGGTTTATAGCAAATTGTTGGTCTTGGCGGTGAATTCCGAAGTCTTTTCCTAACGCATTTGGGTGACCTGCCGAGAGTGGGAGTGAAGGAATCGATGCGGCTACGTGGGTGGCTGCCGGCCTGAACCGGTAAAGGTGGTTGGAGAACTGATGGGCGCCAATGAACTCTCAGCGTTGCTTTGGCGCGAACGCGAACTCCTAGAACTGCTGGTGTTCAAGCTCGAAGAGGAGCAACTGCTGCTGCAGGGTGGCAAGTCACGTTGGTTGCAGCACGCCACCCGAGAGGTCGAACAGGTCTTGAACCTGGTGCGCGAAGCCGGCCTCGGCCGTTCGGTCGAAGTAGCCGCCCTCGCGACCCAGTGGGGAACGCAAGAGGAGTCGACGCTGCGCGAGCTCGTCGCCAACGCCCCGACCGGCCCGTGGGGCGAAATCTTCGCCGCCCACCTCAAGGCCATGGGTGATCTCACAACGCAGATCAAAGAACTGCGCGACTCCAACGAACGCTTTATTCGTAACGCGGCCCGATCGACCCAAGAGACCATGGCCAGCGCGGGCGTCGGTACCAGTGTCGGAGCCAAGACCTACGACGCGAGCGGAGCGACCGGCGCCCCGGTGACGAACGCCCGCATCTTCGACCGAAACCTGTGAGAGGAATGCGATGAGCACCTTCAGCGGTCTGAACACGGCCTACTCGGGACTCGTCGCGGCCAGAAAAGGTCTCGACGTCGTCGGGCAGAACATCTCCAACGCCAACACCGTGGGCTACACGCGGCAGCGGGTGACCACATCGGCCGCCGGTAGCGTGGCCGAAACCGGCCAGCTCACCGGCGGCGCACGCGTGGGCCAGGGCGTCTCCGTCGACGGAATCGCCCGCCTCGGCAATGCTCAACTGGACGCCCACGTACGCAACTCAGCAGCGGCCGCCGGTTACACCGCGGTGCGCGCCAACTCACTGAGCACCCTGGAGACTTCGCTCAACGAACCAGGCGAGAACGGTATTTCCGCCAAGCTCGACAGTTTCTGGGCCGGCTGGCAGGAACTCTCCAACGGCTCCGACTCGGCCACTCCCGCAGCGCTGCTTCTCTCTACTGCCGGAGCACTCACCACCATGGTGGCCCAGGGCTACCAGGCCGTCAGCACCGAGTACTCCTCGGTGCGCGGCGACCTCGGAAGCATGGTGACCGAGCTCAACACCGCCGCCAGCCAGGTGGCCGCTCTGAACACGCAGATACGCACGACCCTCGCCACCGGCGGTAACGCCAACGAGCTGCTCGACCAGCGCGAACTGCTCACCACCACGATCTCGGCGCTCACCGGGGCATCCGTTGTCGCGCAGAGTGACGGCACCGTTAATGTGCTCATCGGCGGCAACGCACTCGTCAGTGGCGGCACGGCGAATGCACTCGCGGTGTCTGGCGGCTCGACTCTCGATGACGCCATGGCTGGCACCGAACTCACCCTGCAATGGGCGGATGCCTCGCGCACGACCCCCGTAACCATCGACGGCGGCGAGATGGCCGGCGCATTGACGCTGTTGGCACCCGGCGGCGACCTCACCCGAGCAGCGGATGCCTACAACCAGTTCACCGTGGACCTCGCAGGCAAGGTCAATGACATTTATACGACCGGCACGAATGCATCGGGTACGTTGTCGAACGCATTCTTCACCTTCGACGAGAACAACGCGGCGAGTACTTTGGCCGTTATTCCTCAAACCGGCTCGGACGTCAACGCT
The DNA here is from genome assembly GCF_002929535.1 of Cryobacterium sp. Y11. Lineage (GTDB taxonomy): Bacteria > Actinomycetota > Actinomycetes > Actinomycetales > Microbacteriaceae > Cryobacterium. The sequence continues at coordinate 91,418 of NZ_PJJO01000053.1, forward strand.
GGCAATATCGCCAACGGCGCCTACGACGGTTCCATCGCCGACACGATCGCCCAGCTCGGCGCCGGCCAGGCCGTTGATTCCACCGGAGACGCCGTCGTCTCCCCCAATGCAACCTGGTCAGACTTCGTCTCCAAGATCGCCGTCGCGACTCAGTCGCAGCTACAGCAGGCTAACCTGGCCAGCACAACGGCCACCTACGCCTCAAGCCAGCAGCTCGCCAACTCCTCCGTCGACCTCGACGAAGAGAACGTGAACCTGCTCATGTTCCAAACCGCTTACCAGGGCGCTGCCCGGGTCATGACAGCCGTGGACGAAATGCTCGATACTTTGATCAACCGCACCGGACTGGTAGGCAGGTAAATCATGATCACTCGTGTCACCGGCCAGACTCAGATGCGCGCGGCCCAGCGCAACCTGCAAGACAACATGGCGCAACTTTCCAAGCTGCAGGAACAGGCCAGCACCCTCAAGGGCATCAACCGATCGTCCGACGACCCAACCGCTGCGGCATCCGCTCTCGCGGTGCGGGCCGAGCAGGCTGCGACAGGCCAGTACAGCCGCAACGCCGACGACGGTGACAACTGGCTCACCACCATTGACTCCGCCCTGTCGGCCACCAGCGACATCATGAATCGCGTTCTCCAGCTCACGGTGCAGGGTTCCAACGGCGCCGTGAGCGCCACTGCGAAAGAATCCATCGCGGTCGAACTCGAAGGCTTGAAGGCCGAGCTGCTCACCCAAGCGAACACCACCTATGTCGGGCGCAGCGTCTTCGCTGGCAATTCGGATGCCGGAGCGGCGTTCCAAGACGACGGCCTCGGCGGCTATAGCTACACGGGCGGGGCGGGTACCGTGGAACGCCGAATCAGCGCCGATACCACTGTGCAAGTGGATGCCGACGGTGCCACCATTTTCGGTGGGAGCGCCGGGGCATCCGTTTTCGACCTGCTCGACAAAGTCGTCGCCAGCCTGCGCGATACCTCGGGTGCTGAGCCGTCAATCGGTAGCCACCTCACGGATATCGACACCCGGATGAGCACAATGACGAGCCAGTGGGCCACCACTGGTGCCCGGCAGACGCAGATCGAACGTGCACAAGAGACCCTGCTGAGCAAGACCGGCGCGCTCGAAACCCAACGAATCGGACTCGAAGACGTCGACCTCACCCAGATCGTGCTCGAACTGCAATTGCAACAGGTTTCTTACCAATCCGCCCTCGCTGTCACCGCCAAGGTATTGCAGCCCACACTGATGGACTTTCTCCGATGAGCTCTTCTTCGATGCCCCCTGTGTCACCCAGCACGGTGTCACCGAGCACAGTGTCGCCGAGCGCTGCGCTGGTAAGCCCGCTGCTGAGTTTCCTCACCCCGCCACCAGGCCTCGACCCGCACACCGACTTTCGGCTCAGCGAAATCGAGGGTGCCTCGGGGTTGTACTCCCTTCAAGCCGCCGCCGAACCCGAGACGCGAATGTTCGTGCTTGACGCCGGCGTCTACCTGCCCGACTACGCCCCGGTACTCTCGACCGAGCAGTCCGATGCGCTGGCGATCGTGGTGCCCGCCGATGCGATCGTGCTCGTCGTGGTCAACCCAGGCGAAGAGGCGACCACGGTTAACCTTATGGCTCCGATCGTCGTCAATACCATCACGGGCGTCTGCGCCCAGTTCATTCTCGACGGCCAGGACTGGCCCCTGCGCGGCGAGCTCGGAGCCCTAGCCGCCTAAGACACTACGCTCGCGCTCAGCTTTCTTTTCGAGCTGTCACCCCTCAGCTCCTCACCTTCGCGAGCTGCCACCGCCACATCCGACCTTCGCGATATGCCACCTTTGGCCTCTCACCGGGTGCGAGCTGCGAACCTGCGCTTCTCACCTTCGCGAGATGCCACCCTCAGAGTCCCATCTCGCGGGCAGCGCGGGAAACTACTGCGACTCAGCTTCGATCAGAGCAGCCTCGAAGGCTACCCAGGGCAGCATGGCGCACTTGACTCTGGCCGGGTAGCGCGAGACTCCCCCAAAGGCTGCGGCGTCGCCGAGAATCTCTTCGTCGGGCTCGATCTTGCCACGGGAGCGCAGCATCTCGCGAAAGTTTTCGAGCAGAGCGCGAGCCTCGGTGACACTGAGGCCGCGCAGCGTATCTGTCAAAATCGAAGCGGATGCCTGCGAGATCGAGCAGCCCTCCCCGGCCCAGACCAGATCGGACACCGCGGTATCCGGTGAAGCGCCAGCGGTCGAGTCAGGGGTATCCGTCTCGGGAGAAGCACCAGCACCGAGCGAGACGCGCAACGTCACCTCGTCGCCGCAGGTCGTGTTGATCTGGTGCGATTCGGCCACGCGCAGGCCGCTCGCGGCGCCGCGGGATACGGCGTCCGTCAGCGGCGCGAGGTCGACGGCTCCGTGCCTAGCTTTAGAGTGCTCCAGAATGATGGTCTGGTAGAGAGTCTGCAGGTCGCTCATCGCTTGACTCCCCCGTTCACGCCGAAGAACGGAGCAACCTCGGCGAGGGTGGCCAGAAACAAGTCGACCTCGTCGGTTGTGTTGTAGAGGTACGTGCTGGCCCGAGTTGACGCGGTCACGCCGAGTCTGCGGTGCAGGGGCTGGGCGCAGTGGTGGCCGACGCGAACGGCGATGCCGGCATCGTCGAGAAACTGGCCGACATCGTGGGCGTGCACGCCGGCGACGTCGACGGCGGCGAGTCCCAGGCGCTCCACGCCGAGTCCGGGGCCAAGCAGGCGTACGCCGTCAATCTCCGCAAGGCCGGTGACCAGGCGCTGGCCGAGCTGGGCCTCCCACGCTGCGACCCGATCCATGCCGGTCTCCCGCAGATAGTCGACGGCCGCGGCCAGCGCGATGGCCTGTGAGATGCGCTGGGTACCGGCTTCGAAGCGCTGCGGCGGCGCCAGGAATTCGGCGTGAGTCATATCAACGGTCGTGATCATCGAGCCGCCGGTCAAAAACGGTGGCATGCCGGCGAGCAGCTCGGCCTTGCCGTAGAGCGCACCGATGCCGGTCGGTCCGAGCATCTTATGGCCAGAGAAGGCGGCGAAGTCCACATCGAGGGCCTTCAGATCCACGGGCAGGTGCGGCACGGTCTGGCACGCGTCGAGCACGACGAGCGCGCCCACCTTGCGGGCCAGGGCCACGAGTTCGGCCACCGGGTTGATCGTGCCGGTGACGTTCGAGCCATGCGTGAAGGCGAGCAGTCTCGTGTGGGGGCCGACAACATTCGCTGCGGCGAGCAGGTCGAGGGTGCCGTCATCGAGTACCGGAATGAAGCGCAGCGTGGCGCCGGTGCGCAGCGCGAGTTGCTGCCAGGGGATGAGGTTGGCGTGGTGTTCCATTTCGGTAACCACGATCTCGTCGCCGGTACCGAGACTGAACTGGCGGGCGGCCAGGCCGCCGAGGCCGAGCGAGGCGTTGGAGAAGCTATAGGTCAGCAGGTTGATGGCCTCGGTGGCGTTGGAGGTCCAGACGATCTCGTCGGCCTGCGCGCCGACGAACGCGGCCACCGTCTCGCGGGCCGCTTCGAACACCTCGGTTGCCTCGACAGCGAGCGTGTGCGCGCCCCGGTGCACGGCGGCGTTGCGCTGCTCGTAGTATTCCTGCTCCGCTTCCAGCACGCTGATCGGGTTCTGCGAGGTTGCGCCGGAGTCGAGATAGGTGAGCGGATGCCCGTTCACGCTTTGGTGCAGCACCGGAAAGTCGTTGCGAATGCGTTCAACATCGATGTTGGTCAGCGGGACCGATTCCTGGTGCAGCGCAGTGGAGCTTGCGGACGATGGAGCGAGAGACGTCATACCCCAAGGATATTCCTTCACCCTGAGTCCGGGTGCCGCACGGCGGTGTATGACAAGGCGGTGGAAAACACGGCTGCACCGTGTGAGGCTTAAGGGGTGACCAAGACTGCCGAAAAAACCGAGCTGCACAGCGCTATCGCACTCGACCGCCCCTGGGTCACCCTGGTCTGGGATGACCCGGTCAACCTCATGTCATACGTCGCATACGTCTTTCGCAGTTACTTCGGGGTTACGCCCCAAGAAGCCGAACGACTCATGCTGCAGGTGCACAACAACGGTAGGGCCGTCGTGGCGACCGGCAACCGCGAAACGATGGAACGCCACGTCGAAGCCATGCACGGCTACGGTCTCTGGGCGACGCTCGCCAAGGCCGAAGAATGAGTGCCATCCAGCGGTTCACCGTGCAGCAGGACGGCGCCCTTCTCGGCCGGTTCGAACCGATCGAGGTCGACCTGCTGCGCTTGGCCACCACCCAGCTTCTGGAAATGCTCGACTCCGGCACCGCCAACCCCGAGCTCGCCGCGACCGACGGAATCTTTGGCCGGCTGCTCCCCGACGCTTACCGCGACGATGACGAAGCGGCGGCCGAGTTTCGCCGGTACACGTCGGTCAACCTGCTCGCGCAGAAGGCACTGAACGCGCAAACAGTGTTGAGCTCGCTGCACAGTGACGTTCGAGCGTCGGACCCGATCGCCTCACTCAGCGCCGATGAAACGGACGTCTCTGCTGCCGACACCGCAGACCGCCAGCCGTATACCGTCAGCATCGACCCAGACGCCGTGCAGGCCTGGCTCCGCAGCCTCACCGACCTGCGGCTGACCCTGGCCGACCGGCTGCAGATCTCCCCCGACGGAGTCGTGAACCTCGCCACCGAAGACACTCCGTTCCTGCGCGAACTGTACGACTGGCTCGGCATGCTGCAGGAAGAACTCGTCTACGCGATCGACATCTGACCGCCGAGTTTTTTTCGGCGCGTCGATCCATGTTTCTTCGGCACGTCGACCAGCGTGAATGCTGCGTTCCTGGTTAGGTAGCCTGCTCTGTGCATCCCGATTACCGTGCGCCCATGGTCGCTCGCACGGCTCGACCCAACCACGCTCAGCCTGACGCTGTTTGGCCTCTCCCGGCACTCGACGGGGCCCCGTGGACGTCTGTGCTGTAACCCGAATCATTCCTGCCCGGCAACGCAGCGATCTTGACTCCCTCGCACCGACCGTCGCGCCGCTGGTCGGAGTATCCGAACTATGCGCCGACTGCACTCGGTGCAGCCCGGCGGGGTGCGCATTCTGCAGTCGATCTAGGCCCCCGATGCCGGCTGAGTACTGAACCCCGAGCAGTGTCACGGGCAGATCGAGGGTGGAGTCGCCCAGGCGATCGACTCTCGCAGGCTGATGCTGTATCGCAGGGGCGAGGCGGTGCTCGAGTCGTAGTCGTTCACCAACGAGATTCGGCTGTCGGCACCGAACAAACACCGATTTCTGTACGATCTGTCGCTGTTCAACGCGTAGAACAACGGTGAGGTTTACCACGCGGCCGACCGGCCTGGGTTTCTATACCGGGCTTGTTTAGGTGCGCTCCGGTACCGAACTGCACAGATTCCCGTCCAAACGGCGCCACAACGCTGAGTTCACGCCGCGAAGACGGTAACCTCCGCTGCTGTACGCAGAACCATTTCGCCCGAGGTCTTTCGCGGTCACATTTGTTACATAGCCGGCGCTCCCACGATTACACCGGCCCGTTCGCAGCTGGGCTCGGCGAGCTTTACGACTCGGTGCGGGGCCGCGGTGTCTACTTTCACAGCTACCTCAACGAGAACGACCGGCCAGGCTCTGGGAAAATCGACGTCGTGCGCTCGATGTTCGGCACGAAGAGCTATCTCGGCACCTACGACGCGGTGCTGGCCGCCGAGCTGACTGGTTCCTTGCCTAGCTCCGGGCGGGCACCCGCGTGAGCGCCGCATAGGCCCGCTCGGCTCCGGATTGCTGAGTTAACGACAGCGCGAGCGCATCGAGGCGGGCCCGCGTGTCAGCGCAGAGGCGCAGCATCCGCTCGCAGGCGACGCGCAGGTCGAGAACCGTAGCGGTATTGGGTGGCAACGAGGTGCCGAAGCCCGCTTCATCGAGGGCGGCCGCGCCGGCGAACTGGTCGGTCGAGAACGGCAGCACGACGAGCGGCACTCCGGCCGTCATCGCTTCGGTGATCGAATTGTTGCCGCCGTGGGTGACGGCGAGCACGGCCTGTTGCAGCAGGCGCACCTGCGGCAGGAACGCGCGCACGAGCCAGGCGGTGGGCAGGGCCCCCAACTCGGTGGGGTCGGTCGCCCCCGTGGCGATGGCGACCCGCACCGGAAGGCAATCGAGGGCAGCGACGACGCGGGCGAGCACGTCACCACGCACCGAGAGAAAACTTCCGAAACTGACGTAGACAACGGGCAGCGAATCGGCTGCCAGCCAGGCCTCGACCTCGGGATCGACGGCCTCGGAGCGCACAGCAGACCCCAGAAATACGTGGGGCGGCAGCTGCCTCGTTCGCGCCGGCGCGTGCAATTCGCCGGGGTAGTTGAGCAATAACATGTCGCCCGATTCTTGAAAGGCGTCCCGGCTCGGCGCTGCATCCGGGTCGAGCTCGCGCAGGGCGTTGTTCCACTGAGCCGTGAAGGTGTCGCGCACGGCCGCGCACTGCACGTGGAGCAGGGCCAGTTCCGAGGCATCGGGCGAGAACACGGCGGGCCAGGCCGGCGGGTAACCGTAGATTTCGGCGGCCACGGGCAGTGCAGACGGATGCCCCAGCACGACATCCGCGTGCGCGACGCCGGCACTGAGCAAGCCCAGCCGCGCGCTGAAAGCCAGGTGGTCGACGATGACCTGGTCTGGCTGCACCCGGGCGACGATGCGCTGCACCTCGCGAGCGATGGCAACCGGGTTGTAGAGCAGATCGCTGCTGCGTGCCTCGGCCTGAAATCGCAAAGTGTCGACCATTCCACGGCGGGTCGCGTCGAAAAATCCCCGCAGGGCGTCGTCTTCGCCAGCGGGCTGCTGCTCGGCTCGGATCGTGCCGGGGTTGGAACCGCGGCCCAGTTGGAGATGCTCGCGTTCGAATCCGAACGCGGTCACGATGTCGGCCGTGGCGGGCCCGCTCGCGACCACGACGCGTTCGCCGGCCTTCGCCCAGGTAACGCCGAGCGTTGCGAGTGGATACAGGTGCGAGGCGTAGTCCGGGCTGATGATCAGCAGGGTCACGAAACGCTCAGTTCCCAGGCGACCGGCTCCGTCGCCACGGCCACGCCGCGGTAAACCTCACTGAGTGCCGACGCCATCGCTTCGATCGTGAACTTGTTCGCGATCATGCTGCGGGCTCGTGCCGCATTGGCGCCACCCTGCGCGCCGCCTGCGAGGTCCAGGGCCGCAGCAATGGAGAGAGCGAGAGCGGTACCGTCACCGGTATCGACAAGAATGCCCGTCACTCCGTGCTCAACGTACGTGGCTGGTCCGCCGCCATTCGGCGCGACCACCGTGAGTCCGGTGGCCATCGCTTCGAGTAGCGCGATTCCGAATTCCTCTTTCATACTCGCGCAGACGTACACCCCAAACGGTGCGGCCAGGCCCGGGCGGCCGTAGCGCACGGCGGCCAGCCACCGGACGACGGTGTCATTGGGGCGATGACCGGCCAGCAGCAGGCCCCGGGCAGCGGAATCGGACAGGGCGGCGCTGGGCAGGACACGGGTCATGCGCTGCAACTCGATACCTTCATCACACGACGGATGCTCCAGGTCGCCTCCCACAATCAGCAGATTGCAGCGAGCGTGCAATTCGGAGTCAGCGTTCCACGCCTCGACCAGGTTGGCCATACCCTTCACTCGGTGCAGCCGACCGACGCTGATCAGCAAGGGGAGGCCTCGCCGAGCGATCGGGAGCGTCCCGAGCAGATTGTCAAGCTGCGTGAAGGCTACCGCTGTGGGTTCCGCCGCTGCTTGGGTATGCGCATCGGCGGAAACCAGCAGACTCTCGCCGGTCAGTCCAAGAGACCCGAGCGCATCCGTGCGGGAGCGATCGATCACCGAGAGATCGATTCCCTCGGGAATGACCGAGTGCCGTTCCGGGTGAGCGTCAATGTCGATGCCCGTCAGACGTTCCATATCATGCTGCAGTCGCGGCCGCGGAAACAGCACGGTGTGAGCAGCATCCGCCGCGAGCCTCTGCACGAGGCGGGCGCGAAACCAGAAATGCTCATCGGCATCGACGGTGCCGAAGTTGGCCCGGGTGAGTGCGCCACTCGCCTCGAGGGAGTCGATCACGCCGTGCGGGTCTGGCGCGACGGTGAAGACGACCGGAATGTCCAGGTCCCGCGCCACCGTTGCAGCGGCGAGGCTGCCGACGTCGGCCATACGCAAGTGAATCGCATCGACTACACCGGCCGAGCGGAGGATGCGTCGAATGCCCCGCTGCGCGGCAACCCGACGCGGCCACGCATCGATCGATGGCACCGCGCCGCCAACGAATGGAATCGCCGCGAATGAGTGCCCACGCCGTGTCTTTCCGATAGATGCCAGGCCGCTAAGCGCCAACTCGTGCGTGCCACGCGACATGGTGATGACCCGTTCTACCGAGTCTTGTTCTGTTGCACGGCCAGTGGTGAAACGTCTGCCAACGAACGGCGCACGAAGAGCGGATGCCGCGGCGCTCTGCGTTCCACCACCCGGCAGGCCACTTGGCCGGGAAACGAGGGCGTCACCGAGCCGTACCAGCAGGGTCGCGATGCCGCCATTATCACCGACACCCACCTGTGAGAGTTCACCGTCGATGTCGGCGTGCAGGAACAGCTGGGCGATCGTGGTGCCGCGGTTCCATTTCGGCCGCGGCGCGTTCGTCGCCGTGAGATCGAACAGGGCCAGCCGGGCTACGGCTGCGAGTTCGATCTCATCGCCGGAAGCTGCGTTGTCTTGCGTGAGAGCGCTGAGCAACCCGAGCACCGCTTCGCTCGGGGATCGGTCGCCGAGGCCGGCAATCGCAGCGGTACGAGCACCCAGGCCCTCGTCGCTATCGGTGGCCACTCGGCGCAGCAGGCGTTCGGGAACGCGGCCGGGAATTAGGCCGATGGTCTCGATGAGGCGGGCACGGGCATCCGTTTCAAAGATGCCGAGCAGCGAACCCTCCAGCAGCAGGGCTACCTGGTCCGCAGCCGAAGAACCCCACTGTTCCAGGGTGCGCTGGGCGAGCATGCCGGAAAAGCCACCCTGCCGAACCAGGGTGACCAGGCCGGCGATCGCGTCGTAGCGCGGCAGCCGGGTGCCAAAAGCCCAGGCGGCATGCTCGCGCAGAAAAGCGGAGTCGTGGTGGAGGAGGGCCACCAGTACCTCATCAGCAGAGTCGTCGAAGACCTGGGCAAGGGCGTGGACGGCAGCGATAGCGGTGAGCTGGTCGCTCACATCGGTCGCGGCCTGGGCGAGCAGTCGCACCGCCCGGGCGCCCCCATCGCGGCTGGCTGCCACGGTGAGGTCGTCGGCGCGTCGAATTCCCTCCAGCAGGGTTGCGGCGGATCGTTGGTCGTCGAGCGCGGTGTGGGTGGCCATCGGCTGCTCCCTTTCGTGAAACTCCTCGAATCAATCGTGGCGATTCGAAGTTGCCACGAGCGAACATGGTGAATTTCGGTACTTTTGAGACAAGAAACGTCAAGGATCCCAGACACGAAAACGAACGAGTCTGGTATAGCTAACTAGGCTAGCGAATTCCCCAGTCGTTATCATCGCATTAATGTGAGCAGCCGGGCTGACAGACTACCCTGAACGGTGCCGAGCACACAGCACTCAAAAAAGAGCCACGCCCCAGTGAATGGGGGCGTGGCTCTCTCTGTTTATATCTGCAAATGCCGGGTTTAGCCGAACAAGGCCGTCACCTTTGCGAGTGTCTGAGAAATGCCAAAGGCTAGCGGGATCCCCACCAGCGCCCAAGCCACGATGACTTTGAGAACCTTCATGCGTTCGCCTTCCTTGCTTGTGCACCGACGAGCGGCTTTTCGGGTTCGTGAAAGTCGGTGTGAACCGGTCGCACGAAAAGGTTCGCCACAAAGCCAACAACGAGCAGCCCAACCATGGTGAGCAGGGCCGGCTGATAGGCCGCTGCCGTCAACTCACCCGGAGCGCCCTGGGCATCCAGGAACGAGTTGACAATGAGCGGACCGGCAATACCGGCCGCCGACCAGGCTGTCAGCAGTCGGCCATGGATGGCCCCCACCTGAAAGGTTCCGAACAGGTCACGCAGGTAGGCCGGAGCAGTAGAGAAACCGCCACCGTAGAACGAGATGATGATGAAGGCCAGGACAACGTAGAGCGCCGTCGTGCTGGACCCGACGAGGGCCAGCAGTACGTACAACACCGTGCCAACGCCGAGATACATCATGTAGATGTTCTTGCGTCCGGTCTTGTCCGACGTGGCCGACCAGGCAAATCGTCCGCCCATGTTAGCAAGCGACAACAGGCCCACAAAGCCTCCGGCAACGGCCGCCGAGACCAACGAGTTGCCGTCGCTCTGTCGGAAGAAGTCCTGGATCATCGGTGCAGCCTGCTCGAGAATGCCGATACCGGCCGTGACGTTGCAAAACAAGACAACCCAGAGCAGCCAGAACTGACGCGTTCGAATGGCGTTCTTGGCTGAAACGTGGTTGCTCGTGACGAGGGCCTTGACCCGCACCTTGGACGCATCGAATCCGGCCGGCACCCAATCAGCAGCCGGAACCTTGATTGTGAAAGCGCCAAACATCATGTACGCGAGATAGATCGCGGCGAGGGTGAGAAAAAGCTTGCCCACGGAATCGCCGCTCGCCACCCAGTTCGCTGCCCCGGAGTTGGGGTCGTAGAAGCTGAGTAGCGCCGTCGACACCGGGCTGGCGATGAGGGCGCCGCCGCCAAAGCCCATGATGGCCATACCGGTGGCGAGGCCCGGGCGGTCCGGAAACCACTTAATGAGCGTCGAAACGGGCGATATGTAGCCGATGCCGAGCCCGATACCGCCGATAAAGCCGTAGCCGACGTAGACCAGCCACAGCTGGTTCGAAAAGATTCCGAGCGAACCGATGAGGAACCCACCCGACCAGAACAGAGCCGCGACGAACATGGCCTTGCGCGGCCCGTTGGTGTCGACCCAGGTACCCATGATGGCCGCCGACAGGCCGAGCATCACGATGGCAATTGAAAAGATCACCCCGACCTGAACCAGGCTGGCGTCGAAGTGCGCCACGAGCGCCGTCTTGTACACACTCGTGGCATAGGCCTGGCCAATACAGAGGTGCACGGCCAGTGCGGCCGGCGGAATTAGCCAGCGATTGAATCCGGGTGGAGCGATTGTGCGGTCTCGGTCGAGCCAGCTCATGGAGATGTCCTTGCTGCCGGTAAGGCGATAGCGACTCTGCTGTGCGTTTCGGCTGTCCACGATGGCCGTGGACGTACTCCGCAAACGGATAGATTGAATAGTCTGCGGAGGTAATTCTAGACGATTCATCGCGAAAATTTCGTTCCGATATTCACACCCATTTTATATTTCGGGGGAATTCCCCTGTGCGGCAAGGCAGGATAGGTATATGACACGTTCAGCTCCCATCGAAGACATCAACGAAGATAATCTCGTTGTCACCGCCCCCAAGACCCACGCGGCAGGTGTCGGAGCCGTATTGGTGGCGCTCGATCGAGGTATCGCCCAGGCCGGTGTCGTGCGCACCGCGCGGTCATTGCTGCGCCTCAATCAACGTGACGGCACCGACTGCCCCGGATGCGCGTGGCCGGAATCTCAGGGACATCGCAAGACCGCAGAGTTCTGCGAGAACGGCGCGAAGGCCGTCGCTGAAGAGAGCACGCTGCGCACGGTGACGCCCGAGTTCTGGGCGGAGCATTCCATCGCCGAGCTCGCTACGAAAACCGAGTACTGGCTCGGAAACCAGGGCCGCATTACGCACCCCGTCGTCATTCGCCCGGGCGACACGCACTACTCGCAGATCTCCTGGGATGATGCCTTCGAGCTCATCGGTGAGCAGATTCGCGCCACAGTGCCCGACCGCACCGTCTTCTATACATCTGGCCGCACCGCCAACGAGTCGGCGTTCATGTACCAATTGTTCGCGCGGTCCATCGGCACCAATAACCTGCCGGACTGCTCCAATATGTGCCACGAGTCGTCGGGCTCAGCGCTGAACCCCACGATCGGCATCGGCAAGGGTACGGTCTCGCTCGAAGATATCCACCAGGCTGAACTCATTTTGGTGGTCGGCCAGAACCCGGGCACCAACCACCCCCGCATGCTGTCGGCTTTGGCCGAATGCAAGGACAACGGCGGCAAGATTGTGGCCGTCAACCCGCTGCCCGAGGCTGGACTGTTCAACTTCATGGACCCGCAGACTCCGAAGGGCGTCGTCGGCAAGGGCACCAACCTGGCCGATGAGTTTCTGCAGATCAAGGTCGGGGGCGATCTGGCCCTGTTCCAGGCGCTCGGCCACCTGCTACTCGAAGAAGAAGCGCGCGTGCCAGGGTCGGTCATCGACCACGAGTTCGTTGCCGCAAACACCGACGGAATCGAGGCCTACCGGGCAGCCCGATCAGTGATCGACTGGGCTGAGACAAAGAAAGCCACCGGCCTGGACCGTGCCGCAATCGAGACCGTGGCCCAGCTGCTCATCGCGAGCAAAGCCACCATCATCTGCTGGGCGCTCGGACTGACCCAGCAGCCACACTCGGTGAACACCCTCAAGGAAATCATCAACCTGCTGCTCCTGCAGGGCAACTTCGGCAAGCCTGGCGCCGGCGCGTGCCCGGTACGCGGACACTCGAACGTGCAGGGCGATCGCACTATGGGTGTGTGGGAAAAGCCGAAGGAGCCCATGCTCGCCGCCCTCGACGCCGAGTTCGGCATCGTATCCCCGCGGGAGCACGGCCTCGACTCCGTCGATACGGTGGATGCCTTCGTGCATGACCGCGTCGACGTGTTCGTCTCCATGGGCGGAAACTTCGCCTTGGCCTGCTCCGACACCGACCTGCTGGAGAAGGCCATGCAGCGCGTCGGTCTCACCGTGCACGTCTCCACCAAGCCCAATCGCTCGCACGTCATGCACGGTGTGACCTCGCTCATTCTGCCGACGCTCGGCCGAACGGATACCGATGACAAGCATCCGTCTGGCCGTCAGGTGCTCTCGGTGGAAGACTCGATGTCGGTCGTTCGCACCACTCAGGGACGCCTCGATCCGGTGTCGGAGCACCTGCTCGCCGAACCGGTGATCATCGCCCGCATGGCCCACGCCACGCTCGGAGACGACCACGCGGTCGATTGGAAGGCAATGGCGGATGACTACGACGTCGTTCGTGATCACATTTCCCGCGTCATCCCCGGCTTCGTCGATTTCAACGTTCGGCTCAAGACCAAGAACGGCTTCGTGCTGCCCAACCCCCCGCGCGATTCGCGCAGCTTTGCCACCGACATCGGCCTGGCGCGCTTCACGGTGAGCCCGATCGAGTACCTGACGGCGCCGGAGGGGCACCTGATTCTGCAGACCATCCGCAGCCACGACCAGTACAACACCACGTTCTACGGGCTTGACGACCGCTACCGCGGCATCAAGAACGGGCGTCGCGTCATCCTCATTCACGAAGACGACGTCACCGAGCTGGGCTTCGCCGACCGCGACATGGTCGATGTGATCAGCACATACCAAGGCGTTGAGCGTCGTGCCGACACGTTCCGCCTCGTGGTCTATCCCACACCGAAGGGATGCGCGGCTGCGTACTTTCCGGAGGCGAACGCGCTCATGCACCGCGAGCTCGTGGCCCGCGAATCGAACACCCCCGGTTACAAGGCCATGACCGTGCGCTTCGTTGCAGCCGGCGCCGACGCCTAGCCTGAGCTAGGCGGCCTGCTCGTCTACCTGTGCGTCGATGATCCGGTCGCCGCCAGCGTAGACGACCATAGAGTTGCCGCGGAGAAAGCCGACCAGGGTCATGCCGACCTCGACGGCGAACTCCGCGGCCAGTGACGACGGTGCCGAGACCGCTGCGAGCACCGGAATTCCCGCCATCAGGGCTTTCTGAGTGAGTTCGAAACTCGCTCTGCTCGACACCATAAGAACCGTGCCGGTCAGCGGCAGCCTGTTCTCCTTGACCGCCCAGCCGATGACCTTGTCGACGGCGTTGTGGCGGCCGACATCTTCGCGCAAAACGAGGAGTTCGCCAGTGGCGGCATCGAACAGTCCGGCAGCGTGGATGCCGCCCGTTTTCTCGAACACGTTCTGCCCGGCGCGCAGCTTGTCGGGAAAAGTCGTGAGCAATTCGGCAGTCACGTGCACCGCGTCATCCGCTATCTCGAAGACTGACTTGGTGCGCACGGCATCGATGCTCTCCTTGCCGCATAAGCCACAGGAGCTGTTGGTGATGAGGGAGCGCTCCAGGCTCGGTGCCGGTGGCGCGACGCCCGCGCCGAGGGTGACATCGAGCACGTTATAGGTGTTGACCCCGTCGATGGCCCCGGCGCAGTAGCGGGCCGAATTGAAGTCGTCGCCCTGAGTAATGACGCCCTCCGAGACCAGGAACCCAGCCGCAAGGTCGACGTCGTTGCCGGGGGTACGCATCGTGACGGCGAGACGGCGGCCGTTCACTCGAATTTCCAGGGGTTCTTCGACCGCCAGCAGGTCCTCACCAGCCAGAGGCTGAGCGCCGACGGTGATTCGGGTAATTTTGCGTCGCGCGGTAATTCTATTCATTCTTAAAGTCTCCCACGCTGGTGCCGTTACCGCACTTCAGCACCGCCGATTAACCGCCAATGTAGGACATTTCAATTTTCTTGGCACCGGATGCCCGCAATTCACTGGTCTTCGCGCTCCGCAACTGCGAATAGCGGTCGGTGCGCTCCCGCCAGAGGTGCGCCATGACGGTGGAGAGTTCGGCGTCGGAGCAGCCACCACGCATAAGGGCCCGCAGATCGTGGCCTTCAGTAGCGAACAAGCAGGTGAACAACTTGCCGTCAGTCGAGACCCGCGCCCGGGAGCAGGTCTGGCAGAAGTTTTGGGTCACGCTCGAGATCACGCCGATTTCGCCGCCGCCGTCCTGGTAGCGCCAGCGTCTTGAGGTTTCGCCACTGTAGTTCGGAGCGATCTCTTCGAGCGGTAACTCAGCATGAATGCGCGCAATGACGTCCTTCGACGGCACGACAGCGCCCATCTCCCAGCCGTTGCTGGTGCCGACGTCCATGAATTCGATAAACCGCAAAATGTAGGGGGTGTCCTTGAAATGGCGGGCCATGGCAACGATGTCCTGGTCGTTTTTGCCGCGCTGCACCACCATATTGACCTTGACCGGGCCGAGCCCGACCGCTTCGGCCACGTCGATGCCGTGCAGTACCTTCGCAACGGGAAATTTCACGTCGTTCATGGTGCGAAACGTGATGTCGTCGAGCGAGTCGAGCGACACGGTGACTCGCTTCAGACCGGCATCCTTGAGCGCCTGGGCCTTGACGGCCAGCGCCGACCCGTTCGTAGTGAGCGCAATGTCAACCTCACGACCGTCGGGGGTGCGTAGCTCAGCCAGCAAGGCAATGAGGTCTTCAAGCCCCTTACGCAGCAGTGGTTCACCGCCGGTCAGCCGAATCTTCTCAACGCCATGGGCGACGGCTACGCGCGCAAGCCGGGTGAGTTCCTCGAAGCTGAGGAGTTCGTCGTGTTCCATGAACGCGAAGTCCCGGCCGAAGATCTCCTTGGGCATACAGTACACGCAGCGAAAGTTGCAGCGGTCGGTGACGCTCAGGCGCAGATCATGCAGGGGCCGGTTTAGCCGGTCGGTCACGATACCGGTGGGCGTTTCAAGGTCCACCGGAATGTCCGCGCGCTCTCGATAGAAACGCGGAGCTGGTTCTGCAAGGTCGGCGCCGGTCATGCTTCCACCCTAACCCCGCGCCCCGCACGGAGATGCACAGAACACCGGTTCTAAGCGGATGCTGATGGACGCCGCACCAAGAATGGCCCGCCCGGGAGAATTCCCAGGCGGGCCATCCACTTATCTGCTGCTAGCCCTTGACGTAGCCATTGGGGTTCAGCACATACTTCGTGGCGGCTCCCGCGTCGAATTCCTTGTAGCCACGCGGGGCATCTTCGAGGCTGATGGCCTGGGCGTTGACGGCCTTGGCGATCTGTACCTTGTCGTGCAGGATCGCCATCATCAGCTGGCGGTTGTACCTCATCACCGGGCACTGACCGGTGGTGAAGGACAGCGACTTGGCCCAGCCGAGGCCCAGCCGAATCGACAGCGAGCCCACCTGGGCGGCCTTTTCTTTGGCTCCCGGGTCACCCGTGACGTAGAGGCCCGGAATGCCGAGGGCACCGCCGGCCGCTGTAACCGTCATGAGCGAGTTGAGCACGGTGGCCGGCGCCTCGTGATCGGCGTCCTTACCGTGGCCACGCGCTTCAAAGCCCACCGCGTCGACACCGGCGTCAACCTCGGGCACACCGAGGATCTGTTCGATCTGCTCCCCCGGCTCGCCTTTGCTGAGGTCGATAGTCTCGCAGCCGAAGCTGCGGGCCTGCGCGAGGCGGTCCGCGTTCATGTCACCGACGATGACGACGGCCGCGCCGAGCAGCTGCGCCGAGACGGCAGCCGCGAGGCCCACCGGACCGGCACCGGCCACGTAGACGGTCGATCCGACGCCGGCACCGGCCGTGTAGGCCCCGTGGAATCCGGTCGGGAAGATGTCGGAGAGCATGGTGAGGTCCATGATCTTTTCGAGCGCCTGGTCCCGATCGGGAAACTTCAACAGGTTCCAGTCGGCGTAAGGAACGAGCACGTACTCGGCCTGCCCGCCGACCCAGCCGCCCATGTCGACGTAACCATAAGCACTACCCGGACGGTCCGGGTTGACGTTGAGGCAGATGCCGGTCTTACGTTCCTTGCAGTTGCGACAGCGACCGCAGCTAATGTTGAACGGCACCGACACGATGTCGCCCACCTTGATGAATTCGACGTCGGGGCCAGCCTCGACTACTTCACCGGTGATTTCGTGACCCAGCACCAGGTTCGCCGGTGCGGTCGTGCGGCCGCGCACCATGTGCTGGTCGGAGCCGCAAATATTGGTGGTCACGGTCTTGAGAATGACTCCATGGGGCACCTTACGTCCCACGTTTTCCGGGTTGACGCCCGGCCCGTCTTTCAGCTCGAAACTCGGGTAATCAATGTCGATTACCTCAACGACACCCGGGCTCTTATAGGCAACTGCTCTGTTTCCCGTCATGAACTACCTTCCTGGTTTTACGCTGATCAGGATGATGTGTTGGCCACGGCCTGATCGGCACTGGATGTTCCTGAACGCTGCGTGTGAGGACAGCTCCCTCACTTCATCACGGCTCGGCTGAAATTACAATCAGTCAATTGCCAGTTCGTGCCCCCCTTTTAGGACTCAGGCACGACCAGACCGGTGGGCGGCTCAGGCCTTCCAGACCTGCACAACGGATGGCCGTGGACCGGCCCAGGCACCGGCCGGCACGGGTGCGCCCAACGGAACGTAGTCGGGGAATCTGCTCGACGGGGCCGCCCAGCTGCCTCGCTCCCCCGGGTGCTGCACGGCGACGTAGACCATCGATTGCTCAGAGCGGATGACCGGACCGCAGGTTTCGGCCTCGCGCGGTACCGAGAGGAACTGCTGCACCCTGCCGCGCTCGGGGCCAGCGAGCGGCACCTTAAACAGTCCGTCACAGTACCCGATCGTGCTCGGCGCGCCGTCGGTGGAGATCCACAGGTTGCCCTCGGCGTCGAAAGCCACGTTGTCTGGACACGAGATGGGCGACACCTTCTCGCTCGGAAAACCAGCAAAGTAGGTGCTCGTGTTCGACGCCGGGTCGCCACAGACCAGCAGCAGGTTCCAGTCAAAGGTCACCGAGGTGGCGTCGGAGCCGGTTTCGGTGATCTCGACGATGTGACCGTCACGGTTGGCGACCCGCGGGTTGGACTCCGTGGCACCCTCCTTGCCGAGCCGGCCGCGATCGGTGTTGTTGGTGCAGGCGACATAGATCTTCCCGGTCACCGGGCTCGGCTCGACGTCTTCGCAACGGTCCATTTTGGTCGCGCCGACGGCATCCGCTACCAGGCGGGTGTTCACGAGCGCATCGTCGGTGCTGAAGCCCGGTACCTGGCAGACGCCGTCGATGACGAGCGCCACCCACTGGCCGGTGCCGTCGAATTGCCCGTCGGCGGGCAGCTGGCCGGTGCCGGTGATCTCCCCGGCCGGCGAGTTGCCGGTGAAGCGGGCCACGTACAGGGATCCGCGGGTGAGGAGGGTCTTGTTGTGGCTGCGCGCCTTCGGGCTCTTCTTCTTGTCGAAGCGGTCGTGGGAGACGAATTTGTAGAGGTAATCGAAGCGTTCGTCGTCGCCCATGTAGGCGGCGACATGGCCGGTCTTTCCGACGATCACGTTGGCGCCCTCGTGCTTGAACCGGCCGAGGGCCGTGTGCTTGACCGGGGGCTCGTTCGGTGCCTCCGGATCGACCTCCACGATCCAGCCGAATCTGTTCGGCTCGTTCTCGTTGCCGGCGATGGTGGCGTCGAAGCGGTCGTCGATCTGCTCCCAGAGCCGACCGGTCGGGCGATTGGCGAGGCCGTAGCGGGCATCCGCTGTGCTGGTGCCCTTGGAGCGAAAGTACCCGTTGAAGTTCTCTTCACCGGAAAGCACGGTGCCCCACGGGGTGGTGCCACCGGCACAGTTCCCGAGGGTGCCAAGCACGGTGCGGCCCGTCGGGTCGGCTTTGGTCTTCAGCAGGTCGCTGCCGGCGGCCGGGCCGGTGACGGTGAACGGTGTGCTCGCGGTGATGCGGCGGTTGAGGGGGTCACCCACGCGGTAGGTCCAGGGTTGACCGGCGCGCTTCCGTTCAAGGGCGACCACGGACATGCCGTGGGCCATCATGGCCACGCGACGATACTCATCCGCTTCGACCGCGGTGAGGGCTGGCGAAAACATGATGCCCTCGTTGGTGTATTCATGGTTGGTGACGAGGATGCCGGCGCGTCCCTTGGGTCCCTTGCTCTCGATGATGTCGAGGTAGTCATTGTTGTAGCCGAACTGGCGGGCCTGCAATGCGGCGCTCTGGTGTTCGGGGTCGAAACGATCGGTGGCGGCGAAGAGCGGGTCGCCCCAGCGGATGATCGGGTTCCAGGAATAGCCCGTCGGAACCACAAAAGAGTCAACGGCGGCCGGAACTGGAGCGATGGGGGCGAACGCGAGGCCGCGGCCAGCAGCACCGGCCGGGCGGCCCGGCACGGCCATAGCGGGAACGGGTTCGCCGGAACCGAGCAGGATGGCGGCAGCGCCGGCGCCAACCCCCACGAGCAGGGAACGACGGCTCAGGGCCACGCCGGCGATGTCGCGAAAGTAGTCGTTCGCGCTCTCGTTCGGTACCGGGTGAAAGCAGGCATCCGCACACTTGAGGTGGCAGGTGACCGCGCTGCGCTTGCCGCGGGTGTGTCCCTCCATCGGCAACAACGGCAGTAACGGCCGGTCCCGGTCGGGGGTGTGCTGGCGGGGGCCGGTGGATTCACGGTGCAGCATGGGGGCACTCCTCGTGGTCGATGCGACGAACCCCGAATTGGGGATAGACCTACCCTCCTGCCGTCCCCTCTCTCGTTCGAGGCCGCCCGGTGTCTGATCGGTGAACCGGACATGAACGCTCGGGGCCGTCTGACCTACAGAACGATGAGCCCGATCACCCAGACGGCAGCGAAGCCCGCGACGCCTTGGATGGCGGTGGCCGGGGTAAGCGTGCGGTACGCGGTCGCGACTGGAATGCGGCTGAGCTGGGAGACAACCCAGAAGAAGCTGTCATTGGCGTGCGAGACGACCATGGCACCGGCACCGATGGCCAGCATCGAGAGCACCTTTCCCAGATCGGAGTCGAGCCCGAGGGCGGGTAACAGCGGCAGGAGCAGCACCGAGGTAGTCACCATGGCGACCGTCGACGAGCCCTGGGCGGTCTTGAGCGCGGCCGAGATTAAGAACGGGACGGCGAGGCCCAGGCAGAGGGTCGAGAGCGTGGTGCCGAGAAAATCGGTGAGGTCGGACGCCGCGAGAATCGCTCCGAAGGCGGCACCGGAGGCGGTGATCAGCAAAATGGGAGCTGAGATACGGATGCCCTCATTCACGCGTTCGCCAAACATCTCCAGTTTTCCCTTACCACGCAGCAGGAACAGCGCGGCAATGAGGCCAACAGCCAGGGCGATGACCGGGGTCCCGAGAAAAATGATGGCGGCGTACAGGCCGGATTCACCGAACGGCAGGGCCGGAAGGTTGGCGATTGAGGCGATGCAGATCAGTAAAATCGGGGCGAGAATCGGTAGAAAGGCCAGGAATGTGTTGGGCAACTTGCCATAGGCGGCGCGGATGGTTTCGTAATCCGAGTCGAGGTCGCTCTCTTCGCTGGCCAGCTCTGGGATCAGCTCAATGTCTTTTTTCAGGAACCGGTTGGCCCAGAGCAGCCCGGCCAGTCGATATCGCCGCGCCGGTGCGTTCGAGAATCACCCCGATGATGGTGCCGAACAGAATGATCAGACCGATATTGCCCAGGGAGGCGCCGAAGGCTGTCGTGATGATCGGGGCGATCTCAGCGACGGAAGGCCGAAGGTAAAACCACCGACCAACGCCGCAGCAAGCAGCGCGAGGAAGGGATTGATTTTCAGCTTCGCAGTAGCGAAGACGATGGCGACGACAAGGGTCACCAGGATAGCGATGCTCAGCATTGAGACGGCCTTTCTCTTTCAGGTTCAAGTTCAGGTGGAACGGTGGCGATTAGCGGGAGTGAAGAAAGAGTGCGACGGCGTGCGCCGTGGTTTCGCGTACCCGTGCGGCCGCATTCTGCTGCAGGTCGTCGAGCGTTGCTGGCCCACCGGCGATCGAGAATGCGGCAGTGACACCGGATGCCGCGGTGTCGGCCGCAGACAGCGCTACCCGCCCGGCGATGACGACGACCGGGCAGCCTGCCGGGGCGAGACGAGCGACGGCGACGGCGACCTTGCCCCCGAGGGACTGAGAGTCGAAGCTGCCTTCACCGGTGAGCACGAGATCGGCGTTGGCCATTTTGTGCGGCAGGCCGACGGCATCCGCTACCAGGGCGGAGCCGGGAACCAACTCGGCCCGAAGCAGCGGCACGAGAGTGGCCGGCATACCGCCGGCCGCCCCCGCTCCAGGCCGGTCGGTCATGTCTTCGCCGGTCATGTCGAGCACGATCGCGGCGAGGTGGGCCAGGCCGGCGTCGAGCCCAGCGATATCGCGGGGCTGTGCACCCTTTTGCGGACCGAAAACGGCAGCGGCACCGGTAGGGCCACAGAGTGGATTGTTCACGTCGACGGCGAGGCGCCAGCGCACGGAGCGGGCGCGTGGGTGCAGCTCGCTCAGGTCAATCGAGGCAATCCGGGCCAGCCCAGCCCCGCCGGGAGCAACGGGGGTGCCGGCAGCGTCAAGAAACCGCGCACCTAGGCCAGCCAACAAACCTGTTCCACCGTCGGTGCTGGCCGAGCCGCCGACGCAAACCAGAATCTCTTCGACGTTTTGTTCGAGCAGCTCGAGGGCGAGCAGACCGACCCCGAAGGTGTCGGCGCGCTGGGGCTGGGGCGCGGCATCCGCGACCAGCGGCAAGCCATTAGACTCGGCCGCCTCGATCAGACCAATGAGACCATCAGCCGAGGTGGTATAGCGAGCCTTGCGGCTACGGCCGAGCGCGTCGACAGTGAGCAGGCTGCGGGGTGTGACTCCCCAGACCATAGCGATGGCATCGAGGGTTCCTTCGCCGCCGTCGGCCATCGGACAGATCGTCAGCTGGGCCTCCGACAAGCCGAGGGCCAGGCAAGCGCCCCGTGCCCCGGCTGCCATGGCGTCGGCCGCATCGGCCGCGCTCAGACTGCCCTTGAACGAATCGGGTGCGATGACCAGTGTGAGCGGCTTCAGCGCCGTGCGACCATTCATTGATTCAGGCTAGAACACAATCGCACACATATTAAGGTGGAACGAACCCACATTTACTCGTGACTGATGTGGTTAAACCTGTGCATCGCGCACATACTGAGCCGAGTCTGCCGCCAGCGCGACCCGCATCGAGACGGCACAACTGAACCGACGAATATTCAGGTCGGTGAGCAGCTCGATGCGATCGAGTCGCTGCACCACGGTATTGCGGTGCACGCCGAGCGCCGCCGCGGTGTGCGCGATCGACAATTCTTCGCGCAGAAACACGCGCGCTGTTTCGCGTAGAACCTCGCCGAGCGGGTCGAGCACCGACCCGGCTACATCGCCCAGTAATTCGTCTGGCAAGACGGCGATGGCCAGTTCGAGACCGAGGGAGTCGAGCGGAATTTCACAGCGCGACTCTCCGGCCGAGGTGCCGATGAGCCCGGGCCGGGCGAGCAGCGCGCTCAGGCGTTCAGCATCATCGGTGAGTTGAACCATTGACGCGCCAACCCGCCCGGTCAAAAACCGCACGGACATGGAGCCGGGCTGTTGCAACCGTTGCTGGAGCAGCGCGAGACCACGAGCGGTCGACGATCCGCTCAACACCCAGACAGCACCGTGAATGTCGGCGGCCACAACTCCGGACACATCGCGCAGTTGACGCAGAAACAACACCGAACGACTGGCTCCAAGATGCAGAATGCCGGTCAGATTCCACGGCGGCTGTAGTGGAGCATCAATACCCTGCAGTGCCGCGATCAGGCGCCCCTCGGTGAGTTTGCGCAGCGACAGGCTCGAGAGGATGTCCCGGGTCGCCGATTCTCGCCACGACGCGTTGTCCCGCAGTCGTTCCTGCATGATTAGCATCTGAACGGTGAGCACGAGCACCTGCGCCACTGGCAACACTTCGGCGGGGGTTCCGGTGACCCCGACCACCGCGACGACGCGTCCATCGAGGATCAGTGGAATATTCACTCCCGGCCGGGTGCCTGGTTGCTCGTCACCGGGAGCAATCTGCACCGTCTCGCCGCGTCCGGCGGCGTTTTGCGCCCCGTCATGCAGGGTGCCGATGCGCGATGCGTCCATCGAGCCGATGATCAGACCTGCGGCATCCATAATGTTGACGTTGTGCACGAGGCTCGGAGCGACCTGCTCGACCAGGCGTTGCGCGAGCGCCCGGGTGATCTGCACAGTATCGGGCAGCACGGCGTCGCTCGGAACGATGTCAGTCACTCGACCATCGTAGATCGAGGCCGGCGGATGGCTCTCACGCAATCTCTTGTGGCGCGTGTCAGTGGGTTAACCTACACTTTTCATATAGAAGATGCATTCTAGAAGAACCTGCTTTGTTCAGCATTTGTTCGAACTTGATACAGCATTTTTTATTATTGGCTCATCAGCTTTTTTGTGACCAGCCGGTACGTATGCACCCGAATACCAGCACCCGAACAGGGAGGCCACCTTGCCCCAGATTATTGATACACCGGTTGACGTAGAGCTGTCCGCTGATGGCGACCCGCGCGCGTTCATCTGGAATCGGTTCGAACACACAGTTATCGGGCAACCGCAAGCGGTGTTCAAACGCACCAGGTGGTGGGAAAACGAAGGAACTCCCACCCGGATCGATACCGAACTGTGGCGACTCGACGCCAGTCGCGGCGGCGAAGAACAGCACCGCTATGACCTGCGCCGCAACGACGACGGATCCTGGATTTTAGCATTGGACTGGGGATGAACACCGGATTGAATTTTGGGCATCTGCACGTCGCCAGTGCCTACTCGACCCACTATGGGGTGACACTTCCCGAAGCCCTAGCCGAGCAGGCGGCCGCGCAGGGTGCGAGTTTTCTAGCCGTCACCGACCGTGACGGACTCTACGGCGCCGTCAAGCACGTGCGGGCGTGCGTTGCCGCGGGCATCCGCCCTGGGCTCGGCGCCGAACTTGCCGTACACGACGACGAGTATCGCCCGCTCGGCCGGGTCGTCGTGCTCGCCCACGGCAGCACCGAGGGTCGCGGGTACGCCGCGCTCTGCCGGGCAGTCAGCGCCGCCCACGGCGGCGGCGGTCAACGCGGCGCGCTCACGTCCGGCAGCACCGGGCCGAGCATTTCGCGAGCCAGGCTCGCCGATCTATCCCAGCTCACCTCCCTCACCGTGCTACTCGGTCCCGACTCCGACGTGGGCCTCGCCATCGGACGGCGCGACAATACGGATGCCGCGGTGCGGCTCGCCCACTGGCAGCGCGCCCTGCCCACCCAGTCCGTCGTGCTCGAAGTCGTCTGTCACCTCGCCGAAAGCGGCACGGTCGGTAGCGTGACCCCGGCCACCCGCATGCTCGCCCTCGCCGAAAACGCTGGGCTGCCCGCAGTGCTCAGCAATGCTGTGCGGTACGGCACCCCAGAAGAAGCGGTCACCGCCGACCTCGCCGATACCGCACGCTTTCTGCGGCCGCTCGCCGAACTCGAAACCCCCCAAACCAACGGCCAGGCCTGGCTCAAACCGGCCGGAGCAATGCATCAGGTGGCCCGCATGGTCGTCGACGCCGGCCTGCACGATGACGGCGCCCTCGAACGGCTGCTGCGTGACACCGAACAACTCGCCGATCGCTGCAGCCTTGACCCGGTGAGTGATATCGGCCTCGGGCGTGCGCGCATGCCGGAGGCGCGCATCATTGGAGTCACCGGCGACCCGGTCACCGAACTGTGGCGGCGCGCCCGAAGCGGCATCGCCGACCTGTACTCGGCGAGCGGCTCGCGCGCGGTCGAGGCCGCCCACGCCCAACTCGCCCACGAGATGAAAACGGTCGAGCACCTCGGCTTTGCCAGCTACTTTCTCACCGTGTCCCGGGTGGCCGACATTATTCGTGGCATGGGCATCCGCATTCAGGCGCGCGGCTCCGGGGTCGGCTCGGTGCTCAACTATGCGCTGCGCACCTCCTCGGTCGAACCGATCGAAAACGGGCTGCTCTGGGAGCGGTTTCTCTCCCCCGAACGCCAGACGCTGCCCGACATCGACATCGACGTCGAGTCGGCCCGGCGACACGACATCTACCGCGAGGTCTTTCGCGCCTTCGGCAGCGATCGGGTCTCGCTCATGTCGATGACCAATGCCTACCGCGGCCGCGGCGCCGTGCGTGACGCCGGCCTCGCCCTCGGTCTGCCCGACGCGCAGATCAACGTGATCGCCAAGCAGATGTGGCGGTTCAACGCCCGCGACTTTCGCCGTGCCCTGGAAGAGAAGCCCGAACTCGAGGCACTCGCCACCGAGGTGCGCGAATCGCAACAACTCGACCTGTTGGTCGACCTCACCGCCAAACTTGACCGACTCCCCCGGCATATTTCGGTGCACCCCTGCGGCGTGATCCTCTCCGACGCCAGCCTGCTCGACCGAACCCCGGTGCAGGCGAGCGGTATGGGCCTGCCCATGTCGCAGTACGACAAACACGACATGGACCCGATGGGCTTGATTAAACTCGACATTCTCGGCGTGCGCATGCAGTCGGCGATGGCGCACGCCGTCGAAGAGCACCACCGGCTCACCGGCGAGAGCATCGACCTCGACCGGGTGCCGCTCGACGATGAGAAAACCTTTGAGCTCATTCGCTCTACCCGCACCCTCGGTATCTTTCAGATCGAGTCCCCCGGCCAGATGGAGCTGGTCGGCAAGCTGCAACCCGAGGTATTCAACGACCTCACCGTCGAGATCTCGCTGTTTCGCCCGGGCCCGATGAAGAACAACATGCCGCTCAAATATCTGCAGGCCCGGCACGGCGAGGTCGCCCCCGACTACATCCATCCCCGGTTCGAACCGATTCTGCGCGAGACCAACGGCGTCGTCATCTTTCACGAACAGGTCATGCGCCTCTTCGACGAACTCACCGGTTGTGGGCTCGGTAAAGCGGATGTCTTTCGCCGGCACCTGGGTAAGCCAGAGCAGCTGCCACAAATTGAGAAGTACCTGCGCGAAAAAGCGCTGGCCCGCGGCTTCAGTGTGAAGGTCATCGACCAGGTTTGGACGGTGTTGGCAGGGTTTGGCAGCTTCGGTTTCGCCAAGGCCCACGGCGCAGCGTTCGCCCTGCCCACCTACCAGTCGGCCTGGCTGAAAACCCACCATCCGGCCGCCTTTCTGGCCGGGCTGCTCACCCATGACCCCGGCATGTGGCCGAAAGACCTTATCGTCGCCGAGGCCCGGGTGCTCGGGGTGCCGGTGCTTCCGCTCGACGTGCAGTCGAGTGCGCTGGACTATCGAGTAGAAGATCTCGCCGACGGGAGCCAGGGCATCCGTTTGGCGCTGCCCGAACTGGTCGGCAGCACGGAGACGGAGCGGGAGCGCATTGCCCGGCATCAGCCGTTTGGGTCACTGCAGGACTTTCGCGATCGGGTGCACCCCCGGCGGCGCACCTTCGAAGCGCTCGCCCGGGTCGGCGCCCTCGACACGTTTATCGACTACGACCGCAGCCGACGGCACGAGCTGCTCGCGCATATTCAGTCGCTGCGAGGCACCGCCGTGATTATTCGCGCCGACCAGCTGGCGTTTGAGGTGGAGCTGCCGGTGCCGCGGTATTCCGGACTGCGCGAATCGGGTGGGCGAACCGGCGCCATCACGTCGCTCGAACTGCGCGGCCGCACCCAGACCGATCTGGAGCTACTCGATCTGAATCTGGCCGTCTCGACTCACCAGATGAAGCGCTTTCACGCACTGTTCAAGGAGCTCGGGGTCACCCCGGCGAGCGAACTGGGCAACCTGCCCGGCGGCACAGAGGTGCTGCTTGCCGGAGTGCGGCGGGCCACGAATACGCCGCCGATGCGCGGCGGCCGCCGGGTCGTGTTCATCAGCCTCGACGACGGCACCGGCCCGGTAGCCAACGTCGTGTTCTTTCACGATGCGCAAGAACGGGTCGGCGGTCAGGTTTTTCAGACCAACTACATGCTCGTGCGCGGTCGCACCAGGCGCTCGGGCGCCAGGGGTGTCTCGGTGACCGGGGAGAATATTTGGGACCTGTTCGACGTGGCTCGGCAGGTGAAGGAGCGGCACGCCCGCGAACGGGCGGCGGCCGAGGAGGCGGCCAGCGCTGCCGCCTATGCCGCCGAACTCGCGGCGCAGGAACGGGCGCTTAAGTCGGCGAGCCCGGGCGGTATTCTTCACAATCTGCGGGCGGCCCAGAGTGCGTGACCCTGCGGTAACGGCACGACCGGTGTGTTGGGTTGCTATTGGCCGGCCGCAGGCGGAGCTGTCTCGGGTGGAGCCGGCTCGGCTGGCGGCACGACCGGAGCAACCACCGGTGGGGCCACTACGAGCGGTGCCACGACCACGGGCGGTGGAATGTATTTCGGTGCGAGTTCGTCGAAGGCGTCACCGCCGTACTTCGCGTTGACGGCCGACATCACGACCGGCCACATGCGGTGCCGCGCTGTCGCGATCTGGTCCTTGCCAAAATACTGACGCCGCTGACTGAGTGCTCCGGTCAGGCTCACCACCGCGACCACCGTGGCCACCTTCGTGCTGGCACCGCTCATCCAGGTGTCTTTGGCGCCATCCGTTGTTCCGGTTTTTCCGATCATCGGCACTTGCGGCTTCGTGTTCGTGTTCGATTGCTGCCCGGTGCCGCGGGTCATGACCAGATGCAAGGCATAGGCCATACCGGCGGCGACAGTGGTGTCAACCGACTCCGTGCAGACCGACCTGGGCACCGGCAGCTCCACGCCGTCGGGACCAACGATGCGGTCGATAGCAATCGGCGAGCACGTCACGCCTTTGTTAGCGATGCCGGCGAAGGCCACGGCCATCGTGAGCGGTGCGATCTCGTTGGTGCCGATAACGGATGCCGCCGTCTGCGACAGTGGGTTGCCGGTGGCTCGGTGCATACCGAATGCCTCTGCCGTCTGGCGAATACCGCACAGGTCGACCTTCTTGGCCATGCCAATATAGCCGGTGTTGATCGAGCCGATGGTAGCCTGCAACGCGCTGTAGTTGGCGCCGGACTCGTTGGCGTCGTTGCGCGGGTTCCACGGTGGTATCTCCTTGTCGTAATTCTGCGGCCCCAGGCAGCTGTCTTGAAAGGTTCCCCACTTGGCTTTGCGCCGGGAATCGACACGTTCATTGAGTGAATGGCCCTCCTTGAGCCACTCAGCCAGGGTGAATACCTTGTAGGTCGAGCCGGGTTGGAATCCGCTCGACCCACCCTCGGCAAAGTCGGTCGCATAGTTAATTCCGGTGTAATTGGCTCCAGTCGCCTGCACAGCCGGATCCTGGCTGTAGTCCTTGTTCTGGGTCATCGCCAACACCCGACCGGTGCCCACCTGCACGCTCGTGATCACCGCACCCACATCGCCGCCGGCGTAGACCTTGGGAACCTGCTGGTTCATCGTGGTTACGGCCGCGTTCTGCACGTCGAGGTCGAGGGTCGTGAACACGTCATAGCCGCCGCGACGAAAGTTGAGCATGCGGGTGGCGGCATCCGCTCCGAAGGTGGGATCGGTCTGCAGAATCTTGGTCACGTAGTCGCAGAAGAAGGCGTTGCCCAGTGCGGTCTGGCAGCCGGTGCTCGGCTCGGTGATGATCGGCTCGACCGGTGCTGCCACCGCGGCGTCATAGTCGGCCTGATTAATCTTCTTGTAGCGCAGCATCTCACGCAAAATGTAGTCGCGCCGTAGTTTGTTGGCCGCATAGCCGTTAGCGGCGCCGTTGCTCTCGCTCGCTGGGTAGTCCAGCTGAAATTTGACCGGGTTGTTGACAATGGCCACGAGGCTGGCGGCCTGTGTCACGGTGAGGTTAGCTGCGGTGGTGTTGAAGTAGTAGTTCGCGGCGGCTTCGATGCCGTAGACGGTGCCGCCGAACCCGGTGATATTGAAGTATTGGCGCAAAATATCCTGCTTGCTGTACTTTTTCTCCACTCCGATCGCGAGCCGCATTTCCTTGAGCTTACGTTCGGGAGTTGTCTTTGTTGCAGCGTTGTAACAGGCGTCGTGGGCACGCGTATCGGTGATGATCTCGCACTTTTGCACCAGTACGTTCTTAACATATTGCTGGGTAATGGATGATCCGCCCTGGGTATCACCGCCGGCCACCGTCGTTGCCGTGGCACGTAGGGTGCCCTGTACGTCGACTCCGCCATGCTGATAGAACCGGGGATCTTCTCCCGACACCGCGGCATCCTTGACGAATTGGCTGATCGCATCCCAGCCCACCTCGATTCGATTCTGGTCATAAAACGAGGCGAGAAGTTCGAAGGTTCCGTCAGTGCGTGTTGCGAAGATGTCGCTCTTTTGCGACAGCGGCTCAATGTCGACGTAGTCCGGCAGGTTCTCGAATACCGAGATGGTGTTCGTGGCCGCGATGCCGGAGAGTGCAATGACCGGAGTCACCGACACGGTCACGAGCACCCCGGCCGCGACGCTCATGGCCACAAAACCGAGCAGTCCGCCCAGCGCTCCGCGAAACGTGCGTCGCCGTGACTCGGCCGCGCCGCGTGGAACCTGTGTTGTTTGCACCACCACGGTAACTCCCAGCTGAGTGCACATCGGTGTGCAATGAAAGCTCATGTTAGTCAGGTGCACGCCATTGTGT
The DNA here is from genome assembly GCF_002929535.1 of Cryobacterium sp. Y11. GTDB lineage: Bacteria > Actinomycetota > Actinomycetes > Actinomycetales > Microbacteriaceae > Cryobacterium. Next base: position 120,719 of record NZ_PJJO01000053.1, read on the forward strand.
CGCAGCTGGTCGTTACGAAAACGTATCGGCTTGATACCGCTTTGCGCGTATTCTCCCTGCAAGGGCGTTGGAGGGGGTGCATGCGAACGTTTGGCATTGAAGAGGAATTCATCTTTCTCAAGCCGACCACGCTGCGGCCGGCCAACGTGGGTGAGGCGCTACACACCGAGCTACTCGGCCATTCGGCGGTGTCTCGATTTGTCAGTCATGAGTTTCTTGCGGCGCAGATCGAACGATCGACGCCGGTCTTTGATCGCTTCGAACAGGCATCCGCTGACCTACTCGCGTTTCGGTTTCGCCTGGCCCGCGCCGCCGAGGCCCGCGCCGTTCTCGCATCTGGCGTCGGAGCGCCTTTGCAGACCGAAGGCTGGCCGGAGGTGACCAATGCGGAGCGGTATCACACGGTCGAGACCGAGTTTTGGGGGTTGGTGCCCGATCACCTCATCAATGGACTGCACGTGCACGTCGGCATTCCCAACCGCGACACCGAGATTCACGCTCTCAATCGGGTGCGCGTCTGGCTACCGACGTTGCTTGCGTTGGCCGTCAATTCGCCGTTCTGGCTCGGGGCCGACACCGGCTTCTCGAGCTGGCGCAGCGTGCACATGCGCCGCTGGTCGACGATCGGCTGCCCACCGATATTCACGGATGCCGCCGATTACGACCGCAGAATTCGCCGGCTCGTCGGGGTGGGCGGCACCTACGATCTGCGCACCATTTCGTGGAATGCGCGCCTGGCCGAAGACCACCCGACCGTGGAGATTCGCGTGTGTGACGCCCAGTTGGGCGCGCCGTCGACCCTGCTGCTGGCCGCCCTCACCAGTGCGGTCGTCACGACAGCACTGCGCGGCGGCAAGGATATCGGAGCTGAACGCCAGCGGGCAGCGATGCGAGCCGGAGGCCAGTCGGCCTTGGCCGCCCTGTTCGGGCACGCGCGCACCGCGCACGTGTGAGGTAGACCCGACAGTCCTTGGTGCCAGACACCAACCTGTAGATGGGCGAACGCGCACCAGTCATGTTCACCCCGATCAGCTACCGCAGGGCATACGAAGACGGCGCCATCACGACCCACGGTGGCGCTAGCAGGGAACCCTGAGCTGCCGCGGACATTTCGGACGCACCGAATTCTCCACCACCGACACCGAGCCTGCGCGAGATGCCACTTCTGGCCCCATGAGAGTTTGCTAAGGGGCTAGAAGTGGCATCTCGCGAAAACCATGGGGCTAAAGATGGCATCTCGCGTCCCCGCACCACCTCATGGGGCCAGACCTGGCATCTCGCGGCGATTGCGTGAGCACACCCAGCGTCCGCTCGGCAACACACCTCGACCCGCGCCATGTCGATGGAGTCCTAGCGGGATTCGCCCCACGACACCAGCCTGTGGATAACTTAAACGGGAATGTAGCAATCCGGTCTACTGTGACCCCATGCGAAACCCGTCGCGTCACCGCTCTCTAAAAACCGCTGCGTTCGGCGTCGCCCTGCAGTTTCTGGCGCTCGGCACGCTGAGCGGATGCATGGCCACTCCCGCGCCGCCCGACACGTCGCCGCCGACCGCCGAAACTACCCCTGCGCCGACCAAGGCCGCACCAATCTTCGCGTCGAACGACGAAGCTCTCGCCGCCGCGACCGCTGCCTACGCTGCGTACTCGACTGAAGTGGACGATTTTTTCACGAACGGCGGACGAGATCCTGTCGCGGCCGTTGGCTCCCTGGTCAGTAAGCGATATGAACCAGAGGTACTCGCCGGGCTTGACGATTTTGCGAAATCTGGAAATGTTGGCCGAGGTGTCTCCACCTTTGACACCATTTCCCTCGTGAGCTATTCCGATGTCCTAGCTGGGCACGCCCAGGTGGACCTCTATCTTTGCTCGGATTTTTCAGGTATACGAGTTTTCGATGCGTCCGGGACAGACGTCACTCCAGCCGGACGACCCGAGCGAGTTCCACTTCAAGTCGGATTCGTCTCCAGTAAGGGCGAACCAGCCAAACTCCTTATCGACAGGGAAGACTCATGGTCCGGTCAAAACTTCTGTCAGTGATCCTAATCTTCATGACATCGATATCCTCGCTCGCTATTTCCGCTGCTGACGCCGATGCCGATGCTGACGTCGCCGTAGTCGATTGCAGTCGTCTAGGCCGAATGAATGGGAAATGCCCGGACACGAGAGGGGTCGCAAATGACGACAGCGTCAACCTGACTGCGGAAGCTACGGGGACGTCAGATGGCAAAGGTAGAGCAACTCGGGCTGGCGGCGGCTCAACGGGCGGCTCCGCCGAAGTAGAGAAATGTGCGCGCCGCAACCCAATGTCGCCAGAAATCGAATGGGTTCCCTGCGGCACCGGCACGTTCACGATGCTGCAAGGACACCCTGAGTGGTCACCATCCATCGCGGAACCCGGTCCGGCTTGCACCCTCTGCTCCGCCGACACCGTCGTGCGAGTCTCCGACCTTGAAAACTTCCCCGCCTATCCAGCCCCGACATCCATGGAACCCAATGGCTGGGCCATCGTCGGACTCGCCGCAAACTTCTGGGTGAACGCATCCACTCAAATCGGCGAAGGACTACTACTCGGCCAGCCAGCACAAGTCATGTTCACACCAATCGCCTACCACTGGGACTACGGCGACGGCGCCACCGCGACCACCGCAACTGGCGGAGCGAGCTGGGAAGCGCTCGGCCTCACCGAATTCTCCACCACCCCCACCAGCCACCAATACACGATCAAGGGCACCTATCCTGTCGTGCTCACGGTCACTTACCACGCCGACTACAGCTTCGGCGACCAAGGCTGGCGCCCCGTCGACGGAACCGTCACGGTACCCTCAGTACCATTCACCGTCGTCGCCGCGAAAGAATCCACCGTACTCGTTGCCGAGGACTGCCTCGCCAACCCCCACGGCCCCGGCTGCTAACCGTGGCGCGCGGTGATCGGGAGGTTACGGCAGCAGACGGTCGCCGGCTTTCTTGGGCAGGCGCGCAGCCGCAGCTTGGGCGATGGCGGCAGCGGCCTCGTTGGCGAGGGCATCAAGATCGACGCCGTTGATTGAATCGGCAACGGATGCTTCGCCAGCAGCCGAGCGGGCCGCATCCGTAGCGGTCGCCACCGACGTCGCCACCGAAGTCGCGGCGGTCGCGGCGGTCGAGGCCGACGGTGCGGCTGGCACCGACGGCGACGTCATGACAGAATCCGTCGATGACGTGTCCGTCCACGCAGCAACCGGCGCGGTGGATGGGCCGGCGTGGGCCGGCGAGGCGTTCCGCAAAGCCGCCCCGGCAGTTCCACCGAGCAGGCCGCCCAGCAGGTCCTTGATGCCGATACCCATAGTGGAGCCGAGCACAGCGTCAACCTCGCTGAAACCCGACGCGACGTTCTTGGACAGCTGACTGGCACCATCCGTTGAAATGACGGTGAGCTGGTCGATGTTGCCCATAGGCGCGGCGAGCTCGTGCGCGATCTGCGGCAGCATCTCCACCAGGCGCAGCTGAATGAGCGCCTCAGACTGCTGAGCAACGGCCTCGGCCGAGAGCCGGGTGGCCGTCGCCTCAGCGGTACCGCGGGCGAGAATGGCGTCGGCCTCGGCCTGACCCTCTGCACGGGTGGCGTCGGCGTTGGCGACACGGCTGTCGCGATCGGCGGTGGCTTTGGCAACGGATGCTTCGGCGGCAGCGATCGCGGTCACCCGGATGCGGTACGCATCGGCATCGGCGATCGCGTTGACCTCGGACTCCAGCTCGGCCTTGCGCAAGCTCGCGCGGCGCTGGGCCGTGAGCTCCTGCTCCTGCACGATGGCCTGCTGCGCCTTTGCCTCGGCGAGCGGCTTCGATGCAGCAGCTTCGGCGGAGGCCTTGTCAGTGTCGAGCTGCAGCGCGGCCTTCCGCAGAGCGAGCGTGTTTTGGGCTTCCGCGATGGCCTGCTCGGCGGTGATCAGGGCTTCCTGCGACTCGCGGTTCGCGACGTGCTCGGCCACCTCCGCCTGGCGGCGCACCTTGGCCTGCTCGGCACGGCCAATGTCTCGAATGTAGTCATTCTCGTCGGTGATGCCCTTGATCTCGAACGAGTCAACGTCAAGGCCCTGGTTGGCGAGGGATTCGCGGGCGGTGGCGAGCACCGAAGTGCCGAGCTCGTCGCGCTTCTGAATGACCGTCATCACGTCGGTCGCCCCGATCGAGGAACGCAGCGAACCGCTCAGTACCTCCTGAGCGAACCCATCGATGTTCTTGTCCTGGCCAAGAAAACGCTGGGCGGCGGCGCGAATGGCTGCGGGGTCGTCGCCGACCTTGACGATGGCGACGGCTTCGACGGAGAGCGTGATGCCGTTGCGATCCTGCGCGACAGCGGTAATCTCGATCGCCCGGCTGCGGAGGCTGATCTTGAACGCCTTCTGAAAGAAGGGGGTGATGAACACACCCTGCCCGTGCACCACGCGCTGGCCGGATTCCTCGAGCGTGGCACCATCGACGATGGTTTTGCGGCTCTTCTTGCCGGTGATAATGAGGGCCTCATCGGGCCCGGCATTCTTGTAGATCGTCTTCGCGTAGATCAGGCCGATGAGCAGTACAACGACGATCGTAAAAATGATCCCGGGGATCGGGCTGAACAAGAAATCGAGCATGGGGTCCTTCCGAGGCGCATGGCGCGTACATCGTTTCGGCGATCCGGTCACGAGACCTCGGCGCAGAGCTGTTCTCCCAGTGTCGCAGGGCGCGGCGCAGGATGCGAAAGATGTCGACAATAAGCGGCTGCCGTCGGCCCGTCGCCCCCGTCGGGGCACTTTCACGGTGCGCGCGGACTGCGCCGCTGCGCGGGAGGCCCAACTCCCGCTCACTGGCGCAGCACCCGCGAATCGCGTGGCGCGGGACTTCCGGCCAGGCCGTGCCTCCCGCGTACTGGCGCAGTTCCCGCGTACGGCGACACGGCCCAACGGATGCCCGGTGCCGCAGTTCCCGCGCAGCGGCGCAACTCTAGCGCAGTGCTGCAACTCCAGCGCGGCCGACCTGCTCAGACCGCTGCCCCGTTCGGCTAGCCGTCGATGAAGTCGGCGGCGGCGCGCAGGAACGCGGCGGCCGCGAGGGCGCGCGCTGCGGCATCCGCTTCGCGAGAGGCCACGATACCCGTAACGCCAGCACTGCCGGCGGATGCCCCCGGCGCGTCATTCCCGGTGCCACCACCACCGGCGCTGACTCCGACAGCGACGCCGAGCAGTGCCGTTATCGTGTCCGGCAGGGGGCCGGGTGCGGCGCCAAGCGGGTCGGCGGGCGGGTCGGTAGTCGGATCGGCAGGCGGCAGGTTCGCCGGTTCCGCCGCCGCGGCCATGAGCGGAGCCAGGAAAACCCGGGATTTGGCGGCGCGCGGACCGTTGAAATCGGGGTTCTGCCGCGCCTGGCTCAAAAATGTCTCCCGCACCTTGGCCAGAAATTTCCCGTTGGTCAGCCGATTCGCGCTCGGAACGACGAGGAGGCTCGCGGCAACGGTGAAGTCGCCGTGCCCGCCCGTCTCGTATGCTACCTCGGCGGGTTTGCAGGCGCTGAACAGCACCTCCCGCGCCAATGCCCGCTTGCCGGCCCGGGCGGGCGTGCCGCGCTTGGCCCGATAATTCTTGCTCGTTGCCTCGTCGGGAATAATGAACCGAGCTCGACGCCCGTGCGGGGCGGATGCCGCGCTGAGGTCGGCGACATCGGCCGGCAGCAGTTGCAACCGACGCTGTTCATCGCCCGAATGGTACGAATCAAAGAACACAGTGAAGCTCACCCCGTCGGGTAGCTGGTCGAAGATTTCCCCGAGGTCGTCGTCGATGATCAAGTTGCCGTCACGAAAGTCGATCGGGCAGAGGGCTTCGTCGTACTTCTTCTCGGCGTTGCCGGCCTCGGCATCCGCTACGCAGCCGTCGAGGGCATCGCCGCCGGGATAGGCGTTGATGCGGACACAGAGCGCGTGGTGCGTGCCGGCTGGCCGGGGCGCGGCAGGATCGGGCACCGGCCAGAGCTCGTCTCCGCGGCTGCGGATGACCGGGAATGATTGAACGTGTGAGCTGCCGGTGACCCGGCGGGCCACGCTGTCCATGGTGGGAATGTCGTTGTCGAAATCACCGTGGCTGGTCGACGTGCTTCGGCTGGTTACCGGGCCGCTCGTCGTTTTCGACCAGATGATGTCGGCGGCGCCGCCGAGACTGGGCGACCCGCTCGTGCCGGACAGCCCGAACAGTTTGGCCAGCACCGGGTCAGCCCGTAGGCACTCTTCGAGGCCGAGAATCGGCGAGAATTCTTTGGGCTCGAACGAGGCCCGAACGAGGTAGAGCAGGGACTTTCCGTAGCCGCCGAGGCAGGTATCGTCGCGTTCGAGTTTCTCGGTCATGGTGAACACGGCGAGCGATTGCACTCCGCGGCCGATTTCGGGCACGAGCTGCTTTTCGAAGATGTCGGTGCGCACAGCTGGGGCGAGCAGACTGAGCGTGTCGAACGGCGGCACTCCCACCGTCAACGCCGTCGGCATAAAGAAGGAGTGAAAGATCGACCCGGCGCTATGCCCGACGGCGTGCAGGCTGATCGTTTCCGGGTGGGCCGTGCAGTAGGCGCAGAGCGCCTCAGCGACGTAGCAGGCCCCGCCGTCGCCGGCCGACGCCGCCTCGGCCGATCGTTTCATCTGCCCCCAGATCGCCTCACCCTGCCCAAATCGCGCGGCGAGTTCCAGCACCCGATCCTTGGCGTCGTCAAGCCAGCCGCGCCGGCCCATGGCCCAGTCCCCGGCGGCGCTCGTGATGGCCCCAGCGAGACTGGTCTCCCAGACGAAGTGAATGGGATAGACGCCGTTGGACTTCCACCAGTTGACCTGAACCTGAGCGATCCGCAGCCCGGCCTGTTCATCGACGAGCCCGCCGTGGGCGTGGAAGACGACCGGAACGACGCCGTCATGCTCAGCCACGAATGCCGGCAGGTACCTGGAGAAGATGGCGTCGACACCGTTCTTGATGCTGTGGAATGCTCCACTCGACGAGAATTTGCCACCGTTCAGGTTGATCACGTGCGGCCGCAGCCGGTCGAGTTCGGTCTGCGAAAGCGACAGCGGCGGTTGCCGCGTCGCCACGGTCATCTGTTCGGGAACGGCGCCGTTCCTCTCACGGTCAAGTGCCTCTGAAACAGGGGTGGGACGTTAGAGATTATGGCGCTGACGTGTTACTACCAGGTTATCTTCGCCTGAGCCTTGACAGACCCGGTCGATGGTTGGAAATTACCGATCAGAACGGATGCTGTAGGGGCCGCCATGACAACTGGTATCGATCCGGGGCTCAGCGCTGCCGGACAGGGCGGCCTGCAGATCAACCTGACCGTTTTGGCAGAGGGTCCGTTCACGACGGTCCCCCGCAACCCTTCGACGGACGAACCAGAGCTACTGCTGACGACGACCCTGCGGGTTCCAGTTCAGCGCATCGGACCTGGACCGCGCAGCGTGCGGTTCGACGTGATCGTGCGCCGTTCAGGCGAGAAGCCGTTCAGGCGAGAAGCCGTTCAGGCGAGAAGCCGTTCAGTCTCAACCTCGGTTCCCCCACCCCGCCGTGGATGATCCTCGATGAGAAGCCACCCGACAATCTCGAGGTACTGCTCGGGGACAGCCGGTCGACCACGGCGGTGCCACTCGCTCTGATTCGCGACCTCGTGGCCCACGAAGTGACGCACGCATCGTCGACGGCTACCGACCAAAGTGGGCAGATGCCAACACCGAAGCCGATCAGCTCGCCCTGCACGAGGCCATCGCCGACTTGGTGGCGTTGCTCTCGGTGTTCTCCACCCGCGTGCTGGTCGAACAGTTGCTCACCACGACGGCTGGCGACAGCCTCGATCTGGATTCTCTCGACGAGAAATCGCCGCTCCGCAAACTGTTTCGCCTTGGCGACGGACTTTTCAAACGCCGGGCGGTGCGGCCGTCCCTGAACGACAGCACGGCCGGCTGGCGCACCCTGCACGATCCGTACGCCCGCGGCGGGGCGGTCGTTCAGGCGCCGCTGCGAGTGGTGTCCCGGCGCTGGCTGCAATGACTCGACGCGCCAGGCGGCCGCCCGCGCCTGCAGCAGGTGGACCGCGCCGGGGCATCCGTTGGCCGGCAGGTACTGAGCATGCTCATTCGAAGCCTCGGCTATATGACGCCGGTCGATGTCACCTGGGAAGACCTGCTGCGCGGCATTCTCGCCGCCGACACCGCTGTCGTGCCCGACGACGACCTCGACTATCGCGGCGCGGTCGTCACAGCATTTGCCGAGGCTGAAATCGTCCTGCCGACGCCGACCGATCTGTCGGGAGTGTCGACCTTTGTGGGCTTGCGGTATCCGGTTCGCCGAGCCGCACTGTGCAGCGCCCCGGAGGAGATCGTGCGATTTCTCTGGGAAAATCCCACCGTGCTCGCGGCGGCGGGCAACTGCGTTTTGACGAGGGCGGGCGGCACACAACGCGCACGACGGTGGTCCGTCGTGAGCTCGACATCGTGAACACGAGGTGCTCGCCCGATGTGTTGGCCCGGTCGAGCGCCTCGCTCAGTGCCCCGCAAAGAGCGTCTTTGGTCGCGGCGCGGTCGGTCGGTCAGTACGGTGATACTCGTGTCGGCGAAACCGAAAGCCATACCGAGTAGGGCGTTGACGTCTTCGGCATCGTTCACGTAGCCCTTTAACCAGCTGCTCATTGGTAAATTCTCGAACCGATTGATTCCCACGCAGCGGGCGAATTGCTTCATAATGGTCCGATCTGGCGGGGCCGGCTGCAAGCGGATGCTACGGGTACCGACCGAGGGTCTTCGACAGTCGACTGTAGTGCGGCCGGTGTTACCGAACAGTTACTGCGCGTTCTGGCGCGTGCTGGGCGCGGTACCGCATCCGTTTTGTGCCCAAAACGGCATTGACAACCTCGTCGAGGCTGGCCATTCTGGGCCGTAGAAGAACAGTGCGCTGCGGCTCGGACGGTAACCGTCGTCGATCAACTGCGCGAGAGCGCCCAGCGCCTGCTCGTGCGCTGCCACCTCGCCGAAAATAATTATGCGTCGGCGCTGCGGGTGTATCGCAACTTTCGCGCCCACCTGCAGCGGGAGCTCGGTGTCGAGCCGTCGGCCCATTTTGCCGAGTTGCTCGGGCTGGATTCCCTGAACGGTGATCCCCGACTGCTGGTGCGGGCGTTGAGAACCAGCTGAGCACATCCGCTCACAGGTTGTTCCCACTTGGTTCCCACCTATGATCGATCGGTGACCGAAACAGCCATTCCCCGCCCGTTCCGCCCCCAGTCCCGCTGGGTACGCAGCGTCGGCCTGATGATTTTCTTCAGCCGTTGGCTGCAGGCGCCCCTCTATATCGGTCTCATCATCGCTCAAATCATCTACGTGATCGTGTTCATGGTTGAACTCATCAACCTCGGTAGTGATGTCTGGACCTCGCTGACCGTGCCCGGCGACGACGGCGGCATCCACGTTGAAGAAGCCGCGATCATGCTCTCGGTCCTCGGCCTGATCGACGTTGTCATGATTGCCAACCTGCTGATCATGGTCATCATTGGCGGGTATGAGACGTTCGTCTCCCGGATCAGCATCGAAGGACATCCTGACCAGCCGGAGTGGCTCTCTCACGTCAATGCCAACGTGCTCAAGGTCAAGCTCGCCATGGCCATCGTGGGAATTTCATCGATCCACCTACTCAAGACCTTCATCGAGGTCGGCGACCTGGCCGCGCGCGGCATCCCGGTCTCCACCGACCCGACCGAGACCATCACCGGAAATGTCTACACCTGGGACGGCGTGCTCTGGCAGGTCATCATTCACATGGTCTTCATTCTCTCGGCGATTGCGCTGGCCTGGATCGACCGCATGTCGCAGTCGGGCCATGCCCCCGCCGCCACGGTGAACCCGGGGCTCCCGGTCAGCCCCGAGCCGGTCGCGGCCCTGGCTGCCGCGCCTGCGCGCCGCCAGCTCGAAGGCCACGCCGCGCCTGCCACCTCCACCGCGATCGCCGTGCACCTGTCCCAGCTCGGTCAGCTGCGTGATGCCGGTGTGGTGACGGATGCCGAATTCCTCGCCAAGAAGACGGAATTGCTCGCCCGCTACTAGAAGTTGGCCTCGCCTGTGTACGTAAAACCGGTAGATTTCGCGACACGCCGTGATCTGAGATGGGACGGCGCGGCGTGTCTCATTTTTGCCGGTTTTACGTGTCGGGCAAGCGGCAGCCGTGCACGCAATCGCCGCAGTCGCACGCGTCATGGGCTGTTAGTACCGTACGTCGAGCGGATGCGGTTAGCGCTTGAGTCCCGGAAACTCGTCGTCACGCCACTCGTTCGGCAGGCGGGTGCCGGCTGCGGCCGCGTCGTCTTCCCGCTCGCGCAACTCGACCCGGCGAATTTTACCGGAGATGGTCTTGGGCAGCTCGAAGAACTCCACCCGCCGCACCCGCATGTAGGCAGGGAGCCCGGTACGGGCGTGCAGCAGCACGGCTTCGGCGGTTTCAGCCGTCGGTGCCCAGCCCGGTGCCAGATGAATGTAGGCCTTGGGAATGTTCAGTCTGGTGGCATCGGGCGCTGGAACAACGGCGGCCTCGGCGACGGCGGGGTGCTCGAGCAGCACGCTCTCCACCTCGAACGGCGACACCTTGTAGTCGCTTGATTTGAACACGTCGTCGGTGCGGCCGATGAAGGTAAGGTAACCGTCGGTATCCATCGTGGCGACGTCGCCGGTGTGAAAGAAACCACCGCGAATGGCGTGCGCGGTGAGGTCGGGTTCGCCGTGGTAGCCAGTCATGAGGTTGACCGGGCTCTGCGAGAGGTCGAGGCAGATCTCACCCTCATCGGCGGGTAGCTCGGTGATCGGGTCGAGCAGCTTGATCGAGACACCGGGCAGTGGCAGGCCCATCGACCCGGCCTTGAGCTGCGATCCTGGCCCGTTTCCCACGATCGCGGTGGTCTCAGTTTGGCCGAACCCGTCACGGATGGTCAGCTTCCAGCCGTCATCGATCTGCCGAATCACCTCCGGGTTCAGCGGTTCGCCGGCGGAGAGCAACTCACGCAGGCTGGCCGGCCGAGGGCCGACATCCGCTTGAATGAGCATGCGCCAGACCGTCGGCGGCGCGCAGAAGGTGCTGACCTTCGCACGGTGCAGCTGCGCGATCAGGGCGGCCGGGTCGAACTTGGAATAGTTATAGACGAACACGGTTGCCTCGGCGATCCACGGGGCGAAGAAGCAGCTCCAGGCGTGCTTGCCCCAGCCGGGCGAGCTGATGGCGAGGTGCACGTCGCCGGGGCGCAGGCCCAGCCAATACATGGTCGAAAGGTGGCCCACCGGGTAGGAGGTCTGCGAGTGCAGCACCATCTTGGGCTTGCTCGTCGTGCCGGAGGTGAAATAGATCAGGGACGGGTCAGCGGATGCGACGACCGTCACGATGGGCTCAGGGGTGAGGTCGTAGGCCTGGGCGAAGTCGGCCCAGCCGAGGCGCGCGGCACCGACGCTGATTCGGGTGTAGTCACCCGGAACATCGTCGAACTTGGCCGCGTCGGCCGAGTTGGCGATCACGTGGGCGACGCCGCCGCGACGCACCCGGTCGGTCAGGTCGTGCGAGGCGAGCACCGCGCTCGTCGGCATGATGACAGCGCCGACCTTCATGATGGCCAGCATCGCCTCCCAGATTTCCCGCTGGTTGCCGAGCATGAGCATGACGTGGTCGCCTTGCCGCACGCCCTGCCTGCTCAGCCAGGTGGCAACCTGATCGGAGCGGTGCGCCATCTCGGCGAAGGTGAATTTCTGCTCGCTGCCGTCTTCTTCGACGATCCACAACGCGATCTTGTCGTTGCCGCGAGCCAGCACATCGAACCAATCAGTGGCCCAGTTAAAGTGCTCACCGACGTCGGGCCAGCGAAACTCCCGCGCAGCGCGGGCGTGATCGCTCCGCAGCGCGAGCAGTTGATCGCGTGCAACACGGTAATTAGTCGTGCTTGTCTGGTCTGTGCTCATCTGGTCAGTCATGCGCCGTTGTCTCCTCGTGCCGCCGCGAAACGCGTCGCCAGGGTGAAACGGCGACAGGGTGAAACGGCGACAGTCCATTCTCGCAGGGTGACGGACCGGACGCGCCTTGCAGCCTCATCCCGCGCGATAGTCTGCGTAGGATGACATCGACAACACCGGCCCCGACCACGATGGTCACCGCGGCCGAGATTTTCGAGCGGGTTGACTTTCTTACGGCGGTGCGCGCCGTGCAGAACGCACTATCGACCGGGCTCGATCCGGCGCAGGACTTCGCTCGCCAGGTGCTCGCGGTCGCGAACGGCCAGCTGCTGATCATGCCCGCCGAAGCGTCCGATTTTGTCGGCATCAAGGTCGCGTCGGTCGCGCCGGGCAACCCCGCTGTCGGCCAGGACCGCATTCAGGGTGTTTATCTGCTGCTGGATGCTCTCAACCTCACCCCGATGGCCCTGCTTGACGGCGCCGCGATTACGACGCTGCGCACCCCGGCGGTGTCGGCGGCAGCGGCCGATTACCTCGCCCCGGCCCGCGTGGAGCATCTCCTGGTGTTCGGATCGGGGCCGCAGGCGTGGGGGCATATCGAGGCGATGCGGGTCATCCGCTCGATCGGCCGGGTCACGATCGTGGCGCGCGACCAAAACCGCGCTGAACTGTTCGCCGCGCGCGCGATCGCGAGCGGGCTGCCGGCGCGGGTCGGTACCGCCGGCGACGTCGCCACGGCCCAATTGATTGTCTGCGCGACCACCGCGCGCACCCCCCTTTTCGACGGCGCACGGGTGCCCACCGATTGCTGCATCGTCGCGGTCGGTTCGCACGAAGCGGATGCGCGCGAGTTGGACTCCGCGCTCGTCGCCCGCTCGCAGGTCGTCGTCGAGGACCCGGCGACCGCACGTCGCGAGGCCGGCGATGTCATCATCGCGCTGGCCGAGGGTGTCATCGCCTCGGGCGACCTCGTGCCGCTGCGGGCTATCGTGACGGGGACCGTCGCCGCCGCGACGGATCGGCCGCGCATCTTCAAGAGCACCGGAATGTCGTGGGAAGACCTCGTTATCGCGACGGCCGTGTACCGGGCAGGCGTGGGCGTGGGCGTGGGCGGAGCGGCGTAGAGCACTGGCCTATCGTTATGGGGTGACCTTTTCGATTCGTTCCCTCGTACCCGCCGACCTGCCGCGACTACTCGCGCTCAACAATGCCGCCGTTCCCGCGGTCAACGAGCTGGATGCGTCGGCGTTGGCCGCCCTGGTCGAGCACAGCCACCTCGCGGTCGCGGTCGTCGCTGACGACGATGCGGCTGCTGATGTACTCGGCTTCGCCATTTTGTTTGTCGCGGGGGCCGCCTATGAAAGCGAGAATTACCGCTGGTTCTCCAACCGTTCCACTGATTTTCTCTACGTCGACCGCATCGTCGTGGCAGACGGTTTTCGCGGGCAGGGGCTCGGCCAGGTGCTCTACGACGCTATCTTCGGTGCGGCCCGCCGCGAGCTGCTGGCCGAGGTGCTGTGCGAGGTCAACCTTGAACCGCCGAACCCGGGTTCGCTCGCGTTCCACGGCCGCCTCGGGTTCGCCGAGGTTGGCCAGCTATCGACGAAGGGCGATACCGTCGTCGTGAGCTTACTGGCGGCATCCGTTTAAGCGGACCCTGTGATCGTGCGGCCAGCCTCGGGCTGCTCGGCCGCAGCTGCCGGCCGGGGCAGGTCGAGGTGTTCGCGGATAGTCTGCAGATCAGCGATCAGCACGAGCTGACGATTGTTAATCGCGAGCAGGGCGTCAATATCAGTCTTCGCGGCAATGTTGGTGTCGAAGTCGTGCTGCGCCAGGGCCGCCGCGATCGCATCTTGCCGTTTGGCGGAGATGAGCAGGATCGCGCCCTGCAGACCGGCGAGCATGCTCAGAAATAAGTTAAGCAGAATAAAGGGGTAAGGATCCCAGCCGTTCGCGAATGAATTCGCCACGGCCCACAGAATCACGAACAAGACGAAGCCACCGACAAAACGCCAACTGCCCATGGAGTTGCGCATGGTGTCGGCGGCCCGCTCCCCCATGGTTAAAGACTTCTTGTGCTGCTGATGCCAGGTAAAGCTGGAGCCGCGCCGTGCGCTCGTCGTCTTCGGGGCGGGCCCAAGGTCGTGGGATCCGCCGGACTGTGGAGGAACGGAATTCAGGGGAACATTATTCATTGGCACGGTATTCATTGGCACAGTGTATGACCGGCACAAACGTGAACGAAGGGTGTCTTTAAGACGACCGCCACTTGACATAAGACTCTTTGTATACCCCTGATTCCCGGCCAAAATTTATTGCGGTTGTCTTGGCTGCGCCCTCATCGACCGCACGGACCACACTGATCCGACACAGACTGCTCGGTATGCATAATTTGCCTGCGAATGCAAGGGGCAGCGAACTTAAGTGGATCCCCCTAGTGTCATGCTGACGCGAGTTACCACTTGCGCAGAAACAAGCCAAGGGACCCCTCCATGCGACTTACCTGCCCGTTTTGCAAGTCCTCGGCCCGCCTGAAACCCAATCCGGCGCACGCCCTGCACATTGCCCTTCCCCTCTATGTTTTGAAGTGCACCGGCTGCGAGCGCACCAGTATTCGTGTTGAACCAGTGCGCCTGCCGCACGTCGCCCTCGCTGGGCACGCCTCGGCCTAGCCCCTTCGCGGCCGGGAACAACCGTTCCCGGCGCATCCATTACCCGCGTGAGCGTGCGAGGGTGCAGCTCCGACTGCGATTGCAGATACTCACCAACGCGCCTTCTTGCATCCACCGCTGCGGCAATCCCGAACAGCGACTCGGGGCGAAATTCCGGTGAGAACGCTACGCTGGCGGCATGATCGATGGAGACCGTGCCCACAGCTCAGATCTGGCCCCGAGCCACCGAGGAACACCGCTACCCGGCTACGTCAACGACTGGGTATCGACCCAGCGTTGGTTCGGCAACAAGGGTCAGATTCCGGCCCTACGCAGCATCGGTCACATTTCCCTGGCCTGCGCGGAACCCGGAGTCACCATCCGCGTCGACCTCGTTCTGGACACCGCAAGTCTGAATCTGACCCTGTACCAGCTGCCAACCACCGAACGCCGCGCCGAATGGCCCGACGGTGCGGCGGCCTTGATTACGGTGCGCAATCCCGGATCCAACCGGGCGCGCTTCATCTACGACGCGCCCCACGATCCAGCGTTCGCCGGGGCGCTGCTCTCGTTCATGGAGAACAACGGCGTGGCTGCCGCTTCCCCGCATCCCCTGATCGACGGCGTTGCGGCGAGCGCGCGTGGCGAGAACCTGCGGCCGGGCGTCGACGCCGCGTCACAGGGCACCGTCACGTCGAGCCGGGTGCTGAGCGGCGAGCAGTCCAATACATCGATCATCGTGCAACAGGCGGACGCGGCGGGCAGGCCGACCACTCCAATCATTTGTAAGGTTTTTCGCATTATCCACGCCGGAGAGAATCCGGATGTGACGGTGCAGGCCGCCCTGGCCGGCGCCGGATCGCTACGGGTGCCGCAGCCGTTTGGCGCCGTCCTGGGCCAGTGGGATGACCCCGCCGAGCCGGGAAGTAGCGCCGTTGGGCATTTGGCGTTCGCCCAGGAGTTCCTACCCGATGCCCCCGACGCGTGGCGCACTGCGCTGATCGCTGCGGCCGCCGGCAACGATTTCACCGGCCCCGCGCGGCGCCTCGGTCAGGCCACCGCCGACGTGCACCAGGATCTAGCACGCAGCCTGCCCACCGTCGAAGCCACACCAGAGGTCATCGCTTCGGAGATGGCCAAAATTCGCCAGCGTTGCGCTCTCACGCTGCTGGAGGTGCCATCCCTGGCTAAACACCGCGCCGCAATCGAGGCGGTGTTCGTGCGGGCAGAAGGGGCATCGTGGCCACGGCTGCAACGTATCCATGGAGACTTTCACCTCGGTCAGGTGCTCGATGCGCCAGGCCGCGGCTGGGTACTGCTCGACTTTGAGGGCGAACCGCTGCGCACTCTGCGGGAACGCACCAAACCCGACGTTCCGCTGCGCGACGTTGCTGGCATGCTGCGCTCCTTCTCCTATGTCGCCGGAGCTATGACGAAAACGCCGGCAACAGTCTTGGACGCGACCGAAGTGGGGCCCAGCTCGACTATTCCCGACTGGGCCGCAGCCTGCCGCGACGCTTTTCTCGACGGCTACGCAGAACGTTCTGGCATTGAACTAGCTGATCAGAGCGCCCTGCTCGCGGCATTCGAGCTCGACAAGGCTCTGTATGAGGCAGTCTACGAAATTCGTAACCGTCCAACCTGGCTTCCCATCCCGCTCGAAGCGATCGAACGGCTGGTCGGCGCGCGCCCCGCGACATGATTGACAAATCACGGTCGGATCACCCCCGTCAGAAGGCGGACCGGGACTGTTTCGCCTTCGGTGTAGGCTTGGCGCGATCACGGCTGGCCTCACCGCTGCGCCGCAGGGCTTCCATCAGGTCGAGCACCTCGCCGCCCTCGCCATCATCGTCGTCGGGAGCACGCGTTTTTTCGGTCTCGACGGCATCGCCGTGCTTCAGCTTGGTCTCAATCAGGGCCCGCATGTGGGGCCACAGTTGACGCATGAACGCCAACAACCAGGTGGCATCGGTCGATGCACACCGCATTACGCTCACCCAGCTCGACAAGGTGCTGTATCCCGAGACCGGCACCACCAAGGCCGACGTGCTTTCCTACTACGCTGCGATCGCCGAGGTGCTCATTCCATATGCGGCGAACCGACCGGCCACCCGCAAACGCTGGGTACACGGCGTCGGCACAAGCGAGGACCCCGGGCCGATGTTCTTTCAGAAGAACCTCGAACCGGCGGCGTGACGATCCGGGATCACGGCGAGTATGAGCTCGAGAAGTGGCGCGATGATGAGCTCATCGTTAGCCTGCATGGAGAAGCCGATGCCGGGCTCGGCGGCACCGCCCGATTCGCCCTGATCCGAACGAAAGACGGACGAGGCAGGGCGGACAATTGGTTGATTCACCGGATGAAGCCCGCCGGTGCCGCCGGCAACTCACGCACGAATGCCCGACCAGCAGCCGCCCACAGCGCTCACACGCCCTCGAAGAACGCTTACTCCGCTATGCTCGCCGTTGCCGGGTCAGAACCCGAACTCGACGATGCTGCCTGGGCCTTAGAGATAAAGTGGGACGGCATGCGTGCTGTCGAGTATGGCCAGGACCTTCTAGTCAGACGAGGTATTGGGCGCAAAACACGGTTGCAAAACCACGTCAGATGAGTGCGTCTCGGGCGTTTGAGCAATGCCGTGGGCGGGTACAGTGTGGGCATGAAGCTGACCGCCATCGACCCGCCCACCCGTAGTTTTTCGCGCTGGCTCACCGACGAAGAAATCGGTCGCGTGATCGCCCACAAGCGCAGCTGGCGGCAGGCACCCGACGGCAGTGTATTCGCCGGCAAGATTCGCAAAACGCGCATGGCCGCCTCCCTCGAGCACCTCGGTGCTGCCGCCGTCGCCAACGGCTGGGCCAGCCGGCCGCGCACCGAACCGAGCGACAGCAGCGGCCCGACGCACATGATGTGGGGCATCATCGACGCCCGTACCGACGCCGAAATCGCCGCGGAGCTGGGTGGGGAGATCTAAAGCGGCCAGTTCAGCTCGAGGCGCGTAGCGTAGAGCTATGAGCCTCACACCCAGCTATATACAACCCGGCCTGGACTTCAACCGCGACACCAACTACATCGAGGACCGCATCACGCGGGATGGCCGGGACGGCTGGCCGGTCGAACCGGGCCGCTACCGACTGGTCGCCGCTCGCGCCTGCCCGTGGGCAAACCGCACCACGATCGTGCGCCGACTGCTCGGGCTGGAAAGCGTCATCTCACTCGGTCTGCCCGGCCCCACCCACGACAAGAACAGCTGGACCTTCGACCTCGACCAGGGCGGAGTCGACCCGGTGCTCGGCATCGAACGCCTACAGCAGGCGTTCTTCGCCCGTTTTCCCGACTACCCGCGCGGAATCACCGTGCCCGCGATCATCGATGTACCAACCGGCAAGGTCGTCACCAACAACTACCCGCAAATCACCCTCGATTTCGAGACGGAGTGGGTGAAATACCACCGCGCGGGCGCTCCAGACCTCTACCCGCAGGGCCTGCGTGCCGAGATTGACGAGGTCGCCGAACTGATCTTCCACGATGTCAACAACGGCGTGTACAAGTGTGGCTTCGCCGGCAGCCAAGAATCGTATGAGCGGGCCTACGACGCCCTGTTCGCCCGACTGGATTGGCTCGAGGAGCGCCTGACCGGGCAGCGGTATCTCGTGGGCGACACGATTACTGAGGCGGACATCCGTTTGTTCACGACCCTGGCACGTTTTGACGCGGTCTATCACGGGCACTTTAAGTGCAATCGCAACAAGCTCAGCGAGATGCCGGTGCTGTGGGCCTATGCCCGCGATCTGTTTCAAACGCCCGGCTTTGGTGACACGATCGATTTCGACCAGATCAAGAAGCACTATTACGTGACCCACGTCGATATCAATCCCAGTGGCATTGTGCCCAAGGGGCCGGATGCTGCCACCTGGCTGGCACCGCATTCTCGTGCCGATCTCGACGGCCGACCATTCGGCACCGGCACCCCGCCGGAGGCGCCGCTGCCCACCGAGCGCATCACGAACTGAAGCGGCAGGACCACAGAGAAGTACGGGGACCACGTGCGAACTAGCACCGTGGCCCCCAAAAACATGTCGGTCCTGTTAGCGCGGCCTACGAGATGTAGTTGAACTCGTCGGGGTTCGGGCCCGTGCGCTCGTCGCGGTTCAGGGCGGTGATCGCGACGATATCCGCCTCTGTCAGGACGAAGTCGAACAAGGCGAAGTTCTCGTCGACTCTGCTGCGGGTAACCGACTTCGGAAACACGATGTCGCCCCGTTGCAGGTGCCAGCGCAGGGTGACCTGAGCCGCGGACTTACCGAGACGGTCGGCGATCTCCGTAATCACCGGGTCAGAAAGGACTGCGCCCTGTGCGAGCGGCGACCAAGCCTCGGTTGCAATGCCGTGCTCAGTATTGAATGCCCGAAGCGCGTCCTGGGTGAGGTACGGGTGAACTTCGATCTGGTTGACGGCCGGCACGGTTTCGGTCTCATCAAACAAACGCTGCAGGTGCTCACGCTGGAAGTTGCTCACGCCAATGGTGCGCACGCGTCCGGAGCGCTGCATTTCTTCCATTGCCTTCCAGGTCTCGACGAAGTCTCCGACAGCCGGGAGAGGCCAGTGGATGAGAAAGAGGTCGAGGTAATCGAAGCCGAGGGCGTCTAGGGTGCGGTCGAAAGCGGCCAGAGCGTCGGCACGGTCATGAAACCCGTTGTTGAGCTTGCTCGTGACGTAGATTTCAGATCGGTTCAGGGCAGACTCTGCAATGGCTTCACCGACTTCTTTTTCATTGCCGTACATCTCGGCCGTGTCGATGTGTCGGTAGCCGGCCTCAAGAGCAGCAAGGGTCGCCGCCTTGGTCGTCTCCGGAGTGACCTGAAAAGTGCCAAATCCGAGCTGCGGAATCGTGGTGTCGTTATTGAGAGTGACGGTCGGGACTGCGGTCATGGATGTATCTCCTCGTTCGAAATTTAGTGCGCCGCTGGCTCTTTCGCCGCTGGTATTACCCACCGACTATGAGGCTGCCCGGTCGGTGTAGAAACGTCAACCTCTCACGGCGAACGTACCTAACCGCGTGCACCCTAGCCAAAACCACCCTACCGAAGGAGATATTCCGTGCGCATATTGGCCCGGTTACACTCCCAGCCAGTACACAGCGTTGGCGCATTGTCGCGCGGTGCCACCGTCGGGTGCGCGGATCGCCTCCTGTACCCGCTGCAGCCAAATTCATCTGTCGCCACCGGGGCTCGCCGCACGCGTACGCTGATCATGTGCCCCCAGTCGTGACCATCCGTTGATGGTGTCGACGCACCCGGACCGCGCTGCGGCATCCGCCGGCTGGAGCGGGCACGTGCACGGCAGCTCCGACTATCGCAAGCTGCTCGCCGGCTTGTTCTTCGCTGGCATCGCCACCTTCGCCCAGTTATATTCGCCGCAGGCTGTGCTCGCACACATCGCCGACGATGTCGACGTCAGCGCAGCGGATGCTGCACTGGTCATCTCCGCATCGACGCTCGGCCTCGCCGTCGGCGTGATTCCCTGGTCACTCGTAGCCGACCGACTCGGGCGGGTACGGGCCATGTCGATCGCCGTGATCGCGGCGACGGTGTTCGGATTGCTCGTGCCGTTCGCGCCCACCTTTTCGCTGTTGCTCACCGGGCGTTTTGTCGAGGGGTTGATGCTCGGCGGTGTACCGGCGATCGCGATCGCCTACCTGAGTGAGGAGATTGAGCCGCGTCACGCCGCCCGCGCGGCTGGCACCTACGTCGCAGGAACCACGATCGGCGGGTTACTCGGGCGCATCGTGGCTGGACCCATCACCGAACTTGCTAACTGGCGGGTCGGTGTCTTCACGGTCGGAGTACTCTGCGCTTTCTCGGCCGCACTCTTTATCTCGTTGGTTCCGGCGCCCCGCGGCTTTGTGCCGCGCCGGTTTGTGCCGCGGCTCGCTCGCAAACGCGGGGTCCGGAACCACGGTACCCATCTGAGCCTGATCACGCTACTGCGCGCCAACCTCACATCACCGCGCCTTTTCGCACTCTATGCGCAGGGGTTTCTGCTGATGGGCGGTTTCGTCGCACTCTACAACTACCTCGGCTTTCGGCTTGCCGACGACCCGTTCAACCTGCCGCAGGCCCTGATCAGCTTGGTCTTCATTGCCTACCTGGCCGGCACGTGGTCGTCGGCCCAAGCCGGCATCCTTGCCGCTCGATCCGGGCGCTGGGCGGTCTTGCTCAGTTCGCTCGTATGCATGACCGCTGGAGTACTACTGACCCTGTCGACCATGCTCGTGATCGTTCTGCTTGGTGTCTTGCTGGCCACGGCCGGGTTCTTCGCCGCGCACGCCATCGCCTCGGGCTGGACCGGTGCCACGGCTCAGATCGGTCGCGCGCAGGCGTCGTCACTGTACAACCTCGCGTACTACGCGGGATCGAGCCTGTTCGGCTGGCTGGGCGGCGTGTTCTTCGTACAGTGGGGGTGGGGCGGCACTGTGGCCATGGTCGCCGGGCTCGCCGGGCTCGCGGCCGTGATCACCGTTGTCGCGCTGCGCCCTCAACCGAGGCAGCCCTAACACCACGATTTTCGCAGGATATCGTTCTACCATCGAATCATGATTGAACCAGTGGAACGCGACCCCGTCGGCCCCGACCAGGAATCCGTCTGGGACTACCCCCGCCCACCCCGCATCGAACATACCGGGGAACACATCACCATCGAACTCGACGGTGTGACCATTGCCGATACGAGAGATGTCGTGCGGGTGCTCGAGACCAGCCATCCACCGGTGTATTATCTGTCGCGAAGTGCCTTCACGCCGGGCGTGCTTCAACCGGCTGCCGGTCATTCTTACTGCGAGTTCAAGGGCGCTGCCGGATACCTCTCGGTTGGCTCCCGCGCCCGGTCCGCCTGGTTTTATCCCACACCAAATGCGGGTTTCGAGTCTCTCACCGACCGCGTCGCTGTCTACCCGGGGGTAATGGACCGGTGCACCGTCGACGGTGAAACGGTGCGCGCACAAGACGGCGACTTTTACGGCGGCTGGATAACCGAAAAAATCGTCGGGCCATTCAAGGGCGCGGCGGGCACCATGGGCTGGTAGCCCACGGAGCAACACGATTTCATTGCACGGGATTTCTCAGCTTGGGGTAGCCTCGGACAAATCAGGCATCCGACGTACTCGAAACTGAAGGAGTTGCTGTGACCCACAACGCCGTAGACGACGAGATTCTCAAGCAGTGGATCCGTCGCGTCAGTCAAGCACTGCAGATTGTGGACCTCGAGGTAGACAACGACCTCGTGCTCACCGTCGCCGATGACGCTACCCATGCGGTGAATCCAATGGCCGCCCCGATCACGACGTTCATGGTCGGCTATGCCGCCGGTCTCGCCGCAGCCAACTCGGCGATGCCCTCACGCACAGCCGTGGCTCGGGCTGTGGATGTGGTGACCGCCGTCTGCCGGCAGCCCGAGAAGGAACACCCCGACGCCACCGGCTGGGTGAACACCGCGCAGTAGCGTCAAGATTCACGCAGCACGCTCCAATCGAATGATGACAGCCTTCGACACCGGTGTGTTGCTGCCATCGGCGACACTATCGAGCGGCACGAGCACGTTCGCCTCCGGATAGTAGGCGGCGGCGCAACCGCGTGGCGTCGGGTATGCAACCAGCCGATAGCCGCGTAACACGCGGTCGACGTTGTCACTGAACTCGCTGTGCACGTCGACCAGATCGCCATCGACGAAGCCAAGGGTGAGTAGATCTTTGTTGTTGATGAAGACCACACGGCGACCCTTCTTGATACCGCGATAGCGGTCATCGAGGCCGTAGATGGTGGTGTTGAACTGGTCGTGACTGCGCAGCGTCTGCAGCACCAGACGCCCGGGCGGTACTTCAAGATATTCCAGGGTGTTCGTGGTCAGCATGGCCTTGCCGATCGGGGTGTTGAAGGTGCGCGAGTCCCGCGGGCCGTTCGGCAACATGAATCCGCCCTCCTGCCGGATGCGTTCGTTATAGTTCTCAAATCCCTCGACCACGTGGGCGATGTGGTCACGGATACGGTCGTAGTCGGCCTCGAATCCGGGCCAGTCGACCGCGACCGAGTCGCCGAGCACTGCGCTGGCCAGGCGCGAAATAATCGCGACCTCCGAGAGCAGGTTTGGTGCGACCGGCTCGAGCTTTCCCCACGACGGATGCACCGCGCAGACCGTGTCCTCCACGGAGACAAACTGCACCCCGCCGGCCTGCGCGTCGATTTCGGTGCGCCCCAGGGTCGGTAGTATCAGCGCCTCCTCGCCGGTTACAGCGTGCGAGCGATTGAGTTTGGTGGAGATCTGCACGCTCATTTCGGTGCGTTGCATGGCGGCCTCGGCAATGCCGGTGTCGGACATGGCTGCAACGAAGTTGCCGCCCAGCCCTACCCACACCTTCAACTTTCCGTCGCGCATCGCCCGCACTCCGTAGACGGCATCAACACCGTGCTCGCGCGGCGGGTTGAAACCGAACTCGGCTTGCAGGGCATTGAGGAAAGCCGGCGGCATCTGCTCCCAGATGCCCATGGTGCGGTCACCCTGCACGTTGCTGTGGCCGCGAATCGGTGAGGCACCGGCACCGGGCTTGCCGATGTTTCCGCGCAGCAGCAGCAGGTTGATGATTTCTTTGACGGTATCTATGCCTTTTTTCTGTTGCGTCACCCCCATCGCCCAGGTGATGATCACCCGATCAGCGGCCAGATAGCGTTTGGCCAATTCGTCGATTTGTGCCGCGCGCAAGCCGGTCGCGGCCAACACCATTTGCTCGTCAAGTTCGGAAAGATGCTGCCGCAGCTCGGTCAGCCCGTGGCAATGTTCGTCAAGAAAAGCTTGATCGAGCACGGTTCCTGGGGCAGCGTCCTCGGCGTCGAGCACCCGCTTCGAGACGGCCTGCAGCAATGCCATGTCGCCGCCGAGGCGAATTTGCAGAAACTGGTCTGCTATCTCGGTGCCATGGCCAATCACCCCGCGCACCCGCTGCGGGTTCTTATAGCGGCGCAGGCCGGCCTCGGGCAGCGGGTTGATCGCAACGATCTGCGCGCCAGCATCTTTGGCTTCTTCGAGCGCGGTGAGCATGCGTGGATGGTTGGTACCGGGGTTTTGACCGATGATGATGATGAGGTCGGATTTCGCAAAGTCGTCGTAGCTGACCGTGCTCTTGCCAATGCCGACGGTCATGCCCATGGCCCAGCCGGTGGATTCATGGCACATATTGGAGCAGTCCGGCAGGTTGTTGGTGCCGTAAGCGCGCGCGAACAGCTGGTAGGCGAATGCGGCCTCATTGGAGGCGCGGCCACTCGTGTAGAAGGCGGCTTGGTCGGGCGAGTCAAGACCGTTGAGTTTGGCGGCGATCATGCGAAATGCCTCGGGCCAGCTGACCGGACGGTAGTGGTCGCTGCCGGCTGGCTTGTAGACGGGTTCGACCAGGCGCCCCTGCATTCCGAGCCAGTACTCACTCTTCTCTTGCAGGTCGTGCAAGGAATGCTCGGCCCAAAAACTTGTCGGGATGGTGATCGGGGTGGCCTCCCAGGTGACAGCTTTGGCGCCGTTCTCGCAGAACTCAAAGGCCTTGCGGTGCCCGGGGTCGGGCCAGGCGCAGCTCATGCAGTCGAATCCGTCTTTCTGGTTCAACGCCAGCAGGGCGCGCATTCCCCGCGCAGCGCCCATCTGGGTGATTGCCGGCTGCATGGAGTGCAGCACGCCCGGTACGCCGGCGGCCCAGGATTTGGCGTGGGTGACCTCGATGTCGATGTCGGTGACGTCGTTGATCGGGGGTTCACTGCTCATGCTGCACCGCTCTCGTTGCGTTATCGCTTCGCCGCCCATACGGTCGACGCTGGCACGATACACCCACGGAGTTGGAAGCATCCGGTTGGGCCGTGATTATGTCACTAATACCCCCATGGGTATAACATGGGGGTAATTCCGAATGAAAGGCACCCACCATGTGCAGAGCCGTCACCTGCAAGACCTGTCAGAAGACCACCTGGGCCGGGTGCGGCCAGCACGTCGACCAGGTCATGACGGGTGTTCCGCGCGCCCAACGGTGCGAGGGCCATATGAAAGAGAAGTCCACCGGCGGCTTCTGGGCACGTCTGCTCGGCCGGTAGCAGCGGCGCCCTGGTCAAACCCTCGATTGAACACGTACACTCAGGGCACATGACTTCTCCGAAAACTGGCGGGGCCGCATCGCGCTCGCGCCATTCGCTGCCGCGGCTGCTCGGCCGGCTGGCCCTCGGCGCCGTGCTGCTTCTGGCTGGAATTAGCCACCTCACGTTCAACCGGGAGGCATTCCAGGCTCAGGTTCCGGCGTGGGTGTTGCTGGACCCGGACCTGGTCGTCGTACTCTCGGGAATAGCCGAGATATTACTGGGAACCGCGTTGCTTACGCTGCACCGGTGGCGGGTACCCGTCGGCTGGGTTGTCGCCTTGTTCTTCGTGGCCATCTTTCCGGGCAACATCTCACAGTTCGTCACGGCGACCGACTCCTTCGGACTGAATACAGATGTGTCGCGGGGCATCCGCCTCGCCTTTCAGCCGCTGCTCGTACTGTGGGCACTCTGGGCTACCGATGCGTGGCGAGCCTGGCGCAGCCGGGTGGCGGCCCGGCCTCCGGCACAGCGATAGCGGGAGTATGCCCGCCATCGATAGTGTTGGTCGCATGGACCCGCTATCCTTTCGCTGCGCGACGACCGATGATGTTTCGGCCTTACTGGTATTGGTGACAAGCGCCTATCGGGGCGATGCGAGCCGGCAGGGCTGGACCTGTGAGGCCGACCTCATCGACGGGCAGCGCCTCGACGCCGATATTCTTCATGGAGACCTCAGTCGCGCTGACAGCCTCGTTCTTCTCGGTGAACGTGGAGGCGATCTGGTCGGGTGCGCGCACATCGCGAAGGACGTGGGCGATACGGCCTATTTTGGTATGTTCGCCGTGCGCCCAACCGGCCAGAGCCAGGGCGACGGCAAACGCATCCTGGCCGAAGCGGAACGCCTGGCTGTCTCGGAATGGGATTCAACTGTGATGACGATGACGGTCATCGATGTGCGGGACTCCCTCATCGCGTTCTATGAGCGGCGAGGCTATCGACGAACCGGCGTGCAGAAACCCTTTGACTTCGACACACGCTTCGGAGTACCTAGGCGCGACGATCTACATCTCGCGGTGCTTGAAAAAGTTCTGCAGCACGGCTCACCACCCAGCCTTTTGGAGGTGCAAGCATCAGCCGGTGATCCCGCCCCGTTCGGGTTGTGACGAATGGCAGGCCGCTTTGCGCATCAGGGCGCGGTACTGGTGGGGCGTGAGCGCAACCACATGCCCGATGCGGGATGAAACGGCAGCAGGAAATGTAGGAGGAGGCCCGACAGGACCGTGACGGTTACCGCTCCAATGGCCGCGAAATTAGTGAACTGTGCCTCAACGTTAACCCCGGCCAACGTCGTCACGGTCCATCCGAGCGCCCACAGCGTGGCCATGCCCAGGGCCCACAGCCAGCGTCGGCGCGTGCGCGGCGGTAACCCCATGGCCTGCGCGGCACCGAGCACGATCCCGGTGATAGCTCCCATCAAGGCTAGCTCCGGCAGCGTCGTGCGATAGTCGACCACCGTCGAGCCGAGGAGCAGACCCACACCCAGCCCGATCCCGGTCAACGGAACCCAGTTCAGCGGATTGAGACGACGCCGACTGGCCAGCACCTGACCGAAGCCGATGACGACCCCACAAACCGCGCCACCGATCAGGGCCGATACGGGGTTACTGACGCGCCCCCCGGCGGCCGTGCCGGCCAAACCTGCGATCGGGAACGCAAGAAATCCTACGCTCCACAGCAACCAGGTCGAGAAGAATGTGGGGTTTCGGAAGCTCGGATTGCGATGGAGTCGCCGCATTCTGGTCACGTTTCTGCTCCAGTCCACGATACTGGTCGGTGAGTGCAGCCCACGTCCTTGAGATGAATCTCGGACCGGCATGCAGACATGCTACGCCCAAGCTAGTGCGGCCAAACAGGGTGCGGGGATAGCCAAACAACGCGGTACCTGATCGGCGAACGCGGCTTGGGCAACGATACGTGCGTTTTCGCATGCAGAGCCGCCCGGACTGCGCTTAGGCCACAAGTACCTCCGGTGACGCTAAGGGCGTGATGTAGGAGTAACCGGTGGCCGTGTTCTTGGTGACCGACAGCACGAGTTGCATGGATGGTTCAAGCGCGGTGACCTTGTCGAGCGGGGCTCCGACGATAAGTTGAAAGCCGAGCCCCTTCCACGCGGCGACGGCTCGACCGGCGAACTCAGCGTCGGATTTGACGAAACCCTCGTCGAGAAACACCGGCGCGAAGCGCGGCCGGGTGCGGCTTTCATCGCCGAGCTGAAAACGTAGGGCCGCGCCGACCACGAAGGCCACGAGCTCCTGCGACTCGCCACCGCTCTTTCCCCCGAGGGACGAGTAGGTGCTGACGCGGGTGCCCTCCTGCGTCACGCGAACAGCCGTGATCTCGACATGCTGGCGCACGTCGAGCAGCACATCGCGCTGGGAAGTGGTGGTGCCCTCGGGACGCCGAATCACAGCCATGAACTGCTGCAGCCGGGCGAACCGATCCTCGGTTTGATCGTCGGTGAATTGTTCCGTCGCACCGGAGGAGAGCGCTTTGAGCTCCTTGCGGAACGCGGTCGCGTCGTCGCGGTGCAGTCGGCGCAGGGAAATCTGTAGGCGGTCGCGGGTTGCGCCGAACGGCAGGGTCGCGAGGATCTCATTGATCGGCCGTAATCGATCTTCGATCTCTTCGATGGCCGTGTTGAACGCGCCGGTGAGCGGCACAAGGTCCTGCCCGCTCCACGCGGAGAGCCGGCGTTTCCATTCTTGGCGACGCTCGGAGAGACCGAGTGTGCGGATGGCATCGAGAATATCGGTGTAGCTCGTGACCGATTCGAGCGCGACACCGATATTCGGATCGGGCCAGCGAGCCTGGTACGTCTCGAAGATGCCGATCATAGTGGCGCGGTCACGGGCGGCACCGTCACGATCCTGCGCCGACTGGTTGATCAGCCGCTCACGCAGGCGTTTGAGGCCACCGGGGAAACCGGCGAGGTCGTTGTGGTCAGTGACGCGCGCGAACTGTTCATCGAGGTGCAGAGAATGTTCCGGCGACAGGGTCAGCGAGTCGCTCTGTTCGATCTGTTCGAGTCGATCATTGACCGCATCCTGTGCGTCGACGATGCTGCCCTGCTCATCGCTGAGCACGGCCCCGGCCTGCTCGGTGCTGTGCTTGATTTTCTGGGCAGCATCCAGCTCGAGGGCGAGCCGGGCCCCTTCGTTACTCAGGGCGCGCAGAATATCGCTGCTGGCCAGCATCCGCTCTTGCTCCGATTTCTTGCCCTGAATGCGTTCGGCTGCCGCCCCGACGTCAATGGTCAGCCAGTCGGTGTCGAGAATGTACTGGTGAGCGGCCTGTCGGTCGCGCAATGCACCGAGTTGCTCGGTAACAGCGGATGCCCGCCCCGCGATCGCGTCAGCTGCCAGCGACTGCGCGGTCAGCTCTACGGCGATGTCATCGAGCCGGGCCCGGCTGGAAAAACCGATGATCGACTTCTGGCCGGTGTTCCAGCCATGGGCGCCGCGGGAACCGTTGCGCGTCTGCCCGCTCGGGGTCACTCGTGCACCCTCACCAACCAACTCGGACGGGTTGGCCACGCAGAGCGCGTCGAGGCTCGACGACCGAAGGCGCGCCCGCACCCAGCTGCTGAACGGCGAGTCCTTCAGATCGAGCTTGCCAGACACGTAGCGGGCGTCGCCGGTCACGGTCTGATGCTGCTCCAACGCCACACCCTCGAAGTGGATGCGCAGAGGCAGCTGCAGTGGGTCGATCGCCGCGCTCAGGTGCGCGAGGCGAGTCTCGTCGACGAGCAAAACCCGAACGACCGACGACAGGGTCATCTCGGCGGCCTGCCGCCACTGTTCCTCACCGGCGGTAATGTCGATGAGTTCGGCGACGAACGGCAGTTCCTGGGCCGGAATTCCCGCCGCTTCGGCGATCAGCAGCCGGGCTTGATGCAGGGGCTGGGGCACCAGGCTTTCGCGCCCGGTCAGAAATACGCGTTCCCTTTTGAGTAGGCGGATGCCCTCCTCCACGGGGTACGCCTCACGCTGCTGTGCCGCACGCGTCGCCTCCAGGGCAGACTCGGCGGCGGCGAACTCGGCGGCAAAGCGGGTGGCCTCCTGCTGGGCGGCCGCGAAGGTAGCAGCCGAATCGATCGATGCAGCCAGAACATGCACCCTGTGATCGAAACTCGCGTGCTCCCGCGCCACAGTGTCGCGCTGGTCGCTGAGGTGCACGAGCTCGGTCTGTAGCCGTTCGAGCACATCACCGCCGTTGTCGCGCTCCTGCTGTTGCACGTCGACAACCTGGATTTTCAGCGCGGTCTCGGCGTCGCGCGCCTCTACGAGGGCGGTCTGATTGTCACGGCGGGCTACCCGATTGGTGTCGGCGGCAGTCTCGAGCAGGGTGTGTTCGGTGCGCAGCTGCCACAGCACAAACGGGGTGTCCCCAGCCCGGTGCACGCCGAAGGTGTCGACCAGTTCGGCCTTGTTGGTTGCGGCCTGGTAAGCCTGCTGCAGTTCGGGGAGGCGTTCGAGTACCTGGGCCTTTTGCGCTTCCGTGACCATGGCACCGTAGGAACGTTCCAGGTCTTCGAAGTGGTCGACCGCCTTGTCGGCGGCAGCGAAGGTCGCGGGCTCTTCGAGCACCATCGACTTGTAGAGTCCGTCGACCGTTTTCACCTGCTGGCCGGCCTGGATGCGGGCGAGCAGGCGCAGGGCCTTGCCGCCCTCGCCGTTGGCGCCGATACCGAGCCGGGTGTACAGGGTTTGGGCGAACGCCGCGTAGGTATCGAATACGTCGAGGCCTTCGAAGCGGGCCTTGAGGGCGCGCTTGTCGAACCGGTTCTCGGCGCAGGAGGCGAGGTCGCGTAGGTCAAGGCATCCGTCGGTCGTGGCCATTTTCATGGCGACGTCGGCGAATTTATGGGCGCCAGGCGGGACGAAGTAGGCCCGCAACACGGTAAACCGGCGCTCGTTGTCGTCGATGAAGGTCAAGGCGATGGCGCCCCAGGTAGCCTCGTGCGCGCCGCGCAGCACCTGGTCGGTCAGCTCGCCGGTTGCCGCTTCCCGGTTGGCGTCGGTCTTGCCGCGCAGGTAGGTCATCAGGTTGCGCTGGTCGTGGCTGCGGGCACGGCCCGAGCCGGCATCGTTCGAGGCACCGTTGAACGGGGTGTCCGAGGGCATCATCAGCGCCAGGTAGGCGTCGAGCAGGCTGCTCTTGCCGGTGCCTGACGCACCGGAGACGAGCGTGGCCGCGGCACTAAAGTTGATCGTGTGGTGACCGTGAAATCCGCCCCAGTTGACCAACTGCATGGATTCGGCCCGCCACTGGGTAGTGCCCTCGGTGGCGCCGTCGATGTAGAACAGCGGGGAATCGTTCATGCGAGGGGCTCCAGGGGCGAGGCGGCGAGCGGTTCGGGGTCGTCAGCACGGTTTTCCTGACGCAACCAGTCGAGCAGTTCGCCGAGACGTTCCACCGACAACAGCACTTCGATCACGGCCGAGATACGAAATCGGTCTGGGTCGCTGGTCTTCAGCAACACCCTCGCTTTGGCGAGGCTGTCGACCGCGGCAGCGGCCTTTCGGGCGTCACCGGAAAGATCGGTGGCGTATTCCGGGCGAAAGTGCGCAACGTTCTCGACCAGGTTGTCCCGGTCGACGAGCACGATCTCTTGGCCGTTGGCCCGTTCACTGCGAAAGCGCTGGCGCAGCAGCACGAGCAGAATTGTCTCCTCGCGGGTGTAGGCCACGTCATGCAGCAGCGTGGGAAACCGCTCGCCGCCCTCCGCGAGGGCCTGCCGCTTGAAGGCGACCTCGTAGTGGTGGTCGACGTGCAGGTCGAGGAAGACGTCGTTGAGGCGGGACTTGAGCAGGCGCTGCGACTTCAGCAGGGTCTGCCATTCGACGGGCTGCAGGGCCGCCGAGATATAGCGGTGTTTCAGCAGCAGCACGAGGGTACGACGCTGCTCTACGCTCAGCCCGCCCTCGTCGCCCTCGAACAGGGACAGGGTCTGGGGGTCGCTGTCGATGTCGGTGGCGGTGCCAGTGGCCTCAGCCGAGAAGTCGTCAATCATGCTGGGAACCCAAATTCTGGGCGGCCAGAGCCGCCGTGTCGTCGTCGGTCAAGATGCGTCGCGGCACGTCGAAGACCCGCACCGAGCCATCCGGTCGTATCGTTTGAAAACTCTCCAGGCTGACCGGGCCGGCCGACGTGCTCAGCTGGGCGGCCAGTTGCAGCAGGCCGAGAATTTCGACCGGGCGGCGCAGGCTTGCATCGAAGCTGTTGAATGCGCTGCCAACGGATGCCGCCTCCCCCGCCGCAACAGCGGCCACGAGTGCGTCGCGCAGATCTTCGAGCAGCGGCCCGCCCTGCAGGCGCAGGTCGCCCAGGCTCGGGGCTGTGGGAGCCGCGTCGGACACGTCGGCCAGCGCGGGCGGCCCGAGGTGGGCAATCGGATCGTAAAACCGTTCGCGCAAGTGTTCCACCTCGAGTGTGCCGGACATGAGCTCGGTGGTGACAGTGGAGCGCGGGCCGGCGGTCTGCATCCAGACGGCGAGTTCGCGATTGACGCCCCGCAGCACGAGCTCAAGCTCGCGGTCTTTCACCACGTCGTGGTTGACGATGTGCTCGCGCAGCGTGGTCGTGAGCCCTGTGCGCTGGGTGAGAACGTCATCGATGCCCTTGCGCAGCAGTGTCACGGTGCTCATGAAGCTTCGGCGTTCGTTCAGAGTCAGTTCGAGGGCGAACGGATGCAGCAGAATCGTCTCCAGATCGGCCTTGAGCCCCTGCATGAGGGTGTCGTTGCGCAGCAGGGTGAACGCGCCCTCGAAGGCGCGACCCTCAGCGGTCGACGACATGAGGGCATCCGTTTTGGTCAGGTAGTCGTCGAGAACCTCGCTGATCGGGCGTTCCTCGCCGCGAAAGTCATTGACGATCTGCCGGTGCATGGCCGCGACCGACTCTTCGACCCGTTTGAAGTCGCTCGGGAGTTGCTGGATCAGGTCGATGAGGTTGGCGTAGCCCTCGTGCATCTGCTCGTTCGAGGCCGCCGCGACCAAGCCTCCGGCGGCAAGGCGATCGCGTTCGCTGGTCAGTTCGTCGATCTGCTGGTCGAGGCGGCGCATCCGCTCTTCGCGATCGGGGTTGGCCTCTGTGGCTCGGTGGCGCACGGTGTCGACGATCGTACCGAGGCGGGATTCGCTGATCAGTGCACGATCGCTGGCGAGACCGTCCACGAGGAGCAGGGCTTCGAGCGCGTGGCTGGTGAGCGAGTAGTGCTCTTCGCTCCCGTCACCCGCGTCGCGGATCTCCCGGTACAGCCAGAGGTCGTTCATCCACTGCACGCAGAGGGCGCGCCCGGTCTTCTCGGGGGCATCGACACCGGTGCTGCGGAGGTCGGCGAGATAGGCATCCACTTGGGTGTGGAGCAACTCGCACGCCACGCTGCGGCGGTCCCGGCTGAACGAGCTCTTGAACACCGCGAGCACGAACGGCGCCCATTTGCGGTCAAGTAGGCGCAGGGTGGGTTTGTCGAACGCTTCGCGCACCCGCGCCAATTCGACTGCAATATCACTCACTAGGCGGTTCCCTCGCCGAGCGGGGCGTCGCCGGCCAGATAGAGCCGCTGCGTGGCCCGGGTCATCGCTACATAGAGTGCGCCGGCGCCACGCTCGGAGGCCGCGAGAATGGCAGCCGGGTCGACGACGATGACCGCGTCAAACTCTAACCCCTTGGCATCCTGCGGCGTGAGCAGCGCGATCTCGCGGCTGAGGCCAAGCGCACCAACGCCGAGCAGATCGCCGAATTCAGCCCGCAGAGTGGATTCTAGGTCGTCGAGAGCGGCATCGACGACGATCACGGCCAGGGTGCCGCCGGCGCCGAGCGCGCGGTCGCGGCGCACCGCCACCGCGGCGTCCGCTACCGTTTCGACCGGCCACTCACTCGACCGCACCGTGCGGGACGGCGTGATCGGCAACCGGTGCGAGATCGCGACGGTTTCGGCCGCCGTGGCGATCTGGCTCGGCGTGCGATAGTTCACGGTGAGTTCTTCGAGCCGCCAGCGGTCGGCTTCTGGCGAGCCGTCGAGCACCGGCTGCAGCGCCTCTTTCCAGCTAGCGGATGCCGCGGCGCTGGCCGCCTGCGCGATGTCGCCGACGATCGTGAACGACCGGCGCGGGCCACGGCGCAGCACCAGCCTCCACTGCATCGGGGACAGCTCCTGCGCTTCGTCGATGACGACGTGGCCGTAGGTCCAGCTGCGGTCACGCGCCGCGCGCTCACTGGTGGTGGCCCGTTCATCGAGTTCGGCGAAGCTGGCCGCGAGATCTTTCGCGTTGACGAGCCCCTTGACCTGCATGTTTTCAATGGCCGTTTCGGCGTTCTCCACGTCACGTTTGCGCTGTTCCTTGAGCGCGCGTTTCTGCGCCTGGTCGACCGCGTTGTACTCACCAAGCAGCTCGGCCGCCTCGTCGAGCAGGGGAATGTCGGCGATCGTAAACTCGGCGCCCCGCGAACGGGCGAGCAGCTTGCGCTGGGCGTAACGCCAGCGCGGGGTCAGCTCCTCCAACCATTGCGGCCGCGCATAGAGATCTTGCAGCAGCTTGTGCGGGGTCAGCGGCAGCCACGCGGTGTTGAGCGCGACGCGCACATCGTCGGCCAGGCGCAGGTCCTCACGCAGCATCGGCAAGTCCGTGTCGTCCATGGAGCGGCCCTGCTTCTGCAGCTGCTCCAGCCAAACCCGGGAGAGCGCGTTGATGGCGGTCTTTACGAAGGTGACCCTGGCCTCGTTGTGGGTCTTGCCGGTGCTGCGCGCACGCGCGATCGCCTGGGCCACGAGCTCGGGCTGCAACACGATGCGGTCGTTATTTACGACAAGCACCTGAGCGGTGGAAGGAGTGCGCTGCCGGGAATGTACCGCCCGGGCAATGAGATCAGCCATGAACGCCTGGCCCTTGAGGGCCGCGACGGCGGGGGCATCCTCTTTGGTCGCTTCGACGCCAGGAAAGAGCTGACCGACCGAGGCGAGTACAACGCCGGTCTCGCCGAGGGAGGGCAGCACGGCCTCGATGTACTGCAGAAACGAGCGCGACGGGCCAATGATGAGCACTCCACTGTCGCGCAGCCGATCTCGGTGCGTGTAGAGCAGATAGGCAGCGCGGTGCAGCGCCACGGCGGTTTTTCCGGTGCCGGGGCCGCCCTGCACGACGAGAACACCGGCCAAATCAGAGCGGATGATGCGGTCCTGCTCCGCTTGAATGGTCGAGACGATATCGGCCATGTGCCCGGTACGCTGCGCGGTTAGGGCCGCGAGCAGGGCGCCCTCGCCCTGGTGCGTGGTCGCATCCGGGTTGGCGAGCAGCGCGGGATCAAGAATCTCGTCTTCGATACGGATGATGTTGCGCCCCTTGGACAGCAGGTGGCGGCGGGCCCTAGCCCCGAGCGGCGTGGCGGCGGTGGCCTGGTAGAACGCGCTCGCCTGCGGCACCCGCCAATCCAGCAAAAGCGGCTTGTGGTCTTCGTCGCGCAGGCCGACCCGGCCGATGTAGCGGTAAACCGAGTCGCCGGAGTTGTCTGGTATGGTTTCGAGCCGACCAAAGGCGAGCCGGTCGTCGACCTCACGCAATTGCACGATGCGGTCCTCGTAGAGGCGGGCAAAGGTGTCGCGTTCGCTCCGGGACTGATGGTTGCCGCCGACGTCAAGGCGCCGCACCTCGATCAGCTGGTGTTCGGCCTCTTTTGCCAGCGCGTCCAACCGCTCATACAGCGACTGGACATAGTTCTGTTCCTGAACAAGCTCCTGGTCGATCACGCACGCACCCCTTAAACCGAAGTCACTAGTTTAGTCGCGGTCGGTGTGGGCCTTGCTGTGTGTGTTGAGCCGCGCGTCGAAGTCCCGGCCGGGCATGCCTCGTTCCCTGAGGTCTTGATCGGTGAACGTCATCTCCGGCGTATTGCCGCGATGACGAGATCATTCTTTGAGCCTGAGATTCTGCTCGTTGGTGGATACGCGCGCGCAGCCTATGAGCATCCCAATCATGCTTCTGAGCGTGTCCCGTATGTCCCCCGCTCATCGGCATTTTCTCGGGCGGACTACTGGAACTGCCGCGCTCGCTGATTGTGCACCACCCGGGAAAGACGACGTGTCACCGATTCCGTGCCTCACCACGTAGACGAGGCTGCCGCATCCGGACGACTGCGACAGCTGTGCGGATCACTGGCATTGCACGGCGGCTCGGCCGGATATAGCCTGATTTCGTCGTGAAGGGGGGAGGCCGTCAGATGAGAATGTCGACGTATAGTTCGTGCGGTTGTTGAACACCGTCGGATGTGTATCCGACATCGAGCTTGCGGTTCCCGAGAGTCAATCCCTGCTCTTCAGCCCAGTCATAAATGGTCTGGAAACCGCCTGCGATGGTTGCCACCGTACCGTCATGCCGGTGGTGGACGAATCTTCCACTGGGAAGGAGAGCCACAGCCATACCATCAGGCACTGAAACTTCGGCGGCGACAGCTACTGATCCAATAGTCTCGCGGTAACGGCCGTCGCCTAAATGGTTGCTAGCCTCGACGAAGACGCCTGTGCCTGAGTCGGGCAGCTCGTCTTGACGGGAAAACAGCTCGCGCCAGGCCGCAGGCATCTCGGAGCGTAGCTGGCCGAAGTAAGCGACAACTTCGATTCCGATGACAGCAGTCTCGCCAAGTTCAACAATCTCCATTGATGCCTCCCTGGCTTGGCCCCAAACGGTTTACTCATGTATCCAAAAATGATACGGCCTCGCCACTCTAGTCAGAGGGACTGTTCTGCCTGCAGTGCTCGGCCACGCGGGTGCTGGGATCGTCGAGGCTATTGGGGAGGGCGTGATGAGTGTCGAAGTGCGCGACCATGTGCTTCTGAGCTTTTCCAGTTGTGGGGTGCGTTCTCCCTGTGTCTCTGGGCATCCCTGATTCAACTTTCTAGATCACAATGCCGTGTCCAAGAACAGTGAAGCACGCCACTATGCCGACATCGGCATAGATTGATGATATGGACCCGCTGCGCCACGGCGGGACGGACCGGCTGTTCGGTGGGGTGCGGGCGCCATCGCCGTTGGGGACGTTGCTGCGCACGTTCACCTGGCCGTGTCCGCTAGCCCGACGCGGTCGCCGCCGGGATGGTCGTCGGGCTGGCCCGGGACAGCCCACTGCTGGCCGGCGCCGACTAGGTCGCCTACATCAATGCCCGCCCCACACGACACACCGGTCACACGCCAACACCACCTCAGGTCACAGGCCCCATCAGCCTACTTTGCCGAGACCCTGCGCCCTGGTCCTGGCAGCGATTGCCCACGCCAACGGCTCACACGAGCACTCCGGCGTCGACTTCAACGAGGACGGCACACCCCCCGAGGATTCTCCCGCCGGCCCTCGCTTTATCCCTGGCCAGAGGCCCACTGAACAAACCCGATCACCAACGATCCTTCATGGTTGTGTGCTTAGCTGGCGGATTGGCGAACTTGCCGGTCATCGAGCGGCTGGGTCAAACTGACTTTGGTCGTTGTGGTCAGGGCGATTGCCTGGCAGTCGGTACTGCCGGGGAGTGCACCTTCTGTCAGGTCGAGAGTGACATCTTTCATGGCCTCCGTGACAGTTGCATGAATGCCGGTACATGATGCTGGTCCCGCTAGGAAGGTGACCTCAATGGTGGTTGGCGTCACCTCGCGCCATGAATCCCAGACCAGCACGCTCGGCGATACCAGATCGTCGCGTGACGTCATGGTCTGGGGTGTGGCACTGCCGCTTTGAGGTGGGTGTGTGGCGGTGGACCCCGCACCTGGAGACGGTCCGGAGCCTGAGCAGCCCGCAAGAGCAACGGTGATCATCATGACTCCAGCTATCATTTTTACTCGCGTGATCCACCGCCTGGGCATTACCAGTCTCCGTTGGTTGCATTCTTCATCGTCTTCACAGCATTGTTGAAATAGGGGGCCCAGTTTTGGCCAGTTGTACTATTCCATGTCGACGTCACCGATCTCACATATCCGAGCCCTGACGTGTTGTTAAAATCATATGGCCACGGGCCTGACCCAGAGCGTTCGTAATGATGCTCATGACAAATCCCTTGACTGCATGATGCTTCCCTCATTTTTGGCGAGTCTCGTAACCGAATACTGCTTCTTGTGCAGATCGTATGAGCAGATAAGTCGAAGTCACAAGTAGGCATAAACGACGACTTGCACTGTCCCGATCTGAGACATATCGGCATAACCGCGGCGAGCCCTCCATGGAAACCTCGCCGCGATCCAGGATCGTCGCCAGTAGCCGGTAGGCGTCGAGGATCTCTAGCCGGCGGCTCGGACGTAAAGCACGAAATCTGTGGCTTTCGAATTTATATGGGACCCCCCTGACATAACCGTCGGTTAAATGCGGGCCCGGAAACACGGGTTTATGCCCGCCAAGGCTGAGCATGGCGAGGGCGATGAGGGCGTCGGGTGGTGATGTGAAGCCGAAGGCGATGCGGGTCATGAGGCGGATCTTGGTATTCATTGTTATCTGGACGCGTCCGTTGGAGAGGCCGTGCTCGATGGACGCCAGGATCGCCGGCTTCACGATGCTTCTTTGGAGTTTGACGAACGAGGGGATGCGGCAGCGGCGGGTCCAGCCGACCCATTTGTCGAGAGCTTCGATCGCTTCAGCGAGAGGCATCTTGAAGATCACGCGGAGGCCTTCCTTCAGGTAGTAATCGCGGGCTAGCCGCGGGTCGGTCTGCACGATCCAGGCGAGCTTGGCTTACTGCTTCTCGGTTGAGAATGCTCATCTCGATGTCAGCGAATTGCTCATTTGGCTGTCAGTGTCCAGGTCGATTCGTGCGGCCAGGGTGGAGATTGTTACGGGAATCTGTGCCTTTTGGCACCCTTTGGCGGCGATCTGTGATCACTGAATGGCGATCGAGCTAATTCTGCGAGACTCTAGAACGACCCCACAGTCTCGTATCCGTAGGGCGGCTTCAAGGGGTCGTAGCAACATCGTATGAGTGAGGTGTTGTTGATGGCGTCGAGAGTGGTGTTGAAGGATCGCGAAAACTTGTTTTGGGATCGGGTCCGTGAGGGATGTCGGCTGCGGCCGCGTGCGAATCTATAGGAGTGAACCGCAGACAGGGATATCGGTGGATCAAGGCCGCTGGCGGGCGAATACCCGTTCCGACCGTTGCGTCTTCGGGACGCTATTTGGGCCAAGAGGAACGTCTGCGCATCGCAGATCTGCGGCTTGGTGGTGCCGGCGTTCGCGCGATCGCACGGGACCTGGGGGCGCTCCGCGTCGACGATTAGTCGGGAGTTGCGTCGCAACTCCCACCCGACAACGCGCAACTACCGGCCGTATGCCGCGCAGAAACGCTGCGTGATTAGAGCGGGCCGGCCCAAGCCGAGCAAGCTCGACGACCGACTGCTTGCCGCTGCCGTTGAGGAGCGGTTGCGGAAGAACTGGAGTCCGCAGCAGATCAGCGGCGACCTCGCGGTCGTGTTCGCCGGCCAAGACGAACTGCAGGTCTCCCACGAGACGATCTATCACAGCCTCTACGTTCAAAGCCGTGGTTACGTCGGAGTTCACCTGCACCGGCACCTGCGGCGGGGCCGATCAGCGCGAAAACCGCGGGCCACGCAGCTGACCGCGGTGGGTAAAATTCGCGACAAAGTGATGCTGAGCGAACGGCCCAAAGAGGCCAACGACAGGCTGGTCGCCGGTCATTGGGAGGGCGATTTGATCGTCGGTTCGGCATCGGGATCGGCGATCGCGACTTTGGTTGAACGCACGACCCGGTTCGTCATCT
Organism: Cryobacterium sp. Y11; assembly: GCF_002929535.1. Classification (GTDB taxonomy): domain Bacteria; phylum Actinomycetota; class Actinomycetes; order Actinomycetales; family Microbacteriaceae; genus Cryobacterium. The sequence continues at coordinate 159,242 of NZ_PJJO01000053.1, forward strand.
TGGTACACCTGCCCAACGGCCTGCTGCGCCAGTACTTCCCGAAAGGCACCGATCTGAACGCTCACAGCGCCAAACGCCTCCTCGAAGTCGCCACTGAACTCAACGAGCGGCCCCGCAAAACCCTCAAACGCAACGCCCCAGCCAACCTGCTCGGCGAGCTAGTCTCGAAGAAGGAAATAACCCCTGTTGCTTCCACCACTTGAAATCGCCCTAGAGTTTCGAGACAGGCGACTCCTACTCTGTGTCCTGCTGCGCCCTAACTGGCGAATCGTGAATCACTCGGTCTATCCAGTGACGCCTCGGCAGAGTCAAGATCGTGTCGCGATGGAACCAACCTAGTTCGATGATCTCGTCAAGGTCCGGGGCGGCGTTGCTGAGAAGTTCGCATTCATACGCGATCGTCATGTAGCCGACCTGGTCGCCGTTGGGGTAAGTCACCATCATCGGCTCGCCGCCGTACGCACCTATGATGGCGTTGATCTGAATGCGTGCGCCGGTCTCTTCGAAAACCTCGCGAGCGACTGCATCCGATGGTTCTTCCCCGGGTTCGACTCCCCCACCGATCAGGCTCCACAAACCGGAGTGCGCATGCCGAGCTAATAAGAACTGTTCACCGTCACGGATTACGGCCGTAACTCCGGGAAGGAGCAAAAAGTCGTTCCCGATCCGAGTCCGGATTGATTCTATGTAGCTAGACATTGGCATTGCGGCAGTCTATTCGCCGCGCTGCTCTCGATACTCCTGCCCGCCATACACGGGGCTCGGATGTCTCGTAACCTCGCCGACCGTGCCCGGCCCCCACGGCGGCACCGAGCCGGGTGAACTGCGCCAGCAGGTCCGGAGCCGCTACGTCACTGTTGGCAGAAGTCCTGCCCTCGTCGTGGTTCGGCCCCAGGAAGACCCCGGCATGACTCCTACACATCGTGGCGGCGGCAGAAATCCGGCCGCGTGAGTGCGGGCATCCGTGGTCGCCGACGCACGATCTGCAGGAGTTGTGCCGCCCGTCCTCGAGGGCAGGCCGCGAAAAATCACTCGCCCCCGACCGGCACCGTTGCTCTCAGCAGCCAACCGTTGCTGTCGGGGCCGGCTGCCAACCGCCCACTGACCTGCTCCAGGCGTTGACGCGACCGGACCATGCCGCGGCCACCCACCGCTGCGCCGCGGGACCCGCTTGCAGACGAGGCAACATTGGCCACGACGAGTTCGACGACCTCGGAGCGACCGTCGATCACGATGCGCGCTGATCGTGAATTCGGCGCGTGCTTGATGATGTTCGTTACCGCCTCGATGGCGATCTCGGTGAGTATCCGTTCGATGACCGGAGAGAGGGGCAGCGTCGTGGGGGGCACGGTCACGACCGTCGCAATTCCGGCGTTGCGCAACAATGCCGCGAGCGACGAGAGCACGTCGACGAGACGTCCGTCGTAACGGGTGGCCCCTGCACCGTGCGTCGACGTTTCGCCGTCACGGATCAGTGCGAGCAACGACTGGATGCTGGTGAAGGCGCGTTCCGCGGAATGCTCAATCGTGGTCAGCGATACCGTGCGCGCAGCGTCATCCGGTTGGAGGGGCAGTGCTCGCGCGTGAAACAGCACGAGCGTGAGGTCGTGCGCGATGCCATCGTGGAGTTCGTCAGCGATCTTTTCCTGCTCCGCATGCGCCAGCAGGCCCAGTTCGTTCATGATCCGTCCGCGCTCGGCGATCAGGATGGCTTCACGAGCAGCCACGATGCGGAACGTGAGACCGGCCAGAAGCGCGATCACGGCGATGGCGGCGACGCCGTAGAAACCGCCTTCGGCCAGGACCGTGCCGCTGACCACCGTGTGCACTGAGAGCACGACCAGCAGCGTCGCGTACGCACTGAGTACCAGCGGAACACAGGTGGCCGAAACGAGGGCCAAGGCGATGGTCATCTCGAGGAGATCTCCCCCACTCCCGAGGAAGATCACTCCGACGCCACCGGCAACCATCACCACGCAGGTTGCCACCAGCGAATTCCAGGCGAAGGCGGCCACACCCGCGTAGAGGACCAGCGCCAGAAGATCGGAGCGAGTGAATTCCCGGGCCGCAATGATGAAGCCGAGGTTGACGCACACGAGAACAGCGACCGTGAGAATCAGCAGAACGCGAACCACCGGATGGAGAGCGTGTTGGTGCCAGAACTTACGTGTTCGAAGAATGCGTCTGATGGAGGTCAGGGACGCTTCGCCAGTGGACAGCACTCGACCGCCGGTTAACTGGGCGAAGTCATCAGGCGCAAATACCGCTGAACTGACACAGCCAGTCTCCGAAATCAGCGGTCGCGTAAAGCGCGGCAGCTGCAGCAGTTGCGACGGGGCCCACGGTATAGAAGTAAAGGGGCACTGTATTCATCTCCTCGGTTGTTCACGCGATGGATCGGGGCCAGCCGTGCAACCCGGACGTATCGTTCATATCCTACGTTTCGACGCCGACCCAGATGTGACGCTGACCGGGAAGTATGGTCCCAGGTCCACGGGTCGAGGAAGGGCTCTGCGATATTGTCGTGCCTCACGTCAAGTTACTCGCGAAATAAGTTCTGCGTGCCTCACGTAAAGCGCTCGCGAAATGTCCTGCCGAGTGGGGTGCTTGCGCGTAGGTTTTCGCTTCGGCCAAGCTGACCAGGTGGTGCTGGATGCGGGTGATCTGGTCGGTGAGGGCGGCGAGGCCGGGCTGCCAGTCGATGGCGAGCACATGGGTCATGATCGGGATCGCTTCGGCATGCCGGTTCTTCCTCGACCTCGTGGTCGATTTCCCGCCCGGACGCAGCCTTCGTTTAGGCGGCGCCAGCAGCCGGTCGATCGTCGCGGCGCTCATCTTCAGCAGCTGTTCCCGCTCCTCAGGGCCTACCTGATCGGCAACCTCCCTGAACGCCCCGCTAGCGGTGTGGTTTTCCATGTTCGTCACCGTGGCTTCCATGACCGCGGCCGTCGGCCCTCGACCAGCCGGTCACGGATCTCGCCCTTGCCCTTCTTCGACGCCGACCCAGAGGCCCGCGCTTCTTTCTTTGTGATCTCTCTACGCGCAGACAACGACAACCCAAAATCCCATCCCTCCAGCACATCAAAGTGCCCGAATCGGAGACAGAGTTCTCGTGAGTATTTTCTAAATGAGGCACGCACCCATTTCGCGAGCACTTGAGAGGAGTCTCGTCGATATCGTTAGTACATGGGGGTTGCCGTTAGAGTACTCATCGTCGACGATGATGACTTGGTACGTCACGCATTGCGTGCGTTCCTCACGCATGATGACCGCGTTGTCCTGGTCGGCGAAGCAACCGACGGCTCCGATGTCGTTCAGATCTGCGAAGCGGTGTCACCCGATGTCGTCCTGATGGACATCAGGATGCCCGTCGTTGGGGGAATCGAAGCGACCCGGCGCGTCCTAGGCTGGAATTCGCGCTGCCGTGTCGTCGCTCTGACGACCCTCACGACGGAATTGACCGCTATCGAAGTTCTGCGTGCGGGAGCCTGCGGCTATCTGCTCAAGAGCTCTCGTCCGGCAGAGATCATCGACGCCATCCTGTCCGCGCACACTGCTGAGCGAGTGGTCTCCCCCGGAATGCAGACGCCGATCGTCAGAGACACGGTCGCGTCGGGTGACCCGGGAATCATCCGCTCGACCGGTTTGAATGATCGTGAGCTCCAGATTGTCCAGCTGATCGCGACGGGCTTGTCCAACACGGACATCGCCGAAGCACTCAGCTACGCCGAAGGGACTGTCAAGGCGGACATCCGCCGCATCAATCAGCTCTGGCAGGTGCACAACAGGTTGCAGATCGTGCTTCGGGCTACCGAACTCGGAATCGTGACTCTGTGACGGACGCTGACGGATCGTCCTGACACATCGCTCTCGATCACTTCCGATCGCTAGCCCCTGGGCCAGAGTCCCCGTTTCTGCTTGGTCGGCGGCACCGATCGGAGTCACACTTTTTATGACCGACCTCGTCAGCGTCGGTCAAACAAGTGACACCCAGTGCAATGACGGAAAGTTGAGATCGATGTCGATAAGCATTCAATCCAGAACGAAGTTCACCAGTGGCCTGGTGGTGGCCGCATTGGCCGTTGCCCTCACGATCACGGCGCAGGCCAGGCCAGCCGCAGCGGCGACCATTCCTGAGACCGATCGCGCATCCACGAGCGCGCAGACACAGACCGCCGAACAGTGCGAGGTGAGCGCCGACTCGTCCAGCGACACAGCGGCCGCTGAGATGACGCAACTCGACCAAACAGCATCCGTCGAGGTCGCAACGAGAGTCGCGGTGCTCGCAGCGGATGCGGGGATCACCTCGCACACCGCGGCCGAGTTCGTGCAGCGAGACGAGGTCAAGGCCTACGCGATCCACATTGACGGCGTCACGGCCACGTCGGTGACCTTTCCCATCACCGGAGACCGCTTCGTGCAACCGAGCAACTTCTCGTTTATTTTGGACGACACGGGAGCCATCAACCAATACTCCGAGTCGACGGTCGTCGAGCTCGACAGCGGAATTTTCGATCTGACCACCTATGTTGACGGGGTGCACGTGCATTCCACGCAGGTGGATCCGAGCACTCTGGTCGGAGTCGCGTCAGCATCTTCCTTCAGCACCGCAGCAGCCAGCCCGAACCAGTGCATCATGGTCGTGCTCGGAGTGGGCGCCATCACGGCCGGAATCATTCTGGTCATGTGTGGCGGGTCGTGCTCTTTCCCGTATACAACTCCCACAGCCATCGTCTGTGCCGCGTGCGTTGCCGGAATCGCCACCGTGGGTGGCGGCTCGGTCGCGGCCGTCATGGGCTGCTTCTAAGGAGATGGCACGATGAAACGCACAGTTCCACGGTTTCTCGTCTTCTTCACGGTGATGGTGGCAGCCGCTTTGGCTCTCATCCTGGTGCTGCCGGCCAGCCTGGGTTCGGATGCCTCGATCCCCGCCGGGGTTCCCATCGCACTGGGCGCGCTCTTCGTAGTGAGCTCCTTCCTGGCCTGGCTGGTTCGGCCCAACTGGAAACAACTGGCAGCGCAGTCGCCGCAGTAGCAGTCAGGCCCGCCACCCTCGCGCCAAACCGTGAGTTAAGCATCCGTTTTCGGCGGGCAAAGCCATGCCGAACTCACGGTTCGACGAGCGGGTCACGCTGACCGGGCGGTGGCGTTCCGGCGACGCTGGCGAACCAGCATCCCAGCAGCAACAACAGCAGGTCGAACCCGGCAGACGCAATGCCGCCGGTCTGCATCATCGGGTGTGAAGGGAGTGTCTCGGTAACGGTGTTTCCGGCGTTTTTCATGAGTAGGATTCTGCGTTCGGCCAGCGGTCACGGAAGGTGATGGCGAAGGCGTTGAGTGCTGACTTCCACCTCATCGTCCAACGAGCTCGGCCCACTCCGGTGGGGTCGAGACGTCGAGTGACCAGATACAAGCATTTTAGAGCGGCCTGCTCGGTGGGGACATGTCCTCGAGCACGCACCGCCCGCCGATACCGTGCATTAAGCGACTCGATCGCATTCGTGGAGCAAATCACCTGACGAATCTCGGAGTCGTAGGACAGGAACGGGGTGAACTCTCCCCACGCGCACTGGCCACAACCCCGCCACGGGCCAGAAATCACCATCCAAACGCTTAACTGAACGGTATTGGGTTTAGCCTCAATCCACCGCTCCGCCATCTCAGCGGCGTGGTCAGTGAGGTACCCACGGCGAACATGGCCGCCGACTCGGCGTCTAAGTCGGCCCTTGCCGCGTGGGGCAAGGCCACCGAGCGGGAACTGCGCCGTGCCGGCATCCGCGTTTTCGATGCCCGTCCCGCGCACACCGAGACCGGACTGGTCACGCGCGCCCTCGAAGGCAGCGCACCCAAACTGGCAGCAGGCCTTGACCCCGCAGCCGTGGCTCGCCGTATCGTTGCCGGAATCGACGACGGCGAGCGCGACCTGCCGAGTTCGGCGTTCACCGGCGCAGAAGCCAGCTAGCCCTGCGCGACCAGCTTGACCCGCCGGGCCCTACCAGGTCGTGCGCTCCCTCTCCTGAGCGACGACCTGGTCGCGGTCGACGAGGCGGCGCAGGCCGGCCAGGGGTTGGCTCATGCGGTGATTCCCACGAATGCGGGGCTCCACCCGATCAAGGANTGCGGTGATTCCCACGAATGCGGGGCTCCACCCGATCAAGGAATGCCCAGTATCCAGCCGTGAAGGGGCAGGCATCAGGACCCAGCCGTACCTTGGGATTGAAGCGGCAGGATTTGCAGAAATCCGTCATCTTCGAAATGTAGGCACCACCAGAGGCATAGGGCTTCGTGGCGACGATTCCACCGTCGGCGTGCTGGGACATGCCCACGACGTTGGCCGGCATCACCCACGGTGTTCCATCGACAAAAGCGTTAATGAACCAGTCGGAGAGCGCCGCCGGCTGGTAGCCCCGTTGCAGGGACCAGTTCCCCAGAATCATCAGTCGCTGGATGTGGTGGGCCCAGCCGGTGCGATTGACCTCATCGAGCACATGGCTGAGGCATCGAGCTTCGACCGACGTGCTGCTCAGCTTCAGAAACGCCGGGGGCAGGGGCTCATGGGCCGCCAGAAAGTTGCTCTCGGCGACGTAGTTCTCACCCAGATGCCAGTACAGGTGCCAGACCCAGTCGCGCCAGCCCATGATCTGTCGCACCACCGATTCGACGCTCGCCAGCGGTGCCCCGCCCCCGTGCGCACTACCGTCGTGATAGGCGGCGACGACCGCGTCGATCACCTCCTGCGGATGCAGCAGCCCGAGGTTCAGGGGCACGCTCAGCCGGGAATGGGCCATCTCGCTGTCCCCGATCAGCGAGGCGTCCTCGAACGGCCCGAAGTCGGCCAGCCGGGTCTCGATAAAGTCATCGAGCGCGGCGAGGGCTTCCGCCCGGGTGGCGGCGAACTGGCGCGGCCCGTCAGACCCGATCAGATGCACGCGCCCCTCGGCCACGAGCCGGTCCAGGTCGCGGCGCACCTCGGCGTCGATGTCGTCTTCGACGGGAGCCCAGACATCCGGCAGTCCCAGACTGGCCGCACCCTTCGGCGGCGGCTGCCGGTTGTCGTGGTCGAAGTTGAAGCGGCCACCCTCCGGCTCGGTGCCACGCATCAGCACCCCGGTCGAGGTGCGCACACTGCGGTAGAACTGCTCGAGCACCAGCCGTGACGCCGGGCGGCCGTCGGCCCACTGCGCGAAGTCGTGCTCACTCGTGACAAAGCCTCGACTGGGCAGCACGGCAGCGCCCAGCTCGGTGACCAGGGCTCGGGCGCCCCAGGATGTGGGGTTGATCACCTCGAGGTCGCGCCCTGCCAGAACGTCCCGGTAGTGCTCGGCGTGCAGGAACTCGACGCGATCACCGAGCTCGCGGGCTCGGTGACGCAGCGCACTGAGGATCAGGTGGGCTTTGGCCCGGTGATAGGTGCGCCGTCCCAATACGGCAGTCGCTTCGACCAGTACGATCGGACCGCCATCGTCGTAGTGGGGGCCGAGCTGATCGGCGAACAGAAAACGTGGCAGGGACATGCCGCCGAGTCTAGCCGCGACGATTCCCTACCCCGACAAAAAAATCGCCCGCGGCCTAAGCCTCAATACCGTTCAGTAAGTACTTGAATGGTATTGAGGCTAAGGACGGGTCTTTGCGCTGGCTTGCTGCTTGTGGTCAGATGTTGCCAAGCATGTCGATCGCTGCAGGCCAGGGATAACCCTGGATGGCTTTCTCAAAAATCGGTGCCGCTACCCGCTCAGCGAACGCCTTTTTCGTGGTCATGTCGAATAAGTGCACTCCGCATGGATGAGTGTGTCGTCGTGGTAATGGTGTATCGCGTGTGCTGCCTCGTCAAAGCACGCACATGGGGTGTTTCTGATCGGTTGGCGTGACCCATGCCACCAAACTGTCCGTCCTGTCATCATCGTTGTCGGTTTACTGATTCCCGCGCCGGGTCAGCACTCCGGGACATCGAAGCTGGTCGCACTGGGTTCGATAATGAGATGCTCGAGCACCTGTACGCCTGGCCCGCTTCTATGGTGCTGGCCCGGACGATCGTGCTGTTCGCGGCCTTCGTCGCCCCTGTCTGGTTAGCTGGTTGGGTCGGTGATGAAACCTTCGTCGATCATCCAGGCGTAGGCCACATCGGCGGGTTCGGCGCCTTCGACGTCGACTTGACGGTTCATGCTGCGCAGAACCTCGTCGGTGAGTTTGGGTGATATTTTGGCGAAGATCTTTTCCAGGCCGGGGTGCGCCTTGAGCGTTTCAGTGTAGAAGATCGGTGCCACGTTGTATGCCGGGAAAAATGCGAGGTCGTCGGTTAGGACGGTGAGGTCGAGTGCGTCGAGGCGGCCGTCAGTTGTGAAGACTTCGCCGAAGTTGCAGGCGCCGTTGTCGGTTGCGCTGTAGATGGCGCCGGTGTCGTAGATGCCGATGTTGCTGTCGGGCACGCCGTTGGCGGTGCCGCGTTCTAGTCCGTAGTGGGCGAGCATGGGGTTCATGCCGTCTGGCCGGGAGTTGAATTCGGACTCGACGCAGAAGGTGCGTTCCGCGACGGGTAGTGCGGCAAGTTCGGACATGGCTGTGATGCTGCCGAGGTCGGCGACTGCCTCACTGCGTACGGCGAGGGCGTAGGTGTTGTTCATCGGTGCTGGTGCGCCCCAGGTGACACCGTTTTTGAGGTCGAGGTCGTGTACGGCTTGCCACATTTCGTCCTGGTCGGTGATTGCCTCAGTCTGGCCAAGGTAGGTCAGCCACGTGGTTCCGGTGTAATCCCAGAGCACGTCGGCCTGGCCAGAGAGAAGCAGATCACGGGCTGGCTGGCTGCCCGGCACGTTACTGAGGTCGGTGACGTCGAATCCGGCGGCGGTTCCGGCGAGCACCGCAATTTTGCCGAGCAGTAGTTGCTCGGTGAAGTTTTTGGATGTGACTGTGAGGTTGACGCCGTCGGCGCCGTCGAGCGGGATGATCGACCCGGGTCCAACCGCGGGAACATATGAGGTCGCCGGCTGCAATCCGCAGCCGGTCAGGGTGACGGCGGTCAGGGCGAGGATGCCCGTGGCAAGGCCCCAGCGGCCGAGGGACCCGCGGCGGGCGCGAGGATGGGTGGAGGAAGAGGGGCGGTGCATCTAGAGTCCCTTCGGGCGGGCGATGTGTTCTACGACGCGGCCGACCCAGTCGATGAGGAGCGCGAGCAGTGCTACGAGTAGGGCTCCGGTGACGAGTACGGGGGTGAGGCTGAGATTGACGCCGGTGGTGATGAGGATGCCCAGTCCGCCGCCGTTGACGAACGTGGCCAGGGCTGCGGTGCCCACTAGGAGGACGAGGGCGGTACGCACGCCCGACAGCATGACCGGCACGGCGAGGGGAAGTTCCACGCGAAAGAGTACGGCTGTGGAACTCATTCCCATGCCGCGACCGGCTTCGATGAGGCGAGCGTCGACCTGCTGCAAGCCGACCATGGTGTTGCGCAGTACCGGGAGCACTGCGTAGAGCACGAGGCTCAGCGTCGCTGCCCAAAATCCGAAGCCGACCCAGAAGGCGAGGAGTACGACGACGCCGATTGCGGGGGCGGCTTGTCCGACGTTGGCGATGGCGAGTACCGGAGCGGTCAGAAACCGCAGGGGCCGCCGGGTCAGGGCGATTCCCACGGGAATCGCGATGACCAAGACGATAACTGCCGCGAGGAGGGTGAGTTGGATGTGCTCCACGGTGTAGACCCAGAGCGCGTCCGGAGCGAGAGTGGTCAGTTCGACCGGCGAAAGGTTAGCTGTCAGCAGCCAGATCACGAGCGCAAGGAACGCGAGCAGGATGCCGGCAAGTTGGTAGATCAGTCCCCGCCAGGATTGCCATACCGCGCGGGCGTGACTGATCGGTGCGGCCAGCGTGGTGGGGTCGCCGGGTGTTTCAACGGCGGAGTCGCCGTCGGCGATGCCGGCTTCTGTATTCAGGGTGCGGGTGTTCATTGAGTGGCCCGCACGTTAGCGTCGTTGCTATCGGTGTCGCTCGGGTTGGCGTTGGCGGCGGGTGCTTGTGCTTGGAACACGCCGGTGTTGAGTCCGACGGGTGCGTGGTCTGATTCGAGCACGGCAGCGGTTTGTGACCGGGTGATGGCGTCCA
>NZ_PJJO01000055.1 GCF_002929535.1 Cryobacterium sp. Y11
GCCACCCGCCACCCGCCACCGCGACCACAGACCAGCGCGCGCCGGCCGACGGCGATCTCGACACGCTCGATCGGCGGCTGGGGACGTTCCCGCAAACGGGCCCGCCCCGGACGCTGCAGCCGGGCCCACCCTGTGAACGCGGGCCCCGTTTATAAACTGGGCCCACGTTCCGGTCCCGTACCCGTGCAGAAAAGGACTGCGAGACGGCGAGGGGCTAGTAGCGGTAGTGGTCTACTTTGTAGGGGCCCTCGGCGGGGACGCCGATGTAGGCGGACTGCTCGGGTGTTAGAACGGTCAGTTCTACGCCTAGGGCATCGAGGTGAAGGCGCGCTACCTTCTCGTCGAGGAGCTTAGGGAGTACGTAGACGCCGACCGGGTACTTCTCCGGCGAAACGTACAGCTCGATCTGGGCTAGCACCTGGTTGGTGAAGGAGTTGCTCATCACGAACGAGGGGTGACCGGTGGCGTTGCCGAGGTTCATCAGGCGCCCCTCCGACAAAACGAGCACACTGCGACCGCTCGGCATGCGCCATTCGTCGACCTGCGGCTTGATCTGCACCTTGACGGCGCCCGGCAGCGACTCGAGCGCGGCCATGTCGATCTCATTGTCAAAGTGCCCGACGTTGGCGACAATGGCGAGGTGCTTCATGCGCAACATGTGGTCGACGCCGATGACGTTGAAGTTGCCGGTGCCACTGACGAAGATATCGACCTGTTCGACGACGGAGTCGAGGCGGGCGACCTGGAAACCGTCCATTGCGGCCTGCATCGCATTGATCGGGTCGATCTCGCTCACGATCACCCGGGCGCCCTGGCCGCGCATCGCCTCGGCTGCGCCCTTGCCGACATCACCGTACCCGGCGACGAAGACAACCTTGCCGCCGATCAACACGTCCGTGGCCCGGTTGAGGCCGTCCGGCAGCGAATGGCGAATGCCGTACTTGTTGTCGAACTTGCTCTTGGTGACCGAGTCATTCACATTGATGGCCGGAAACAACAGTTGTTTGCCCGCGGCGAGTTCGTAGAGGCGGTGCACCCCGGTGGTGGTCTCTTCGGTGACGCCCATGAGGTCGGCGGCAACCAGGGTCCAGCGGTCGGTTGACTCCGCCAGCGACCGACGGAGGGCGGCGAGAATGACGCCGTATTCGTGACTGTCACCGGCAGCATCCGCTGGTACGGCGCCGGCCAATTCGAACTCGCGCCCCTTGTGCACGAGCATGGTGGCGTCACCGCCGTCGTCGAGGATCATGTTCGGGCCGGTCCAGGTGGCCCCGGCGGCGTCGGCCTCAGCGCTCCAGTCGAAGATCTGCGAGGTGCACCACCAGTATTCTTCGAGGGTTTCACCCTTCCAGGCGAACACGGGAACGCCGGCGGGGGCATCCGTTGTGCCGGTCGGACCGACGGCGATCGCGGCGGCCGCGTCGTCTTGGGTCGAGAAAATGTTGCAGCTAGCCCAGCGCACCTGGGCACCGAGGGCGACGAGGGTCTCGATCAGCACGGCGGTCTGCACCGTCATGTGCAGAGATCCGGCGATGCGGGCACCGGCGAGCGGCTTCGATTCGCCGAATTCGCGGCGAAGGGCCATCAGCCCCGGCATCTCATTTTCGGCCAGGCGCAGCTGGTGGCGCCCAGCCTCCGCGAGGGACAGATCGGCGATCTTGTAAGTAAAGGTGGGGGGCGCGGTGGCCGAAGCGACAGTCATGGTGCCATCTTGCCATTTCCGCCTGTATGACCGGGCATTGTTTTGCCCTGCCTCGATTTTGCGTCGCCGCCGTCCGCATTCCCGTTTGCTGCGTGGCCAGCCACCTCGCTGAGGCTTTCGTCGCTCTCGCTGTCGGCGAAACCGCCGCGGCCACCGGTAGAACGGATGCTGCCGGCCGCCTCTTGTACGGCCGTCGCAGTGGCCGTCATCCCGATTGAGAGTATGCGCGCACCGCCTGCACTAGATCCAACGCGGTCGGGCCGCTAGGCGTCAGTCGGTCGGGTCGGGGTCGTCGGCGAGGAGACGGTGCCGCATCAGCTGCCAGCCTTGGGGAGCGGTCGTTCGCTCCGCGTGCCGGGAACACAGGTCGAAGCTGTGCGGCTCCTTGCGTCCGGCCAGCGGACCAAGTACGGCCAGGGAATCCCCATAGTCAAAGGTGAGTGTGGCCACCGAGGGTTCGGGGCAGGCAACGCGAGAACACGGACGGAATGTCATTGCCTCTCAGGGTACCCGTCAGCCCGCCGTAGGATGACTGCATGCCTCGATTTCACCGTTCCGCAGCGCCCGCACCGACCGTGCGCGGCCGCGGACGGGACCGGCACGGCCGCGGCATCCGCAGTTCGGCGACCGGCCCTTTTCTGCCGCCACTCCGCACCCGGATCGACTTATTCGACATGACCGTCGAGTCGACGATCGACTATTTGCGCGGCGTCTGGCCGGAGGAACTCAGCCACGCCGTGTTCGAGGTCGCCTCCGGACCGCACTCCGTGGTGCCGGGCATCGGCGTCGAACGCTGGATGGTCACGCCGGCAACGAATCGCGTGGTGTTCTACCGGCTGCCGATTCAGCGCCTGTCGCGCCTGCATGAAAACGATGAGATGCACCAGCGCATGATGATCGAAACGTGCGTTTTTCGCGGCGTCGCCGAACTGCTCGGCAAGGATCCCTGGGATCTCGCGCCGGATCGCTTCCGGCACTAAGCGACCGGCAGCTTCGCCGACGAGCTGACGTGCGGGCGCTGCGGCACGGGACTGCCTGGTCGCCACTACCCCGTTCATCGGCGCGGGCCGCGGTCAGGAAGCGGGCGGACGGGCATCCGCTCGGCGGAGATTTGCGCTGTGACTGGGATCGCAGCGTGTCGAGCGGGTTATCTACCGTGCCCAAGAGTCTGAGTGTTTGCTGAATTGAGTAACAGAACGGTAACGGATTGGGGCAATTCCAAACCATTTTGCGGGTGGAACCGAACCCCATGCAGATCCCAACACCACCTGCTCAATCTACAGACAAGGACTTTTCTCATGCGTACATTCACCAAGGCCACCATCGGTTTCGCTTCCGCCGGAATTCTCATTGCTGGCCTCGCTGGCTGCTCAACGGGCACGACAACCCCGGCCCAGGCTCCCGCCGCGGGCTCGTCAAGTTCGGCCGACGCCACTCCGACACCGCTCGCCTCGATCCCCAGCCTCTCTGGTGTTGACACCGCGGTGCTGCTCGATGCCGACTTCGGTGCCGCACTCACGAGCCTCGGCCTGGCCGCCGGAACCGTCGGAACGGCCACCCTCGAAGAGGGCAGCCTGCACTTCCCCATCACCGGCGGAAACGTGGACTACTACGACCCGGCCGAGAGCTACCGCCCGTTCGTTCAAGGTTCCATTAAGCACGAGGGCTCCGGCTTCTCACTGACCGCCGGCGACATCGTGGTCGAGTTGACCAACTTCACCATTGACCCTGGCACCTCGGAGCTCTTCGGTGACGTTTCGGTCAACGGCGAGTCCGTTGCGCCCCAGGCCCTGCTGTTCGACCTCTACGGTGGAACCCTTGAGCCGCTCAAGATGGACGGCGACAACGCCATCCTCACCGGAACCACCGTGCACATCTCCTCCGTCGCTGCTGGCCTGTTGAACTCCACGTTCAGCACCGACGCCGTCGCTGACCAGATGCTCGTTGGTATCGCGACCATCACCGCCGCCACCAAGTAGGTAGTTTGTAGGCACGTGTAAGCACGGCGTTCGCCGGCACAGCACAAATTGGGGCTCGCCACACGGCGGGCCCCAATTGTCGTGTGCCCGGGCGGCTCGCGGCACTCGTTCGGGATGCGTGCACCCGGTGGCAGGGATGCCGCGAACACTTAGGAGTGCCACGAACGCGGAGGGTGCAGCGAGCGCCCCGAGCGCGGCACCCGGGCGGGTTAGGCGGGGCGGAGTCGCCGCAGCGGGCGCAGCATCCGTTTGACGACGCCCGGGCCGGCGCGGCGCAGCGAGACCACGGTGATTACGATCACCGCGACCGCGATCGAGGCCCTGGTGAGTTGCACGCTCGGCACCAGCAGCCGCAGGGTGAGCGCCATCGGAACGAGCAACCATTCCCAGCGGCCGGACAGCGCCACGAACGGCAGCAGGAGCAGCGCATACCAGGGGTAGCGGGGGCTCAGCACGAGCAGGGTCGCTCCGATCATGACAAGTTGGCCGAGCCACGGCTGGTTCTGATCGGTTTTGATGATCACCAGCACGGCGACGATTACCAAGATCAGACCGGCGACGATACTAGCGGAGGCCCCCGGCGCGACCAGAGACACCAGCGCGAACCGAGACCCGTCCTGATACCCCTCTTCGGAGAGGTACCCGGGCAGATATCCGAGCACCCCGATGCCGGTCGCGATCACGTAGGGCACGTAGAGCAACGCAAAGCTGAGAACGGATGCCGTCACCATACGCCACCCGCCCCGCCTGAGCAGGGCCGGCGCCGCCAGAACCGGGATGAGCTTGGTACCGATCGCGATTCCGAGCATGACACCGCCGCGCCAGACCTTCTTCGACGAGACCAGGAACACGGCCGCGACGACAAAAATGACGCCGAGCATATCCACATGCGAGTTGGTGATCGCCTCGGTCGCCACGAGCGGACACCAGGCCCACAGCGCGGCGTTTCTTTCGTCGAGGCCGCGGCGGCGCATTCCGACCAGCAACACCACCGTGGTGCCGAGGCTGAGCAGCAGGCCGGAGAGCTGCAACGGCCAGTACGCGGGGCCAGGTCCGGTGAGAAAACGCACGCTGGCGAAGAAGATTTCGCTGGCCGGCGGGTAAATCGTGGGTACCGCCGTGCGGTTCAGCGCCGAGCAGAGCACGTCACCGTCAGTCGTTCGAGCGCGATTGATGCGTTCACCGACGCAGACTTCCGTGCCGGCAGCGGTGGTCTCGGGCGCCGGGAACAGCCAGTCCGGTCTCAGGGAATCGAGGCGGGCATCCGCTGGAGTGAATGCATAGGGGCTGATTCCGGCGTTTTGAACGATGCCGTCCCAGGCGTAGCGGGCCGAATCGGTGCTCGTGTTGGGCGGGCCGGCCATGGCCGCGCCGCCGATCACGGCGGAGCCGGCCAGGATCAGTGCAACTACCGCTGTGCCCTTGACGCGGCGCAGCAGCCACCAGGCGAGTCCGAACAACAGCCAGAGCGCGCTGGTGACGAGCACGAGTTGCACCTCGTCGCGGTCAGGTTCGAACAAGTCGAGGGCGATGACGCTGAACGCGGTGAGGGCGGCGCTGAGCAGGAGAAGGGCCACGATGATCGATATGCGCACGGTTCAGTCTCTCGCATGGCGTTCCCGTGCCCGGGATCGCTTGCCGATTCACCCGCACATCGTAAGGTTTTTTTCCGGTCTGGAGCACGCTGTGGTGGTGCAATAGGAGAATGCGACGATTGATGTATGAGGCCCAGCGGGCGTTGGCGTCTCCGGTGCGCAATCCGCGCATGGCGACCGTCATCGGGCGTCTGCTCGGCGCAGCCTTTCTGGTCTGCTTCGGCACCGGGCTGTACAGCCATTTTCTGCAGGAACCGCAGGATTGGATGCGGTTCGCGACCCGACCCGAATATCTCTACCAGGTCACCCAGGGCACCCACATTATTGCCGGCATCGCCTGTTTTCCCCTGTTGCTGGCCAAGCTGTACATCGTTTTTCCCGACCTGTTCGCCTATCCCCCCCTGCAAGGCTTCGTGCACTTTCTCGAGCGCGCCTCGATTGCTCTGTTCGTCGGCGCCTCACTCGTGCAGATCACGATCGGCCTACTCAACACTTACCAGTGGTATCCGTGGCCATTTCCGTTTCGGCAGGTGCACTTTGCGCTCGGCTGGGTGCTGATCGGGCTGCTCGTCATTCACATTGGGGTGAAACTGCCGATCATTGCGCGGTATTGGAGTAAATCGTCGGGTTCAGGCGACGATTCGGGCGACGACGACCATCTCGTGGACGCGGTCTCTGCCGACCGGGCATCCCATGCGGAGGCCGTGCGGCTCTCGGGTGCGAGTCGGCCAGGCGGGGTGACCGGGCGGGTGCTCGACTACATCGACGCGACGCCACAGGTTACGTCCCGGGTGAGCCGGCGGGGCTTTCTCACCACGGTCGGCGTGGCCACGACGGCCGTCGTCGGCCTGACCGCCGGGCAGACCTTCACCCCGTTGAACGCGGTAAACCTGTTCGCACCGCGCAAGAAGGGTGTCGGCCAGCAGGGAGTGCCGGTGAACCGCACGAGCGAGCAGGCGAAAGTAGCGGATGCCGCCATGGCGTCGTCGTGGACCCTCACTCTCGCGGTCTCCGGCACCGAACGATCCTTCACCCGAGCCGAGCTGCTCGCGCTTCCGCAGACCGAGGTTCGGCTGCCGATCGCCTGCGTTGAGGGCTGGAGCCAGATGGCCAACTGGCGCGGCGTGCGACTGCGCGACCTCGCTGAAATGATGAACGCCGCCCCGGAGACCGCGTTTCGGCTGATCAGCTTGGAGCAACGTGGCAGCTTCAGCAAGACCCAAATGGGCAGCGAGTACGTGCGCGACCCGCTCACGCTCGTGGCGCTCGAGCTCAACGGCGAAACGCTCGATCTCGAGCACGGCTATCCGGCCCGCATGATCGCGCCCGGTCGGCCCGGGGTGTTGCAGACCAAATGGTTGAGCCGAATCGAGGCAATCTCATGACCCGACCGGATGCTGACGGGTCGGGTCACGAGACTTCGCGACTGGGCATGAGGGCACATAAGAACGCGGTAGGACCAAACCCGGGCGATGGATCGACCGAGCGTGTCGGGAATGGCTTGAATCCCCCGCCGGCCGGAATCACGCCGTCGAGCGGCCGACGGATGCGCAACATCCGCTTGGTGTTGGTGGGCGGCGGCGTGCTGCTGATGGCGTGGGGCGCGCTGGTCATGTTCGACTCGGTGCGACCGGCTCGCATTCCCGGGGTCGCGCTGTGGATTGCCGCAGCGATTGTGCTCCACGACGGAATTGTCGCTCCGATTGTGTTAGCCGGCGGCATTGCGCTGCGCCGGGCGGGCCGGCGGATAACCGGAACGGTCGTCGTGATCGTGCAGAGTGGAATTGTGGTCGGGTCGATCGTGTCGCTGATCGCGGTGCCGACCTTGGTGGCGAAGAACTTCGCGCCGGCCAATCCGACCGTGCTGCCGCTGAATTATGGCCTCAACCTAGGGATTTTCTGGGTCGTGCTCGCCGCAGTCACGGTAGGGCTGTCGGTGTGGGCATTTCTGCGCGGGCGACACCCGGCCGAAACGTTCCCCGACGACTCCGGACGGTGACAGGGCCGGCAGCACAGCTACGAGGGGCGGCGTTTTCGGGCCCACCTTACGGAACCGGGCCCATGATCTGACATGAGCCCGGGCCCGGTCAGTTATCGAACCGAGAGGAATAGGTGCTCCGGCGAGGCTGGGTCAAGCTCGGGCGAGACGGGCGAAGGAACGACCGCCGCGGGTCCACTCGGCGACCGGCACGAGCCCGATCTTTTCGGCCCGGCGGCGCAGGGCACTCCCGCCGATTTCGGCCCACGGGAACGCGTCGCTCGCGTGTCCGGCAGCGTCATGCAGGGTTCCTTCATACGCCAGGTCGTGCTCGGGATCGGGGTACACCTCAACGATGAGCACCCCGTCTATGGCAAGGAGCGCCGCGCAACGATCGAGCAGCGCGTCTGGATCACCGCCGATGCCGATGTTGCCGTCGACGAGCAGCAGGGTCGCCCAGGTTCCCGCCAGCGGAATATCGTCAAACACCGAACGGTGCAGCACGGCCAGCCCGGCGGCGAGCGCTATTCGCACGGCGGTCGGCGACACGTCCACGCCGAGCGCCTCGAGTCCCTGATCTATCGCGGCTCGAATCATGCGGCCCGGCCCGCAGCCGATGTCGAGCACCGGCCCGGCAACCCCGGCGAGTAGGGAGCGGTCGATCGCATCGGCACCGGCGCTCCAGACTCCGGCGTGCATGGTCGACACCCGCGCTGGCGTGCCCGGATCGGCGTCGGGCTTGCGCCCGTGCAGGTACAGCACGTTGTCGTCGCTCTGCAACGCTTGCGCGTATGGCTCGGATCCGCCGGAGCCGAACGTGGTCGGGCGACGAAAGCGGTCAGCTTCGCTCAACTGAACCCGGCCGGGTATCCACGGCCGATCCTGCGCCGTGACCTCAGGACGTTGCGATACGACGGTCATGAGCGCGCCCGGCTCAGTGTGCGCAGGGTCGCCGGTGCAGGCAGCTGAGCGGATGCCGGCAGGCCCGCGAAGGCACGCGCGAAGCGCGTGTGGGGGGCAATCGAGGCGACGGTGCGGGCATCCGTTATGGTGTCGATGTCGGTCAGCGTTGGGAGCAGGCGCACGGTGAGGCCCGCCTGGTCAAGGCGCCGCAACTGGTGGGCTCCCGTGTCGGAGCGGCTCATCGGAATGCCACGGAGCAACGCACCGGTCGGGTTTTTCAGGCCGAGCGCCCAGAAGCCGCCGTCGTCGGCGGGGCCGAACCACGCATCCGTCTCCATAGTCCAATCGTGGAATACGGGCGCGAGCAGCTCGACACTGACCTGGGGGCTGTCCATTCCAAGCAGCAGGGATGGCTCGTCGAGGTAGTCAAAGATGGCCGCAAGGCGCTCATCGAGACCGCCTGCGGTTTGCGGCAGAATCTGCCAACCGGATGCTTCCACCGGCGGCGTCACGCCGTCGAACGCGAGAATATGCCGCGTCGCCGGCAACGCCTCGGCCACGGCGAGCGTGTCGGCGAGGCTCGCAGCGGCGAGCTCGGCAGCCTGCTCGAGTGAGAGTGGCGGGTGGAGCCGGGTCTTGACCTTGCCGGGCAGGCATTCCTTGGCGATGACGACGATCGCGGTCATGAGACGGACTCGCTGGTGGCGCTCACGTGGGAAGCGGCGCGGCCAGCTCGGTCGGCGTGAAGCAACGCGGACATGTCTGCGATCGCGGTGATCGTGCCGCGTACCGTTCCCGTCACCTTGCTGCGGCCGACTCGCGGCGCGTAGCCGGTGTCGACTTCGCGGATGCGCCAGTTCGCCGCGGCCGCGCCGAGAAACATCTCGAGCGGATACCCGCTGCGACGATCGAGCAGGTCAAGGGAAAGAAGGAGGTCGCGGCGAGCTGCCCGCATGGGACCGAGGTCATGAATGTTCACACCTGTTATTCGGCGCAGTCGCCAAGAAAGATAGGTATTTGCTAAACGGGCGTGCGGCGGCCAGGCATTTCGGGTGGTGGGGCGACGGCGTCCCAGCACCAGATCGGCCGCGCCTTCACTGATCGGGTCGACAACGAGCGGGAGGTCACGCGGGTCCATCGAAGCGTCGGCGTCGCAGAAGGCGACGATCGGAGCGGTTGCGGCGATCAGTCCGGCGTGGGCTGCGGCGCCGAACCCCCGGCGGTTTTCGTGCACGACGTGTGCGCCGAGAGCCCGGGCGATATCGGCCGACCCGTCGGTGGATCCGTTGTCGACGACGATGGCCCGGTAGCCCTGGGGCAGCCGTTCGAGAATCCACGGCAGGGCCTGCGCCTCGTTCAGGCAGGGCAACACCACGTCCACCTGAATGTTCATCATGCTTTGACCGTAAACGGGGGGTCTGAGGTTTAGCGGCGAAACAGGTTACGAACCGGGGACGGAATCGGCGGGGCGGCATCCGCTTGACGCCGACCAGATCGGTGGCGAGCGCCCCGCGCGCCGCGGCGGCCGCGCGCCTAGTCTAAGGGGGTGACTCCCTCCCAATATTTTGCTCCACCCCGAGCGGATGCCCTAGCCGGGCGCCGAGTACTCGTCATCGATGATGATCCAACGGTCTCCGAAGTGGTCTGCCAGTACCTGCGCGCGGCTGGATTTGTGGTCGATGAAGCCGTCGACGGGCTCGCTGGTCTACGCCGAGCCGAGGCGGTGCTGCCAGACCTGGTCGTGCTTGACCGCATGCTTCCCCTGCTCGACGGCATCGAGGTGTGCCGTCGGATCCGGCAGAACTGGGGCACGTTGCCGGTGATCATGCTCACAGCTCTCGGCGAGGAAGAGCACCGCATCACGGGCCTCGAGGCCGGCGCCGACGACTATCTGGTGAAACCGTTCTCCCCGCGCGAGCTCGTATTGCGGGTGCAGTCGGTGCTGCGACGCACCAAATCCGAGTCGATTCCGGAGGGAATCCTTACGGCCGGGGAATTCGCGCTGAACCTGGCCGCGCACGAGATTCGGCTGCGCGGCAAGCCACTCGTGCTCACCGCGCGCGAATTCGACCTGCTCGCCTACCTCATCTGGCGCCCGTCCAAGGTGCTCACCCGCGAGGAGCTGCTGCGCTCGGTCTGGGGTTGGGAATTCGGCGACCTCTCAACGGTAACGGTGCACGTGCGCAGGCTGCGGGAGAAGATCGAAGCCGACCCGGCGCATCCGCTGCTGGTGAACACGGTATGGGGGGTCGGTTACCGGTTCGACCCGGTGCCGCTGGGTGTTGAGGCAAGTGCGACATGACGGTAGCGATGTTCCTAACGGTCGCCGGAATTGCGCTCGGTTGCGCACTCGTCGTCGGCGCGCTCGGCTTGCTCGCGCTGCGGCTGCTATCGCGCGGGTCGCTCGTGACGCAACTGATCGTCGTGGCGTTCGCGACCGTAGTGTCAGTTGTGAGCGGAACGGCCGCTGTCGCCTCACTCATGTATCTGTCGGAGCACGATTTGACGGTGTTCTATTCGGTTGCGGTGGTGGCCGGAATCGTGTCGCTCGCGATGGCATCGGTACTCGGCCGCTCATTGGCGCGCGATAACCGTTATTTGCGCGCAGCGGCCGCGAGCATCGGCCGAGGCGAATCGGTGATATCCCCCGAACGGCATACGAGTACGGAGTTCGCCGCTCTCGCCGGGGAGCTCGCTGCGACGGCCGATCGGCTGACCGAATCGCGCGAGCGGGAGGAACGCATCGAGACCTCGCGGCGTGAGATCGTCGCCTGGATCTCGCACGATCTGCGCACCCCGCTGGCCGGGATTCGGGCCATGGCAGAAGCCCTTGAGGATGGTATGGCGCCGGATCCGACGCGGTACTACGAGCAGATTCGTGGGCAGGTCGACCGGCTTAGCGGCATGGTTGATGACCTGTTTGAGCTGTCCAAGATTCACGCCGGGGCACTGAAATTGGCCTTCGATCGGGTGTCCCTGTATGACCTGATCAGCGACACGGTCGCCGATCTCGCACCGGTAGCCCTCGCGAAATCGCTCGATCTTCGCTTCGAGGGCGAACGCGGCCTCACGCTGCAAGCGGATGCCCGCGAGCTCGCCCGCGCGGTCGGTAACCTGATCATGAACGCCATCCAGCATTCCCCGGCCGGAAGCGCGATTGTGGTTTCTGCGATCCGGCACGCGGGCGGGCACGCGGGCGGGCACGCGGGCGGGCACGCGGGCGGGCACGCCATTATCTCGGTCGTCGACGCGGCCGGCGGCATACCAGAGCAGGACCTGGCACGGGTGTTCGAGGCCGGTTGGCGAGCCAGCGGTCCACGCACACCCGCTGTCGGAACCGGAGCCGGTCGCAGCGGCGGCGCTGGCTTGGGACTCGCGATAGTAGAGGGGATCGTACGCGCTCATGCCGGGCAGGTTTCGGTAACCAATGTCGGAGCCGGGTGCCGGTTTGAGGTGCTGCTGCCGCAGCATCCGTTGGTCTGACGCGCCGGCCGCCCCTTTCGCCCCATGACACGCGTTCAAGGGGGCACAAGTTGGCCGGTCACGCGCTGCGAAGCGCATACACGGGCAAAAGATCGCATCTCACGATGCGCGGGACGACGAGTCAGGGGCGCACGGCGGCACGCAGCGGTGCTGTGGCGAACTCGCGCATGCCGGCTTCGAAGGAGACCTCGGCCGACCAACCCAGCTCCTGACGGATTCGCTCCGAGGACGCCGTGATGTGCCGAACGTCGCCGAGCCGATACTGACCGGTGACGATGGGGGCTGGGCCACCGGCAGCCGCGGCAAGAGCCGCCGCCATGTCACCGATGGTGTGCACGATTCCGCTGCCGACGTTGTAAGCGCGAAATATTCCGTCATCCGAATTTGTCGAGCCGGCAGACGCGATGTCAGCGGATACAGCTGCAGACCGCGGTGTGAACTGCGTCGCCGTGAAATCGAGCGCGGCGATATTGGCCGCCGCGACGTCCCGCACGTGCACGAAGTCGCGGCGTTGCCGACCGTCTTCGTAGACTCGGGGGGCCTCATCGCGCTCAATCGCTGAACGAAATAGTGACGCGACTCCCGCATACGGCGTGTTTTGCGGCATACCCGGACCATAAACGTTGTGGTAACGCAGCGCAGCGACGCGCCCGCCGGTTGATCTGGCCCAGGCCGTGGCGAGGTATTCCTGGCCGAGCTTGCTGCTCGCGTAGACATTGCGCGGATCGAGCGGATCGGATTCTCCGACCAAGACGGGCTCGAGCGCCTGCCCAGTCACCGGGTCGAGAGGGTCGAACAGGCCAGCGTCCAGGTCGCTCGCCAAGCGCGGTCCCGGCCGGGTGAATCCATTCGCGCCGCGATAGCTGCCCTCCCCATAGACGACCATGGATGACGCTAAAACCAGGCGACGGATGCCCCGCACGGCCATCGCGGCCAACAGTACGGCGGTGCCGACTTCGTTGCTGTGCACGTAATCGGGGGCGTCAGCGAAGTCGACCCCGAGTCCAACCTTGGCGGCCTGGTGGCAGACCACGTCGATGCCGGCGAGGGCGCTGGCGATGACGGCTGGGTCGGTCACGTCGCCGTGCACGAACTCCACTCGTGGGTCGAGGCTCGCCGGCCTAGCGGCCGGGGCCCGAGCCGCGGGCCCATGTTCTATCGTGGGCCCATGGTCCGGGCCCGGCGCGGCTTCGGCCCTCGGCGCGGCCTCCGATCCCGGCACGGGACCGTGCACGTCGGCGCGCAGGGAGTCGAGCACCCGCACCTCGTAGCCGTGGGCGAGGGCGGCATCGACGATGGCGGATCCGATGAAGCCAGCTCCGCCGGTGATGAGCAGGTGTTCACCGGTCATGAGCCATCCCGGCTGGCTGCGCGAGCTGGGCTGGCCAGGAGGACTGCGCGGGTAGACAATTCCCAGCGGCCGCGGAGAATCTCCGGTTCTCCAGTCGGCGCAGACCCGATCGGGCCCCGGAGCAGAGCACCGCATTGGCCGGTCATCACACTGAACCTTCCACCGGATTGGACAACACGGCACGCGCGAGCACGGCGTCGACCTGGGCTGGGTCGATGAGTTCACGCGGGGCGAAGTCGGTCGGCACGGCACTGAGGATACCGTCGATTGCGGCGAGGATGCGAGCCTGGGCGTCGGCGAGGCGACGGAACACGACCGAGGCGGTGACGGCATCCGTTTCGCCCACATCGCCGGACGGAGCAGCTGCAATGCCGGATGCAAGCGCACCGAGCACGGGCGCCAACCCGGCGTCGGCGTCGGTGACGAACGACAGGTTGACCGTGCCCATGTTGAGTTCGCCAGCCAGCACGATCTCGGGGTAGGCGGTCATGTTGACGATGTGGGCGCCGAACGAACGGAACCACACCGACTCGGCCCTGGTCGAGAAGCGCGGTCCCTGGATGACGACGACGGTTCCGGTGGGCGCAAAATTCTCGCCGAGGGCCTCGAGCGCACGCAGAGCGTGGCCGCGCAGAATCGGGTCGAACGGGTCGGCGGCGGAGAGATGCTGCACCGACTCGTGGTCGTAGAACGTGTCGGGGCGGCCGGTCGTGCGGTCGATGAATTGGTCGGTGACCACGAGCAGCCCCGGCGGATACTCCGGTGTGACCCCGCCGACGGCAGACGAGGAGATGATCGCGCGCACGCCGATCGACGCGAGCGCCCAGATGTTGGCGCGATAGTTGATCACGTGCGGCGCCACACGGTGCCCGCTGCCGTGCCGGGCCAAAAACGCGACCCGGCGCCCCGCGCGTAGCCCGATCGTGACCGAGGCGGTGCCGTACGGCGTCTTCACCTGGTGCGTCACGGCACCTGAGGGGTCGATGAGTTCGTAGAGCCCGGATCCGCCGATCACGGCAATCTCGGCGTGAGCGGTCGGGTCGAGCGGCGGGTCGGTGGTCGGGTCAAGCGTCACAGGCTGCTCCCAGCGGTTTCAGGTACTTCAGTGTGCCATTGAAAACTGCGTTCCCGCGGAAGTCGCTCGCACGCGGTCGGCGAAACGGATGCCGCGGCCCTGCCGAACAGGAGATCAGACCGGCTCGGTGACGGGCAGAACTGCGGAGATTTCGTGAACCGGGTCACCGCCGTGAGCACGGCTCCTGACGAAAATGTGCGCAGTTGTGAACGCTGCCCCGGCGCAACTCGCCCAGCACGATCGGGGCCGCGAAACACCTCAGATCCTCGGACCATGACGTGCCCCACAATGGTAAACGCGACCGACCAAGCGGACGGGGCCCGGGCCCGAGCCGTGGGCCCAGTTTATAAGCTGGGCCCGTGGTCGGGGCCCGGGCCCCGACCGAAACAACTAGTTCGTGTAGATACGGATCGGGGCGGCGAGCGGGCCGGGCGGGTTTACCGTGAAGGATGAGAGCATTCCGTCGCCGGAATAGTCCACGAGCGCCCAAAGTTCGGTGCCACCGCTGACCAGGTAACGTGCACCACTCACGAGCGCAACCGTTGCGCTGGCCCCGGCATCGATCCGCACATCTACGGGAGTGCCCTGGTCGGGAGTGAGGGTGAGGGCGGCATCCGCTGCCCCGCCGTTGACGAGGTGCAGAGTCGGTGCCGGGCCCTCGGCCACCGCGATCGCGAACGAACCCTTCAGCAGACCCGACGCGGAGAACCAGCCAAAGTCCTTGCCGCCGGCACTGTCGGTCGCGGTGCGGGCAGCAGCGACGATCGGCTGATCGGAGTTCAGTCGCACCGAGAAACTGCCAACGGCCAACGGCGACAGCGGAACCTCGGTGGCGATTCCGGGCTCGACCTCAACCTGGGTCGACGTTCCCTCGGCACTTCCATCGGCATTCGTAACGCCGATCTGGACGATTGCGGCGACATCGCCCGGTACGAAGACCCGAATCGACGGTGTGTCGGCGGTGAAACCCTCTCCGGTCGTCACGGTCTCTTCGGTGACGGCCGCCATGATGCGTACCCCGGCGATAATCTGCTCCGTGGCCGGGGTCGCCGTCGCGCCGATGATCTCGACTCCGCCCGGCTCAATGCCGCGGATGCTGCTCTGCTCCAGTGACGCAGCCACCTGACCGCCTCGGGATTCAACGTGCAGAACCGGCGACTTCACGTTTGGGGCGAGTCCGGCCAGGGAAATAACCCGCTGTTCGCCCGGCTGCACCAAAATTCCGGATGCCCCCGGCGCGTCGATGAGTCCACTCTCGCCGTAGACGCTCACGCTGACGGTCGCGAGCACGGGGGTTGGGTTACCCAGCAACAGCAGGCTCGTGCGCCCGATGTCGGTCGAGCCGCCGACGATCCAGCTGTCGCTGAGCGCTTCGGTGCAGGCTGCGACGGCGAGCCCGCCGAGCGTGTCCGTCGCGGCGATCTGCGACTGGCTGCCGGCGACCAGCGGAGGAACCGTTGCGCCGTTCTGCACGGGAACCGTGAGCAGTAGCGGGGGCTGCCGGCTGTTCGAGTCATCAACCGCGGTGATTTCTGTGACATCGGGGCGGATCTCGCCGAAATCGGCGGCGGGGGTTGAGGATGCGTTCGCCTCACCCGAAATCGCGCCGTACACCGCCGCCGTCGAGCCGACGCTCGTCGCGGCCTGGGCCCTGGCCGAATCCTCGGCGAGGGTGAGCAGCGGCCCCGGGCAGGCGCGCTGCTGTTCGCTCGGCAACGGGGCGATCTCAATCGATTGCGGTGCGCGTTCGATGCTGGGCAGGGTAACCAGGGCGGTCGCTCCGCCGAAGGCGACCACGACGGCGATGCCGATGAGTCCGAGCACACCGCGCCCGGCACGGCCGCCAATGCGGGCCAGTTTGCTTCTATCGGGCATTGTCGTCCTCCCCGGGGGTCGATTCTGCGGTCGCTCGCGACGCGTCAGGCACCGCGGAATCAGTTCGCACGGTGTCGCCATACGGCTCGTCATACGATTCGACAGACGGCTCGGCGTCGCCCGACGGTTCCAACCCGTCGTCCGATTCCAGCCCGGTGCCCACGCCGGTTTCCCGGTCTATGGCCAGGTCGGCTTCCAGATCGGTGCCGAGCTGCGGCTCCAGGCTGGTATCCCGGTCAGAGGCAGCCCCGCCCCTCGCCCGGCGCATGCGCTTCGGCTTCTGCTTCGCATTCGCCCGCGCTGCGCGGCGAATCGCATCACGATTGGCCTGGCGCACGGCTTCGCGGCCGGCGCCGATCGGCAGCGACAACAGCACAGCGCTGCCCACGATGGCGGCGGCGATGAGCAGGGTAACCAGACCGAAGACGCCGCCGGCGTTGGCCGGAATCGGGGTCGAGCCGGCAGCATCCGCTTCACCGTACTGCCACAGACGGCCGAATTCGGTCGCACCGACGGGGGCGAGCGCGGCGTTACCGTCGAGGGCGGTTTCGGTGCGCAACGCGGTGTCGGCGGCCGCCACGTTGTCGCCGGGCGGCTGCAACACGATGAAGCGGATGCCGAACTCGGCCAGATCCGCGTTCGTGTCAAGCCCGCTGCGCGAGGCGAGGTTGCCGGCGAGTTCAGCCAGGGCCTCTTCGCGGGCGCTTCGCGATTGATCGGTACTAGCCAGGGTGGACTGCTGGTTGAGGGTGACTCCAGCCCCCCGCTCGATCGTGGCCAACAGTCCTCCATCGGCCTGCGGGGTCAACTGCAGCGTGCCGATTCGAGGATCAATTTGAGCTTCGGCCGCGACGAAGGCCGGCTGGGTTTGCCCGGTTCCTTCGCGCACCGCTGCGGTTCCGAGGTGGAGTGAGGCAAGAAGCGGCAGCACAACGACGGTGAGTGCGAGCGCGGCAATGACGCCCGGAAGCGGCGCGACTCGGCGAAGGGCACGCAGCCCGATGATGAGGGCGCCGACCAAGCCGAGCCAGTACAGGCTGAGCCCGGTACCCGACCACACGCGCACGGGTTCGGCACCGATGGCGGCGAGTATGACCTGGTTGGCGGCGAGTGCGGTGCTCAATCCAAGCAGGCCAACGAGCCAGGCGCCGGCCGCGACGCGAGCGCCGGGCAGCAGCAGCGACAGCAGGGCGAGCACGGCAATCGGAGCAAGGAGCAGCGCGATGATCAGCTGCGGGTCGACGCCGGCAAGCCCAAACCGTTCGAGCGCGCTGGCCCAGCCGGTGCTGCGGGGAAGTCCGAGCAGCACCTGCACAGTGGGCGCTTCCCCGCTTGGCAGGGGCAGGCCGGGATCGGCTACGAGGTTCAACCAGGTGCCCCGCAGACCTTGATCGGCGATGAGTGGGAGCGTGAGCGCGAGCGCGGGAAGCGGGATGCCAATGAAACGCATGACTCGCCGGCCGGCCAACACGACGGTGAGCAGCCAAACCACCAGCAAGGCGGGAGCCAGCGACGGCGCACAGGCGACGACGGCCGCGAAAAGGAGCGCTGCGGAGGCGGAGGACGACCAGGTGCGCGCGGCGGCGAACCAGGTGAAAAACAGCCAGGGTAGCAGCAGGTGCACGAGTATCGCGGCCGGCCGTCCGTCGGCCAGGGCGATCAGAAAGGTCGGGGCAAGAACCCAGAGGGTGGCGGCCACGGCACGCAAGCTGCCCCGGTCGGTCAGTCGGGTCGCCGCCAGCCAGGCGCCGAGCGCTGCGAGGGGAAAAGCGAGGGCGTAGAGCAAAATGAGGGCGAACGACGGCGACCAGAAAGCGATCGAGCCGAGCACGGCGAGCACCGCGGCGAAAGGGTCTGCGGCTCCCGCGAAGCCAAGGCCGAGGTCGCGCCAGCCGTAGCCGATGCTGGCCCAGAGATCGGGCACGGTCGGTGAGAGCGGCAGCAGACCACCGCCAATGAGGGTGTCAGCGCCGAGCAGCGGCACCATCATGATGACGCCGACAACCGTCGCTGCGAGCATGGTCCAGGCGCCGCCGCCGGAGAAGAACCGAATCTCCGGGCGGTCGCCGTGCAGGCCAAACAAACTCGCCTCGCGCTTGAGTGACTGCCGCCGACGCACTTCGGCCGAGGGCACCCGCAGCGTCGAAATGGCGTCCCAGCCGAGCGTGCGGGTCTTGGCGAAGGCGCGGCGGGCGTTACTGACGCGTCGACCGTTGAAGGCTGCGCCGAACGCTGCGGAGAATTCTCCGACGATGGCGCCGGGTTCCTTGCGCAGCAGCTGGCCGATCGAACGCATAAATGCGAGCGGCAGCAGCGAGAGCCAGTGCACCGGAAGCGCTCCGGGTGCCGAGTAGACCAGTCGTCGGTGCAACTGCGCCGAGCGCTCTGCGCGCACGCGTCGACGGCGGAGGCGCCCGCGCGAGGACTGGTTTGGTCCGGCGACGCCGTCGCCAGCCGAGGCGACGCGAGCAGCCGGAACAACGGAGACGCGATAGCCGGCCAGGCGAACGCGCACGCAAAAGTCGAGCGAGTCGTCGATGATGGGCAGGGCAGGGTCGAACCCACCCAGCTGCTCCCACACCTGGTGACGCACGAGCATCCCGCCGGCGCTGACGGCGAGCACATCGCTGAGCCCATCGTGCTGGCCCTGATCGAGTTCACTTTCAACCAGGGTCACCGTGGCGCCGAGCGGCGTGATGGATTCGCCGAAGTTGTGAATATATTGGCCGGCGACCCATTCCATGACTTTGGGTCCGGCAACGGCCACGGACGGAGCGATTTCGAGCGCGTCGACGAGCACCTCGAGGGCGGTCGAATCGGGCGCGCTGTCCTGAGCGAGCAGCCAGAGCAGTTCGCGGTCGTGGGTGGGCGGCGACGTCACGCGCACCGCAGCAGCTATGGCTTGCCCGAAGTTCAGGTCGGAACCGGCCGCAATAAACTCGGTCGGCGCAAAGTCAGCCAGGAGCTTCGCCGTCGCATCGGTCGAACCACAGTCGACGGTGATGACACGGTCCGGTTTACGGGTCTGCAGCGACAACGCCTTGAGAGTTCGCTCAAGGTGTTTCGCGCCGTTTCGGGCGACAAGGATGGCGGTGACTCTCGGTTGCATAACAGCACCAGCCTAGGACGGAACGGACCGGGCGCACTGAAGCTGGAGGGCGCGCCTCAAATATTCGCGGGCAGCACGAGGGTATTCGCGGGCAACACGAGAGAAGCGGATGCAGCAGCATCCGCTTCACGCAGGCCGCGGCGCCACAGCCGCTGAAGTGTGGTGCGAGCTACGCGCGCTTACGCAGTTTGCGGCGTTCGCGCTCGGACAGCCCGCCCCAGATGCCGAATCGCTCGTCATTGCTGAGCGCGTACTCGAGACATTCGGCGCGCACCTCACAGCCGGAGCAAATTTTCTTGGCGTCGCGGGTGGAGCCGCCCTTTTCGGGGAAGAATGCCTCGGGGTCGGTCTGCGCACAGAGCGAGTCGGCCTGCCAGGCCAGAAGATTCTCGTCTCCCTGATTGTGCCGTACTCCGGGAACACCGAGGGTGACGGGATCGACGAACCAGTCCTCTGGTACTCCGGAACGATAGTCGGGTATGGCCATATCGTCTCCCAGCGCTCGTTCTGCACCGAATAGTGCCTTGCCTAATTACACCCGTGTAATTCGGTTTGGTCAAGTCGCGAATCGTAAACCCTCAATGCGGGCTAGAGGGTTGCGACGCGCCCAAGGCAACAAAGTCGGCTCTTCGGGGGGTCTGTCAACGTTGCGAACGGAGCACGATCCGTGCCGCAGGCGGCGTGTCGAGAGCCTTAAAGTGCGGCGGCGCGTGAAGAATCCCAGGCGCTCTGCACCATTTGTTCGAGGGTATGACTCATGCTCCAGCGCAGGTCGCGGGCGGCCAGGGCGCCGGACGCGACGATGCGGTCGGGGTCGCCAGCCCGGCGCGGGCCAATCTCGGGGGTGAAGTCGATTCCCGTGACGCGGCGCACGGTCGACATGATCTCGCCGACCGAGACGCCGTCGCCGCTGCCGAGGTTGTAGACGGGCTCGATTGGTTCGCCAGCATCGAGTCGACGGGCCGCTGCGACGTGCGAGAGCGCCAGGTCGGCGACGTGAATGTAATCCCGCACGCAGGTGCCGTCTGGTGTCGCGTAGTCGTCGCCGTTGATGCGCGGGGTGCGGCCTTCCAGCAGCGCTGCGAAGACGAGCGGAAACAGGTTGTGCGGGCTGGTATCGCTCAGGGCGCGGTCTCCAGAGCCGACGACGTTAAAATAGCGCAGCGAGGTGTGGCGCAACCCGGTCGCGACGGCTTGATCGCGCAGCAACCATTCGCCGATCAGCTTGGATTCGCCGTAGGGCGATTCCGGAGTCTTCGGGGTCGTTTCGGTGACCAGATCGGTGTGCGGGGTTCCGTAGACGGCGGCGCTCGAGGAGAACACGATGCGGTCGATGTCGGCCGAATTCATGGCGGCGAGCAGCGTTGCCGTTGCCGTGACGTTCTGCTCATAGGTGTGCAGCGGGCGCTGCACCGAGACGCCGGCGTACTTGAAACCGGCCACGTGCACGACACCGTGCACTTCGTGTTCACGGAAGGTGTGTGTGAGCAGCTCGCCGTCGAGTACGGTGCCGCGCACAAAGGGAACGGTAGCCGGCACGAACTCCTCGTGGCCGCTCGAGAGGTCATCGAGCACGACCACGTCGAGGCCCTCAGTCTGAAAAGCACGAACTACATGGGAGCCGATATAGCCTGCTCCGCCGGTAACCAACCACGCCATACTGCCCCGCTCGTTCGCGCGGCACCGCCTGGTGCCCTCGGTACAGGCTAGCGCCAGCGCATCAGGGCCTTGTACTCGTGCGCTGCGCGGCAGCTACGGCGGTGCCACGCGTTACGCGGGACCTGCGCCGCTGCGCGGGAGTTCGATCTCCCGCGCAGCGGCGCAGATCCCGCGCAGCTTCAATTAGCGGAGTTGGGAAGTAGGGGCCGCAGCATTTGGCACGAAGGCGAGAGGTACCCCGCGCTACGCGGCGGGCATCGCGAGAAAAACTTCGCCGGTTCCGGCGAAGGTCAGTGTGCCCTCGTCCGGCGTGACATACATCGTCTGTCCGCGCGTGAGCGTCCGCGACGACGTCGAACCGGCCACGAGAAGGCCGCCAGCCGTGCAGATTGCGATGGCCGGGCCGGTCAGGGTGATCTGTCGCATCGGAACGGGCGTGGCCGAGGCGGGTTCAGCATCCGCTTCAATGTGTACGAGCTCAAAGTCGGGCACGCCCGGACGATACCGCGACACCCCGGGCGCCGTCACGACCGGAACCAGGTACGGCGACTGCCCTGGAGTGAAGTCGAGCACGCCGAGCAACTCCTCAATGTCAATGTGCTTGGGCGTCAGCCCGCCACGCAGCACGTTGTCGGAGGCGGCCATGAGCTCGACGCCAAGCCCAGACAGATACGCGTGGATGTTGCCGGCCGGCAGATACATCGCCTCGCCGCGTTGCAGGGAGACCCGGTTGAGCAGCAGGCCGAGCACGATTCCGGGGTCGCCAGGGTACTCAGCGGCAAGCAAACGCACCGTCGCCAGTTCGCGGGCATAGCCAATAACTGCGCCTCCTTCGGCCAAAAACTCGGCGTGCTCTGCGAGCGCGACTACCCGTTCGACCAGCCATTTAACCTCGCCGGAGTCCCCGCCACGGCCGTCGCGCAGCAGCCAATCCACCGTGTCGCGCAGGCCCTGCGCCAGGTGGTTCTCGAGCGAGTCGATGGCAGCGCCTTGCGGGTCGTCTGTCGCGAGATCGAGCAGGCGCAGCTCGGCGATGATGCCGCGCACCTCGGCGAGCGGGCGGAATCCGCAGAGCGCTTCGAACGTGTCGCTGAGCACAAAAATGAGTTCGGGCTTGTGGAACGGGTCGCGGTAATTGCGGTTGCCAGCGTCGACGGGGATTCCGGCCTCATTCTCGAGGTCGAATCCGGCGCGGGCCTGCTCGCTCGTCGGATGCGCCTGCAGCGAGAGCGGTCGCGCGGCGGCCAGAATCTTGAGGAGATAAGGCAGTCGCGGGGCCGGGGCATCAGCGGCCGCGTTTGCCGCGCTGCCCGTACTGGGAGCGCCAGCCACATTAACCGCCGCCGCGCCGGCATCCGCTTTTGGCGCGCTCCAGCCGACGCCGAGCGCGACCTCGGGCGACGCCGCGATCCACTCGGCGAGAGTAGTCGCCCCGCCCACCAGCGATGGATCCTCGATCATCGACGGCGACCCGGCGTGGGCCCCCAACCACAACTCGGCTTCCGGCGCGCCCGACGGCGCGCGACCGAGCAGCTCGGCGATGGCGCGAGTGGAACCCCAGGCGTAATCCCGCGGCGTATTGGTGATGCCCACAAACATGTTCGACTCCCTCTGACACTGTTTAGACCAAACTACCAACCGAGTTGGGGCAACCAGCCGAGAACCCTAGGCTGGCGGCAATTCATCGGTCGCCTGGCGACCGCCTTCTTGCAACGGAGCATCCATGACTTTCGAACTACTCGGCAGCGACTTCTTTGGCTACGAAAACCTCCTCAGCGCACCCGAAAGGGCGGCGATCATGAAACTGCGCTCCTACCTCGACACCGAGGTACGGCCCATCGCGAACGGATGCTGGGATCGCGCCGAATTTCCCACTCAGATTATCAAGCCGCTCGCCGAGCTCGGTGTCTACTCGTACGGCTGGGAGGCCACGAAACCATTTATGAATTCGGCCGTGTTCCGCGGTTTCGTGGCGTTGGAGCTCGCGCGAGTTGACGCATCCGTTGCTACCTTTGTCGGCGTGCAGAACGGTCTCGCCGCCGGAACCATCGAGGTGACCGGGTCTCCGGAGCAGCGGGCCGAGTGGATTCCGCGCCTGGCCTCCGGCGATATCGTCGGCGCGTGGGCGCTGACCGAGCCTTTGAGCGGCTCCGACAGCGCCAGGGGCCTGCGTACGACCGCGACCCGCAGCGGCGAGCACTGGACTCTAAACGGCGCCAAGCGCTGGATCGGAAACGCCACCTTAAGCGATATCACGATCATCTGGGCCAAGGACACCGCCGACAACCAGGTCAAGGGGTTCATCGTTCCCACCGACACCGCCGGATACGTCGCGACCAAGATCGAGGGCAAGATCAGCTTGCGCACTGTGCAGAACGCCGACATCACCCTGACCGATGTGATCGTGCCCGAGAGTCTGCGCCTCCAGAACGCCAACTCGTTTACCGACACCGCCAAGGTGCTGCGCGCGACTCGCGCCGAGGTCTCCTGGGCGGCTGTCGGCAACGCCATCGGCGCCTACGACGCCGCCGTCGCGTACGCACGCGAGCGCGAGCAGTTCGGCAAGCCGATTGGCGGGCACCAGCTGGTGCAGGACCTACTCGTGAAAAGCCTCGGCAACATCACCGCCAGCCTCGGCATGGTCGTGCGGGTGTCGCAGCTGCACGATGCGGGAATGCAGCACGACGAACACTCCGCCCTCACCAAAGCGTTTACGACGAGTCGCATGCGAGAGAGCGTGGCCTGGTGCCGTGAGCTGTTTGGCGGCAACGGCATCACCCTCGACTACAACGTGGCCCGGCATTTCGCCGACGCCGAGGCCATCTACTCCTACGAGGGCACCCAGGAGATGAACACCCTCATCGTCGGCCGCAGCATTACGGGCCAGGCCGCGTTCGTCTGAGGCGGGTTGCTGTTTCAGCCGGTTATAGGTAAAACCGGGAGAATTCGCGATACGCCGGGTGCGGCATCCGTTTCACGCGGCGTGTCGCACATTTACCGGCATTAGCTACGCAAGCGGATGCCCGCACCCTTGAATTCGCCCGCGCGGGGTGCGCTGCCGCCCCTGCCGGGGCTACGGTGTGGGAATGCGACCACTCCCAGCCGGCCAGGTCTCCGCGTGACGACCGACCAGGGGCTCGATG
Source organism: Cryobacterium sp. Y11 (assembly GCF_002929535.1). Taxonomy (GTDB): domain Bacteria; phylum Actinomycetota; class Actinomycetes; order Actinomycetales; family Microbacteriaceae; genus Cryobacterium. The sequence goes on from NZ_PJJO01000055.1 coordinate 23,853, forward strand.
CGATCGTCGTCGGCTCCGGACCCAACGGTCTTGCCGCCGCCGTCACGCTTGCCCGCGCCGGGTTGAGAGTGCGCGTCTACGAGCGCAACCCGCAGATCGGCGGCGCTGCGGCAACAGCCGAACTGACCCTCCCCGGCTTTCACCACGACGTGGGAAGCGCCGTGCATCCCCTGGCGCTCGCCTCCGAATTCTTCCAACGGTTCGGTCTCCCCGAGCGCATCGAGTTGACAATTCCCGAGATCTCCTACGGGCATCCGCTGCCCGGCGGCCGCGCCGGCGTCGCTTGGCACGACATCGAACGCACGGCCGCCGGTCTCAGCCGCGACGGCCCGGCCTGGCTACGGTTGCTCGGACCGCTCGTGCGCAACGTGCAAGCCGTCGCGGATCTGACCGGGGACGCGTTGCTGCGCGTGCCGCGGCATCCGCTCACGCTGGCCCGATTTGGGCTGCGCACACTCGAGCAGGGCGGCCCGGCCTGGAACTGGCGTTTTACCGGCGAGACCGCGCCGGCGCTGCTCACCGGAACGTTCGCGCACTCGATCGGACGGCTCCCGAGCCCCGCAACCGCGGGTGCCGGGCTCGTTCTCGCCGCACACGCGCATGCCGGGGGCTGGCCGATTCCAATCGGCGGGAGCGGCGCCATCACGGCGGCCCTCGCCGACGACCTGCTCGCACACGGCGGTGAGATCGTGACGGATGCCGAGATCACCAGCCTCGCGCAGCTGCCGCCAGCACGCGTGACGTTGCTCGATGTGACGCCGCGGGCCCTCGTTGAACTGGCCGACGGAGCCCTACCCGCTCGCTACGAGGCGGCTATGAGACGGTTTCGCTACGGCAACGCGGTCGCCAAGGTGGACTTCGCGCTCTCCGAACCGGTGCCGTGGACCGCAGAAGACCTGCGGCGAGCGCCGACCCTGCACGTTGGCGGCACCCGCGCCGACCAGGCCCGCGCCGAAAACGCCGTCGCGCACGGCCGGCATTCCGCCTCCCCTTACGTGCTTGCCGCGCAGCCGAGCATTATCGACACCACGCGCGCGCCGGCCGGAAAGCATGTTCTGTGGGCATACACCCACGTGCCAGCCGGCTCTACCCGCGACCAGACCGAGCAGATCACCCGGCAGATCGAACGATTCGCCCCGGGCTTTCGTGACACCATTCTCGCCTCGGCCGGCCAGACCGCCGCGCAGATGCAGAAGCAGAATCCCAACCACATCGGCGGCGACATCGCGGCCGGAGCGATCAACCTGGCCCAGCTCGTGGGCCGCCCGGCGCTCTCCGGCGACCCGTGGCGCACCCCGCTACCTGGCGTCTACCTGTGCTCATCATCGACCTCGCCCGGTCCCGGCGTGCATGGCCTCTGCGGCTACCGTGCCGCCCTGAGCGCCCTCCGTCATGAATACAACATTCTGGTTCCCCCCAACCTCTCCCCGTCGTAACTCCTCGCGAAAGCGGGAAAAGTGCTGCTTGAGCCGCCCCGAAGCAACATATTCTCCGCTTTCGCGAAGACGGGTGGGTGATGCTTGCTCTGTGCGGGGTCGTTAATCGACCCACATGCGGGTCTGGAAGGTCGTTTGGCGCGCCTTCGCCATCGGACTCGCGCGGAGCTAGCGGGCCTGCGCGCGCGGGCTCGGTCGGCTGTACCGGTAATCTGAACGCATGTCCGCCGTGCAGAGTCGCCTCGTCATTCGGCTCTTCGCGACCTTCGTCTGGTTCACCGTTCTGGCCGGCCAGTTCTGGCGCAACCTCGGTGGGTGGTGGGGCTTTGGCGCGATCGCCGTGATCGTGGTCGTTGGCAGTGTGATCGGCCTGCGCACCCAACTCACCAACGCCCACAACCGCGCAGCCCTGACCGCCGCACACGCAGCCCCCGACGACTCCCCCACCGACCGCGACAGAGCCCGCGGCAACACCGATCAAGCTGCCCTCACCGCTCCCCTGAACTGGCGCAAGTTTCCCAAGGCCATCACCGCGTTTCTGCTGCTGGCCACGCTGTCGATCGCGTGGTCGTATTACCCGGCGGCATCCGCTCTGGGTGTTATTCTGCAGCTGATCACTACCCTGGCCGCGCTGTTCCTGGCCGTCACGCTCACCTGGCCCGAGCTGCTGCGCACTCTGGCCGGCGCCCTGCGCTGGGTGCTCGCGCTCAGCCTCGCGTTCGAGCTGTTCGTGGCCGTCGTCATCCGCCACGAAGTGCTCCCGTTCTTCGTCGATTACGCACGCGAAGACGTGCCAGACGCCTTCTACTGGAGCCAGGGCCTACTGCTAACCGGCGGCCCGATCGAGGGCATCGTCGCCAACCGCAACCTGCTCGGATTCATCGCGTTAACGGCCATCATCGTCTTCAGCGTGCAACTGAAGGCCCACACCGTCAAGCGCAACGGCGGCCTGGTCTGGCTGGCGCTGGCCGTCGGGATGCTGCTACTCACCCGATCCGCCACGGTCACCGTTTCGCTGGTCGCGGTCGTCGCCGCCCTACTGTTCGCGCTCTGGGCCAGGCGAGTACACGACCAGCACCGGCGGCCGCTGTATCTCGTGGCGGCGGCATCCGTTCTGGCGGTCGCAGCGGCGCTCGCGCTGTTCTCGTCGCAACTGTTCGGACTGCTCGGCCGCAGCAACGACCTCACCGGCCGATTCGACATTTGGGCCAGCGTCACCCAGCTCGCCCTCGAACGCCCCGTCGTCGGCTGGGGCTGGGTGAGCTACTGGGTGCCGTGGGTCGAACCGTTCAACGACCTCGCCGTGCGCAAGGGCGTCACCTACCTGCAGGCGCACAATGCCTGGCTCGATGTCTGGCTGCAACTCGGCATCGTCGGCGTGATAATCTTCGCCGCCCTGGTCGGTTCGACCCTGTGGCGGGCCTGGTTTCTCGCCGTTGACAGACCGCGTCTCGGCATCGAAGACACCGAACCGTTCGCCATGTCTGCACTGCTGCCGCTACTACTGCTCGCCGCACTGATCGCCCAGAGCGTGGCCGAGAGCCGGCTGCTGATCGAGAGCGGCTGGGTGATTCTCATCGTGCTGGCCGTCGTCACCAAGCGGCAGCAGCACGCACCCAGGCCGATGCCCTGACCTAGCGCGGTAAATTAGAGCATGACCACCCTGCCCGATGCCCTACACCGGGTGCTCGCGTCGCCGAAATTCGCGGCCTCACTCTCGCTGGTCATTCTGGCGACCGCGTTTGGCACCCACCTGCTGCGCAGCGTCATGGGCTGGCCCGGCCTCATCGGCATTCTCGGCGGCCTCGTCGCGCTCGCGGTACTCTCGCTGTTCGCCCGCCGCCCGATCGTGGAATGGCACGGCCTGCTGCCCATCTCCATCATCGTGTTTGTGGCCTGGTGCGCCATCTCCGGCGTGTGGAGCGGCTATATCTCCGAGACCATTATCGGCGTCAGCTACCAGATCACCGTCGGCTTCCTGGCGATCTACGTGGCCCTCGTGCGCGACACCTTTCAGATTGTGCGCGCCACCGGCGACGTGTTGCGAGTTCTGCTCGCACTTTCCATCGTGCTCGAGGTACTCTCCGGGCTGCTGCTCGACCTGCCGATCGCCTTTCTCGGCGTCGTCGGTGACATCGACCAGCTCGGCCCGATTCAAGGCGTGTTCGGCTCCCGCAACGTCTTTGGACTGATCGCCCTCATCGCCGTCGTCACCTTTTACGTCGAACTGCGCGCCCGATCCATTCCACGCGGCCTTGGCATCGGCTCGATGTGGCTGGCTAGCATCTCCCTGCTGCTCACCCGCTCCCCCGTTATCGTGGTCGTCGCCATCTGCGTCGCCGTCGCCGCGCTCGCTCTGTATGGCCTGCGCCGCACCCCTGTCACCAGCCGACGGATGCTGCAGCTCGGCCTCCTGGCAGCGGCTCTCGTCGCCGCCGGTGCGGCCTGGCTCGGCCGCACAACGCTGGTCGGAGCGCTCAACGCCGGCAGCGAGTTCGAGGTGCGGTACTCGCTCTGGAGCGAGATGTGGCGGCTGGTGAAGCTGCATCCGCTTCAGGGGTGGGGTTGGGCCGGATTCTGGCCGCAAGACGTCACCCCGTACGGCTGGCTCGAATTCACCACCGGACGTTTACACACCACCGGCCTCAACGCTTACGTCGACGTCTACTTTCAGGTCGGACTGATCGGCTTTCTCGCTTTTCTCGCCCTCGTGCTGCTGGCATTCGTACGGTCCTGGCTGCTCGCCTCAAACAAGCACTCGCTGGCCTACGCCTGGGCGCCGCTCATGCTCGTGACCCTGCTGGTAACGAGCGCGGCCGAGAGCACCATTCTGTTCGAGTTCGGCTGGCTGCTGCTCGTGATCTGCGCGGTCAAGGCCGCCCAGGGTCTGAGCTGGCGCAGCGCCCTGCCGCACAAGCCGCACCCCGACGCGCCGTAACCGCGACGCCGCTATTCACGACTATAGTTACACGCTTCGACCGTTAATCGGCGAAGCGTGCAACCGCCCGTTCAGCGATGCCAATCAGCAGCGCCTGCACATCATCCGCGGTCCCAATGAGGTCTTGTTCAGCACTGAACTGAACCCAATTACCGGCGATTACCGTGTCCATTGTGCAAAACCCGGAATATACTTGGCACCCGAATATGGCTCGGTCAACGCCGGCAACAGAGTCAGCCACGGTCTGGGCTGTGTTATCCACGGTCATCAAGCTGGCTGAACGATCAAAGGCCCACTCGCCACCGGGCAGTGCAGTGATATAGAGCGGCCAGGTCTGCCCTGTATTCTCTGGAACCCACGTGCATCGGTCACCGCCGGCAAGCGTGTAGGCCGCGTCGTCGATGCCCCAACCATCGCCGTCACTATCTCCGCCAATCAAGATTTCTTCGGTCGTGCTAAACGCCGTCCGAAACTCATCTGCGGTCGCATAAACTTCACAGTCAGTCGGGAGCATTCCGGTCGAAGTTGGCGCCACCCATAATGGTCCGAAAACTGGAGCGTCTGCCACTGTGTTGACAATGTCAGTGATCAGCGGCGCCGCATGCTCAGCCAGAGCTTCCTTGCTTGCGCTCGGATCCAGACTCATTCCCTGTACGGAGACTTCGATCCACGTCTCTCCAACGAGAATGTTGGCCGAGCAGGTAAAGTGTTCACCCCAATTATGGCAGTCAACAAAGGATGCCTCGCCGTAGCTGGAATCAGCTCCTGACGCGACTTCAGCGTTCTTCGCCGTGTAGGTCATCCACTGCGCAGTTGCCTCGGGCAGCACTTGCACACTCACATAACTTTGCCCGGCGACTTCGCCGCTCGCCAAGCAGGAGACCCCGCCAAGCTGACTCACGGCATAAGCCAACGGCGTTGCCGACTGCGGTCTCACCATAAGATCCGTCGTCACCGTTGTCGTGTTGAGTACAGTCCCCACCAGCCCAGATGGCAGCACGTCATCGCACGTCAAACCCGATCGGGAACTCGGCGCCGAAACCGGAGTGGCACTCACCGCCACCGACGGCTCAGCAGAGCCGGCATCCGTCACGACGGATGCCGGCCCGGAGGCACAGCCGGTCAGGATAAGGGCCACCGCGACGACGACCACAATATTTAGATTGCGCACCTAGTCCCCCCAATTCTTCTTCAGAATATACGCGCCTCCTTAGTCGCGGAGCGCACCGGCCCATTAGCCGTATTTGAGGCACCGTCACGACCACATCCGCCGAGATCGCCCGACCGCGGGATTTCACAGTCGCTACTGAAAGTAGAAGCTAGGTTGCAACCATGACCGCGTGGCGGAAAATTACTGGAACAGCTTTCACAGCGGTGTGCCTGTCGGTGATGCTTGCCGGTTGTGCTGTATCGGGGCAACCGGTGGCCGAGGCTCCGGCGCCCACCTCCACCGCCACCGCTCTGTCAACACCAACACCAACACCAACACCAACACCAACACCAACACCAGACCCCATCACCAACACCAGACCCCATCACCTGCGACACCGCTTTCACCGCCGGCCTCAACACGAAAATCGCAGAGGATGGTCTCACCTTCCGCGACGACGCAGGTATCAGCAGTCACGCGGACACGCTGGTCGGAACCGACGGTTTGCGATGCCAATGAACCAAACCTCAGACGGATATTACGGTCGAGTACGCAAACTGGTCGCGCGACACCGCTGCTTGGGACAACGTGAAGACTGAGCTCCTAGCCGATGGATACACCGAAACCGGCCCGTTCGCGGTCAGCCGACCGATATCAGAATTCGATTCTGCGTCTAGCTACCGGGACGGCGTCATCCACTACGTCAGCCCGTCTCGGTTCATCGGATGGGTAACGGCGCTGCAATAATCGGGAATGCCGCTGCCACAAGCGCAGACTGCCGGCGGTCCATTCATTCCGACTGACGTCAGACCGGCTGCACCAAATCACGCAGCACGTCTTGCAGGCCCAGCCCAAACCGGGAGTAGTCGCCGGCGCGCCAGCGGCGCACGACCGGTCTCAAACGCAGCAGATGTGCCGCCGGCAGAGCGCTGCGCCGCGTCTCATACTTAAGCTTCGCATCGATCAATGCCAACACCGCAGCGGATGCCGCCGACTCGAACCCCGACGCCCGTTGCTGCAAGGCCGTGACACGGCACGCCGGGCCTGCGCCGCTGCGACTGCCCGTGAGTTTGCTTTATTGGCTCCCCCATAGATTTTCGATAACGTTTTTGGTGTAATTCTCGGGGGCGAAGTTTACCCATTTCGTGGCCACCCAGAGACCCTGCGCAGACGGTGCGATTCTCCCGACATAGCATCTTCTGACGATTGCGACATGACGCAGCGCAATCCACGAAGTTGTTCATAACAACTGTAATTCAACGCTTGGAGGCGTGCCTCTACCGCGGTCTCGACAGCTGAGTTCACCGAGACCACGCTCGTTGTCAGGCCGACGTCCCCACCGCCGTTATCGCTGCTCCCTAGCCACACGAGGGGGCCCCACCGTCCATCAAAAGTTGCAACTCTTGATCGTTCGTGCCGCATAACGCAGCTTCTCCCGCAATCTTTGACCACTCCGGGTTCAAGACCAAGCGGCCGAACTCGTCGAGTATCGAGGGCATATAAAGTGCGCCTCAGTCAGAAGGACACTCAACTGCCGCGGCATCGCCAGTGGCGGTTGGGCTCGGTACGTTGTTTGCGCCGGATTCGGAAGTGGAACTCGAAATCGCGCTGGGTGATGCTTCGGCCCCGACAATAGTGATGCCCGCGCGCAACTTTTTGGATCGTTTCGAATTGGCTATGGCTCCTCGTGAGATGCCGAGTCCTTCTGGCGGTTCAGGTATGGAGATTCCCCCTGCGTCAACTGCAGCTCATAGACTCTCGACCTACGTCTGGGCGGCGCTCATGCTCGTGACCCTGATCGTAACGGCGGGGGCGGAAAGCAGGATTCTGTTCGAGTTCGGCTGGCTGCTCCTCGTGATCTGCGCGGTCAACGCGGCCCAGGGTTTGAGCTGGCTCAGCGCCCTCCTCCACAAACCCCATCGCAACGCCCCGTAGCGGCCTCGAGGAGAGTGCCATCAGCCCCAGCGGTTCAATTGCGTTTGCGGCAACGCAAATCCGCCGCACCGTGATTGTGCGACGACGCTCTATGCGTCTGCGAGCGCTGGTACCCACTGCGTCAAGGCCGGATAACTTACGTAGAAGAGGGTACCGTCACGATAGACGAAACCGCCATCGGCCATGAATTGGATATCCGTGCGCCAGCCTTGATAGTCCCGCAATGCCAGCCCGGAGGTTTCGAAGTCAGCGTAGGCATCCGCTGCCAGAGCTGTTGTGCAGGCCGGGATCTCGGTAACCGCCTCGGACACATCAGGAGTCGGCGTTGACGACGGGGTGGCTGAAACTTTCGGCGCATCGCTCACCACCGGATCTGCCGAGATTGCGGAACAACTGGTCAACAAGATAGCCAGCACCAGGGTCGTTCCAATTCGTGCAGGCAGACGGGGATTTCTGCGATTCCCCCGAAAGCCATGGCACCAACGCAGCTTCGTGACTCCGGCTCGCGGGCGTTCTACTGGCGCAGGGTATCCAGATTGTCGCGATACCACTCAATGGTGGAACGCAATCCAGCTTCAAGATCGATCGAAGCACTCCAGCCCGCCGCGGCTAGTTTTGACACATCCAGCAGTTTCTGTGGAGTGCCGTCTGGCTTCGTAGTGTCCCATTCGGTCACACCGACAAATCCCACCACGCGAGCGATGGTCTCGGCAATCTCACGAATCGTCACGTCACGGCCCGTCCCCACGTTGACTTGCTCGGGTCCGTCGTAGTGCTCCATGAGGTGCAGGCATGCTTCTGCCATGTCGTCCACGTGCAAGAACTCGCGACGGGGAGCTCCGGTGCCCCAATTCGTCACGCTGGTAGCGCCAGACGTCACGGCATCGTCGTATCGGCGGATCAATGCCGGGAGTACGTGAGAACCCTTTAAAGAGAAGTTATCGCCTGGCCCATAAAGGTTGGTCGGCATCGCCGAGATCCATGGCAGACCGAATTGGCGACGCACGGCTTGAATCTGCAAGATGCCAGCGATCTTGGCAATTGCATAGGCGTCGTTTGTGGGCTCGAGGTGCCCGGTAAGCAGAGATTCTTCCTTTATCGGTTGCGGTGCTAGCCGCGGGTAGATGCAGCTGGAACCGAGAAACAACAGCCTTTCCACGCCATGTTTCGCCGCGGCGTCGAGCACATTCACTTGAATCCTCAGATTGTCACTCAAGAAATCCACGGGGTACGTATTATTGGCGAGGATTCCTCCCACTTTCGCCGCCGCGAGAACCACATAGCGCGGCGTGGTCTCGGCGAAGAATGCGAAGACCGCGTCCCGGTCTTTTAGATCCAAATCTTTCGAGGATCGACCGACCAGGTCGGTGAATCCCTCCGACTGCAATCGCTGCCAAATCGCCGCGCCAACCAATCCACGATGCCCGGCCACGTAGAACGTACTCGATCGATCGAGCGCGCTCGGGGTAAAGTCGACCGAATCGCGGGCCGAGGTGTCGACGTCAATCATTTCTACTTCGTGCCCCAGCTGGCGAGCTTGACTTGGTCAATCCAGCGTCCGCCGGCATGCTCCAGCGCCGCGATATCGGCGTCGACCATGATGCGGGCCAGCTCGGCGGTGTCGACGGTGGCCTTCCACCCAAGCTGCTCGAAAGCATGGGAGGCGTCGCCGACGAGGGCGTCCACTTCGGTGGGGCGCAGGTAGCGTTCGTCGAAGCGCACGTGCTGCTCCCAGTCGAGGCCGGCGTGTTCGAACGCGGTGCGCACGAAGTCACGCACCGAGAAGTTGCCGCCGGTGGCGAGCACAAAGTCGTCGGGCTCATCCGCTTGCAGCATGCGCCACATGCCCTCCACATACTCAGCGGCATAGCCCCAGTCGCGAATGCTGTCAAGGTTACCCAGATACACGTGATCCTGCGTGCCCGCCTTGATGGCAGCGACCGCCCGGGTAATCTTGCGCGTCACGAAGGTTTCACCGCGCCGCGGCGACTCGTGGTTGAACAAAATGCCATTGACAGCGAACATGCCGTAGGCCTCACGGTAGTTCTTGGTGATCCAATAGCTGTACACCTTCGCGGCGCCATAGGGCGAGCGCGGGTAGAACGGCGTCAACTCGTTCTGCGGCGGCGGAGTAGCGCCGAACATCTCCGACGACGATGCCTGGTAGAACCGGCACTGAATGCCGGCCATGCGCACCGCCTCCAGCAGCCGAATGGTTCCCATACCGGTGGTGTCGGCCGTGTGCTCCGGCTCGTCAAACGACACCCGCACATGCGACTGCGCCGCCAAGTTGTACACCTCGTCGGGCTGAATCTCCGCGAGAAGGGTAACCAGGCGCGACCCGTCGCTCAGATCGCCGTAGTGCAAAAACAGCTTCGCGGCCTCGTCGTGCGGATCCACATACAGGTGATCGATGCGCGACGTATTAAAAGTCGACGCCCGCCGAATCAACCCGTGCACCTCATACCCCTTGCCGAGCAACAGCTCAGCCAGGTACGAGCCGTCCTGGCCCGTGATTCCGGTAATGAATGCGCGCTTGGCCATGGAGGATCCCTACTGTCTGGCTTGAAGGGCATAACTCTGCACGCGGCGATCCGCTGCCCAGCCCCTAAGTTATCGAGCTTACCGAGCAATCACGGCCTGGCTGCCCAGCTACTGGCGCAACAACTCGATATCAGCGTCGACCATGAGCTTGACGAGCTGGTCGAAGTTCACAGTCGGGGCCCAGCCGAGTGCCTTGAGGCGCCTCGGGTCACCCACGAGTTCCTTAGGATCAGCCGGGCGGTAGAAAGCCGGGTCGATAACCACGTGGCGGCTCGAGTCAGTCACACCAATGTGTGCGAATGCGGTCTCAACGAAGTTGCGCACGCTGTGCGCAACTCCTGTGGCCACGATGAAGTCATCTGCAATGTCGGCCCGAGATATACGTACGAGAGCGTCGACGTAGTCGGGTGCATAGCCCCAGTCGCGATAGACATCGATGTTGCCCAACACCACGTGGTCAGAGAGCCCGAGAGAGATGCGCGCGACCTCACGGGAAATCTTGCGGGCCACGAACGCTTCCGGCCGCGTTGGTGATTCGTGATTGTATAGAATCGCCGAACTCGCGAACATGCCGCGCTTGCGGTAAACGTTGATCATTTCGTGGGCGAAAGATTTGGCCGCCCCGTAGGGCGTGACCGGATCTCGCAGGGTCTGTTCTGTTTGCGGAACGTCCGTCGCATCACCGAAAATTTCCGCGCTCGAAGCCTGCACGAAACGTACGGTCTCCCCCGTGCGTTCGCCCAGGGCCCACGCTGCTTGAAGGAGACGCACCGGTCCCACGCCAAGCACGTCGGCCGTCTCGGCCGGATAGTCCCAGGATCGAGCAACTGACGTGTTACCGGCAAGGTTGTAGATGACGCTCGGGCGAACCTGTTCGATGAGAGCCACGATGCCCGACGGATCGCTTAAATCACAGCTGTGCGCGGTCACCTCTGGTGCCTGCGCTCTGAGGCGGTCCGCCCCGGAGGTCGAGTGGCACATACCGTGCACATCGTGGCCCTCGGCGGCTAGCCGCTGCACGAGATACATCCCGTCCTGGCCGTTTGCCCCAGTAATCAAGACTCGTTGTGTGTCATTTCCAGGCGTCATGAGTTCTTTCTCTGGTGAGCCGCTTGATAGGCCTGAACATGAACGTCGCCGCATTTCTCCCACGTGAAATTTGATACCTGTACCAAGCCCGCCGCAGTCAGGGACGTCCCCCGCTTCACGGCCTCGACGATTCCCGCGGCGATCGCCTCAGGATCGTAAGGATCGAATTGAACGGCTGCGTCCCCGACGACCTCCGGTAGCGAGCCAGCGTTCGATGCCGCTACCGGGCATCCCGAGGCCATTGCTTCCAAAGGAGGCAGTCCAAAGCCCTCATAGAGGCTCGGAAACACCAGTGCAGCAGCCGACCGATACAATCGCAAAAGTTCGTCCTGCTCGACCAATCCCCGGCGGTCAATCCAATCAGGGAGGTCGCCCAAACTGTCGAGCCCTCCTCCGGTCAATACCAGGCGTAGATCCGGCAATTGTTGTCGAGCGAGTTCCATTGCGACGATCAATCGAGCGTGGTTCTTGTGCGGCCAACCGCGTGCAGGGTAGAGGACGAAATTTTCTCGTTGGCCGAGGTTTGCGACGAACTTCTCCGTGTCCACGCCGAGGTGCGCAACGTGGATACGGTCCGGGTCGAGCCCGAGACTGTCAACCATGCGTTCCTTGGCGAAGTGGCTGATGGTGACCACTGCATCCGCTCGTGCCGCGAAGCCTTCATAGAACCAGCGCCGGTAGAGCAGTTCAGACCGGCTAAACAGGTGCGGCAATTCGAGATGCTGCACGTCGAGCAGGGTCTGAACGGATGCCTGTGTTCGGCTGGGCTTGGACACGGGCACGGTGAAAGGAAAGTGAACGACATCCGCATCGGCCATGCTGCGCCGAATCGAGCGAGTACGCGCCGTGATCTGTGCGAGGCCGACGAGTCGATCTCGGGTAGTCGGGCCTACCGTGACCGACTCGATGACGTGTTCGGCGATGCCTGCGCTAAACCCTCGAGCGGATGCTGGCAGGTACGCTTTTGCGTCCACCGAATCGTGGTGCACCAATTGTTCGGTGAGCGCGCTGGCGTAAGTCTCGCTTCCGCCCATTCCCCCGCGAACGAGGGTAAGCATGGAAAGCGCGACGTGCAAAGAGCCGTTCATGTGCTTCACTCCAAGTTTTACTGGACCTGCGGACGGCATGCTGCGCACGGGCACCGTTGAGCCTAGCGCAGCCCCAATTCTCAGGCCCGGGCACTCACCCGGCGTGCAGCGAAAGCGGATGCCCACCGGATGGGAAAGTTCCACAGCGGGCTCAGCGGGCGCAGTCCCACCGGCAGGTGGCGGCGCTTGACTGCTTCAGATTCAAGGCTCGAGTTCAAGCGATTGGCCACAGTGAGAGAGTCGGGGTGCCAGCGGAAAGCTGAGACCGGTATTCGCGTTGAGATAAATTTGCCGTAGCTGCGTAGCTTAAGGAAAGCATCAAGGTCCATGGCGTACTTCAGCGTGATATCGAATCCACCGATCGATTCAAGAGCGTCCAATCTAATCATGGTGCCCGGGTGGGGAATCAAGTCCGGACCCCAAGCGAGGAGAAAGGTCGCCAATCCCCCAGCGTTGCTGGTCGCCAGCTTCTTTCCGGTCGGGTCTATGTACTCGCATCCTCCGAAGGCAAGTACAGCGGATGAATTCTGGTCGAGCAGGCGCTGCAGCCGCAAGAGACCCCCAGCTCGAAAGAGATCATCGTCACCGATCCACGCGTAGTACTGTTCCCCGTTGCGCGCGGAGAGGCCGCAGTTGATCGCTGCTGAGATGCCAGTTTTCGGATCGTCAACGATTACGGCACCAAATGTGGCAGCCATTTCTCGTGCTTCAACGGCCCCGACCGGGGCAACAACAACGAGCGTTAGCGCTACGTCGGCGCGTTGTTGCTCTACCGCTTCCAGGGTCTCGCGAAGACTCTCAATTCGGTCACCAAGGGTGGGCAGAACAACAAGAACTTCAGAGCTGGTCATAGTGTGGCGGTGGCCGCGCACCTTTCGATGTGAATTCTGGGGATCTCCCTTATGATCCCACGGATTGGAACACGACATTCCAGCTGGACACCGACAGCGACCACGACCACGACCACGACTGGAGGAAACCCGAATCACCAGCCCCGTTTTAGTAGGATTGGCTAACATGCACCCCCGTCAGGCACAGACTCTCATCGTTCTGCCAGCTTTCAATGAAGAAGAGTCAGTCGAAGCGGTCATCGCCGAAGTTTTTGCAGCGCTCCCAGACATGCACGTACTCGTGATCGACGACGGCTCCACCGACCGAACTGCCCTCCGCGCCCGCAAGGCAGGCGCGCTGGTCGCCCGCCTTCCTTTCAATCTGGGAGTCGGCGGGGCAATGCGCCTCGGCTTCAAATATGCGCTAGAGCACGGTTATTCCAACGTCGTTCAGGTTGATGCCGACGGTCAGCATGATCCCGCCGAAGTTCGTTCTCTCGTTCACGCCCTCGACCGAGCGGATGTGGTTCTGGGCGCGCGCTTTGCCGGCGAGGGTGACTACGCGGTACGCGGCCCGCGTCGGTGGGCGATGACGGCCCTGGCCGTCATTATTAGTCGCTTGGCGAAGTCCAAACTCACCGACACGACATCCGGCTTCCGGGCGAGCGGCCCGCGAGCGGTGTGCCTCTTCGCAGAAACGTATCCAGCGGAGTATCTGGGCGACACCATAGAGTCCCTAGTCATTGCGGCTCGAGCTGGTTGTTCGATCACGCAAATCCCTGTGGCCATGCGCCCACGCGCCGGGGGCGTTCCGTCGCACCATCCGTTGAAAGCTGCGGCCTACCTCGGCCGCGCCTGCATGGCCTTACTTTTCGCACTGGCGCGTCCCCGCGAAACCCTTCGGGGACAGGAGATCACGTCATGACCGCCACCAGCTATATCCTCGGCATCGCTGCGGCGCTCCTCACTCTCGCCGTGGTCATTGAGATGCTCAGGCGTCGGCGCTTGCGCGAACGCCACGCCACGTGGTGGCTCATCGCCGGAACTCTTGCACTGATCGTGGGCGTTTTCCCAAAAACCCTTGAGTGGGCCGCCGATGTTGCCGGCGTTGCGATCCCGATCAACCTCGTCTTCTTCGTCAGCGTCGTCATTCTCTTTCTGGTGTGCATTCAGCACAGCTCGGAGTTAACGAAACTTGATGACCAGACACGAACCTTGGCCGAGCAGACCGCCTTGCTGGAACTGCGCATCCGCAAGTTGGAGCAGAACACGCAATCCTCGATCGAAGTGAACGACCGGTGAAGCGTAGTTTGGCGATCTTCGTCAGTGCGTGGTTAGTTCTTTCCGCGCTTGCCGGCGCTTGGGCGATGGCAACCCCCTTTTCCGGCGCCCCTGACGAACCAGCGCACATCATCAAGGCAGCATCAGTTGTTCGGGGTCAGTTCGTCGGAATCCCTTCCGAAAACGGCCACACGGTGACTGTGCCGCGGTATATCGCCTCAACCCATGCAGTCACCTGTTTCGCCTTCCAGCCTGAGGTTTCCGCTGACTGCGCCGACTCCGTTCCGCTCGGTGACGACACGATCATTCCGGCTGAGACGTCCGCTGGCCTGTATAACCCGCTCTACTACGAGCTCGTGGGCTGGCCAAGCCTGCTGGTGAACGACGAGAGCGGCATTTACCTCATGCGCATCGTGAGCGGCATGGTCGCCTCGGCTTTTCTCGCACTGAGTTTTGTTCTCATCGCATCGTGGTCGCGCCGAGTGATACCGATGCTCGGCCTCGTTGTCGCCTGCACGCCCATGGTATTTTTCTTGAACGGCGTCGTGAATCCGAATTCTTTGGAGACCGCCGCCACTCTGGCCGCGTTTGTCGCGCTTTTTTCCGTCGTCACACAGCCTAACGAGCGGCTACTCACTCAACGTTTAATTATTTTGGTTGTCTCATCAGCGGTTGCGGTCAACACGCGCGGTCTTTCTCCACTGTGGCTCGCCGTCGTTCTGGTCATCCCGCTGGCACTCCTGTCATGGAAATCTTTGTGGGCCCTCGTCAGCCGAAAACCGGTGGTCTGGGCGATCGGCGGCATCGTCGCATCCACTATTGTCGCTATTCTCTGGATGCGCTCGAGCAATTCCCTCGCGGCCGGCATCTCGACGGATGAGGTTGTTACCGACTATCCCGGAGTCGGATCGAGTTTCTTGGTCGGGTTCGTTAATGTCTTCGCGGAGACATTCGGCTTCGCGAACGGCCTTATTGGCCAATTTGGCTGGCTGGACACAACGGCTCCGGCAGTGACGCTCTTCGTCTGGGCGGCTCTGACCGGAGTGCTCATGATTGCCGCAGCCACTGTTTTGCGAGGTCGTCGCCTCGTGGTGTTCGTGCTTCTCGCTGCCTCGCTCGTCATCATTCCCGCGGTGATTCAAGGCGTGTACATAACAGCTGGCGGGTTCATCTGGCAAGGGCGATATGCGCTCCCTCTCTTCGTCTGCCTGGTCGTTGGCACTGCCGCACTGGTCAGCCAGAGTGTGACCGTGACGGGACAGTCTGTGCAACGCCGCCTAGCGGGCACCGTTCTAGCGACCGTCGCATTCGCGCAGATCATTACGTTCGCCGTTGTACTGCAGCGTTATGCCGTCGGCACCTCTGGCAGTCTTCGGGACTTCTATTTAAACCCAGACTGGCAGCCCCCGGGTGGGGTGCTCATGTGGCTGGCACTTTATGCGATCACGTTGCTGGCCGGATCACTACTGGCGTTTTGGTGGGCACGGCACTGGAATGGCCCGAGAGGTTCGCACCAGGTAAATAACATGAACAACCAAACCGAGCGCAGGCCCAACGGCGAGGGCGAGGATGCTGCGACTGTTCAGGTCTATCGGCAGGAAGAGGAGCGCGACCACGCTGACAGCCGCAGCCGTCCAGCCCACTGAATAGGCGGTATGACCGTTGCGGGCCAGTACCGCCGGACCGCTCGCACACAGTGCTGCTGTAAATCCGGCGGAGGCTACCAGCAGCCCCGCTGTTGAGGAATCCACGGCGTACTCGGGGCCGAACAGATCCAGCAGCGCCGGACCTAGCCACCAGGCCAAGCCCGATGCCACGGTGGTGGCGGCGGCGATGGCTCCAATAATCAGCCCGAATGCACGCCAGAAATTCGCGGTGTGGTCTCGAAAGAAGACGAGGAGATAGCTTTGGAGCGCTAGAAAGGGGATGATGAGCGGTGCACGTGTCAGGGTTACCACGGCAATCAACGTTCCGACCGCTGCGGCCGAGTCGTTGCGGGACGCGAGACTTAAGAAAAGTGGGAACCCGCTGATCAGGATTCCTGTGGCCACGGAGCCACTGACGGTTCGCGCCGAGTTCCAGGCGAGCGACTTGAGATTGACGTCGAGGATTGCGCTGCCTCGCGTGTGCTTGCGCACGGTGGCCCACACGACCAGCACTGTGAGCGGGAAGGGCAGCACGACCGCCCAGGGCAACAGCTCACTGGCACCCGTGAAAGACAGGAAAATACCAATGAAAGCCAACCGAAGGAGGGCATCACACGAGATCATGACAGCGAGGGTGCGCCATTGTTGGAGCCCGTACATTGTTCCGCAGAAGACCGCCACAACGACATACGAGGCCGAGCCAACGGCCAAGGCAATAACCAGCGACCAAGACCATGCGTCGCCGAACACGATCGGCCCCCACAACGGGCCCAAACTCACAATCGCGCCGAATAAAGCCAACGACGTCAGCGCTCCAAAATTGCGGGCCGTGTTGGATTTGTTCTCTTGCCGACGCACGCCGAATCGCGTGGCGCGCGTTACTTCCTGTTGGATGCCGGCCAGACCGCTGATAACGAGGTACAGCGCCGACCAGAACACACTGAATTCTAAGTATGCAGCAGGGTGAAGCTGCGACAACACAACGGCCTGCACCGCGTAACCAGCGAGGCCGCCCAGCACTGTGGCGAGAAGAATGAATCCGAGCCCACGTTTGGCGGTGGAATTCACCACGACCGAATCGTCTGGATGGTCGTGACTCGAAGCCACCGGGCTACCCGGGGATGAGAAATTTCCAGCAGCAGACACGAAACCAATGATACGCGGGCGGTCGCAGGACGCGCTGATGTGTGGAGACCTGCTCAGGTTGATTGAAGGACGTCCCGGACCATGTCCATCCGTCCTTGACTAGCGTAGCGTCGGTAGCTTCCCTTTAGTCCTTCCCGCGCGACAGGGAGAAACCTCAGAAGTCGGTGTGCCGGCAGCCGTGAACGAAAATCTTCGAAGTCCATCTTTCCCGTGGCCCACATCATCTTTTCAGGTGCGATCGGCGCGACAGCGTCAAGTGCTTCGAGCCGGACAACGAGTCTTCGAAACTTCAGCATCAGCATCAGGTTGCGGTCGCCGCGCGGTTCAAGTACCCGCTTGACTTTAACGGCCAAAGACGGCAGCTGCACACCAATTTGATTCTCTCCGTGTTGCCGGTAGTCGATGAGACATTCCGGAACAAAGTCCAGCTCTGCAACGGCAGAAGCCACAATGGCCAGCCATTCGTCATGCACCCATTCTTCGGGAAAGGGTAGGGCGAATTTAAGCAGATCTCGCCGAATCATACTGGTGGCACCGGTAGCCAGGTTCCTGCGGAGGAAAACCGCAAAGGCCTGCCCCGAATGAATGGCGGCTCGATCCGGCGAAGAAACTTCCAGAGCGTCCAATAAGTTTTGTCCCAGCGGCGCACCGTTCCCGTCAACGAGACGTGCATCGGAGTGAAGAAAGAGCAAATCCTGCCGGGTGTCAAATTGATCGAGCATGATACCCAGCTTGTTTTCGTGCCAAATATCGTCCTGATCAGCGAGCACAATCACGTCATTGCGGCAGGCAGATATCGACCGTTCAAAGTTTCTTGTCACCCCGAGACCACCCACGGATTCAAGGATCCGGATCTTCGTTGCGGTTTCGCCAGCACGCACCTCGGCAGCGACCCTGCGAACAATTCCCAGAGTGTCATCCGTTGATCCGTCATCCGAAACGACAATCTCTGACATGGAAACACGCTGAGCGAGAATGCTGTTCAGCTGCTCTTCGATGTAGCGGCCGCCGTTGTACGTGCACAACGCTACCGAAACGCCGGGCGCAGTCATTTTCTGCGGCGCAGCCGGCTCTGTACCTTCTTCACCACTACCCGGGGGCCGCCAGTCTTGAGGTAGTGCACCAGCAAGCCTGCGTCATGGAGCAAGCCGTGCTTGCGCTGTCGCACGAGCGGCCGGCGAACAACGCCACTTCCCGCGGTGACGACCCCACTCTCAATCAGGTCGGGAGCATGCCTCGGATCAGCGACGAAGCTAACGAGAGGCTCGAGCACGGTGTCCCACTCATAGGCCATACGCACCCGCTGGATGTTCTTACGTGCCTCGCGTATGAAAGCATCGTCAAAAAGCACCGTCTCGAGCGCATCCGCGAGAGCACCGATATCAGCAGAAGGAACGACGATACCAAGGTTCTCGGCGGCGACGAGTTCTGCGAAGTGGTCGCCCTCGGTAACGACCATGGGCAGCCCGGCCCAGAGGTAGTCCAAAATGCGAGTACGGAACGAAAAGGTTGTCTCGACGTGGGCGAAATGGGTGCTGACGCCGGCATCTGCTTCACCGAGGTAGTTGTGACGATCGGCGTAGTCGACCCACGAGCTGTTGAAGAAGACCGACGAATCGAGAACACCGAGCTCTCGAGCCAGGGACCGGGACTCGGCTACGATTCCCATTTCTGGAACGCCGGGGTGCGGGTGTTTGGTGCCCTGAAAGAATAGCCGCACATTGTCGTGGCGGGTCGACAACTCGGCCACCGCGGAGATGAGCGTCTTGGGATCAAACCAATTGTAGAGGCCGCCACTCCAGAGGAGCAGCTTGTCATCAGTCTCGATACCGGCGTGAACGCTCTTAAGAACGGGGCGTGTTGCGTCAGGAAAGACTGCATTGAGGCCAAATGGCACGACATCGATTAAACTCGTCAAATCGGGATCATCGGCATAGTTGGCCGGATTTACCCGTCCGAGTGCCGCAAGCTGACCGAGATAGAAGTGTCGTTGACGCTCGGAAGCGCAGAGAAAAAAGTCGCCGCGGGCGAGCTGCTCATTGAGCACATCCGTTGCGTCGGAAACCTGCTTCTTCCACTGCTCCGTGCCCTGTTCCCGCCCCTGCTCCAGCTGTTCCAGGTGCATCGGGTCGTAGATGTCAGCAACGATAATTTTGGAGCTCTTACGCAGGCTGTCGAACAGGGCCATGGCGAGACCCTGAAAGACGATGACGTCGCCGGCCGATTCTAGTTTGCGCATGGCTCGATCGTCACCGGGGTGAACGTGCACGATCTCGAACGGCGCCGAGATTGGTTCGATCCCCGCGAGGGTAACCAAAGTGACGGCGTTGTCTTTTGAGAGTGCCTCGGCCATATGCCAGGCCCTGATTGCTGGTCCGGCCATCTTCGCGCCAATGGGGTCGCCCGTAATGATCAGCACGCGCGTGAGAACGGGGACCTCAGTGACGCCGAAGGCGGTGACGATCTTGTCGTAGCCCTCTAGATAGTGCTCGGTATCGTACGAGGGGGCATCCGTCTCACCGAAGAGGGGCCAGATGCGATTGTCGGCCACGACTCGGCTTGACTGAATCTCATTGCGGGATTTCAGTAACGACGGCAAGTTCTCGACAAACTGATCAATCGCGTAGAGGCCAACCACAGTCTCTTTGGCCACCGTGGTGTCAGGACCGTTGTCGGCGCCCTTGCGCAGATCAAACTCGGTGGAGTCGCGGCCACCACGGGCGACTGCTCGGCGGGCGGCCAACGCGAGGGTGGCGGCGAAGGTCTTGGCCAGAGCCTCGTCGCCCAGGTTCTTGTACTGCGTATACAGGGCGTTGCGCTCAAGCAGGTAGGTTTCCTTGAACGAGCCATAGGAGCCCATTGATGCGTGGTGCTTGTGGAATGCAATGGAGGCCGGAGCGTACGCATAACGGTAGCCCTTGAGGTTAAGCCGCCAGCCGAGGTCGACGTCCTCAAAGAACATGAAGTAGCGCTCGTCGAAGCCGCCCAGGTCATCGTAGACGTCACGGCGAACGAACATGGCGGAACCCGTGCCGAACAAGACGTCATGTTCCGCATCCGGTGTCGTCGGTAACTCTTGCCCGGTCAACGGCTTGTAGCCCATACCAAACCAGGTCATGGCCGATCCGATGTAGTCAACGAGCACGCCATCCCAGTCAACTACTTTGCTGGCGACTGCCCCGATCCGGGGAGATTTTTCAAACATTGCCACGGCCGCGGCAATCCACTGCGCATCAGGCTTGGCGTCGTTGTTGAGAAAAGCAAGGTACTGCCCCGAACTCGCCTTCACCCCCAAGTTGCAGCCCCCAGCGAATCCGAGATTCTCCTTGGAGACGACCAGCTTGACGTGCGGTGCAGCGGCTCGAAGCCGTGCCTCGCTATCGTCCCCCGACGCGTTTTCGACAATGATAATTTCGAGCTTTTCCGCGGGCCAATTGATGCGCTTAATATGCTCAAGTGCCTCAATCGTGTCACTGGCCCCCCGAAAATTCACGAGGATAAGCGACACTAGACCGGGAATTACTTGGGACATTGGAGACTTTCTTGGCAGCGAATAGGGACACGGAAGCTTACCAAGGCTCGGTTGCGAGGGCCCTGCCGCGACCTATGAAACGGCGATACTCCGACAGCCGAAGGCCAGATTGCTGCCAGACTCAACATTTATTGCCCAGGTGCAGACTTCATGCCCACCGGAGGAGGCGGGTATCACGGCGCTAAACCCATGGTTCGGCCCGAAACTAGGGTAGGCAGACGCTACACCGGGGTTCACGGCATCCGCCGTGACGACGGTCCACTGCCCGTCTACGCGCACGTGCACCAATATGGGTCCGAACGTATTCGGGTCAAGTGTCCATCCCCACATTTTGATCGCGCCAGCGGTACCCCAGACATCGTTGAGCACCCCGATTGGGGAGCTCGGCGGTACGACAACCGCCCTACAGCCGAAGTTCAGATTCGCCCCGGCTCCCTGATTGATTCCCCAAATACACACCTCGTGATTTCCGGGACCAACTGGAATGACGCCGCCAAATCCATGATTCGGTCCATACGCTGGGAAGGCTGCACCGACGCTGGCATTTGGCGCATTTGCAGTGAGAACCGTCCAATTGCCGTCCACGCGAACGTGCATATCGATGGACTCCGTCGTGTCGGGGTCAAGCGCCCAGCCCCACAGGTTAATGCCATTTGGTGTTCCCCACATTTCGGCGAGGGAACCGACCGGATCGCCTGACGGCACGACCACATCACGACAACCGAGCGTTGTGTTAGCCCCGTCGCCAACATTAACTGCGTAGGCGCAGACGTTATAGGCCCCGCCACTAAGAGGGATGACACCACCGAAACCGTGGTTTGCCGAGTGCGCCGGGAATCGGACCGTACTCGAAGCGTTGGGTTGATCTGCATTTAACACTGTCCACTGGCCATTGACGTTCACGTGAATGGCGATCGGGTCTTGCACGTCCGGGTCGAGCGCCCAACCCCACAGGCTTACCTGTCCTGGCGCGGCGGAGATGTCATTGACGACACCGGATGGCGAACCATCCGCGACGGCGAGGTTGTAGCAACCAAGCTGAAGATTGACGCCCGGTCCTTGGTCGACAGCGTAGACACAAACATTGTACGTACCGGCCCGTGGCACCGAAATGGAACCGCCAAAACCGTGCTTCGTTCCGGCACCCGGATACAGTGCATTCGCCGTTGGGTTTTCGGCGTTGGCTGTCCATGCGGTCCAGATACCGTTCACAGTGATGTGGATGGCGATTGGGTCGGTGGGAACGCTGAAATCGTAGGCCCAGCCCCACATATTGATACTCTTATTCGTAGTCCAGATGGCCTTGACCTCGCCCACGGGAGTCCCAAGAGGCGAGGTCGTCGGTCCGAACCAATCGGAATATATTCGCCAAAAATTACGGTTCCCGTACGAGCTGCAAGCATCGGGGCTTGCTCCATATAGATACTCGCTCTGAAGAGCTGGCGCATTCGGAATATAGGGCGTGTAAAGGTAAAGGTTTGCGGTCGCCTGATTCTGGATGTTTATATTCGCTGCGCCACACGCGGGATTAGGGTGATACTGAATCGATCGCGTTCCGATGGTGTATTGCCGTGTTCCACCACCGGGGATAGCCACCGGGTACAGAGTGTATTGACGGAACTGCCACGCGGATTTGTAAACTTGGTTGAATAAGCCAAAGTAATTCGCGTCACAACTGGCGGAGTAGCCTGGGCCGGAGTCTGGGCAGCCCCATCCCATTGCGCGGGCATATCCGTAGGCGTTGGGCGCAGTAATCAGGGACTGCTCTTTTTGAAGAAGCACGAGCAAGACTGCGGGGCTGATTCGACAAGCTTGAGCAACTTTCCAAATTATTCTGCTCGCGGACTCGTTGGCCGCACCTGAATACTGCGCACAGTGGCCGTCACCCACTGCGGCCACGGTCGGAGTTGAGACCGAAAAATCCTCCAGACACGGAGAACTGTCTCGTGGATTGCACTTTTTCGACTCCAAGAAAGTCTGTATCTCGGCTTCGGACATCGAATCCTGATTGAAGAAGTTCTGATCACTGATGATATTTCCAGGTTGGAAATCCGAACCTGATACCGCTGACGCGCTGCTAACGTCCGAGACGACCGTCGGCACTACAACAAGCCCTGCCAAGAGGCCAAGACCACAAAATAAACCGACTATTCGCTTTCGTGCGGTCATGACTTTTAATACCTCGATCAGGTGCGGGTGGATTCAACGAAAAGCGCCCACACAAAACCGGAACGCCGCTTCACAGCCTACGCAGTCTACACTGGCGCCACGCAAACTTTTTTCTGGGCAAGTAGCGAGGAATCGCGAAGTTCAAGAATGCACGCCACACGTGCGCGAACGGATCTCTGCGGGTTGAACGTATCGAGCATCTCTTGCCGGGTACGTCGACTGCGGCCGACCGCATCACTGCACTGCCGGATGTCTAGAACTTCTTCCACCGCCTGTGGCGGTTCCAGGGCTGATTAACGTTGGTCTCTAGTCCGTTTTCAAGCCCCCACGTATCGCGCCAGAAGGCAACGGCGTAGCGCTGACTGCGTCATTTGGCGTCCTTGAGCGTGTAGGGCACCATATTCATGATTGCAACCACATCTTGCGTGCATGCCATATTCACTCCGGCCAAAGACATTCGTCGGATCAAATTCCAGTCACCCGGTTCTTCCGTCAGCCAACTTTGCTGGTCGTATTGGAAGAAATTCAGCAGACGCAGGTATATCGCTCCTTGAAAACTGAATTCGCTTATTGCAGGCGGAGAACTCCAAATCTTTTTTTCGCCACCCTCCTTGAGATTGCGCTGAATGAGCGCGCCGTAAGAGAGCTCTGCACGATTTTTGTTGCCTAAAATTACGAGTTTTTCAATATGATCGGCCGTAAATTCATCATCATCATCGAGTGGGGCGATCCATGCTCCCTCACAGAGACTTGCCGCCCTATTCATGGCCGGTGACCCCGCCACCATCCACTTGCTGTGCGGGTCGGAGGGATAGCGACCCCTTTCTGGCAACTCCGCATAACGAACACGCATGTCGTTCAAGCCTATGACGGCCCTCCGTGTTTTTTCGTTCGGCCCATCATTCACCACGACGATTTCAAAATTTTCGTAGCTTTGCGCCAAGACGGATGCTATAGCGACGTCCATCAGTTCTTCAGTCTTGTCGAAAGTTGCTATTCTGACGGACACCAGTGGGTCTTTTAGATCGTGCACTCCACGGTATTCTGCGGTTTCGCGAACGGCACTCAACCGGGTCTGCAACTCGGGAATGTGATCACGCTCGATCTTGAGGGCTTCAAGCAGAACGTGTTGCCGTCTGCTCGCGAATTCAACCTGAGCGAAGATCTCGCGCAGTTGCACGTCAGCCGCCGCCTGCCACTGATTGACACTTTCCCGGTCTGCCTGCAACGATTCGGCAAGAACCTGCCTGGCATGGGCTATTTCTTGACGCTGCGAGGCGATTTCTCGCCAAACTTGTTCCTGTGCAACAGCCTCGTTTACCGCGTTCGCTGTTGCTCTGACATCAATACCGGAAAGACGGTTTACTAGTCGATCACGGATTGGACCCAATTTCTTTTTCATTCTTAATGCATCTTCCCTGTTAGTGCAGTGATGATCGACTGGACGGCATGGGGGCGCATGGACTGATGCAAGGGAATTGAGAGTATGGTGCTGGTCACTTTGAGAGTGTGCGTCAGATCATCCATGCGCGGAGCGCTCGAAAAGTATGGTTGCACGTGCACTGCGGGCGCGTAATACGCGCGCGCTTCGATCCCGTCCCGCTCAAGGCGAGCCAAGGCAGCCTCTCGCAACTCATGGTTCGGCAGCACAGCGGATGCAAAGCACAAGGAAGATTCGGCCATTCCTGGAGGAAACCGAAACACGTCAGAGGGAAGCTCCGCTTCGAATTTTCGAAAAGTGCGCCTGCGATCTCTAAGTGCAGCATCAAATTTATCGAGCTGTCGTAGGCCGATTGACGCGCTGATCTCCTGTAACTTTCCGTTTAGTCCGAGCATAGAGGCGCCCTGTCCAGCACTAAAACCAAAGTTGGTAAATGCGCGAAGCTCCTGCGCAAATGACTCATCTCGGCAGACGACCGCACCGCCTTCGCCAATCGCGAACGGCTTTGTTGCATGGAACGAAAAGACTTCGCAGGTTCCTGCGCTGCCGACCATGCTGCCATCGGCATACGTGGATCCGAAACCCGCGGCTGAATCGATTATTAGGGGAAGATTCTCAACCTTCGCTAGCGTCTCCCATTCCCGGATCGCAGGGTTACCGATACCAAAAGTGTTGCACAGCAGAATCCCGCCGATACGCGTCCCGTATTTTGTGATCGCTCCACGCGCCGCTTCAAGAGACGGCTGCAAAGACTCTGGATCGATATCTATGAATAGTGGCTCAAGTCCTGCCCAACGGATCGCCGCGGGACCCGCCGCAAATGTGAACGACGGCACGATGACGAATCGCCGCTCGTGCGACGTGGGCCTTATGAAAACCCGCATGGCGGCCATGAGCCCGAGGGTCGCGCTCGCGAAGGTCACCGCGTGCAATCCCTGCCCAACATAGTTACCAATACCGGTCGCGAACTGCCGCTCTTTTGGACCGAAATTTGTGAACCAATTCGCGGCGATTATCTCTTTAACGTCCGAGGTAATCTCTTCCGCAGACGGGAGAACCGGACGAATGAATGGAACGTCATATTTCATGTAGCCATCCGTCTATTGTTCGAACGTATCGCGCCGGAACTCCGACATAAACTCCCCCGGGAACAGTATCTTGCATGAGCACCGCTCCTGCCCCCAGAACGGTGCCCTCAGCAACCTGCAGTCCATGAGAAACAACAGCACCAATGCCGAGAAAACTACCCGCGCCAATTCGACAGTTTCCAGCTATTCGTACACCGGGTGAGATTGTGACAAAGGATGCCACATCGCAGTCGTGGCTCACCGAAGCGGAAACGTTCACAAGCACGTGTTGATGAATGGTTGTTGCGGCGGTGACGACGCTGCCAGGAGCAATGACACTGCCCAGCCCGATGCCGGCGCTGGCAGCGACCCATGCCTCGGGAGCGATAACGGTACCGTACGTCTTACCTCCCCAAGCATCCACCACCAGGCGTCGCGCACCTGGGGCGCCAACCGCGGCGATGACCGGACGATCAAGATAGCTTCGAATAGTCGTATTAATGTCGATAATGTCACCCCTCCCTGGTATTAAATACTTCGAAGAAACAGCATAGAATTCGATTTCGCGAGGGGTGAATTCGGAGACTTCCCGAGCCTGTCCCCCATTCCCGAGTAGTCCGAACGCGCCTCCCTGCTCGCGCTGCAGCATTCCACCCACTCCTACGTGCGCCTGAGCAGTCGCCGGATTCTGCGCTTTGTATACCCCGCGACCCTCAACGCACCTCGAACCGGCCGACTGTACCGCCAAGCTCGACTTTGTAGCAGTGCCCCGAGCTGCTCATGGGCGCCGCGCAACGTCATAGCGTGCCGGATGAAGGGGGCAAATCCTCCCGGCATAATGAGAACAGAATCATTGATTCTTTGCACGACCTTCGCCTCCGACCACGCCCACGAGTCCCGTGAATGGTCGGTATACGAAGATTGCCCCCCCTTCCACTTTCGATAGATGGCGGTCAATACATCGACGTTTTCAACCCCCAACAGCAGCGAGCCCCGCAGTATCATGTCCCAGTCTTCGCAGACGGTCAGTTCTTCATCGAACTCAAATCCAAACTTCCGGAACAAGGTGCTCGGAAACGCCCACGACATAAACGGTGAGTAGTTCATCCCCAAATGGGCGATCTGGTCAAATTCGCGCGGGTAGTCAGCTTTTGGCCATGAAATCGTTCGGAAACCGATTTGATCTTGCGGCCACAATTCTGGGGTCACGGCTTGGTTGGCCGCCAGCGCTCTCAACATCCGACCGCTGCTCCTTTGAGAGGCCGTCCTAAATGCTTCCACCCAATTAGCGAATAACAAATCGTCATCATCAAAAACGGCGACGTAGCGCCCCGTCGCAGCGTGTATACCTGCATTTAATGGTTTGGCCCGATTGCCGCCACGCACCTCGAGTCGGGAGATACGGTCCGCCATCCAGATTGGCTGCTCCGCGATGGCGTTCCTGACGACTTCAGCGCCCTCCAGGTCGGCGTCATGATCGATCACAATGATTTCAAAATCCTGATCGGTTTGCGCAGCCAGACACAGGAGGGCGTCCTTGAGCGGCTCCGGCCGTTTCCCTTGGGTCCTGAGCAGAACAGTCAGAAAAGGGGCGTCCCGGTCTTCCGCAGAGATCAGGCCGCGCACGGAATCGAGGGCGTATCGCAAGTCAGGATCCAGGTGCGGGCCGCTCATCAGCTCGCCTAAGAGCGTATCTATCGTTGAAGTGTGCACGTTATGGTCCGATGAAGACGTTAAACCGTCAGCCCCGAGCTGAACCTTCAACTGTTCAGAACCGGTGGACAGCATAGTTATCTCCAATGAATTGACCTACCTTGTGTTCAGCGTCAAGAGGGGTCGGAAGCGTTCCGAGTTTTCTTTTGCGCTCAAAAGCCGCCACTGCCTTCAGCACGGAAGTGGATCCTTCAGATCGGAACTGGGCTAGAAGCCTCGTCACGATTTCAGGGCGAGAATACTTGTGTGCCATGAACAAGGCTGCCTCGGCAGAGTAATACACCTCTGCCCCACTTGCCGGCCAATCGCCCGTCTGGGTGAGGCGCTTGTCATGAAAGACGCGCGCAGCCGGCTCATAGACCACTCGATATCCGGCGAGACGCAGGCGCCAGGAATAGTCGACATCGTCGCAGTAGAGGAAGAAAGTATCTGAATCAAAGCCTCCGACGGCATCGAAGGCAGCACGCGTCGTGAGCGCGCACGCGGTTGACGCCCAACTCGTATCACCGGAATAGGCCACAAAGTCTTTTGGGTGCTCTAACGGAATCTGTCGCGCTTCAGCAATACCAACACCGTCATCTAAAGCGCAAGCGAGAACGCTGAGCGTCCCCGGCCCCGCGATGGCGTCCGGGTTCAGAATGAGGATGAGCTCAGAGAACTCTTTTGAGGCCAAAGCATTGTGCCCAGCAGCCGACCCCAGATTGGCACCGAAAGAATGTAGTTCGAATTGGCCACCCTCGGCGCCTACCGTCGACGCAATCTCGTCCATGTGCAATACATTTAGCACCGGGGTCGGACTGCAATCACCGAGAAGTAATTTCCACTCGCCGATGAGCCCCCGAGACCGCGCCCACTTCACCGAGTTTGCAACCGCCTGTGCTGCCCGAACAATTTCGTGAGCATCATTTCCGAAAAGCACTGATTGAACGACGAGCGTCTGTTCGCTACTCATTGGGAATGCCTTCCGCGGTGAGCAGCTCCTGATTAATCCAGACCTGAAGAGCTGCCAGTCCCCGCTGAACATCCCATTGTGGAGTCCATCCAAGCACTCGCCGTGAATCGTCGATGTTGCAAGCAGCGAAGCGCACATCGCCGTCTCGAAAAGCAGAGCTGACGTGGGGTTGCGGTGCCTCGTAATAATCGGCAATTGTGCGAGCAAGCTGCTCAATCGTTGTGGCTACGCCCGACCCAATGTCAAGGATCGGCAATGGGTCGATTTCAGTTCGCGTGACCACTGCTGCGAAGGCCTCGGCGACGTCTTCGATGTAGACGAGGTCTCTGGTGATCTGGCCGTCTTCGTACAACGGAATCGATTTCCCCCCGCGTGCCCACTGAGAAAACAGGGAGACTATGCCCGTGTAGGAATTAATAAGTGACTGACCCGGGCCATACACGTTCTGCAGGCGCAAAATGGAGATGCGCACATCGTGCGCAGCTCCCCAGGCCAGGAGGATATTCTCCTGCGCCAGTTTTGTGGATCCGTACACGCTCGTCGGCGCTGGAACAGTTTCGCTCGCCCGGCTTGGCAGGGCTGTCGCGCCGGGGAAGTCCCATTGGCCCGTCTCAAATTGGGAGTGTGTTCGTTGACCCGGCTGGAAAATCGTGTCATCAGCACGGATCCATCGCCCTTCGCCATACACCGCACGGCTGCTACTCAACACGATATGGGCAGGTTGGTGTCCACTTCGTCCAAACGCATCTAACATCTGCGTTGTACCGACCACGTTAACCTGCGCATGACGGCTCGCCTCATACAGGGATTGGGCCGTTCCGGTTTCAGCAGCCAGATGGATGACTACGTCTGGCTGCACCGATTCCAGGAGTTCGTCCCAGACGCGTGGATCGGTCACGTCCCCGACGTGCAATTCCGCAGACTCGTGGAGTCGTTCGGGTCTCTTGCCCTCGGCGTGTACCTGAGGATGCAGCGAGTCAAGAACGACCCAGCGATCAAACGAGCCAGCGAGCTTCTGAGAAATTTCACAACCGATGAAGCCAGCTCCTCCGGTGACCAGAATCGTTGAATTACTAGATACCGTCACTTGGTTATGTCCTTTGTGTTGAGGGAGAGCGCCTTGGAGGGCACATTCGAGTTGACCGCAAATCGAGCCAGTTTTCGCGACGCAAATCTGGTCTGGAGCAGACTCTTCCAGTAATTCCAGCCCTTGCCGGGGCCCCAGTCCTTGATGGACATCGCGCGTTTCTCGATCACGTGCCAGCTAAGCCAGGCGCAGACGAAAGTGATCACGAGCGCCGTGAGGGAATACAGAAAATAGCCCCACTTCTGCACGCCGACGTAGGCGAGCACCTGCTGGACAAGAAAACCGTAGACGTACACCCCGTAGGAATAGTCATTTTTTGCGCCAATCCAATGCAGACGCGCCGGCAGCCTTGCGGCGAGATACAAAACGAAATACGCACCCGCAATCACACCGACAGTATTGAAACCGCCATAGCGCAGCGACACGACCGTGATTAATCCGGCTAATATTCCAAGCCGATCATCAAACGGCACGACCTTCGAATACACCGCGAGTGTAGATCCGACTAGGAAAGTGAAAGTCAGAGCCACCAGCTGTGAGTCGGCCAGGAAGGGCGCGATAGCGCCCAGCATTGCGGGGTTTGAGAGACTGATGACCTGAAGCAGGAAGAACCCCAGTGTCAACATTGGAATGACGATCTTCGCGCGATTCATGATGCCGAATGCGACACAAACCCCAATGATCAGATAGCACCACCACTCATAGATCAGCGTCCATATGGAACCATTAAAAACGGATCCACCGACGCTTTCACCGTAGGGCGTCGTATCGGCAAAAATATCGTAAATGCCATAGGTACCGATGTTCAACGTCCAGTTGCGACTGAGATAGCCGAGCGGACCGTCAGGGGCACGGCTGATGTAGTCCGACAGTGTTCCCCCAGCGGTAACCCACACGATGGGCGCCACGATGAGGGCCGTGACAAGTAAAACTCCCCAATACGCGGGGAAGATCCGCAGGACCCGACGCCACATGAATTGCAGAATGTCGCTCGACACACCGCTTTTGGCAATCAGGTACCCGCTGATCGCGAAAAACCCGCCGACGGCGATCGTCCCGAGAGATGCCTGCCCCCTTGTCAGCAACCAAAATGGATCCCGACCGTCCCCGCCGAGCGGAAAAGCGTGGTCGAAAATGACAAGTGACGCCAAAATAAGCCGGAGGAGGCCGAGGGAATTACGATGTCCTCCGAGCGCTTCAGCAATTGTCACCTGGGCGTCTTCCCCTCGAGTCGGCGTGGCGCCGAGAGCGCTGGTCACAATCCCTCGCCCTGATTGAGTGAGTTCAAATACGCTTGGATTGTAGGTTCGGCCTCGCCAACGGCCACTAATTCCCCATGGCTCAGCCACGCCGCGTGATCACACATTTCCCGCACCGCTGCCATGGCGTGACTCACGAGAATTACTGTTTTGCCATCTTTCTTAAAATCAACGAATTTCTGGCTGCACTTTTCTTGGAACTCTGCATCTCCAACGGCCAGGACTTCATCGACAACGAGGATATCGGGGTTGACGTTGATTGCGATGGAAAACCCCAGACGAACATACATGCCTGAGGAGTAGTTCTTCACCGGCTGGTCGATGAATTGCTCAACACCAGAGAAATCGACGATCTCATCGAATTTTCGAGTGACTTCTTTCTTGGTCATACCAAGAATTGAACCGTTGAGGAATATGTTTTCACGACCGGATAATTCCGGGTGGAATCCGGAACCGACTTCAAGTAGAGCAGCGATCTTTCCATTGTACGAAATCGAACCTTTCTCCGGGTAATAGATCTTGGCGAGGCATTTGAGTAACGTCGATTTTCCCGACCCGTTACTACCGATAAGACCAAAAGTCGAACCGGTCGGCACCTCGAAATTCACATCCTTCAACGCCCAGAAGTCCTCATGAACGGAGCGCCGACCCCTCATGATGGCTGATTTAAGCGACTGATTGCGCTCGTGATAAAGACGAAATTTTTTGCTGACGTGGTCGACGCGGACTGCGATTTCACTCATAGCGCTTCGGCCAACTTCTTCTCGTTGCGTCTAAACACTGCTATTCCAATGACGAATGCGCCCAGAGCCCATATCGCACACAGTAATAGATCTGTCGGGTCGGGCCATCTGTTGTCATAGAGCAATTGTCGAAAAACAGCAACGAATCGCTCTAGCGGATTCAGCCGGTAGATGTCCAGAAGCGTAATGGATGTCCCGAAGAGCCCACCGTACGCAACGGATTGATCCTCAACGAGGCTGATGGGATAAATGATCGGCGTCAGATACATCCAGATCTGAAGGACGATCGACACAAAATACTGAGTGTCCCTGAAATGCACATTCGCCACAGCGAGCATCAGCGCGAGGCCACCGGCGAACAAGGCCAGGAGGAACATGGCGACAACGGTCAGCAGGAGCCACGGCCAGACAAAGGCTCCACACAACACGAGAACGACAACAAGCACGCCCATTTCAAAGAGCCAGTTGTAACCCACCGAACCGACCTTTGACAGCGGCAGGACGATTCGTGGGAAATAGACCTTTTGAACGAGACCGGCATTGGCAATGACCGACCCCATCCCCTGCGTGACGACCGTAGCAAAGAAGGTCCACGGCAGCAGACCACAAAGCAGCCAGACGGCAAAAATGTCCAGACCGCTGGGGTCACCAGCTGGTGGACTCACTCGAAGAATGAATCTAAACACGATGGTGTAAACCAGCATCGAGGCGAGCGGATTCGCCAACGACCACAGCTGTCCGAAGATGGTGCGCTTGTACTGACCTCGAATCTCACGCAGGGTGAGATTGGCCAGGAGCTCTCGGGAATCGAGAACTTCCTTTAGGTATCGCATGTAGCCTCACTGATTAGCTGGCCAGGTTGGCCGCAAGTCAATCTAGCCTAGAACTATGATGGAAAGTCGTATGGCCACCGCACCGAAGTCACGCTCAAACCACGCAAACGTCGCTGTGGTGACCGTCAGTTACGGGTCTGAAGAAGTCTTGGGCGATTTCTTGCAGTCCCTGTCACTCGCGTCGACTCGCCCCTTGCAGGTCATCGTCGCTGATAACAAGGCGGTTCCCGCATCCCCAGATGTGGCTCGAATTTCCCGTCTCGCCGGAGCCGAATATCTCCCGCTCAAGTCCAATCGCGGCTACGGGCATGCCGTTAACGCGGCGGTACAGGGTCTCGCCAACGACATCGAATGGGTACTCGTCAGTAACCCCGACATCGTTGCGTCGCCTGGGGCAATAGATATGCTCGTCGAGCACATTGCCGCCGATCCCTCAATCGGAGCGATTGGCCCGCGAATACTGACATCGAGCGGTGAGGTATACCCCTCCGCACGAGGAATACCCTCGTTGCGAACGGGCATCGGGCATGGGCTTTTTGCGAATCTGTGGCCTACGAATCCGTGGACCCGACGGTACTTGAAAGCTGACGGCAGCGACCTGAAACAGCGTGATGCAGGCTGGCTTTCCGGCGCTTTCCTGTTGGTACGACGATCAGTTCTGGATGAACTGGATGGTTTCGATGAGGGTTACTTCATGTATTTCGAAGACGTTGATCTCGGCTACCGGATGGGTAAACGAGGGCTTCGCAATGTGTACGAACCCGCAGCAGTTGTGACCCACTCGGGCGCTCACTCGACCCAGGGCGAGAGTTCCCGGATGCTTCGAGCACATCATGTCAGTGCCAAGCGATTCCTCTTCAAAAAGTACGCTGGTTGGCAGTTCTGGCCCCTCAGGGTGGTCCTGGCTCTCGGCCTGAATTTTCGTTCTTGGCGCGCAGCGCGGCACCCAATTCCCTAGGCGCAGCGTCCCAACCGGTCCAGCCAGCGTCCGCTCGCCGGGGGATTAAGTGATGTGTACCAGTGCTGCGTGCAGTGGTCATCAGGACTACCCCGTTGTAATCTCCCAGGAACCGTTCGTGGATACTTGAACGATTGCGGGTGAGCCCATAGGAACGCGACCCCAATAATCGCCGATCTCATTAACGATTGGGGCCCAATCTGACCCAAAGCCCCGGTTCTGGTCGGACGCCCAGATTATGAAATTTGCGGAACCATGGTGGGAAAGCGCGGCCACACTACCCCCTCGGTCGAAGATGACAACATCGTCACCGATTCCTGAGGCCTGGTTGGAAACATGGCGGGCTGAGGAGATGTCAAGAACGCGCATAGTCCAATTACCTCTGGCCTGAACGGCGATTTGAGTGTAAACAATCGGGTCCAAATCATAGAATCCGACGATCACCCGGCCCTTCGGGTAGGCACCGATTTCATTGATCAGTAGATCTCGATCTCCTGCATCGCTAAGGGCCCAAAGAATGACATTGTCAACACAGTCAGAACAGGAGAACTCGACAAACTGAGACATCGACGTCGCGTTGATTGCAATGACGTCGTCTGTCGTTCCTCGAACAGAAGTCGCGGCAAGCCACATGGTGATCCACACGGGCCCCGGCGCTGACACCACAGTTTCGACCGGAGCGGGATAGTCGTATCCTGCCGGAACGCTCTGGGCCGTAGAGCAGTACGTGCCGGGCTTGAGCGAAATCCCAAAGCCCCCAGACGACCATCGGCTGGTTGCCGTCGTGTTCTGCCACACACCGCCGCCCGGAGCAGCACACGGACCCTCCTGAATAAGAGCCGACAGCCCATTGACTCCGTTACCACCGGCATCCTTAGCAACGAGCGCACCAGAAACCGGCCCCGGCAGCCAGACCGTGAACCAGTTGCCCGGTCCCTCCTTCATCTCTACAAGAGAGGTGGCCGGCACAGCGTATAGCGACGGAACGGCGAGGGTTAAAATGCAGTACTGCCCTGCGGCCAGCCCGATTCCGAAGGCGCCATACGCGGCAGGTGCACTGCCCGTTATCGTACGCCACACGGCGGGCCCGGAACAGTTCCCCTGTCGAATCTCAACGGTGGTGCCTGGCACCAGTTCTGAACTCGGACCCTTCACTGACACTGCGCCCGTACCGATCTGAGCAGCGAAAGCACCCGAAGAGGCGCTCCAGCCGAGGGCCACGGACAGCAGACCAACAATCATTAGCCCAACGACAACACGCAAGCCATTGCGTTTATTGCGCGGGCAAGCGTTCAAAACAGCGCCATTCATCGGACCATGTCTCCCCAGAAATAGGCCCTATGTCACGATCAAAGGCGCTGAACCCGACCTTTGCATGAGAAAGCTTGTCTTGTCAAGGTATGGGTTGCTGAGCGCCCCTACCTGGTTGCCATCAGACAGCGAGCAGCCCGAGAAGAAAGCGTCCGTAGCCACTTTTTTGCAAGGGCTTGGCAAGACTTTCGAGTTGCGCGTCCGTGATCCAGCCGGCTCTCCAGGCGATCTCCTCAATGCATCCCACCTTGAAACCCTGACGGTCTTCGATGACGCGCACATATTCGGACGCCTGCATCATCGATTCGAACGTGCCAGTATCTAACCAGGCGGTGCCACGGTCGAGAATCTGCACGTGCAATGCGCCCTGCTCCAGGTACCGTTCATTGATCGTGCTGATTTCGAGCTCCCCACGGGCGCTCGGCTCGATGGTCTTGGCAATCTCCACGACGGAATTGTCGTAAAAGTAGAGGCCAGGCACCGCATAGTTACTTCTTGGCTTGGACGGCTTTTCTTCGATTGAGATCGCCGTCATGGTTTCGTCAAACTCCACCACGCCGTAAGACGTGGGGTTGCTCACGTGATACGCGAAAATTCGAGCTCCTTGGATGTCAGCGTTGCCTCTCAACGCCGAACCGAGGCCCGCACCGTGGAAGATATTGTCGCCGAGCACCAGGGCAACGCTGTCTTCTCCGATGAATTCTTCGCCGATAATGAATGCTTGGGCCAAGCCGTCCGGGGAAGCCTGCACCGCATACTCGATGCTGATACCCAAGTCAGAACCGTCCCCGAGAAGCGCGCGAAACTGGTCGTTGTACTCCGGCGTGGTGATGATGAGAATCTCTTTGATGTCCGCCATCATCAGCGTCGACAAGGGGTAGTAGATCATTGGCTTGTCATAAATGGGCATGAGCTGCTTCGAGATGCCCTTGGTGATTGGCCACAGGCGTGTGCCCGAGCCGCCGGCGAGAATGATTCCGCGCATGGGTGTTAGTTCCTGTCGTTCAAAGAGGCGTAGTAGGCGCGGGCGGCGTTCCACGTGGGGAGCAAACCGGCGGCAGCTGCAGCTGCCAGAGTGAGGGCATCCGTGTCTTTCGGAGATAGCAGTAGCTCGCCAGCCTCGGGCGGGAACACCAGGGCGATCTCCTCGTCGAGGGGACTAATACCGTGTTCACGGCCGGGGCTGAAGGTGCTGTTGACGAGGTAGCTCACCGTCGCGTTCTCGGTCAGCGCGACGAAGCAGTGGCCGAGTCCTTCGGCGATATAGACCGCGCGACGGTCGGTATCGTCGAGCAGCACGCTGTCCCATTGGCCGAACGTGGGCGAACCCACCCGAATGTCGATGATGTAGTCGAGGACGGCACCGTGGACGGCTGTGACGTACTTGGCCTGGCTGGGCGGGACATCCGCAAAATGGATGCCGCGCACCGAACCGCGCTTCGACACCGAAGTATTGGCCTGCGCGAGGTCAAGCTTGTGCCCCACCTTCTCTTCGAGCTTGTCGAATCGATACCACTCGAGGAACACTCCCCGGTCGTCACCAAACTGCTTCGGGGTGATTTCAAATGAATCAGGAATAGAGAGTTCTCGAATCTGCACGAGCGGCAGTCTACCAATCCGGGTCCGGTAGAATCGCGGAGGCCATTGAAGCGAACGGAACGGTTACTCCTATATGAAGATCCTCGTCACCGGCGGCGCCGGTTTTATCGGCTCCAACTTTGTTCGACGCACGATTCAAGACAAGTACCCGGGCCTGGAAGGTGCCGAGGTGGTTGTACTCGACGCGTTGACTTACTCGGGCAACCTCGAAAACCTCGCCCCGATCGCCGACTCGCCGCGATACTCCTTTGAGCATGGCGACATTCGCGACGGCAAGCTGCTCGATACGCTGTTTCCCGGCCTCGATGCCGTTGTGCATTTTGCCGCGGAATCCCACGTGGACCGCTCGGTGATGGACTCAACGATCTTCGTCGAAACCAACGTACTCGGCACCCAGCAGCTGCTCGACGCCGCGCTCCGCCACAATCTGGCCAGGTTCGTGCACGTCTCCACCGACGAGGTCTACGGTTCGATCGCTGAGGGCTCCTGGAACGAGGAGCGGGCGCTTGAGCCCAACTCCCCGTACTCTGCGTCAAAGGCTGGCAGCGACTTGCTCGCCCGAAGCTACCACCGTACCCACGGCCTCAATGTGTCCATCACGCGTTGCTCGAACAACTACGGACCGTACCACTTTCCCGAAAAGGTCATTCCGCTGTTCGTCAGCAATCTGATCGACGACCGGCACGTTCCCCTTTATGGCGAGGGCAACAACATTCGTGACTGGCTGCACGTTGACGACCACACCCGCGCCATCGCCATGGTGCTCGTCGGCGGCCGCGCTGGTGAGATCTACAACATTGGCGGCGGCACCGAGCTGACCAACAAAGAGCTCACCCAGTTACTGCTGGACTCAACCGGAAAGGACTGGTCGTATGTTGACCGCGTCGCCGACCGGCTCGGGCACGACCTTCGCTACTCGGTGGACATCTCAAAGATTCAGGCCGAACTCGGCTACGCACCCGAGGTTCCATTTGAACAGGGCCTGGCCGACGTAGTGCAGTGGTACCGTGACAACCGCCAGTGGTGGGAACCGCTCAAAGCACGAGCGGCGCTGAACTAGCATGACCCGTTATCTGATCACCGGCGCCACCGGCATGCTGGGGTTCGACCTGCAAACGGCGTTGGCCGGGCGCGAGATGACGGCTCTCAGCCGGCGCGACCTCGACGTGACCAACCTTGACGCGGTTACGGCCGCGGTCGCCGGACACGACATTATTATCAACTGTGCCGCGTACACCAAGGTCGACGACGCTGAAACGAACGAAGACGAGGCCTACGCCGTGAACGCGGTGGGGGCGCGGAATCTGGCGGTGGCGGCATCCGCTATAGGAGCGAAGCTCGTGCAGATCTCGACTGATTACGTCTTTGACGGCAGTGCGACGACACCATACGCCGAGAACACGCCGCACAGCCCGATCTCGGCCTATGGCCGCACCAAGGCGGCCGGCGAGGAGTTCGTACTCGACGAGAACGGCGCACGCAGCTTTATCGTGCGCACGGCCTGGCTCTAC
Source organism: Cryobacterium sp. Y11 (assembly GCF_002929535.1). GTDB lineage: Bacteria > Actinomycetota > Actinomycetes > Actinomycetales > Microbacteriaceae > Cryobacterium. The sequence continues at coordinate 61,111 of NZ_PJJO01000055.1, forward strand.
GGCAGGAATGGCCCGAACTTCGCCAAGACCATGCTCAAAGCCGCTGGCACGCGCGACACATTGAACGTCGTCAACGACCAGGTCGGCCAGCCCACCTGGACGGTGGACCTGGCCGCGCAGATCGTGTCACTGCTCGACTCCGACGCCGCCGCCGGCATTTACCACGGCACGAACTCGGGCGCCGCTTCGAAGTTCGACCAGGCCCGCGACGTGTTCGCCCTGGCCGGGCTCGACCCGGAACGCGTGCTACCAACCGACAGCTCGGCCTTTGTACTTCCGGCGCCGCGGCCCGCTTATTCGGTGCTCGGTCACGCCAACTGGGCTACTGCCGGGCTCGAGCCGATACGCAGCTGGCAAGACGCCCAGGCTGCCGCCTACGCCGCTGGGGTCTTCGAGACCCCATGATCACTCTGCGGGTAATCGTCGACCAGATGGTCGCCCCTGTTCCGGGCGGTGTCGGACGGTATACCGACGAGCTCACCCGAGCGTTGATCACGAGTGCTCCAGCCGACTGCGACGTTGAGGGCATTGTCTCGTCGTCGCCACCGGCACAGTACGAACTTATCGAGGCGGCACTGCCCGGGCTGGCGAACTTGCGCAAGACATCGCTGGCCCGCCGTGAACTCGCTGCGGCCTGGGCGCTCGGCGTGACCGCGTCGTCGGGGACCGGCCTGATTCACGCGCCCGGACTGCTCGCTCCGCTGCGCCGCCACGATCGGGCCGTGGACGGCACGCAAATTGCGGTGACGCTGCATGACGTGCTCGCGTGGACGCATCCGTCGTCGCTGACGCCGGCCACGGTGGCCTGGACCAAGGGCATGCTCAAGCGCGCCCGCAAGCACGCCGACGCCATTGTCGTACCGAGCCACGCCGTCGCGACTCAGCTGACTCAGATTATGGATCTGGGCGACCGGGTGCGCGTGATCGGCGGCGCCGTGGGCCGGGGGCTCGTGCTGCCCGCCATTCCTCTCGTGGAAGAGCGCATGCAGGCACTCAAGCTGCCGGCGCAATACATTCTGACCTCCGGGTCGCTCGATCCGCGCAAGGCCGTCACTGCGCTGATTACTGCGCTGGGGTTGCCGGGGGCACCAGACCTGCCACTGATCGTGCTCGGTCCGGACACCTGGGGCGAGCTCGACCTGGCTTCGGTCGCCGATGAAGCAGGGCTCGCGCCGGGGCGCGTGCGCGCGTTGTCGGGGCTGAGCGACTCGGACCTGGCCGTGGTGATTGCCCGGGCGAGCGTGTTTGTGTATCCGAGCCTGGAAGAAGGCTTTGCGCTGCCGATCATCGAGGCGTTCCACCTCGGCACGCCGGTCGTGCACTCCGACGCTCCCGCGTTGCTGGAAGCAGCCGGAGACGCCGGCGTTGTGGTCGAGCGTTCGAATGCCAAGGAATACCCGGCACGACTCGCTGACGCAGTGAACAGGGTGCTCGGCGACAGCGTGCTGCGAAACCGCATGAGCATCTTCGGCGGTGACCGGGCGCGGGCGTTCAGCTGGCGGGACTCGGCCGAGCGCGTGTGGCAGCTGCACGCGGACCTGTAACCCATGGTGAGCTTTCTGCAAGACCAGCGCGTTCGATTTCTCGCAGTCGGCGGGACGAATACGGCCGTCGGGTATCTGGTCTTTTCGGCCTTCACACTGTGGGTTTTCACGGATGTCTATCTCGGCTACCTGCTGAGCCTCGCCCTTTCGTACGTGGTTGGCATCACCCTCGCCTTCGTGCTGTACCGACGATTCGTGTTTGTGGTCCGCGGTCACGTGCGGCGGGACTTAGCCCGATTCGTGAGCGTGTATCTGGTGGCGATCGCTATCAATACTGCCGCGCTGCCGCTGCTGGTTGAGGTGGCGTTGGTGCCGCCGCTGATCGCCCAGTTGATCATCCTCGCTGTCACGACGCTGCTGAGCTTCTTCGGGCACAAGAAGTTCTCGTTTCGGCGTAGTACGACCGAGTAACTATTTCCAAGCGCGCAAGTCTGAGAAGCCCTGCACGTCGATAAGGACGTCGCGCGGCGGCGCCGACACTGCAACCATCCCGGACGGACTGCCGCCTAGTCTGATGCGGGGCCTGCTTGACTGACGGCCCCGAACTTCTCCGTCACTGCAGAGCGACCACAGACGACAGCATGCCGGAGGAGCCAACGTAGTAGGTGGCCCCATCCCTGTTCACCAAAGCCGGGTAGGCATCGCCGGCGCGCTCGCCCTGGATCGTGCCGGCGACCGGATCATCGGACTGGACATACCCGGTGGCCAGGAGCTCCGTGCGCAGCGCCGTCCAGGTCGCATCGTCCATGTCCGCAAGCCCAAGCCATGCCACAATGTCGTAGCCGTCGGCCCAGTAGCAACTCAGCCCGCCCTGTTCCACCAGGAGCGCCATGATCGGGTCCGGTCCGCTGGGAAGTTCTGTGAGGAGTGGATAGTTCGCTCTGGCGAAGGCGGCAGTGGCCTTTTCGGTGATCACGTTCACGCAGGTCGCCTGCACGGCTGCAGCTTCCGTGGCGCGCGGCGAGGGCTGCGCCGATACCGAGACGGACGGGGACGCCGACGGAGATGCCGATGTGCTTGCGGCGGAATCAACGGCGGGCGCGCAACCGGTCAGGAGTAAACCGAGTGCAAGAAATGGAACTAACCGATGGAACTCAACTGCTTTCTGAAACGCCGACATTGGCCACCCCTTGTCTAGTCGTTGACGCCTAGCCTAGTCCACCGGCAACACGATAAAGTGCTGGTCGATCGCCATTTTGTCGTATGCTCGGAGCGCCCGCCTCCAGACGCTCGATACTGTTTCACTCGCAACCGTTCTCAACATCGATGATGCTGTCGCAGCTTACTGGGCACGACTGCGGCAGAAACTTCGCGAGAAGGGACGGCGACTCAACTGCACTCGCCAATTCACTCCCCGTTCTTACTCAGGCCGCTGACTTCCTTTTACTTGTGGATCTGGGTGGACCGGAGGTCGTTGTCGTCTGAGCGCGGTTACTCGGGTCCGCGGGTCCGCGGGTCGGCGGGTGCACCATTTGACGTAGGTGCCAGCATCCGCTTCGCGATTGGCGTCTAAATTGGGCGGGTTGCTGTGCCGGAATTGCGGTCTCGACCAGCGGAGGTGAAGGCGTTTCGCAGACACCGGCGCGGTAGTACCGGGTCGGAACGCGGCGGGCTATTGGGCGGGGGTGGCGGTGGGCGCGGGGGCCAGTGCCGCGGCGACCATGGACTGGATGGCGGCGTAGTCGGGGTTTTCGGGATCGATACCGTTGTCGGGAATCATCGGCACCGAGATGACGGGGAGCTCCTTGGTCTTGGCAGCGAGGTTCACGAAGTAGCCGAGCATGCCCTGGGGCACATCGGTCTTCACCACGCGGGCACCGGCGGCGGCCACACCCTGAAACTTGGTGAGCACGTTGGCCGGGCTGGCCTGCGCGAGCAGGGCCTCCTGCAGCTGCGTCTGACGCTGCATGCGGTCGTAGTCGCTCGTGCCGTGGCGGGAGCGGGCGAACCAGAGGGCGTGGTAGCCATCCATGTGCTGCGTTCCCGGCTCGAACCAGAACAAAACATCAGTCCAGGTGTCGTCGGTGTGCACCGGGACCCGGTTCTGCACGTCAATGTCGACGCCGCCGAGGGCATCGATGAGTTCGGAGAATCCCTGCATATCGATGAGGACGAAGTACTGAATGGTGAGTCCGGTGATGCCTTGGGCCGCCTCGAGCGTTGCCTGAATACCGGGGGAACTGCCCTCTGCCACCGCGTTCGGGTAGTACTCCGGGCGTTTCAGCTCAGCCTCGGTGAAAATGGCGTTGAGCATGCAGCGACCCGACACGTCGCATCCGTTGATGGAACCGTAGCCCTCGGGGTAGAGGGCGCCGAGCGAGGACCCGGCCGAGAAGGGCACGTCCTCGAGGTTGCGAGGCAGGCTGATGGTCGTGGCCTGGCCGGTTGAGGCGTCGATGCTGACCACCGAGATGCTGTCGGGGCGGAGGCCATCGCGGTCGGCGCCGGCGTCACCGCCAAGCAGCAGAATGTTGTAACGACCGTCGACCGGCGGTTCGCTCGGGCCGGCCACAAAGACGGAGGAGAGGAATCCGCTCGCGGAGGTGGCGACGAAGGCGCCGTAGCCTGCGGTGCCACAGACCACGACCATGAGCGCTGCGGAGAACGCGGCGATGATCGGGCGGGCACCGGGCGCGGCGCGGCCCAAATTGATCAGGCCGACGGTATTGACGGTGAGCACGAGCCAGGTGAGCGCGTAGAACGCGAGCACCGCGGCGACGGCCCACAGGCCGATTGTGCTGGTGAACACGGTGAGCACGGCCTCGGGCCAGAGCAGGTAGAGGGCGCCGACGATGATTGCAGCGGTGACCAGGGTGAGCGACGCGCGAAGACCGAATCGGCCGAGGCGGCGATTGCCGGCGAGCACCTGGGCCGAACCGGGAAGCACGAAATTGAGTACGACAAGCCACCAGGCACGCGTCGTCATAATGCGCGTGGAGCCGGAATTCGGGTGCCGGATCGGGTCTGTCACACTACTCATAATCGGGTTTGGAGGTTCCTGTTCTTCTGCTCGACCAGGTCGGCGAGCGCTGTGGAATAGTCTTCGAGCTTCACACGCAACGCGTCGTCGCTCGTGGCGAGAATCTTGATCGCGATCAGCGCGGCGTTCTTCGCCCCGCCGATCGACACGGTCGCGACCGGCACGCCGGCCGGCATCTGCACGATCGACAGCAGCGAGTCGAGCCCGTCGAGCAGCCCGAGCGGAACGGGCACCCCGACAACGGGCAGCGTTGTCATGGCGGCCAGCATACCCGGCAAGTGCGCAGCTCCCCCGGCTCCGGCAATGATCACCTTGAGGCCGCGGGCCTGCGCGCTGCGACCGTAGGAAAGCATCTTCTCGGGGGTGCGGTGCGCCGAAACGACCTGCACCTCGTGGGCCACACCAAAGTCCGTGAGGGTCTGCACGGCAGCGCTCATGATGGTGAAGTCAGAGTCGCTGCCCATGACCACGCCGACGATGGGCGCGGGTTCGCTGTTCGTGGGCACAGCGGAAGGCTCGATGTTGTCTGGCACGCAGATGATCCTATTGCTCAAGACTGAAAGATTTGTGCAGTGGCGCGCGCCTGATACGCAACTTCGTCAAGATCGCTGCCGCCCGCGGTGACGTGGCCGACTTTGCGACCGGGCCGTGACGCCTTGCCATAGTTGTGCACTTTCACGAGCGGATGCTCCGCAAGCGCGCTCGCATAACGGTCACCGAGTGAGCCTGACGCCGGTCCACCAAAAATGTTCACCATGACCGTCCACGGGTCTCTGGCTCCGGTCGCGCCGAGCGGCAGATCAAGCACTGCACGCAGGTGCTGCTCGAATTGGCTCGTCGTTGACCCCTCGATCGACCAGTGGCCGCTGTTGTGCGGGCGCATCGCCAGCTCGTTAATGAGAAGTCGCTCATCCGTTGTTTGAAAGAGTTCAACGGCGAGCACCCCCGTGACACCGATGCCCTCGGCCACCGCCACGGCAATGTCGGTGGCAACGTCGGCGAGGCGCCCGGCGGACTGCGGCGCCGGAGCGATGACCTCGGCGCAGACGCCATCTTTCTGCACGGTCTCCACGACCGGCCAGACCGCGATCTCACCGCTCGGGCGACGAGCGACGACCTGGGCCAGCTCGCGGCTGAAGTGCACGAGCTCTTCGACTAGCAGGGCTCCGCCGTTGCCGTCTTCGGCGAGCGCGGCAAACCAGTCGTCAACGTCGTGCTCGTGGTTGACCACCCGCACGCCCTTGCCGTCATAGCCACCGCGAGCGGTTTTCACGACGGCGCGGCCGCCGTGAGCTTGCAGAAATTCGGCGAGACCGGCAGCATCCGTTATGCGCGCCCAGTCGGGCACCGGCAGACCCAGTTCGGCGAGTTTTTCGCGCATGAGCAGTTTGTCTTGCGCGTAGAGCAGGGCGTCGGGGCCGGGATGCACGGTGACGCCTTCGCGCACGAGCTCCCGCAGAATCTCCTGCGGCACGTGCTCATGGTCGAAGGTGATCACGTCGACGGTTTTCGCGAAGGCGAGCACGGTCGGCAAATCGCGGTAATCGCCAACGCTCACGGCCGCGAGGGCAGCGGACATACCGTCGGCTTCGGCGAGTACCCGAAGGTCGATGCCGAGGTTGACGGCCGCGGGAATCATCATGCGGGCCAGTTGGCCAGCGCCAATCACACCGACGGTCAAAGCCATCTGTTCACCATTTTCTATGCAAGCGTTCAGCTAAACGCGCGTTAATACTCAGCCCGGGAAATTCAGCAGGCCGTAGACTTCGAGACTCAATGCTTTCCTAGTGCCACTTTACCGAACGGCGGACGGACGCATGTCGATCACTGTGAAGCAGCGCCTGCGGGGCTTTCTGAGCCAGGGCCTCAAGTTCGGCGCCGTCGGCGCGCTCGGCTTCGTGGTGGACTTCACCGTCTTTAACCTGCTGCGCACCACTGTGCTCGACTCGGCCGATGTGCATGCCGGCCCGATCTACGCGAAGATCATCTCCACCGTGCTGGCGATTGTGGTGAACTGGCTCGGCAACCGGTACTGGACCTTCAGCAAGAATCGTCAAGATCACACCGTGCGCGAGGGGCTTGAATTTCTTGCCGTCAGCCTGGCGGGCATGGGTATCGGCATTGCCTGCCTGTGGTTCAGCCACTATGTTCTCGGCTACACAAGCATTCTCGCGGACAATATCTCGGGCAACGTCGTTGGACTTTTTTTGGGAGCGATCTTTCGCTTCACGCTATACCGATACTGGGTGTTCGCGCCGAGCCGGAGCGGAGCACCGGTATCCGTGGTTGACGCGGTGACCAGCGTGCAGACGGGCGCGCTAGCGGCGTCCCCAGAACGCTGACTCGTCGGACTGCGCCGACTGCTCCTGCCTTCTTGCGCCCATGACCGTGCTCGATTGTTCGATGAGGTCGTGCAGCGCGCTCTGCACCAGGTCGACGTTGGGCACGTCTTTCAAGATGAGCGGATGCTCCAGACCCGAGTTGATCAGCACCGTTCCTGAGTGGAACCCGGCCTGTAGCCAGTTCTGGCGCACGCTCACGTCGTAGCCGCGGCTGTGCAAGAGTTCTTGCCGGGTGCGCACGAAGAACCCGTGGCGAAAAATGATGCGGCGGGTAGTGATCGTGTACCGCTTGGTGAGCCAGGCGGCCAGCGGCAGCAGCCAGCCGAGCACGGCCAACACGATGGCGGCGGGCAGCACGGCTGCATTCTGCCAGGGCTCCGGCAGGTTGTCGGCGAAATAGCCGGTTGCGCCGGCCAGCGCGAAGAGCAGCAGGGTGGGCCAGAGCAGCACGCGGGCGTGCGGGCGCAAGCGGGCCACGACCTTTTCGGGCCGACTCTCGTGGGCGTAGCCGGAGGGTTCGGTCTCGTTCTTTTTCATTAGGTCCATTAATACCTCAGGTGGGTGACATCGCCGGCTGCGACAGACCGTTCTTCGCCATCGGCCTGGCTAGTGACGGTCAGTCGGCCCTGCGCGTCGATGCCCGTTGCGGTTCCGATCAGGTCGGTGCCGCCGGGGAGTTCGATCCGGACGTCGCTGCCGAGGGTGCCACAGAGTTGTGCGACTTCACCGTGCAGGCCGCTCTGCTGCGCGTCGCCGTTTGCTGTTACGAAAGCTGCATACAGCGTCGTGAGCTCGCGCAAGTAGGCGGCGAGCACGGCGTCGGGGTCTGGCGCGGTTCGGGTGACCAACAGCAACGAGGTGGAGGTGAGGGTGGGCAGATCATGCTCATCGAGGGACAGGTTGAGGCCGGCGCCAATGATGATGCCGGTCGCGTCGGGCAGGAGTTCGCACAAAATGCCGCACACCTTGTAGCCGTCGATGAGTACGTCGTTGGGCCATTTTAGGGTCGTATCGTGGCGGGGGTCTTCGGCCTCTTTCACGTCTTCGACCGGCTGCATGCTGGCCTCGACCACTTTTCGCACGGCGCGGGTCATGGCGGCGCCGGCCAGCAGGGGAAACCAGCCGAGGCTCGTCGGCGGGAGCTTCGGGCGAATCAGCACCGAGATGGCCAGGGCTTTGCCGGTCGGGGCCAACCAGACGCGGCCGAGCCGGCCACGCCCCTGAGTCTGGTTGTCGGTGACTACTACCGAGAGGTCTGGCCAGGCGGCGGCATCCGTTGTGGCGAGATCTTTGAGCACATCGTTGGTGGACGTAGCCTCGGCACGGTAGTCAAACCGGCTCACCTCGGTGCGGCTGAGCGAAAACTCCATGGTGGTGACCCTCTCGTGTGCGTAACTCCTGCAATTCTGTCGAATTTGGCCTCAAAACTCCTATTTCTGACGAATTCTGAACAAATTGCAGGAATTGTGCGCCGGTAGTTGGGGTGGCTGAGGGGCTGGGGAGGGCTGAGGAGACCAGTGTTGCGGGGCAAAGTTGTGAAACTTCGGCACGGGGAAGCGCCCGGGGCGTGCCGGTAGAGTGAAATGGTGACTGATAAGACGCCCGTTGCGGCACCCGACCTGTATACGACGGCGGGAAAACTCGCCGACCTCAAGCTGCGCTATCACGAGGCCGTGACCGCTAGCGGGGCTACCGCCACGCAAAAGCAGCACGCCAAGGGCAAGATGACCGCCCGCGAACGCGTCGATCTGCTGCTCGACCAGGGATCCTTCGTGGAGCTCGACGAGTTCGTGCGTCACCGCACCGTGGCCTTCGGCATGGAAAAGAAGCGGCCGTATGGCGACGCCGTCGTCACCGGCACCGGCACCATTCACGGTCGCCAAGTGGCGGTGTACTCGCAGGACTTCACCATCTTCGGCGGTTCGCTCGGCGAGGTGGCCGGCGAGAAGATCATCAAGGTAATGGACCTCGCCCTGAAGACCGGCGTGCCGATCATCGGCATTCTCGACTCCGGCGGAGCGCGCATTCAAGAGGGCGTTGTGGCCCTCGGTAAGTACGGCGAAATCTTTCGCCGCAACACGGCCGCTTCCGGTGTCATTCCGCAGATTTCAATTATCTGCGGCCCGGCCGCCGGTGGCGCCGTCTACTCCCCCGCGCTGACCGACTTCGTGATCATGGTCGACAAGACCAGCCAGATGTTCGTCACCGGCCCCGACGTGATCAAGACCGTCACCGGTGAAGACGTCGGCATGGAGGAGCTCGGCGGCGCCCTGACGCACAACAAGGTCTCCGGTGTGTCGCACTACCTCGCGAGTGACGAGCCGGACGCGCTCGACTTTGCCCGTGCCCTGCTGAGCTACCTGCCAGACAACAACCTGGCCGAGCTGCCCGTGTTCGACAGCGAGGTGGAGCTCGAAACAACGGATGCCGACCGCGCGCTGAACACGATCATCCCCGACTCGCCCAACCAGCCTTACGACGTGAAAACGGTCATCGAGCACATCGTTGACCACGGTGAGTTTCTCGAGACGCAGCCGCTGTACGCGCCGAACATCGTCGTCGGGTTCGCCCGGGTCGAGGGCCGTTCAATTGGGATCGTCGCCAATCAGCCCAACGCCATGGCCGGCACCCTGAACATCGAGGCCGGCGAGAAGGCGTCCCGCTTCGTGCGGTTCTGTGACGCGTTCTCGATCCCGATTCTGACGCTTGTCGACGTGCCCGGCTTTCTGCCCGGCACCGACCAGGAATGGACCGGCATCATCCGGCGCGGCGCGAAGCTGCTGTACGCCTACGCCGAAGCCACCGTGCCGCTGGTCACCGTCATTTTGCGCAAGGCCTACGGCGGCGCGTACATCGTGATGGGTTCCAAGCAGCTCGGCGCCGACACCAACCTGGCCTGGCCGACCGCCGAGATCGCCGTCATGGGCGGACAGGGCGCCGTGAACATTCTGTACCGCGCCGAGATCAAGGCGGCTGAGGAGGCCGGCGAGGACGTCGCCGCTGTTCGCACCCGCCTGGCCAACGAGTACACCTACAACGTGGCCAGCCCGTTTCTCGCCGCGGAACGTGGAGAGCTCGATGGCATCATCGAACCGGCGGCTACGCGCGTGTCGGTCATCAAAGCCCTGCGCGCCCTGCGCACCAAGCGAGCGACCCTGCCCGCCAAGAAGCACGGAAACATCCCGCTCTGATGCCATCGAAGCCCTCAGAATTTGATCCCGCGGAGCTCATCTTCGTTACCGCGCGCGTCAGCGACGTCGAGGTATCGGCGGTGACCGCCGTTATCCGTGGTCTGTTAGGGGAGGAATCCGACGAGCGTCGGGCGGCGCCTAAGCAGCACCGCAGCGCCTGGCAGCGTAACCAGCGCGCCATTCGTCAGCCGGTGTACCCCGGCGCCGGGCGCTGGCGCGGCTTCACCGGCTGACCCCGGTTTCCCCTTTCCCCCTCACGGACGGGGCCCGGGCCCCGTCCGTGTGAGGCGTGCATCCGCCGGTAGTCGTGTCCTCCTAAATGCCGACTGTGGCAATTTTGACGATGGTGCAGACTGGGGAGTGCTCGGTGGAACTCCAAAAGTTTCACTACCAATCATTCGCTGACTAGGGTAAGCGAGCGAATGTGTTGGGGGCGAGAACGGGTGGCATTCGGGTTGTCGCCCTTTCTCGAAAAAACGATAGGGGATCAGTTTCGGCTGATCCCCTTTCGTGTACCCGGGGGCACACGCGGGGAACCGAGGCACGGTCAGCCCGCGACGATGGGTGTGACGTGCCGGGGGATTTCCAACCACAGATCGACCTCGTCGTCGCCCGAGGAGTCCGGCCCGAGAGCGCACTCGGCCGGGTCGGGGCTGGACAGCCCCACCACGGTCACCGCGGTGGTCGCACTGTCGGCCGCTGTGCGCACAATGATCCTGTCGGCGCTGGTGTGCTCGAGGGCGCCGGCCAGTGCGCCAAGCACCTCGTCGAGTGCGACCCCCGCGAGATCGTCGATACCGCCCTCGTCGAGGAGCGTCACGCTGGCTCCACGACGGCGGGCCGCCATCACCTGGTCGCGCACGGCATGATTGAGCAGGCGGCGGCCGCGAATCTCATCGCGAATGGCCGCTTCGAGAAGCCGGCATTCCTGCTGCTCGTCTTCGGTGAGCTCACCGTTGCTCGCACTGATGCGCCGAAGCATCGGCATGGCGAGGCGCATGGTCTGAGTCAGACGCACCTGCCGCTCGTAGAGGTGAGCCTCCTGGGCTGCGTGCCATCCGCTGGCCTCTCGCTCGGCTCTGGCATACTGGCGGGCATCGCGGCTGGCCTTGACCAGGGCGCGGGAGAGCAACGCCGCAGCGAGCACCCAGACCACGCTACCGATCACGCCCAGATGACCAAGCTCGCCCACTCCGGCCCAGATCACGCTGTGGATCACTAGTACGCCAACGCCGAGCAGTGCAAGCTGAGGGCGTTTGCGAGTGGCTGTGATGGTCATCAGCGTGCCGATGGCGGCGACGTACCAGGTGGTGTAGCCGAGATTTGCCGAGAATCCGTCTAGCTGACTGCACACGATCAGTGGGAGCGCCGTGCAAACAGCGACATTGAACAGGGCCAACGGCAGCGACATGCGCAACGGACTACTGCGCCAGATGCTCACCACCGTCGCCACCACGAAGAGACCCATCGCTACCAAGATCGGCACCGACGACGCCGGTTCTCGGATCGAATACAGCCCGAGAATCACGTGATAGCCGGAGAAAAAAGCGGCCACGACGAGGCTAAGTGTGCGCGAGACGACCACGGCGCCGGTCACCATCGTCCCCTCGCCCGGCCGACGTTGGGCACGGCGGGCACGCGGTCGGCCGGTTCGCGCGGCGCACCCCGCAGTTCGGCTGCTGAGCTGGCATCGGTCCCTGGAAGGGCGCCGGCCCGCGGCCAGCTGATCACGACCGTCGTGCCTTGGCCGGGGCGTGACGAGACGTCGGCGACGCCGCCGACACTGATAATGCGATCGCGGATGGACACGCGCACGCCGAGGCGAGCACTGGCGACGGTGGCCGGATCAAAGCCGCGGCCGGTGTCGCTGATTTGGATGGTGCATCCGTTCTGATCGTTACCGCTGATTGTCAGGCTGCGTGATTGTGCCGGGCCGGCATGCTGCACGCTGTTGACCATCGCCTGGATGCTGGCCGAGTAGAGCGCCTCCGAGACGTACTCGGGAATGCTTAAACCGTCCACGCACTGCTGGGTGACGGTGAACTTGCCGACATCCGCTGCGGCATCACGCAGGCGCGTGGCCAGGAGTCCCACGGGCACGGTCTCGAAATCGAGGGTGCGTTCACCGCTCGCCGCCTGCAAGCGGATGATGGCGCTGCGAGCCATCGCTGCGGCCAGTTCGGCTCCCTTGGCATTTTGCACACCGGCAGCGGAGAGCAACGTCGCCAGCACGCTGTCGTGCACGATCGAGTCGACCTCGACCCGTTCGACCTCGGTCGCGTGGTGGCGCACCGCCACGGCGTACTTCGCGAGGGCAGTGAACTGGGCCGTGTCGACCTTCGCTGTCGCGTCGCGCAGCACGTAGATAATGATCAGCACGACGCCGCCAAGCAGCATGGCGTAGCAGGTGTCGAGCACCGCGAGCAGGCTCTCGGCCTCCCCACCGGAGGGGAGCATTCGCAACGCCCCGAAGGCGATCGGAGTGATGACCGTGTAGATAATGGCCCAGACCAGCGGAAAAGCGAACGCAGCACACGATGTCGCGACGGCGCACAAATACCAGAGCCACGGTCTGTCATCGAGTACAACGGATGAGTCGTGCATGACCAGCGGCCAAATAATGAGCGCCACAAGGTAGACGACCGAGACGATTCCGGCCGTGGTGCGGATGCCGCGCCGAACCAGAGTTGCGACCACGAAAGCCACAATCGTCAGGCCAAGGACGATCGCAATCGGCACGGCGGAGCCGGGTTTTCGATTTTCCAGCTGCCCCAGCATGAGTGGCAGCGCCTGGATGGCGAAGATGACCGATCCTGCGGCCACCGAACGCGACAGCACAATCTCGATCTGGGCGTGACTGATCGGATTGCGCGGATGTCTGGCGCGCCCGAACAGATTGTCTGGGGCGGGCTCTGTGCCGCGCTCTGTGCCGGCGGACGCCACGGGACCCGGATGGGCGGCCCGTTTAGACACCGCGGTCACCGACGGAAGCGTCAAGTCCCGGCAGAATTCCGTCTTCGACGGCGCGGCGCAGCAGGTCGACCTTGGTCGGTGCTGGGCGTCCGACTTCGACGTACTTCACCCGGATGCGGTCGAGGTATTCCCGCGCCGTTGAGTGTGCAATGCCTAGTTGCGAGGCGACCATCTTCAGCGGCAAACCCGAGGCGTAGAGGTGCAGCACGTCGCGTTCGCGGCGGCCGAGCTGCGCCTTGGCAAAGTCACAGTCGGCGTCGATGGCGGTGGCCCACTCGAGGTTGTTGAGCACGTCACCGCGGGCGACGGATGCCACGGCCGCCATGACGGTCGTGGTCGGCGACGACTTGGGGATGACTCCGGCGGCCCCTGCTGCGAGGGCTTCACGCACCAACGCGACTCGATCGGCGATGCTGTGTACGAGCACTGCCGAACCGGTGCCTGCTACGAGGTGCACATTGTCGGTCACGCGCGATCCGTCGCCGAGCGAGAGGTCGAGCACGATCACGTCGCACGCTCGCCCAGCGAGGCCGTCGACCAGGGCCTGCGCGGTCGCAGCGGCGACGAGCACCTCGTAGCCAGAGTTCTCACACGCGGCTTGCAATCCCAACCGCACCGATTCGTGATCGTCGACAATGCCAACCCGCACGGGGCTCTCGGCGAGGGCGGGTGACACGGGATCAGGTGTTGCGTGACTCACTGTGGGGTTGTCCTTTGATTGTCTCGTCTGAACGAGAGCTATTTGCTAAGAAGTGCGACGGCTTCAACGTGATGAGTATTGGGAAACAGGTCGAAGGCGCGCAGGGTCGTCAACTGGTAGCCCTGCTGCTGAAACAGCGCAACGTCGCGGGCCAGGGCGACTGGGTCGCAGGCCACGTAGACGATTTGGCGCGGAGCAATGGCGACGAGCTGGTCGACAACGGCTTTGCCGGCGCCGGAGCGTGGCGGGTCGAGCACGACGGTGGCGGCGGCGAGTCTGGCTCGTTCGGCGGCATTCGCTTCTTTCAGCAGACGCTGCAGAAAACGGTCGACGCGGTCGGCTTCGGCTGTGGCTCCGGCCCAGTCTTTGAGGTTGCGGGCCGCAAAGGCAACAGCCTCCGGGTCGCTTTCCACCGAAGTCATGCGGGTCGACGCGCCAAACCGGTCGCCGACGGCCGCGGCGAGCAGTCCAACGCCGCCATAGAGATCGAGGTTGGAGGCGCGCGGATCGAACTGGTCTTCATCGATGATGTTCTGCACCGCGTGATACAGGGTGTCTGCGGCCAAGGAGTGCACCTGCCAGAATCCGGAGCGGTCGAGTTCGAACTCGCGGCCGGCGACGACCTCGTGGATCAGGCCGCGCGGCACCCGCTTGGGCTTGCCGTTGGTATCTTTGGCCGAGACGAGCACCTGCACGTCGCCCTTACTCGGCGCAACCAGGTCAACCTGAGCCGCATTGTGAAAAAGTGTGTCGAGGGGGGCGCGCAGCTCCAGCTCGTGCTCGGCGAGCGGCAAGTCGTCGACGCGGATCACCCGGTGGCTGCGGGCGGCGTACGGGCCGATGGTTCCATCTGCAGCTACGTGCAGACTCACCCTGGTGCGCCATCCAGTACCATCCATCGCGTCGCCAGGGCTGGCCTTGGCGCTGACCGCCACGGGTTCGACGACCACGTCGGTGCCCTGCCCGGCCATCCGCGTGAGCGCGTCGGCGAGTACCCGACGCTTCAGCTCGCGTTGAAAGCCGAGCTCGATGTGGCCGAATTCGGCGCCGCCGGCGCGGTCTTCTGGGGCGCGATCAATGGATGCTGCGTTCCAGATGTGCGGCTGGCGTTCGGGGGCCGCGTCGATGACCGCGACCGTCTCTGCCCGCCAGAAGCTCTTGTGATTTGCCTCGGTGAGGCGGGCCCGCACGCGTTCGCCCGGGAGGGTGTCACTGACGAAGATGACGCGGCCCTCGTGGCGGGCGATGAAGATTCCGCCGTGGGCGACGTTGGTGATATCGAGCTCGAGTTCGCTGCCGACCGTCGCCGTGGGGGTATTGACGGGGGCCGGGGGCTGGTGACTCGTATTGCTCATGCCTCGATGATCCCACACCGCTTCCCCGCGCGCGCGATCGGGCCTGATTGAATGGAGTGACCGACACTCTTCTCAAAGGACACCATGCGTCTCTATTTGGCTTCGACCTCTCCGGCTCGGTTGGCCCTGCTTCGAGCTTCCGGCATCGAACCGGTGTTGATCAACCCCGATGTAGACGAAGCGGCCGTAGCACAGGCGGCCGGGGCGCCGCTCGACCCGGCAACGCTCGTGCAGTTGCTGGCGCGGGCCAAAGCCGAGGCGGCGACATCCACTCAACTGGCAGAACCGCTGGACGGATTGCTGCTCGGTGGCGACTCTGTTTTCGTGCTCGACGGTATCATTTACGGCAAACCCCATACGGCCGACGCCGCCCGGGAACGTTGGGAGCGCCAGCGCGGGCGCACCGGCACGCTGTACTCGGGACACTGGCTGATCGAGCTCCGTGACGGCGTGCCCGGCCGAGCCCTCGGGGCGGTCGCCACGGCCGAAGTGACCTTCGCCGACGACCTCGACGACGCGGAACTCGACGCCTATATCGCGACCGGGGAGCCCCTGTTTGTGGCGGGCGCATTCACCATAGACAGCCTCGGGGCACCATTTATTACGAGCATCGTCGGGGATCCGTCGACCGTGGTGGGGCTGTCGCTGCCGACGTTGCGCCGGCTGGTGAAGAGTCTTGGACACGAGTGGCCGACCCTGTGGAATCGCCCCGGAGCCCTGTAATTGTAGACATCCGCAAGAATCTGACCGGTCTTTTTGTGGGAGAGAAATAAAATGGATGCGGCGCGGCCCAATAGGCTAAGGGATTGTGTCACTCATAACGAAGGTCCTCATCGCCAACCGAGGCGAGATCGCCGTTCGGGTCATCCGTGCCGCGAAAGACAGCGGAATTCTCTCTGTCGCCGTCTACGCCGACCAGGATCGGGACTCCCTGCACGCCCGTCTCGCCGACGAGGCATACGGCCTCGACGGCACCAGCGGCGCCGAAACGTACCTGGTCATCGACAAGATACTGTCGATCGCCCGCCGGAGCGGCGCTGACGCCGTGCACCCTGGCTACGGCTTTCTGGCAGAGAACGCTGACTTTGCCCGCGCCGTGATCGACGCAGGGCTGACCTGGATCGGGCCGTCGCCCGAAGCGATTGAGCAGCTCGGCGACAAGGTCTCTGCCAGGCTCATCGCCGAGAAGGTCAACGCGCCGATGGCGCCCGGCACCCTCAACCCCTGCATTGACGCGGCCGAGGTACTCGCCTTCGTCGACGTGCACGGACTGCCGGTCGCGATCAAGGCCGCCTTCGGTGGCGGCGGACGCGGCCTCAAAGTCGCCCGCACCCGCGACGAGGTCGCCGAGATGTTCGACTCAGCTACCCGCGAGGCCATTACAGCCTTCGGTCGCGGCGAATGCTTCGTCGAGAAATATCTCGACTCCCCCCGCCACGTCGAGACACAATGCCTCGCCGACAGGTACGGCAACGTCGTCGTCGTCTCGACCCGTGACTGCTCGCTGCAGCGCCGGCACCAGAAACTCGTCGAAGAGGCACCAGCGCCGTTTCTCACCGAAGCGCAGACGACCGAAATGTATCGGGCGTCCAAGGCTATTTTGAAAGAAGTCGGCTACCTCGGCGCCGGCACCTGCGAGTTTCTCATCGGCCAGGACGGAACGGTATCGTTCCTCGAGGTCAACACCCGCCTGCAGGTCGAGCACACGGTCTCCGAAGAGGTCACCGGCATCGACTTGGTGCGTGAACAGTTCCGGCTCGCGGAGGGTGGCGAGCTGACCTATGGTGACCCCGTCGCATCCGCTCACTCCTTTGAATTTCGCATCAACGGAGAGGATGCCGGCCGCGGCTTTCTACCAGCGCCCGGCCCGGTGCACGTATTCAAGCCCGCCGGTGGCCCCGGTGTGCGCGTTGACACCGGCGTGCAGTCCGGCGATGTGATCAGTGGATCATTCGACTCGCTCATCGCCAAGCTCATCGTGACGGGGGCGACCCGTGAAGAGGCCCTCGAACGGTCGCGCCGCGCCCTCGACGAGTTCGAGGTCGCCGGCCTGCCAACCGTGCTGCCCTTTCACCGCAAGGTCGTGCGCGACCCGGCCTTTGCGCCGACCGACGGCAAGCCCTTCACGGTATTCACCCGCTGGATCGAAACCGAGTTTGAGAACGACATCGAACCCTGGACCGGCAGCATGGAAGATGCCGTCGGCCCGCAGAAACGCCACAGCATCGTCGTGGAAGTCGAGGGACGCCGCATCGAGGTGACCCTGCCAACCCGACTGCTGCCCGGCGGTGCGAGCGCCCGCTCCGTCGGCCCGGCGCCGAAGCGTCGGAGCGGCCTGCACTCGGTCGACACCGCAACCGGCGACGCCATCAGGGCGCCGATGCAGGCGACCATCGTGAAGCTGCTCGTCGCCGAGGGCGACATGGTCGTCAAGGGCGATCTGCTGCTCGTGCTGGAGGCCATGAAGATGGAACAGCCGCTGACTGCTCACCGCAACGGGACCGTCGGTAATGTCGCTGCCGTCGTCGGCAGCACGGTCTCGTCCGGCTCGGTGCTGCTGACGGTCTCCGACGCCGCATAGTTCATCTCGGCGCCCCGCCTGGTTTTCGAAATGGGCCGCGTGAGCGGGTCAGGTCACATACGCGACTCGCGTGAGATCAAGGCGAGGTATCGGTGGGACCGGACGGGGCAGGCTATTCGCGGGGCGACGAGTTATGCCGGTTTTCAGGAACGGATCCGAACGCTTTTCTCGGATTTGTTCCTGAAAACCGGCATTGTTTGAGCTGAGGAGCGGATGCACTGCCCCCAACCCCGCCGACGAAAGCATGCTGGGGTGTCGAGACCTACAGGACGACGTGCATGGCGCGGGCGGCATCCGTTATAGAACCGGTGAGCGAGGGGTAGACGGGGAAGGTGCGAGCCACCTCATCGACCGTGAGCCGGTGCTCAACCGCGAGGGCCAGCGGAAAGATGAGCTCGCTCGCCTTCGGAGCCACGATGACGCCGCCGATGACGGTTCCGCTGCCGGTGCGCGCAAACAGCTTCACGAAACCGTCCTTGATCCCCATCATTTTGGCACGCGGGTTGACGGCGAGCGGCAGCTTGTAGATTTCGCCCTGAGCCAGGCCCTCTTCGATCTGCTTCTGGGTGTAGCCGACGGTCGCGATCTCCGGCTGAGTGAAGATGTTCGCGGCGACGTTGCGAATCTCGATCGGATTGACGGTATCACCCATCGCGTGGAACACCGCGGTGCGTCCCATCATCGAGGCAACGGATGCCAGCGGGATCTCGGTCGTGCAGTCCCCCGCCGCGTAAATGTTCGGAATCGAGGTGCGTGCAACCCGGTTGACCTGGATGTGCCCAGACTCGGTGATTTGCACGCCGGCCTGTTCGAGGCCGATGTTCGCGGTGTTCGGAATCGAGCCGACGGCGATCAGACAGTGGCTGCCTTCGACGGTGCGCCCGTCGTCGAGGGTCGCGACGACACCGGTCTTGGTGCGCGTGACCGAGGCGGCACGCGACTTCGACAGCACGGTCATGCCGTTGCGCTTGAAGACATTCTCGATCACGTTGGCGGCATCGGCGTCCTCACCGGGCAACACCTGGTCACGGCTGGAGATCAGGGTGACTTTGGCGCCCAGGGCACGGTAGGCCGAAGCGAACTCTGCCCCGGTAACACCGGATCCGACCACGATGAGGTGTTCGGGGATCGCCTTGAGGTTGTACAGCTGCGTCCAGGTGAGAATGTGTTCACCGTCCGGCAGAGCGGATGACAGCACTCGCGGGCTTGCACCCACCGACACGACGATGGTGTCGGCCTCGACGCGGTCGAAGTCCGTCGCCGTCTCGTCGCCGGAGGTTGCGACGACGATGGCGTTGGTGCCGTCAAGACGCCCGTGGCCCTGCACGAAGTGCACGCCAGCGCGGATGAGCGTGGCTTTCATGTCTTCGGACTGCTGGCGAGCGAGGGCGAGCAGTCGCTTGTTCACGGCGGCCAGGTTGATGGCCACCTCCGGACGCAGCGGCTTGCCGGTTTCGCCGCGTACGAAGAACTGCACGCCCAGATCGGTGGCCTCTCCGATGGAGTTGGACGCCTCGGCGGTAGCGATGAGGGATTTGGAGGGGACAACATCCGTTATGACGGCGGAACCACCGACACCGACGCTTTCGATCAGGGTAACATCGGCACCCTGTTGTGCTCCGGCGATGGCCGCTTCGTATCCGCCGGGCCCTCCACCTAATACTGCGATGCGTTGCTTGCGTTCAAACTCATAGGCCATGTATTCCATTCTCTCAACCCTCAGACCCCGAGTACTACCGCCTGCGGGCCCACTCCGATCAGTTTGGCCCTCAAAAGGGCCCAAAACGTGCCGGAGTGCCACGACGGACCCGCTGCGGCGCGCCGATGAGCAGAATTCACGCAAAATCGCCGCCAGATTCGTGGGGGTTCTAGAGTGGTAAAATGTTTACGAACGAGATCAACCCGTTAGATCTGCCCGAAACTGACCCGTTTGAGGCAGCTCGGTCGGCGGCAGCGGAGATCGCCGGCATTACCGGAGTGCCGCGGCACGACATCGCCCTGACGCTCGGGAGCGGCTGGGCCACGGCCGCCGACCTCATCGGCGAGACCACGCACACCGTGTCCGCCGCCGACATCACCGGATTCAGCGCTCCGGCCCTGGCCGGGCACGCTGGTACCCTGCGCTCAATTTTGCTGCCGAACGGAAAGCGCGCGCTCGTGATCGGTGCCCGCACGCACTACTACGAGGGCCACGGCGTGCGCCGGGTCGTGCACAGTGTGCGCACAGCAGCGGCGACCGGGGCGAAGACGATGATCCTGACCAACGGCGCTGGCGGCATCCGTGAATCGTGGAAACCGGGAACCCCGGTGCTGATCAGCGACCACATCAACTTGACCTTTGATTCACCGCTTGAGGGCGCGACCTTCGTCGACCTGACCGATTTGTACTCGCAGCGGCTGCGCGACGTTGCGCGGGGCATCGATCCTTCACTTGACGAGGGCGTGTACTGCCAGTTTCGCGGGCCGCATTACGAGACGCCGGCCGAGGTGCAGATGGCCAAGGCCATCGGTGGCCATATCGTGGGTATGTCGACCGCGCTCGAGGCCATCGCGGCCCGCCAGGCCGGTATGGAGGTGCTGGGCCTCTCGCTCATCACCAACCTCGCCGCCGGCATCTCGCCGACGCCGCTCAGCCACGGTGAGGTCATCGAGGCCGGTACCCTGGCCGAACCGGTGATCAGCGCCCTCCTCGCCCGGATTGTGGCCGAACTGTGACCGGCGATGCCTCCTCTGCTAACGAGCGCCGCGACGCGGTGGCCGCACAGCCGGGCGACCAACCGGCCGACCAATCAGGCGCCCAGTCGGCCGCGCAGCCGGCCCCGCGCACCGGTGGCCGTCATTCCGGCCCGTCGGCAGATGCCCCGGCACCCGTCACCGAATCCGCGAATGTTCCGGCCCGCGTCACCGAATCCGCAGACGCGGACACAGCGACTCGAGCCTTGCCGATCGTGCAGGATAGCGACGATACCGGCTCTGAACCGACCGTCGCCATTGCGATCATCACGCCTGAACCCGCGGGTGACAATGCCGACTTGCCCACTGCCCCGGTCGTGCAGGACAGCCTCGACACGCCAGCCGACCGCACCGCAGCTCTGCTGCAGGCGGCGCAGGCCTGGCTGAACCAGGATCCAGACCCCGAGACGCAGGCGCAACTGCGCGCGTTGATCAAGGCCGTCGACGACGGCGACAAGATTGCCCTCTCCGACCTGCACTCGCGCTTCGACACGCGGCTCGCCTTCGGTACGGCCGGGCTGCGCGGGGAGATCTCTGCCGGCCCGAACCGGATGAATCGAGTGCTCGTCTCGCAGGCCGCCGCCGGTCTGGCCACCTTCCTGCTGCGGCACGCCGCGACGGGCACGACCCCCTCGGTCGTCATCGGCTACGACGGACGCAAGAACTCGCATGTTTTTGCGACCGACACGGCGGCGCTGATGGCGGGCGCCGGGGTGCGCGCCATCCTCTTGCCGCGTCTGCTGCCCACGCCCGTGCTGGCTTTTGCGGTGCGGCACCTCGATGCGAGCTGCGGCGTGATGGTGACCGCCTCGCACAATCCGCCCAACGACAACGGCTACAAGGTCTATTTAGGCGGCGCGAATAACGGCGCCCAGATCGTCTCCCCCGATGACAAGGGCATCTCCGACGAGATTCTGCGCGTTGCGGCCGACGAGCACGTGCCACACCTGCCGCGCGGCAGCTACGAGACCGCTGACGAGGCCGTCGTGCAGGCCTACATCGTCGAAACGGCCAGCATCGCCCATACGCCGCGTGCGCAGGTGAACGCCGTGTACACCGCCATGCACGGCGTTGGCTGGGACACCACCCGGCGCGTACTGGTACAGGCCGGATTCGACCTGCCCACTCTCGTTGACGCCCAGATCGCGCCGGACGCGGCCTTTCCCACCGTCGCCTTTCCCAACCCGGAAGAGCCCGGCGCGATGGATCTCTCCTACGAGACCGCCCGTGAGGTGGGCGCCGAGCTCATTATCGCCAACGACCCAGATGCCGACCGCCTCGCCGTGGCCATCCCCGACCTGTCGAGCACGAGCGGATACCGCCGCCTGAGCGGCAACGAGGTCGGCGCGATTCTCGGCTGGCGGGCAGCGGCTCTGGCCCCGTCGTCGGACGGCGGCGCGAGCGCTGGAGTACTGGCCTGCTCGATCGTGTCATCGCCGGCATTGCATGCGGTAGCGGATGCCTACGGCCTGCGCTTCGTCGAGACCCTCACCGGGTTCAAATGGGTGTCGCGGGTTCCCGGCCTCGTTTACGGCTTCGAGGAGGCGCTCGGCTACCTGGTCAATCCCGACAGTGTGCGCGACAAGGACGGCATCTCGGCAGCGGTCGCGCTGCTGTCCCTCGTGAGCGACCTCAAGTCCGAGGGCACGACCCTGGCCAGTTATCTCGATCGCTTCAGCGAGAAGTTCGGCCACTTCGCCTCCGGGCAGATCTCCGTGCGGGTCTCCGAGGTGTCAACGATCGCGCTCGTCATGACGCGCCTCCGCGAGTCCCCACCAACACACGTCGGACGTATTCGGGTCGACGAGATCGATGACTTTCGTTGGGGACTGGGTGATTTGCCGCCGAGCGACGTGCTGCGCATCCGTTTAACCGACGGATCCCGCGTCATGGTGCGCCCGAGCGGTACCGAACCCAAGCTCAAGGTCTACCTGGACACGCGGAGCACGGTCGGCACGCTGGTCGAGCGGCGCGCTGCGGCGCAGGCCGCCCTCGACGAGCTCGACCGCGGCATGCGTGCGCTGATCGCCTAGGTCGCGGCATCCGCTCACCGGGCCCAGTGGGCCCATGATTTATCAGGGGCCTCGTGTCCGGGCCCGTGCCTGGTCTGTGTTGCGGGGCTAGCCGAACAGGGCGACCGCGTGGGCGATGACCAGCGCTAGCAGCACAAACGCTCCGAAGGATTCGAGCCCCATTAGTACTTTGGCCCGCACCGACAGCGGCATCGCGTCGGTCGGGCTGAAGGCCATGGAATTCGACAGCGAGAAGTAGACATAGTCGACGTACGAGGCCACCCAGCCGGTGCGGTGCGACGATCTCGCGGCGACCTCTTCGATCGCGTCGTGGTCTTCGTCCTGGGGAAAGCGAAAATCGGCCGGGGGAAGGTCAACCCGGTCGGCATGGCGCCGTGAGACCGGGCCACCGCGGTCGAGTTCCCAGTAGACCAGCGCGAAGGCGATGACGTTGGTGACCCAGACTTGCAGGGCGGCCAGCAGCAGGGTTGGCCCGTCGCCCGTGCCGCCGGAGGTGAGCTGAATCACGAGCTGCACGAGCGCGACCTCGTTCGCCACTACTAGCAAGACGGCTTGGCCAGTGGCCAGGTTTTTCGACCAGCGGGTTTCGCGGTGCAGGCGGTGCGGGTTCAAGGCGATGAGCGGAATGAGCAGGGCCAGCCCGATCGCCACGACCGTGTAACGCAGCCCAGGCAAAAATGTGCTCGGCAGCGTGGCGTAGAGCGCGAGCGCGATCAAAAGCCCAAGCACGGCTGGCCAGCGGTACTCGGCCCGTGCGCCCCGTTTGACACTGTCGCTCATGCCGCTGAGCATAGGCCCGTCCGGCGGCTGGCCGGGCGGCCATTTACTCCGCGCGGGGCGGCTTCATCTGGGTGACCGTGTGCGGTTTGCTGCTGCGGTTATCCGTGGTCCACTGGCCGACCTGCACGCTGTGGGCGAAGTGGCCGGAGCGCATCTTCGAGCCGTCCTTGCGAAACCACTCCCAGTACCCCTCGAGTTCACCAGTGAACCGGTGCCCGATGGCCTTGATCCCGCCGTCGGCGTAGCGCTCGGTGTGTTCGCCGTCGGGCATGGTGTCCTCGCTCAGTTCTGGCGTTCCCTCGCCGGGCCCACCCTACGTCCCCGGGCCCATGATCTATCGTGGGCCCACCGGCCGGGACCGGGCCCGGACAGTGTGTCGGAGGCTAGGAACCGAGGGCTATGTCGAGCTTGACTACGAGCTCGTCGACGTCGAAGTAGTTGTTGATGACGATCACGTCGGCGTTGGTCTTGCCGATCGCGTCCACGAGCTCCGACGACGTGAGAATGACCTGGGCGTCGGCCGCCGCTGACCGTACGCCGGCGACATCCGTTGCCAGAACACTCGCCTCTATCTCGAGCCGCTCCAGCGCGCGCTCGGCATTCACCTTGAGAATGGCCGAGGTACCCAGGCCGACGCCGCACATCACGACAATCTTCACGAGAAAATGCTCTGCACGAATTCTGCGGTGGTCGCGCCGGCCAGTGCCGGTATCACCGCGGGATCGTTGAACACGTTGGCGAGTTCGGCGACGAACTGCAGGTGGTCGTCGGCGCCGGCCACGGCCAGCCCGACAATGACGCTGACCGGGTCATTGTGCGGATGCCCGAAAACGACCGGTTCGGCCAGGGTCACCACGCAGAGCCCGTCGGACAGCACGTCATCACCGGGCCTGGCATGCGCCAGCGCCAGTCCGGGTGCGATCACGATATACGCCCCGAACTCCTGAATGACCGCGATCATGCGGTCGGTGTAATCGGATGTCGTGGCGCCGGAACGCACCAGGGCGTCGCCAGCGGCCATGATGGCGGCCGGCCAGTCGTCAACGTGCGCGCCGATGGTGATGGCGTCAAGCGGGAGGTGTGGGAGTGGCATATTCACTTTCAAAGCTGCTCGGTACTGCTACACGGCTAGGCGTCGCCGAAGCCCGTTTCGATGGCTTCGACGAGCTCTTCGCGGTCTTCCAGGGGCAGGAAAGCAGCACGGGCCGCGTTCAGCTGGAACGTCTCGAGGTCGCCCAGGTCGTAGCCGAAGGCATCGGAGAGCAGGGCGAGCTCCTGAGTCAGGGTGGTGTCGCTCATCAGCCGATTGTCGGTGTTGACGGTGACCTTGAAGCCGAGCTGGTAGAGCAGGTCGAACGGGTGGTCGAAGAGCGCCTCGCCCCACGCGGCGACCGCCCCGGTCTGCAGGTTGGACGATGGGCTCAGCTCGAGGGTGATCTCACGATCGCGCACCCACTGGGCCACCGGGCCGAGGGTGACGAAGGTGTTGTCGTCGTCCTGGCGTTCAATGGTGACATCTTCGGCGAGGCGCACACCGTGACCGAGGCGCAGCGCCCGGCCGTCGAACAGGGCACCGCGAATGCTGCCCAGCCCGTCGGCCTCGCCGGCGTGCACGGTGACCGGCATGAATTCACGGGCCAACAGGTCGAAGGCGCCGCGGTGATTGCCGGCCGGGAAGCCGGCTTCTGCGCCGGCGATGTCGAATCCGACGACACCGTCGAAGCGGTAGCGCACGGCGAGTTCGGCGATCTCGAGGCTGCGGTTGGCGTGGCGCATCGCGGTAATCAGCTGGCCGATGCGGATGCTGCGGCCCGACTGCTCGACGTTCTCGATGCCGGCTTCAATGCCATCCTGCACGGCCTCAACGACCTCGTTCAGGGTGAGGCCGCGGGCGAGGTGCTGCTCGGGCGCCCAGCGAATCTCGCCGTAGATAACGCCGTCATCGGCGAGATCTTCCACGAATTCGCGGGCGACCCTGGCCAGGCCCTCGCGGGTCTGCATCACGGCGGTAGTGACGTCAAACGTCTTAAGGTATTCCACCAACGAGCCGGCATTGGACTGATCGGCGAACCACTCGCCGAGCGCGTCGGCATCTGTTGTGGGAAGTACGAAGCCGATGGAATCGGCCAGTTCGATGATCGACTGCGGGCGTAAGCCGCCGTCGAGGTGGTCGTGCAGGGAGATCTTGGGCAGGGTATTGATGCTCGCGCCGCCGCCAGGCATCAGGAATTCCTCGATCACAGTCATACGAACAAACTCCTCGGTACCGGTAGCGGCTGTTAACTACAACCGCCCGGCAAGCTTATCGGAGCGGCTCTGCACGGAGTATGCGAGAAATCTCTGTTACGGACGCCACCCGCGCGACCGCAACGCCACATTGACGGCATCGCGTACCCATTCTTTTGACGACCCCTTCCGCACGGTAATCACCAGCCATCCGGCCTCGCGCACATCGTGCAAGCGCTCAGCGTCGCGGTTGTACTGTGCGTCGTCGATGCGGTGCTGCTCACCGTCATATTCCACAAGTACCTTGTAGCGAAGATAGACAAGGTCACCGCGAGCCCGCCGTTTGCCCGCCGGCAGTGGAATATACACATTTGTTTCGGGCTTGGGAAACCCGCAGACCAACAGAAACAGACGCAGGAACGTTTCCCGCCTCGACTCGACACGAGGCCGAATCAATGCTGCGGCCGCGCGCAGCCGCAGGGAACCACGATGCCCCGCATACTGCACAACCTGCGCGGCAATTTCGGAAGCCGTCGCGACCCCGAGCTCCGCTCGCAACAGGTGGTCTCCCGCCGCCACCAGATCATTTAATTCCAGAACGGATGCCAGCTGGCACCATGCCACAATGGGCTCCAACACCGACAGCCCCGCCACACTACGCACGCCAGGTCGATCCGCGACCCGGTGACCGACAACGCCCACTGCTCGCAGCGAGCGGTCCGGATCGAGCACCGTGACGTGAATCAGCGGATCCACCTCGAGATCTGCCGGCAGGGGCATGCCGTGAAGCCGGGCAGCCGTGGCGTGGCTGAAGAAGGCGCCAGCGGGCATCCGTTGTTGAATGGCTCGGCAGCGATCATTCAGATCGACAACGCTGCCCGCCGCAACGCAGACACCCCAAAACGGATGCTCGACGTCGCGCGACCGCAGGCGCTTGGCCGAGACGCCAGCTGCCAGGGCCTGTGCGAAAGTGAATGCCCCGTGCTCGAAGCCGGGAGGGAGAGGAGTTTGGATATGCATGGCCTGAGGGTGCCACGATCGGGCGCCGCGCGTAAAAGTTATCCACAGGGCAGGAGCGATGAGGGGCGACCTGGCGCCCAGCGGGAGCGCCCGAGTACACGAGGTGCCATCTTTAGCCCATGAACCCTCCCGACACGACGCGAAGTGCCACTTTTGGCCCCTATGAGCATCGTCGCCCGAGGCGAGGTGCCATTTTTGGCCCCATGAGCATCATCACCCAACGCGAGGTGCCACTTTTAGCCCCATGGCCACTGGCCTATACACGCGAGGTGCCATCTTTAGCCCCATGAGCGGTCAACAAGGGGCTAAAGATGGCACCTCGCGAAAACCATGGGGCCAAAGATGGCACCTCGCGCCGACACAGGCAGTGAGGGGGCGAGGAACGCACGGGGCCCGGCGAATTCCGCGCCCAACACGACGGGCGCAGCTGCTAGCGGCTCCCGATGCGCTCGGCGATCAGCGGCCCGCCATCCTGCACGGGCTCCCCCGGGTCCCCGATGCGCCAGGCACCCTCCACGGCCTCCAGCGCCCGCGCGAACCGCTCGGGCTCGTCGGCGCTGAGCGTGAACAGTGGCTGCCCCGTCAGCACGGTGTCGCCGGGCTTGGCGTGCAGGTCGATTCCCGCAGCGTGCTGCACCGGATCCTGCTTGCGGGCCCGGCCAGCGCCTAGGCGCCAGGCTCCAATTCCGAACGGGAGTGCCTGCTGTTCGACGAGCACACCGGAACGTTCGGCGAGCACGACGTGAGTCTCCCGCGCGACCGGCAGTGCAGCATCCGGGTCGCCGCCCTGCGCGCGAATCACGGCACGCCACTTGTCCATGGCTCGGCCGTCGGTGAGAGCCGCCGCAACGTCGACGCCGGTGATTCCGGCGAGCGAGAGCATCTCCTCGGCCAGGGCAACGGTCAGTGCGACCACGTCGGCCGGGCCGCCGCCGGCGAGCACCTCGACCGATTCACGCACCTCGTTGGCGTTGCCGATCGCGAAGCCCAGCGGCACGTTCATATTGGTAAGCAGTGCGGATGTCGCCACCCCGGCATCCTCGCCCAGCTCGACCATGGTGCGGGCCAGCTCTCGTGAGCGTTCGATGTCTTTCAAAAAGGCGCCGGAACCGAACTTCACATCGAGCACGAGCGCACTCGTACCCTCGGCAATCTTCTTCGACATGATCGACGATGCGATCAGCGGAATCGACTCGACCGTTCCGGTGATGTCGCGCAGGGCGTAAAGCTTTCCATCGGCCGGAGCCAGGCCGCTGCCGGCCGCGCAGACCACGCCGCCAATCTCCTGCAGCTGTTTGAGCATCTCGGCGTTGCTCAGATTTGCCCGCCAGCCCGGAATTGACTCGAGCTTGTCGAGTGTGCCGCCGGTGTGCCCGAGGCCACGGCCCGAAAGCTGCGGCACGGCCGCGCCGAACACCGCAACGAGCGGCATCAGCGGCAGGGTGATCTTGTCGCCGACGCCACCGGTGGAGTGCTTGTCGGTGGTCGGTTTGCCGAGGCCGGCAAAGCTCATCCGCTCGCCGCTGGCCAGCATCGCCATGGTCAGGGCGCGGATTTCGCCGCGGGTCATGCCATTGAGAAAGATGGCCATGGCCATGGCGGCCATCTGCTCGTCGCCGAGGTAACCACGGGTGTAGGCGTCGATCAGCCAGTTGATCTGCGGTTCGCTGAGTTCGCCGCGATCGCGCTTGGTGTGAATGAGATCGACGGCGTCAAATGCTTCGATGGTGGTCATGCTGTCTTCCTTACGGGTGGCTGCCGTGATTATGGGGTTGGCCGGTCCAGGGCGAGTGGCCGGGTTCGGATGTTGGCCGAGTCGATTCCTGGGGCGAAAGGTGGCATCTCGAGTGGGGCGGGTGGGGTTGCGAGGGTGGGGCGGGGAGCCATGCGCCGCGAGATGCCACCTTTAGCCCCTTCGCAGTTTCGAAATGCCACCTTTAGCCCCTTCGCAGTTTCGAGATGCCAGTTTCGGCCCCTTGGCGGGGGCTCATGGGGCCACAACTGGCATCTCGCAGACGACGGCGGCGAACGTGGCGGCAGAGACATGGTCGGCCGCCTCATTAGCGAGCGGTGCTGGCCCGGTACTCGGTGAGTTGGCGCGGCCCAAACGCATCCGGAAGCACCTCGTCAATGGTTTTGACGCCCGACACCGTTTCGAGCAGCATGCCCGGCGCGGAGTGTTCGTAGAGCAGCTGCCGGCAGCGACCGCACGGCATGAGAATATTGCCGGCGCCGTCCACACAGGTGAACGCCACGAGCTGGCCGCCGCCGCCACGGTGCAGCGCAGAGACCAGGCCGCACTCGGCGCACAGCGTGAGGCCGTAGGAGGCATTCTCCACGTTGCATCCGCTGATCACTCGCCCGTCATCGACGAGGGCTGCGACGCCGACCGGAAATTTCGAATACGGCACGTAGGCGGTCGCCATCGCGTCGAGGGCCACCGCGCGCAGCGCAGCCCAGTTCACCGAGTCAGCCCGGATCATGATTTTATGTACGGCTTGCCCGACGCTGCCGGCCCGCGTGAGCGGCCGACCAGTCCGGCGACGGCGAAGATGGTCACGAGGTAGGGCAGCATGAGCATAAATTCGCTCGGCACCGGCGAGCCGATGATGCTCAACACGCTCTGCAGGTTGCTCGCGAAGCCGAACAGCAGCGCCGCGAGGGTCGCCCGAATCGGATCCCAGCGCCCGAAGATCACCGCAGCGAGAGCAATGAAGCCCGCGCCCGCGGTCATCTCCTTGCCGAAGGCTCCAACCGACCCGAGCGTGAAGTACGCCCCGCCGGCCCCGGCGATCGCGCCGGCGAGCGATACGTTCCAGAACCGAGTGGCGGCCACCTTGATACCGACGGTGTCGGCGGCTTGCGGATGCTCCCCCACGGCTCGCAAACGCAGGCCCCACTTGGTATGGAAAATTCCGAAGTACACCGCGATGACGGCGAAGTACATGATGTACACGATCAGTGTCTGGCGGAACAGCACCGGGCCGAGGATCGGGATCTCGCTGAGGAAGGGGATATTGATGCGGTCAAACTTGGGCGGCTGGTTGAGGGTTGCCGCGTTCGGGGCCAGCAGCTGCGTGAACAGGAAGCCGGTAACACCGGAGACCAGCACGTTGAGCACCACACCGACGATGACCTGGTCGACGAAGTATTTGATCGAGAACGCCGCGAGCACAAAGGCCACGAGCATTCCGGCCAACATAGCGGCGAGCAGCCCGAGCAGCGGCTGCCCGGTGATGCTCGCGACGAGCGCCGAAGTGAACGCGCCGGCCAGCAGCTGACCCTCGATGGCCACGTTGACGACGCCGACCCGCTCCGAGATCACACCGCCGAGGGCGCCGAAGATGAGCGGCACGGCGAGACTGAGCGACCCGAACAGCAGGCCGGGAATCGGGATCGACGCGCCGGCTGACGCCCAGGCCAGGAAGCCGAGCAGCAGTAGAAAGGCGAACACGCCGCTAAGCCAGATTGGTGTCTTGCGCGAGTTGCGCACGCGCCAGGCGCTGCCGGCCGCGATGGCGAGCAGCAGCAGCGATACCACGATGCCGGTCGCCCGGGTGGGCAGATCAACGGTCGGCAGCTGGATCAGGTCGGAGGTCGTGGACAGCACCATGGTGCTGATGCCGTCTCTCCCGAAGCCGACGAGCATGATCGCGCCGAGCACAGTGAATACGCCGAGCGCGATCGGGGTTTTCCAGCTGCGGATGACCGCGGCCTTCGGGCCGTCGTCGGGCGGGGTCGGCTGGGTGGGCACACTGACGGGGGCGATGGTGCTCATTTCGCCGCCACCTCCTTGACGACGATCGGGCGCGCCCGAAGCGGGGTATCGCCCGGCGTCGGCAGACGGAAGATAGCTCGCACCAGCGGCGGGGCCGCGATAAACAACACGATGAGGGACTGTACAACGAGCACGATGTCAATGGGCACGCCCTCGGCGGCCTGCATCGAAAAGCTGCCGGCCTTGAACGCTCCGAAGAGGATGCCCGCGGCGAAGACTCCCCAGGGCTTGGACCGCCCGAGCAGCGCGACGGTAATCGCGTCGAAGCCGATGCCGGAGTCGACCGTGGCGCCGAACCCGCTCGTCGTGGTGCCGAGCACCTGGTTAATGCCGGCCAGGCCGACGAGGCCGCCGGAGAGCAGCATGGCATAGACGTACATGCGCTGCACGCTGATGCCGGCGACGCGGGCGGCGTTCGGGTTCTCGCCGACAGCGCGAAATTGAAAACCGAGGTTGGAGCGAGACAGCAGCCACCAGGTAAAGATGGTGGCGGCAATCACCAGGATGAAACCGAGGTGCAGGTTGTAGTCCGGGCCGAGCAGGTCGGGGAAGACCGCGGTTTCCTTGCTGGCCGGGCTCTTGGGATTGTTCGATCCGGGAGTGCGCAAAAAGCCCTCGCGCAACAGGTAGCTCACGAGGTAGAAGGCGACGTAGTTGAGCATGATCGTCGTGATCACTTCGTGCGCGCCGGTGCGGGCCTTCAGCAGACCAACAATGCCACCCCACAGGGCACCGCCGAGGATGCCGGCGACGAGCGCCGCTACCAAATGGATGCCGTAGGGCAGGGCGACCGCGAAGGCCACCCAGCCGCCGATCGCGGCAGCGATGAGCATCTGACCGCGGCCGCCGATGTTAAACAGGCCGACGCGGAAGCCGAGGGCCACACCGAGACCCGCCGCGATCAGCGGGGTGGCAAAGACCAGCGTCTCGGTAAACGGAGTGATCCCCTCCGCGAAACTGCCCCGACCGAAGTTATAGATCGACCCCTGGAACAGTGCCGAGTATGCCCCGGAGACGGCGCCCCAGACGTCGCCGAGCAGGTCGCTCGGTCGGGAGAAGAAGTAGCCGGCTGATTCCTGCACGTCGTCATTGGTGACGGCGATCATGACGGCGCCCACGAGCAGGGCGAGCACGACGGCAAGCACCGAAATGATGGCGCTGCCGCTCGTGATCTCGCGGAACACGCCGTGCCAGCGGGACTCCTCATCGGTCTGCGGCCGGTCGCGCCGCGACGCGGGCTTGCCAGGAGAACCTGCGGGTGGAGTAGCCGACCCCGGCGGAGTCTGCGGCGGGGTGTCGCTCATGCGGCGGCTCCTTCGGTTGGTGCGGGGGTCGTTGGTTCGGGCGTAATCGGTGCCGGCTCGCCGGCCATCATCAGGCCGAGCACGGCGCGGGGCGTGTCACCGGGCACGATACCGACGATGCGGCCGCGATACATGACCATGATGCGGTCGGCGAGGGCTGCGACCTCGTCGAGTTCGGTCGAGATCACGATGACCGCTGTGCCGGCATCGCGAGTCGCGACGATGCGCTCGTGCACGAACTCAATCGAGCCCACGTCGAGCCCACGGGTCGGTTGTGCAGCGATGAACAGCCGAAGCTCGCGGCTGAGTTCCCGCGCCAGCACGACTTTCTGCTGGTTACCGCCAGACAGACGTCCAACAGGCGTGTCAATGCCCTGCGAGCGCACGTCAAACTCCTTGACCTTGGCCGTGGCGAATTCGGCGAGCAGCGCGAGTTGCAGGTTGAAGCGTTTAACGAAGGGCAGCCTGTGGGAGCGGTCGAGCATGAGGTTCTCGGCGATCGTGAACCCGCCGACGAGACCGTCTTCGGTGCGGTCTTCTGGCACGAAGCCGACGGCGGCGTCGAGCACCTGGCGCACCGAGTGGCCGCGCAGGGATTTTCCGTCGAGGGTAATCTCACCGACCACGCGCGGTTGCAGGCCCATCAGAGCTTCGGTCAGTTCGGTTTGCCCGTTGCCCTGCACGCCCGCGATAGCGAGGATTTCGCCGGTTGCCACTGTAAAGCTCACGTTGTTCACGAGCGCCTGGCCGCGCGGGTCGATCACGGTCAGGCCCGACACGACCAGGGCGGGCGCCCCCGGCGTTGCGGGTGCTTTGTCGACGGTGAGGTCGACGGCACGGCCAACCATGAGCGAGGCGAGTTCTTCATTGGTGGCAGTCGGGCTGGCTTCACCGACTACCTTTCCCAGACGGATGACCGTGATCCGGTCCGCAACTTCGCGCACCTCGCGCAGTTTGTGCGTGATGAAGACGATGGAGGTGCCAGCATCTTTGAGCTGGCGCATGATGACCATGAGCTCGTCGGTCTCCTGCGGCGTGAGCACGGCGGTCGGCTCATCGAAGACCAGCACCTTCGCGTCTTGGGAGAGCGCCTTGATGATCTCGACCCGCTGCTGCACACCAACGGGGAGGTCTTCGACGAGCGCATCCGGATCGACGGCGAAGCCGAACCGGTCGGAGATGTGCTTGACCCGCAAGCGCGCGGCGGCGAGATCGAGCCGGCCCCCGATACGGGTCTCTTCGTGCCCCAGCATCACGTTTTCGGCGACCGTGAACACGGGAATCAGCATGAAATGCTGATGTACCATACCGATTCCGGCCTTCATGGCATCGCCGGGCCCGGCGAAGTGCGCGGGCTTATCGTCGAGAAGAATCTCGCCCTCCTCGGCCCGGTAGAGGCCGTAGAGCACGTTCATCAGGGTGGACTTGCCAGCGCCGTTCTCACCGAGCAGAGCGTGGATCTCTCCAGCTTCGACGGTGAGGTTGATGTTGTCGTTGGCAACGAGGGCGCCGAACCGTTTGGTGATGCCGCGTAGTTCAAGCTTCATAGTCTTCGATTCTATGCGTGCGATTGCGGCCTACAAACAGCGGGCTACGGTGAACAAAATCGGGGAGGTCAGCCGGCGCTGACCTCCCCGATTTCACTGCGAGAAGCGAATGCTGCCCCGAGTTAGGACTGCGGGGTGGCTTCCGACTCGATGACGAGTGAGCCGTCGACGATCTGCGCCGCCAGGTCCTCGATCTCGGTCATGATCGCCGGGTCAACCTTGGACTCCCACTCGTGCAGTGGAGCGAGGAGCACGCCCTCGTTCTCGAGGGTGCCGACGTAGGGCGTCGCGTCGAAGTTGCCGGCGGCAGCATCGGTGATGATGAGCTTCGTGGCATCCGTCATCTGCTTCATCACCGAGGTGAGGTACAGCGCGGCGAATTCAGGCGTGGTCTCGAACAAATCGCTGTCGACGCCGATGATAGCGACGTCCTTGCCGGAGTCGGTGATGGCCTGCGCGGTGCCCTGGAAGAGCGGTCCCGCGACGGGAAGGATGATGTCAGCGCCCGCATCGATGAAGTTCTGACTCGTGGTCTTGCCAGCGGCGATGTCGTCGAAGCTGCCGGCGAAGGAGCCGGTCTGAGCGGCCTTGTCCCAGCCGAGAAGCGTGACGTCGGTGCCCTTGGCTTCGTTGTAGTAGGCGATGCCGTCCGCGAAGCCATCCATGAAGATGGTGACCGAGGGGAACTGGAGCCCGCCGTAGGTGGCGACGATGCCGGTCTTGGTGGTTCCCGCGGCGAGGTAGCCGGCGAGGAACGCTGCCTGAGCGGTGTCGTAGAGCACGGGCTTCACGTTCTCCAGCTCGAGCGGCGTGAAGTCATCATTACTGAGGGCCGTGTCGATGATGGCGAAGTCAACGTCGGGGTTGGCGATCGCGGCGTCGCGGGTGGCGGTGCCGAGGTTGAAGCCGACGGTCAGGATGAAGTTGCAGCTCGCGTCAACCATGCTGTTGACGTTGCTCGCGTACTGGTCTTCCGCAGTGGACTCGGCCTGGTTGAAGTCGACACCAAGCTCGTCGGCCGCGGCCTCGATGCCGGCGAAACTCGACTGGTTGAAGGACTTGTCGTTGAACCCGCCAAAGTCGGAGACGATGCAGGGAACGAAGTCGCGGGCGGCGGCGGAGTTGGTGTCGTCGGTTGTGGCGGGCGCCTGAGCACACGCGGCAAGCATGGCCACGGTGCCGAACATGGCAAGACCGCCAAGGACGGTCTTACGGATCGAAATTGTCAAGATGACCTCCTGGGTGCTGCCCAGCGAGATCGCTCGGGCGTAGTGCGCTCCACGTTACCGAATGTGACGCTGCGCAGATGAGCATTGTGGATGCGCGACCGAGTCGTTACCAACCCGCGACCTTGTGGAAACAAATCACCCCTATTGGGGCGTACTCGGACCCGTCACGATAAGAGTTCCCGCTATAATAGCGGCCCGAATCTGCTCCAGTTCGTCAGCCAGGTCAGCCGAGACCCGAGCGGACTGATCGTGGAAATCAGCGATTTCAACGCCACCGTTGGCGAGGGTGCCCACGTACGGTGTGTTCTCAAACGTGCCATTCAGATCGTCGGCGATAATTTCAACGACCGCGTCCTGGGTGTTCTTCAACACGCTCGTCAGCAAAACCGCACGATATTCGGCGGGAAGGGTGTCGTAACCGTCGCTGTCGACCCAAATGATGGCGACGCCATCATTTTCGACAGCGGCCGCCGCAGCTCCCTCGCCGACCTGCCCGGCGACGGGCATAATGACGTCGGCGCCCTGGTCGATGAGGCCCTGGGCGTACGACTTTCCCTTGTTAATGTCGTCGAAGTCGCCGGTGAAAAACCCATCCTGTGCGGTTTTGTTCCAGCCGAGCACCGTGACGGCCGTACCGTGAGTGGTGTTGTAGGCGGCGATGCCGTCGACGTAGCCGTCCATGAACAGCGTCACGGGCGGCTGGTTGCCGCCGCCGAAGGTGCCGACAATGCCCGTTTGGCTCACGCCGGCCGCGAGGTATCCGGCGAGGTATGCGGCCTGGGCCGTGTCGAACACGATCGGCTTCACGTTGTCGGCGTCGACCTGCTCGTCGACGATCGCGAAGTGCACGTTGGGGTTGCCCCCGGCCTGTTCGAGTGTGGCGTCGGCAAGCTCGAACCCCACCGTGAGAATAAACTCACACCCGGTCGCGACCGCCTGCGTCAGGTTGGGGGCCAGGTCTGCCTCGGCGGTCGAGACGATCGCATCCACGTCTATGCCGAACTCGACCGCTGCGCTTTGCAGGCCTTCCCAGCTGGACTGGTTGAAGGAGCGGTCTTCAAGGCCGCCGGAGTTGGTGACCATGCGGGCGCAGTAATCCGATTCCGGGCTCTGCGCGGTCTGCTCCGGAGCTGGCGCGCAGCCGACGAGCAGGGCGACGGATGCCGCAACCACAGTCAGCAGGGCAGCGGTGCGTGTGCGAGTGGTGCGGCGGGTCATAGCGCTCCTTTACGGCAGTGCTTACGATACCGGACCGGCTACAGCACGTCGGTCGAACCGGACAGCTTGAGCGCGTCAACGACCGCCTTAACCTTTTGGGCGTTCGCACTCGTGGTGACCAGCAGTGCATCCGGGGTGTCGATCACGACGATGTCTTCGACGCCGATGAGCGCGATCATGCGGCCGGTGTGGCTGACCACGATGCCGCTCGCGGAATCGGCGAGCACCCGGGCGCCCTCACCGAGGATGGCGAGGTTGGCCTTGCGGCCGCCGGAGTGCAGCTTGGCGATCGAGGCGAAGTCGCCAACGTCGTCCCAGTCGAACTGGCCGGGAATGACCACGAGCTTGCCAGCCGCTGCGGCCGGTTCGGCGACTGAATAGTCGATGGCGATCTTCTTTAGGCGCGGCCAGACCTGGTCAACGACCGCACCGCGGGCCGGGGTATCCCAAGCCGCGGCCAGTTCCATCAGCCCGGCGTGCAGTTCCGGTTCGGTCGCCTTGATCTCGGCCAGCAGCCGGTCAGCGCGGGCGATGAAGATGCCGGCATTCCACAGGTAATTCCCGTCGGCGAGGTATCGCTCAGCCACGTCGGGATCGGGTTTTTCCACGAACGAGTCGACCGCGAGAGCGGATGGAGCGCCGTCGATCGGTAGCGACGCCGCGCTCTTGATGTAGCCGAAGCCGATCGCGGCCTCGGTGGGTTGAATGCCGATCGTGACGATATAGCCGGCATCGGCTGCGGCGACCGCCTCGGTCACCGCCGAACGAAACAGTACGTCGCCCTTGATGACGTGGTCGGCCGGGAACGAGCCAATGATGACGCCCGGCTCGCGCAGCTGCAAAATGGCGGCGGCGAGGCCGATCGCGGCGGTCGAGTCGCGCGGTTCGCTCTCGAGCACGACGTTCGGATCGATCAATTCGGGCAGCTGCACTTCGACGGCGGCCCGGTGGGCGCGCCCGGTGACGACCATGATGCGCTGCTCGGTCGAGAGCGGAACGAGGCGATCCCAAGTATCGCGCAGCAGTGTGTGGCCAGACCCGGTGAGGTCATGCAGAAACTTGGGGGCATCCGCTCGCGACAACGGCCACAGCCGGGAACCAATGCCACCGGCGGGAATCACACTATACAAGCGGTCGAGCGGCTCACTGGACATAATCATTGGTTCAGACTATCGGGCAGTCCCGACACGACTGTTCACTCGCCGGTCACCGCGCGGCAACGCCAGCTACCTAGCCTGGAGCCATGCGGATCGCAGTCATCAGCGAAAGTTTCCTCCCCACCGTCAGCGGTGTCACGACGAGTGTCTGCCGGGTGCTGGATCACCTCGCGGCCACCGGACACGAGGCCATGGTGATCGCTCCCCACGGCGCCCCAGCCGAATACGCCGGCTTTCCCGTGCACACCGTTTCGGCGGTTAACTACCGCCAGTTTCCGGTCGGAGTGCCCAGTCCGCAGGTGCAGAGGCTTCTCGCGTCCTGGCGGCCCGACGTGTTGCACGCTGCGTCGCCGTTTCTGCTGGGCGCGCAGGGAATCAGCGCCGCCAACAGACTCGACATCCCCTCCGTCGCGATTTTTCAAACAGATGTTGCCGGTTACGCCCACAGAAACCACCTCGGACCGGCGCAGACGCTGGCTTGGCGCTTCGTGAAATGGGTGCACGAGGGTGCCACGCGCACCCTTGTACCGTCATCGGCTTCGATGGCAGCGCTGCTGCGCCTCGGTGTGCCACGTCTGGCGATGTGGGCCAGGGGCGTGGATCTCGGCAGTTTTCACCCGAACCTGAAGCACGATCCGGCCGTCACGGCGCTGCGCGAGCGGATTGCTCCGGAGTACCCTGTGCCAACGCTCGACGGTGCCGTGCGCGACGTGATCGTCGGCTACGTCGGTCGGATGGCTCCGGAGAAGCAGGTCGAGCGGTTGCGCGCCCTGCGCGGGCTGACTGGCATCCGTCTGGCGCTGGTCGGAGATGGACCGAGCGCACCTTCCATCCGGCGCGCACTGGCCGGACTT
This sequence comes from Cryobacterium sp. Y11, assembly GCF_002929535.1. Classification (GTDB taxonomy): domain Bacteria; phylum Actinomycetota; class Actinomycetes; order Actinomycetales; family Microbacteriaceae; genus Cryobacterium. Next base: position 98,656 of record NZ_PJJO01000055.1, read on the forward strand.
CCGGTGACCTGGCTGGGACGATTGGATGGCCGCGAGCTCGCCGTGGCCTACGCCAGTTTCGATCTTTTCGTACACGCCGGCACCGAGGAGACCTTCGGACAGACCATTCAAGAGGCGCACGCCGCCGGTCTGCCCGTCGTCGCACCATACGCCGGCGGACCGATCGACCTCGTCACCCACGGTGAGGACGGCTACCTGTTTCGCCCCGATAACGATACGGACCTGCGGCACTGGGTGCGGCAACTCGTTCGTGACCCGGCGTTGCGGGCCAGAATGGGTGAGGCTGGGCGCCGCACCGTGCTTGGGCGCTCCTGGCCGACCCTGTGCGCGGAACTGCTCGATTATTACCAGGAGGCCATCGACGAGCGTTGCGCGGTGCGGGCAGACACGCATGTTCCACCGTCAATGCAACGTTAGGTCACCCTAACCGGCACGATGAGGCGGCGCGCTTGTACACTTAGGAAATGTGCTCACAGCACATTCTCGGTCTCATTCAAGAGCCACAATTCAGCCAGGGAGGGTTGTTCATGCCACAGAAGGCAGGAACCCTAGATTCTCAGCAGAAGACGACATCACGTCGCCCCGCCGGCACCCTGTATCGGGGTAACACGGGCATGTGGTCGTGGGTCCTGCACCGCATCACCGGTGTCGCGATCTTCTTCTTTCTGCTCGTTCATATTCTCGACACGGCACTCGTGCGGGTCAGCCCCGAAGCGTATAACGCGGTGATTGGGCAGTACCAGACGCCGATCATGGGCCTCGGTGAGGTTGCACTCGTCGGGGCCATCGTGTTTCACGCCTTCAACGGACTGCGTATCATTCTGATCGACTTCTGGAACGCCAAGTACCAGCGCGTACTGTTCTACGTCGTGATCGGCCTGTGGGTCGTTACCATGCTGGGCTTCGTGCCGCGCCACCTCATCAACGTGTTCAGCCACTAGGGGGCGACAGACATGACTTCAACAATCGAAGCTCCCCGCAGCCCGTACACCCGCTCCGCCAAAAAAAGCGGTGTCAACTGGGAAAAATGGGGCTGGATCTACATGCGCGTCTCCGGCGTCGTGCTGGTCGTGCTCATCTTCGGCCACCTGTTCGTCAACCTCATGATCGGCGAGGGCGTCAGCGCCCTGAACTTCGCGTTCGTCGCCGGCAAGCTGACCAACCCGTTCTGGATGACCTGGGACATCATCATGCTCTGGCTCGCCCTGATTCACGGCGGCAACGGCATGCGCACCCTGGTCAATGACTACGCGACCTCGCGGATGAGCCGCGGCATCCTGAAAATCGCGATCCTGGTCAGTGTTGTCGCGCTGATCGTGCTGGGCACCCTCGTGGTGTTCACCTTCGATCCCTGCCCCGCCGGTGCGCCCGCCGACCTCGTGGCCTCGTTCTGTAAGTCCCTATAGGAGCTGCACACAAAAAAATGACATCCTCCACAGCACCTACCGGCGCAAACCCGGAGTCCACCGTCGTAGACGGTGTGCACTACCACCAGCACGACATCGTCATTGTGGGAGCCGGTGGAGCTGGCATGCGTGCCGCCATCGAAGCCGGCCCCCACGCCAGCACGGCGGTCATTTCCAAGCTCTACCCCACGCGTTCGCACACCGGTGCTGCGCAAGGCGGGATGGCTGCGGCCCTCGCCAACGTCGAGGAAGACAACTGGGAATGGCACACCTTCGACACGATCAAGGGTGGCGACTACCTGGTTGACCAGGACGCCGCCGAGATTCTGGCCAAGGAGGCCATCGACGCGGTCATCGACCTCGAAAACATGGGCCTGCCGTTCAACCGCACGCCAGAGGGCAAGATCGACCAGCGACGGTTCGGTGGTCACACCCGCGACCACGGCAAGGCGCCGGTTCGTCGCTCATGCTACGCCGCCGACCGCACCGGCCATATGATTCTGCAGACGCTGTATCAGAACTGCGTCAAGCGCGGCATCAACTTCTTCAACGAGTACTACGTGCTCGACCTCGTCATGACCAACGTCGACGGCGTCGACCAGCCGTCGGCCGTGGTCGCCCTCGACCTGTCGAGCGGCGAGCTGCACGTGTTCCAGGGCAAGGCGTTCATCTTCGCCACCGGCGGTTTCGGCAAGATCTACAAGACCACCTCGAACGCTCACACCCTCACCGGCGACGGCGTCGGAATCGTCTGGCGTAAAGGACTGCCGCTCGAGGATATGGAATTCTTCCAGTTCCACCCGACCGGCTTGGCGGGCCTGGGCATCCTCTTGACCGAAGGAGCACGCGGAGAGGGCGCCATTTTGCGCAACTCCTCGGGTGAACGCTTCATGGAACGCTACGCGCCAACCATCAAGGACCTCGCCCCGCGTGACATCGTTTCACGCTGCATGCTCAAGGAGGTCGCTGAGGGTCGCGGCGCAGGCCCAGACAAGGACTACCTGTACCTGGACTGCACCCACCTCGGCAAGGAACTGCTCGAGACCAAGCTGCCTGACATCACCGAGTTCGCCCGCACCTACCTCGGCGTCGACCCGGTCACCGAACCGGTGCCGGTCATGCCGACAGCGCACTACGCGATGGGCGGAATTCCGACCAACGTGAACGCCGAAGTCTGGCGCAACAACGAACAGGTCGTTCCCGGCCTGTATGCCGCCGGCGAGTGTGCCTGCGTGTCCGTGCACGGCTCCAACCGCCTCGGCACCAACTCGCTGCTCGACATCAACGTGTTCGGCAAGCGTGCCGGCAACAACGCGGTCGAATACGTCAAGACGGCGTCGTTCACTCCCCTGCCGGAAGACCCGGCCAAGGAGGTACGCGAGCTGTTGGAAGGCATCCGCTCGTCGAGCGGAACCGAACGCATCGCCGTGCTGCGCAAGATTCTGCAGGAAGAAATGGACAAGAAGGCTCAGGTGTTCCGCACCGACGAGTCCCTCGCCGAGGTTACCGAGACCATCCACCTGCTGCGTCAGCGTTACAAGAATATTGGCGTGCAAGACAAGGGTCGCCGGTTCAACACCGACCTGCTCGAAGCCGTCGAGCTGGGCTTCCTGCTTGACCTCGCCGAGGTCGTCGTTTACTCCGCTCGCAACCGCAAGGAAAGCCGCGGCGGACACCAGCGCGAGGATTACCTCGTGCGCGATGACGAGAACTACCTCAAGCACACGATGGCGTACCTTCAGGGTGACGCGATGAGCGCCGACGCTGCCGACCACATCAAACTCGACTGGAAACCGGTTGTCATCACCCGTTACCAGCCGATGGAGAGGAAGTACTAGTGAGCACTGCCACGATTGATAACAAGCCGGCCATTCCCGAAGAAATCAAGTCGTTTACGGCCACGATCATTGTGCGTCGGTTCAACCCGGAGGTTGATGACGAGCCGCACTGGCAGGACTTCGACGTGCAGCTTTACCCCACCGACCGGGTGCTCGACGCGCTGCACAAGATCAAGTGGGAGCAGGACGGTTCCTTGACCTTCCGCCGCTCCTGTGCGCACGGCATTTGCGGTTCGGATGCCATGCGCATCAACGGCCGCAATCGTCTGGCCTGCAAGACGCTCATGAAAGACCTCGACGTCACCAAGCCCATCTACGTGGAGGCCATCAAGGGCCTGCCACTAGAGAAGGACCTCATCGTCGACATGGAGCCGTTCTTCGATTCCTTCAAGGCGGTGCAGCCGTTCCTCATGAACAGCGTCACCCCGGTCAAGGGCAAGGAACGCATCCAGACGGTCGCCCAGCGCGCCCGCTTCGACGACACCACCAAATGCATCCTCTGTGCAGCATGCACGTCGAGCTGCCCGGTTTTCTGGACCGACGGTCAGTACTTCGGCCCGGCCGCCATCGTCAACGCGCACCGCTTCATCTTCGACTCCCGCGACGAGAATGCGGCAGTACGCCTCGACATTCTCAACGACAAAGAGGGCGTGTGGCGTTGCCGCACGACCTTCAACTGCACAGAAGCCTGCCCCCGCGGGATCCAGGTGACCCAGGCCATCGCCGAGGTCAAGCAGGCCATTATGCGCGGCAAGGCGTAACTGCTTGTTTTTATCTGAGAAACACCCCCGTCGATTCGACGGGGGTGTTTCTCGTTATCCCGTTATGCTGACACCGTGAAAGAGCTTCTGGCGCGCATCCAGACCTGGCGACCGGTCCGGGTCGTCGTGCACTTCGGCCTGGTCGGCGGGGGGATTCTCGCGGCCGGTATGAGCTTTCAGGCGATCTTCGCCGTCTTCGCGGCAATCTGGGTCGGCTTCTCTATTGCCGGGCTCGTGCTGAGCACAAACCAGGACTTGCTCAACGCGGTCTACGCGCTCATCAACCAGTCGGTCCCGGGCCTCATCGGCAGCGAAGGCGCCATCGATCCGGCGCTACTGGCCACCGGCACCATGTTCACCTGGATCGGTGCGATCGCCCTCGTCGGCCTGTTGGTGACCGCACTCAGCTGGCTTTCCACGACGGCACTGGCCGTGCGCACCGTGTTCGGGATGCCGCCGCAGACCACGTTCTTTCTCCTGGTCAAACTGCGCGAGCTTGGCCTCGGCCTGCTCTTCGGGCTCGCCCTAGTGGTCTCTGCGGTCGTGTCACTCGCCAGCACAGCCCTGCTCGGCGGCCTGTTCAGCCTGTTTCAACTGCCGCAGGATTCGTTCTACTACGAGGCGTCGGCCCGGGTGATCGGCCTGGTCGTGGTACTGGTGATTGACACGATTACCCTAGCCGGGCTGTTTCGTGTGCTGTCTCGGGTGCGCATTCCGCTGCGGCGGCTGTTGGCCGGAGCGCTGCTCGGCGGCGGCGGCCTGGGCTTACTAAAAATTCTCGGCGGAACCCTGCTCGGCGGGGCCAGCAACAACCCCCTGCTCGCGACCTTTTCGGTGATCATCGGGCTGCTGATCTGGTTCAACCTGATGAGCACCGTCACCCTCATCGCGGCATCCTGGATCGCCGTCGGCATGGACGACGCCGGCATTGCGCCACACACCCTCAGCGCCGACGAGGCTGCCGCCGAAGCTACCAAAAGCGAACAGCGGCAACGACAGCGGATGCACGACGCCCTGCGATTGACCGCGCAGGCGTCGCTCGAGGCGGCCAGAGCGAACCTCGACTCGTCACCCTGGTACGCCAGGTGGAGCGCCCGCCGCGAGCTCCGCGCGGCGGAAGCGCGCGTCGCCCAGTACAACCAGGCGGATGCTGCTAACTAGACTTGATCCATGTCTGCAGCCAAACCCCTTCGCATCGCCAGTATCAACACGAACGGGGTACGAGCCGCGTACCGCAAGGGAATGGGCGACTGGCTCACGGCCCGTGACGTTGATATTCTGGCAATTCAAGAGGTGCGCGCCTCCACCGAAGACCTCGAAGGGCTGCTCGGTCCGGACTGGAATATTCTGCACGATGCTGCCACTGCCAAGGGCCGTGCCGGAGTTGCTCTCGCGAGCCGAGCGGGAGCATCCATTCATCGCGTTGCCCTGGGGCCTGAGGAATTCGACAGCGCCGGTCGCTGGCTGGAGGCCGACTATGAGGTCAACGGCAGGGTCATCACCGTGGTGAGTACCTATGTACACTCCGGCGAAACCGATACTCCCAAACAGGTCGAGAAGTACAAGTTTCTGGACGCCATGATCGCCCGGCTGCCCGAGCTGACGACGCACAGCCCGCTGGCGCTCGTGCTGGGCGATTTGAATGTTGGCCATCGCACACTCGACATTAAGAATTGGCGCGGCAACAAGAAGCACGCCGGTTTTTTGCCGGAGGAGCGCGCGTACTTCGACCTGATTCTCGGAAGCGAAGGTGACCCGAACTATAACGCGGGCGCGGGACTGGGCTGGATCGACGTTGGCCGTAAGTGGGCCGGTGAGGTTGACGGGCCGTACACCTGGTGGTCGCAGCGCGGCCAGGCGTTTGACACCGACACCGGGTGGCGGCTGGATTACCATCTGGCCAGCCCGATGCTGGCGGCATCCGTTGTCAATTATGTGGTTGACCGGGCCGCAGCGTATGACCAGCGCTGGAGCGACCACTCCGCCGTCGTTGTTGACTATGACCTTTCTGGAGCAACATTATGACCAAACCCCGCCTGTATTCGGGCATGCAGCCCTCGGCCGAGTCCCTGCAGATCGGCAACTACATTGGCGCGCTGCTGAATTGGAAGTCGCTGCAGCAGACGCACGACGCGTTTTTCTCCATCGTCGACCTACACGCGATCACCGTCGCGCAGGAGCCTTTAAAGTTGCGGGAGAACACCCGCGGAACGGCGGCCCAGTACATTGCGGCTGGGATCGATCCCTCGGCGTCGACGTTGTACGTGCAGTCGCACGTTGCGGCGCACGCGCAGCTGGCCTGGGTGCTCAACACCATCACCGGGTTCGGTGAGGCCAGTCGCATGACCCAGTTCAAGGACAAGTCTTCACGGCACGGCGCCGACGCCACGAGCGTGGGACTGTTTGCCTACCCGACGCTGATGGCCGCCGACATTCTGCTCTACCAGACCTCTGTCGTGCCGGTTGGGGAAGATCAGCGTCAGCACGTTGAACTCACCCGCGATCTCGCGCTGCGCTTCAACTCGCGATTCGGCGACACGTTTACGATTCCCGAGGTGGCAATCGTGAAGGACACCGCGAAGATCTACGACCTGCAAAATCCCACGTCGAAAATGTCGAAGTCGGCCGAGTCGCATGCCGGGGTCATCTGGCTGCTCGATGAGCCGGGGGTCACCAAGAAGAAGATCATGCGGGCGGTGACGGATGCCGATGGCGGCGTGGTCTTCGACCGCGAGAACAAGCCGGGCGTGGCGAACCTGCTCACGATCTACTCCGTGCTGGCTTCGCGCACGATCGAGTCCCTCGAGAATGAGTACGCCGGGCGCGGCTACGGTGACCTGAAGAAGGGGCTGGTCGAGGTGGTTCTTGGCACCTTCGACCCGATTCGTGAGCGCGTCACCGAGCTGCTTGGCGACCCGGCCGAGCTCGACCGGGTGCTCGCCTCCAACGCCGCTCGGGCTGCTGACGTCGCGGATGAGACCCTGGCCACCGTCTACGACCGCGTCGGCTTCCTGCCGCGTCGCTGATCGCTGCCCGGGTATTCGTCTGCATCCCACCCGCCGATCCGCCCCTGCGCATAACTCCTGCAATTTCTCGCGCCGCCGGTTCAGAGCCGCGCGATCACGGGCATCCGCTGCCGATGACTCAGAAATTGCAGGAGTTGTGCACACCCGGGTGGACACAAGAGTTGTGCCGCCGGTCGATGTCGTCAGGCGAAGGAAGACGCGCGATCGCTGCCGTTACGGCAGATGTCGACGAGCTCGCGAACGGCCTGAATCACGCCCTCCGGGTCGAACATGATGTCCTGGTACAGAACACGGAGCGTCAGGTACCGGCGAGCGGCCAACAGACGATCCCTGGTGCGGTCACGAACGTGTTCTGACCATTCCTTGTGATGCAGCCGGTTGTCGGCTTCCAACACGACACAACCCTCGACCAGCACATCGACCCGGCCAACGCCAGGAATGGCGACCTGGATCTCGCAGCGGAAGCCGGCTTGTCGCAACAGGTCGCGCAAGACGGTCTCCTGCCCCGCATCAACCCGAGCATCGATTCGCGTGCGCAGGTCCCGATATTTCGCGGGAACCTGCGCGAAAATCGTGGCGAGGTCGGTCGGGAAGATCTTGCGCTCGTGCAGGGCGGTATCAAGCGCTGCGAGGGCGAAACGCGGTTCCTGACACTGGATGATCTGGGAGAGGGCATCCCGCGCGCCGACACAATATCTGGTGCCGTCCTCGGCGTCAATGAGGGGCCACCAGTGCAACTCGACGCCATCTCGGTGGGCCAGCGCGAGCGGAACGCGCCGGTCCTTCGGGCTGCGCAACCGCGACGCTTCTCGCGACAGGTGGAGGTGCGTGAACTGCGCGTCGAAGGCGAAGAAGCCAATCTCTGCGGCGGCAGAGACGCAGGCCAGTCGACCACCGATGCGCACCGCCTCAAGGGTATGACGGTCAGTAGCCGGCGCCGCGTAGTGGTCGCGGCGTACCCGCACGAGGACGTTGTCCCGCACGGCGTTGGTGATATCCCGCCCGGTCATGCCGCTGGCAAGAAGCTCAGCGCGACTGAGGATGCGGCGCGGGCCGTCGACTGCGTTCAGGGTGGGGGAGGAAGCCATGACCTGATGTTGGCTACTGCCGGGCCGCGACCGAGAGTCGAAGTTCCAATCTGTGGACAATCGGCGCGACGACCACCTTGTGGAGGAGCAGCTGAGCCCGCTCCGGCACCGCTACACAGTCGCCGAGGCGACGCCACCCCGCGCATAACTCCTGCAAACCGTGGGTGGCTCGGTATAGCGGCCCGGAATCATGGGAATCCGTCGCCTCGGCCACAGAAATTGCAGGAGTTATGCGCTGTGGGGTACCCGCGGCAGGAATTCTGCGCCGTGGGCATCCGGATTCGGGTCGACCGCGGTGCAGTAGCCGAAGTCGGGCCGCCATGCGCATAACTCCTGCACATCGTAGCCAACGACAAGGAGCGGCCCGGAACTACGGGCATCCGGCGCCGCAACCACAGAAATTGCAGGAGTTATGCGCAGTGGCGCATGCTGGAGAGGAGCCAGCTGGTGGTGGGGGAAGGGGCTAGCGCACGTCGTCGTCTACCCAGTCGAGGGTCTTCGTGACAGCCTTCTTCCAGTTGCGCAGGAGACGAGCAGCTTCCTTTGGGTCCATGGCTGGCTCCCAGCGGGCGTCTTCCTGCCAGTTGGAGCGCAGGTCGTCCAGGTCGCTCCAGAAGCCCACAGCAAGGCCGGCCGCGTAGGCGGCGCCGAGCGCGGTGGTCTCGGCGACGACCGGGCGCACGACGGGCACGCCAATGATGTCGGCCTGGAACTGCATGAGCAGGTCGTTGACCGTGGCACCACCGTCGACCTTGAGCTCGGTCAGCGGCACCCCGGAGTCCGCGTTGACCGCGTCGAGTACCTCCCGGGTCTGATAGGCGATGGCCTCGAGCGCCGCCCGCGCGATGTGGCCCTTGTTCACGTAGCGGGTCAGTCCCACGAGCGCTCCGCGCGCGTCCGAGCGCCAGTACGGCGCGAACAGGCCCGAGAACGCCGGCACGAAGTAGGCCCCACCATTGTCGGTAACCGTCTTGGCGAGGTCTTCAATCTCGGAGGCGTTCTTGATGATGCCGAGCTGGTCCCGCATCCACTGCACGAGCGAGCCGGTGACCGCAATCGATCCCTCAAGCGCGTAGTGCACCGGGGCATCGCCGAGCTTGTAGCCCACGGTGGTGAGCAGGCCGTTCTTTGAGTGGACGATCTCGGTGCCGGTATTGAAAATCAAAAAGTTACCGGTGCCGTAGGTGTTCTTCGCCTCGCCCTGGCCAAAGGCGGCCTGGCCGAAGGTCGCGGCCTGCTGGTCGCCGAGAATGCCGGATATCGGTACCTCGCGCAGCAGGCTGTGCCCGCTCGCGACACCATAGACCTCGGACGACGACTTGATCTCGGGCAACATCGACTTGGGCACGTCGAAGATGCGCAGGATCTCGTCGTCCCACTGCAGGGTTTCGAGGTCCATGAACATGGTGCGGCTCGCGTTAGTGACGTCGGTAGCGTGCACGCCGCCCTCGATGCCGCCAGTCAGGTTCCACAGTACCCAGGAGTCGGTGGTGCCGAACAGGAGATCGCCGGCATCCGCTTTCTCGCGTGCTCCCTCGACGTTTTCGAGGATCCAGACGATCTTGGTGCCCGAGAAGTAGGTGGCCAGTGGCAGTCCGACCTTCGACTTGAATCGTTCGACACCGCCGTCCGCGGCGAGGCGGTCGACGATGGGCTGAGTGCGGGTGTCCTGCCAGACGATGGCGTTGTAGACGGGCACGCCGGTGTTCTTATCCCAGACCACAGCGGTTTCTCGCTGGTTGGTGATGCCGACGGCTTCAATGTCGTGGCGGGTGATGTTGGCCTTGGACAGCGCCTGGCCGATGGCCTCACGGGTGTTATCCCAGATTTCTTTCGGGTCATGCTCGACCCAGCCGGCCTGCGGCAGAATCTGTTCGTGCTCCAGCTGACCAGTCGAAATGATCGACCCGGTCTTGTCAAAGATGATCGCTCGGGAGCTCGTGGTTCCCTGGTCGATGGCGAGAACGTATTTGGCCATGTGTAACTCCTTTGTTGGTCCAGGTGGTGAAAAACAAATAATGAAAGCGGATGCCTGACTTAGCCCAAAATGGGCAAGAGCACCCCCGACGAGGCACCGGCGACGACACCGCCGATGATCGGGCCAAGGACCGGCACCCAGGAATAGGACCAGTCGCTCGATCCCTTGCCCTTGATCGGCAGGATGAAGTGCGCGATGCGCGGGCCGAGGTCACGTGCCGGGTTGATGGCGTAGCCCGTTGGCCCACCGAGCGAGGCGCCAATCGCGATAACGAGCAAGGCCACCGGCAGGGCGCCGAGGGCCGCGAGGCCGCCGGCCTCGCCGTTTCGACCAAAACCGATGACGACGAAGACCAGCACGAAGGTGCCGATGATCTCGGTGACGAGGTTCCACCCGTAGGAGCGGATGGCCGGCCCGGTCGAGAACACGCCGAGTTTGTTCGCGGCGTCTGGTTCCAGATCAAAATGCGGCTTGTAGGCGAGCCAGACCACAACGGCACCCAGAATGGCACCGATCATCTGCGCCCCGATATACGTCAGGATCGACACGAGATTGACCGGTACGCCGGAGCCGAACTCCTCCGCGCCGCTCGCGACGAGCCCGAGGGTGACGGCCGGGTTCAGGTGGGCACCCGAGTTGTACGCTGCGATCACACCGGCGTAGACCGCGAGGCCCCAGCCAATGGTGACCATGAGAAAGCCGCCGCCAAAGCCCTTGTTCTTGGCAAGAGCGACGTTGGCGACCACGCCACAGCCGAGAAGTACGAGAATGGCCGTTCCCACGACCTCTGACATAAAGACGACACCGAGATTGTCCACATTGACCTTTCAGATGGGGTGCTGCCGACTGACAAAGTTGTCGAGTGCGACGGTCGTGCTGGTGTTACCTACATAGAAACGTATCGGCGCCCCACCTGGCAATGGTCGCTTTCTGCTGCACGTTCGTGCAGATTGTCGGCAATCATCGCCACGGCCGGTTAAACGGCGAAAAAGGGAGCCTGGCTGACCGGGGCCAGCGCGACCCCGTGCACGTCGCTCAGGATGCCGTGGGCCAGCTCAATCTCCTCGGCCAGACGCCCAGCATCCCACCCCAAAACCGGGGCGACGACGCGCGCGACCTCCTCGATCAGGGGCGTGGTGACCGATCCGACGAAGGCCATGCTGGTGCGCCGCAGGAGCACGTCGATCAGGCGCACGACGCTCTCGGTGGAGGCCAGAAATTCGATCTCACGCCGGGTGTATGCCGGGTCGTGCTGGAGCGGGGCATCCGTTTGCGCGGTCGGGTCGGTCATGAAGTCGATGACCTCGCTCGCGCGGGTGCCGTACCGGGCGAGCAGCGCTTCGGCACGATCGGCGCCCACCTCGTCGCCGTGAGCGGTGACCCACACCTGATGGGCAGCATCCGTTACCGGAAAATTGCGGCCGCCGCCGATGGCCAAGCCCTCGGTGGAGACGGTGCGCGGCAGGCCGAGCAGCTTCAGGATGTCAGTGCTCAGGTTTTCGGCGAGGGCGCGGAAGGTGGTCCATTTGCCGCCGACCAGGCTGAGCAGGGTGCCGTCCGCGACGCCTGCTCGGGGCAGCGGACGCGACTCGATGCGGTAGTCGCGGGAGACGAAACCCGGGGCTTCATCGTCGTGACGCGGCAGCGGGCGCACGCCAGCAAAACGGAACACGATGTGCGAACGATCGACCTTCACCGTTGGGAAAACGTGCGCGACCAGGTCGAAGAAATAGTCGATCTCGTCTTCGGTGCAGCGCACCGGCTTCGACATGTCATGTTCGAGGTCGGTCGTACCGACTAAAACTCGGCCCTTGAGCGGGTAGATCAGCACAATGCGTCCGTCTTCGTGCTCGAAAAAGATCTCTCGGCCTCCGGTCGCCGCGAGCAGCTCCGGATTGTCGAGCACGATGTGGGAGCCCTTGGTACCGCCCATGAACGTGCTCGGCTGGCCCAAAGCCGTGTTAGTCAGGTCGGTCCACGGCCCGCTCGTGTTGACGACGACATCCGCGTGAAAGGTGAATTCTTCGCCGGTGACGCTATTGCGCAGGTGCACGCCGTCGTTATCCATGCCGACGGCCTCAACATAGTTGGCCGCGCGGGCGTGTGGGCCGGCATCGAGGCCGTCGTGCAGCACATCGAGGGCTAGCCGTTCCGGGTCGTGCATGGCGGCATCGTAATAGGTGGCCGTGTACTTGAGGCCGGGGTTGAGTTTCGGCAAGGCGGCGAGCGCCTTGCTTCGGCCAACGAACTCATGGCGCGGCACCGTTCCGCCATCGCGGGAGAATGCGTCGTAGATCATCATGCCGACCTTGATGAGCATGGCGCCGCGCTCCACGTGCGTGGCCCCCTGCCTGTGGGTGATAAACCGCAGCGGCGCGGCCATCACCCCGGAGAAGGTGGAGAAGATGGGGATGGTTGTCTGCAGCGGTTTGACATAGTGCGGTGCAATCTTGAGGAGGCTGTTGCGCTCCGTCACCGACTCCTTGACCAGGCGAAACTCGCCGTTTTCAAGGTAGCGCACCCCACCGTGAATCATGTGCGAGCTCGCCGACGACGCGCCGGAGACGAAGTCGTTCTTCTCGACGATGACCACGTCGACGCCCTGCAGGGCCAGATCGCGGAAGGTCGCGATGCCATTGATACCGGCGCCGATAATGAGCACCTGGGCCGTCGCACGATCGGAGATCGCGGTACCGGTCTGTGAATTTGCGAACGACATTGTTGTCACCTCTGCCTCGGGCTTACCCAGGCTTAATTTGCGCGGGTCAAGCCATGTGAATAGATTCAGTCTGACAGTCCGACACAATTTCTCAACAGGATTGAACATACGTGCAAGGAGTAAGTGTGACGTTCGATATTGATCCGGTGCAGTCCGATCGCAGCCGCGACGCCCTTACAGCGGCACACCTTTACTACATGCAGGACCTCACTATGGACGCGATCGCCCAGGAGTTGCATACCTCCCGATCCTCCGTCTCTCGCCTGCTGAGCCATGCCAGGGAGACGGGTTTGGTCGATATTCAGATCAAGTCCCCGTTGGATGCTCCCAGTCACCTCGAGCAGCAGCTCGAGGCTCGGTTTCGGATCGAAGCGCACGTCGTCCCGGTTCCCGACAGCGCGAGCGACGTCGATCGCCTGGAGCGCGTAGCCCTCTCTGTTGCACGAATTCTCGGCCAATACTTCGATTCCAACATGACCATGGGCATCGCCTGGGGCTCCACCATGAACGCAATCAGCCGACACCTGACGCCCAAGCAGACGCACAACTCGCAAATCGTGCAGCTCAATGGCGCGGGAAATATGCGCACAACCGGCCTCGGCTATGCGAGCGAAATTCTCGGACGCTTCGGCACGGCCTTCGGCGCGCACATTCAGCAGTTTCCGGTGCCGGCGTTCTTCGACGACCCGGCGACCAAGCAGGCGCTCTGGCGGGAGCGCAGCATCAGCCGTCTGATCGACATGCAATCCACCCTAGACATCGCCCTGTTCGGCCTGGGATCACCGTTTTCCGGTGTGACCAGCCGCGTCTATGCCGGGGGCTACCTCGAGAAGGCGGACTTCGACGCTCTCAGCACGGCGGGCATTGTCGGCGACGTAGCGACCGTGTTCTATCGCGCTGACGGTTCGGCCGACGGTATCGCCCTGAACGAGCGGTCGACCGGCCCTGACTTCACGGTACTGCGCCGGACCCCGCGGCGCATCTGCGTCGTTGCCGGCCGCTCCAAAATCGCCAGCCTGCGCGGTGCGCTCGCCGCCCGGCTGATCACCGACCTCTTCGTCGACGAGAGCACCGCCAGGGCTCTGGTCGAGGCTTCCTGAGTCGGATTGTGGCGGGAATACCACGGTACACGGGCTGTTGCACTATAACTAGAAGTAGTACACGTGCTCCGGGGTCGGCGTAATTCCGAACCGGCGGTTAAAGTCCGCGACCCGTTAGCCCCTTGAAAAAGGGACCAAGCGGTTGAGTTGGCGAAATTCCAGCACCGACGGTTAAAGTCCGGACGGGAGGCGCACGAGTCGGTTGGCCCCTACGGTCGACCGACGGGTTTTGTGCATGTCGGCAGACCCACACCCCCGGAGCTCGTCCAATCTGGATGAGGGCGGGATGACCAACAACGCGGCGGCTGACACAATGGTGCACAGCGCAATGCGCCGCGCACTCGAACTCGCCGCCCGGGGGCCAGCCACCGGCGTGAACCCACGAGTCGGCTGCGTCATTCTGAACGCACAGGGCGACACCGTCGCGGAGGGCTGGCACCGCGGCGCTGGCAGCACACACGCAGAGGTCGACGCGTTGTCCTACCTCGCCCCTGGCGTCGCACACGGCAGTACCGTCGTGGTCACCCTCGAACCCTGCAACCATGTCGGCCGCACCGGCCCCTGCACCCAAGCCCTGATCGAGGCCGGCGTCGCCCGCGTTATCTACTCGGTGACCGACCCCGGCGAGCGTTCCCGCGGCGGAGCAGACCGGCTGCGGGCCGCCGGCATCGACGTTCAGGGCGGTCTATGGAGCATCGATGGTGAGGCGTTTCTCGGTGACTGGCTCGTCGCCGCACGCCTTCGACGCCCCTTCGTCACGCTCAAGTGGGCGTCGAGCCTCGACGGGCGCGCGGCCGCCGCCGACGGTTCCAGCCGCTGGATCACCGGGCCAGAGTCCCGACACGACGTGCACCGGCGCCGCGCCGCCGCGGACGCGATTCTGGTCGGCACCGGAACAGTGCTCGCCGACGACCCGGCGCTGACCGCGCGCGGACTCAAGGGTGAGCAGCTCGAGCGGCAGCCGGTGCCCGTTGTGCTGGGCCGACGCGAGCTGCCGGCATCCGCTGCCCTGCGCAGCCACCCGCAGCAACCGCTGTTGTTCGACGGCCGCGATCTGCCTGGCCTACTCGCCGACCTGCACGAACGCGGCCTCCGCAGCGTGTTCATCGAGGGCGGACCCACCGTGGCGAGCGCCTTCGTGGCCGCCGGGCTGGTCGACGAATACCTCGTCTACCTGGCACCGACGCTCATCGGCGGGCCCCGACTAGCCATCACAGACATCGGCGTGACCGGCATTGACGAGCAGCGTCGTCTCTCTGTTCACTCCCTCGACCGGCTCGGCGACGATGTTCTCATCGTTGCCCGGCCGCACACCACCTAAGGAACCCCATGTTCACCGGAATCATCGAGGAGCTCGGCCAGATCGAGCACATCTCGCACACAGCGGATGCCGCCCGCCTCACCATTCGCGGCCCGCTCGTCGTCGACGGTGCTGGTCACGGCGACTCCATCGCGGTGCAGGGCGTCTGCCTCACCGTGGTTGCCCGCACCGCCGAAACGTTCACCGCCGACGTGATGGCGCAGACCCTGTCGATGTCAACGCTGTCGGAGGCCCGCGCCGGCTCCCCGGTCAATCTCGAACGCGCCGCCCTGGTCGGCGGGCGCCTCGGCGGCCACATCGTGCAGGGCCACATCGACGGAACCAGCACCGTGCTCGCGGTCACCCCCGGCGAGGCCTGGCGGGTGCTGCGATTCAGCCTCAGCACCGAACTTGCTCCCCTGGTGGTCGGTAAGGGCTCGATCGCCATCGACGGAGTCTCCCTCACCGTGAGCAACATCAGCCCCACCACCGAGACGAATCAGTGGTTTGAGGTGTCGCTCATTCCCGAGACCCTTACGGCGACCACCCTCGGCGAGCGTGCCGCCGGCGACCGGGTCAACATTGAGACCGACATTGTGGCCCGCCACGTCGAACGGATGCTCGACCTCACCGCAGCCCGAACCCCGCAAAACCAGTCCGAAACCAGGAGCGCATCATGAACCTCGCCGATATTCCCGCCGCACTCGCGGAACTGCGCCTCGGCCGACCGGTCATCGTCGCCGACGACGAGGGCCGCGAAAACGAGGGTGACGTCATCATTTCAGCCCAGCTCGCTACCCAGGAATGGATCGCCTGGACCGTGCGCTACTCGTCAGGGTTCATCTGTGCCCCGATGACCAACGAGATCGCCGATCGGCTTGACCTGCCGGTCATGGTCATGAACAACGAAGATCCTCTCGGCACGAACTACACGGTGAGCGTCGACGCTGCCGACCGGCTGTCGACCGGCATCAGCGCCGCTGACCGCGCCCACACCCTGCGGGTGCTGGCCGACCCTGCTTCGGCAGCGATAAGCCTGCACCGGCCGGGTCACATTCTGCCGCTGCGCGCCAGGGACGGCGGTGTTCGCGAGCGCGGCGGCCACACTGAGGCCGGCGTTGACCTGATGAAGCTGGCCGGCTTAGTTCCGGTCGCCGCGATAGCTGAGATCGTCGCCGACGACGGAGAGATGATGCGCCTACCGGGGCTGCTTGAACTCGGCGAACGCGAGGGCCTACTCGTTATCACCATTAAAGACCTGATCAGTTTCCTGAACGAGTTTCATCCCGACGAGGAGCTCGCCCCCGTTGTGAAAGCACCACGGGTCGACTTCGAGGTAGAAACCATGGTTCCCACCAGCCATGGTCTCTTTCGGGTGCGTGCCTACCGTGACGTCTCGACCGGCGCAGACCATGTCGCTTTCGTGGCGGGCACCCCGGTCGACGGCGCCATCGTGCGCGTGCACTCCGAGTGCCTCACCGGCGAAGCCTTCGGCTCACTCAAGTGCGAGTGCGGTCCGCAGCTCGACGCCTCGCTCGACATCGTTCAGGAGGAGGGCGGTGTTGTCGTCTACCTGCGCGGCCAGGAGGGGCGCGGCATCGGCCTGATCAACAAGCTGCGGGCCTATGAGCTGCAGGAGGACGGCCTCGACACCTTCGACGCGAACGTGGCGCTGGGCCTGCCCGTCGACAGCCGCGAATACGGCGCGGCCAGCAGCATCCTGCACGAACTCGGGTTGACTTCGGTGCGACTGCTCACCAACAATCCCGAGAAGGTGCGCCAGCTGGAGCGGCACGGTGTAGGCGTGACCGAGCGGGTGCCGCTCGTGGTGGGCATCGGCGAATTCAACGAGGAATACCTCGCGACCAAGCGTGACCGGATGGGTCACCACATCACGAACACCGACATCATGAATGGAATCGCCTAATGGCTGGAACCGGACCTTTAATCAATGTTGACGGCAGCGGTCTGCGCGTGGTCATCGTGGCGGGTCTGTGGCACGACGTGATCACCGCCGGCCTGATTGCCGGGGCGACCAGGGTGCTCGAAGCGAGCGGCGCCTCCTGGTCGCTCGTGCGGGTGCCGGGCAGCTTCGAACTGCCCGTCGCCTGCAAGGTTGCCCTCGAAAACGGGGCCGATGCGGTCGTCGCCCTCGGCGTTATCATTCGCGGCGGCACCCCGCACTTCGAATTCGTCTCTAATGCGGCAACGGATGGCCTCACTCGCGTCGCGCTCGACACCGGCAAGCCGGTAGGTTTCGGCGTACTGACCCTGGACAACGAACAGCAGGGCCTCGATCGAGCCGGATTGCCCGGTTCGAAGGAGGACAAGGGTGAGGAGGCGGCATCCGCTGCCCTCGCCACCGCTCTGGTGCTGCGTGAGCTGCGCGGGCTTGTCCGGTAGCTTGTGGCGCATCGTCGTCGCCTAGGCTGAACGCATGGACCTTCTGCGCAACATTCTGCTCATTCTGCACTTCGTCGGCCTCGCCTCGCTGCTTGGCGGTTTTCTGGTGCAGATCAAGGCGATCATCGCCGGCAAGGGCACGATTGTCGCCGCAATGTTTCACGGCGCGCTGACCCAGCTGGTCACCGGAGTGCTGCTGGTCGGCGTGATTGAGATGGGTTCGCTCGGCCACATCGACAACGTCAAGATCGGCATCAAGCTGCTCGTGCTCATCGTGATCACCGTGCTCGTGGTCATGAACCGCAAGAAGCCAAGCGTGGCCTCCTGGGTGCTCTGGGCCATCGGAGCCCTCACCCTCGTCAACATTGTCGTCGCGGTGCTCTGGAAGTAATAAGTTTCGCGAAAGCGGGTAACTGGCTGCTTCACGTCACTCGAAGCAACCATTTACCCGCTTTCGATCGGGCGAGGTAGGGTTTTTTATGGCCTCCACTCGCGGCCACACCCCCATTCGTGCGTAAACGTTACCGCGGGAAGTCAGATCGACTTGCGGGTTTCGTCAGCGCTTCGCAATCCCTTCCGGAGTGTTTCACCCTCATGTCTACATCCACTGCGTCGGTTTCGACGCCGACCAAGCCCGTCAATCCGAAGGGCCGCGTCATCATGGCGAGCCTCATCGGCACGACCATTGAGTTCTACGACTTCTACGTCTACGCGACGGCGGCCGTTCTCGTCTTTCCCCACCTGTTCTTTCCCACCGGTAACGAGACCACCGCACTGCTCGCCTCCTTCGCCGTCTTCGGCGCCGCCATGGTCGCCCGACCGATCGGCGCACTGTTCTTCGGTCACTTCGGTGACCGCAAGGGGCGCAAAGCCACCCTGGTCGGCGCGCTGCTCATCATGGGCATCGCAACGTTCTTGATCGGCCTGCTGCCGACCTACGAGATGATCGGCTGGTGGGCACCGTTCATGCTCGTCATTCTGCGCCTGGCCCAGGGGTTCGCCCTCGGCGGCGAGTGGAGCGGCGCGGCACTGGTCGCAACCGAGAACGCACCGGCCGGCAAGCGCGCCTGGTATGGAACCTTTCCCCAGGTCGGCGCCCCGCTCGGGTTCATCATCGCCAACGGCTTGTTCCTCGGCCTCGCCCTCGCGCTGCCATCGACCGACCCAACCCGCCCGTCCGAGGCGTTCCTCGAGTGGGCCTGGCGCATCCCCTTCCTGTTCTCGGCCGTGATGGTCATCGTCGGCCTCTGGGTGCGTCTGCGCCTGGTCGAGAGCGAGGTCTTCACCCAGGTCGTCACGGCCAAACGGGTCGAGAAGCTGCCGCTCGCTGCGGTGTTCAAGTCGAACTGGCGCGAACTCATCCTCGGCACGTTCACTATGCTCGCGACCTATGTTCTGTTCTACCTGATGACGACCTTTACCCTCGGCTATGGCCGTGCAGCAACGGATGCCCCGGTGCCGGGACTTGGGTTCACCTACAACAACTTCATTCTCATGATGATTCTCGGCGTGGTGTTCTTCGGAATCTTCACCCTCGCCTCTGGCCCCTGGGCCGACAGGCACGGACGCCGCAAGACACTCATCATCGTGACGCTCGCCATTGTCGTGTTCGGGCTGCTGTTCGTGCCGCTGCTCGGGGCCGGATTTCCCGGTGTGATGCTGTTTCTCATCGTCGGCTTTTCACTGATGGGCATGACGTTTGGCCCGATGGGCGCGCTGCTGCCTGAGCTGTTCCCGACCAGCGTGCGCTACACCGGCTCGGCCTTCGCTTACAACATGAGTTCGATTCTCGGCGCGGCCGTCGCTCCATTCATCGCCATTTGGCTGTGGACGCTCGGCGGGGGCAGCCCCTTCTGGGTGGGTATCTACCTCTCGGTCATGGCCGTGATCACCCTGATCGCGCTGATCCTGAGCCGCGAAACGAAGGACCTCGACCTGCACCGCTAGGTTCGTGCTCTCGAGAGCGGCTCCATCGGTCTCGAGACGCCGGCTCCTCGACCAGCGAAGTGGGCGACCGACCCGCTGGTTGAGGAGCGCGCTTTACGCGCGTCCCGAGACAGCGCACACGGAGGTCGCCGCTCGTGCGCGTGCAGACCGCACCTGTACCAGTGGCGACGGTTCGCATCTTCGGCGGTTAAGATTAATCAGTGACTTCCGCTGAGCCCGACACATCTGCTCCCCCAACTGAACCGAAGCCGGCGCGCGCCGGCCGCCGGGGCCGCCCAGCCCCCACCGGCCCGCGTGCGAAGTTCAGCCAACTGCTCCCCTACCTGTTCGAACACAAGAAGGTGCTCGGCGTTGTCGTCGTCTTGAGCGTGCTCGGGGCCGCGGCAAGCCTGGCCCAACCCCTGCTGGTCAGCCAGGTCATCACGAAAGTCCAGGCCAACAACCCGCTCGGCTCGTTGCTCGGCTGGCTGATCGCGCTTGTGGTGATTTCCGGGTTGATCAGCGGTTATCAGCACTACCTGCTGCAGCGTACCGGCGAGGGGGTCGTGCTCTCCAGCCGACGTAAGCTGGTCGGCCGCCTGCTGCGCCTGCCGATCAGCGAATTCGATGCTCGCCGCACCGGCGACCTCGTCTCCCGCGTCGGCAGCGATACGACCCTGCTGCGCGCCGTGCTCACCCAGGGCCTGGTCGAGGCGATCGGAGGGTCGCTCACCTTTATCGGTGCGCTCATTGCGATGCTCATCATCGACCCGGTGCTGCTCGGTCTAACCGTGCTCGTCATCGCGGTGTCGGTGGTCACGGTCACAGTGTTGTCACGGCGCATCCGCACCGCGAGCCAGGCCGCGCAGGCGAAGGTCGGCGACCTCGCCGCGAGCGTTGAGCGTGCCATCAGCGCCATCCGCACGGTGCGCGCCGCCAACGCAACCGAGCGCGAAGTCGCCGTGATCGACCAGGACGCCCACGGCGCGTGGCGCATGGGCATCGAGGTCGCCAAGATCAGCGCCCTCGTGGTGCCGATTGCCGGCATCGCCATGCAGGTCACATTTCTCGTGGTGCTCGGCGTTGGCGGCTTTCGCGTCGCGAGCAACGCCATCAGCATCGCCGACCTCGTCGCCTTCATTCTGTTCCTGTTCATGATGATCATGCCGCTCGGCCAGTTCTTCGGCGCGATCACCTCGGTCAACGCGGCGCTCGGCGCGCTCGGTCGAATCCAGGAAATCATCGATCTGCCCGCCGAGGATCAGTTCGATCGCGACATCGCGCCGCTCGCCATGACCGTCGGTGCCGCGAACGAGAAGGTCAATCCAGAAGCCGCGGCGATCAGCTTCGACAACGTGCACTTCGGGTACGCTGCGGCGGCGGTCGAGGTTGACCCTACGGCTGCAGCGGATGCTGACGGCTCGGCCGCCACCACGGCGACCGCACCAGACGCCTCAGCCTCTACCGAACCGCGTCCCGTACTCAAGGGCATCTCATTCACCGCGCCGCGCGGCCTGCGCACGGCGCTCGTCGGCCCCAGCGGAGCCGGAAAGAGCACCATTCTCGCCCTGATCGAGCGCTTCTACGACGTCTCCGATGGCACGGTGCGGCTGGGCGGGCTGGACATCCGTTCGCTGGATCGCACCGCTTTACGGGCACAGATCGGCTACGTCGAGCAGGACGCCCCCGTGCTGGCCGGATCGCTGCGCGACAACCTCACGCTCGCAACGCCCGATGCCACCGACGAGGACTGCATCAAGGTGCTGCACGCTGTCAACCTCGGCGAGGTACTCGACCGCGACCCGGCCGGGCTCGGCGCCGCGGTCGGCGAATCGGGCGTGAAACTCTCCGGCGGCGAACGCCAACGCCTCGCAATCGCGCGGGCGCTGCTCGCGGCTCCGCCCATTCTGCTGCTCGACGAGTCCACCTCCAGCCTTGATGGCAAAAACGAGCAGATGATGCGCGAAGCTATCGACGCCGTGGCAGCCGACCGCACGCTCATTGTGATCGCACACCGCCTGTCGACCGTCGTCGACAGCGACCAGATCGTGGTGCTCGATCACGGCGAAGTCGTCGGCATCGGCACCCACTCGGAGCTCGTGGTCTCAACCCCGCTCTACCGCGACCTCGCGAAGCACCAGCTGCTGGTCTAGGCCGCCGAGCCGGTACGTAACGCCGGTGAATATGCGACACGCCGTGTCGGGTGACGCGTGGTGACGGCGTGTCGCGAATATTACCGGCGTTACGTGCGCCGATAGCGCAGCGTCACCAGCTGGAACGGGCGCAATTCCAACGTCAGGCCGGCGTCATCAGTCGCGGTCACGGCGGCGGGGGCGACACGGCGCTCAAGCAGGTCCGTCTCGTAGGCCTCGGCCGCCTCGAATGAGCGGATGATCCGGGCCAGGGCCCGGATTCCGTGCGCCTCGTAGAGCCGCACGATCACGTCACCGCTGCCGTCTTCGGCGAGCTTGACGGCCTCAATCACCACAGCGGGATTGTCGACCGCGAACAGCGGCTCGACCGTTATAGCGCCAACGCCGGTGACGGTGCGCAGCGGCAGGTTGAGCCGATAACCCTCATATACCGCGTCAGGAATACTCGCGCCGACGCGGAGAGATACCCCGACGTCGTGCCGTCCCTGGTCGGTGGCCGGGTCGGGGAAGACCGGGGCGCGTAGTAGGGACAGCGCCACGGTGGTGCCGACGCGCGCTGGTGTTTCGATGCGGGGGGCGGCATCCGTTGCGCGAAAGACGGTGCGGGTGATCGCGTGGCCGTAGGTAGAGTCGTTGGCCACCGCCACTCCGAAATCGGGTTCCCCGACGTGCACCCAGCGGTGGGCGACGGTTTCGAAGCGGGCAGCGTCCCACGAGGTATTCGCATGCGTCGGACGGAATATATGCCCGAACTGGATTTCAGAGGCGGCCCGATCGGCGTGCACGTCGAGCGGAAAGTTCAGCCGCAGCAGCTTCTGCCGCTCGTGCCAGTCGATGCTGAAGTTCAGGTCGATCGCACGTGAATCCGATGCGAGGGTGATCTCTTCGGTGAGGGACGAGCCTCCGAATCGGCGAGTGACGCGCACCCCCACCCTGCCGCTGGGAAGTTCGTCGATTCGGTCGATCGACTCGGCAGCGGTGAGCGCCTCGAACAGGCGCGAATGCGGGGTGTCCAGGTCCCAGGCGTCCCACTCGGTGGGGGTGTCCCGGTGCAGCGTGAGCAGGTTGGCCCTGGCTCCGGCCGGCACGACCTCGCGGTGGTTCTGACGATCATAGACCAACGTGAAGAGTCCGTCCGTGTCAATCGTCACGACCACGTGCCGGTTGGCGAGTACCCAGCCGTCGGGGGTGTTGGCGATCGTCGCTGTGACGGGCGTCACCTCGGCGCGCACGCTGCTGCCGCCAAGCGCGGGCACCCCGGCGCGGGCATACGGTCCAGCGTTCAGCACGATCGCGCCGCTACCCGCCCCGCACAGTGCACGAACGGATGCCTCGATCACCCCCTCCAGCACGCGCGCGACCCGTGCATACTCACGCTCGGCCTCCTGGTGCACCCAGGCGATCGACGATCCCGGAAGTATGTCGTGAAATTGCTGCAGCAACACCGTCTGCCACGCGTTATCGAGGGCCGCGCGTGGATACTCAGCCCCTGCCCGAAGAGAAGCCGTCGTCGCCCACAGCTCCGCCTCTCGGAGCAGGTGCTCACTGCGCCGGTTGCCCCGCTTGGTTCGGGCCTGCGAGGTGAGCGTGCCGCGGTGAAACTCCAGGTACAACTCGCCAGACCACACCGGTGGCGCCTCATATTCCGCCTCCGCCGCCTCAAAGAAGCGCCGCGGGCTCGACAGTTCGACCGTCGGCGAGCCCTCGAGCGACGCTGTGCGGTGGGCGGCGGCAATCATCTCCTCGGTCGGGCCACCGCCGCCGTCACCCCACCCGAACGGCACGAGCGAGGTATTCGCGGCACCCTTTTCGCTGTACAGGTTTTCGGCGCGGGCCAGTTCGAGGCCGGAGAGCTGCGCGTTGTAGTCGGCGACCGGCGGAAAGTGTGTGAAGACGCGGCTGCCGTCGAGGCCCTCCCAGAGAAAGCTGTGGTGGGGAAACACGTTCGTGTCGTTCCAGGAGAGCTTTTGGGTGAGAAACCACCGACTGCCGGCCGCGCGCACGATCTGGGGAAGCGCCGCCGAATAGCCGAAGGAGTCTGGCAGCCAGACTTCGAGGGGTTCCACTCCGAACTCCCGCAGAAAGAACCCCTTGCCGACGACAAACTGCCGGGCCAGTGCCTCGCCGCTAGGCATGTTCGTGTCGGACTCGACCCACATACCGCCGACTGGCACGAAGTTTCCGGCCGCGACGGCCCCGCGCACCCGCTCAAACAAGTCCGGGTATTGGTCGCGCAACCAGGCGTATTGCTGGGCGGAGGAGGCCGCGAACACGAAGTCTGGATACCGATCGATCAGATCGAGCACGTTGGACCAGGTACGCGCGACCTTCCGCACGGTCTCGCGCACCGGCCAGAGCCAGGCGCTGTCGATGTGCGCGTGCCCGACCGCGTGCACCCGATGCGCGCTGGCGTTTGCCGGGCTCGCCATTACATTTGCCAAGGCAGCCCGGCCCACGACTGCTGTGCCACTCACATCGTCGGGGTCGAGCAGATCGAGGCAGCGTTCGAGGGCGCGCAGAATGTTCGCCCGCCGCGGTGAGGCGACGGGTAACTCGCGGCGCAGGCCGTCGAGAGCGAACACGTCCTGCACGAGGTGCCAGACCTGTGTGTCGCGCTGGGCGACATCCGCTTGTCGAAGCAGGTAGAGCGGCGTGGTGCCGGCGGTGTCGAGATCGCCGAGCAGCGTGGGGGTGAAGCTGAAGTCGGCCGCGATATTCGGGTTGGCGGCGGCCTCTATATAGAGGTCAATGGTGTCGCCGCGCACACTCACGGTGCGGTTCAACGACTCAACACCCTTGAGCAGGCGGCCATCCGGGCTGTAGGCGGTGCCCTCGGCCTGAAATCCTGGCACTGCGGCGGTGAACCCGAGGTCGATGACGACTTCGATGCGGGTGTCGGCCAGGCCGGCCCACGTGGGCGGCACCAGCCCGGTGAGGTGAAACCACACGGTGCCCCACGGACGGCCCCACGCTTCGCCAACGACGAACGGCGCAAACGGATGCGCGATCGCCTCGGCAAACGAGACCGGCTCTCCCGGCACCGTCCAGGCGGTGACTGTGAGCGGCGCGGTGGCCCGGTAGATCGCTGGCAGCAGTCGTTCACGAACGAACCGGTTCAGCCGGGCTTCGATCAGTGCGCTGTCGTCGTGCATGCTGGCCCTACCCTTTGATCGCGCCCGACATGGAGAAGGAGGCTCCCATGCCGCGCGAAACGAGTGCGTACAGAAGTATTACGGGAACGGAATAGAGCACGGAGAACGCCGCGAGTTGGCCGTACGCTATCGCCCCGAACTGGCCGAAGAAGCTATAAATGCTTACGGCCGCCGGTTGCTTACTCGGCGAGAGCAGCAGAATGAATGGTACGAAGAAGTTTCCCCAGGCCTGGATGAACACGAAAATGAAGACCACCCCGAGGCCCGGTCGCATCAGCGGCACGACAATGCGACGCAGCGCCGTCATAGCACTCGCGCCATCAACCCAAGCCGCTTCCTCAAGGCTGATCGGCACCGAGTCCATAAAGTTCTTGGTCATCCAAATCGCCATCGGCAACGACGTCGCCGCCAGGAACAGAACGGTCGCCCCCATCGAATCGATCAGCTGCAACCGCACAAACAGGCTGTAGACGGGAACCATGATCGCCGTGATCGGCAGGCAGGTCCCGAACAGAATCGCATACATAAACGGTTTATTGAAGCGCATCGAATATCGGGAGAGCGGGTAGGCGGCGAGAACGGAGGCCACCACGGTCACGACCGATGCGCCAGCCGAGAGTAGAAAGCTGTTCCACAGGGGCCGAAAAGTGAGATCGGGGGTGAGCACCGCCCGAAAATTCTCTAGCGAGAGCCGGTCGGGAATTTGCGTCTGATAGCTCGCCCGCACGTCGAGCGAGGCGAGCACGAGCCAGGCCAACGGCAGCAGAAAACACAGCGCAATGAGCACGAGAACGCCATTAACGAGCAGCGCACTGACCGCCTT
The DNA here is from genome assembly GCF_002929535.1 of Cryobacterium sp. Y11. GTDB lineage: Bacteria > Actinomycetota > Actinomycetes > Actinomycetales > Microbacteriaceae > Cryobacterium. The sequence continues at coordinate 124,329 of NZ_PJJO01000055.1, forward strand.
TTTCGGCGAGGCGACGGATGCTGCCGGTCGCGTCACAGCCGGGACCACTGCAGCGAAATCGGTCACCCTTACCCCTTACTCGGGCGCAGCGCGCGAATGTAGATGATGGAGAAAGCCGCACCAATGAGAAGCATCACGGTGGCGATCGCCGTGCCGTAGCCGATATCACTGAACCGGAAGGCTTCCTGGAAAGCCATCACCGGCAGAATCGTGCTCTGGTTGCCCGGGCCGCCAGCGGTCATCACCCAGACCAAGGTGAAGACCGACAGGGTCTGCAGGGTGATCAGCATGAGGTTGGTGGTGATGCTCGATTTAATCATCGGAATGGTGATCAGGAACAGCCGTTTCGCCCCACCGGCTCCGTCGATCATTGCCGCCTCAGTAATTTCGATCGGCACGTCGCCCAGGGCCGCCCGATAGACCATCATCGAAAACGCGGTACCGCGCCAGACGTTGGCGAGCACGATGGCGAGCATCGGAAAGCTGTACAGCCAGTTCGGACCGGTCATGCCGAGTGCGGCCAGAATCTGATTAAGGGTGCCATCCTGGCTGAAATAGGCGTAGGCCACGAAGGCCGCGACAATCTCGGGTAGCACCCAAGCCGCGACGACGCAGGTGCCGACCACGCCGACCACGGCACTGTTCGCGCGGTTCATGAGCAGGGCGATGCCGAGGCCGAGAAAGTTCTGTCCAATGATCGCCGACGCCACCACGAACACCACGGTGAGCCAGAGCGAGAGCGGGAAGACCGGGTCGGAGAACAGGCGCAGGTAGTTGTCGAAGCCGATCCAGGCCGGATTTTGCGCGTTCGTACCGGTGAGTGAGGCGTTCGTGAAGGAGCCGTAGAACGACCAGACGACCGGCCCAGCGAGAAAGATCAGCAGCAGGACGATCGCCGGCACTACCGGAAGCAGCCGCCACGCCGGAGACGGCCGGCGTCGCCGACCGCCCCGCCCGGCGGGCCCGGCGGAGGCCGGACTCGCCGGGGCAGATGCGATCAGCCCGGCGGTCATCGTTACTCGGTGACCTTGTCCGCACCTACGATGCCCTCGACGGCCGCGTCATAGGCGGCCGCAGCATCGTCGACGCTGAGCTGCCCGGTGATGACCGCTTCCGTTGCGGCCTGAACCTCGGCGGAGATCTTCGGATAATCCGACGTCGCTGGCCGATAGTGGGTCACCGACACCAGGTCAGTGACCGCTTCCACGAAGGGGTTCGCCTCGAGGTAGCTGGGTTCGCTCGCGACATCCGTGCGCACCGCGATCTGCGAATTGTTGATGTTGTACCAGAGCGCGTTTTCCTGGTTGAGCGCGAGGGTGAGAAATTCGAAGGCCAGGTCGGCGTTCTTTGTCTTCGCTCCGACGGCGAGAGTCCAACCGCCCGACATACTCACGCCCTGCGGGGCATCGCCATCTTGGGTGGGGAAGGCCGCGACACCCATATCATCGATGTATTCTGGCCAGGCATATGAGCCGCCTTCCTGCCAAAAGGACGGGGTGTATGAGCCCTCGACCGTTCCTCCGAGTTTGCCCTGCGGGAAGAGCTCGCCGAAGACCTTCTTCCACACGTTGGCGTCGAGCGCCTCGGCCGGGGTCACGGCCAGCTTCTCGTCGTAGAGCGTCTTGAGAAATTCGAGCGAATCCTTAAACCCCTCGGAGCCGACGACCCATTTTTGCTCATCCTCGTTGTACAGCTCGTCGCCGGTGCCGTAGAGCAGTTCGTAGAAACTCTGCATGACGGTGCCCTCGCCGGTGCCCTTGCCGGCATACATATTGAAGGGTACGACGTCGGGCTGGCTTACTTGAATGGCGCGCGCTGCCTTGAGGATGTCGTCCCAGCTCTCCGGTTGCCACGGCACGGTGATTCCAGCAGCTTCGAGTATCGGCTTGCTGTACCAGATTGCGCGGGTGTCGGTTCCGAGCGGGACGGCGTAGATGCTGCCGTCGTCTCCCATTCCCGCCGCCTTGGCCCCTTCGTTGAACTGGGACCAGTCATCCCAGCCGTCAACGTGATCGTCGAGGTTGAGCAGGTAACCGGCGTCGATATCGGAGCGCAGACGGAACGTGTCTTCGTAGAAGACGTCGGGGGCGGTCTCTGCCGACTGCTGGGACAGCGCGAGCTTGGTCGAATAGTCGTCGTCGTTCGCCTGGATCGGTTGCAGTTCCACGGTGACCCCCTCATGGGCGGCCTCAAATTCGGGCTTGATCTTCGTGAAGAGAGTGTCGAGGGCAGTGAAGGAATCCGTCTCCTGATAGACGATCTTCAGGGTTTGAGCGTCTCCGTTGTCTTCTGCGGTCGGTGAACAGCCGACCAGCGCGACCATCGAGGTCGCCGCCAACACAGACACGGCAAGTCGTACAGTGCGATGCATGGTGCTCCTTTGCTCCGAGATGCCCCCGCGGCCAGATGCCGGCCATACGGCCTTATCTGTGGCGATACTAAATCAAATGGATGCGTTGGACAAGGCCACAGCGAGCACGCACCAGGGACACACAACGGCCCCGCCACGGAAGTGACGGGGCCGTTAGCTGCGCGAACTAGTCCTTGAGGTGGTAGCGCACGCTCGCGAGCTCGGCCCGAAGCGCCGGCGGCACGCGGTCGCCGAACTTGTCGAAGTATTCCTCGGTCAGGTCGCATTCGGCGAGCCAGCTGGTCTGGTCGATTGCGAACAGTTGGTCGACGGATTCCTCGGACAGGTCGAGACCGTCGAGGTTCAGTCCGCCCGTGGTCGGGAGCAGGCCGATCGGGGTATCGACGGCGTCAGCAGTGCCCTCGATGCGGCGAATCATCCATTCGAGAACCCGCGAGTTCTCGCCGAATCCGGGCCAGATGAAGCCGCCGTCCGGGCCCTTGCGGAACCAGTTCACCTGGAAGATCGCCGGGGCGTTGGTGCCAAGTTCCTTGCCGACCTTGAGCCAGTGGCCCCAGTAGTCGGCCATGTTATAGCCGCAAAACGGGAGCATCGCGAACGGGTCGCGACGCAGCTCGCCAACGATGCCGTCGGCCGCCGCGGTCTTCTCAGACGAAATCGTGGCGCCCATGAACACGCCGTGCTTCCAGCTGCGCGCTTGGGCGACCAGTGGAACGTTGGTCGCGCGGCGTCCTCCGAAGATGATGGCGTCGAGGGGCACGCCGCCGGCGGCTTCCCAGTCGTCGGCGATCGACGGGCACTGGGCAGCTGCAACGGTGAAGCGCGAGTTGGGGTGGGCTGCTGTACGGCCGGAGTCGGGCGTCCAGTCCTTGCCCTGCCAGTCGATCAGGTGGTCCGGGGCCTTGTCGGTGAGGCCCTCCCACCACACGTCTCCGTCGTCGCGCAGGGCGACGTTGGTGAAGATGGTGTTGCCCCACATCGTGGAGACAGCGGTCGGGTTGGTCGTTTCACCGGTTCCGGGGGCGACTCCGAAGAAGCCGGCCTCTGGATTGATCGCCCAGAGACGGCCGTCTTCGCCCTGGCGCAGCCAGGCGATATCGTCGCCGATAGTCTCGACCTTCCAGCCGGGGATGGTCGGTCGCAGCATTGACAGGTTCGTCTTGCCACAGGCCGACGGGAAAGCTGCGGCAACGTGGAACACGCCGCCCTCGGGCGAGATCAGCTTGATCAGCAGCATGTGCTCGGCCAGCCAGCCCTGATCGCGGCCCATCACCGAGGCGATGCGCAGGGCGAAGGACTTCTTGGAGAGCAGGGCGTTTCCGCCGTAGCCGGAACCGTACGACCAGACCTCGCGGGTGTCTGGAAACTGCACGATGTATTTGTCGTCGTTGCAGGGCCAGTCGACGTCGGGGCGGGTGATGCCCGACTGGTCGACGAGCGGGTACCCGACGCTGTGCACGGTGTGCACCCACGGGTCGCCAGCTTCGATCATGGTCAGCACGGTTTCGCCCATGCGCGTCATGATGCCCATGTTGAGCACGACGTAGGGGGAATCGGTGATCTCGACGCCGAGCTGGGAGATGGGGCCGCCGAGCGGTCCCATCGAGAATGGCACGATGTACATGGTGCGGCCGCGCATACTGCCGGCGAAAACACCGCGGAGTTCCGCGCGCATTTTGGCCGGTTCGGCCCAGTTATTGGTGGGGCCGGCATCCGCTTCATCGTTGGAGCAGATGAACGTGCGATTCTCGACACGGGCGACATCTTTCGGGTTGGTGCGGGCGAGGAAGCTGTTGGGGCGCCACTCTGGGTTGAGACGGATGAGCTGGCCGGAGGCGACAAGCAGCTTGGAGAGCTCATTGGCCTCACGCTTGGAGCCGTCGCACCAGACGATGGCGTCGGGCTCGGTCAGGCGGGCAATCTCATCGACCCACGCCTGCAGGTTGGGGTCGGTACTACCGGTACGCGTCGGGTACGCGTCGCCATTGGTCTGAAGGGAAGAGGTGGTGAGGGTCATGTGCTGGCCTTTCCGGTCGCCGGGTGGAGGTGAAAGCGTTCAAGAAAAAGTTGCGAAATGGTCTGGCCGACGTTGTGCACAACCATAATTTCGTCCTACACCCTAAGAATGGCCTCGCTTTGGGCCTCTAACGGCGATATTGACACTTAAGAAACGCGATTCTTTAGATATCGTTAAGGAATGTCGCCTCAGCCTTCCGATCTGATCATGCTCGGCCACCGCATTCGCCACTTTCGTGGAGAGCGCGGGCTCACCCTGGACCAACTCGGGGAGCGCGTGCACCTCGCCGGCAGCCAGCTGTCGCTGATAGAGAACGGGCGTCGGGAGCCGAAGCTGTCGACCCTGCAGGATCTCGCCACCGCCCTCGCGGTCGATCTGGCCGAACTCTTGCGCCGGGAAGCTCCCAACGACCGGGCAGCGCTGGAAATTGAGCTCGATCGGGCCCAGAAAAATCCGCTCTACGGGGCGCTTGGCCTGCCGGTCGTCAAGGTCACCAAGGGGATGCCGCTGCCCGCCATCGAATCGCTGCTCGGCCTGCACCGTGAGCTGTCCCGCCGGGCCAGCGAGGCCATCGCAACGCCGGAAGAGGCGCGGCGAGCCAATACCGAGCTGCGCGAGCGGATGCGCGAGCAGGGCAACTACCTGCCCGAGATCGAGGAGCTCGTGGAGGAACGGGTGCGGGCGAGCGGGCATGTCTCGGGAGCCCTTACCCATCGAGAGGTCAGCGTTATGGCCGATCAGCTCGGATTCAGCCTGATCTACGTGAACGACCTGCCGAACTCCACCCGGTCGGTGACCGATCTGGCCAACGGGCGCATCTACCTGCCGCCGGCCTCCATTCCCGGCGGGCACGGCCTGCGGTCGATGGCGTTGCAGGCGATGGGGCACCGCCTGCTCGGGCATGAACGACCGGGCAGCTACGCCGAGTTCTTGTGGCAGCGGCTCGAGATTAATTATTTCGCGGCGGCCTGTTTGATGCCGCGGGAGGCATCCGTTGCCTTTCTGTCGAATGCGAAGCAGGAACGCGAGCTGGCGGTGGAGGATTTTCGTGACGCCTTCGGGGTCACTCACGAGGCGGCAGCACTGCGGCTGACCAACCTTGCCACCTCACACCTCGACATGACGCTGCACTTTCTGCGCGTGAACGGCGACGGCGCCCTGCAAAAGGGATACGAAAATGACGACCTACCGTTTCCGGCCGACGTGACCGGGTCAATCGAGGGGCAGTATGTCTGCAAACAATGGAGCGGGCGCACGGCGTTCACGCACACCAATCGCACCACCGAGTTCTACCAGTACACCGACACCAGCGCTGGCACGTTCTGGTCGGCAACCCAGACCGGGTCAACGGATGCGGGTGAGTTCGCGATCAGCGTCGGCGTTCCGTTTGCGCAGGCGAAATGGTTTCGGGGGCGCGAGACCACCCAGCGCACGGTGTCGCGCTGCCCGGACGAGTCGTGCTGTCGACGTCCCAGCGCGGAGGCAGCACAGCGCTGGGCTGGCAGGGCCTGGCCGAGCGCCCGGTTGCACGCGCACGTGCTATCGCCGCTGCCGTCCGGAACGTTTCCGGGGGTCGACGACTCCGAGGTATACGCGTTCCTGGAGGCGCACGCGGCCGAGTAGCAGCCGTGTCGTTCACTACTGAGCAGGGGTGTTCCGCCGAAATTTCCGCAGTTCTGTCGGGCGCTGCACGTCGGGCGATACAAATCTCAAAACGGGTCCGCCGACGAGTAGGGCCGCGCGCGATGTCAGACTCACTGTACAACTCGTCTTAGGTGCGCCAGGGTAGTTCGGGCCAGTGAGAGCTGGCGGTGTTGGCTCGGTGGGTACGGGCGGGTCGCCAGGTCTGAGACGGGTCCCACAAGATGGGGCCGAGCACCTGGGGGCGCCCGTTGACCATTCGAATTTTCCACCCAGTGGTGTCAATGGTGTGGTGGTGAAACCAGCATAAAAGTGTTCCGTTACTGATGTTGGTCGCCCCGCCTTGGTGCCAGGGGATGACGTGGTGGACTTCGCACCAGCGTGCGGGGATGCTGCAGCCGGGGATGATGCAGCCTTCATCGCGGGCGGCGATGGCTGCGCGTTGTGTGGCGGTGAAGCAGCGGATTGTGGTGCCGAGGTAGAGCACATCACCGTTCTCGCCGAACATGACCTGCTTGTAGCCGCCGGTGCAGATGAATTCTTTCACGCGGCGAAACGATATGGGGGCTTCGATGCCGTCGATCCAGCCGACGCCGCGGCCTTGGTCAAGGTCGACGGCATTGATGTGCACCATGACGGTGGGGGCTGCGCCGCCCATGGTCGGGGTCTGCGGGTCACGTGCGGCCGCTTCACACACGGACCGGAGGATGTCGGCACGTTTTTCGCCGGCGGTGCGGCGGTCGCCGTCGAAACGGGTGTCGCCGGTGAACGAGTCGGCACTGAACGGCTCGGTGCCGGCCGTGCCGGCGTCAAGGGCAGCAGGGTCGTCGAGGAACTCGGTGGGCACGAAGATGGGTGTGCGAGACCGCGCCGACAGGAACGTGTCAAACAACGTATCCATGATTCCGCGCAGTTCGGGCGTGACGTCGGCGCGCAGCGGGTAGAGCCCGTTGCGGAGCAGGCCAAACGTCAACGTGCTCGTCGCCTCGACAACGTCGTCGTTTGGGACGGTGCCGTTGGGGTCGAGTCGGCCCTGCCATTCCATCGCCTGCGCCCGCAGCATGTCGGGGGCGAAGCGGATGCCCGCCCCCGGCAGCCCCACAGTCTCCGGCGTGATCGCGCCGGTCGCCGACGCGACCACAGCGCGTTCGACGCGGTCGAGGTCGTCCTGCCCGACCCGGCCCTGCACAGCCGTCAGCGTGGCGGCGATGATCTCCGCCGACTCCATCCCGAGATCGCCGCTGATCAGGCCGTCGGCAATGACCGGGTAGCGGGCAGGGACGGGCAGGGACGGGCAGGCCGAGCGGGGTGCGCTCCACAGCGCCCTCGCCCAGCTTCAACCGACGTTTGGCTTCACGGCCGGAAATGCCGACAAGCTGGGTGATGAAATCAACCCGGTTACGGCATCCGTTCTTGTACGCCAACGACCCGGCACCGAGGTTCACTTCGGCACGCGCACCAATGTCAGTAGTCGCCCGTAGCCTGGCACCATCAACCTTGCGACCCAGCCCCTCCAAAGCCACCAGCACCGCAACAGCCTCGGAATCATCAAGCTGACCACACCGCACCCCATCGAACGCGGCCGCCAGAATCGCCCCCGCCCGAGCAATCATCGACACCCGCGAGACGGGCTCCGGGATCGAACCGGATACTGCGGGCAGGGCGGTCAGGGTCATGGCGTCGATGCCTCCTTCACCCACAATTATAGCCCAGAACGCACATAAAAACGAGAAAACATCACTAAGTAAGCAATTTTTTATGGCATGTCTGTACACCCCCCACGGGGGAACATGGTCGCTTCAACCCAGCGAAGCAGCCCATCACACGCAGTGACCGGGTGGCGAGTTGAGGTACACGGGAGGTGAAATGCGGGCGAGTTAAGGCACGGGATGGCGCAGATTCCCCTCAACTCAGCGGTGAGACTGCCCGTTCTCTCTGGCGCACGTTTCCCAAGGATATGCACGGTATAGGCGTTCTGGAGGCGCACGCGGCCCAGTAGCCGCGGTGCAGCACTCCAGCAGGCAACGCCAGTTCCTGTTCGACGACGGCACGGCCGTCGCGCAGGCAGTGGCCGAGTTCGCACCGTTGTGCACGGTCGTCGCTCCGGCAGCGCGCCGTGGCGACAAGATGCCTGTCGGTCGAGATCGACCTGCTTGAGTCACCGCTGTATGACTGCTGGGTGCAAGACATTGGCCCGAGTTTTGTGGCCGGCGCGCCCGACCTGAACGCTCAGCACGCTCCGGTCAACGACCACCGGTGACTCGTTGATTGTGCCAGCGGCGCATCACGAAAAACGGTCCAAACGCTGTCACAATCAGCAGCGCGAACGCCCAGGCCCCGATGGTGGGCGTCATGAGGTTTGCGCCCCAGATCACCAGCGCAATCCCGGCCAGATTCAGCAGAGTGGATGCTCGCGGCTGGCTCGGCGCGCTCCGAAACAGGGGCAGCGTCGTGGCGGGGTTCGCCCGAGTGAGCCGTACGACCGAGCTGATGCTGCAGAAGCAACCAGCCAGAACGAGGATCGTGCCGAAAATCACTGCCATGCCGTGGATCCTCTCAAGAGTATGTACTTCGACCATAACCTGTTCAATCTGCGCGAGTACCCGACCATTTTTTAATTAGAGAGTGCTTGCAAGTCTGACAGTATCCACTTGCCGAAACGGCTCAACCCGCGGTGAGGAAACCCGATGCGGCCGACCATCGCACCCTGGCCCGCGCCCACTTCGGCCTGGCCGTGGCCTTATTCATCTATCTCGGCGCCTTTCTGCTCCTCGTGGGCAATCAGACACAGGACGAAGTGTCCGGCGCGGGGCTAACGGCTAGGCCGATGCAAACGTTTTACTCATTCCCTTTCTCGTGTTCACGCAACTGATGCAGGGCGTGCAGAACCGGGCCCGGCTGCCGAGTACACACCGGCGAGTGCTCCTGTTCGTTTTGCTCGGAATGATTCCGTTCGCTCTTGCTGGCTGGTCGGCGTGCTCGTAGCGCTTCCGCTCGTGGTCGCGGCCGTGCGCGGAGCCCGGTCCTGACCGACGCGCCCCGGCGACATCCTCGCCACGGACTCGACGACGCACTTCTCACTCCGTTGCGATTCTCGCTGATGGCGGCGCTCGGAACGGATTCCGAGATCGACTTTGGTGCGCTGCGCGAGCTACTAGAGACGGAGGATTCGGCGCTCAGTAAGGGTATCGCTAGGCTCAGCGCGGCGGGCTCTGTACTCGTGCGCAAGGGCTATGTCGCGAATCGTCCGCGCACCTGGCTCAAGGCGACTCCGCGTGGGCTGGCTGCCATGCGTTTACACGTGGCCGCACTGCGGGCGATTGCGACCGGTTCGACTACTTCGGCTGCATCCGAATAGCGCCGTCGAGACGGATAGTTTCCCCATTGAGCATGGGATTTTCTACTATATGCCGAACCAGGAATGCGAACTCGTTCGGGTCGCCGAGCCGGGATGGATGCGGCACCTGGGCGCCGAGAGAGTCTCGCATCAGCTGCGGTAGCCCCTGCAGCATCGGGGTGTCGAAGATGCCCGGTGCGATGGCAACGACCCGAATCAGGCTCTGCGCGAACTCACGAGCGAGCGGAAGCGTCATTGCGGCAACGCCGCCCTTGGAAGCTGCATACGCCGCCTGCCCAATCTGCCCGTCGAACGCGGCGACCGAGGCGGTATTGACGATGACACCGCGCTCGGTAACACCCTGACGGTTTAGGTCACCCAGGGGCTCGGTGCGCTGCATCGCGGCGGCGGCCAGCCGCACGACGTTGAAGGTTCCGACAAGGTTGATGCGAATCGCGCGCTCAAAATCTTCGAGCGGCAACGGGCCGTCGCGGCCGACCGTGCGGGCGCCGGGCGCGATGCCGGCGCAGTTGATCACTACGCGGAGCGGCCCGTGGGCCGACGCCACGTCGACGGCGGTCTGCACGTCGCCGGCACTCGTCACGTCCCCGGCTACGAACCGGGCTCGATTGCCGAGCGTGGCAGCAATCTCAGCGCCGGGGGCGCCGGGCAGATCGAGCAACACGACGGATGCGCCGGCTTCGTGCAGGGAGCGAACACAGGCCAGGCCGAGGCCGGAGGCGCCTCCAGTGATGAGGGCAGAGCATCCATTTATATTCACTAGAGCCTCTCAATCAAGGTGGCGTTGGCCATGCCGCCGCCCTCGCACATGGCCTGCAGGCCCCAGCGTCCGCCGGTCATCTCGAGGTGGTTGAGCAGGGTGCCGAGCAGGCGAGTACCGGAGGAGCCGAGCGCGTGACCGAGGGCGATGGCGCCGCCACACGGGTTGAGGCAGTCGGGGTCGGCGTGAAGCTCGCGCAACCAGGCCAACGGCACGCTGGCGAAGGCTTCGTTGATCTCGTAGGCGTCGATATCGTCGATGTTCAGGCTCGCCCGCGAGAGGATGCGCTGGGTCGCCGGAATCACGCCGGTCAGCATGAGTATCGGGTCACTTCCCACGACCGTGAAGCTGTGAAAACGGGCGCGGGGGTTGAGGCCGAGCTGCGCGGCCCGTTTCGCGCTCATGATCAGGGTCGCCGAGGCCCCGTCGGTCAGCGGTGACGAGTTGCCGGCCGTGACGTGCCAACCGAGTTTCGGAAACCGGGCGGCGAGTTCTTCGGTGCGAAACGCGGGGCGGAGGCTAGCCAGGGAGGCGTGCGAGGTGCCGGAGCGAATGGTTTCGTCCTCGCTGACGACGCTGCCGTCTGGCCGAGTGACAGCCACTATTTCACCGGAGAAGTCGCCCCGTTCGGCGGCCGCAGCAGCCAACCGGTGCGAGCGGGCCGCGTAGTTGTCGAGGGCGTCACGGCCGAGGTTCCATTTTTGGTTGATCAGCTCGGCGGAGACGCCCTGGTTGACCAGGCCGTCGGGGTAGCGCTCGTGCATGCGGGCGCCGAATGGGTCTTGTTCGCCGGCGGACGAGCCGAGTGGAACGCGGCTCATCGACTCCACGCCGCAGGCGATCACCACATCGGCGTTGCCGCTCATCACGGCCTGGGCCGCGAAGGCTGCGGCCTGCTGGCTCGAGCCGCACTGGCGGTCGATCGTCGTGCCGGGCACGGTGTGCGGAAATCCGGCGCTGAGCAGGGCGGTGCGGGTGACGTTGTTGCTCTGCTCGCCGGTCTGGCTGACACAGCCGCCGATGACATCATCGATGAGCGCTGGGTCGAGGTTATTGCGGCTGACCAGCTCGCGCAGCACGGTGGCCAGCAGGTCGGCCGGATGGACACCGTCGAGGGCTCCCCCGGGTTTGCCCCGGCCAGACGGGGTGCGCAGAACGTCGACGATGACAGCTTCAGTGCTCATAACCACAGCCTAGGCCCGCTGGGCGTGGGTGACAGAAGGCGTTAACCCGACAGAGCCCACATCGCGACGGCACTCGCCGCGGCGACGTTGAGCGAGTCGATGCCGTGCTTCATCGGAATCTGCACGACGCTGTTCGAGGCAGCGAGTGCCTCCGCGGTAAGCCCCTCACCCTCGGCGCCGAGCAGCAGGGCCAGGTGCTCGTGGGCGGTGCCGTCGAAGTCGCGCAGGCTGACCGCACCGGGCGTCAGAGCGAGGGCTGCCACGTGAAAGCCATGCCGGGTGAGCAGCGCGCGAGTCTCGGTCCAGTCGCCGACGCGAGTCCACGGCACTTGCAGCACGGTACCCATCGAGACCCGGATAGCGCGGCGGTAGAACGGGTCGGAGCAGCGCGGCGTGACCAGAATGGCATCCGCTCCGATGGCGCCGGCTGAACGAAAGATGGCGCCGACGTTGGTCGGATCTGCCACGTTTTCGAGGATAACGATGCGGCGTGCCCCGGCCAGCAGGGCGTCGGCGTTCGGCAGCTCTGGCCGGTGCATCGAAGCGATCAGGCCGCGGTGCAAAATGTAGCCGGTCAGTTCGGCGAGCAGTTCGCCGGGGCCGACGAAGACGGGCACCTCTGCCGCGTACTCGCCGAGCACCGCGAGCACCGCGAGCGCCTCGTCGGCCGAGTTGCCGAGCGCGAGCACCGACCGTGGAACATGCCCGGCGCGCAGGGCTCGCTCCAAAACCAGTGCCGACTCTGCGATATATAGCCCGTGTTCGGTGCCGCGTGCCTTCTTGAGGGCAACATCGGTGAGGTGGGCGTAGTCGACCAGTCGCGGGTCGCTCAGGTCGTCGATCGCGATCAGGGGCATCCGCCGATTCTATCCAACGGCGCCTATCCAACGGCCTGTACGCCCGGTTCGCTCGGCGCCGTGCGGGCTAATTCAGGAAAAGCAGTGACGCCGGAGCCGGCCGCGCCCGAAAACACAGGGTACGGCGGGTCTGCCGGTTCGGATTGCCTGAATTAGCCCCCACACACCGGGCTGGTTGGAACGTGGACCGGACGGCGCGCGCTCGGACCCGTTACGGAGCCGGCGTGAGCGTGTACTTCGTGGAGAGGTACTCGTGGATGCCCTCGAGTCCGCCCTCGCGGCCGAGTCCGGATTGCTTGACGCCGCCGAACGGTGCAGCCGCGTTGGAAACAACGCCGGTGTTCAAACCCATCATGCCGGTCTGCAGCTTGTCGATCATGCGCTGGCCGCGGGCCAGATCGGTCGTGAACACGTAGCTGATCAGGCCAAACTCGGTGTCATTGGCGAGGCGCACGGCATCCGCTTCGTCGGTGAACGTGCTGATCGCCAGCACCGGACCGAAAATTTCGTCGCGCAAAATATCACTGCCGGGCTGCACGTCGGTGAGCACGGTCGGCGCATAGAAGGTGCCTTCGCGCACGATCGCGGTGCCGCCGGTAACCAGGGTCGCGCCGCGGGTGAGGGCGTCCTTGACCAGGGAGTCAGCCTTCGCAACGGCTTTGCTGTCGATCAGCGGGCCGATGGTGATGCCGGCTTCTGTGCCTCTCCCGATCTGGAACGCTTCAACCTTCTCGGTGATGCGGCGAGCGAATTCGGCGGCGACGGACTCGTGCACGATGAAACGGTTGGCCGCGGTGCAGGCTTGGCCAATGTTGCGAAACTTAGCGATCACGGCGCCATCAACGGCCTTATCAAGGTCGGCGTCGGCAAAAACGACGAACGGGGCGTTGCCGCCGAGCTCCATCGACGTGCGCAGCACGTTCTCGGCGGAGAGTTTGATGAGCGACTTGCCGACCGCGGTCGACCCGGTGAAGCTGAGCTTGCGAAGGCGCGGGTCGGCGATGATCGGCTCGGTGACCGCGCCGGACTGTGATGTCGTGATGACGTTGACGACACCGGCTGGGAGGCCGGCCTCGGCGAGCAACGCCACGAAGTGCAGGGTGGTCAGCGGCGTGAGCGCGGCCGGTTTGACAACGACGGTGCAGCCCGCGGCGAGCGCCGGGGCAATCTTGCGGGTCGCCATGGCCAGCGGAAAGTTCCACGGGGTGATCAAGAGGCAGGGGCCAACCGGGTGCTGGGTAACGATCATGCGACCGGTGCCCTCGGGGTTGGTGGCGTAGCGGCCGCTGATGCGCACGGCTTCTTCGCTGAACCAGCGCAGAAATTCGCCGCCGTAGGCAACTTCGCCGAGCGCCTCGGACAGCGGCTTGCCCATTTCGATGGTCATGAGCAGGGCGAACTCCTGCTTGCGTTCCTGCAACAGATCGAAGGCACGACGGAGGATTTCTCCGCGCACGCGAGCCGGGGTTGCTGCCCAGTCGGCCTGCGCCGCATCGGCGGCGTCGAGGGCTGCAGCGCCGTCGGCCACACTCGCGTCGGCGATGGTCTTGATAACCCTGCCCGTAGCCGGGTCGCTGACATCGAGGGTGCGCCCACCGGTCGCGGCGACCCACTGACCGTTGATGTAGAGCTGATTCGGCACGCGAGCCAGCAGCTCGGATTCGTTCGTTAACGCGTCGGTAACAACCGTCATTGCTTCTCCCAATACTTTGTCTGCCCGTCAATCTGACGGTCTTAGCCTAGCTGCGCCCGCCGACACGTCAGTTGTGCGCTCGTCAGCGAAATATTGGAGGAACGACCATGGGCGGTATTCGAAAGGGTTGCATTCTCTCCGGGATCGTATATTATTTCAAATATAGACGCAGTGTCGCGAGAGGACTTCAGATGCAAAACCCCATACCGTTCACCGGCACCCCCGCCAAGGTTATTGCCCTGCACCTCAACTACCCCTCCCGCATTGCCCAGCGCGGGCGCATGCCGCAGCAGCCGTCGTACTTTTTGAAGCCCGGCACCTCGGTAAGCGCGTCCGGCACTCCCATCGAACGCCCGGCCGGCACCGAACTGCTCGCCTTCGAAGGCGAGATTGCCCTGATCATCGGCCACAGCATCCGTCGAGTAAGCCCGGAAGATGGCTGGGCCGCCGTCTCGGGTGTCACCGCCGCCAACGACTTCGGCGTCTACGACCTGCGTTACGCCGACAAGGGCTCGAACCTCAAGTCCAAGGGCGGCGACGGCTTCACCCCGCTCGGCCCGACCGTGATTAATGCCAGAGGCATTAAAGCGGATGCCCTGCGCGTGCGCACCTGGGTCAACGGCACGCTGGTACAGGAAGACACCACGGCGGAGCTGGTCTTCCCGTTCGGCCGACTGGTCGCCGATCTCTCGCAGCTGATGACGCTGGAACCGGGCGACGTGATTCTCACCGGGACCCCCGCCGGGTCCACCGTCGTGCAGCCCGGCGATGTAGTCGAGGTCGAAGTGGATGCCCCGACCGCGCCGGGCGCGCCCAGCACGGGCCGACTGGTTACGCCGGTCGTCGCCGGCACTGTCGCCATGGCCGAATACGGCGCCGGGCCGAAAATCGACGATCTGCAGCGGGCCGAGGCCTGGGGATCCGCTGACACAGCCGGACTACGTGCCAACACCATCCTGACCGACGAGCTCAAGGCGAAAATCAACTCCGTCGGCACCGCCACACTCAGCTCCCAACTACGCAAACGCGGCCTCAACAACGTCTCGATCGATGGGCTCCAGTCCACGCGGCCGACGGCCCGCCTGGTCGGTCTCGCCCGCACCCTGCGGTTCATCCCCAATCGAGAAGACCTCTTTATTGCCCACGGCGGCGGCTACAACGCGCAAAAGCGCGCCTTCGATTCGCTCCGGCCCGGAGACGTGCTCGTGATCGAGGCGCGCGGCGAGGCCGGAACCGGCACGGTCGGTGATATTCTCGCCCTCCGCGCCCAGGTTAATGGTGCCGCCGGTCTGGTGACGGATGGCGGGGTGCGCGACGTTGCCGCCGTCACCGCCCTCGAGATCCCC
This sequence comes from Cryobacterium sp. Y11, assembly GCF_002929535.1. Lineage (GTDB taxonomy): Bacteria > Actinomycetota > Actinomycetes > Actinomycetales > Microbacteriaceae > Cryobacterium. The sequence continues at coordinate 139,556 of NZ_PJJO01000055.1, forward strand.
ACCTACTTCGCCAACGCGCATCCGGCTGTTCTTGGCCGCAAGCATGTGCCGTGGGACACGGACCTCACGATCGCTTGCGGTGGAGCAGCCGTGCAGCCGAATGATGTGATCGTCGGGGACGCCGACGGCGTACTCGTGATTCCACCGAGTTTGATCGAGGAGGTCGTCGCCGACGCGATCGAGCAGGAACGCGAAGAGACCTTCATCGCCGAGATGATCGCAGCTGGCGAGGTCGTCGACGGGCTGTATCCGATGAACGCGACATGGCAGGGACGGTACCAGACATGGCTGCAGTAATTGCGCCGTCGATCAGCAAGTCGCAACTCGCCTATCAATGGATCAAAGCCCGCATCTCCGACAGCACATTCACCCCGGGCTACCGCCTCGTGCTCGGCGCGATCGGTAAGGAGCTGGGTGTGAGCGCCGTGCCGGTGCGCGAGGCGATCCGCCGACTCGAGGCGGAGGGCCTGGTCACCTTCGAGCGCAACGTCGGTGCCCAGGTCGCCATGGTCGAGGAGACCGAATACCTCTACACGATGCAAACCTTGAGTGTCGTCGAGGGCGTCGCGACCGCCCTGTCGGCGCCATTCATCACGGCCACCGACATCAAACGCGCCCGCACCGTCAATCAGGTCATGATCGCCTCCCTCGAAGATCTCAACCCGCACCGGTTCACCGAACTCAACCTCGAATTTCATTCAATCTTGTTCGAGAATTGCCCGAATCCGCACATTCTTGACCTTGTGCACCGCGGCTGGAACCGCATGAAGGTGCTGCGTGACTCCACCTTCAGCTTCGTGCCAGGCCGCGCCCGCGAGTCAGTGACGGAGCACGAAAACCTGCTGCAGCTGATCGAGTCGGGAGCGGATGCGCTCACGCTCGAGCTGGCCGCGCGCGCCCACCGCACCGGCACCCTGGATGCCCTCCTCGCCTTTCAGAAGTCGCACCACCCCCACGCCGCAGTCGAACAGTCCACGAGAAAGAGAGCCTGACCATGACGCAGACGTCTGCCCAGACCACGCACTATGTTCCCGCCGACCTGCCCACCAGCATCCGTCATTTCATCGGCGGACAATTCGTCGACAGTGTCAATGGAGAGACTTTCGACGTGCTCGACCCGGTGTCGAACCAGACCTACGCCACGGCGGCTGCCGGCCAGCAGGCCGACATCGCGCGAGCCGTCGCCGCCGCGAAGGATGCCTTCGACAACGGACCCTGGCCGCGCATGCTGCCCCGCGCCCGCGCTCGGGTGTTGCACCGCATCGCCGACGCGGTCGAGGCGCAGGACGCCCGGCTCGCCGAACTCGAAACCTTCGACACCGGATTGCCAATCACGCAGGCGCTCGGCCAGGCGCAACGCGCGGCCGAGAACTTTCGCTTCTTCGCCGACCTGATCGTGGCGCAGGCCGACGACACCTACAAGGTGCCCGGCCGACAGATCAACTACGTCAACCGCAAGCCGGTCGGCGTCGCCGGGCTGATCACGCCGTGGAACACCCCGTTCATGCTCGAAAGCTGGAAGCTCGCCCCCGCGCTGGCCTCCGGCTGCACCGTCGTGTTGAAGCCGGCCGAATTCACACCGCTGTCTGCGAGCCTCTGGGCCGAGATCTTTCGCACGGCGGGGGTGCCCGACGGGGTTTTCAACCTGGTCAACGGCATTGGTGAGGAGGCCGGCGCTGCGCTGGTCAAGCATCCGGATGTGCCGCTCATCTCGTTCACCGGCGAAACCACGACCGGCCAGACCATTTACCGCAACTGCGCAGCGAATCTCAAGGGCATGTCGATGGAGCTCGGCGGCAAGTCGCCAGCCGTCGTGTTCGCCGACGCCGACCTCGACGCCGCGATCGACTCGACGTTGTTCGGGGTGTTCAGTCTCAACGGCGAGCGCTGCACGGCATCGAGCCGCATTTTGGTGGAGCGGTCGATCTATGACGATTTCTGCGCCCGCTATGCAGCCCGCGCAGCGAGCATCGTGGTCGGCGACCCGCACGACCCGCAGACCGAGGTCGGCGCGCTCGTGCACCCCGAGCACTACGCCAAGGTCATGAGCTACGTCGAAATCGGCAAGACCGAGGGGCGCCTGCTGGCCGGCGGCGGCCGCCCGGAAGGATTGACCGAGGGTAACTACGTCTCCCCCACCGTCTTCGCCGATGTCGCGCCGACCGCCCGCATCTTTCAGGAGGAGATTTTCGGCCCGGTCGTGGCCATCACCCCCTTTGAAACGGATGCCGAAGCGCTCGCGTTGGCCAACGGTGTGAAGTACGGGTTGGCCGCCTACCTCTGGACCACAGACCTCACCCGCGCCCACAACTTTGCCCAGGCGGTCGATGCCGGGATGGTCTGGTTGAACTCGCACAACGTGAGGGATCTCCGCACCCCATTTGGCGGCGTCAAGGCCTCCGGCCTTGGCCATGAGGGCGGCTACCGATCGATCGACTTCTACACCAACTCGCAGGCCGTGCACATCACCCTCGCCCCCGTGCATACCCCGCGCTTCGGAGCCCACTAGCCCCGCCCTTTGTGGACGGGGCCCGGGCCCCGTCCACGGGCCCAGTTTAGAAACTGGGCCCGGGTTCATAAGGTGGGCCCGGCAGCACCGCCCCCGGGCTAACGCTGGCCGCCTCGATACCCAGCTCTACGCATCCGTTTACTCAACGAGGAGAACCCCATGACCAATCCGATCCCCACTCCCGCCGCTACCCCGCCCGATATCCTGCGCTGCGCCTACATGGACATCGTCGTGACCGACCTCGCCACGTCGCGCGAGTTCTACGTGGACATTCTCGGTCTCGTCGTTACCGAGGAGAGCGACACCGAGATCTACCTGCGCAGCTTCGAAGAGTTCATCCACCACAACCTCGTGCTGCGCCAGGGGCCCATCGCCGCCGTCGCCGCGATGGCGTTCCGGGTGCGCAGCCCCAAAGACGTCGACCTGGCCGAGGCCTACTACCAGGAGCTCGGCTGCCGCACCGAACGCCGCACCGAGGGCTTCGTGACAGGTATCGGCGACAGCGTGCGCGTCGAAGACCCGCTGGGCTTTCCGTACGAATTCTTCTTCGCGACCACCCACGTGGAGCGCCTCGCCTGGCGTTATGACCTGCAGGGCCCGGGCGCGCTCGTGCGCCTCGACCACTTCAACCAGGTCACCCCCGACGTCGGCCGCGGCCGCACCTACCTCGAAGACCTGGGCTTTCGCGTCACCGAAGACATTCAGGACTCCGACGGCGTCACCTACGCGGCCTGGATGCGCCGCAAGGATACCGTGCACGACACCGCCCTCACCGGCGGAAACGGGCCACGCATGCACCACATCGCCTTCTCAACGCACGAGAAGCACAACATTATTTACATCTGCGACAAGCTCGGCGCTCTGCGCAAGAGCGACCTGATCGAGCGCGGACCCGGTCGTCACGGCGTCTCGAACGCGTTCTACCTCTATCTACGCGATCCAGACGGCCACCGCGTCGAGATCTACACGCAGGACTACTACACCGGCGACCCCGACAACCCCGTCGTCACCTGGGACGTGCACGACAACCAGCGTCGCGACTGGTGGGGCAACCCCGTCGTACCCAGCTGGTACACGGATGCCTCGCTCGTGCTCGACCTCGACGGCAACCCGCAGCCGGTGATCGAGCGCACCGAATCCAGCGAAATGGCCGTGACCGTGGGAGCCGACGGCTTCTCCTACACCCGCAAGGACGACGAGCTGGCCGGCTTCAAACTCGGCACCACCCTTTAGAAAGAAGCGCGCATGCTTGACCAGTCAGTCATTGAAGAGATCGCCGACGAACTCGTCGCGGCCGGTCGAACCCGGTCGACCGTTCCCCTTCTGAGCGTGCGCTACCCCGGCATGACCGTCGACGATGCCTACGCCGTGCAGAGTCTGTGGAAGGAGCGCGGCATCGCGGCCGGCCGCCGGCTGGTCGGGCGCAAAATCGGCCTGACTTCCAAGGTCATGCAGGTCGCGACCGGTATCACCGAACCCGACTATGGGGTGATTTTTGGCGACGAGGTCTACGAAAATGGGTCGAGCATCCGTTTCGACAGCTTCTCGAACGTGCGGATCGAGGTCGAGCTCGCGTTCGTGCTCGGCAAGCCGCTGTCCGGCCCGAACTGCACCCTGTTCGACGTGCTCGACGCGACCGACTACGTCGTGCCGGCGCTGGAAATCCTCAGCTCGCGCATCGAGATGGCCGGCCGCACGATTGTCGACACCATCTCCGACAACGCGGCGATGGGCGGAATGGTGCTGGGCGGTATACCCGTGAAGGTCGGCGACATCGACCTGCGCTGGGTGTCGGCGCTGCTCTACCGCAACCAGACCATTGAGGAATCTGGCGTGGCCGCCGCCGTGCTGAACCACCCCGCTGCCGGCGTCTTCTGGCTGGCGAACAAGCTCGCCCAGCACGGAACCAGCCTCGAGGCCGGGGAAATCATTCTGGCTGGCTCGTTCACCCGCCCGATGTGGGTGGAACGGGGCGACACCGTGCACGCCGATTACGGACCATTGGGAGCCATTACATGCCGATTCGAGTAGCAGCAGAGCCGACCTTCCGCGACGTTCTCGCGGAAACCGCACGGGCGCAGATGGGAATGTGGGTGTGCTCCGGCAGCGCGCTGGTCGCGGAAATTTGCGCTAGCAGCGGGCTCGATTGGCTGCTGATCGACACCGAACACAGTCCGAATGGCCTCGAGTCGACGCTCAGTCAGCTGCAGGCCGTGCATGGCTACCCGATCGTGCCATTAGTGCGCGCTCCGATCGGAGATCGGGTCGTCGTGAAGCAGCTACTCGACCTCGGGGCGCAAAATCTGCTCATTCCCATGGTCGATACCGCCGAGCACGCCCGCGATATGGTGGCCGCGGTGCGCTACCCGCCGCGCGGCGTGCGCGGCGTGGGCAGCGCCCTCGCCCGCGCCTCGCGCTGGAACCGCATCGACGATTACCTGGCGAGCGCCGACGAAACGATCTCACTGTTCGTGCAGATCGAGACAGCGGATGCCGTGGCTAACATCGCCGAGATCGCCGCCGTCGACGGCATCGACGGTCTGTTCATCGGCCCATCCGACCTCGCAGCCTCGATGGGCTTGCTCGGCCAACAGGACCACCCCGACGTCGTTGCATCGGTCGAGCACTGCATTCGCACCATCACGGAGCTCGGCAAGCCCGTCGGCGTCAATGCCTTCGCGCCCGCGACCGCCGACCGTTACCTGGCGGCGGGCGCCCGCTTCGTGCTCGTTGGCGCCGATGTGGCCATCCTCGCTCGGGCCTCGGAGAAGCTCGCCGCGACCTACATCGGGCCCAACGCCACTGGACCGGCGGGCGATGCCGTTCCACGGCCAAGTTACTGAGCGCCGAATGCGAGAATAAGACGGTGTCGATCCCCGAATTCGCCGAGACAGCTCCCAGCCCCCAGCCGGCACCCGCCGTGCACTCGCAGACGCTGTCGCGAGGAATTCGCGTGCTGGAGATTCTTGCTGGAACCGACCAACCGATGAGCATCGTCGAACTCGCCGCAGCCCTTGAGGTGCACCGCTCGATCGCCTATCGCATCCTCCGCACCCTCGAAGATCACGGCCTCGTCGTGCGGGACCCGGCCGGACTGGTGCGGCTCGGCCCGCGCCTGGCCGCCCTGGCGCGCGGCGTATCCCGTGACTTGCAGGCCGCTGCCCTGCCCGTGCTCACCCGCATTGCCAATGACCTTGGCATGACCACGTTCATCGCCGTGCTCGACCAGAGCGAAATCGTCACGCTCGTGAGCATCGCGCCTCGTAAGGCCCACGCGGTTGTCGCGCAGCAGCCCGGCACGCAGCATCCGCTGAACAGGGGCGCGCCGGGAATCGCCATTCAGTCTGGGCTGGGCGCCGCGCAGTGGGCCGCGCTGGGACACGCGGAAACGCGCCGCAGCGAGACCGGCGAGGTCGCTGCCCTCGGCTACGCCTCGAGCCACAACGAGGTTATTCCCGGCCTGTCTTCGATCGCCGTTCCACTGCTCGTGCCCGGGGAATCACCCGCCTCCCTCGCCGTCGTCTATATCTCGAGTCTGCACTCCCCCACCGACATTGGCGCAGCGCTCACCGCAGCCGCGCGCACGATCGTCGCCGAACTCAGCTAGTTACCGAGCCACGCACAGGCTCTGCAGTCCTACCCGAACGGTCGACCCCGCGTGCCGGGCGCGCACGTTCAGGGCGACCTGTGCCAGTCAAAAAGACGGACAATAATGATCCCGCACAATACTGACCAATAGGTAGGTAATCTTTGATTTTGCTGCCATACTGCCCCCGTGCCGGTTTTCCCCGCACGATCCACACACTTTGCAGCAGCACCCGACCCAGCACCGCAGTGAGATACAAGGGAGTATTCCATGGCTATAACGACCGCGCGCACCGGCACCAGCGCTAAACGGAACGAAGAACGGCGGGTCCTTGCCGGCACCATGGTGGGCACCACCATCGAGTGGTATGACTTCTTCATCTACGCCCAGGCCGCCGGCCTCGTGCTCGCCGGTCTGTTCTTCGCCCCACTCGCCGGAGAAAACGACACGCTGGCCCAGCTGATCGCCTGGGCCTCGCTCGGTATCAGCTTTTTGTTCCGCCCGCTCGGCGCCATCGTTGCCGGACACCTCGGCGACCGCATCGGCCGCAAGGCGATGCTCGTCTTCACCCTGATCATGATGGGCGCGGCCACCGCGCTGATCGGTCTGCTGCCCACCTTTGACCAGATCGGCGTCTGGGCACCGATTCTGCTGATCGTGCTGCGCATTCTGCAGGGCTTCTCGGCGGGCGGCGAATGGGGCGGCGCCGCGCTCATGAGTGTCGAGCACGCCCCCATCAACAAGCGCGGATTCTTCGGCGCCTACCCGCAGATCGGCGTTCCGGTCGGTCTGATCCTCGCCACCGGCGTGATGATCGCTGTGACCACCTCGATGAGCGCAGAGGCGTTCCTCAGCTGGGGCTGGCGCATCCCATTCCTCGTCTCCGTGCTGCTCATCGTCGTCGGCTGGGTCGTTCGCCGCGCAGTCGCCGAGAGCCCGGTCTTCAAAGAGATGCAGACCCGCAAGAAGGAATCCGCTGCCCCGCTCAAGCAGCTGTTCCAGAATCACTCGCGTCAGGTCATCCTCACCGCGCTTATCTTCATCGCCAACAACGCGGCCGGCTACATGCTCATCGCGTTCTTCAGCTCTTACGCCACCAAGCCCGCCGAAGCCGGCGGACTTGGCATGGAGCGCACCCCGGTGCTGATCGCGAGCACCGTCGCGGCCGTATTCTGGCTCGCCTCGACCATGGGCGGCGGCATCCTCTCCGACAAAATCGGCCGGGTGCGCACCTTCCAGATCGGCTACGGCTTTCTATTTATCTGGGCCATCCCCATGTTCCTGCTCATCGACACCGGCGACATCGTCTGGTTCGCGTTCTCCCTCATCATTCTGGCGAGCGGACTCGGCCTCTCCTACGGCCCGCAGGCCGCACTCTACGCGGAGATGTTCCCCGCCCAGGTGCGCTACTCGGGTGTCTCGATCGGCTATGCCCTCGGCGCCATTCTCGGCGGAGCCTTCGCCCCGCTGATCGCCCAGCTGTTGCTCGATCAGACCGGCCAGACGGTCTCGATCGGCATCTACCTCATGGTGCTGGCCGCGATCTCGTTTGTCGCAGTGACCCTCGTGAAAGAGACTCGCGGGGTTCCACTGGGCGTCAGCACGCACGAGTAGCTTCCAGTAAAATCCGACCGTGCTCGCTTCTGACCGGGCCCGGGCCAAGAAAGCGGGCCCATGATCGATTATGGGCCCGCTGCCGTAAGGTGTGCCCGTCCGCCCACCGAAGCTAGACGCGTGTCAGCCGTGATCGTCGCGAGGCGACTTCCGCGCCGGCCTGCGCGTCGAGGCGCCAGGCCTCGATCGCTGGCACCAGAAGCAGCACGGCCACAATGACGAACGCCCAGCGGTATCCGAGCGACGCCGCGCCCGGGTCAACCAGCGAAGCGCCGGCCGTCGTGGCGCGCACGATGAGTGAAGCCACGGCAATGCCGAGCCCGGCGGCCACCTGCTGGAGGGTCGATGCGAGGGTATTAGCCCCAGAGGTGAGCGCGGGCGGCACGTCGGCGAACTGCACCGAGTTGTACGCGCTAAACCCGATCGAACGGAACACCCCGCTCGCACAGAGCAACACTGCGATAACGGTGATGGGCGTGGACGGCTCAATGAACGCGCACAGCACAAACACGGCAGCACCGCAGAGATTGCTGCCCACGATCACCCAGCGAAATCCGAACCAACGAATCAGCGGGCTTGTTGCCGGCTTGATGATGACATTGCCAACGAACACGGCCATCACCAGCAGCCCGGCCTGCACCGCACTCCAACCGAACCCGATCTGGAACAGAAGCACAAACAAGAACGGCGCGGCACCGATGAGGAGTCGGTAGACACCGCCGCCGACGTTACCTACCCGAAAGGTCGGGATGGCCAGTGGGGTCAAATTGAGCAGCGGATGCTTCGCGCGCCGCGTCTGCAGCACGGCACAGCCGCCGCCGACGGCCGCCAGTGAGAGCAGCCCGCCGGCCCACCACCAATTCGCTGCGCTTGACCCGACCTGTTCCATGCCGAGCACGAGCGCGGCGAGCGCCACCCCTACCAGCACAAACCCGGCCCAGTCCAGCCGGTGCCGCTGCACCGGGTCGGTCGTCGGCACCAGTCGGAGCGTCGCCAGAAAGGCGACGATGCCGATCGGCACGTTGATCAGAAAGATCCACTGCCAGCCGATGGTGTCAGCGAGCACTCCGCCGATCACGGGCGCGAGCACGGGCGCCAACAGGGCGGGCCAGGTGAGGTAGGCCATGGCATCCAACAGGTCACGCTTATCAATCGCGCGCAGAACGGCGAGCCGCCCGACGGGCACCATCATCGCGCCGCCCACCCCTTGGAGCACGCGCATGGCGACGAGCATCGGAAGCGTCGTGCTGAGCGCACAGAGAGCGGATGCCACGGTGAAGATCACGATCGCCCAGGCGAAGATGCGCTTGGTACCGAAGCGGTCGGCCAGCCATCCGCTCACCGGAACGCCGATCGCCAGGGTGAGCAGGTACGCCGTCATGGCGATGTTGATATCGACGGCGTTCACGCCGAGATCCCGCGCCATGGCCGGCGCGGCGGTCTGGATGATCGTGCCGTCGAGGATCTCCATGAAGAACGTACCCGCGACGAGCAGGGCGAGGGGCCGGTTAAGGGTCGTCGATCGGGTCATTCTCTTATCCTCCCCCACCGGAACAGGCAGGCCGTGCCAGATTTGCTGGCCGCGCGCACGATTGACGGATGGTCGCCGGCCAGGCCGATCACGCTATCGTCGAGGAATGCCGAACCTGCCATCAGACCCGGACAACGTCACTGACCTGGCCACCTATCGCGCGCAGATGGTCGCCTGGACGGCTGCGGACGGCCTCGACAACGTCGGTGGGCCATCGGCGATCGGTGGGGCTGATGAGTTCTCCTGGGGTGAGCAAGGCACACAGCCGCTGCCCCTGCACCCGGCGCGCGAAGCACCCACGCAGTTTCGTCTGCGCGTTGACCTGGTCGGTACGGCGCCCCCGCTGTGGCGGAGTCTGGTCGTCCCAGCCCACCTCACCCTCGATCTGCTGCACGACGTGGTGCAGGTGGCCATGGGCTTCACCAACAGCCACCTGCACCGGTTCGCTCTCGCCCAAGACCCGCTCGGCCGCGAATTCGAGGGCATCCTCACACCGTTCGATGTGGCGGAAGGTGACACCGGCATTCACGAGAGCACGTTACGCCTGGACCAGCTGCTGGCCAGTCCCGGTGACACGCTCCTCTATACCTATGATTTCGGCGATGATTGGGAGCATCTTCTGACCCTGGAGTCTATTGGGCCCCTGACCGGTGACGATACGACCGGTGGCGATGCGACGGATGCCGTACTGGCGGCACGCTGCGTCGCCGGAGCACGCACGGGGCCGGCCGAAGATGTCGGCGGCGTGAACGGTTGGGAGGAACTGCTCGCCCTGGCCACCAGCGGCCCCGGCAACGGCTACCCGGAGCAATGGGAGACGGTGCGAATTCTGGGCCTGAAAGGCGTCGTCGACGAGATCGACCTAAACATGATCAACCGTGGCCTGGCGCGCCTGGCGGGGGCGGCAACTGCTCTGGATTGGTTGCGCGCTCAGCCGATCGGCACGAAGGGTCCGTCGGCGCTGGCCGTTCTGGTGGCCAAACAAAGCCCGGCAGCGCAGCAGGTTCTCGCCGGCTACCTGGCCGCCGCCGAGCTGTCCGAGCCGATCACGCGAGGCGAGGCGGAGTCGGCCACGGCCGTGATCCGCACGTTCCTCGGAAAGGTGGGCGCCGGCATCCGCTTCACCGACGCCGGCTATTTGCAGCCAGCAGCGGTGCGAGCGATCATGCTTGCCCTGGATCCGAAGCGGCGGTGGCGCGGACCGGCCAATCGCGAAGTACAGGCCTACCCGGTGATGCAACTGCGCGAGACGGTAACCCTGCTTCGGCTGACCCGCAAGTTCAAGGGGGAGCTGCTGTTGACGGCCCACGGCCGAGCACTGCAGGATGACCCGGTGGGATTGCTGAAGTATATTGCAGCGTCTTTGCCGGCCGAGCGCACCGCCGCCGGCTCGGATATCGCGTTGCTGTTGCTGTTGCTAGTGGCAGCCGGCGAAGTCACGAACCTGGACACGCAGATCGACCTGCTCAGCTCGATGATCGGCTGGAGCTATCAGGGGCCCGGGCTGCATGGCAACCTGCATGCACTCCGGGATGCCTTCGACACTCGGGAAGTGCTCGTCTGGGCTGGCTTGGGCCAGTTCTTTCCGCCGGTGGGGTCGGAATCAAGCGGGCTCGAGGCGCCGCGCGCACGGATGCTGGCGCGCGCCGCACTGACGACCTGGACCTGAACGGGGAGCGAAGGCCGCGTACGACCTGTCGGCTGAGCGCGGCCGCTTCGGTCTCGACCGCGCGAGCCAGTGCGCTGCTCAGTCCAGAAACTCCAGTGCGGCCTGCTTGAATTCGCGCGACGCGAGGGCGTTGAGGTGAGTGCGGCCGGGCAGCTCTAGGTACTGGGCGCCGCGACCGGCCGCGAGGGCTGCGACCCCAGCGGGAATCTGGTCTGCACCACCAGCCACGAACAGCTGCGGGATGCCGGCCGGCACGTCGAGCGTGCAGCCCGCGACCCCCTGCACGCACGCCAACAGCGCCTGGCGGTCGGCACCCGCGGCGATCGCCGAGCCGAGCACGGCGACGATTGCAGGATCGGTTGGCGGCTCGCCGGAAAGCACGAACCGGCGGACCTCATCGAGGTTCCAGGTCGCGAACAGTTCAATCGGACCGGCACCGCCAAGCACGAGGCGTCGCACCCGCTCCGGCGCCAGCTGCGCCAGGGCAGCCACCACCCGCGACCCCATGGAATAGCCGATCACGTCGACCTGGTCGAGTTCGAGGGTGTCCAGCACGGCGACGAGGTCGGCGGCGAGCTGCCTCGGAGCGTAGTCGGCGACACGGTGCGGCTTGTCGCTCCGACCGTGGCCGCGGAGGTCGGGCGTGATCGCTGTGCGCCCGGCCTCGCCAAACGCGCGCACCCAGCCGGAACCTGCCCAGGTATCCACAGCGGTCGACGCAAAACCGTGCACGAGCAGAACCGGTCGCTCTCCCGGCGCGGAATCAAAGGCAATGCGCACGCCATCGAGCCGCTGCGCGAAGTCGGTCACGACGCAGCTCCACACAGAACTGCCCCAACCAGGACGGTCATCCGACGGTGTCGCTCGCGGCGAACATCGCGCCGGCGTGCGCCATTTCGGCGAGGGCGGTAGCCGTCGATTCCGCGGCGACACCGGCCACCAGATCGGTCAGCACGCGCACGCGCTGACCGTGTTCGAGAGCGTCGAGGGTGGACGCCCGCACGCAATAGTCGGTGGCGAGTCCGACGATGTCCACATCGGTCACCCCGTGTTCGCTCAGCAACGCGGTCACGGTTTGCCCGGCTTCGGTGGTGCCCTCGAAGATGGAGAATGCAGGCTTGCCCTGCCCTTTACGAATGTGGAAGGTCACGACATCCGTTGTGAGGGCGGGGTGATATTCGGCGCCCGCTGTGCCGGCCACGCAGTGCACCGGCCAGGTTGAAACGAAATCGGGGGCGCTATCGCGCGCGAAATGACCACCGTTATCGTTGCCGATATCATGCCAATCGCGCGAGGCGAAGACATATTTATAGGCGAGCGGATGCTCGGCCAGCAGCGCGCTCACGCCCGCCGCGACCGCCGCCCCACCGTCAACACCGAGCGCACCGCCCTCGGTGAAGTCATTCTGAACGTCGATGATAAACAGTGCCCGGGTCACGATTGTCTCCTTCGATATCAAAAGTTAGTTATTCGAGAGGTTATCGCCGCAGTGAAAGAAGCCGGTAGTCAACGTGTCGATTGCGATTTTCGCATTCGAGCTCACGTTACCGATGGCGTAAATGGCGAAGGTGAGCGGAGTTCCGTCGGCTGCGTGGATGACCCCGGCGAGTGTGTAGCCGGTGTCAATCCAGCCTGTTTTGGCGAAGACCGCGCCGTCGGCGGCGGAGTTCGCGCCGGTGAACCGGTCGCTGTAGGAGAGCGATCCGCGCGGCCCGCCCGCTATCGGCAGGCCGTCGAAGAGCACACCGAGGTTGCCCTCGCGGGCATTGACCTTCAGGAACAAGGCCGTTAGGTAGGCCGGAGACACGGCGTTGTATGGACTGAGGCCCGAACCGTCCTTGATGATCATGCCCGTCGTGTCGATGCCATAGGCGGCAAGGCCACCGACGATGCCCTGTTGCAGCGCGGAGAAGGAGTTGCCGGAGCCGTTTTCGATCGCCACGAGGCGAGCGAGCATCTCGGCGATGGTGTTGTCACTCACGATCAGGGACTGCTGAATGAGCGTAGACACCGGCGCGGACTGCACGGCGCCCAGTTGCGCTGCATCGGCTGGCGCGGTGGCCCGGCTGATGCTGAGGCCGCCGCCGAGCGCGTCGGCGAAGGCCTGGCCGGCGCGAGCAATCGGGTCTTCGCTGCGCGTCGAGGTGCTGCGGGTCGGGTCGTTGCGGTCACCGTCAACCATGAGCGCTGTCATCTCGGGCATGGAGCCGAGGCCGAGCTCGGTGCGGGCCCAGCCCTCGTCCCAGTCGGGGCCGGAAAAATACGAGGAGTCAAGCACGAGTGAGCTGATCGGCGGGTTGGCCGGATCGGCGGCCCAGGCGACCATGGTCTGAGTGGCAAGGTCGTCGAGGTGGGCGGCTCCGGTGTAGAAGGGTTCCTGACCGGTCGGCAGCCGCGACAGGGTGACGTCTCCCCCGCCAACGAGCACGACCTGGCCCGGTTCGGCGCCCTTGACGACCCGGGTGGTGGCGCGGTAGTCGCTGCCGAGCACGTTGAGCGCGGCGGCCGAGGTGAGCACCTTCATGACGCTCGCCGTGCGCGACGATGTGGTGCCGCCGCGGTCGAACAAGACCTCACCGGTGTTGGCATTGACAACCTGCGCCTGAAAATCTGCGAGCCGTCCGTCGGCGGCGAGCCCGGCGACCGAGCAGGTGCGCAGCCGACTGGCACTACTCGCCTCGGCGGGCACCGGCCGAGCCGGGTCGACGGTCGGCGTGGGCGTCGGTGTTGCCGAGGTCAGCGCCACAACGGATGCCGCCGCCGGCTCACCCCCGCCGGTTTGCGTTCCGGCCAACACGGCTCCACTGCCCAGCAGCACGAAGACGAGGGCGCCCGCCGTGATGAGCCAAGCACGCCGATGCCGCGTCAGGGTCGCCGTGATCCCGCGACGCGGGGCGTCAACCACCGGGGTCACGGGTATCTGCACTGGTTCTTCCACCTCCGTATGGTAACTGACCGGTCTGCATTAGCCCCGGGAGCACACTCATTGGCCCCTATTCGCCCGGGTAACGCAGCCCAATCTGTGCCCGTACAGCGTCGAGGGTCGCCATAATGGCAACGGATTCTTCAGCCGGCATGATGTCGCTCGAACGTGTTCCGGCACGAATCAGAGTTTCGACCTCGACCGCTTCGAACTGCATGCCACGGCCAGTGATCTCGGCCGGCGCGAAGGTCTCGAGTACGGTGCCGTGGTTGTCGAGCACCCGAAAAGTGGTCGGCGAATACCAGACGCCGTCGATGTCGATACGCCCGTGCGTGCCAATGATTGACGCCGTCGTCGGCCCGAGGGTGTCGCTGGCCGAGAAGGTCGTGGCAATTTGGCCACCGGCGTAGCGAAAGATGGTCGCGACCTGGGCATCCGCTCCGGTGGCCTTGAATGAGGCGCTCGCAAGAATCGTGTCGGGCGGCCCGAAGACGGCGTGCGCGAAGTTTACGGGATACACGCCGAGGTCAAGTAGCGCGCCGCCGCCGAGGGCGAGCGAGTTGAGGCGATGCGTCGGGTCGTCGGGCAGGTCCTGGGTGTGGTCGGCGAGCAGGCTGCGTAGCTCGCCGAGCGTGCCGGCAGCGAGAATCTCGCGAATGCGCACCATGTGCGGCAAGAACCGGGTCCACATGGCCTCCATCACGAGCAGGTTCTTGCTCGCGGCGAGGTCGACGATCTGCCGAGCCTCGCGGGCGTTGAGCGCGATCGGCTTCTCGATCAGCACGTGTTTGCCAGCGTTGAGCGCGAGGGTGGCCTGCTCGGCGTGAAACGGATGCGGCGTCGACACGTAAATGACGTCAACCTCGGGGTCGTTCACGAGGGCTTCATAGCTGGCATGCGCGGTGGGAATGCCAAATTCGGCGGCGAAGGCCTGCGCTGACGACTGCGTGCGCGACCCGACGGCCTGCACCGTCAAGCCGTTGGCAACGAGATCGCTCGTGAACGCGTGGGCGATGCCGCCGGTGGCCAGGATTCCCCAGCGAATCAAATCTGTCATGCCTTGAGCTTATCGGGCGGTACCGACAGTGGATTTTGAATGCCGATGCCCGAGATGATTCCGCCTCCGACCAGCAGAATTCCAGTGACGATCGCTGCACGGTGGAACCCGTCGAGGTCGAGCACCGGGCCAACGATGATGCTCGCCGCTGCGATCGCGACGAGTCCGGCGACCCGCGACAGCGCGTTGTTGACGGCGGAGGCGATGCCAGCCCGAGCCGGTTCGATGGCGCCCAAAATGGCGGAGGTCAGCGGCGCCACCGTGGTGGTCAAGCCCAGGCCGAAAATGATGACGCCGGGCAGAACCTGGCTGTAGTAGGCGACGCTCGAGTCGATGCGCAGCATCATGAAAAACCCGATCCCGGCCAGAATCGGCCCGACGCTCATGAAGAGGCGTGGGCCGAACTGCCCGGCGAGGCGACCGATGAGCGTCGACAGGGCCATGCTCAGAATGCTCACCGGCAGAAGAGCCAGGCCGGCCAGCGTCGCAGAATATCCACCGACCTGCTGCAAGAAAACAGCCAGAATGAAGGTACCGAGCGACAGGGCGGCGTAAATCAGGGTCGTGGCCACGTTTCCCACCCAGAAGTTGCGCACCCGAAAGAGGCTGAGCGGCATCATCGGCACTTTCGTGCTGTTCTCATGCCAGATAAACGCTGCGAAGCTCAGCACACCGACCACGAGTGGAACCAGAATGACCGGACTGCCCCACCCAAAATTGGTCTGTTCGATCAAGGCGAAGACGGGCAGGGCCAGGCCGAGCACCCCCAGAATTGCGCCGATGATGTCGACGCGGGTTGCGGCATCCACTGCCCGGTCGCCCGGCAGCCGCGCCAGCAGAACCAGCGTTGCCGCGATGGGCACGATATTGATGGCAAACACCAGCCGCCACGACGACAGGTCGACCAGCAGACCACCGATGAGCGGACCGGCGATGAAGGCGGTGCTGGTCCATGCCGTCCACGTTCCAATCGCGCGGGCCTGGCCGGCACCAGAAAACGTGCTGAAGATGAGGGCAAGCGAGCTCGGCACCAGCAGAGCACCCGCGACGCCCTGCAGGGCGCGCGCCGCGATCAGAAAGGGCGCGCTGGGGGCCAACGCACAGAGAACGGATGCCGCGGCGAACCCCACGAGCCCCCACAACAACACCCGTCTGCGTCCAAACGCATCGGACAGCGAGCCGGCCAGCAAAATAATGCCCCCGAGCGTGATGAGGTACGCGTCGACGACCCACTGCTGGGTCACAATGCCTCCACCGAGCTCACGGGTGATCGCCGGGAGGGCCACATTGATGACGGTGCCATCGAGGAACGCAACGAACGACGCGAGCACGGCAACGACGAGCACGAGCCGTTGGGCGGTGGAGGAACGAGTCATGCCTTGAGTTAACCCCACCAGCAGCAGCACGCGGGCGAATAAATAGGTCAGACTAGACCAATGATCACCCTGCAGCAGGATGCCGATGGTTTCATCCGCATGAACCGGCACTTTCCCGACACCACGCTCATCAGCATCAGCTTCACCGAGGGGACGGCGGAGGAGCTCACCGGAGCCCAGCTGAACGCCATCTTCGACGATGCCCTGGCTGAATTTCGCGGGCAGAACCGGCTTGAGGGCGCGAAAGGTTTCTCCCGGGCGCCCGCAAAAACTGTGCAACCGACCAAGAACATCACCGTCGTCAAGGTGCGCCCGGGCATGAACCGCTAACCGCGCCAGGTCACCGCAACCCGGCCAGCGCGTCGCGGCACGCGTCTGAGACTTTGGCACTGGTTTGAACACGTGCCAACTTCTGCCAGACGTGCCTTGAGACCAGGTACCCCTGGCGGCCATCGTCAGCACCCGTGTGGTGGCCTGGTCGGAATTCCGACCATCGTCGTCATCGGCACACTCCCCACACTCGGCGCCGCCTGGGATGGCGGCCTCGTCTGGCTTGTGGTCATCGACGTGATCACAAGCGTGGCGAGTCTATTTTACTACCCGCGCTGGCTGGCACCGATGTTTCCCTGCGCTCCTGCGCCTCCGGCTTCTCCGTCGACAACGTCACCGGTCGCCGTCGTAGCACGGGCGCAACGCCGCTAGGCAGCTCGCTCAGCCGGCACCGGAGCAGCATCCGTACTCATTCTCGGCATCGTCGCCGGCGGTATCCTCTCAAGCGCCGACGCGTAGTTTCCCAAAGATCAGGTGCGTGTCTGCTGCTATTTGCGTATGGATGCAGATAAGCGGATATGTGGCCGTCTTCCCGAGAGCGACTTCGTTGAACTGGCCGTAGAGATTTTCTCCATGTTGGCCGACGCCACCCGGGTACGTCTGATTTTTGCGCTTCGCGACGCGGGAGAGCTGTCGGTGAATCATCTTGCCGACATTGTCGACAAAACTCCCGCATCGGTGTCCCAACACCTGGCGAAGATGCGCTTAGCGCGCATCGTCTCGACGCGTCAAGAGGGCACGCGCATCTTTTATCGCCTCGAAAACGAGCATGCCGCGCAGCTGGTACGCGACGCGATCTTCCAGGCCGAGCACAGCCTGGGCGGCACACCGCGCCACCACCACCCCGACCTCGCATCGACCGGCGCGGAGGCTGCCAGCGCATGACGAACACGTTAGTGGACGCGCCAATTCGCACGGGTGGCCGCGTTCTCGCGAAGCCACCATCAATTTTTCACACCGGCAGCCGCTTACCCGAGGTGCGCTGGGCCGGCCTCGCGCTGCTGCTGTTTCTTATCGCCTGGCCCCTGCAACTCGCTGGCGCGCCCGCGCCCGTGTGGTCGACGATCTATCTCGCGTGCTACCTCGCCGGTGGGTGGGAGCCGGCCTGGGCTGGAATCTCAGCCCTGCGCGCCAAGGAACTCGACGTAGATCTGCTGATGATTGTCGCCGCGATCGCCGCAGCATCCATCGGGCAAGTTTTTGACGGCGCTCTCCTCATCGTCATCTTCGCTACGAGCGGAGCGATCGAAGCCCTCGTTACCCAGAGCACCGCCGACTCGGTCAGCAGCCTGCTCTCCCTGGCACCCGAACAAGCCAGCCGCCTCACCCGATCGGCGACCGATGACGACCTCGTCATTGTCGACACCGCAGACCTGCGTGTGGGGGACCTCATTCTCGTCCGTCCCGGCGAGCGAATCGGGGGCAACGGCATCGTCGTCGAGGGCATCAGTGAGGTCGACCAGGCCGCCATGACGGGAGAGTCAGTTCCCGTGCGCCGCGAGCCGGGCCACAACGTGCTCTCCGGCACTGTCAACGGCACCGGCGCTCTCACTGTGCAGATCACGAGTCCGGCAAGCGAGTCGGTCATTGCCCGGATGGTCTCCCTCGTTGCCGAAGCATCCGAGACGAAGTCGGTCCGTGCCCTTTTCGTGGAGAAGGTCGAGCAGCGTTACTCGCTCGGCGTGGTTATCGCGACCCTGTTCGTTTTCGCCGTGCCAGTGCTGTTCGGCGAGGACTTTCGCGACGCACTCCTGCGCGCGATTACTTTCATGATCGTGGCGTCCCCGTGCGCGGTCGTCCTGTCAACGATGCCGCCGCTCCTGGCTGCGATCGCCAACGCTGCTCGCCACGGCATCCTCGTCAAGTCCGCCACCGTGATGGAGGCGATGGGGCGTACTCAGCTGGTTACCTTTGACAAGACCGGCACCCTCACCGAAGGTGCTCCTATTCTTGTCGAGGTCACCCCCGCCGCTGGGCAGAGCGCACAGGCGGTCTTACAACTCGCCACTGCGGTCGAGTACCACAGCGAGCACCCCCTCGGTCGCGCCGTCGTGCGCGCTGCCGAAACAACGGTGACACCGGCGAGTGATTTTCGGGCCATTCCCGGCCACGGCGTCCACGGCATTGTCGACGGACACGTCGTGCGTGTCGTGCAAGCGCGTAGCGAGCGCGCCGACACGATCGGAACGGTCGTCGAAGTACTCGTCGCCGGCCAACTCGCCGGAACCCTGACGCTGGAGGACGCGCTCCACCCGGATGCCGCAACAGCAGTTGCACGCACCGCGGCAATCACGCAACACCCGGTTCACCTACTCACCGGCGATAACCAGCGCACCGCGGCCGATATCGCGGCACGCACTGGCATTACCGAAGTGCGCTCCCGACTGCTCCCCGAAGACAAGGCCGCCATTGTCCAACGGCTTGAGGCCGACGGTATCCCGGTGCTGATCGTCGGTGACGGCGTCAACGATGCCCCCGCCCTCGCGTCAGCCAGCATCGGCATCGCGATGGGACGCCACGGCTCTGACCTCGCACTGGAAACCGCCGACGCCGTCATCATTCG
Organism: Cryobacterium sp. Y11; assembly: GCF_002929535.1. Lineage (GTDB taxonomy): Bacteria > Actinomycetota > Actinomycetes > Actinomycetales > Microbacteriaceae > Cryobacterium. The sequence goes on from NZ_PJJO01000055.1 coordinate 158,714, forward strand.
TGACGAACTCGCCGCGATCCCGAGCGTCATTGAACTCTCGCGGAAGGCGCACCGGTTTGTCGTGGCCAACCTCGTCATCGCTGGAACTTTTATAGTCGTACTCGTCACCTGGGACCTGATCTCGACCCTGCCCCTCCCCGTCGCGGTGGCCGGCCACGAAGGTTCCGCCGTGATCGTGGCCCTCAACGGTCTGCGACTACTGCACACCAAGGCCTGGCGCTAAGCCCCAACTTCCCTCACCGTGAGGAGACCGCGATCCCGCCACCACGCGGGCAGGTCACCACTGCCCCAAAGGAGATCCCTCATGCTTGAGGTCCTGCGCAACCGAACCTATCGCCGACTGTTCGGCGCGCAGATTGTGGCGCTGATCGGCACCGGACTGCTCACCGTGGCCCTGGGCCTGCTCGCGTTCGATTTGGCCGGCGGCGACGCCGGCATCGTGCTCGGCATCGCACTGACCATCAAGATGCTCGCCTATGTCGGAATCGCCCCGGTCATCTCCGCGCTCACCGCCCATGTACCGCGAAAAACCCTCCTTGTTTCAGCGGATGTGCTCCGCGCGATCGTCGCACTCTCCCTGCCGTTCGTCACCGAGGCCTGGCAGATTTACGTACTCATCTTTGTGCTCCAGGCCGCCTCGACCGGCATGGTCATCGTGAACACCGTCGTACTGGTGCAAAGCCATTTCGGCCGCGCCCAGTCCGACTTTGCGATCGCCCTGGCCTGTTACGGATTCGGGTCGATGCTCGTCGCGCTCGCACTACCGCGGCTGCTCGACCGCTTCGCCGACCGACGCGTCATGCTGCTCGGCTGCACTGTGCTGCCCATTGGGCTCATCGCCCTAGCCCTCGTTATTCTCGCTCCGGCGACCGCCTCGACCTGGTCGAGTCTGCTGGTGATCTGGTTTATCCGTGGCGCCGCCACCGCGCTGATTCTCACCCCGTCGGCCCGCTTGCTGCGCCGTTCTTCCGACGCGTCCACTCGGCCTCCGGTCTTTGCCGCGCAGTTCTCGCTATCCCACGCCTGCTTCATCGTGACCTATCCCCTGGCCGGAGTGCTCAGCGCCCTACTCGGCCTCGCCCCGACAGCCCTCGTGCTGGCCGCGATTGGAATTGCAGCCGCAGTTAGTGCCGCCCGCGTTTGGACTCCGTCAGCACCCACTCGTGACACCGAATCGCCCGCGAGAGAGACCTGAGCAGGTCTGGTCCGTGGGCATTCGGGGCACCGTTCGACCGTCGCCGATTTTGCCGTCCATTCCGAGGCCACTGGGCATGCCACGCACACCGGTTCGTGATGACGTGCATGCTGCTGCTCATCATTGAGGACCCGCGCGAGCCTTTGTTGTACGACCAGGAATGGGTGATCATGCTCGACGACTGGCTCGACGGCATCACCGGCACGCCCGAAGAGGCTCTGGACGAACTATCCATGGGCATGGACATGTCCGGAATGGATATGCCCATGACGCACATGCTTATGGGCGCTACCAGCACCTACCTCGGCGGTGACGCCGGGGATGTGGGCATGCCCGCTCACCTATTGAACGGGCGGGCCGAGCAGGATGCTGAGGTATTTCAGAGCCGGCCGGGCAACCGTATTCGTTTGCGGATCATCAATGCGGCCGGAGACACCGCTTACCGGGTCGGGGTGCCGGGGCAGAAGATAACGCTGACGCACACGGACGGGTTTCCGGTTCAACACGAAGATGTCGACGCGGTTGTGCTCGGCATAAGCGAACGCATCGATGCGATCCCCACCGTTCAGGACGGATACACGCCCCTTCTGGCCCTTCCAGAAGGGAAGGACGGCCGCGCCTACGGCCTGATCAGCACCGGCAGCGGCACGGCCCCGGACGCCGCCACACTTCTGTCAATCCTGGATGGCACAGCCACCGACGGAGGCCGCCTGACAGCAGACGAATCCGTGCTCCTCGCCGCCAAGACGCCCGACCGCATCCACACCATGCGTCTAACGGGCAGCATGGGAAAGTATGACTGGAGCATCAATGGGCGACGCTTCGACATGACGAAGCCGTTTGCGGGCGCCTTTGACATCAGTCTGGATGAACGCGTTCAGGTCAAGATGGTCAATGACACCAGCATGTGGCACCCCATGCACCTGCACGGACACAGCTTTCAACTGGCCAACAACGGCGCGCGCAAGGACACCGTCATTGTTCGCCCGAAAGAAACCGTTACGTTCGAATTCGACGCCGACAATCCGGGACAGTGGATTACCCACTGCCACAACGCGTACCACGCCGCACAAAGCATGATCGGTTTGTTCTCCTATGTAAGGTAGTGCGCGGCATTGATCACCCGGTCAGATATCCCAACCAAAAGGTGCGCGGTGCCGCGAACGGGGCGGGTGTCATCAAGTCGGGGCAACCGCCGGGTGGTGTGCGTCAACCACGGCGAAGAAGATCGCTTTGGACCGGTTTACAGCTTGTTTGCGGCAGTTGAGGCCTCTGGGATGAGGCAGCGCAGTGAGTTGATCCGGTGTGAGATCCGTGTCGACGCGCGGATTGCGGACCGGCTCGACCTGCCCCGAGACGCCCCGTTGGTCAATAGTTAGTCAAGCTGAAGGTGGACAGAGGAAACTTATTTGTCGACGACGATGGCCAGTCCGGTGGCGGCGGACGCGTCCGTGATGCCACCCGCATCGGTCAGCGTGGTGAATCCGAGGTCGGCCATGCGGGTGACGGCTGCAGCCGACCGGTTTCCGGTGGCGCAGTAGACGATGTAGTCCCCGTCGATCGGCAGCGCCGCGATCAGTGTGTCGAAGTCCGTGGATTGCACGTCTATATTGATGGCGTCCTGCAGGTGTCCATCGACATACTCTGCTGCGGTGCGCACATCGATGATGACCGTACTGGAGGAGACCGCGATGGAGGGCGCCGCGGCGGGGCTCGCGCAGGCGACCATGCTGAGCAGTGCCGCCATGGCGATTGTGATGGCGGTGAGTGTTTTCTTCATGGCTGGGTGTCCTGACGGGTGCGTGACGCGGGTGGCAGTGTGATCGGCTCGGGGGCGACCTTCCGGGAGCGTGGGAACAAGGGCGTGCAAGTGGTGCAGACCTCGCCCTCAGTGGACTGTGACGATTCGCTGCGGGTGGAGGCTCGGCGTTCGCTGGCCAGTCGTTCACGCAGGGCCCAAATCACCAGGGTGAGGGCGGCGGCGGCCAGGATCGGGCGAGCAGCAACGCTCACGACCGGGTCGAGGGAGCGGGCTTCGGTGGTCAGATAGAGTGCGATCAGACCCAGAACTGGCCACCGTGTGTCACAGAGAGTTGCGCCAGCGCCGATGGGGGTGCCGATATAACTGGCGACGATCAAGCCGATCACGCTCGCTCCGAGCGCGGTGGCCGCGACCGTCCACCACAGCGCATTGCCTGCGCCGCCTACCAGAGGTGCGTAGCCGGTGGCAAGAGCAGTGAACGCGGCTGCGGCAACGAAGGCCACAATCATCCAGCGTCGCGCGGGCCAGACTCGGAGGTCAGTGAACACGATCCAAAGCCTCCACCTCAGCATCGGCCCGAGCGGGGAGCTGGCAAGAATTTTCTCGAGTCATGCGCGCATAGAAAGCCCAGCCCAGCAAGACGATCGACGCGGCGGCCAGATACGGCTGGATCGGCTCGAAAAATTGCATCGCTCCGGTTGTTCCGAGGGCGAGGAGAACCAATTTGTTACACACGGGGCACCCCACCGCGAAGAACGTCACCAGCCAGCCAGCCATGCCCACCCGTCCAGCCGCCCTACTAGGCGGGGCGCCTTCCGGGTGAGCCACATAGGTGGCGGTGACCAGACCCGTTAAGACCGCGCTGAGGATGAGCACCGGCCACGACCAGTCGGTCGGCGGAATCTCTCGCGAAAAAAGTGGCGTGTCGATCAGATCGGTCGGTACCGCGATGAAGACTATCGTGAACACTGCCGTCGCTAGGGCAACCCACCACCGACGAGAGGGCCAGCGACGCAGGTCCCCAAGAAGTTCCGTCAGCACGAGGCCCCGTGTCACACGCCGTGATGATCTGCCGCTGGCCGCATCGGTTCGTTGGTTATGCATTCGGTGTGTCCTCGTCTCCTGTTTCAGCATGCAGTGTTTGTTGCCGTACCGCGTCCCTTGATACCCTAAGGGGTATCTCGCCGGGTTTCCTGAACGCAGCCAGTCTCGAAGAGCTCACTACCGGCGTCGAGAATCTCAACAGGGACGACGTGCGCGCCAGTATCGCCGCCCGCTGAACTGCGCGCCCCCGCGAAATAGCTTCGCAGTAGAACCACAGGCTCCGCACGCTGTCATCACTTCGCGAACAATACTCCCTGGGGTATAATTGAATGATTAGTTCACCGTTACGAATGGAGATCCTTTATGTGTCGTGCCGTAACGTGCAAAGTATGCCAAAAAACAACGTGGGCGGGCTGCGGTCAGCACATTGATCAGGTAATGCGAGGCGTGCCACGCAACCAACAATGCGTCGGGCACGTCAAAGAAAAATCGACCGGATCATTCTGGTCCCGGCTACTCGGACGCTAACGCCGGCACCCGCTCCGTTTCGTGTTGAAGCCTGCCAGCGCCGGGCAGGGCGCCAACCGGACCACCTGCGCGACTAAGTGCCTGACGATTGGCCGGGGTGAGGTCATCCTCGTGCGGGGGCCCGGCATGGGCGCAGCCCGCGTGTCAGAAAAGAGTGCCAGTTGGCGTTGCGGCGCACGGACTTCGCGAACCTGCTGCGTGCTACGCGCTGCTGTTTTCTCCGTGCAGCGCGGCTAACGCAGCGAGAAGACGTTCATCGGCTTGATCAGCAACGTTCTGTATCCCCGGGGAATTACTTAACTGGACCATGGTTTGTGGGTTGATAGCTTGAACCGTGGTGGTGCTCGCTGACGGGCTGCGGCGAATGACGACGTTGCACGGAAGCAGCAATCCCATGTCGGGCTCTGCTATCAGTGCCTGCTCGGCGAGGGCCGGGTTGCAGGCACCCAGGATCAGGTAGTCGCCCAGATTGTGTGCGCTTTCCACGCCGAGTTTCTTTTCAAAGGTCGCGTGGACGTCGATTTCGGAAAGAACGCCAAATCCCTGGTTGGCCAGTTCTTCCCGCACTCTGGAGACGGCTTCTTCGTAAGGCAGCGAGACGGTGACGGTGTGTGCGTAGTTCATTGGTTTCTCCTGATCCATTTTCTTGAATTGATCATGGCGGCTGGCGTCAGTTTGCGGTGACAACTCCCATCATTCCGCTATCTTCGTGGTCAAGGATGTGGCAGTGGTACACGGTACGTCCGCTGAAGTCGTCAAACGCAATGCGCACGCGCACGGTGCTGCGTGCCGGGATGTTCACGACATCTTGCCACATGATGTTTTTGACGGGCTGGCCTGACTGTTCGATGATCTGCATCGGCCACACGTGCAGGTGCACGGGGTGATCGAGCGGACTGGTATTTGTGAGCAACCATTCTTCCACGCTGTCGAATTGCACGGTCGTGTCGACCCGGGTGGCATCGAATACCTGGCCGTTGATTGTGGCTGACATCATGCCGCCACCCATACCACCATTCATGTCTCCACTCATGTTCCCGCCCATTCCCATCGCGAAGATCAACTCGCGTCGGGCGGTTACGGTAGCCGTGCGTAGGTCACGCGGAACGGGCTGTCCAGGTATGGCGGCGACGGTCGCGACGTCGTCACCGGCCACGATAAAGGAGGCCAGCGCGATGACGTCGGCGGCAGTAAAGCTTTCGCGTCCCATCATCATTCCGCCGGACCTGCCTCGATCGTAGGTATGGGCCCGCAGTACGGAGGTACCGGCTGTGCCGGTGACGAGAAGGTCTGCCCGGTTTCCGGGGGCCAGCACGACCTCGTTCACTTCCTGCGCGGCTTCGAAACGTCCGGAGTCGATTCCGAGAAGGGACAGCTGCTGCCCGTCGAGGCGCAGCCGCAGGTAGCGAGACACGCAGGCATTGACAATGCGCCATCGCTCCCGTTCGCCAGGGCGGGCAGTCATGCTGGGGGTGAGTTGTCCGTTGACCAGGACGAGGTCTCCTTCTCGTCCTGACATTTTCTCCATCGATGTGCCCGACGGAATTGTTCCTGTGGAATCAAGGGTGATGTCGGAAATGACGAGGACGCGCTCCCGGCTGGCAGGAATGGGGTCGGGGTCTTCGACAATGATGGCGCCATAGAGCCCACCAAATACCTGATCGGCCACGAAACCATGGTGATGCGGGTGATACCAGTACACGCCCGGCGGATGATTGACGGGCAGTTCGTACTGGTAATCAAAGGAGTCGCCGGCTGCGACGGTGACGAACATGTTGTCGCCGTTGTTCTCGGGTGAGACGTGGAGGCCGTGTACGTGCAGGTTGCTCGGGTCTGCCAGACCATTGCGCAGGCTCACGCTGAGGGTATCTCCCGCTCGAACGCGCAGTGTGGGGCCGGGCACGCCACCGTTGTAACTCAGCGCACGCACATCACGACCAGCGATGGTCACCTGTTGAGGTGACGACTCGAGGTCAACGGCAAGGGCGCCACTGACGCTGCGTATCTCTGCAGGCTCGATGAGGTCGCTCCCGGACGGTGTTGTCGGTGACGTGCCTGACGAGAGGCGCTGATTGACGAAGAAACCTGTTCCGCCTACAGCCGTGGCCGCAATCCCCACCCCGCCGAGGATCAGGGCGCTACGGCGACTGAGGGCGGGCACTACCGCCCCTCCTCAAGCACCCGCAACTGATCACGCAGCTGCTCAGCAGTGATCTCCCCCCGAGCGAAACGCTCCTGAAGAATTTGTCTGGCACCGGCCGAATCAGCTTGCCTCGGAGCAGTTCTCCCATCATCGCTCCCGGATTTGTTCGACAGTAACCGAACAATGACATAAATGAGCACGGCGACACCTGCAATAGCCAACAGGCCAAAGCCCCAGGACCATCCCATATTTCCGTTACCCCACATCATCTGATTTGCTTCCTTTCGTTTTTTAAACCGTACCTACAACATACCCCTAGAGGTATAAATTGTGGCGTGGTGCCACCCTTTCACAGTTGCCGCGCACCGGCTCGACGACTCACACAACACTCAAATAGCTTGCCGACACCTGTGTTTACGGAACCAAACATGACTGAGAGACGCGGACCAGGTGCGGCATCCGCTATGCTCCCTTGGCGCGTTACAGCGGGCGCTCCAGCCCTTGTTCAGGTTTCAATGCCGCCGGTAAGTTATTCTGCTGACGGCACCCTTTGTGGTCAGCTTGCTGACTGGTGGCAATAATGGAGGTGACATGACGCTGGATCGAACCGCTCGCCGCAAGGTGGCGCCGATCACACCGTCAACCTTCGTCGCGGTACTTGCTCTTGTTGTTATGCTCATCGGTATTTTCGCGATCCATTCAGAAGCCACCGGGCATGACATGCGCACTTCTGTTGTCATGTCGTCAGCAGCGGCTGGTCCGCTCGACGCGACTATCGATACGGCAGTCCTTGCTATAGTGCCCGTTTTGATGTCTTCAGTCGCTCACGACGGATCATTGAATTGCGCCCTGCTCGCTTTGGCCTGTGTTCTGTTACTCACCCTCGTCGCCTTGATCGGTCTGACTCATCGGCCAGCCGTGTATCGTCGACTTCTCGATGCCGGTGGCGTCGTGCTCGGTCTTTTGCGCACGATCGCTTTATCAATTTATCGGCCCAGCCTCACTCGTCTTTCGATCAGTCGCGTTTAGACCGTGCTGCCGTTTTCGAAGCCAGAACTGGCTTTGGAAACTTCGCTGTGCCCACGGCTAAACGTACCGACGGCTAGATGCTGTTCCGAGATCTGATTCACCTGCAAGGACGATGTACATGCACTCCGCACAATTTTCTGTACTACCCACTTTTCACCTCCTGGTCGCCCGTGGATAGCGCCGGTCACGTCGCTACGGCACCTGAGGTCGCCGGTACGCAAGCGCTCCTGTCACGTCGCGACCTGCGTGCGCTGGAACAACGTGTCGCCGCACAGCGATCGAATCCGCCTGCACCGGCACGATCCGTGCCGAAACGAGCGTCAATCCGCCAGCGTGCCGCCGCCGGTGGTGCAATGGCGTTGATCGCCCTGTTCGCCATCAGCACGTCCCTGCCCGCTCTCGCCGTCAACCCGGAAACGGCTCAGGCATCGGTAACGACCACGGCCCAGACCGACAAGTTGCAAACTGTCAGCACGTCCAGCGCTGCAGCGGTGCATATTGATCGCGATGGGTTCACCGTCACCGACGCGCCGGAGCCTACGTCGTACACGACGAGTGCAAGCAACGGAGCGTGGTCCAGCCTCGTGCCCAGCCAGCTGAGCGATCAAGGATGGGCGTTGCCCGTCCTGGGCAGAATTACGAGCCCGTTCGGTCCACGACCGAACAAGCCCGTTGATGGTGTCGGCGATTACCACAACGGGACCGATATTGCCGCTCCGTGCGGCCGGCCCGTCTTCGCCGCGACCGGAGGAAAAGTTGTCGACGCGGGCTATCAGGGCTCCTACGGCAAGTGGGTTCTCATCGACCATGGCAATGGCGTTGAGACCGGGTATGCCCACAACAGCAAACTGCTCGTCGATGCCGGGCAGCTGGTCGTCGCTGGCGAAATTATTGCAGTCGTCGGCACGACGGGCGCATCCAGCGGCTGCCACGTGCACTTTGAAACGCTGGTCAACGGCGCACGCGTAAATCCGCAATCATTCATGAGCTCTCGAGGAGTCACCCTGGGCTAAATTCGTCATGCCCTACCGCGTTACTTGGGTGCTGTCAGTGCCGCTCATCGCGACCCAGCGGAGCAGTCATCCGCTACGAAACGACGTGGATGCGGGATTGCGGCCGATGCGCGGGCTGTAGCGGCCAGAATCCGCTCAGACGGGTAACGGCGCCAGCGCGGTGAGCGATTTGAGCCGCTCGACGCCGATCGGTTCCTCGGCGAGCAGTGGCACGATTGCGACCCGCGCAGCGGCGGCGCATACCTTCGTGATCTGGGCGGCTTCGTTGGCCGCGCGCGCCTGCAAAAACGGCGTCTCGGGCTGCGCAGCGGCGATGGAATTGTTGACCACCCAGCCCCAGGGCGCAATTCCGGCGCGTTGCAGATCGTGTTGCAGGCCCTCAGCCTCGAGCACCGGCGTCGTCTCGGCGAGCGTGACCAACAACACCTTGGTCAGGGCCGGATCCTGCAGCCGCATCAACGGCGTCACGAACGCCATGCCCTCCCCCATCTGTCGTGCGATTTCACGATGGTACGACCCGGTGGCATCCAGCAGCAACAGGGTGTGGCCGGTCGGAGCGGTATCGACGACGACAAATTCGTGCCGTGACTCGTGCACGGCCTGGGAGAACTGCCGGAACACCGCAACCTCCTCGGTGCATGGCGAGCGCAGGTCTTCGGCCAGGGCGGCCCGACCATCGTCGTCGAGATTCTTGCCTTGGGTAGCCAGCACGTGATCGCGATATTCGCGAATCGCCTTGGCCGGGTCGATGCGCGAAACGCGTAGCCCCGGCAGGCTCCCGTGCAGGGTGTCGACCAGGTGCGCCGCCGGGTCGGTCGTGGTCAGGTGCACGGCGTGGCCGCGCTCGGCCAGAGCAACGGCAAGCGCCGCAGCGATCGTGGTCTTGCCGACGCCGCCCTTGCCCATGCAAAGAATTAGGCCGTGACCAGCCTGTTCCAGCTCGTCGACGAAATGGCCAAGCGGCGCCTCCGGCACGTCGACCGACGTATGCGGTGCTGGAGCAGCGCTGCTGGCCTGAAACAGGGTGCGCAGCGCATCAATGCCCATCATGTTGCCGGCTTTGAGCTCGAGCACGTCGCGCGGCAGACCAGCCAGGCCTGCGGGGACAGCCTCCAGCGCCGCCGACTCCCGGTTGCGCACCGCCGTCGCTATCGTTTCGGTTCCCGCGCCGGCCGCCAGCACCCCATTAATAACGACGTAGCCGCCGTCAATACCGATCTGCGCCAGCTCACCACGGGTGCGATCAATCTCGCTCAAAGCGGATGCCTGCGCGCGCGCCACCAGCACCAGCCGGGTGTGTGCGGGGTCGGCCAGCGCGGCGACCGCAGCGGCATACACCGCCTTGTGTTTCTCCAGCCCCGACAACGGCCCGAGGCAGGACGGATCGCCCTTACCGGCTTCGAGAAAGTCGGTCCAGGAGCCGGGCAGCTGCAGCAGGCGAATCGTATGCCCAGTCGGCGCGGTGTCGAAGACGATGTGGTCGTACGTCGTGAGCAGGCTGTCATCGGTGAGCAGATTCGTGAACTCGTCGAACGAGGCGACCTCGGTCGTGCAGGAGCCGGATAGACCCTCGGCAATGCTCACGAGCTCGCGCTCCGGCAGGAGCCCTCGAACCGGGGCGATAATGCGTTCACGATAGGCATCCGCTGCCTGCTCCGGGTCGATTTCCAGCGCACTGAGACCGGCAACTGCGTCAATCGGAGTAATCGTGTTGCCGATCGTAAGACCGAAAACCTGCCCAATGTTGGAGGCCGGGTCGGTACTCACCAGCAATACGCGGCGACCCCGGGCAGCCAGCTCGATGGCCGAAGCGCAGGCAACGGATGTCTTCCCAACGCCGCCCTTACCGGTGAAGAACAGAAAACGGGGCGGGTTGCGCAAGAACTTCATGGCGTTAGCAGCAGCCGGTTGCGCCGCCGCAGCATCCGCTTGCAGATGTGTCGGTCAAGCCGAGCTGGGGGCGGTCGGTCGGCGCTACGCCTGCGAGGCCGGCGAAGGCGAGCAGCTGGGATTTCGTGGGGTAGGCCCCCGTCGCAACGGTGACCCCATCGACGACGGTGAGCGGCAGCCCGACAGAACCGACGACGTGCATGTAGGCGCGCACGGCCTCATCCGTGGTGAAAGCAAGCGGGTCACTGGCCAGATTGTGACGCTGAATGTCGGCGCCCTGGTCCTTCAGGCTGCGCACGGTTGCGGTCAGCTCAACGAGGGACTGGTCGACATCGACACCACACACCCCGGTATCGCAACACAATGCCGGCTCATAGATTCGGATGGCAGCCATATCGATCTCCCTAATAACTTTCGTAGCACTCACTATATCGATCTGTATCAATGTAGCACTTCACCCATTTGGTCCAAAAATTCATGGCTGGCGAAATCGTGCCCGGCAGACCACGGCCAAACACATAGATATCCATCTATGGACACGCTCCGGTCGACTAGTGTTCACCCGGTGTTCATATAGACCAACTTCTATAGATCGAGTCGGCCGTCGGTCGATAATCACAGTTCACGTTCGGCGCACCCAGCCGATAAGGAAAGGACCACGACAGTGTCCCTGCTTTCATTCAAGACCGCCAGCATCAGCGCCGGCGTCCTTGCAGCAGCACTATTCTTGACCGCCTGTGGCGGCCAGCTCGCCAACACAAGCTCCGACCCGGCCGACGGGCTGTCCGGTTCGGTCACCATCGACGGCTCATCTACCGTCGCCCCGCTCAGCGAGGCAGCAGCCGACATGTACCGCGATGTCGAGGCTGACGTCAACGTCACCGTCGCGACGTCCGGAACGGGTGGCGGTTTCAAGGCATTCTGTGCCGGCGAAACCGACATCTCAGATGCCTCGCGCCCGATCAAGGACGAAGAAGCCGCCACGTGCGCTGAAGCAGGCATCGAATACACCGAGATCGTCATCGCCAATGACGGACTCTCCGTGGTCGTGAACCCCGAGAACGACTGGGCTTCCTGCCTCACCGTTGAGCAGCTGAACACCATCTGGGCTCCGGAATCCGAAGGAACGATCACCAGCTGGAACCAGGTTGACGCCTCGTTCCCCGACGAGCCGCTCGTGCTCTTCGGCGCCGGTACTGACTCAGGCACCTTCGACTACTTCATCGATGCTATCAACGGCGAAGAAGGCGCCATCCGCGCCGACTACAGCCCCTCCGAGGATGACAACATCACCATCCAGGGTGTCCAGGGCGACACGGGCGCTATGGGATTCTTTGGCTTGAGCTATGTCGAAGAGAACCCGGACGCAATCACGGCACTCGAGATTGACGGCGGCGAAGGCTGCATCTACCCGACCAAGGAGACCGTGCAGGACAGCACGTATCAGCCGCTCGGCCGTGGACTGTTCCTCTACGTCAACGACGCGAATTACGCCGACAAGGCGCAGCTGCGCTCGTTCGTCGACTTCTACCTCGAGAACTCGGATGCCGTCGCCGAGGCCGCGCTGTACATCCCCCTGACCGCCGACCAGAAGAGCACCGCGACAGCGGAACTCGCCTCCCTCGTCGGCTAGTCACAGCGCACACTGATTCAAGAAGGAGATTGTGCGTACATGAGCACACTCACCCCCGTCGGCGGTCCGGCTCTTGTGCCGGGCCGCCCCGCGGTGTCCCTGCGGTCTACCCGACCGCGCCACGGAGAAGCGTTCATGCGGCTTCTCCTGCGCTTCGCCGCCATTGTGACCATCATCATCACCGCCGGCATCCTGATTGCCCTTCTGGTTCCCTCCGTAGAGTTCTTTCGCACCGTCTCGGTGTTTGAATTTCTTTTCGGCGATCGTTGGGCTCCCCGCTTCGCTGACGCCTCGTTCGGCGTTTGGCCCCTCGTCACCGCCACCGCCTGGACCTCCGGCATCGCCCTGTTGGTCGCCATTCCGCTGGGGCTGGGCGCGGCAGTTTTCCTGTCCGAGTACGCCAGGCCTGGCCTGCGCAAGGTGTTGAAGCCCGTCCTGGAAATTTTGGCCGGCATTCCCACCGTCGTGTTTGGTCTCTTCGCCCTGCAATTCGTGCAGGCCACTCTCTTTCGTGACTGGTTCGACCTCGACACGGGCGCCTTCAGCGTTCTCGCCGCCGGGCTGGTCATGGGCGTCATGATCGTGCCGACCATCGCCTCGATCAGTGAAGATGCCATGTCGGCCGTGCCGCTGAGCATGCGCCAGGGCTCGGCAGCACTTGGCGCCAACCGCATGCAAACCACCGTACGCGTCGTCTTTCCCGCCGCCCTGTCTGGCATCATCGCCGCGATCGTGCTCGGTGTCTCCCGCGCCGTGGGAGAAACCATGATCGTCGCCATTGCCGCCGGCGGGCAGGCCCGCATCGTGACGGGGCCGCTCGAACAGGGTCAAACAATGACCGGGTTTATCGCCAACGCCGCACTCGGTGACTCACGAGTTGGGTCGCTCGAATACGACACCCTCTTCGCCGTTGGCCTGCTGCTGTTTCTCGTGACCTTGCTGTTCAACTTCATCAGCATCCGCTTCGTACGCCGTTTTCGGGAGATCTACTGATGACATTGCTCACCACCGGCCTGGGTGCTCACATTCGTAGCGCCAGCATCCGCGGAAAAGTCCAGGGCGGAGAACACAGCGCCCGCTCGGTACTCTTTCTCATCGCGCTCTGGCTCTGCCTGTTTGTCGCGTTCGGCGTGCTCCTGACGCTCATCATCACGACACTCATCGACGGGTCCTCGCGGCTCGACTCACGTCTCGTGACCGAGTATCCCGCATCCGCTCCAGAACGGGCCGGATTTCGACCTGCGATTCTCGGCTCCATCTGGGTGATCGGCGTCACTGCCGTGCTGACCATCCCTCTCGGCGTGGCCGCGGCCGTGCACCTGGAAGAATTCGCCGATCGCACGAAGTGGTTCAATCGCGTGATCGAACTCAACGTGCAAAACCTGGCCGCAGTACCCTCGATCGTCTATGGCCTGCTTGCCCTCGGTTTTCTCGCGCTACTGGGTGTACAAAACAAGAACATCGTTATCGGCGGCGCCTTGGCCCTTGGGCTGCTCGTGTTACCGGTCATCATCATCTCCACCAGGGAAGCGTTACGGGCTGTTCCCCTCGAAATTCGTCAAGGGTCACTGGCACTCGGTGCGACACCGCTGCAAACCGTGTGGCGGCAAACTCTGCCAGCATCGATACCCGGCATCGCGACCGGCGCCATTTTGGGTTTGTCCCGCGCCCTCGGCGAGGCCGCTCCGCTGCTCATTCTCGGCGCGCTGGTATTTGTCAGTTTCGACCCGAATGGGCTACTCAGTGGGTACACCACGATGCCGATCCAAATTTTCAACTGGACGTCACGGCCGCAGGCCGAGTTCCACGAGCTGGCATCAGCCGGAAGTATCTTGCTGCTCCTGATTCTGCTCGCCATGAACGGGCTCGCCATCTTTATTCGCAACCGTTACCAGCAGCGCTGGTAGCTAGACAGGACCCCCATGACGACGAACACACGCGCTGCCAGCTACACCACGGGTAGCAATCACACGCCCACCATCCAATTTCCGGCCGAACACGCCCATCGCAGCAACGGACTGCCCGATGTACCCAACGCCATCATCGAGTGCACAAACGTCAACGTGTATTACAACGATTTTCGCGCTGTCACGGGCGTTGACCTTGCATTTGGCTCGAAAGAAATCACGGCGCTTATCGGCCCGTCCGGCTGCGGTAAGTCAACCCTGCTCCGCTCACTCAACCGGATGAACGACCTCATCGACGGAGCCCGCGTCGAAGGTACGGTCACTTTTCAGGGCGAAGACATCTACCACAAGGAAGTCGACGCCATCGAGGTGCGGCGCCGAATTGGGATGGTCTTTCAAAAGCCCAACCCGTTCCCCAAGTCGATCTACGACAACATCGCCTACGGCCCCCGAGTAATCGGTATGAAGGCATCAAACATGGATGATCTAGTGGAGGAGGCCCTCACCAGGGCTGCCCTCTGGACCGAGGTGAAAGACAAGCTCAAGCAATCCGCTTTCGGCCTCTCGGGCGGGCAGCAGCAGCGCCTCTGCATCGCCCGCACCATCGCCGTCAAGCCCGACGTGATCCTGATGGATGAACCCTGCTCCTCGCTTGACCCCATTGCCACATCGCGCATTGAAGACCTCATGTATGAGCTGCGCGAGGATTACACGATCATCATCGTCACCCACAACATGCAACAGGCCGCCCGCGTGGCCGATCGCACCGCGTTCTTCACGGCCCTAGCCAGCGAAGAATCCGGCGACCGCACCGGTCTCCTGGTGGAATTCGACCGCACCAAGAAGATCTTCGAGAGCCCGGCCGATCAGCGCACCGAAGACTACATCTCGGGTCGATTCGGATGACCCTCGTCGTTGAAACTCCAACCTGGCCGCTGCACGTGCTGGTCATCGACTCCCCCACACCGCTGCACCGTGGCAGCCCGGCCGAATTTCGCCGACGTGGCATCTCGCTCAGTCGATCGGTCAGCGGATTCGCGGCCCTACGAATGCTGGCGCACGAACCAGACTCGGTCGTCGTGGCCCCGACCGATATGACCGATATGGCCGTGCTCGATTTCATCGAAATTGTCGTTGAACTCGCCCACGCACCCGTTCTGATCGGCCTGACCGCCACTCTGCCAGACGGACTCGTCGCCGAGGGCCTCAGCCGCGGCGCGGCTGGTCTGGTCGCGCTTCCGCTGACACCGTCGCGTCTCGCATCCGCTGTGGGGCCGATGCGGCGCGGTCATGACCATGCGCCAGACGTGGAGCTGACCTGTGGTCGGCTCGTGCTCAACGCGGCAGAACACCGAGTGCTCGTGCGCGGCGTTGAGGTGAATTTCTCGCCGAAGGAATTCGAGGTTCTGCAGTACCTCATGCTCGGTTTTCCCAAGCTGGTGTCCCTCGATGAACTCGTGCGCAACTTCGCGGACGGAGATCCCACACACGCTATTCGCGTTCGAATCACCGTGTCGCGCATTCGCACGAAGTTTGCGCTCGCAGCGCCCGGCCTTCCGCCGATCATCGAGACAATTCGCGGGATCGGCTACCGGATCGCCGGCTGAACGCCCGGCCCCATCTCGGCCAAAAGTGCGTGTACTCGCGCGCTGATCTCATCACGAATGAGCCGCACCTCTTCCAGAGACTTGCCAACGGGATCCTCCAGATCCCAGTCCATGTAGCGGCGCCCGGGATAGATCGGGCAGGCATCGCCGCAGCCCATGGTGATGACATAGTCGGCGGCCTGCACAACCTCTTCGGTCAACGGTTTCGGAAACTCGGTCGCCAGCGGAATACCGATTTCGTCGAGGGCTTCAACGACGATCGAATTCACTGCCGCCGCCGGGGCTGATCCTGCCGTGCGCACGTGCACGGTATCGCCGGCAAGCTGGCGAAGAATGGCGGCAGCCATCTGCGATCGCCCGGCGTTCTGCACGCACACAAAGAGCACTTCGGGTGTGCCGCGGAGGACCAGACCTTCCACCGTTGCTAGCGCGCTGAGTCGGTCGGTGGCAAATTTGGCCGTCAGTGACGGCAGAAATCGAACGATCTGGGCACGTTCGGCGAGGAGTGAATAGCTTTCGGTGACATAGCGCGCCACGGTCTCCTGCGAGAACGTTGAGCTGAACCGGTAGGACAAATCATCGACTATTCGCGCGATCACGCCGGGAACAGCATCCGTTTGGGTGGGCGCGGTCACTGCGCTCTTCTGCTCTGTCTCGCTCGGCCCCGGCGAAGCCAGCAGGCGTCCGAAGCAAACCCAGGCATCTGCGGTCAACTGGTACTGACCACGAAGGTCCGAGGCCAGGAGGCCAACGGCAGCCAAATCCAAGAGCGCACCGCTGACCGTCGCGGCAGGCAAGACGAGGGCGCTAGCGAGCCAATTTTGGGAGTGCGGGGACTCGGGCGTCGCTGCAATCAAACTCAGCAACCTGAGCGTGACCGGGTCGGTGAGCGCGCTGATCTGGTGGGCGCGAGCGCGGGCCGCTTCCGGGTCGAGCGGGCGGCCAATCGTGCGGGGAACTTTAGACACGTGTCACCTCAGAAGATCGAGTATGGCGGATTTGCGACTGGTGGCAATGGAATGCCAGACCTGGCGCCCGCGCTGCTCCCGCACCAGGAGACCGTCGTCGACGAGGATGCGCAGGTGATGGGTGATCGTCGGCTGGGTCATCCCGAGCGTTTTCGCGAGATCGCCCACGGTCACCTCGCCCGATTGTGCGCCGGCGATCATGCTCAACAGCTGGAGCCGGGTGGGATCCGCCACCGCACGCAGGGTGCGCGCCAACAGCTCAGCGGACGTGCGGTCAAGTGGCATGACCGACTGCGCTGCGAATGCGTCGTCGTGACGAGCGGATGAGGGCATGCAATCAGTCTATGGGCGTGCCCCGACTCGGATTTCAGCGAGCTCACGACAGGGTCCAGCCTCAACCCAGCCGATGCCTGGCTTCCCTTCTCAACGTCGGGAAGCACGTAGGGAGCCGCCTGTCAGAATCGAACTGACGACCTTCTCATTACGAGTGAGATGCTCTACCAACTGAGCTAAGGCGGCGTTACCAGAATGCCCATAAGGCACGCGGTGACACAGCAGCCAAGCCTAGTCGTTTCTGCGGGTCATTCTGTACATCTCGGCGAATGAGGCGTTCACGAGCTTCGACAGTGGGCGCGCACCGTCACCCTCTGCCCAGCACCGCCACGCATGGCGGATCGCAGCGACGGCCACGAGTGTGAATAACAGGGCGCGCTGAGTCAACTCGACCCGGTCGCCGGCGAGAGCGGGAGCATCCGCTCTGAAACGTCTCTCAATGACCTGCTGCAACTGGTCTTCGAAGTCGCACAGGGTGGCCATGCGCATGCCGAACAGGTAGGAACTCTCTTTCATGACCGTGTAGCGGAGCTGATGAATTTCGCGATCGGCTTCGGTGCGCTCGAGGCTCTTGGAGAGCAGCACGGCCAGGTCATCGAGCACGTCGCCGTCTGGGCCACCGGCGACAAAACGCTCGATATCTTCAGCGGATGCCATTCCTGCCGCGTCCCCGATCAAGGCGGCATCTTTCGAGGGGAAGTAGTTGAAGAACGTGCGCGGTGAGACGTTGGCGACTCGGCTGATGTCCTCGACCGTGACGTGCTCGATGCCGCGCTCGCGCGACAGGGTCAGCACGGCGTGTTGGATAGCGCGCCGAGTGGCGAGGCGCTTGCGCTCGCGCAATCCGGGCGCTTCAGCTTCGAGAGACATGGGCCAATTGTTTCACAGCCCTGAGTTAGCACTGTGGGTCGGCGGCCGGAACTACCCCGTCGACTAGGTAGGAGTCCACGGCGTCATTCACGCAGGAGTTCGACTTGTTGTATGCGGTGTGGCCCTCTCCGGTATAAGTCACGAGGGTGCCACGCTCCAGTTGTTTGGCCAGTTGCTGCGCCCAAACGTAGGGGGTCGCTGGGTCATTGGTCGTGCCCACCACCAGAATCGGTGCGGCTCCGGCGGCGTGAATCTGGGTGCGTTCCCCGGTGAATGTATAGGGCCAGTTGGCACAGCCGATGTCGCCGAAACTCATGAACGGGCCGATCACGGGAGCCGCAGCCTCAAGTTCGGCGGCCTGCGCGCGCATCGCTGTCGGGTCGGCGTTGTAGGGATAGTCGATGCAGTTAATGGCCATGAATGCCTCGGTGGAGTTGTCGGTGTAGTTGCCATCGGCATCACGACCGTTGTACGCGTCAGCGAATTGGAACGCAGCGTCGGCGTTGCCGTGCAGAACGGTGTCGAACATGATGCTCAGCTGCGGCCACGCGGTGGCCTGATAGAGCGGATAGATGATCGCCGTGAGCAGGGCGTTACCGCCGAGCTGACGCCCATCCGCCGCCGTGATCGGGCTGACATCAACGGATGCCAGCAGCGCGCCAATCGTCGTCATCGCGCCCTCGACACTCCCGCGGAACGGGCAGTCCGCTCCCGCAATGCAGTCGGTGAGGTAGGAGCGCAGGGCGTTTTCGAAGCCGACGGCTTGAGTCTTGGTCACCTCAAAATTGCTCGTCGACGGGTCGACGGCACCGTCGAGCACAAAGCGGCCGACCATGTCGGGGTACAGCTCGGCGTAAGTGGCCCCGAGAAAGGTGCCGTAGGAGTATCCGAGGTAGTTCAGTTTCGTGTCGCCGAGCACCGCACGTAGCAGGTCGAGGTCGCGGGCGGCACTGACGGTGTCGACCGTTCCGAGCAACGGCCCGGTTTTCTCCGCACACGCGGTCGCGAAGGCGTCGGACGAGGCGGCGAGCTCAGCGATCCAGGCATCCGTACCGCGCTTGGCCGTGGTCAAACCATAGAGATACTCGTCCATCTGGGCCGAGTCGTAGCAGGCAACGGCCGAGGACCGGCCAACCCCGCGCGGGTCGAAACCGACGACATCGAAGCTCTCCTGCAGTTTTTCGTCGGTGGCGTAGTTGAGGGAATCCTTGATGAAGTCGTAGCCGGATCCGCCCGGGCCGCCGGGGTTCACCAGCAGCGATCCGATGCGGTCGCCTCCGGTGGCGACGTGGCGAATCAGCGCGAGCGAGATATCACCGGCGCCCGGATCGGTGTAGTCGAGCGGCGCGGAGGCTTCGGTGCACTGCATGCCGTCGCCGCAGTCCTTCCACTGCAATATCTGGCTGTAGAACGGGTCGAGCGCGTCGGCAACCTGCTCGCCGGTGGGGGTGGACTGGGCGGGGCCGGCATCCGTCGCAAACCAGGCGGCGCATCCGCTCAGAATGAGCGTGAGGGCCAGGGCTGCTGCCGTGGTACTGATGGCACGAATGCTGCGGTTCAACGGGGTCCTCTTTTTCGTGGCGAAGCGGATGCTGCCGCTCACGTTACCGAAAGCGGCTGGGAGTCAGTGTTTCGGTGTCACTGTTTTCGGTGTCACTGTGGGCGGCGTCACTGTGGGCGGCGTCACTGTGGGCGGCGGATCGCCGAGACGAGCATCGCCTCGAGGGCAAGGGCCGGTGCGACGTTGCCCTGGATGCGCTGCCGGGCGAGCGCGATGGCATCCATGGTGGCGACGGTGGCTTCTGGAGCGCTGGCCGCGCTCGCTGTACGCAGTTCGGCGAGCAGTTCGAGGTTGATCACGGCTTGTTGCCGGCCGAGCTGCATCATGCAGACGTCCCGGTAGAGCGAGGCGAGGTCGACCAGAATACGGTCGATTCCATCGCGCAGGCTGCGCACCGCGCGCCGCTTCTGGTCGTCTTCGAGGGCCTTGATCTGACTGCGCAGCCCCGGAGGAACCGACTGCCCGGCCTCGACCCCGAGCGAGCGCAGCATACCGTCTCGCTCGGCGGCATCCAGCTCGATCGTGATGGCCTTGGCGTCGTCACCGGCGATCGCGAGTAACCGGGCAGCCGCGTTGACGGCAGCAGACACCGAGCGGATGCCGAGGGCCGTTCGCAGCGTTTCCTCACGCCGGGCCCGCGCGTCGGCGTTGGTGGCGAGCCTCCGCGCCATGCCAATGTGACTCTGGGCGAGCCGGGCGCTGCTGGAGGCAATGACGGGGTCGACGCCGTTGCGGCGCACCAGCAGATCGGCGACGTCGGCGACGCTCGGAACGCGCAGGCGCACGGTGCGCACGCGTGAACGGATGGTGGGGAGCAGGTCGGCCTCGCTGGGGGCGCACAGAATCCAGACCGTTCGTTCTGGTGGTTCTTCGAGGGCCTTCAACAACACGTTCGAGGTGCGCTCGACCATGCGGTCGGCGTCTTCGACGACGACAACCCGGTAGCGACCCACCGACGGCGAGTACTGCGAGCGGGCGACGGCTTCCTTGACGGATTCCATCTTGATGATGACGCCCTCGGTGCTGAGAACACTGAGGTCGGGGTGCGTGCGGGCCTCCACCTGGCGGGCGGCGGCGAGGTCGCCGTCTGGCGTGCCGGGGCTCAGCAGCGCCGCAGCAAAGGCGAAGGCGAGGTTGGATCGGCCAGAACCGGGCGGTCCGGTGATCAGCCAGGCATGAGTCATCGAGGCGGACTCGGCGCTGCCGGTATCGGTCGTCGCGGCCTCCATTGTGGTGCCGGTATCGGAGTCGGAGCTGCTTGCGGACGGCACGCGTTGCGCCGCCGCCCGGAAGATGGCGATCGCATCGGCCTGTCCCGTTAGGTTGTCCCACACTGCCATGAGTCAAGGGTAACCCGCCCCACCGACACGCCCGCGCGCCCGCGCGCCCGCGCCAGTCTCCTGGCGGTCGGGGCCCGGGCCCCGTCCACGGGCCCAGTTTATAAACTAGGCCCAGGTTTCTAAGCTGGGCCCGGAAATAGTTAGAGAAGCGGGGCCACCCGGGCGCGGATGGTGGCGGCGATCTCGGCGGCGGGGGCGGCGGCATCCACGACCAAGAAGCGCGCGGGCTCGGCGGCGGCGAGCTCGAGAAAAGCGACCCGCACGCGGGCGTGAAAATCGTTCTTCTCGGCCTCGAGGCGGTCGAAGACCTTGTCGTCGGCGTCGAGGCGGGCCCGGGCGACGCGCGAATCGAGGTCGAGCAGCACGGTCAAATCGGGCAGCAGCCCCTCGGCCGCCCAGAGCGAGAGGTCACGCACCTCGGTGGCACCGAGCACGCGGCCGGCTCCCTGATAGGCAACGGATGAGTCCAGGTAGCGGTCCTGCACAATCACCTCGCCGCGGGCGAGCGCCGGTCGCAACTTCGTGCCAACGTGCTGGGCCCGGTCGGCCGCGTACAGCAACGCCTCGGCGCGCGGATCAACCTCGCCGCGGTGGTGCAGCACGATCTCGCGGATCCGGGCGCCGACATCCGTTCCCCCGGGCTCACGGGTGCGCACGACCGTGCGACCCCGCTCCTCGAGCCAATCGGTGAGCAGTTGCGCCTGCGTGGTTTTGCCCGCTCCGTCGCCGCCCTCGAGGGTGATGAAGAGGCCGGTCACGGCGCAGTTGCCGAACCGGCAGCCTTCTTCACGGTCGGCTTCTTCACCGCAACCTTCTTGGCCGGCGCCGCGATCGTGCCGGCAGCCGCAGCCTTCGCAGCCGCAGTGGCAGCCCGGGTCGCGGCCGCCTTCTTCGCCGTGGCAGCCTTCGCCGCAGCGGTCGGCACCTTGCGCACGGCCGGCTTCTTCACGACGGCCTTCTTGACCGGAGCCTTCTTCGCCCGCGGCGCAGCCGGGCCCTTCGCCCGCTTGTCCGCGAGCAACTGCACGGCCCGCTCGAAGTCGATCTCCTCGATATCCTCCGACTTGGGAATCGTCGCGTTGGTGACCCCATCGGTCACGTACGCGCCGAACCGGCCGTCCTTAATCTTGATCGCCTTGCCACTCTCCGGGTCGGGCGCTTCGAATTCCTTCAGGGCACTCGACGCCCGGCGGGCACCATACTTGGGCTGGGCGTACAGCTCGACCGCGCCCGGCAGGTCGATATCGAAGATCTGGTCTTCGCTGGTAAGCGACCGGGTATCGATACCCTTCTTCAGGTACGGACCGAATTTGCCGTTCTGGGCCAGAATCTCGGTGCCGGTCTCCGGGTCGAGCCCGACCATGCGCGGCAGGGCGAGCAGGCGCAGCGCGGTTTCCAGGTCGACCGTGGCCAGATCCATCGACTTGAAAATGGATGCTGTGCGCGGCTTGTCAGCAGCGGCTACATTTTTTACCGCCGGCTTACGCTTAGGCTTGGCGACCGTGACCTCGCCGGTGGCAGGATCGATAGTTTCCACGGGGGCGACCACGACGACCGGAGCAACCGGTTCGGCCGGAGCCGGCGCGAGCTCGGTGACGTATGGCCCGAAGCGGCCATCCTTGGCGACGATCTCCTTGCCGTTTTCCGGGTTCAGTCCGATGACGCGGTCGATGACGACCGGGGCGTCGATCAATTCGCGGGCCTTGGTCGCGGTCAATTCGTCGGGAGCGAGTTCCGGCGGAATGTTCACCCGGCGGGGCGGGGCATCCGCTTCAGCATCAGGGTCGATGACCTCGAGGTATGGACCGTATTTGCCGATGCGCAGGGTGATGTCGTCGCTGATGGTGACCGAGTTGATCACGCGCGGGTCGATCTCACCGAGGTTATCGATGACCTGGCGGAGGCCCCGGTGCTTGTCGCTGCCGAAGTAGAAGCTGGTCAGCCAGTCGAGACGGTTGGCTTCGCCGCCGGCGATGCGGTCGAGGTCGTCCTCCATCTCGGCGGTGAAGTCGTATTCGACCAGGTCGCCGAAGAATTCTTCGAGCAGGCGCACGACCGAGAACGCGATCCAGTTGGGAACGAGCGACTGGCCGCGCGGCGTGACATAGCCACGCTCGGTGATGGTCGAGATGATCGACGCGAACGTAGACGGGCGGCCGATGCCGAGCTCTTCGAGCTTCTTGACCAGGCTGGCCTCGGTGTAGCGGGCGGCCGGGGTGGTCTCGTGACCCTTGGCCTCGAGGCTCTGAAGCACTAGCTTCTGGCCCTCTTCGAGCGGCGGCAACTTCGACTCGGTCGCAACGGCCTCCGCGTTGCGCTCCTCGTCCTTGGACTCCTCGTAGGCGAGCATGAAGCCACGAAAGGTGATGACGGTTCCACTAGCGGAGAATTCGGCGAGCGCGCCCGACGCCGAAGCGTGCTCCGACGCGCCGGTCGGACCGGCCGCGATGGCCACCGAGGCGGTCGAGCCGGTGGCGTCCTTCATCTGCGATGCGACGGTGCGCTTCCAGATCAGGTCGTAAAGCTTAAAGTCGTTGCCGCGCAGGCTCGATGCCAGCGAAGCCGGGGTGCGGAAGGTATCACCGGACGGGCGGATAGCCTCGTGCGCCTCCTGCGCATTCTTACTCTTACCCTTGTAAGCGCGCGGGGCATCCGGAACCGTTTCGGCACCGTACAAGGCTGCAGCCTGCTTGCGAGCGGCCGTGAGGGCCTGTTGCCCAAGCGATGGTGAGTCGGTACGCATATACGTGATGTAGCCGTTTTCGTACAGCGACTGCGCAACGCTCATGGTCTGGCGGGCCGTGAAGCGCAGCTTGCGCGCCGCTTCCTGCTGCAGGGTCGAGGTCGTGAACGGCGCGGCTGGGCTGCGACGGTACGGCTTGGAGGTGACTTTGGTGACCTCGAGCTTCACGCCGGGGCTTTTGAGCGCGATCGTCAGCGCGTTTGCAGCGGATGCGTCGAGGGTGACCGCCTTCACGTTCGGCTTGAATGCCCCGGAATCGTCAAAGTCGCCACCGGTGGCGATGCGCTCGCCGTTTAGCCGCACGAGTTTCGCGTCAAAGGCCTGGTCGGTTTCTGAAGCGGATGCCGCCAGTCGCGCCAGCAGATCCCAGTAGCCGGCCGAGACGAACGCGAGGCGTTCCTTCTCCCGATCGACGACGAGGCGGGTCGCGGCGCTTTGCACGCGACCAGCGGACAGGCCGGGACCAACCTTGCGCCACAGCACCGGGGAAATTTCGTAGCCATAGATGCGGTCGAGGATGCGCCGGGTCTCCTGCGCGTCGACGAGGGCGGTGTCGAGGTCGCGGGTGTTGTCCTTGGCGGCCAGGATGGCGTCCTTGGTGATCTCGTGGAACACCATGCGCTTGACCGGAACCTTGGGCTGCAGCACCTGCAGCAGGTGCCAGGCGATGGCCTCGCCCTCGCGGTCCTCATCAGTTGCGAGCAAGAGTTCGTTCGCATTCTTGAGGGCACGCTTGAGTTCGCTGACGGTCTTCTTCTTGGCGTCGGAGACGACGTAGTACGGTTCGAAACCGTTCTCGACATCGACCGAGAATCGGCCGAGCGCACCCTTTTTCAGCTCCGGCGGCAGGTTTTTCGGCTCGATCAGATCGCGAATGTGACCGACCGAAGACAAAACCTCGTAGCCGTCGCCGAGATACGCGGCAATCGACTTCATCTTGGTCGGTGATTCAACAATGACCAGCTTCTTAGTGCCTGGCACCAGACTCCTCTTTATACGTAGTGGCCACATAACGGGCCAAGGCACACCATACACACTGGAATGGAGTGCCCGCCTCAGGTTCGGGCGCGGCGCGGCGCGTCTCGCTGGCATGCACGCCGCTCCCAGCCCTCATTCAGCTCGCTCTGGACGAGAGACCGGCCGCGGGTAAACCCTTGCCGTTTCGCTACCGGCGTGCAGAATAGTCCTATGGGTACAATGACGGCCACATACACCGCGAAGATGACGGACGGCCCCCTTCAGGGCAAGACAATCACGACAACCTTCCTCGACTCGGGTGATCCGCAGCCGCGCATTGAGATTCCCGCCGACGCCGGCAAACGCTATCTCTATGCGCGCGGCTCCGGCTTGGAGTTTGAGGGTTCCGACGCCTCTGGTCGCCCCAGCGCTGTTGAGTACCGGTACCTCGAGGCTCTGCTCTCTTAAGTCACTCTGGCCCGCAAGTCACTCTGGCCCGCAAGTCACTCTGGCCCATAAGTCACTCTGGCCCGTGTTCTCGAGCGTGCGCGGTAGTGCGCTATCGCTCGCGTGCGCCTCGTCGCGTGCGCTGTGGCAGGCGCCGCCTGCCGCGTGCACGCTGACTCGTTCTACCCGGGCGGCGGTCCCGCCCGGGCGCGCGCAGACACGTCAATGCCGTGCACTGTGCGCGCCACTGAAACGGATGCGATCGGTCCCGTCACCGAGCAGCGTGTGACGGTCACCTCGTTGAGTGTTGCCGTTGCATCCGCTGCCGCGCAAGGGTAGCCAGCGATCGCGCCGGACGCCGTGTCGGCAGCGGCGAGCGCTGCTGCGTCGGCAGCATTCGCAACCGACCGGCCGACGGTGAGCAGCGCGAGGATCGACACGACGAGGGTCGTCAGCAGCACTGTGGCGCCGAGGACCGCGATGGCGAGAATGGACCCTGCTCCCGTCTCTGACCCGCGCGACTGACCTCCCCCGCTCATTGGCCACCGGCGAGAGCGCAGGAACGCGAGTGGAGGGTGACCCCCGCAAACATCCCCGTTCCGGTTGCCGTGACTTGGGCGCAGACAAATTCGCCGCGGCGTTCCTCTGACAGGCTGGCCCCTGGCACTGCGCCGGCTACGAGGGCGCCGGCACGACCGACGCTATCGCCGCGGGATAGGGCGCGTGCGGCGGTGGCGGCGGCATCCGTCACTCGCACCTGCACCCCGACGACCTGAACGGCGCCGAAACAGCCGGCCAGCACGAGCACGACAGCCGGCAACGCGGTGGCGAACTCGGCGGTGATGCTGCCCCGATCTGCTCGGCTACCCGATGCTGAGCGCACGGCGCACCAGGTCGGTGAGCATGCCACGCACTTCATCGCTGCGCAGAATGACGATGAGCAGCCCGGCGAAACCGACAGCGGCCATCGTGGCCACAACGTATTCCGCCGTCGCGGCACCGGCATCATCGGCCAGCCGTCGCATCGCTCGTATCGGCACGCTGATCTTTGTATACACAGACTCGTCTCCTTTCGCGTCTATCGACGCGGGTTGGGCGGCACGAGCACGTTCATTCTGCCCGGAATGCCCGCACCGGCGGCAAGCGCGACGACTATTTGTGGACAGTTTCAGAAAGTGGCCAGTGTGGAGGAGAGCACGCTGATCAGCAGCGGCACGACGCCGACCAGCATGAACGCGGGCAGTACGCACAAGCCCAGCGGCAGCATGAGCGTCACCGACAGCGTCGCGGCCCGGCGCTGCCCCGCGCTGCGGGCGTCGCGACGAAGCTGTTCGGCCTCGCTGCGCAGTAGCTCCGCCGCCGGAACCCCGGCCCGCGTTGACAGATCAAGCACTCGCTCGATCGGATCAGCGGCCGGCGCAGAGCCGCTGGCGCGTGCGAGCGTACTCTCGTCGTCGATGCCTGACCCGATGCCGTAGCGCTCGGTGGCGGCAGACACGATCGCCCGGGAGCGGTCGATCGAGCCACCGCCGGACATGGCGATGGCCATGAGTTCTAAGCGCAGGCCGGGCGTCAGATCGGTCGGGGCCGCTCGGCGCACCAGGGCGCGGTTCCACCGGGCGGCCGCGAGCATGAGCAGGCCGCCGCCGGCGAGACAGACGAGTCCCGGAACGGTCGCAAATAGCGTGTGCAGCGAATCGAAACCCATCAGACTGCCGAAGAGAATTCCAATCAGCGGCAGCACCATCACGAGCCGACCGGTCGCTCGGGGCTCGGCGAGGGCGACTTCCAGGTCGCGCTGCACCTGGCCGAGTTCGCGCAGTGAGGCGGCAAGCTCGCGCAGGCAGCCGGCCAGCGGAGCTCCGGCTTGGGTGGCCACCTGCCAGGCCGCTGCGAGTCCGAGCCACGCCGATTCGGTCTGGCCCGACGCGTCGCTGGCACGCCGCGACGCTGCGCGGCCCGCCGATCGCGCTGCCTCGCGCGCCGGTGCACGCGGCTGATTTCGCGCCTGACCACGTGCCTCACCCCGCACCTGCCGCCGCGCGCGACCGCGTGCCTCACCGCGTGCCGTCCCAAGCGTCTGCCGCCGCGCCTGACCAGCAATCGCATCGGCCACGCCGTCTCCAGCCGCCGCGGCCCGCGCTGCCGCTCGAAGGATGCCCGTGGTCGCCGAAACCGTCGGGTTCGCGCCGCGCAATACGGCACCTGGAGCGCCCCGAGTACCCCCGGGTTCGGCACCGCTGGCCCGGCCCGGCGGCAGCAGATAGCCCCAGGCCGAAACCGGGGACACGCCGGCGCTCAGCAGCACGGCGAGACGCTGAGTCACGGCGGCCACCTCGTCGATTGGCGGGGGTGGCGGCTCCCGGCGGCGCATCAGTCGGCCACGATGCTGAGTCGGTCGCGGCCGTCGAGAACAAACCGGCCGAGCGCCACTAGGCGGCGCACCCCGTCGTGGCGTTCCAGGTGGAGCACGAGCCCGATCGCGCTCACGGTCTGCCGGGCAACGGCCGCCGAGCTCATGCCGGCCAGCGCACCGAGCGCCTCCAGCCTGGCCGGAACGTCGCCGAGCGAATTCGCGTGCAGCGTGCCGGCTCCCCCGTCGTGGCCGGTATTGAGGGCGGCGAGCAGTTCGCGAATCTCTGATCCGCGGCACTCGCCAAGCACCAGTCGGTCCGGCCGCATGCGCAGCGCCTCCCGTAGCAACGCCTCGAGGCCGATACGTCCGGCACCCTCCAGGTTGGCTTGCCTCGCCTCGAGTGCGACCACGTGCGGATGCACGATGCGCAATTCGGCGACATCTTCGATCGCGACGATGCGCTCATCGGCCGGCGCCTCACCGAGCAGTGCGGCCAGCAGTGTGGTCTTTCCGCTGCCAGCCGCGCCGGTGATCAGCAGGTTTTCCCGCCCGCGCACAGCGGCGCGCAGCCGGTCCACCCGGTTAACGGATGCCTCCCCCGCGCCAAACAGACCGGCCTCAGCGAGTGCACCGAGGCTGCGGTGCGCGGCGTGCGGAAGTCGAATGGACAGCAGGGTTCCCGTGCTCGATACCGGCGGCAACACCGCGTGTACCCGGATGCCATCGGCCAGCCGCACATCAACGCAGGGGCTGGCCTCGTCGATGTGCCGCCCGCCGAGCGCGATCAGGCGTACGGCCAGCTCGCGCACGGCCGGCTCGGCGAGGTGCCAGGCCGGAACACAGGCGAGCCCCTGCCCCGCATCGATCCACAGCCCGGAGTCTCCGTTGACGAAGAGGTCTGTGGTGTCAGGGTTCTCGGCATAGGCGGCCAGCGGGCCAAGCGCCCGCACATCACGTCGGCTGCTGTCACGTCGAGCCGGAGCAGAGACCGGTGGGGCTAACGGCGGTTCGTCTAACGGCGGTTCGACAAACGGCGACCTGACACCCCGCAGAGCAACGCCCGGCGATCCCGAAGCCTGCACAGCGACGATCTGCGGAGTGAACGTGTGCGCGGTGGCATCCGGGGCATCCGTAGTTACCGTGCCATGCCGAGGGGTGCGCGGCGGTACCGCGGCCGCGCGCTCACTCGCACCGGTCGCCGGACGAGCGATCGGGCCCGTCTCGGCGCCAGCGACAGAGCTGCGTGCCGTCGGAGGCGGAACGGCATAGGACGGTACGGCAACGAATGGCAGGCCCATGCTTCGACGGTACGACTGGTCACCCACGTCGAACCATGCACGGCCCCGATCTGTGCGGAATCCGGCGCACTCCTCTCTGTGGAGGAGTCGGGAATAACTCACCGGACCGGCAGCAGCACGATACGACGTATCGCGACCGCATGCCACAACTGCGCAGATTCAGACCGTACCGGGTCACCCCAAACCGAGTTCGAGGGCTGTGGATGGAAATTACCGCAGTTCTACATACGACCGAAGCGAAGTTCGAAGCGAAACCCACCGAGCCGAAACAGGCCAGGTCATGAAAAATAAAGGGGCGGCACCTATTGGGGGGAACAGGTGCCGCCTAGCAAAACGTCGATTGGGGGGAACCATACGTCTTGCTGGTCAGAACTTTCGTTCAGACGTGATTCAGTGTACGCGGCACGGGACAAATTGCAAGTCCGATGTCCCCCCAAGAGAGGACACTTTCTTGGGGGCGTATAAAAATTCGATTTCGTGGGCTTCATTCACCCAAAACATCTCTCTGTATACAGAGATTGATCGAGAACCGATAAGGTTCACTTGGGCTGGCAATGTCTTGCATGCACGTAACGCAAAGGAGCGAACTACACATATGACGGTTAACATCGATACCCTCCTCCACGAATCGCGCCGATTCGCACCGACTCCGAAGTTTGCAGCGCAGGCAACGGCTACACCGGAACTGTACATCGAAGCCGAGAAGGACCCGGCCGCATTTTGGGCTGATCAGGCCCGCAATCTGCTGCACTGGCACAAGCCGTTCACCAAATCCCTGGACTGGTCAAACCCGCCGTTTGCCAAGTGGTTTGAAGACGGTGAATTGAACGTCGCCTACAACTGCCTCGACCGTCACGTTCTGGCCGGAAACGGCGACCGTGTGGCCCTCTACTTCGAGGGCGAGCCGGGCGATTCGCGCAGCTACACCTATTCCGAGCTCACTACCGCAGTCAAAAAAGCCGCAAATGTGCTGCTCGGCCTCGGCGTCACGGCCGGCGACCGCGTGGCCATCTACCTGCCGATGATTCCCGAAGCGGTCATCTCGATGCTCGCCGTGGCCCGCATCGGTGCCGTGCACTCCGTTATTTTCGGCGGCTTCAGCGCGGAAAGCCTGCGCTCACGCATCGACGACGCCAATGCCGTGCTCGTGATCACGGCAGACGGCGGTTACCGCAAGGGCAAGATCAGCGCCCTCAAGCCGGCCGTCGACGCTGCCCTGCAGACCAACGATTCCTCGGTGAAAAATGTGCTCGTGGTCAAGCGCACTGGCCAGGACGTGCAGTGGAACGACCGCGATATCTGGTGGTCCGATGCCATGGAAACCGCCTCCCCCGAGCACGAGGCCGAAGCGTTCCCGGCCGAGAACCCGCTCTTCATTCTGTATACATCGGGCACGACCGGCGCGCCCAAGGGCATCCTGCACACCAGCGGCGGTTACCTCACCCAGAACGCTTTCACCCACCAGAACGTGTTCGACCTCAAGCCTGAAACGGATGTCTACTGGTGCACCGCCGACGTCGGCTGGATCACCGGGCACAGCTACGTGGTCTACGGACCGCTCGCCAACGGTGCCACCCAGGTGCTCTACGAAGGCACCCCCGATTCCCCGCACACCGGTCGCTGGTGGGAAATCATCGAGAAATACAAGGTCTCGATTCTGTATACAGCACCGACGGCCATCCGTACCTTCATGAAGCTGGGCCGGCAGATTCCGCAGAAGTTCGACCTGTCCAGCCTGCGCGTGCTCGGCTCGGTGGGCGAGCCCATCAATCCAGAGGCCTGGATGTGGTATCGCGAGGTCATCGGTCGCAACATCACGCCGATCGTCGATACCTGGTGGCAGACCGAGACCGGAGCGATCATGGTCTCGGCTCTCGCGGGTCTTACCGAGACGAAGCCGGGCGCCGCTCAGGTGCCAGTGCCGGGCATCACCATTGACGTGGTCGACGATAGCGGCGTGCATGTTGGGCACGGTAACGGCGGACTCCTCGTGGTCACGCGGCCCTGGCCGGCCATGCTCCGCGGCATCTGGGGCGACCCCGAGCGCTTCAAGGAGACCTACTGGGACAAGTTCGCGGGCACGACCGGCGCGAAGGACGGCCCGCTGTACTTCGCTGGCGACGGAGCTCGTCTCGACCACGATGGTGACATCTGGTTACTCGGCCGCGTCGACGACGTGATGAACGTGTCAGGTCACCGTCTATCCACCGCCGAGATCGAGTCGTCCCTTGTTGCCCACTCCCTCACGGCTGAAGCCGCCGTGGTCGGTGCCGCAGACGAGACGACCGGTCAGGCCGTCGTTGCATTCGTCGTGATCAAGTTCAGCCAGGCGGAGGTTGCCTCGCACGAAGACATCGTCGACATTCTGCGCGCGCACGTTGCCCAGCAGATCGGGGCGATTGCCCGCCCGCGCGACATCTACATTGTCGACGAGCTGCCCAAGACCCGCTCAGGCAAGATCATGCGCCGTCTGCTGCGCGATGCGGCCGAGGGGCGCCCCGGCGGCGACGTAACGACCCTCGCCGACACGATGGTGATGAACACCATCACCTCGCAGATGAAAAAGAAGTAACCGGCCACCGCCTACGTCGGCCGCCTTCCACCTGGAAGGCGGCCGACGCCGTGCCACCGGGCGTCGCAACTCCTACGATTCACGGCCGCAGTTCACCCGGCCTCTAAATTCAAGCGGATGTTTCGAGCGGCACATTCGCAACGCAGCAGTTATGCGGGTTTCCGCCCCGAAACCGGCGTGTGGTCCTACTGTGTGGGCATGACCGAAGCAGCCGCACCCGTGCGCGGTCGCCTGGGCCGGCTCGATGCACTGCGCGGGGTGGCCGCCCTCGTCGTCCTGGCCCATCATGTCTCCATGACGGTGCCGCAGATCGCCGCAGCCTACGAGTCGAGCGCCGGGGTCACGCTGTTTTCCACCGGGTGGTGGGCCACGCTCTCCCCGCTCAAAGTTCTTGTCGCCGGCCCGGAATTCGTGTTGGTGTTCTTCGTGCTCAGCGGTTTCGTGCTCGTTCGTTCCCCCCTGGCCGCCCAGATGGCTGACCCACGGTACGACTGGACTGCCTATTACGTGCGCCGCATCATCCGCTTGGCGGTACCCGTCGTGGTGTCGGTGGGGCTCGCCGTTGTCTGGATTGTCCTGGTGCCACGCGCCGTCGGCGCCGCTGGCGGGCCCTGGCTAGCCCGGCAGGACACTCCAGATCTCAGTATCGGCAGCCTCCTGCGGGAAGCCAGCATCATCGGTGCAACCCGGCGGCCCGACATCAACCCGCCGCTGTGGTCACTGGTCTGGGAAATGTGGTTCTCCCTGCTGCTCCCGGTGTTCGTGGTCCTCGGAGCGCTCACCCGCAGACCGGTCAGCAGCCCGGTGCTGCGGGTTCTGCTCTGGGGCGCCGCGCTGTGTGCCCTGGCCAGCATCGGCTATGTCACGTCGGCCCAGCCGCTCATGTACTTGCCACCGTTCGCTCTCGGCGCCCTGCTGGCGGCCAACTTTGACGAATTGCAACGCTGCGGTGACCGGCTGGTCAAGAGCACCACGGGCCGCGCCCTCGGGTGGACGCTGGCCGCGCTCGGCCCGTTTCTGCTCGTGGCCTACTGGATGCTGCGCCCCCTGACTGGCGGAATGTGGAGCGATGCCACGCTCTCGTTGCGGGTGGCCGGCGCGTTTGTGATCGTGGCAACCGTGGCCTTCTGGCCCGCCTCATCGTCGGAGCGGGTCCGGATCTCGAGGACGCGCCGAGCGCTGGCTTGGCTGGGCTCCATCAGCTTCAGCCTGTACCTCGTGCATTTTCCCATCGTGGTGGCCTTCGCCGTGCTCGCCGGGCCGGGCCGCTGGTGGCTCGGCGCCCTGGCTTCTGTGCCGATCAGCCTGCTACTAGCCCACGTCATGACGCGGTGGGTGGAACAGCCGGCGCAGGTATATGGAACGCAAGCCGGGGCATCCGTTTCACAGCGGATGCACCGGCTCGCAAACCGCCCGTAGGCGCCAATTCAGTTACCGCAAAGGCTGTTCAGTTACGCGAAGGCTACGACGAACTCGATCTCCACCGGAGCGTCAAGTGGCAGCACCGCAACGCCGACGGCGGAACGGGCGTGCCGGCCGATCTCGCCGAAGATCTGAACGAGCACGTCGGAGGCGCCATTGACAACGGTCGGCTGGCCGGTGAACGACGGGTCAGACGCGACGAAGCCGGTGACCTTGACCACCTGCGTGATGCGGTCAAGCGACCCGATCACGCTCTTGATGGCGGCGAGGCCGTTGAGCGCACAGGTACGGGCGTACTCCTGGGCGTCAGCGGCGGGAACCAGTCCGTGGCCGTCACCGACCTTGCCGGTTGCGGGCAGGGCACCGGAAACCATCGGCAGCTGGCCGGCGGTGTAAACGAAACCATTGCTGATCACGGCGGGCAGGTACGCGGCCACCGGCGGCACGACGCTGGGCAGTACGAGGCCGAGTTCGGCGAGACGGGCTTCAATTTTCGACACGTTTATGCCTCTTCCTTGGCTGCGAGCGGGCGTTTCAGATAGGCAACGAGACCGCCTTCCGGGCCGGGTACGATCTGCACGAGTTCCCACCCGTCAGAGCCCCAGTTGTTCAAAATGGCGGCCGTATTGTGGATCATCAACGGCGTTGTGAGGTATTCCCAGGCGGGCATGTGACTCCTATTGAGGCTGACTTTCAGATTTGTCGCTTACGCTCAAGTCTATGTCTGCCAAAAAACGAACCGTGAGCGGTGCCCTGGGGGGTTTTCTGGGTCTCGTCGGGATGAGTGCCGTCGCCGGTATTCTCGTGACCGCCGCCGTCGCCCCAGCCGTTGCCATTTCTGGCATGGCCGCCACGAACACCATCAACGTGTTCGACAGCCTGCCCGAGTATCTCTCCATCGATCGTCTCTCTCAGAAGAGCAATATCTACGCCTCGACCGACGCCGCCGACCCGATCGGTACCCGGGTGCTGCTGGCCTCGTTTTACGAACAGAACCGGGTCGACGTGCCCTCCGACGCGATCAGCCAGTTCGCCAAGGATGCCGCCATCGCCGGTGAAGACCCGAACTTCATGGAGCACGGCGGCGTTGACATTCAGGCGAGCTTCAATGGCGCAGTGCAGACGCTGGCCGGTGGCGGAACCCGCGGTGGCTCATCGATCACCCAGCAGTACGTCAAGAACGTGCTTATTCAAAAGTGCGAGGTGATGACCGATGCCGATGAGGCCGACGCCTGCTACGACGATGCCGTCCAGAAGACAGCCGACCGCAAGCTGCGGGAGATGCGCCTCGCCATCGGCATCGAGAAGAAGTACGAGAAGGCTGACATTCTTCGCGGCTACCTCAATATCGCTGGCTACGGCGGAACGGTGTACGGCATCGAAGCCGCCGCGAGCTACTACTTCAACACCACAGCGCTGAACCTGACGCTGCCGCAGGCGGCGAGCCTGGTGGCGATCGTGAACAACCCAGTCAAGTTGCAGCTCGACTACCCCGACAGTGAAACCAACGGGGCGGCCAATGGCTACGCGGCCAACAAGATTCGTCGTGACTACATACTCGACCGCATGCTCGAGTACAAGAAGATCAGCCAGGTCGACCATGACGCCGCCGTGGCCGCTGCGGTCGAGCCCGTCATTACCGTGCCGAGCACCGGCTGCCAGACCGCCGGCGACAGCGCCTTCTTCTGCGACTACGTGACCAAGATTCTCAAGAACGACGTGACCTTCGGCGCGACCGCAGAGGAACGCATCGAAAACTTCACCCGCGGCGGATTCGACGTCTACACGACCCTCGACCTCGGGCTTCAGGCCACCGCGGTGGCCGCCCTCAACGCTAACGTTCCCAAGACCTACAACGACTGGAACGTCGGCGGCGTGGTGACCAGTGTGGGCGTCGGCACCGGCAACGTGCTGGTCATGACCCAAAACAAGGACTATAGCCAGGACCCGACCGTTCAAGCCACCGGCGCCAATTACACCAGCGTCAACTACAACACCGACTTTGCCTATGGCGGATCCGGCGGATTCCAGCCCGGTTCTACCTACAAGGTGTTCACCCTGGCCGAGTGGCTCAAGGAGGGCCACGCCCTGACCGAGCGGGTCGACTCCCGGCGCAAGGCCAACTGGGGCAACTTTCAAGACAGCTGCCTCGGCGTGCAAAACTGGGACGGCAAATTCAACCCGCGTAATGACGCCAACGAGGGCGGTGCCAACTATTCCGCGTTGCAGTCCACCACCGGCTCGATCAACACCGGCTTCATCGGCATGGCCAAAAAGCTCGACCTGTGCGGCATCCGCAAGACCGCCGAAGCCTTCGGCGTGCACCGGGCCGATGGGAACGCCCTCGATCAGGGCGCCGCGGCGGTGATCGGTACCAACGAGATTGCACCGCTGACCATGGCGGCGGCCTTCGCCGGAATCGCCAACAACGGCATGACCTGCACCCCGGTCGCCATCACGAAGATGCTCGGTTCTGACGGCACCGAGCTGCCGATCCCCGCGTCGACCTGCACGCAGTCGGTTGAGCCCGGGGTCGCCGCTGGCATGCAGTACGCCATGAAAACGGTCATGGCGTATGGCGGAACGGCCTCAGCGTCAAACTACGCGACGTCTCCCCGCCTTCCGATGATCGGAAAAACCGGAACCACTGACGGCGCCAAGGACACCTGGATGAGCGGCGCCAGCACCAAGGTGGCCACCGTCGTCGGCGTGGTCAACGTCGGCGGGTTGAACTGGAAGAGTCAGCGCAGCAGTCGGAACAACCTGTTGGGCAAGTATGCCGCCACCGCGCGCCACCGCATCTGGCCGATCGTCATGTCGGCGGCCAACGCGAAGTACGGCGGAGACGACTTTCCCGAGGCGTCCTCCAGCGTGATCAACGCGGTTGCCGTTCCGGTGCCCGACGTGCGCGGCAAGTCGATGGCCGCCGCCAAGTCCACCATTGAAGCTGCCGGATTCCTGTTCGTGGATGGCGGCATCACCAGCTCCGCTATGCCAGCAGGAACCGTCGCGAGCACCGATCCGGCCGGCGGGTCGGCATCCACTCGCGGCTCGAGCATCACCGCATTCTCGAGTGATGGCGCCGGGGTGACCATTCCAGCTGTTATCGGCAAGAGTGAAGCGGATGCCCGCACCACACTCACCGCGGCTCCCTACGCGTTCGCCGTGGCTAAGACCGAACAGCCCACCACCGACAAGGCTCAGGACGGCAAGGTCATCGCCGTTTCGCCCGGGGAAGGAACGGCCGGTCGGCCGGGCGACGCCGTGACGATTGTGATCGGCAAGTACGCCGCTCCGGCTCCCGCCGCTACCGCCCCCGACAAGAAGAACGAATGACCGCGCTTCGTCGCAGCGGCGAGGGCGGTCGCCTCGTCGGCACGTCCCTCGCCGCCGCTGGCGCGATCGGCGTGGCCGCCTTCGCCTGGGGCGCGCTCGTTGAGCGCAAACGGTTCACGCTGCGCGAGGTGAACGTTCCGGTGCTCGCGCAGGGTTCCACGCCGATTCGCGTGTTGCACCTCTCCGATCTGCACATGGCTCCGTGGCAGACCGACAAGCAGGAGTGGGTGCGCAGCCTCGCCGCGCTAAAGCCCGACCTCGTCGTCGACACCGGCGACAACCTCGGTCATGCAGACGGTGTGACCGGCATCGAGTACGCCCTCGCACCGTTTGCCGGAATTCCCGGCGTGTTCGTCAACGGCTCCAACGATTATGTCGGGCCGCAGCTGAAAAACCCGTTCACCTATTTCGGCGGCCCGTCGATTCGCCGCACCGTTCGCCGTGAAGAGCTCGACACGGATGCCCTGCGCCGGGTGTTCGCTGATCTCGGCTGGACCGACATCAACAATGCCGCAGAGGCACTCGATCTGCAGGACACCCACGTGGAGTTCTTCGGCGTGGACGACCCCCATATCGGGCGCGACCGCCTCGACCTGATCACGCGTGCGATCGACGACCTGCGCTCGAACGATCCGCTCGGCGACGACGTCTGGCCCGATCCCGAGCAGGCAGCGCCTGAACGTTCCACGCTAACCATCGGCGTGGCTCACGCGCCATACCAGCGGGTGCTGAATTCCTTCGTGAACCACGGCGCCCAGCTGATTCTGGCCGGTCACACCCACGGCGGCCAGGTCTGCGTGCCCGGATTCGGGGCACTCGTGACCAACTGCGACATTCCGCGCCGTCAGGTGAAGGGTTTGAGCACCTGGAACCACGGGCTGCGCACCGCGTTTCTGAACGTCTCGGCCGGTCTCGGCACGTCCATTTACGCGCCGGTGCGCTTCGCCTGCCCGCCAGAGGCGACCCTGCTCACCCTGACCGCAGCCTAAGCGCCGGCTCAATTCGTCATGGGGGCCCGAGAGCGCCTATACTGATCACGGCCCACGGGCCATCGGGGTATGGCGCAGCTTGGTAGCGCGCGTCGTTCGGGACGACGAGGTCGCAGGTTCAAATCCTGTTACCCCGACAGCAGTCAGTATGGCAGTAGCAAACACCGCACAACCCCCACTCCAATCGAGTGGGGGTTGTGCGTTAGCGGATGCGGGTGAGCTCCGTGAATGACATCGTCGCGCTCGAGCCGTTGCGGCATGTCTGGTACAGCAGATCGAAGCCGTGCGGAATGGCCGAGACACGATCAGTCGCCACGTTCAGCTCGGCGGCAACCGGCCCGACCCGAAAGGTTCCGCCGAGCTCGCCACTGAGGGTGATCGTGCTGCCCTCCCGCGGAAAGTGCGCTCCCCCACACGACCAGTGCTCGGCAATGACCGGCACGCCGTAGCGTGCGCTGAGGTCAACGGGGCCCCGGCACTCATCGATCTCCTTCTGCCAGCCGACCGTCCAGACCGACCGAGCAAAGACCACGGGTGCCGACACGACGTAGTGGACCGGAGCAGAGAGAGAAAACGGCGGCACAGCACCGGCCAGCAGCCAGGGAACCAGCGAAAGCACCAGAGCCGCGAGTTGACGAGGGGCGAACCGGAGGAAGAGAGCATGCCACGATCTGACCACGACAATCCTCCACGCTGAGGGGTTCCATCACGATTACGGCACGAGCAGTGGCGATAGTCAACAGCTGCATTCACCAACCCACCACCCCCAGATGGAGTAGACCGAAAGTTGGCGCGCGCATTTTGAGGCATAGTTGGCTAGTTGCCCGGCCAGCACTGAGGAGGTTTCATGAGTGTCATGCGACGACGTCGACACGGCCTGCTACGCCGCGCCGCCGGCTGGATCGCGCTGGCGTACCTCATAGCGCTGGCCTTGATCGCTTTCTGGCCGACGCCGGTGGACCGCAATGTGCACGGCTCAATCTCCTCGGTCGTGCTGTGGCTGCACGAGCACGGGGGTCCGCTCTGGCTCGGCTACGACACCATCGAGTTCACGGCGAACATCGCCCTGTTTGTTCCGGTCGGTCTGCTCGTCGTGGTGCTCACCGATCCATTTCACTGGTGGTTTGCCCCGTTAATCGGCACCGTGACTAGCGTCGTTATCGAACTGGGCCAGTTTGCCTTTCTGCCAGATCGATTCGCGACCGTGACTGACGTGGTGGCCAACAGCCTCGGCGGCGTGCTCGGCACACTGCTGGCGTTTATTGTGCTGCGACTGACATTCGGCCACGCTCGGGCCGACGCACCCTGACCGAGACGTCCGGGTTGTACCGCATCGAGTCTGTCTGCTATCTTCTGCAGAATGAACAGGCGAGGATTTATCACATTGACAACTGCTGGCGCAACAACGCTGGGGTTCGGTGCACTTGGCGCACCCGCCGCCATGGCTTCCACGGCTCCGCGACTGCCCGGAGAGGTCTCGCGCACGGCCAATGTGCTCACTCAAAAGGGCAGAAAGCTCTACGACAATATTGAAGTGGACATCGGCGGTGACCGCGCTCGCCTGTTCATTCCCCAGACGGTGTCGCGCAATTCGACCGCGGCGATCGGTGCCGTCTGGTTTTTTCACGCGGCCTCGAGCTCGCACAACGCGCTCAACGGTGGCTACAAGTACCCCGGTGAACTTGTCGTCGACCAGAACGCCATCGCCATCTGTATCAATGCCGGGGGCACGCAGTACACGAACTCCATCGCCACTAACGCGCAAAAGAATGCTTGGACCTACCTGAACGCGTTGTACACCGTGCGCCGCAACTTCTTGCGCGCCACATCATTTGGCGGATCGCTCGCCTGCTACACCTATGGCAAAAAACTCATTCCCTATATTCGCGGCCTGTACCTGGTCAACGGACTGTACGACAACGAGTGGCTCTACGGCTACGATACCGAGAACCGCGCCCACGTCGGCGACGCGTACAACAACGATATGACCCTGATCAAGGGCACCAACCCCGCGCGGATCAGCGCAGCCCCGTGGGCAAACAGCCGAGTGAAGGTGCTCGTCTCCGACGATGCCCACCCCGATGACCTTGTCATTCCCAGCAAGAACGGCCTCGCCCTGATTCAGAAGATCGCGCCCGTCGCCACGACAGCCCAGGTGATGTATCACACGCTTGGCCACGACACCCCGGGGTTCGCTCACACCGACATGATGAAAACGTTTGCCCAGTGGTCGATCTAACAGGGAGATAATTCGTGGCAGAACGCGCGCGGGTCGACTGGGTTGATGGGGCGAAGGGCCTGGCAATTGTGCTCGTCGCCCTCGCGCACGCCGTGCAGTTGACGGTGATCTCCGGCCTGGCTCCGGAGTTCTGGAACAAAATCAACCTCGTCTTTATCGTTTTTCGCATGCCCCTATTTTTTCTTGCCTCCGGCCTATTCGCACGGTCGATCATTCTCCGCACCTGGCCAGCACTCTGGCGCACCCGGCTGAGCCTGCTGGCCTGGGCTCTGCTGCTCTGGACGCTCGTGCAGTACGGCTATTTCGCACTACTGCCGAGCCCTGCCGGCTTGGAAAAGACCGACTTGATCAACCTGCTACTCTCCCCCGTCCGCCCGAGCAACGGTCTGTGGTTTCTCTACGCCCTCGCCCTGTTCTTCGTCGCGGCGAAGCTGATGCAGAACCGCATCGACTGGCGGGTGCAGGTCGGCGGCGGCGCCGTTCTGTCTGTGCTGTTCTTCGCCCGGGCCGACACCGGCAACATCGCCTGGAATGGCATGGGCCGCTATTTTCTGTTCTTTCTGCTCGGCTGCTACCTGCGGGAGTGGATTCTGGCCTTTGTGAACCGACCCAGCCGTTTCGGCGCGCTCGGCCTCGGACTCGGCTTCGGCGCGGCTTTTCTGGCGTTGGCCGGCATCATTCTCACCGTCGACTCGCGAGTACCAGTGATCACCGGCGCGCTCGTTCTGGTGAGCCTGCTCGCCCTCGGTTCCGGGCTTCTGATTGCCCGTTTTCTGGTCGGTTTTCGCGCCATGGCCTGGCTCAACTATGTCGGCCGCAATACCCTGCCGATCTACGTCATGCACGTTCTCTTCCTGTCCCTCATCACGAGCCTGCTGCTGCCGTGGCGCGGCCAAGCCTGGCTCGATCGATTCGGCCCGGCACTACCGCTGCTCGTTGCCGGCGGGGGCGTCGCCGCCGCTCTCCTGTTTTGGCGCGTCGTGCGTGACCTGCCCGTGCTGCGCTACGGATTCGAGGTGCCCCTCTGGTTCGCCGGACGACCCCGGATCGTTCAGGCCGTGGCCGGGGCGGCCGGCGAGGCTGCGGCATCCGCTTCACCGAACACAGTAGAACGGATGCCGCCACGCAACGAGTGAAGTCACCGCGCGTCGGCCGCCAGCGCGCGTTCGTGCTGCTCATGGGGGCCGTGCTAATCCTGGTGGCCCTGGTGGCCGTGACCACGCGCACGGTCATGTTTCCGCGCGAGGACTCGCCAGGCACCGCCGACGCCATCATCGTGCTCGGCGGCCTCGGCAGCGCCGCCGTCGTGCAGCGCGCGCTCGCCCTGGCCGAAGCTGGGCACAGCGATCACATACTCATCTCCGACGCGTTCGGCGGCGATACCCGCCCGGCCAACCTGTGCGCGCGCGATGCGCCAGTGGCCGGCACCACGATCGAGGTGGAATGCTTCGACCCGCACCCCACGAGCACGCGTGGCGAGGCCGAGGCGATCGCCGATTTCGCGAAGTCCCGCAGCTGGTCACGGGTGATCGTGGTGACGTCGAGCTACCATGTGAGCCGCGCCAGACTACAGATCAGCCGGTGTTATAACGGCGTTCTCGCGGTCGTCGGCGCCGAGCAGCCGATGGATCCGCTGAAATGGGCCTACCAGTTCGCCTATCAGAGCGCGGGTTTTGTGAAGGCCTGGGTGGTGCCGTCCTGCACCGGCAGTGCTTCGGCGATCGAGTCGACCCGTTCGCGGTAGGTCTGGCCGACCATGTCAGTCGCAGCCGACCAGCGGCTCAGCCCCGCGTAAAACTCAGGCCAGGCCTTGATCGGCCGTGCTGGAACGCCAGCCACAACGCTTTCGGCTGGCACCGACGCGGTCACGACCGATCCAGCGCCAACGACGCAGCGGTCGCCGATACTCACCCCCGGTAGCACGGTGACTCCCGCCCCGATGAACACGTCGGACCCCACACTAATCGGCGCGAACCGAAAGCGGCGGCCGCGTATGTCGCGGTAGAGCCAGCCGCTGCCGTCATGGGTGATGAAGGTCACTCCCGAGCTGATGGTCACCCGGTCGCCGACCGAGATGAGCCACGGTTCGGTGGTGGCGATGTCGGAGAGAATACGGCAGCCGCTGCCGATCTGCACGCCAGCGGCGCGCAGCGCGCACACCCGGCCGCGGGTACGCCGAAGAAACTTGTAGGTCAGGCGCGACATTTTCACCGAAAACTCCACTTCATTATTCGGTCGGATGGAGACTGATCCGCCTAAAGTATCGGTTTTCGCCTCGCCCCGCTGGCGTTGAGGAAAATTCACGTGTTATCGTGGCGGCTAATCGCATCAACAGCGCTGCGCTTTACCACCCACTGAGCCACAACCACCCGAGGCGGCC
This sequence comes from Cryobacterium sp. Y11, assembly GCF_002929535.1. Taxonomy (GTDB): domain Bacteria; phylum Actinomycetota; class Actinomycetes; order Actinomycetales; family Microbacteriaceae; genus Cryobacterium. Next base: position 200,276 of record NZ_PJJO01000055.1, read on the forward strand.
GATGTTCGAATCAACCCTGCGCCGATTGCGGAGCCTGCCCGTCGTACTCGTGACGCTCGCGGCACTGTTCGTGATCGTGGCGAGCCTGGTGCTGCCGCGTTTCACCACCCAGTTCGGCATCCTGCTGGTTCCCGTGGTGTTGCTGGCTTTTGCCGCCATCGCCGCGTTACTTCTGTTACCGGCAGAGATTCTACCGGCGGTCGCCCTGACCACCTTCGCGCTGATTCCGCCGCGCATCCTGCCGCAGGACGGCCCGCTCGGCGCCCTCCCGCTCACCACCATCATCCTCGTCATCTGGGCCGTGCGCCGGCTGCTGTCGACGACCCGTGACGCACAACGGGCGGTAACGACACCGCCCACCCCCTACAAGTCAGCGGCGGGCTATTTCGCCCTGCTCCTGCTGCTCTGGATTCTCTTCACACTCGCCCGCACCAGCGACCTGCAGACCAGCCTCGGCTGGACCATCAGCTTCAGCGCCGCCGTGCTGCTGCCCCTGTGCATCGGCACCAGCACGAGAGAGGCCTTCTGGATTCGCCGGGTCTGGCTCCTGCTCGGCGCCTGGCTCGGCGCCTACGCTGCGATCGAGGGTGTGCTGCGCTTCAACCCGATCTGGGGCACCGTGTACCAGGCCCTCGGCCTCTCCGACCACCAACACTGGTCGGTCTATCGTGCGGATGCTTCATTCGGGCATCCGCTGTTTGCCGCCCTGTTCTTTGCCGTGGCCTGCGCGCTCGCGATCGGAATCTGGCTGCGAGAGAATTCGAAGCCGGCCCTCGCCGCCGCCGTTTTCAGCGGTCTCGGCCTCGTAGCCACGGTGTCACGCGGGGCCCTGGTCGCGGCGGCCGTGGCGGTCGGCTTCGCCTACCTGGTCTCGCTGCTGCTGCGCGGTGAGAAACGCTGGGGCAAATTCGCCCTGCTGGCCGGGCTAATAGTGGTGGGCGTGATCGGACTGTTTCAGTTCGACGCGTTCACGGCCCGCAACAACTCGATCGAGGCCGAACTCTCGTCGCAGGCCCGCGACCTCGGCGTCTGGGTGTCTTTGCAGGCAGCGAATCTCACGAACTGGATCGGATCGGGCCCCGGCACCTCTGGCATCACCGGGCGACTGATCAACGAGGTCACCATCGAGAACTCCATGCTGCAGCTGTTGATCAGCATCGGCCTGCCCGGCTTGGCGCTGTTTCTGCTCATGATCGGGTTTGCGGTGGCTCACTCGCTCACCCAGCGGGCGGTCGGCGCCGCTGCAGCCCTAGTGGCATACACGGTCTGCATCACCGGCTTCAACGCAATCGACGCCCTACGCCCGATGCACCTGCTGCTCGGCTGCCTGCTCATTTTGGCGCTGAATCCCAGCAGAGCGGATGCCAGCGACCGGCTCCGTCCCGCACCTGGGCGCCAGCCGCTCGCCCGCCCCAAACGGGGGTATGCGCGCGTCTAACGGGCCGGGGTAGGGCACGCTACTCTAAACCGACAGTTTCTCAGTTACCACCGGTTTTTTCTACCGGCTTGTAAGGGGTATGGGCGTGACGACCACAGGCACGACAAGCGCCGACACACTACGCGCAGACACGACACGGATCACCGTGTTGCAATCGCTGAGCGCACCCAACGGCACCACCCGGTACGTCAACCAGGTCGTCGAGGGCGCTCCGGAGGCCGTGACCATGCGGTTCTTTACCTGGCGCACCGCGTTGCTGGGCCGCTATGACGTGTTGCACGTGCACTGGCCGGAGCTGCTCATTCGCGCTCCCCGGCCGCTCAAGGCGAAGCTGCGCCGCGTGGCGCTGTATTCCCTGTTGCTGCGCGCGAAGCTGCAGCGCATTCCGATTGTGCGTACCATGCACAACCTCACCCCCCACGAGGCCGGACACAGCGCGGAAACCCGCGTCCTCGAGGCGCTCGACGCCCGCACAGCGCTCGTCATTCGGCTGAACCCGACCACCCCGGTCGAGCCGGAATCTCGCGCCGTGACCATTTTGCACGGTCACTATCGCGACCGCTTTGCCGGCATGCCGCTGCCCGAGTCCGTGCACGGACGCATCCTCTATTTCGGTCTGATTCGACCGTATAAGGGCGTCGAAACCCTACTTCAGGTTTTTCAGAAGCTGCCGGACGACGACCTCACACTGCGCATCATTGGTCGGCCATCGAGCGGTCTCGGTGCGGTCATCACCGCCGAACAGGCGCACGATGACCGGATCAGCTCGGTGCTGCGCTTCGTCTTGGACGAAGAACTCGTGGTCGAGGTCGGCGAGGCAGAATTGGTCGTGCTGCCCTACCGCGAAATGCATAATTCGGGCGTGCTGCTCGTGACCCTGTCGCTCGACCGGCCGGTGCTCGTGCCGTCGACACCGGCAAACCTGGCCCTGGCCGAGGAGGTCGGCCCCGGCTGGATCTACCTCTACGAGGGCGAGCTCACGCCCCTGATCGTGCACGACACCCTCGAGCGGATGCGCGCGGCTGGCCCCCGCCCCCGCCCCCAACTCGACGGGCGGGACTGGAAAACGCTCGGACTGCAGAGCTATCGCACGTACCTGCTGGCCTTGCAGCTGACCGGTCGTGCTGGCCGGAGCATCCGTTGACCAAGACCGTGCCACCGGACGCTGACCGGGCCCCGCGCTCGACCGCTGGCCTCGGGCGCACCGCAGGGCGAGGTGCGTCAACGACCCTGGTCGGCCAGCTCATTCGCATCGGTGTGCAGCTCGGTGGCATCGTTGTACTCGGGCGACTCCTGGCCCCGAGCGACTACGGGCTGGTCGCCTCTGTCGCCGCGATCATCGGCGTCGGTGAAGTTTTGCGCAACTTCGGACTCTCGTCGGCTGCCATTCAGGTGCGCGACCTCAGCCGGCATCAGAAGGACAACCTGTTTTGGATCAACAGCCTGATCGGGCTCGCCCTGATGCTGCTCGCGGTGCTCTGCAGCCCGCTGATCGCGACGCTCTACGGCGACGACCGGCTCGTGTTGCTCACCCAGGTGCTCGCGGCCACCTTCTTGCTCAACGGCCTCGCCACCCAGTTTCGCGCTGATCTCAATCGCAACTTTCACTTCAGGGCCCTCGCCGGGTCGGAGATCGGCGCGCAGGTCGGCGGGCTAGCCATTGGCATCGTCATGGCGCTGAATGGCTTCGGTTATTGGGCACTCGCCGGGCAGCAGATCAGCCAGGGAATTCTCACCATTATTATTTTGATTCCGATCACCAACTGGTTTCCGGGCTGGTTTCATCGCAAGACGCCCATGCGTCACCTGATCCTGTTCGGCTCCAACCTCGCCGGCACCCAGCTGCTCGGCTATGCCAGCCGCAACACAGACACCATCGTGATTGGCGCCACTCTCGGCGCCGGCCCACTCGGCCTGTATAACCGGGCCTTTCAGCTGTTGCTGCTGCCGCTCAACCAGATCAACGGTCCGTCCACCCGGGTGGCGCTGCCGGTCTTGGCGCGGCTGCAAGACGATCAGCCCAAGTACGACCGGTTCATTCTGCTCGGGCAGACCATCATGTTGCACGCGGTCACGCTCGTGCTCGCGTTCTCCTGCGCGCAGGCCCTGCCGATCATCAGCATCGCCCTCGGCAATAAATGGCTGGAATCGGCACCGATCTTTCAGATTCTTGCCATCGCCGGTTTCTTCGAGGCGGCCGCCTACGCCACCTACTGGGTGTTCCTGTCGAAGGGCGTTACCAAGCAAAATCTGTACTTCGCGCTCTGCACCCGGCCGTTGCTCGTCGTGTTCGTACTGCTCGGATCGTTCTGGGGCGTCTACGGCGTCGCCGCCGGGTATTCGCTCGGCGTCGCCCTGATCTGGCCGATCGGCCTCGCCTGGATCAGCCGGGTAACGGATGCCCCCGCCCGCGCCATGTTTCTGGCCGGCGTTCGCGCAATCCTCGGTTACGGCTTCGCCACCGGGGTGTCCTGGGCCGCTGTGCAGTGGATTCCGATCGAACTTCCATTCGCCCGCGTCGGGCTCGGCGGGGTGGCCCTGCTCTCGGGGCTCGGAATCGTCGCGCTGGTCTGGCCCACCTTTCGCCGGGACGTGCGCTCGATCACCCAGGCTCGGAGCTTTCTGCGCTCGGCGAAGGGGCCGAAGACTGTGGATGCTGCGGCTACGGCTACGGCTACGGCTACGGCTACGGCTACGGCTACTAGCGCCGATGCTGCCAGCGCTAGTCGGCCGGCCGCTGGTGTGCCGAGCACCCGCTCGCCCACTGCCGAGCCGTCCGATTCCTCGCCCCGCGACCACAGACAAGGCCCCACATGACACCGCCCCGCTCGCTGCCGCCCGTCCCGACCGCCCTGCACCAGCCGCGCGCCGAGCGGCCACGCGTTGATCACTCACGCGTTGATCAATCACGCGTTGATCAATCACTCCGGCGCATCCTCTTTGTTATTCCCGCACTGCACGGTGGCGGGGCGGAATTCGTCGCCCGCACCTGGATGGGCTGGCTCGCCGATCAGGGCTACGAGGTGCGCGTTGTGCTCACCGCCGGGGTCGTGTTGCCGGAATACCTGCCGGGCGGCGTCACGGCCCGCTCGCTCGTCGACCAGCACGGGCATATCGCCAAGACAGCGGCGCTGCGCCGCAGCCTGCTCGACTGGCAGCCAGACGTCGCCGTATCGCTGCAGGTGTATCCCAACCTGGTGTTGCTCGCGGCGGCCCGCCTGCTGCCCGAGCGGCTGCGGCCGCGGGTGCTCGTGAGCGAACGCAACCTGGTGTCACTCGGCCTGCCCGGCTCGAGCCAGTCCCACCGGTTCAAGATCTGGATCGCCCAGCACGCGTATCGGTGGGCCGACCATGTCATCGCTATTTCGCATCCGGTCGCCGCGGAGATGGTGGCCGCGTTTGGCGTGCGCGCAGGCCGCATCACCGTCGTTGCGAACCCGGCAACCGCGAAGCTGCGCGGCACCCCGCGCGGGCAGGGCACGACGGTAGCTGGCGCTGTCATCGTAGCGGGCGCTGGCACGGAAGTGGGCGCAGAAGTGGGCGCGGAAATGGGCGCAGAAGTGGGCCCGGTGCTGCGCGCCGGAGCCGACAGCGCGGCGGTGCTGGTCGAAGCCGAGGGCGGCACCGGCACCGGCACCGGCACGATCGTGGCGCCCCCGACACGGCGCCCCGGGTCAGCCAACGGCATCCAGATCGTGCTGGCTTGTCGGCTGGTTGAACAGAAACGTCCGCTGCTGGCCATCGAGGCGGCGGCCGAACTGGCTCGCCGGGGCGTGGCCGTCACGGTCGTGTCGTTCGGCGGCGGCCCGTTGCTGGGCGACGTGCAGGCCGCCGCGCGGCAGGCGAACGTGACCTTTCACCACCGCGGCTGGGTCGAGAACTGGTTCGACCACTTCGGCGACAACGCCGTGGCGCTGCTCACCTCAAGCCGAGAGGGGTTCGGCAATGTGCTCGTCGAGGCTGCAGCGGCCGGGTATCCGTCGGTTGCGGTGTCAGGCGCGCTCGGCGTAGCGGATGCGATTGTGCCCGGCATCACCGGCGAACTCGCGCTGTCCGCGCATCCGGTCGATCTCGCCGACGCCATTCTGCGCGCGGCCGACCTGCCGCTAACGCACATCGAACCGTGGCTGGCCCGCTTCTCGGAGCAGTCAAGCGGCGCCGACCTGGAACGCGTGCTCACCCGAACCCTGGAACGCGCATGAGAATCTTCGCCTCGGCCATGGGCCAAATCGATAACGTCGGCGATACCGTTCTGCGCCGGGCGTTTCTCGACGCGCTGCGGGGCGCCGGGCAGCTGCAGGTGTTCGTTGGATCCCGCGCGGATTCCTACCTGAGCGGGCTCGGCCTGCAGGGCGAAGACCGGGTGTATCGCACGAGTGCCGAGTGGCGGCGCGAGATTTCGCGGTCGACGCTGCGGGAGGCATCCGTTTATGCCTTCAACGCCGGAGAAATGGAACTGCAACGCGCCTACGCCCTGCGCTACCTGCGCATCGCGCCGCACCTCGCGCTCAACCGGTTGCGCGGTGGGCATGCCGTGCACGCTGGGTTTGGCGTGCGGCAGAAGACCGGCTGGCGAATTCCGGTAGCGGCGACGCTGCGGCTGTGCGACCTCGTGGCTTGGCGCGACTCCTATAGCCGCGGCGCGATGGGGCTTGGCCGCATCGCGCCCGACTGGGCCTTCGCCACCGGGGCAGCGGATGCCGACCTGCTCGCGTCGACCGCCTCCCGGCCGCTGCTGGCCGTGTCGGTGCGCTACAACGGGCAGCGTCCAGACTCCGAGTGGATTCGTGCCCTGCGCGGCCTCGCGGACACCCTCGGGCTGGAGATCGTCGCCGTATCGCAAATTGAGCGCGACGGGCCGCTCGCCGAGGAGCTCGCCAGGAAGCTCGGCGGCACCGCTTTGGTCTGGGACGGTCCGAACCACGCCCAGCAGGAACTGAAGCTGCGCGAGGTGTACCAGCGGTCGTTGCTCGTGGTGACCGACCGGCTGCACGCGGCCGTGATCGGGCTGACCGAGGGCGCCCTGCCGCTCGTGATCGCCGAGGACATCCATTCGAAAGCGGCGCGCACCCTCGACGCGGTCGGTATCAAGGGCGCAACGATCGGCTGGACCCTGCCCGACACTGCGGCGCTCGAACGCCGTGCCCGCGACGTGATCAGCCGCCGCGATCCGATTCTGCGCCACGTCGCCCGGGCCCGCGGGGCCCTGCTGGAACTGACCGACTCCATTCGAAAGCTCACCTCGTGAGCGGGGCGGTTGCGGGCGGCGCAGGCGCGGCGGGCGCCTCGGCCAACTCGGCCCACTCCGACGGCGCGGCCGGTGTTCCGGTCGTGAGCGTCATCGTTCCGGCCTACAACGCCGCGGAATTTCTGGAGCGCGCTATTGAGCGGCTGCTGGACCAGACGCTGCCCAACGTCGAGATCATCGTGGTCGACGACGGTTCAACGGATGCGACGGCCGCGATCAGTGCGCGCGTGGCCGGCGCACACGCATCCGTTCATTTCTTTCAGCAGGAGCGTAACGGCGGTGTCGCGCGGGCCAGGGAAAAAGCGGTGGCCGAGAGTCGCGGCGAGTTTCTGTGGTTTGTCGATGCCGATGACGATTGGTCGAACACTGCGCTGGAGAAGCTCGTGGCGGCGGCCAGATCGACCGGAGCCGACGTCGTGGTCTGCGGCGCGGAATACGTCTATCCCGACCATCGACGCCCGCTGACTGCCCCCGACCTGGCCCGGCCGATCAGCGGTGTGGAGGCGTTTAGCCTGCTGCTCGACGGCGGCATCACCGGTCACCTCTGGAACAAGCTATTTCGGCGTTCAAGCGCCAGCGTGATTGAATTCACCCCCGCCCGCGTGCACTCCGACATGGCCATGGTCGCCCAGCTGCTCGCCGCCGCGGAGAAGGTGGCGGCGATCAGCGACACGCTGTACTCCTATGTCGTGCGCGGGGGGTCAATCATTCGTTCGGGGTCGCGCAGGGCCCAGTCGCTGCTCCTGGTCGAGCAGGCCGTCACGAACGCTGCGATCACCCTCGATATCCGCATCATCAGTTCGAACTCCTACGGCTACTTTCGGCTGCGCTACGTGCTGTTGTCCGGGCTCAAAGACGCCCTGACCGGTCCCTATGACGCCCGCGAACGCGACGATATCGTCGCCGAGCTGCGCTCCCGGCTCACCTGGCGGCTGGTGCTACTCGCCGCGCGCCGCCGGGACTGGAAGCGCCTCGCCCTGGCCGGTACCGCCAAGCTGAGCGTTCCGCTACATCGCCGAGTGCTGCGCGCCGCCGCCGAGCAGGGCGCTGCCTGAGCAGCCTGAGCCGGCCTCCCACCAGTCCACCCTGGTCGCGAGAGCGGGAAAACTGTTGCTTCAGCACCCACGAAGCAACATTTTTCTCGCTCGCGCAAAATCCAGAAGAGCTGGCCGGCTGCCGCGGATCGGCACGGGGACCCCCAAGATTCTGCGCACTTTCACAGGAAAGTGAAACGGATTCAACTTTGGCGCTCGATAGGCTCGAACCCGTTCGTGAAAGTCTGGAGGACTCCACTATGCCGTTCCCCGCCTCAGCGCGCCACGCCATCATCACCGTCGCTGCACTCCTGGCCGTGACCGTTGCGATACTAGCCCCCCTCACCATTCCCGTGCCCGGCAGCGAATCGGCCGTTGCCACTCCCGCAAAATCCGTGGTCGACAGCTCCTCGCCGAAGATCAGCTACAGCGGAAAGTGGCGCACCACGCGCAACGTCGCCGACCGCGGCGGCTCGGTGCGCTTTCAGTTCACGGCCGGCAGCGCATCCTTCACGTTTCAGGGAACGAGCGTCGCCTACCTCACCCGCACCACCCAGAGTGCCGGCACAAGCACGGTCTCGATCGACGGCACGGTGGTCGCCACGGTGAACGGCTACTCCGCGACCACCGTGCACAAGAAGACCGCGTTCAGCACAACGAGCCTGCCGCAGGGCACACACACCATCACGATCAGCCGTACCGGAAAAAAGGATGCCCGCTCCAGCGGCACAAACAGCATCGTCGACGCCTTCGTTGTGAACGCAACCTCCAGCACCCCAACTGCCGCACCCGTTCCCGTGCTCGCGCCGACGCCTGCCCTACACCGCTACATCGACTGCCCCGCCGCAACGACAACCGTGCGGAGCGCGGGCGAGCTCATGGCGGCCGTCGACCGCGCCCGGCCAGGCACCGTCATCAAGATGGCACCCGGCACCTACAACGAGCAGATCGACCTGACCGCGAACGGAACGGCTGTCAAGCCAATCTGGGTCTGCGGACCCCGCTCGGCCGTAATCGACTCCGGCAGCATTGCCCACCACCACGGCATTCAGATCACGAATTCGTCCCACCTGGTGATCGCTGGCATGACCGTGACCAACAGCCTCAAGGGCATCAGCGTGGTGCGCAGCGAGAACGTGACGATCGCCGACACCCGCATTGACCACATTGGTTACGAGGCCATTCACCTGCGCGCCTTCACCACCGACAGCACCGTCGTCGGCAACACGATTTCGAACACCGGCCTGCACGGTACCCAGTTCGGCGAGGGCATCTATATCGGAACCTCGGATAACAACTGGTGCGCCCAAACCGAGTGCAAGCCCGACCGAACCGACGGCGTGCTCGTGCAGGGCAATCACATCAGCCTGACCAGCGCCCAGCCCATCGAGGTCAAGGAGGGCACCTCCGACGGAGTCATTCGCAGCAACGTCATCGACGGCACGGGCGGTATGGCTGATTCGAAGGAGTGGGTTAAGGTCAAGGGCAACGACTGGACCATCGTCGGCAATGAGGGCAGCAATAGCCCCCTGCACGGCTTCGCGGTCAACGGCAGTGTCGACGGATGGGGCCTGCGCAACGTGTTCTCCGACAACTCGGGGCGAGTCAACGGCGATGGGTACGCCTTCTTTGTGCACGAGAAGGGCGGCACCGGGTCGAGCAAGACCACAGTGTCCTGCTCCAACACCGTGACCAGCGCGGCCGAGGGAATCTCCAACATCGCCTGCACGCCGTAGTCGCGGCCTCGCGCTACGCAGCTATAGTGCGCGGGGACTGCGCCAGTACGCGGGAGGCACGCCAGTGCGCGGGCGGCACGCCAGTGCGCGGGAGCTCCAGGCCAGCCGAAACTCCCGCGCGGCCACGCGATACGCGGGGACTGCGCCAGTACGCGGGAGGTACGCCAGTACGCGGGAGCTCCAGACCAGCCGAAACTCCCGCTCGGCCACGCGATACGCGGGGACTGCGCCGGTACGCGGGAGGTACGCCAGTACGCGGGCGCTCCAGACCAGCCGAAACTCCCGCGCCACGCGATAGGCGGGAGGTACGCCAGTACGCGGGAGTTCGGCCTACCGCGTAGCGGCGCAACCCCCGCGCAACGTGAGACGGATGCCCACAGTGAGCGCTTGCATCACCCAGCGGCCGGCATCCGTCGCGACGTAGCCCCGGTAGCGGCAATCCCGCGCGCGGCATCCGCTTCGCGCGTTGGGAAGCGATACTCGCGGCCGGAAGTAGCTGCGGCGCGTGACAGCAGGTTGCGGCAGCTCCAGCAGCAACCCCGCACCGGCGCACCGACGTACCGACGCTAGCTGCGGTTTCCGCATGGTGATCTCGGCAAGCTCGATCAACGGTTGGTAGGTAGATGGGTGGGTGAATGGGAGTATTCGTACCTGCCGTAGTGGAACGCTGCACCCGAACGGATGCTGTTCTCGCGGCATCCGCTTCTCGCCGCGGGAAGCGGAACACGCGGCCAGCAGTAACTGCGGCCTCGCGGCCGGTGGCGACCGCGCGCCACAGGTGCCGCAGGTGCCTCAGGTGCCGCAGGCGCGGCAGACACCACAGACACCACAGACACCACAGACACCACAGACACCACAGACACCACAGGTACCACAGGCGCGGCCACGGCCACAGGCGCGGCCGCCGTGACGGAAACTCAAGGCTTCGGAAATTACTCTCGGCACTTTCACAGGAATGACAAATTGCTCCCGGCGGCCGGCACCGTCGGCATCCGCTCGGCCGTGTTGCCGCACGGGGTCATCACCCACAATGAGCATTTGCACTGGTCAGCGCGAAATCGTCGAGACGCCCTCAGCTTCGTCGATTTGGCGAGCGGATGCGGAACCTGATACTCGCGCGTGAGGAGCCACCGGCATCCGCTCAGAGAACACCCACAAACCCATTTACACACGGGTAACGCGCAGCAGCTCAGGCGCTAATTGACGAAGTGAACTCGGCGGCAGAACCGGCCGGAATCACCACAATCATGTCGTCGGAACCCGTCGGGTTCGCGGACGTAACACCCCTGTCCATGAACGTCCGGAAGGTCCACTATGTTGTTCCCCCGCTTCTCCCGACGCGGCGCCTTAGCCGCCGTCGCGATTGCCGCGCTGGTCCCGCTCACCGCAACGATTCCCGTTGCCTCGGCATCGGCCGTAACGGCACCGGCAGGCAGCATCGTGGTCGACAGCTCCTCGACGCAGGTCACGTACGTTGGAACCTGGCTCAGCACCGGCTCCCCCTCCGACAATGGAGGGTCGATCAAGTACTCCTCGACCGCATCGAGCGCCTCACTCACCTTCACCGGCACATCCGTGGCCTACGTCACGCGCATGACCAGCAGCTCCGGCACCAGCAACATCTCGATCGACGGCAAGGTCGTCGCCACGGTTAACGGCTACTCGGCCACGCCCAAGTACCAGCAGAGCCTGTTCAACACCTCGAGCCTGTCAAGCGGAACGCACACCATCACGGTCAGCCGCACTGGCCAGAAGGATGCCCGTTCCACCGGAACCAGCAGCATCGTCGACGCCTTCGTCACCGCAGCCACAACGACCACGCCAACCCCTGCTCCGGCGCCCGCGCCCAGCCCGGCCCCGCTCGCCACCACAGCGCCCGTGCAGGCCCCGGCCGGCACGACCACCTTCGAAGGCGACTCCGCCTCGGTCAAGTACTCCGGAACCTGGCGCACCTCTGGCTCGGCCAACGACTCCGGCGGCGGCGTGCAGTTCACCACGACCGCCGGCAACGCCTCGTTCACCTTCCAGGGCACGAGCGTCGCGTTCATCACCCGACTGACCAGCACCTCTGGTATGAGCCAGATAGCCATTGACGGCACGGTCGTCGCCACGGTCAACGGCTATTCCGCCACCACCGCGTACAAGCAGAAGGCGTTCAGCACGACGAGCCTCTCCGCTGGCACCCACACCATCACGGTCACCCGCACCGGCCAGAAGGATGCCCGTTCCACCGGAACCAGCAGCATCGTCGACGCGTTCATCGTCGCGGCCGTACCGAGCACCGCGCCGACCCCCGCGCCGATCAGCGCTAACCGCTACGCTAATTGCCCCGCAGCGACCGTCAACGTGACGACCGCCCGAGAGCTCATGGCCGCCGTCGCCCAGGCCCAGCCCGGAACCGTCATCAAGCTGGCCCCCGGAACCTACAACGAGCAGATCAACATGACGGTCAACGGGACGGCCACAAGCCCGATCTGGGTCTGTGGACCGCGTAGCGCCGTGATCAACGTCGGCAGCATCCTGAACAACCACGGCATTCAGGTCTCCAACTCCTCGCACCTCGTGATCGCCGGAATGACAGTGACCAACAGCCTCAAGGGCATCAGCGTGATCCGCAGCAAGAACGTCACGATCGCCGACACGCTCGTTGACAACATCGGCTATGAGGGCATTCACCTGCGGGCCTTCACCACCGACAGCACCGTCGTCGGCAACACGATCACGAACACCGGCAAGCGCGACCCGTTCTATGGTGAGGGCATCTACATCGGAACCAGCGACGCCAACTGGTGCGCTCAGACCGACTGCCTGCCCGACCGCACGGACCGCACGCTGCTCATGGCCAACACCATCGGCCTGACCGGCGCCCAGCCGATCGAGGTCAAGGAAGGTACCTCGAACGGCATCATCCGCGACAACATCATCGATGGCACGGCAGCCATGCCGCGCGCCGAGGAATGGGTCAAGGTCAAGGGCAACGACTGGAGCATTTACAACAACCAGGGCAAGAACAGCACCCTGCACGGCTTCGCGGTCAACGGAAGCGTCGCCGGTTGGGGTCTGCGCAACGTGTTCTTCGGCAACACCGTGCCGGTCAATGCGTCCGGCTTCGGCTTCTTTATTCACGAGCAGGGCACCAAGGGTGCCAGCGGCACCAAGGTCTACTGCTCGAACACGGTCACCCTGGCAGGGTCCGGGTTCTCGAACCAGGCCTGTATTTCTTAGCAAGACGCTCTGTTCGTCGGTCGAGCGCAGCACTCCAGCTGCGCTCGATCCGCGGAAAGACGGCGGTCGCCGAATAGGTGGCCTCGAAGACGCTTCTGGCCAGATCCGCCTTCTCTGCGCGCCAGGCGGCATCCGTTATCGCCCGGCTCAACGCCTGCTCCAGCCCGTCGACGTCACCCGGCTCCACGAGCACGCCGACCCCGTCACCGAGTACGGCCGCAACCCCGCCAACGCTCGTGGCCACGACGCAGTTGCCGCGGGCCATGGCTTCGAGAATGAACATCGGCATCGCCTCATCGCGAGACGGCAGCACCGCGATCATCGATCGGTCAAGCAGCTCCATCAGCGCCGCGTGATCGAGCGCGCCGACGAATTCACAGCGGTCCAGCTCCATACTGATCGGCTGATCCACAATCGGTCCGGCAATAACGAGTTTCCAGAGCGGATGCCGCGGCGCCAGCCGCTCCCACGCTGCCACTAGCACGTCGACGCCCTTGCGGGTGCTGACGGCACCGCCAAACACGACGAGCTGTTCCAGTTCACGCACGACTCCCTCGGCAACGGCGTTCGGAACGAGCACGACCCGCTCCCCCGGAACGAATCCGGTCGCGGCCGCGCGCGACGCTGCCGACAGGGTGAGCACCACGTCGGCCGTGCGCAAAACGCGTCCGACCAGGCCGGGGCGCTTCTGGGCGAAATCGGCAAATGAGCTGCCGTGCAACTGGGCAACGGTGGCAAACCCGCGAGCGTGCGCGAGAGCGAGCAGCAGCCCCTCACGCACAAACGATCCGCCCTGGGAGAGATGCGCAACGACCACGGTGCGCTCCGGGTTCTCTAGTCGCACCAGCTTCCAGAAAGCGGATGCCGCCACCCGCAACGCGCGCGCCCCGCCGCTGCCGTCCCGCGAGGCGAACATGCTCAGGTCAAAGTCGGCGAAGGAATGCGCGAGGTAACCGTTGACCACCTGGCTCATTCCGCCGGCGACCTCGCCGCTGCGGCCGACGTGCACGGCGGTGAAACGCTCGGCCGTGCGCCGGGAAACGTGCCGCTGAGCTGCGACCGGCGCGGTGTCGATCTGCTCAAGATCGAGCGGGTCGATCCTCCACGATGCGCTGGGCACGGGCACGGGCACGGGCACGATGTCGCTCGGCTCGGTGCTGAGGGGCTTGGTGCTGATCGGCACCGTGTCGATCGGCTCCGTGTCGATCGGCTCCGTGTCGGCCGTTTCGCTGAAGCTCACCGCGGGCTCTCGATGCTCAGTACCTGGTCGAGTAGGCGGCGCGCGGTCTGCAGCTCTCCCTGAGCGGCGGCGAGTCCGGCCAGAATGGGCTCGCGGCGGCCGAGCAGATTCTGCAGCCGGGCCGCGATTTCGGCGGCACTCACGCCGGTGCTGTCAATGCTCACGTCGTACAGTCCGGCGGCAGCGAAGTGCCGGGCTATCTTGTCCGACCCGCTGCTGGCCAGCAGCGCGGCCGGAACAGCGCCCTCGGTGAGCGCGCCAACCAGCACGTGCAGTCGGTCGCTCACGGCGAGCGCCGCCCGTCGGTAGAGATCACGCAATCGTTGCTCCTGTTCGTCATGGCCGGTGCCGTTCCAACGCAGGGCCTGCCCGCCCAGGTCTACCGCGAGCTGAGCGCACTTGTCGTCGTCGCGCAACACCTGGGTGACGCACCAAATTGTCAGATTGTTGGCCGCCGCGACGGCCCGAACACCGGCAAACCACGCGGGGCTCGGATAGTCCAGGTCGGAGCGCATCGATACCACGAGCACGTCGCGCACACTGTCAGAGCGTGGTGCCTGCACACTCGCAAAGGCCAGATCGGGCATAACGCTGCCCCGCCGAAGATAACCGGCGGTTTCCGCATCGCGCCAAAGCGACAGATTGGACAGCGCGATTGACGGGCCCATCAGGGCGCGCGGCACCCGCGCAAAATTGCGACTGCCGACCCCGACGCGCACGACCCGGCCGTGGCGGGCCCGCACGACGGCGAGCACCGGAAGCATGGCGAGGTGCTCCTTCATGCCGATCAGGGTGAGCTGAATCTCCCCCGGCTTGAAGACGTACGACGCGCGTCCCCTGGCTGCACTGCAGAGCGCCGCCACGTACCAGTGTCGAAACGACCGATACTGCACGTCGCTGGGTTGCAGGCCAAGCCCAGTGGTATACCCGTCGGGGGCAACCCCCACGTAGACGTGCAGCGGTCCGCTGGGTCGCAACCAGTCGAGCAGTTGCCGGCGCAGCAGGATGTCGCCGATATTGTCGTATTGGCCGCGGGCCGGCACGAAAATTTCGCGCAGCATCCGCTCGTGTGGCACCGTCGCGGTCATCACTCGGCGGGAATTCGAATGCGCACACCGGTGTCGATGGCTCGACTGGCAGCAAAGCGGATGACGTCGGCCGTCAGGTCGGGCGCGTCAACGGCCCGAGCGACTCCGAGGGATTCGGCAAGTTCGGCGATCTGCATCTGGTGATCGTCGACGTGTTCGCCGCGGTGCTTACGGCGGGTCACGATCACCGGGAAGATGCCAAGCTCGAGCAGGCCCATGAACGTGCCGACGCCGGCGTGAGTGATCACGACGTCGGCGGTGAGGGCTGCCGTGACAAAGCGGGCGGTCGGCATCATCTGGTACACATCCCCGGGGAGATCGGCGCGCCCGGTGGTGAATCCCAGCTGCCAGACGGTGCGCTCGTCGGCCAGGCCGCTCGCCAGCACGGCATCGACGAGGCTATCGAAGCGGTATCCCTCGATGGTGCCGAGGGTGACGAACAAGCTGGGGCGTTTGGGTGCGTCTCGGCGGAGCGACTGATAGGTGGAGAGCACGCTCGGGTAGGTTTTCCAACGCTCGTTTGCCCACGCTGGATGCTGGGTGCGCACGCTGACCAGACGGCTGGCGGCCAGCATCCGCCCGCTGAGGGACGGGCCCTCGACGCGGGAGACGCTCTCAATGTAGAGACTCGGCACTCCTCTGATCGCTGCCTGCGGAAGCGCGGCGACGGCGAGGCCGGCTCCGGTACTCACGGCACCGTCGAAGGTCTCATGCTTGAGCACGCGCCGCACGATTATAGCCGCGCGCATCATGCCGACGTAGTCCCTGGGGCGCACGTATGGCACGTGGATGCGGCGCCGACCCACCAGCAGAGATCGGCTCTGCATCGAATCAAAGGTGATCCAGAGCGAACTTTGCGATGCACCCAGACCGGGGGCGAGGCGCACGAGCTGGGCAAGATGGCCGCCGGTGGAGGCAACGAGCAGAAGCTTCCGCTGCGTAGGGGGCAGCGGATCGATCGGGTATGACGAGTGCACGGACACAGAGGGTCCCTTCGGATAAAGCCTGGGTGGGACGGTTTCAAACGTGCGCCATCGAACGAGCGTTATTCGGGCGATCTGACTGCAAGCGGTGCAACTGCCAAGCGGTGCAACGGAACTACCAGGTGACTCTGGTTGGGACTGAGCTATCGGTCGAGGCGGCATCGGTATCGGCATCGGGCGCTGGCGTGCCCCGATCGCTTGCGACCGCTGTGGTGGCGCGACTCGGGCGAAGCGCCGGGCGAGACGCCATGGTGAAGCCGCCGTCACGCACGAGCGCGTCGGGGCCACGGGTGGGAACCATGGCCAGAACAATGCCGAGCGGCGTCGTTCCGACGGCTTCGAGGGCGTCGAATGCTGCCAGCAATTCGGCTTCGCGCACCCGGGTGGCGCCGACGACGAGAATGGTTCCGCCGGTCCACCGGCTGAGCACAGCGGCATCCGTCACGGCCAGCACAGACGGCGCATCAATGAGCACATAGTCGTAACTGCTGCTGAGCACGTCAAGCACGGTGCCCATCGCCGTCGAACCGAGCAGTTCACTCGGGTTGGTGGGGATCTTGCCGGAGGACAGCACGGTGAGCGGATGCAGCGTGCCCCACGATTGCAGCGAATCCTTCAGCAGGATGTCGCCGTTCAGCACGTCGGTCAGGCCACGGTCAGCGTCGAGCCCGAGAAAGTCAGCCAGGCGCGGAGTCCGCAAATCGGCGTCGATGACGGCGACGGTCGCACCGCTTTCGGCGAGCACGATCGCGAGGTTGACCAGCGTGGTGGTCTTGCCCTCACCCGAAACGGAGGACGTCACGACCAGGCTGCGGCGGCTGGTGTCGGCGTCGGCGAACTGGAGGTTGGTGCGCAGCACGCGGAACGCTTCGGCCCGCGCGGTGGCCGGACCGTCGGGCGTGATGATCGGGTTGGCCCTGGATTCGAGCGGGATGCCGCCGAGCACGGGAACCTCGGTGAGCCGTTCGATGTCATCACGGTTGCAGACACGACGGTCGACCAGCCCGAGAATCAGCGCGGTGACCAGACCGACCAGCAGGCCGATCAGCAGGCCGACGGCGAGGTTGAGGTAGAGCTGGGGCAGCGCTGGGTTGTCGGGAACAACCGCGGGGTCGAGCACACCGAC
This sequence comes from Cryobacterium sp. Y11, assembly GCF_002929535.1. GTDB lineage: Bacteria > Actinomycetota > Actinomycetes > Actinomycetales > Microbacteriaceae > Cryobacterium. The sequence goes on from NZ_PJJO01000055.1 coordinate 217,394, forward strand.
GGTGACGGGGCTGTCACCGCCGTCGGTGGGCGTCTCCAGCTGGTTGATGACGACGTCGGTGAAGCTCTCCGACACGGCCTGGGCGAGCTGCTGGGCGGCATCCGCTGCCCCGGCGAGAGCGGAGATTTCAATGACGGCCGAACCGGGCTCTGTGGTGGCAGTGACGCGCTGGGCCAGGTCGGTGGCGTTGTCGCTGAGGTTCAGGCTCGTGATCACCGGGTTGAGCACGCGGGGGCTCGTGGCGACGTCGAGGTAGTAGGGCAGCTTCTGCACCACGAAGTTGTTGCCCTGCACCAGGTCACCGGGAGAGGAGCCGGTCTGAATCTGAGCGGCCACGAACACGCGGGTGGACGATTGGTACTGCACGGGGGTCAACAGCGCGGCAGCCGAGCCACCGGCCACGCCCAAGAGCACGAAAGCCACGATGAGAATCCAGCGCTTTCGCAGTATTTTTACCAGTCGTTTCAGTTCCATGTGCGCTTCTTTCCACTCGACCTACTCGTCGTGCTTCGGGTGCACGACGACAGGGACCCATATTGGCATAAAAATCCTCACTTTTGGACCTCCCCGATGGGGGATTTAACCAGTCCGTGGCGAGGCGTTCACGAGATGGTCAACGAGAAACTGACGAATGCTCGCCCGAGTAGCCTCGTCGAGCATCTCCAAACCGTGTCGTTTACCGCTTTTCACGTCGAGCGTGACGGGAACGTCGACCGCGGTGAGGGCGAGCGCCATCGCCTGCCCCTGCTCCACCGGAACGAGTTCTTTTTTCGAGATGGCGATGTAAAACGGCGGATCGCTCGCATCGACCGAATACACCGGCGACGCGTCCCGCGAATTCGGGCAGTCGGTGACGAAGTCGCAGCCGAGATATTGCAGAATCGGAGTAACGGCCAGCGCGGATGGCTGGCCCAGCTGCAGGCCGGTCTCGGTTAAATCAACCGCCGGCGACAGGGCAACGACCGCGGCAACCCTGTCGCCCTCGGTGAGGCTGCCGGAGCCGTTGGTGCCGATCGTGGCCGCGATGATCGCCCCGGCCGAGCTGCCCAAGAGTGCGATGCGTTTGGGATCGATATTGAATTTCTTGATCTGCTGGGGGCCCCGCAACCACTCGAGCGCATCGGTCACGTCGTTCACCTGCGCCGGAAAGACAAACTTCGGGGCGAGCCGGTAGTCAACGGCGAAGGCGGCAACGCCGTTGCTGGCGAGTTCCTCGCACAGGGCGGTCATGCCGCCGAAATCCTTGGTGCCGCTGTCGAATCCGCCGCCATGAATGAGAATCACGGCCGGGGTGCGCCGCTTCTGGCCGTCGGGCAGGCAGGCGTTCAACATGAGGTCCTGCCGCTTGGCCGTTCCGTATTGCAGGTCGCGCTCCACCTCGACTGGGCCGGGCGCAGCGGCCTGGGCCGGCCCGGTCGACGTGGCGGAGCATCCGCTGAGCAGGAGCAGACCGAGAGCCAGCGTGAGCGCCGTCGCGGCACGCCGTTGCGCGCGTTTCACAGCGGGTCTCCCTGGAGGCGAACGCGCCGCGAGACTATCGGGGTCTGCCGCTTGCGGAACGGGCTGACCCAGAGAAACGGAAACCGGTGCAGAAATTTCGACAGGTATACCGAGAGCACGAGCACGATGGCGGCGAGCGCAAACGGCAGCACGTTGGCGGCGCTTTCGAGCCAGGGTAATTCGGCGATGGGCGCGACCAGCGCGAGGGCGCTCGCGACCAGAAACAGGTGCACCAGGTAGATCTGCAAGCTGAATTGGCCGAGCACATTCATGAAATTGAGCCACTTCACGCGCACCAGCAGGGTGGCGAGGGCAACTCCCATCGCGACAGCGACCACACTTTCGATCAGAACCAGGCCGGGCACTCGGGACAGGTGCAGCGGCACGAGCAGCACCGCGAGGCCGAAATAGGCAACGACGAGCGCTGCGGCATGCCACACGCGCACCCGGGCGGCCAGCCGATAGGCGGTGTGGGGAAAGTAGACCGCGACGACAAAGAAGAAGAAGTTAGCGGCGACGCGGTCCCAGCCGACGTTGTCGAAGTCGAGCATATTCGGAGTCGTGGCCAGCACAGCCAGCAGGCCGGCGACGCCGATTTGAACTCTCACCGGGACCTCGCGCAGGAGCCAGGCGAGCAGGGTAAAGATGGCCAGGGCCCAGATGAACCAGTTACTGCTCGTCGGCCAGACCGGCAATAGGGCGATGGTGAGCAGATCGGTCGGGGTCGTGTCGGTGAGGCGCAAGTAGGGCACGACCAAGTAAAAGAGCACCTGGAGGAGCGACCAGAGCAGGTACAGGTAGACCAGGATCAGCAGGCGGCGACGCCACAGGTCTCTGAAGCTCCAGGTGAGCATGCGCCGGGAGGTGAGCCCGGCGATGAAAAAGAACATCGGCATCGGAAAATAGCTGAGCACGACGCGGAGGCGCGTGGTACTGCCGGCCAGATCCACGTCGTTGAGGAACAACGACGAGTGGTACACCACGACCAGAATAATCGCCGCGCCCTTGGCAAAGTTGATCCACTCACGGTTTTCAGGGGGTCTGATCTCTGTCACAAGCGAAATGTACACGAGAAAAGCTCATGATGGTATCGCGCGAGGGTCGCCGGCCCGTCTCAGCCGGCCGTCAGGCGGTCAGACGGTGACGTAGCGGGGAATCAGGTCTTCGAGCAGGGCCGCGGTCTCTGGCCAGCCGGTCACGGCGATGCACTCGACACCGAGCGCCTTGACCGGGTAGTCATTGCCGTGTTCATCGAGGCGGTCGCCGACGAACAACATGTCGTCGAGTCCGATGCCGGTCAGGGTGGCGAGGCGCTTCATGCCGTAGGCCTTGTCGATTCCCTGCCGGGTGATATCAACGGATGTCGACCCTCCGCTTCTCACCTCGAGGTCGGGCAGCACGGCCTGAACGGCCTCACGAAGGGCATTTTTCTTCGTACCAGACGGGTCCCAGGCGATTTTGGCCGAGACCGGAGCAGCCTGTCCGAGCGCGGAAAACGTGATCTGCGAGCCGCGGTCTTCAAGAATCGGGCCCCAGGTGTCACTCTCCCAATAGCCCAGGCCACGAGCGGTCTGCTCGACGGCGTGCAGAGCGCGCACCTTCTGGTCGTCACTGAGGTTCTCGGCGTAGACCTGAGTCCAACCCTGAGCGTCGCTGCGGTAGTACTGGGTGCCACAGGTGGGCATGAGGTGCAAACGGGCCAGCGCCGGCTCCCTGATCTCGGGCAGGTTGTCGATGATCTGCGCCTGAAACTGACCGAACTGGCCGCCGGAGATGACACAGACCTCGGTGACCTCGAGCAGTTTGACCAGCAGGTCGATCATGGTCGGATCGAGCGCGGACTTGGACGGCGCGAGCGTATCGTCGAGGTCGAAGGCCACCAGGCGGGGAAGAGTAGGCATTCGTGTACTCTAGCGCGGACCCGAGCCTGGGCCCTGTGAGCTGCTGCCCGAGTAGCCTGAGCTGATGCGCACCGACTTTCATCCCCGAGACCTGCCCCGCCGCGACTTCTACAAATTGCTGACCTCGCTCGTGGTGCCGCGCCCCATCGCCTGGGTGTCGAGCCGGTCGGCGGCGGGAGTCGACAACCTGGCGNTCGCCTGGGTGTCGAGCCGGTCGGCGGCGGGAGTCGACAACCTGGCGCCGCATTCGTTCTTCACCGTGGCATCCGTTGACCCGCCGATCGTGCAGTTCACCTCGGTCGGGATCAAGGACACGGTGCGCAATATTGAAGAGACCGGGGATTTCGTGGTGAACTTCGCGCCGGAATCGCTCTTTCACGAGATCAACGCCACCGGCACAGACTTCGGGCCTGACGAGAGTGAGTTCGACCGCGCCGGGCTCACCAGGGAGCCGAGCCTGACCGTGGACTCCCGCCGGGTGGCCGAGTCCCCCGCTGCGATCGAATGCCGCCTGCACTCCACGCTCGTGATGGGCGACTGCACGCTCGTTTTCGGTGAGGTCACGCACGTCGCTGTGTCGTCTGCGGTGCTAGACGGGCAGCATCCTCTGGTCGAGAAGTTGCGACCGCTGTCCCGGCTCGGCCTGGACGAGTGGGGAACGGTCGGCGAGGTCAAGCACATCACACGCATCCGCGCGTCGGACTGGCCCCGAGATTTTCGCCCGCGCGAGCGCTAAGCGATCACGGCAAGCGGATGCCGCCGGCGCCCCCTACGAGGCGGCCGGGAATAGGGCCTCGGCGAGCAGCGGGCCGAGCTGACTGCTCGCCTCGCGCACGAAGTGCTGGCCGTCGAAGAACACCGGGGTGTTGTCGATGAAGGCCGGGCAGGCGCCATCCACGCAGAGCCAGGGCACGACGTTGACGTACCGGGCGAATTCGCCGACCGCAGTGACCGCGGTCTGCTCCGCCGCAATAACCTTCTGGTACAGGCTCGACGGGCTATAGCTGCAATCAGCGGGTGAGCTGGTGAGGGTCTTACACTCGGCAAACGACGTGCTGGCTGGCGGGGGCGCAAGCACCGCCACCTGGTCGGTCATTCCCTGCAGCGCTGTGATCGTGGTGTTGGTGGCGGTTTGCCATTCGGCAAGGGCCGCAGCGCCTTCATTGCCACTGGCCAGGCGCACGATCGACCCGGCCAGGCTCGACATGATCACGAGGTCCGGCGAGATTGTGGCGACCTCGTCGTACACCCAGGCGTGATGGTCATCGCACTTGGCAGCGGATGCGTCAGAGGCGCTCTTGGCGGCCACTGAGATATTGATCGCTGGGCAGGAGAACATGGTCAGCGAGCGCACGTTGAATCCGAGCGGTTCGAGAGCCGCTCGAATGGCCGGCATGTAGCTGATCGCCATGGAATCGCCCAGGAGCACCGCGGTTTTAGGCGCGGCCGGGTCACCATAGATGCAGCCGGCCGCGTTCTTCTCACTGACCGAGAGGCAGTTGTCGTCGACCCATTCCGGGGCACCGGAGTTGTCGCCGAGCGCATCGAAGGCCGGAGTGGTCTCTGGCCAGGCCGCGGCCCGGAGGGCCGCAGTAATCGCGGACTGCCGCGTCGATAGCAGGGTCGGAGCCTCGGCCGGAGATGTCGGAGGGGTGTCGGTGGCCCCCGCGCCGATCGGCGCGGCACCGGCGGCGTCGGACGTCGGGCGGGACTTGGTTGCCACGAACGACACGGAAACCAGAACCGGGGTGATGACGACGAGGGCACCAACCCAGGCCACGGCGTTGCGTGAGTCGCGCGTGCGAACCGGGCGGCGCATCCGTTCTCGTTGGCGGGTATGGGAGGTTTCCAGCCATAGCGAGTGCCGAATCGGGTCCTCCACGAAGTGAAAGGAGAATACCGACAGCGCCAGCATCAACACCAGGGCGAGCGGCAGGTAGATCGGCGAATCGGTGGCGAAGATGACGGCGAGCAGAATGACCACCGGAAAATGCCAGAGATAGAGGGAGTAGGAAATCTTGCCCAGGTACCGGCTGACCGGATTGGTCAGCGGAAACACTAGGCGCTGTTCCGGCGAACCGATTCCGGCGGCGATGACCAGGGCGCTGCCGGCCACGGGCAGCAGAGCCCAGGGCGCTGGAAACGGCGAGTCACGGCTGATCAACACGAGGCTCGCTACGATCAGGCCGAGACCGAGCCAGGCCAGCACGGGGCGCACGCGCGCGGGCAGCCGGGCGATGCCGGGTGCTGCGGCGGCAAGGAGGGCGCCGATGCCGAGTTCCCAGGCGCGGGCTCCGGTCGAAAAGTAGGCGATGGCGCTGCTGGTGGAGGTTTCGACGAAGCTCCAAGCTAGAAAGGCCACGGTGATGACGCCCGTGGTGACGGCGACCGTGGCGATGAGGGCCCGGGCGCTGATATTCACGCGGCGCCCGGCGAGCGCGAAGATGATGATGAGCAGAAACGGCCAGACGAAGTAGAACTGTTCCTCCACCGCGAGCGACCAATAGTGCTGCAACGGCGAGACGGCGTTGGTGGCCTGCAGGTAGTCGGTGCCCACGAAGGCGAAGCGCCAATTGGCCACGAACAGGGCCGAGTAGATGCCGTCCCACAGCGTGTTCATGGCGCGATTGGCGGGCAGCAGCAAAAACCCAACCACGACGGTCACGACGAGCACGAGCAGCGACACCGGCAGAATGCGACGGATGCGACGGCGGTAGAAGTCCACGAGGGAGATGCGCCCGGTGCGTGCGTGTTCCTTCAGTAGCAGACTCGTGATGAGAAAGCCGGAGATGACGAAGAAGATGTCGACCCCGATGAACCCACCGGATGGCCAGCCCAGCAGGTGATCGAAAATAACGACGATCACGGCTAGGGCGCGCAGACCCTCAATATCGCCGCGGAACGTGCGCGTGGCGGACGTGCCGCCGGTGGCGTAGCGCGAGGCTGGCGCGCGCGGTTCTCGGGTGGATTGAACGGACATGTAGCCTCCGACTCAGGTTTCGGACCTCGTGCGTGTTTTCACCCGTCGACCGGGCACATCCTGTGAGTATGACGTAATCTCAGCTACCGAGGCAAACCACCCGAATTGGTGACACGAGTTGTTTACATGACCGTTACGGTTCCTGCTTTTTCGGCGAGCGGATGCCGCGGCTCGGCACTGCCATCGCGCGACAACACAGGACACCCATATAGAGGAGTGCACGTTTGAGGCGGGTGGCGCGGTGTTGTCAACGACTACAGTGATTGAGAAGTCTCATTTTCGATCAGTATCAATCAGTTTTGGACCACCCTTCTGCTGACTTCCCACGAAAGCGAGCGACCATGAACCGCGCCGAACGGCTCGCCGCCGTGCTTGATCTGCTCAATGATTCGGGGCAGGTCGAGGTCGACGACATCATCACGAAGCTCGGGGTGTCGGCGGCAACCGCGCGCCGTGACCTCGATACCCTCGCCGAGCAGCAGCTGCTCACCCGCACGCGCGGCGGCGCAATCGGGCAATCTGTTGCCTATGACCTGCCGGCGCGGTACAAACAGGAGCGGCACGCGCCCGAAAAGTTGCAGATTGCTCGGGCGGCGAGCGCGCTGGTGACCCGCGGCGACGTGGTGGGGCTGTGCGGCGGCACGACCAGCACGGCGATTGCCGGAGTGCTCAGCTCCCGCGCGGACATTGCGCAGGCGAGCCCGCACGCCAACCTCACGGTCGTCACGAACGCGATTAATATTGCCGCGCAACTCGCGATGCGGCCGCAGATCAAAACCGTTGTCACCGGCGGAGTCGTGCATGCGCGCTCCTACGAGCTCGTCGGAGCCTACGCCGAATCGGTGCTCGCCCAGGTGCGGCTCGACCTGGCGTTCGTCGGGGTGAACGGTATCGATCCGTTCGTTGGCGCCACGGTGAACGACGAGCGCGAAGCCGCCGTCAACACCCTCATGGCCGGGCAGGCAGCCCGGGCGGTGCTCGTGGCGGATTCGAGCAAGATCGGACGCGTGGCCTTCGCCACGCTCGGCGCCCTCGACCAGTTCAGCGCGCTGATCACCGACGCCGGCATTTCGGCGGAGCAGCTGGCGGCGTTTGGCGAGGCCGGGCTTGAGGTGATTGTCGCGTGAACGTGAGCAGCATCATCCACTCGGCCCGGTTGGTGTCTGGTGGCAGCGTGACGCCCGATGCGTGGGTCGCGTTTGCCGGGGATACGGTGGCGGCCGTCGGCACGGGCGAGGGCTGGCACTCCCTCGCCAGGCCCGCCGCAGAGGCTGGTCGGGGTGCGGCCTCGGCAACCGGCCTGGTCTCGGCGGCGGACGCCGCGGCATCCGCTGCCGAGATCGTTGACGCGCGGGGGCGCTGGTTGACGCCGGGATTCATCGACATTCACTGCCACGGAGCTGGCGGGGCCGCCTTCGATGACGGCTTGCAAGCAATCGGCACGGCCCTCGCCGTGCACCGAGCGCACGGCACGACCCGGTCGGTGCTCTCGCTCGTGACCGCGAGCTTGGCCGACCTCGAAACCCGGCTGGGCGTGATCGCCGCCGTCGCTGAGCGCGACCCGCTCATTCTTGGCGCGCACCTCGAGGGCCCGTTTCTCGACGACGGGTTTCGCGGCGCGCACGATCGCACGCTGCTGCGGGTAGCGGATGCCGCCGCAACCGCGCGGCTGCTGCTCGCCTCCCGCGGGCACCTGCGTCAGATCACGCTCGCCCCGGAGCTGCCCGGCGCCGCCCCCGCGATCACTCGCTTCGTCGACGCCGGCGTGGTCGTCGCGGTCGGACACAGCGCCGCCGACTACTCCGAGGCCTGCGCAGCCTTCGACGCTGGAGCCTCGGTACTCACGCACGCGTTCAACGCGATGCACGGCATCCATCACCGCGCGCCGGGGCCGGTCGTGGCGGCGATGCGGTCGGGCGGCGTCACGCTCGAGGTCATCAATGACGGGGTGCACGTGCATCCCGAGGTCGTGCGTCTCGCTTTCGCCGGAGCTGGCGGGCGCATCGCGCTGGTCACGGATGCCATGGCCGCGACCGGGTTTGGCGACGGGGAGTATCGGCTGGGGTCGCTCGCGGTGATGGTCACCGACGGGGTTGCTCGGCTGGCGGGGGGTTTGGCGGCATCTGTTGGCGGCGGGATTAGCGGCGGGGCGGCATCCGTTCTCGGCGCGACCGAGGGCG
>NZ_PJJO01000058.1 GCF_002929535.1 Cryobacterium sp. Y11
ATCTCGTCGACGAACTTTGCGGTCATGAGCGATTCGAGGATTCCGACCAGGGCCATGCCGAGGGCGTAGGGGGCGATGATGGTGATTGTCTCCCAGTTGAGCGGAATGTTCGGGAGGAACAGTTCCGGCAAGCTCTTTGGAAGTTCGCCCTGGTCGCCGATCGTGGGCACGGTGATGGCGGTCGTGACGGTTACGACGGTGAGCACAACGATGGCCACGAGTGGGGCGATGACGAGGGCGATGGCGCCGGTGGCGGCGGTAATCATGGCGGGGCGCCCGCCGACGAATGAGATGGTCACGGCCATGACGAACGAGGAGAACAGGCCGACGCGCGGGTCGACGCCGGCGATGATCGAGAAGGCAATTGCCTCGGGGATGAGGGCCATGGCCACGACGAGGCCGGCGAGCACCTCGCGGGTGAGTAGGCGCGGCGTGCGTAGCGCGGTGCGAACGGATGGTTCCGCTTTGTAACGGTCGGCTGAAGCGGATTTTTGAACGATGGCCATGTGGCCTCCAGAAGCTGGGCAGCATACGCGGCCAAATGGATAGGAAGAGTTTAAGTGGGCGCCGCAGTGCGCACCTCCACCAGTCAACGAGGACATCCGGTGACATTAGGCGCAATAGGGTCCGCGGTCACGATGCACATTGGCGAACTCGCCGAGAAAACAGGGCTGTCGCTGCGAACGATTCGGCACTACGACGAGGTTGGCCGGCTGAAGGCATCCGCTCGTACCGACGGTGGTTTTCGGCTCTACTCACCCGACGACTTCACCCGGCTGATGCTCATTCGCCGCATGAAACCGCTCGGCTTCACCCTCGACGAGATGACAGCCCTGCTCACGGTCATCGACACCCTGCAAAGCGGCGAAGCGGATGCTGAGAGCCCAGAGACGAAGCGGCAACTGGATGCCTTCATCACCGAAACCGTTGCGCGCCGCCAGAAGCTCGAGGAACACCTCGGCATGGCCGACGAGTTCCTCGCCCTGCTCCGCGCGCAGTAGCACTCTGATTCACCGATAAAATAGAGATCACCTGCACGAGGAAGTGGTGGCGCAATCATCTGGAACCGGTCCCGGCGTCGTGCTGACGCTCACGCGCACCTCGGTGAACCCGACGTGAACGCTGCGCTGCCCGACCTCGAACGCACGGTTGACGAGGGGCTGCTCATCGCGGTGTCTGCCGTGCGCATGGCCGTGAAGAACGACATTATCGTCGGCGCGCTGCGGGAGCACGACGACTATGACCCGGGGCGGTACGCCGACAACGCCCGAAAAGAGCTGCACTATTTGGCCCGCCAGAATGAAGAGTATGCGCAGCGGGTCAGCCGCATGACCAAGGACCTCGCGTCGATGAAATGGCGCCTGGGCCTGACCGACGACCAGCGACACGACCTCAAGCAATTCGCCTTGCGACTACGGGTCCACGAACGCTTGAGTGTTGCCCTCGACGCCGTGGCCGATGACGACGATCAGGTGGCCCGCATCGTGGCGAGCGCTCAACGGTCGGCCAGCGAAGAGGTCAGTTCGGCCGTCTCATCGAAGCTGATCGAGTTGGCCGTCGATCAGCGCGAATCAGACTATGCCGAGCATCGCGGTGAGCGCATGGAAGCATTTGTGCTGATCAACCTGGCCATTCTGAAGGCCAAGCACGATGCAGATACCGGTGAAGAACTCAACGAATACTGACCTATCGACGTGCCTCGAGCAGCGCTGAGCTCAACGCGATGAACAGAAGCACATTGAGCACAACGGTGAGCCAGAAGGCGCGACGAAAGCTTGTTTTCTTTGTTTTGTGCCGAAATACCTGCTGGGCCACGATGGCACCAGGCCAGCCGCCGACAAAACCCCACAAAAGCAGCGTTCGTTCCGGCACCCGTCGTTGCCTGGTGCCGGACCGACGTTTATCCACCAGATAGAGCGTGAAACAGATCAGGCTCGCGACCAGGTACAGCCCGGCTACCCAGACAGGGAGTGTCCAATACCAACTGACGGCCAGGTAGATCAGCGCGAAACCGACGATCGCAGGGTAACTGCCCCGGCGGGAGCTGGCGATGACCATGGACTCATGCTACGGCGACCAGCCCGGCAGAAACTGTTGCCGCCCGTGTCGGCGCTCGCCGGTCGCCGAAACTGTGTGGCGCACCACGGGGTTCCCCCGTTTGTGGCGTGCTGGAGTGTTATCGATATTCCGGGTTCGGTTCGAACCCGAACCGTTCGCCGCGGTCCCAGTCCTTGAACAGATTGCCGAGCGCCGGGATACCGCCGTTCGATTTCAAAATTGAGGCGAGGTGCATGAGGTTCCAGCTCATGAAGGTCGTGTTGCGGTTGGTGAAGTCGTTCCCTGGGCCGCCCGATCCCTCATCGAGGTAACTCGGGCCTGGACCGATTTCGCCAATCCAGCCGGAGTCGGCGGCTGGAGGAATTGAGTAGCCAATGTGCTGCAAGCTGTAGAGCAGGTTTGACGTGCAGTGCTTCACGCCATCCTCGTTGCCGGTGATGATGGCGCCGCCGACCTTGCCGTAGAAGATGTACTGGCCCTTGTTATTGAATTCGCCCGAGTGGGCGTACAGCCGTTCCACGATCCGTTTGGTCACCGAGCCGTTGTCGCCGAGCCAGATCGGCCCGGCCAGCACGAGAATGTCGGCGGCCAGCACCGTCGGAAAGAGCGTGGGCCAATCATCCGTTTGCCAGCCGTGTTCGGTCATGTCTGGATAGACGCCGGTGGCAATGTCATGGTCGATGGCGCGGATCAGGTCGACCTGCACGCCCTGCTCCCGCATGATGTTCGCGCTCAGATCGATGATGCCCTGAGTATTGCTGATCTCGGGGCTGCGTTTGAGCGTGCAATTGATGAAGACGGCGCGCAGGCCGGAGTAGTCAAAGGCTGTGCGTTGGGCATCGCTGGTCTCGTTCACCCGGTTAGTAAACCACTCGATCCGCAGCGACAATAGGGGTTGATTTTGTCGTCGCTAGCGCGCCACGGCCGGGCGTCGGCGCGGAGAGCTCTCGATAGCTGGTATAGTTTTCAAGTTGTCTCCGGTCGTAAAGGTCGCGGGATTGACATGCGCTCGTAGCTCAACGGATAGAGCATCTGACTACGGATCAGAAGGTTGGGGGTTCGAATCCCTTCGGGCGCACATCTATAGCCCCGTCCGACATTGCGTCGGACGGGGCATTGTTGTTTCTCCCGAAAATCTCGTCGCCACTTTCATTCGCCACATTGGGTCCGATGAGGTTGCCGAGTATCCGCGGCCAAGGCGCTCGGACGTGTCGGTGGCCGGCCGCGGGCCCTCTCACCCGCGAAGATCAACCTGTCCGTCTACCGCTATCGGCCATTCACAATTTGCGTTCATTTATTGACGACATAACCAAAATGCTGCACTCTTAGAGACATGCCGGTTCGCCAAAAAAGGAATCCAGGGTCGCAGAGTGCTCTGCGGCTTTCAAACCAACAGCGTATTCTGTCCAACCTGGTCTCATCCGGGCCCACGACGCAGGCAGATATTGCCCGTGGTACCGGACTCTCTACCGCCACGGTCTCGAACATTGTGAAAGTACTCGTCGATTGCGGCCTGGTCTCGACGTCGCCCACAACGAGCTCCGGCAGGCGAGCCCGGTTGGTGAGCCTCAAGTCGACGGACGGCGCGGTCTCGGTGGGAATTGACTTTGGGCGCCGCCACGTGCGGATCATCGTGGCCACGCTCGATTACCGGGTAATCGCCGAGAAGGAAATCGAGATCCCGCTCGGCTGCACGGCGGCCGAGGCGCTCGACATCTCAGCCAACCTGCTCACCTCCACGCTCGCGCAGGCTGGCGTGCAGCGCTCGGCCGTGCTCGGCATTGGCGTCGGCGTGCCAGGGCCCATCGACCGCCGCACAGGCACCGTCGTCAAGGGCGCCATCCTGCCCGAGTGGGTCGGCTTTACGGTGGGCATGGCGGAGGCGAGCTTCGAACTGCCGGTGTATCTCGAGAACGACGCCAACCTCGGCGCCCTCGCCGAGTCCACGTGGGGCCCGCACGCTGGCACGCCTACCGTCGTCTTCGTTAAGATAGGCACAGGTATCGGCGCCGGCCTCATCTTCTACGGCAAGCCGTACTCCGGAAACATCGGTCTGACCGGGGAAATCGGCCACACTCCCATTCACGAGCACGGACTGCTGTGCCGCTGTGGTAACCGCGGATGCCTCGAGACGGTGGCCTCGACGACCATCATGATCGAGCTGCTCTCGCATGCTCTCGATCGGCCGGTGCGCACGCGCGACATCGTGCGTCTCGTGCTCGACGGCGACGAACGCGCCATCCGCGTGGTCGACGACGCCGGCTTCGCCGTCGGTCGGTCGATCGCCGCCATGGCCAATCTGGTCAACCCGCACACCATTATTGTCGGCGGTCCACTGACCGATCTAGGGGAAATGCTACTGCGTCCGATCCGCAGCGGACTCGAACGCTATGCGGTGCCGATGATCGTGGAGACCACGGAATTGGTGATGTCATCCCTGGGCGAGCGGGCCGAGGCGCTCGGCGGCGCGGCGTTAGTGCTGCAACAATCGGGGATTCATTCCACCCTGACCTGATCGTTATCAAAGCCTTGTGTTTATAAGTTGACGACAAGGGATGTGAGAGCTAGGTTCTAATTCGGGACTTCAAAACGTGGTCCAGCCAGACGAGGAGGTCAGACGTGGAGACGGCTCACAGCAGTCACCCAACCATCCTGGAGATGAAGTCCATCACCAAGGAATTTCCGGGTGTGAAGGCTCTCGATCAGGTGTCGCTCACCGTCAGAGCTCAGGAGATCCACGCGATCTGCGGCGAGAACGGTGCGGGCAAGTCCACGCTGATGAAGGTGCTCTCCGGCGTGTACCCCTTCGGAACCTACGACGGCGAGATCGTCTACGAGGGCTCGGTTGTGCGCTTCCGCGACATCAAACAGAGCGAGGCCGCTGGCATCGTCATTATCCACCAGGAACTCGCGCTCATCCCAGAGCTTTCGATCACCGAGAACATCTTCCTGGGCAATGAGCCCGGCCGCCGCGGCATCATCAACTGGGTTGAAGCTCAGCGCCGGTCGGTCGAATTGCTGGCCCGCGTCGGCCTCGATGACGACCCAGACACGCAGGTCAAGAACATCGGTGTCGGCAAGCAGCAGCTCGTCGAGATCGCCAAGGCCCTCAATAAAAACGTGAAGTTACTCATCCTCGACGAACCCACCGCCGCGCTCAACGAAAACGACTCACAGCACCTGCTCGATCTGATCCTCGGTCTTAAGGGCAAGGGTGTTTCGTCGATCATGATCTCCCACAAGCTCAATGAGATCGAACAGATCGCGGACCAGATCACCATCATTCGCGACGGTAAGTCGATCGAGACGCTCGATGTGAAGGCCGACGGTGTCGACGAAGACCGCATCATCCGCGGCATGGTTGGGCGCACGCTCGGAAATCGCTTTCCCGAGCACACCGCCAAGATCGGTGAGGTCTTCTTCGAGGTGCGCAACTGGACGGTGCAGCACCCGCTCACCAGTGAGCGTCTCGTGGTGAAAAACTCAAGCTTCACCGTGCGCCGCGGCGAGGTCGTCGGGTTCGCCGGGCTCATGGGTGCCGGCCGCACCGAGCTCGCGATGAGCCTGTTCGGCCGCTCCTACGGCAAGTTCCTCTCTGGCCAGGTCTTCAAAGACGGTGAGGAGATCAAGTTGCGCACCGTCTCCGAGGCGATCGGCCACGGCATCGCGTACGTGAGCGAAGACCGCAAATCGCTCGGCCTCAACCTGCTCGACACCATCAAGCGATCCGTCGTGTCGGCCAAGCTGAGCAAGATCTCCCGCGGCACCGTGGTGAACGAGCTGGAGGAGGCGCGCATCTCCGAGGGCTACCGTACGAGCCTGCGCATCAAGACCCCCACCGTGGAGGAGGGCGTCACTAAGCTGTCCGGCGGAAACCAGCAGAAGGTCGTGCTGGCCAAGTGGATGTTCACCGATCCCGACCTGCTCATCCTCGACGAGCCGACCCGTGGCATTGATGTGGGGGCGAAAGCCGAGGTCTACCAGATCATCCGCGACCTCGCGGCGCGGGGCACTGGCATCATCATGATCTCCTCTGAGCTGCCCGAACTTCTCGGCGTTTCCGACCGCATTTACACGATCTTCGAAGGAAAAATCACCAGTGAACTCCCGGTCGCCCAGGCCGATCCCGAAACCCTCATGCGCAGCATGACCTCGGCCTCACAGAAAGTAGTCGCGTAATGAGCGCACCTGTTACCGAGAAACGCGGCGGATTCGACATCCGCGACCTGAAGAAACTGTTCGGTGGCGGTGGTTCGCTCAAGCAGTTTGGCATCCTCGGTGCCCTCGTTGTCATCATTATCTTCTTCCAGATCTGGACGGGGGGTAAGACCCTGCAGCCCGGCAACATCATCAACATCGTGCAGCAGTACTCCTACATCTTGATCCTGGCGATCGGCATGGTGATGGTGATCATCGCTGGCCACATCGACCTCTCGGTCGGTTCGATCGCAGCTTTTACCGGCATCATCGTGGCTCTCTCCATGCAGGAATGGAACTTCCCGTGGTGGGCCGGGATCATCCTCGGCCTCGTTGTCGGAGCGCTGATCGGGGCCTGGCAGGGATTCTGGGTCGCCTATATTGGGGTCCCGGCGTTCATCGTGACGCTGGCTGGCATGCTCATCTGGCGCGGTGGCAACCAGTTCATCGGCGACTCGGCCACTGTGCCCGTCGGCTCCGGTTTCCAGGTCATCGGCAAGGGCTACCTTCCCGAGATCGGACCGAACTTCGGTCTCAATAACCTCACGATGCTCCTCGGAATCCTCGTCGTGCTTATCCTTATCGGCCTCGAGGTGCTCGGCCGCCGCACCCGCAAGGTGATGGGCGCGAAATCCGAGCCCATCTGGCTCAGCACGCTCCGTGTCATCGTCCTCGGCGGCGTCGTCTTGGTGGCCGCCTACCTGTTCGCCACCGGCCGCGTTGGCACCAGCTTCCCGGTCTCCGGCATCATCCTCGCCGTGCTGGTTGTGGCGTACTCGTTCCTCACAAACCGAACGATCATCGGCCGTCACATCTACGCGGTCGGCGGCAATAAGCACGCGGCCGAGCTGTCGGGCGTCAACTCGAAGCGCGTCGACTTCTTCGTGATGATGAACATGGCCGTACTGTCCTCGCTGGCCGGCATGATCTTCGTCGCCCGCTCGCAGGCTTCCGGCCCGTTTGACGGAACCGGCTGGGAGCTCGACGCGATCGCCGCAGTGTTCATCGGCGGTGCGGCAGTCTCCGGTGGTATCGGAACCGTCGCTGGCTCCATCATCGGTGGACTCGTCATGGCCGTGCTGTCGAACGGCCTGGCGCTCAAAGGCATTTCGTCTGACCTCGTGCAGATCATCAAGGGCCTCGTGCTCCTGATCGCCGTCGGCGTCGACGTCTACAACAAGTCGCAGGGACGTCCGTCGATCATTGGACTGATGACGCGCAACAAGAGCGGCCAAGGGCAAACCGACAACTCCACCTCGGCGCAGGTCACGCCGGGTGGTGGAACGCCCGACACCGCGGTGCCGGCCGACCTCAAGAACTAATGCTCACCCACTGATTCAGACATCCACCCCCTGCACGACCACACACAGAAAAGAAAGAAATCCAATGAAGAAGATCCTTCTTGCTGCGACCGCCGTCATGGCCGTCGCAGCACTCGGCCTCACCGGCTGCAGCTCCAACACCGGCCGCGGCAGTGCGACAGGCACCGATGCGCCAGCGAGTGGCTTCCCCGCCGACTCTCTCATCGGCGTCGCACTTCCCGACAAGACTAGTGAGAACTGGGTTCTCGCCGGCAGCCTCTTTGAAGAGGGACTCGCCGGCGCCGGCTTCGAGGCCGACGTGCAGTACGCCGGTGCCAGCAATGCGGTCGCCGACCAGCAGCAGCAGATCTCCACGATGGTTACCAATGGAGCCAAGGTCATCATCATCGGCGCCAAGGATGGCGCGCAGCTCGGCACCCAGGTCGCTGACGCCAAGGCTGCTGGCGTGACAGTTATCGCGTACGACCGCCTCATCCTGAACACCGACGACGTCGACTATTACGTCGCCTTCGACAACTTCAAGGTCGGCCAGCTCCAGGGCCAGGCTCTCCTTGACGGCATGGCAGCGAAGTTTCCGGACAAGACCACCTACAACGTGGAGCTCTTCTCCGGTTCCGCCGACGATTCGAACTCCGCGGTCTTCTTCAACGGCGCCATGGACGTGCTCCAGCCGAAGATCGACGATGGAACGCTGAAGATCGTGTCCGCCCAGACCGACATCAGCCAGACGGCAACCGATGGTTGGAAGCCGGAGAATGCCCAGCGTCGCATGGACACCCTCATGCAGGGCACCTATCAGACCGAGTCCATCGATGGCGTTCTCTCGCCCAACGATACCCTCGCTCGCGCCATCATCACCTCGGTGAAGGATGCCGGACAGGCCGAGATTCCCGTTGTGACCGGTCAGGACTCCGAGGCTGCCTCGATCCCGCTGATCATGTCGGGCGACCAGTACTCGACCATCTACAAGGACACCCGCGCGCTGGTTAAGGAAGCCATCGCCATGGCATCCTCTCTGCAGACCGGTGGCGAGCCGACCGTCAACGACACTAAGTCGTACGACAACGGCAACAAGATCGTCCCCGCCGACCTGCTCACGCCGGTCATCGTTACCGCGGCGAACGCTGCCGAGGCGTACGCGGAGAACCCCGAGCTGTCTTTGCTCACCAAATAGCACCCGTTAGACACGAAGAGACCGGTCGGCCCTTGGGCCGGCCGGTCTCTCATGTTTTCAAGCGGGGACCATCCGCAGCGCAGCGCGATGCTGTGTGGTTACGCAAGATTGCGGGCTTTCGTGCCGTAGCTGGGCTAACATCGTCAGGAGTGAGCAATCCTCCACAAATCTGTCAGCGTTTATCGTCAGTGATCCAAACGTGTTTGGACCCAAATTTCTCACCGGGCAATGTTCGGGCGCTCGGTGAGGAAGGCATTCCTGCAAAGGATTGCCTCGGTGGGACGAGGGGTAGGGCCCTCGTCCCATCGCCCCACCCTGCGGTAGGCGCCCGACAGGGATCAGGCTTCGGGGATCGAGTCCTCGTAGCGCTCGCTGGGGCAGTCGATGCGCAGCTTGTCGCACAGCACGGCTAATTGAACCAGTTCGGCTTGGGTCAGAGACTCGCCAATGCGCTCGGTGATCGACCCCATATGCGCCACGGCAACCCGGCGAAACAGCGCTAGGCCTGCGTCGGTGAGCTCAATGATAGCGCCGCGCCCGTCGGCGGGGTCGATGTGCTTGTGCAGGTACCCGCGTGACACCAGACGATCCACGAGGCGACTCACGCTCGGCTGGGTCAGGAGTACGTGCTGGTTGAGATCGCGTAAACGGATGCGCCGGTCCGGCTGCCGAGACAGGTTGAACATCACGTCGTATTCGTTGAGGGAAATTTCCTTGGATGGAAAATTCGCGGCCAAGCTGCGCATGACGGCGACCTGGGCCCGGAACAGTGATTCCCATGCGGTCACCGCGATCGTCCGATCCACCACCTGCGGCTCCTTACCTCGTTCTCTCAAGGATAGAGACTCGGTGGACATCCGGTGCACCGTGCGGCGGTCGTGCCGGCAGCATCCGCTTGACCAGGCAATAGTCAGCTATTTGGCATGAAACTCGCAGATGATTTTCTGGACGAAAGGTGGCGCCCGTTACCTATTCGTTATATATTTTAGGTGCGTCAACCGTTTGCTGTGGCGGACGACGTGAAATGTGATTGCAGGACACTCTTGGTGCAAGGGAAGAGGGTCAGTCGTAGCCTCTGCGACTGGCCCTCAGTTCGTTAACGCCACCGCGTTGCCGACCGTTTAGAACAGGTCGGGGCTCGGCGTTGTCGACTGACGGATGGCGACGTCTGCGTGACGGTCAAAGCGGTAGCCAACGCCGCGCACCGTGCGCACGATGTCTTCGTAGCGCCCGAGCTTGGAGCGTAAGCGGCGTACATGCACGTCGATGGTGCGCTCGTTCGGAGTGTCTTCTTCGTCGGCGGAGTTCCACAGCGAGGAGATGATCTCGGCCCGGTCGATGGTGCGGCCCTCACGCAGCACGAGGTACTGCAGCAGCTCGAACTCCTTGTAGGTCAGCGCGGCCGTCTCGTTGTCAAGAATGACGCGCTTGCGGGAGATGTCGACGACGACGCCACTGTGGGCCCGGTCAAGCTCTTTGGGTTCTGCACGGTGCGCAGCGAGTGCGGCCGGATCCTGCAGCGCCAGGCGCACGACGTCAACGTCGCGTCCGCCTGAGCCCTGAGGCGCCAGGGCGACGGCGGCATAGGTTTCGGCCGAGGGGGCAATGTCGGCGGCCAGGGCCTTCAGCGCCTCGACAATGCGGTTCAGGCTCGTGCCGGCGGCAGCCGCCTTGGCCTCGTCGATTCCGACATACAGCACGAAGCCGCGAGCCTCGGTGCCGCTGGGCACTGCACGAATGCGGGGGGCGGGCACCGGCGGGGCGAGGGTCAGATCGGGGCGGGCGAACGTCGGGCGAGTGGCGTGGATGTGTGCGAGAGACATGGGAGAGGTCCTTGACTGTTCGTTCGAAGGGAGCCCAGCGGATGCGCGGAAAGCGCGAGTGCGTGCAACGAGGCTCGGAGTGTGACCCAAGGGGCCGGAGAACGGATGCGACAGATGGGCATCCGTGGCGTCGGCCTGAACTATCAGGCAGGGGACGCGAAGGGGAAGGTCTCGGTTAGCGGCACATTCGGCAACAGCGGATGGCGGGGATGCCGGCCATCATCATGGCGGCAGTCCCGGGGGCCTCGAGGGAGGTCAGGGGGCGTGCGCTGGTTGTCATAACTGCGAGTAAAGCGGAATGTGACGTCGTGTGTCAATTTGATGTCGCGGTAAGTCGCCGAATGACGTGCAACACGTTCGCAGCGTGCTGCCTATTTAGGCGATTCCGTGCAAAATTACGCCTTTGTAAAATATTGCATGATGGAACTTGAATTAATCAAAGATTATTGATGTGATACCGCCCTGGCGTGTTGTGGGTCGCAGGACCTGCGCAGGCGGGTTAGACCAGACCGTACAAGCGGTCTCCGGCATCACCGAGACCGGGCACGATATAGCCCAGCTCGTTGAGCTTCTCGTCGACGGCACCGAGCACGATGGTCACTTCGCGGCCGGCCAGTGCCTTTTCGACGGCAGCGAGTCCCTCAGGGGCCGCCAGAATGCAGATTGCCGTTACGTCAACAGCACCGCGGTCGAACAGAAAGTTGATCGCGGCGATGAGCGAACCGCCGGTGGCGAGCATCGGGTCGAGCACAAAACACTGCCGATCCGACAGGTCGTCGGGCAGGCGTTCAGCGTAGGTCGTCGGCTGCAGGGTCTCCTCGTTGCGGGCCATTCCGAGAAAACCAACCTCAGCGGTCGGCAACAACTTGACCATGCCCTCGAGCATGCCAAGTCCGGCGCGCAGAATCGGTACGACGAGCGGCTTGGGATCGCTGATCCGCACACCCTGGGCGGCCGATACTGGTGTCTGCACCGTGACGGCTTCCACCCGAACGCCGCGCGTTCCCTCATAAGCGAGCAGCGTCATGAGCTCTTCGACCAACGATCGAAACACTGGCGACGGTGTGTTCTTATCGCGAAGCACGGTGAGCTTGTGCGTGATGAGCGGGTGGTCGGCAACGTGAACTCGCATAGGCTCGATTCTACTAGAGGCACACCGACGGGTTGAGGTGACACATGGGCGCGGCAGACCAGCACGAAGAGTGGATGCTGCTCGCCCTGAGCGAGGCGCGCGCGGCCCTGGCATCCGACGACGTGCCGGTCGGAGCCATCATTGTCGACAGCGCCGGCACCGTCGTCGGCCGCGGTCGCAATGAGCGCGAGTTGCACCAGGATCCCACTCTGCACGCCGAAATCGTGGCCATCCGGCAGGCGGCGGCCAACACCCGGGATTGGCACCTGACCGGCTGTACCCTGATCGTCACGCTCGAGCCCTGCGTCATGTGCGCCGGAGCCATCCTCGCGGCCCGGTTACCGACGGTGGTCTTCGGCGCCTGGGACGAAAAAGCGGGGGCGGCTGGGTCGGTCTACGACGTGCTGCGCGACCGGCGTCTTAACCATCGCGTCGAGGTCTTCGCTGGTGTCAGTGCGGGGGAGTGCGGCACAATCCTGCGGCAATTCTTCGACGATCCCGCCCACCGAGCCCCACGCTGAGCCCTATTCGAGTCCCTTGATGACGATCGTGTCGGTCGGTGGATTGGCCTGCGCCGGGTCGAAGTAAATGTCAGGCTCAAGATAGATCGTGCGGGCCAACGGCACGGCAGCGCGAATACGGCTTTCGACGGCGTTGATATTGGCGGCGACGTCGGCAAACCGGTGGCCGCCATCGAAAGCGACCTTGGCTCCGACCAGAATCTCGTCCGGGCCCAGGTAGAGGGTCTTCAGATGTAGGATGCGCTTAGTCTCAGGGCCGTCGAGAATGGCCGCCTCGATCGCGTCGAGGTCTTTTTTGCTGGCACCCTCCCCGACCAGCAGACTCTTGGTCTCAATGCCGAGAATGATCGCGACGAGCACGAGTAGTGCGCCAATGAAGAGGGTGCCGATGGCATCCCAGATTGGCTCATCGGTAATGATGGTCAGTCCGACGCCCGCGAAGGCGAACGTGAGACCGGTCAGCGCTGCCGCGTCTTCGAGCAGCACGACGGGCAGCTCGGGTGCCTTGGCGTGTCGAATGAACTGCACCCAAGTTTCGGCGCCTCGCACATGATTCGATTCTTTAATCGCGGTGCGCAGGGAAAATCCTTCGAGCACCATGGCGATCAACAGCACCAGAATCGGCAACCAGGCATTTTCGAGCGGATGCGGGTGCTGCAGCTTGTCAAACCCCTCATAGAGCGAGAACACACCGCCGATCGAGAACAAAATGATCGAGACGACAAAAGCATAAACGTAGCGTTCCCGACCGTAGCCAAACGGATGCTCCAGGTCGGCCCGCTTCTTCGCCTTGCGACCGCCCAGCAGCAGGAGTAGCTGGTTGCCGGCATCCGCTACCGAGTGCACCCCCTCGGCGAGCATGGAGGACGAGCCGGAGAAACCCCAGGCAACGAACTTCGTGATGGCAATACCCAGATTGGCCGCGAAGGCAGCCACGATTGCCTTGTTTCCGCCCGATGCGCTCATGAAATCATCTTAGAACCGTGCAGCCAAGCAATTCTGGGCGTCCCGGCGAGCGGAAAAGTAGACTGGACCGATGACTTCTTCCTCGAATGTGACTCTGCCCACAATCGCCTTTCTCGGTGCCGGATCCATGGCTCGCGCCATTCTGGCCGGTCTGCTGAAGCCCGGCGTGACCGTTGAGGGCGGCATTCGCGTCACCAACCGCACCGCGGCCAAGGCCGCCGAACTGGCCGACACCGACGGTGTCACCGCCTACGCGACCGAGGTCGATGCCGACGCGAATCTCCAGGCTATCGATGGCGCCCAGATCGTCATCATTGCCGTCAAGCCGTACATGGTCGCCGATGTGCTGACCGAAATCGGCTCGTCCCTGGCACCAGGAACGCTCGTCTTGAGCGTCGCGGCCGGCGTGACCATCGACACCTTCGAGTCGCTCCTGCCGAGTGCCGTGCACGTCATCCGCACCATGCCCAATACCCCGGCCGTGGTCGGCATGGCCGTCACCGGCATCAGCGCCGGCACTCGGTCGAGTGACGCCGACCTCGAACTCACCCGCAGCCTGTTCGCCACCGTCGGCGACGTTCTGATCGTGCCGGAGAGCAAGCTCGACGCCCTCAGTACCATCTCCGGATCCGGCCCGGCCTACGTGTTCTACCTGATTGAACAGCTCACCGAAACGGCCATCACCAAGGGGTTCACTGCTGAAGAAGCCGCCGTCATGGTTAACGGCACCTTCCTCGGCGCGAGCGCGCTGCTCGCGGTCTCTGACAAGTCGCCGAGCGAATTGCGTCGCGAGGTGACCAGCCCGGCCGGCACCACAGAGCGCGCCGTGTGGGAACTCGAAAAGGGCGGCCTCAAGGCGCTTTTCGACACCGCAACGGATGCGGCCCTCGCGCGCGCGCAGGAACTCGCCGCCTCCTAGACGTCCGCGCGAGTCAGGTCTGAGGAACGGCTCGCAGAAGCCCGGCGCTACAGCCCCTCGGCGATGGCGGCCGTCGCCTGCAACCAAGCGGCACGGGTGCGTGCTGCCAGCGCGTCGACGTTGAGCGGTCCACCGCCGACCAGTGAGGCGTCGTAGGGAACATCGACAACGGTACGGGTGAGTTGGCGAAAGTGGTCGTGCAATCGCGCGGAGAGCTGTTCATCGGCCGTCTTCGACGGTGACGCGAGCACGGTCACGGCCTGCGCGACCTTATCGGCATGCCCCTTCTGGCGCAGTCCGTCGAGCAGTGACGCCGCGCCGTAGCCGGTGTCCTCACGGATAGTCGAGACGATCACCAGCTGGTCGGCCGTCTCCACGGCGGCCTCCCAGTTGCTCGCCCGCATGTTGTTGCCGGTGTCGATGACGAGAACGCGGTAAAACCGGCTGAGCGTCGTATGCAGTTTGCGGAATGCAACATCATCAATGCTCGCCGCCCCGGCCGGGTCGAGGTCGGAGGCGAGCGCGTCGAACTGGGCATCGCCCTGCGACCGCACGTAGTTGTCGAGATCGCCGACCCGCGAGCGAGCATCGCCGAAGCGATCCAGGTCGCGCAACAGGTCGACGGCGGTGTTGGTGTGCCGGGCGGCTTGGGCGCGCACGCCCAGGGTGCCCATGGTCTCGTTGTTGTCCCAAGCGAGGGTGTAACCGCCGCGATAGATGCCGAAGGTCGCGGCGATGAGCAGTGTTGCCGTGGTCTTATGTGCCCCTCCCTTGGGGTTGAGAACCACGATCGTGCGGGGGCCGTTGAGGCTGCGCTGCACGGCGGTGATGGCGCTGCGCTGCATCTGCTCGGTCGAACTCGGCGCCAGGGAAACCAGGCCGCCCGTGAAGCGGCGCATTGCGCCCTGCCAGCCGTGCTCGGCCGGTCCGGTGGGTGCTGGTGGACGGGAGCTGAGAAAATCCGCGAGGTTGGGAGGAACGTTGGCCGTTGGCGTCGCGACGGCGGCAGCCGGTGATGTGACGAACGGCGAGGTGGTAGCGCGCACCGAGCTATTTGGAGCCGCAACGACGGATACCCGCGGTTCCGGTTCAATCTCCAGCGGGGCGAGCAACGAATCGAACAGCGAGCTGGCGGGCTGCGCTGCGGACGGCTGGAGAAGAGCGGCAAACGGGGTGGGGTCATCCGCTTCAACCGATGCAACGGGTACGGCCGGCCTGGGCGCGCCGGTGTCGACCTGAGCCGGCAGTGGCACGGTGTGCGCTGGCTTCGGATGCCGCGCCACGACGACCGGTCCGGCAGATTCAACTCGTCCGTTGGGGTGCACGGTGAGGGGCCAATCGCCCTGTTCGTCACTGACTTGCAGCAGTACGGACTGCCCGCGGGTGCGAGCGGTCTCCACCACGAGGCCAATGATTTCTTCGCGCACACCGGCTTCGTCGTCACCGGTCACAGTGCGGGTAGAGCCGTCAATGGTGACCTCACCGGTCGTATCCGTTTGTACTGCGGCGATGATGTCAGCCGCGGCGTCGGAAACCGTGAATGCGGCCTCGGGCACAGCCGCATCGGGGAGCGCGGGAACGTTTCGTGACATGGGTGAGCCTTTCCGTCCTCGGATATGCCGCCGCTGGCAGCCTCGGGGTGAGCTGCGACGGGTTATGTCCGTAGTAGGAGAATAGCCGGTTGCCGTCCCCAGATTGGAGGAAAATTCATCGAATCAACGCACATTTCACCGGAGCGGATGCTCATCGGTTATGATCCGAGCGCCGCAAACCGTTCGATATCGGCCTCGGCGCCCGACACGATGATGAGGTCATGGTTGGACACCACGGTCTGCGGGGTCGCATAGGTGAATGGTTTGCCGGGGCTCTTGACCCCGACCACCGTTATGTTGTACTTGCGGCGCACCGAGGAATCGACGAGGCTGAGGCCGCGAATAGGCTTCGGCGGATACATCTTCACCAGGGCGAAATCGTCGTCGAACTCGATGAAGTCGAGCATTCGGCCCGACACTAGGTGGGCGACTCGTTCGCCGGCTTCCGCCTCGGGATAGATCACGTGGTTGGCGCCGATTCGTTCGAGAATTTTGCCGTGCGACTTGGAGATTGCTTTGGCCCAGATCTGCTGAATCTTCAGGTCAACCAGGTTGGCGACGATGAGCACGCTGGCCTCGACCGAGGAACCGACGGCACAGACCGCGATCGAGAAGTCCTGTGCACCGATTTGCTGCAGGGCCTCGAGCGAGCGGGCATCCGCTTGAACCGCGTGGGTGACCCGCTCTGACCATTTCTGCACGAGTGCATCGCTGGTGTCGACGACGAGCACTTCGCGGCCGAGTCGGTCGAGCTGGCCGGCCGTGGCTGCACCGAAGCGTCCCAGCCCGATAACGAGTACGGGGGCGTCGTGTTTGATGCGATCAACCAACGATGGGTCTCTCTTCCGGGCGTTTGAACAATTGCCTGCTGTGACTTGCGGCCAGTGCTGCCGCGAGTGTCACTGTACCAACCCGTCCCATGAACATCGTCGCGGCCATGACGTAGACACCCTCGGGTGGCAGGTCAGCCGTGAGCCCGGTCGAGAGCCCGCAGGTCGCGAATGCGCTGATCACGTCGAATAGCACAATGTCGAATGGTTGTTTGGAGATGTGCAGAATCAGGATGCTCGCAACGGCTACGGTCGTCGCGCCCCAGAGCACCACGCTGACCGACAGGCGAAGAATATCGCTCGGGATTCGCCGACCGAATGCCTCCATCTCCTGCTTGCCGCGAGCTTCTGCAAACGCGGCCAGAAAGAGGATGGCCAGGGTCGTGACCTTAATACCGCCGGCGGTCGACGCTGACCCGCCGCCGATGAACATGAGCATGTCGCTCAATAGCAGGCTCGAGCCGTGTAGGTCGCTGATGTCGATGGTTGCGAAGCCGCCGGACCGGGTCATCACCGACATGAACAGCGACTGAAAAATGGTGTCGCCAGCACCCAGCGACCCGAAGGTTTTTGGATTGTCGAATTCGAGAATGATGTAGAACACCATGCCCAGAATCATGAGCGCGATGGTGGTCACGAGGGTCAGTTTCACGTGCACTGACCACCGGCGGGGGGTGCGCCAGCCGCGGGCGAAAGCGTAGATCACCGGAAAGCCCAGGCTGCCGAGAAAGACGCCGATCATGAGCGCGCCAAGAAACCAGTAGTCCCCGGCGAACTGGTCGAGTCCGCCAGCGTTGGGGTTGAAGCCGGTGTTGGTGAACGCCATCGCGGCATAGTAGAAGCTGTGCCAGATCGCTTCGCCGGTCGCGACGCCGGCTCCCAGCATTCGGGGAAAGAGCAGGGCCGCGACGCCGACCTCGATCACGAGCGCGCTGATCGCGACGGTCAGCAGCAGGCTGCCGACCTCGCCCAGCCGTACGGTTTGCCCCTCATTGACCGGACCGGCATGAATGCGGGAGGGGTTGGAGTCGCTCGCGGCCATGAGCTTGGCCCGCAGCCCCAGTCGACGCGAGATGACCAGGCCCATCAGCGACGCCAGGGTTAAAACGCCGACGCCGCCGATATTGACGCCGACGAAGACGAGAATGTTGCCGAACGCCGACCAGTGCGTGGCCATGTCAACGGTGGTGAGACCGGTGACACAGATAACCGAGACGGCTGTGAACAGGGCGTCGTGTAGCGGTGTCATGATGCGGTCCGCCGAGGCGACCGGCAGTGAGAATAACAGGGTGAACAGCATGATCAGGGCGGTGAACACCAAAATCGCGAAGCGCGATGGCGACTTGTGCGCGAGGGCGTCCACACCGTCGCGTATTCGCGCCAAGACGGAAATCGGGTGCGGAAAAAATGGTTCGGTTCCGGTTCTAGACAACACCTGGAACCCTCCGATTGACCTGCGACCCGTGAGTTTGACATGGTACTACCGCCCGGTAGTGATTTCCCAGTGCTACTGACTACCCTGAGGTTATGGCAGACATCTTTACCGTGGTGGCGGACTCGGCAAGGCGCGACATCTTGCGCATCCTTTTGGAACGAGCCACTCCCGGCGAGCCCGTTGGCGATGTGCACCGCGAATTGAGCGTGTCTGACATTGTCGGACACCTCGGGCTGAGCCAGCCGACGGTGTCCAAGCACCTCAAGGTGTTGCGCGAGGCCGGTCTGGTCACGGTGCGCGAAGACGGGCAGCACCGCTTCTATCGGCTGGAGTATTCGCCGCTCGAAGAGATCGAGGACTGGTTGATTCCATTTCTCAGCGTCGACTTCAACCAGGTCGTAAAGGGTGCCGAGCTCGAGGCTGGTCTCAAGGATGAGCAACGGGCCTTTGCTTCGGCCATCGGTAAGGCCTTCGCCGACGCCTCCCAGATGTCGCATGTTGTGAAGGACGCAACCGCGAAAAAATGGCGCAGAAACAGCTGAAACTGCGCCATCCGGTTGGTCAATCGGGCCCAGATTCGGCCACTGAGTAGTTGGAGGCGGTTTTGTCCGATAGAATGGTGTTTTCGTGTCAGTCGCGGGCCCCGCGGCTAAACCAATACTTGTGAGGTCCGTGTGGGTTCTGTAATTAAGAAGCGACGCAAGCGTATGGCGAAGAAGAAGCACCGCAAGCTGCTTCGCAAGACTCGCCACCAGCGTCGTAATAAGAAGTAGAACGGCTCCTCGTCGTTCTGTGAGCAAAGCGCTAGCCCCTCGGGACTGGCGCTTTTTGCTGTCTCGTGATCGGCGTCGGTGTCAGCGTTGGGTTCGTCGGCCTAGGCTGGAGTAATGGCTAGCGCACACCTGACCCTGATCGGTAAGCCCGGTTGCCACCTCTGCGATGACGCACGTGACATGATCGGCAGCGTTCTGGCCCAGCTCGAAGGCGAAGCGTCTGCCCCAGAGATCACGTTCGAGGAACGTTCCATTCTCGATGATGCCGAGTTGCACGACCTTTACCTGGAGGACATCCCGGTGCTCCTCATCAACGGCAAGGTGCACAACTACTGGCGCATCGATCCCGTGCGCTTGCGCACAGCCCTACTGGAGGTCTCATGACCATTCGTCACATTGTCTGCTGGAAGCTCAACGCCCTCACCCCGCGCAAGAAGGCCGACGACGCCGCCGCGATAGCCGCCGGCTTGCAGGCGTTGGTTGGTGTCGTTCCTGAGATTCGCGTGCTGACGGTGGGACCGGATGTCGCCGGTGACGAAAACTGGGACGTCGCACTGATCGCTGATTTTGACGACCTCGAGGCCCTCGGTCGCTACCAGAATCACCCAGAGCACAAAAAGGTCGGCGCGTTCATCCGCACCGTCGTCGCCGACCGCCTGGCCGTCGACCTCAAGGTCTAGCTGACGCCAGCGCTAGTTCCGGGCCGCGGACATCCGCTGGCGTGGCTAATGCCGGTAAATTTGCGACACGCCGGGTCAGACGGATGCTCCCACCCGGCGTGTCGCAAATTTTGCCGGTTTTACGCACCAGCGAGTCGGGCCAGCGGCTGGGATTACGGCTCCAGGCGGGTCGGGCCGCGGAACAGGTAGGTGACCTCGCGAATCGATGTCTGGTGCAACATGAGCATCAAGACCCGGGCCAGGCCCATGCCGAACCCTCCGTGCGACGGAACACCGTAACGGAAGAAGTCAAGGTACCCCTCGATCTCCTTCGGGTCGAGGCCCTTCTCGATCGCCTGCGCTTCGAGCACCTCGATGCGGTGCTCGCGCTGGGCGCCGGTGGAGATCTCGGTGCCGTTGAAGATGAGGTCGTAGCTCTTGGTGATCGAGGCGTCACCTTCGTGACGCATGTGATAAAACGGGCGGATGCTCGAGGCGTAATCCGTGAGGAACACGAATTCGTGCCCGTATTTCTCGGCCACATACGCGGCGATCTGGCGCTCGCCCTCCGGGTCCATGTCGTCGTCGTCGCGGGGAACCTCGTAGCCGCGGCTTTTGACGATCTCCTTGGCCTCGGCCAGTGGGATGCGCGGGAATGGCGTGCTCGGAACGGTCACCTCAACGTCGAACAGGGCGAGCACCTCGTCGCCGTGCTTCGCCTTGACGGCGGTGAAACCGGCGACCATGAGGTCTTCGTGCAGCTGCATAACGTCGTCGTGGCTGTCAATCCAGCTGATCTCGGAGTCAACGCTGGTGAACTCGGTGGCGTGGCGGCTGGTGAACGAAGGATCGGCGCGGAACGCCGGCCCGACCTCGAAGATCTTGCCGAAGCCGGCCGACTGCGCCATCTGCTTGAAGAACTGCGGGCTCTGCGCGAGGTACGCCGTGGTATCGAAGTAGCCCACCTCGAACAGCTCGGCGCGCGATTCACTCGCGCTCGCCATGAGCTTCGGGGTGTGCAGCTCGATGAAGTCGTGCTCGATCCAGTACGTGCGTAGCGCGTGCTCGAACGTGGTCTGGATGCGGAAGATGAGGTTCTGCTTGGGGTTGCGCAGGTCGAGAAAGCGCCAATCCATGCGCTTGTCGAGGCTCGAGTCGGCCGCTATGGGTGTCTCGGGAATGGCAGCAGACACCACGGTGAGGGTGGCCAGCTTGATTTCGATGCCGCCGAGCTTGACGCGCTCGTCGTGCTTGAGCGCCCCGGTGACGGTGACGAAGGTACCCTGGGCGAGGCCCGAGATGCTGGTGGCCGGCTCGTCGGCAACGACGACGCCCTCGGCATCCGTTGTGCGGGGGTTGACCAGCTGCACAGCGCCGGATTCGTCGCGGAGAACGACGAATTGCACTTTTTTCTGGTCGCGCACCGTGTCGACCCAACCCGACACCGAAACGGGGCCGTCGTCGAGAGCGGACAGATTCTTGATTAATACGCGCGAAGTCACTGTTCGAGTTTAGCCGGAGCCGCTCGCGCGGCCAGCGCGACCTGCGCCGGTAGGTGCGAGTATGGGGCAGGGGTGAGGACATCGGCAGGCGCAGGACAAGACGCGGCACGCTTGCGTTTTCAGAAAATGGCTGAGAACGTAACGTTCCTGGTGAGCTGGGTGGCGGGTTCCTTGGCGTTCCTGGAATCATGAATGAGGGGCTGTGGACCGGCTTCATCTTCATGGCGGCGTGGGTGCTCTTCGTCGTGCGCGACATCCTG
The DNA here is from genome assembly GCF_002929535.1 of Cryobacterium sp. Y11. Lineage (GTDB taxonomy): Bacteria > Actinomycetota > Actinomycetes > Actinomycetales > Microbacteriaceae > Cryobacterium. Next base: position 21,164 of record NZ_PJJO01000058.1, read on the forward strand.
GGCTGGTTACATCGTGTTCCGCGGTCGTGGAGGAGCGCCTCACGGCGGTTTCTAGGTTGAGCCCTCCGTAGAATAGTTAGGTGGTAGCCAGTCAAGTGCATCTCGTGCGTCACGGTGAGGTTTTCAACCCCGAACGCGTGCTCTACGGACGGCTGCCGAACTATCGACTCTCCGAACAGGGTGTGCTCATGGCCGCCGCCGCCGCCGCCGAATTGGTCGAGCGCGGACGCCCCGTCGTTCGCGTGATCGCCTCGCCGCTGCAGCGCGCGCAGGAATCGGCGGCCCCCATCGCCGCAGCCTTCGCGCTATCGCTCGACACCGAGGAACGCATCATCGAACCGACCAACGCGTTCGAAGGCAAGCGGATGCGCGGCCCCGATGGCGCGCTGCGCGACCCCCGCAACTGGCCAGCCTTGATCAACCCCCTGCGGCCGAGCTGGGGCGAACCTTTTCGTGCGGTCGCCAAACGGATGCTCGCGGCGGTCGACGACGCCTGGAACTCGGTCGACGACGGCGACGTCGTTCTGGTCAGCCACCAGCTGCCGATTTGGATGGTGCACCGATACCTCGCCCACGAACGCCTAGCCCACGACCCGCGCAAACGCCGGTGCGATTTGTCAAGCATCACTACGGTCTCCTGGCACGGTGACCATTTCGCCGAAACCGGCTATGCCAGCCCAGCGGTGGCCTTGCTCAACCCGAGCAACGATGTGGGCGCCGTATGAGGCGCCGTATGGTCCCTCTGCTGGCAGGTCTCGCCACTGCCGCATTCCTTCTCGCCGGATGCTCCTCCGATCCGCTCGCCGAGCAGTACCGCGAAGGATCCAGCAAGGGCTTCATTGCCGGCGACGGCAGCGTCACCGAGATCCCCCTCGAAGGCCGCGGTGAGGCCATCGAGTTCTCCGGCGTGACCGAGACGGGTGAAACGGTCAGCAGCGCCGACGCGCTCGGCGAGGTTCTGGTCGTCAACTTCTGGTACGCGAGCTGCGCGCCGTGCCGCGCAGAGGCATCCGATCTGCAAAGCCTGAATGCCCAGTTCGAAAACGAGGGCGCGAGTTTTCTCGGCGTCAACGTGCGCGACCAGGCCCCGAACGCGATTGCCTTCAACGAGACGTACAGCGTGACCTACCCCTCGGTGCTCGACGTCGACACCGGGGCCATGCAGCTCGCGTTTAGCGGCAGCATCCCGCCAAACGCGGTGCCCACCACCCTCGTACTCGACGCCGAGGGGCGGGTCGCCGCCCGCATTCTCGGGCAGGTCACCTCGCCGTCTATTTTGGAAACTCTGATTCGCGACACCATCGCAGAGACTGACGGCGGCGCCACCGAGTGAACAATCCCTTCGGTGAGATCGTGTTCAGCGGCCAGTTGCTCTTCGCCATTCCCATCGCACTCCTCGCCGGGCTGGTATCGTTCGCCTCCCCCTGCATTTTGCCGCTCGTTCCCGGCTACCTCGCTTACATCGGTGGTTTCACCGACGGTCGCACCGGCGCCTCCAAGCGGGATCGGCGCGGCCGCACCCGGCTGCTGGCTGGCGTCGGCCTCTTCGTGCTCGGCTTCACCGTGGTGTTTGTGCTGACCGGCGTCGTCTTCGGTGCCGCCGGATTCTGGCTGAACTCCTACCGCGACCTGATCACCCGACTGGCCGGTGTCGTGGTCATTCTGCTCGGTCTGGTTTTCGTCGGCCAGTTCGGGGCGATGCAGCGCACCATCAAGACCAACTGGCGCCCCAAGATGGGTCTGGCCGGAGCGCCAGTGCTCGGCGCGGTGTTCGCGGTCGGTTGGACGCCGTGCACCGGCCCGACGCTCACCGCCATCAACTCGCTCAGCCTCGGCACCGGTTCGCCCTGGCAGGGTGGCCTGCTCGCGCTGTTCTACTCCCTCGGCCTTGGCATTCCGTTCTTGTTGATCGCTCTCGGTCTCAACTGGGCCACGGGATCCGTCGCATTCCTGAAACGGCATATACGTGCCATCAACCTGTTCGGCGGCGTTCTGCTCGTCGTCATTGGAGTACTCATGGTGACCGGAATCTGGAACACCTGGCTCCTCGATTTGCAAGGGGTGATTGGCAACTTTGTCCCGGCCATCTGACCACTACGATTCTCGCCCGCAGACACCGCAGGCCGGTATTGTGCAGCCCAAGCTCAGCCTGATCGGCTGGCTCCGCTGGTTCTGGCGTCAGCTCACGAGCATGCGCACGGCTCTTTTCTTGCTGCTCATGCTCGCCATCGCGGCCATTCCCGGCTCGCTCGTGCCGCAACGAAGTTCCGACCCGAACGGGGTCACGCAGTACTTCGCCGACAACCCCGATTTGGCGCCGACGCTCGACAAGTTGCAGGCCTTCGACGTCTACACCTCGGCCTGGTTCTCGGCCATCTACCTGCTGCTGTTCATCTCGCTCATCGGCTGTGTCATACCGCGAACAAAGCACCACTTTTTGGCCCTACGCGCCAAGCCGCCGGCCACGCCGGCCCGCCTGGCGCGGCTGTCGGGTTTCACCGAACGCGATGCACCAGCGCGAACGGATGCCACAGCCGCGATCACCACCGCCAGCGCCCTCCTAAAATCCAGCGGATACCGCGTCGCCCGGTTCAATGCTGCCGGAGAATCATCCGTCTCGGCCGAACGTGGCTACCTGCGAGAGACCGGCAACCTGACCTTTCACATCGCCCTGCTGGGCGTACTGGTCACCGTCGGATTCGGCGGCGGCTACGGATTCAGCGGCCAGCGCGTGCTGGTGGAGGGCCAGACCTTCGTGAACACCCTGCTCGCCTACGACTCCTTTAACCCGGGCCGTTTCTTCGACGACACCACGCTCGACCCGTACACGTTGAGCCTGGATGACTTTTCGGTGTCGTACGAACAGCGCAACCTCCAGGCCTATGGCCAGCCGATCGACTTTACCGCCGACGTGTCCGTCACGCCCAAGAACGCAAAGCCCAATCCCGCCGAGGTCAAGGTCAACGGTCCGCTGCGCACCAACGGCACGAGCATCTACTTGCTCGGCAACGGCTACGCGCCCACCATCCAGGTCACCGCCCCCGACGGCACCGTCGTCTTCTCCGACTCTGTGCCGTTTTTACCGCAAGACGCCAACCTCACGTCGCTGGGCATCGTCAAGGTTCCCGACGGGCTGACCGAACAGCTCGGCATGATCGGATTCTTCTACCCCACACAAGACAAAGCCGAGTCCGGCGCGAACTTCTCCAGCTATCCAGACCTCGAATATCCGTTGCTCACGCTCAACGTCTACACCGGTGACCTCGGTCTTGATGACGGCGTGCCGACATCCGTGTATGCCCTCGTTACCGATGACCTGACCCAGCAGACCGGCGGCAAGACCGGTGTTGCCTCCATCGAGCTCAAGCCGGGCGAATCGGCAGAGCTGCCCGATGGCCTCGGCACCGTCAGCTTCGTCGACAACGACCCGGCCGCCTCAGCTGCCGGCGATTTCAAGCAGTCGGTTCCGCGCTTTGCAAGTTTTGACATTCACCACGATCCCACCCAGATTTGGCTGATTTCCTTCTCTGTACTCGTCTTGTTCGGCCTGTTTACCGGGCTGATGGTGCCGCGTCGCCGGGTCTGGGTGAAGGCGACCACCGCCAGTGACGGAACGGTGCACCTCGAATACGCCGCCCTGGCACGAGGCGACGACCCTGCCCTCGAAACTGCCGTCACCGCGCTCGCCGACCGGCACGAGAAGCTGTTGAACAACGCCCAACCCACCGCTACCCCCCGAAAAGATTTAGGCTTACAACGTGAATCTGACTGACTCCGCACTGCTCAACTCGTATTCGGTGTACGCGCTGTACTCGGCGATGGCCGTTTACGCCCTGGCCTTCATCGCCTTTGCGGTTGACCTGGCCCGCCGATCGAGTGCCGTCGATGCCATCGAGGCGACCGACTTGCTCGAAGCGGATGCTGCTTCCCCGGCCAGAGCCGGCGGCACGCTGACTCTGAAGCGGCCAGTGTTGTCGCGCATCAGTGCCCGGATGGACAACGATGCGGCCCTGCCATACGGCCGGTCGTCGAGCCTGCGAATTGGCGTCTCCCTGACCGTTCTGGCCTGGGTACTGCACCTCGCAGCCACGGTCATGCGTGGTTTTGCCGCCGACCGGGTGCCGTGGGCGAACATGTATGAGTTCGCTATGACCGGCACCCTGCTCATCATGACCGTGTTCCTGCTCGTGTTGCTGCGCTCCGACCTGCGTTTTCTCGGCACCTTCGTGACCGGCCTGGTGCTCGTGCTGCTCGGCATTGCCGCGCTGCAGTTCTACGTGGAGGTGGCGCCGCTGCCGCCGGCGCTGCAGTCGGCCTGGCTGGTGATTCACGTCTTCGTAGCGTCACTCGGAACCGGACTATTCGCCCTCGGCTTTGCCCTGTCGACCGTGCAGCTGTTGCAGGCGCGGCGGGAGAACCACGTGGCCGACGGTGCTGAAGCGCCGCGCGGGGCGATCGCATCCGCTCTGCGCCTGCGTTTCTTGGCCACGCTTCCGTCGTCGGCGACGCTGGAGAACCTCTCTTACCGCATCAATATCATCGGGTTCATCCTGTGGACCTTCACCCTCATGGCCGGGTCTATCTGGGCCGAGCAGGCCTGGGGCCGGTACTGGGGCTGGGACACCAAGGAGGTCTGGACCTTCATCATCTGGGTCATCTACGCCGGCTACATCCACGCCCGGGCGACCCGCGGCTGGCGCGGATCGCGCTCGGCTTGGCTCGCGATCATCGGTTTCAGCGCCGTCATGTTCAACTTCGGCATCGTCAACGTGTTCTTCAACGGCCTGCACTCCTACTCGGGCCTCGCTCTCTAACCCTCACCCGCAGCCACACGGATTTACTCGGCGGCGAGGAGCGCGTGGGTGCGTGCTAGGCGAGCGAGCCACCAGTCGCGGCGAGCGGGGGTCGTCGCGTACTGCTCCAGCAAGGCCGGGGCTGGCGTGACCCGGCGCACCGGAATGGCGCCGTCGACGGGAAGTAGCGGGTCAGTCGTGACGTCTTCGGCGAGCAGCGAGGCTGTGCCGAGACCACAATCAAAGTAGAGCCCCGGAACGGATGCTGCCAGGTGCGCGCCCATAGACAGCCCGATCGAGGTGTCGAGGGCACTCGACACGACGACCGGCAGGCCGGTCTGGCCAATGATTGACAGCGCTGCGCGAATGCCGCCGAGCGGCTGCGCCTTGATCACAAGGATGTCGGCGGCGCCGGCCCGGGCGACGGCAAGCGGGTCACCGCTCTTGCGCACGCTTTCATCGGCGGCGATCGGCACGCTCAGGTAGGTCGTACGCTGGCGAATCTCGGCGAGCTCCGGCACGGTCATGCAGGGCTGTTCGACGTACTCGAGGTCAAAGGCGCTGAGGGCATGAATGGCGTGCTCGGCTTCGTCGACGTTCCAGAGGCCATTCGCGTCGATACGGATGCGTCCCTCAGGGCCGAGCACGCGGCGCACCTCGGCGACGCGGGCGACGTCATCGGCCAGGGTCTGGTCGGGGCTGGCCACCTTCACCTTGGCGGTGCGGCAGCCGGGAAAGCGGGCCAGCACCGCGGCGACTTTGTCGGCGGGAACGGCGGGCACCGTTGCGTTGACCGGAATGCTCGTGCGCAGCGGGTGGGGTGCGTCCTGCCAGCCGAAATCGATCGCCGCGCGTAGCCAGTTGGCGGCCTCGGCGTCGTTGTATTCCACGAACGGGGAGAATTCGGTCCAGCCCTGTGGGCCGTGCAACAGCAGTGCTTCCCGGCTATCCAAGCCTCGAAACCGATCGAACAGTTTCAGGGATACGACGTGCGCGGAACCGAGAAGCTCTTCCAGGGGCGGGACCGTGGCATCCAGTGAGGTCATCATGCTTCCAGTGTGCCAGCCCCCGGCTGGGAGTGAGCCAGAGCTGGTTGGCCAGAGCTGGTTGGCCAGAGCTGTTTGGTCAGAGCAGGATCAGTGGAAGCCTGACTACAGCGAGTCCTGACTGTAGAGCTCGTCTCCTTCATGGTCGTCGTCGACGCCGCTGGGCTTGACGTTGACCATGGCAACGCCGATGCCGGGGGCGATCAGCAGGTAAGCGTCTTCGAAACGACCCTCGCCGCTATTGACCCGCAGCCAATACGGCAGGCCGGCGGCGATCGCCCCGTCAATCTCCACCTGAATCGACTCGATGGAACGCCCGCCGAGGGAATACGGTTTGCCGCCGTAGACAATGTCGATGCGGTTCATGGCTCCTCCTTCGCGGTGGTCGATTGTGCCGTTGCTGAGCGGGGTTCCTGCACGATCTGTAAACCGGTCGCGGAGTTAGCGGTGGCCATGAGAGCTTCGATCCACTCGCGATTAAGGGTGGGGGAGCGGCTTCCGAAATATTTGTAGGCGAGGGGAATGCTGGGGTGCAGCCAGATGGTGCTGTGCCCGTCGCCAGCCTGTGGGTCATCACGCCAGGTGAAATAGAACGATTCCCCGCGCCGAAGTTTGGCGCCGATAACCACTTGAATATGTGCCAGCACGCGATCGTCAAAGTCAGCGGCGAGGTTCGAGTCGTAGGTCAGCTTTCCCATGTCTGCCTCCTAGTCCTGCAGGTAGTGCTCCAATCGCGGCACGTGCAGCAGGGCCAAAGCCCGCTTCTCTATCTGGCGCACGCGTTCCCGGGTCACGCCCTCGATGTGGGCGATTTGATCAAGCGTGCGCGGCTCGTTGCCGTCGAGCCCGAACCTGGCCCGCAATATGGAGCGTTCCCGCGGCGGCAGCGTCTCGAGAAAGAAGCGGATGTCGGCGGCCCGCAGGGTCAGCGTGGCGTGTTCGTCTGGCTGGGGGAGGTCGTCGTCGATGATGAGTTCGGCCATATCACCGGCGCCGTCGCCGACCGGGGTGTGCAGGGAAATCGGTTCATTGTCGTACTGCAGCAGCCGCAGCACGTCGCGCATGGGAATCTGGGCGGCTTCACCGATCTCACGTGCGGTCGGATCGCGGTCGAGCACGCTGGTGAGGTCGCGACGAATGCGCTTGATCTTATTGAGCTTCTCGGCGGTATGCACGGGGATTCGAATCATGCGCGATTTGTCGGCCATGCCCCGGTGAATCGCCTGACGGATCCACCAGGTGGCGTAGGTAGAGAACTTGTAGCCGGTCATGAAATCGTACTTTTCGACCGCGCGCACGAGGCCCATGTTGCCATCCTGCACGAGGTCCATGATGGGTACGCCACGGCCGGAATAGTGCTTGGCAATGCTCACCACCAAGCGCAGGTTGGCCTCGATGAATCGATTCTTGGCGCGGCGCCCGTCGTGCATGAGCCAGACCAGCTCCCGTTGTTCGACGGAATCGGAGGCCGTTGAACTGTGCTGGGTTGAATCTTGCTGCATGGCATTGCCTTCGCGCAGCAGTCGGGCCTCGGCGAACAGCCCCACCTCAATGCGACGCGCAAGATCAACTTCCTGCTCGGCGTTGAGCAGGGTTCCCTTGCCGATGCGTCGCAGGTAGTCGCCGAAGGCATCCGTTGATGCTGCGCTGTAATTGGCCGGTGACGCGGTACGGCGGGAGGCTGTTGTGCTCCCGGATGCTGCGGCCGGTCGCGGCTGCTGCACGGTAGTGGTCTGAATGGTCGGCTGTGCGGTCGCGGTCTGGACAGTAGTCGTCATGAGTGTTTACCCCCGCGCTGGCTAGTGATGCTGTCTGTGATATTCATGGCCACCTCCCCGTGCATTTCCTGTCATTAGTACACCCCCGAAGGGGGGTGGTGATCAAGGGGTTGACATTGTGTTCGGTACAGGTTACCTGAGGTTATTTCGTCTTTTCAACCGTAGATATTACGAGTTGGCAACAGGCGAAACCGCCTGTCTGCCCGCGTAGGCTGAAGCGCATGAGCGAACAGGTATCTGAAATCTTCGATGCGAGCCAATGGAAGGCCGTCGTGGGCTTCGAAGATCTCACCGATCTGACCTATCACCACGATCTGAGCGGGCGAATCGCCCGCATCGCCTTCGACCGGCCCGAGGTGCGTAACGCTTTCCGCCCGCGCACGGTGGATGAGTTGTTCTCCGCGCTTGACGACGCCCGGCTGAACTCGAAGATCGGCGTCGTACTACTCACCGGCAACGGCCCCAGCGCCAAGGATGGCGGGTGGGCATTCTGCTCCGGTGGAGACCAGCGCATTCGCGGCCGGGACGGCTACAAGTACTCCGAGGGTGAGACGGCGGCTGGGATCGACCGTGGGCGCGCCGGACGCCTGCATATTTTGGAGGTGCAGCGGCTCATCCGTTTCATGCCCAAGGTCGTCATCGCCGTCATTCCCGGCTGGGCAGCGGGCGGCGGACACTCCCTACATGTGGTCTGCGACCTGAGCATCGCCAGCGCCGAGCACGGCAAATTCAAACAAACGGATGCCGACGTCGGCTCCTTCGACGCCGGTTACGGCAGCGCATACTTCGCCCGTCAGGTCGGCCAGAAGGCCGCCCGCGAGGTGTTCTTCCTGGCCAGGGAGTATTCGGCGGAGCGGGCACTAGAAATGGGTGCGATCAACGCCGTCGTACCGCACGCCGAACTTGAAACCGTGGCACTGGACTGGGCCCGTGAAATTCTCACCAAATCGCCCACCGCCATCCGCATGCTCAAGTTCGCCTTCAATGCCGTTGACGACGGGTTGGTCGGTCAGCAGGTGTTCGCCGGCGAGGCGACCCGCCTCGCCTATGGCACCGACGAGGCCGTCGAAGGACGGGACGCTTTTCTGGAGAAGCGCGAACCGGATTGGTCGCCGTACCCGTGGCAGTACTGACGTGAGCAGGCCGCTGCTGGCGCTCGCGCCGGAGCATCCGCTCGAGTTTCTCGCAATACTGCGGGACGCGCTGGCCGGCAATGGTCCGGCCGTGCTGCCGTTGGCCCCCGGAGCCGATGCCGCGGTGGATCTCGGTGACGCACCCCAGCGGGTCGCCGTCGTCATTGAAACCTCCGGGTCAACGGGGGTACCCAAACGCGTTATGCTCGCCACCAACGCGCTGTTGGCCGGCGCTGCGGCGTCGGCGGTCACCCTCGGCGGGGCCGGGCAATGGTTGCTTGCCCTGCCAGTGCACTACATCGCCGGGGTGCAGGTGCTCGTGCGGTCGATCGCCGCCGAAACCAGCCCGCTCGTGCTGAAGCCTGGACATTTCGACCCGCAGACCTTTCGGCGCCTGGCCGAGACCATGACCGAGCCGCTGCGCTACACCGCGCTGGTGCCGGTGCAGCTGGCCCGATTGCTTGACGCAGCGGATGACCCGGCCCTGCTGGCCGTGCTGCGTCGCTTTACCGCGATTTTGGTTGGCGGGCAGGCCATCCGACCGGACCTTATCGCGCGGGCGGCGGAACTGGACGTGCGGGTCGTGCGCACCTATGGGTCGTCGGAGACTGCCGGAGGCTGCGTCTACAACGGTGTTCCGATCGGCGACACCCTCGTGCGCGTGGTTGACGGGCAGCTCGAACTGTCTGGCTCTGTGCTCGCCGAAGGATATCTGGGCGATGCCGAACGCACCGCTGACCGCTTCATTCTCGAGCACGGCGTGCGCTGGTATCGCACCGGGGATCTCGGCGAAGTGGACCCGGTCACCGGCCGAGTCACGGTGCTGGGCCGGGCCGACAACGTGATCATCTCCGGCGGTGAAAAGGTATCACTCGACGCCGTCGAACGGATCGTGCGGTTGCTGCCGGGGCTGGAGCAGGCGGTCGTGGTCGGCGCCGATGACGCCCAATGGGGGCAGGTTCCGGTCGTGGTGCTGGCGGGAGGGATAGGCGCGGCGACGGAGCTGGCGGGAGTGGCGGCATCCGTTGTGGCGTTGCTCGGGCGTGCGGCCAGACCCGCGCGCATCGTGATGGTGGGCCAGATTCCGCAGCTGGCCTCGGGTAAGCCCGACCGAGCCGCGCTGGCGCAGTATGCTGCGGCCGGGAACGACGGCCGGTCCTGCGCTGGCCACTAACATAGTTGCGTGGCACAAGGAGCTCGGCCGGTCAGGCCCAAACAACAAAGATTGAATCCTGCGGCAAAGCTGGCCGGTGCTGACACCGGTACCCGGGCTACTGGACCGGGTAGTGGTAAGTCGGGGCACCCTGCCCGCAAGAACGGCCCGGCACGCAAGGGGCCGGCCAGGGTCAAGCCAGCCACCGCCGCTGACTGGATCTCGGGCGCGCGCCTGCGCACCCTGCCGCTCGCTATCGCTCCTGTGCTGCTCGGCACTGGCGCCGCCATCGTCGCGGCGGGCCCCGGCGTCTACCACCCGGTGCGCGCGCTGCTCGCGCTCGCCGTGGCGTTGCTGCTGCAGATCGGCGTCAACTACGCCAATGACTACTCCGATGGTATTCGCGGCACAGACGCCTTCCGGGTCGGGCCGGCCCGGCTCACCGGCGGCGGCGGCGCGAACCCACGCACCGTGCTGCGCGTTGCACTCGCCTTTTTCGGGCTCGCCGGAGTGGCCGGGATCACTCTCGTCGTGTTGACCCAGCACTGGTGGCTGCTGATCGTCGGCGTTGTCGCCGTGGCCGCTGCATGGTTTTACACCGGCGGCAAGAAGCCGTACGGATATTTGGGTCTGGGCGAACTGTTCGTCTTCGTCTTCTTCGGCCTTGTCGCCACCGCCGGCACCACCTACGTGCAGGTCGGCGACTTCACGACCGAGAGCGTGCTCGGCGGTGTGGCGATGGGGCTGATCGCGTGCGCGGTGCTCATGGTCAACAACCTGCGTGACATCGTGCCAGACAAGGCCGCCGGCAAGCGCACCCTCGCGGTGCGCATCGGACGAACGGCCTCCCGGGTGGTGTTCTGCGTCTTCCTGCTGCTGCCGTTCGTCATTGCCGGACTGTTCAGCCTGGTCTATCCGCTGGGGATATTCACGTTCTTCGTGCTGCTGCTGGCCCTGCCGGCCTGCCTCATCACGGTCACCGCGACCACGGCCAGGGAACTCATTCTTGCGCTCAAGCTCACGAGCTTTGCGGCGCTGGCTTACGGGTTGCTACTGGGAGTTGCTTTCGCGTTCTGACTTCTGCTCACGTGCGGTGATCGCCCGGTCTTCAACGTCGGCATCGGCGTTCACCGGTTCCTTGGTGGGGTGCCTGGCCTGGTACAGGTCACGCGCAACACTCTCGCGGGACTTACCGAGAAACAGATACGACAGGCAGAGCCCGAGCATGGCGGCGATCACCGCTGCTGCCCAGGGCCACAAGCCGAGGGACAGCAGAATCGCCAGGGGCACGGCGAACATCAGCACGCGCATCACGGAGTAGTACAGCCAGGGGGCCACGAATTTCATGGATCTAGCTTAGAATGCCGCGGCTGAGCATCCGCACATGTCTCTCACGGCGAAGCGGCTTAGACTCAAGGCATGCCCAAGCTCTTGATCGGACTAGGACTGGCCCTGGTCATTCTCACGGTCTATACCCTCGTGGATTGTGCCGTTTTTGACCGTAAGCGCATCCGTGGTCTGCCGCGCTGGGTCTGGATCTTCGTCATCGTGCTGGTGCCGCTGATCGGCCCGCTGCTCTGGTTGCTCGTCGGCCACGGTCGTTCAACGCCGACCAGCCGGTCGTTCCGATCGGTGGCTCCCGATGACGACCTCGACTTTCTGCGTGGATTAAACGGCGGCGGTGTTACGACCGCGACCAGCGAGAACCGGCCATTCAACCAAAAAGATCAGCAGGAGCGCATCCGCCGAATGGAACAAGACCTGGCCGAGCTCGACAAGAACGATCCAGCACCCGGCAAGGGTACCGGCGCTGACCCGAAGAAGAAGCAAGAACCGGGCGAGGGCGAGCAGCCTGGCCGGCGGGATGTCTGAGCGGATTACCAGCCACCGCGGCAGCCCGGCAACCGAATTCAGCGTCGCCATTCTGCATGAATTTATTCGACTTGGCGTGGGGGACCTCGTACTCTGTCCTGGAGCGCGCTCGCAAGCCCTCGCGCTGGCCGCGGCCGAACTTGAACGGGCAGGCAGCATCCGCTTGCACGTGCGCACCGACGAACGCAGCGCCAGCTTTCTCGCGCTCGGCCTTGCCCTCGAGACCGGCCTGCCCGCTCTCGTCGTCGTCACGTCGGGAACGGCCGTGGCCAATTTGCACCCGGCGGTGCTCGAGGCGCACCACGCCGGGGTGCCGATGATTCTGCTGACGGCCGACCGCCCGGCCGAGCTGCGCGGCATCCGCTCGAACCAGACCACCGTGCAGGCCGGCATTTTTGGCGGCGCCACCCGGCTCTGCCTCGACGTTCCGGCGCCGGTCGGCGAACCAGACGAGGCCGGCATTGCCGTGGTGCTGGCCCGGCAGGCGATGGATGCCGCCACCGGCGTTGGTACCGCCGCTCCCGGCCCGGCGCAGCTCAACCTCTCCTTTCGGGAGCCGCTGTCGACCGCGCTTGCGGCAGGACTGCCAGCGGTAACTCCGGTTACCCGTGTTGCACCCGCCACGTCGGCCGACGGGCCGACCATGCTGCTCACGCCTGGACCACGCACGGTCGTCGTCGCCGGTGATGGGGCCGGTCCGGCGGCCGAAGAACTGGCCAATGCCGGCGGCTGGCCGCTGCTGGCCGAAGTCTCCAGTGGCGCCCGCTTCGGCCCCAACCTGATCGTGCACTACCGCGAACTGCTCGGCGCGGTTGACCTGGGCGGCGAAGTTGAACGGGTCATCGTTTTCGGACACCCCACCCTCAGTCGAGAGATTCCCGCCCTCATTGCGCGGGCCGGCGTGGAGACCATCGTCGTTGCCCCAAGTGGGCTCGAATGGTACAACCCGGGCCGAGCCGCGCGCGGGTTCACCCGCTCGATCGGAGCGGATGCTGCATCCGTTCTGGCCGCGCGCTCGCCGGCCGGCCGCGAGTGGCTGGGGCGGTGGGTGATGACCAGTCGGGCCCTCGTCGAAGCGACGGCGAACGAAGGTCGGGCGCCGATGGACAAACGTGGCATCACTCGCGCCGAACTCGCCGTGCTGCGAGCACCGCTGACCCGGGAGTTGCTCGTCGATGCCGTCTGGCGCGCGTCGTGGCCGCATGACCGGCTCGTGTTTGGTGCCTCCCGTCTCATTCGGGAAGCCGACAAGCGGGTGCCCGGCAAGAAGATCACCGTGCTGGCCAACCGTGGGCTCGCCGGCATCGACGGCACCATTGCGACCGCCCTCGGCGTAGCCCTGGCCAGTCAGGCCGAACCCGAACCGCGCTCGGTCGGCGTGACCCGGGTCCTGCTGGGTGACCTGACCCTTCTGCACGACGTCGGTTCGTTGCTGCTCGCTCCGGGCGAACCGCGCCCGCGGCTGCAGGTCATTGTCGGCGTCGACGGCGGCGGCGGCATCTTCGACGGTCTCGAGGTAGCACAGACCGCGCCGGCCGAGGCGATGGATCGCGTGCTGTATACACCGCGGCATGTCGATCTCAAGGCGCTCGCCGCCGCCTACGGCTGGGAGTACAGCGTTGCTGCCACGCGCAGCGACCTGGAGCGCGCCCTCACCGGAGCTCCCACGAGTCCTACCATCCTCGAGGTTCCGCTCGTTCGTTGAGCTGTGCCGCAGCGCGGAGATCGTGAGGGGTCGCAACTCGACCGTCCGGGGGTTTGCGTCGATTTGCGACCCCTCGGCGGCGAGGCGGGCCGCGGCGACCGCGCGCGGCTGCCGGGGTTCGCGAGAGCGGGAAGAACGTTGCTTCAGCACCCGTGAAGCAACATTCTTCCCGCTCTCGCGAGATGTAGGGACGGTTAATCGAGGCCGGGCATTGAGTTATGCACAGATTTGTTGGAGGGAGTTGGCTCCAACGTGGTGCTTGCTACTTTGTACGGCACACAGATGCCGGGAGGCCCAGATGACCATCGACTCGCCCCAGAACCACCCGCAGGCCGCAGGCCTCCTCGAACGCGGCCCAGTGCCGAACACGCCAAACCCGCCGCAGCGTCGCGGTGGCATTGTTCTCGCGGCACTCACCGTGGGCATCGGCGCCTTCGTCACCGGCTGGATTCCGATTCTGGGGCTGCTGCTGGGTATCGCCGGCATCCTTCTCGGGATACTGGCCATTCGCACGCCGGGTGGCAAGTCGTTCGGCCTCGCGGGCCTGATCGGTTCGAGCCTGGCGGTGCTCACCAATATGCTCGTGACCATGGTGATTGTCGTCGGTCTGGTGAGCTCGGGAATTGGCACGGCGATCCTGGCCAAGGGCCAACCCGTTGTCACCCCCCTGATACTCCTTCACTGGGCCCGGCGACTACACCAATTCTCTGGGGAACACGCGAAGTTGCATCACGGCGCCGGAACTGCTGGGCGAACGCGACGCTGACGGTGCCATCTACGATACGGGGATGGGCAACGTTTTAGGTAGCGTCATGGTGACACCGGACGCGTTGACTATCACCGACTCACGGACGCGGAACGGCAGCCTCGACGACGTGGTCGAGTTTCTGAATGAGACCTATTTTGCCGGCGAGGTCACCCGCCCGAAAGAGGCCGTCAGCCTTGACGGCGTCGACGCCAACCTCACGCGCCTGATCAGCACCGACGAAAACATCCGGACCAAGGCCTTTCTCACTGTCCTCGCGCCGAAGCACTACGTCGTCGCCGGGGACCCAGTGAAGTTCTTCCTGATCTCCTTCGTTATTCCCGAGGACAACGGCGAGGAGATCATCGCCGCCGTGATCGATTCCTGGCGCTGGCTCTAGTTCGCGAAAAGAGGCGGGGCGAGGCGCAGGCTACCCGAAGGCCTCGACGATGGGGCGAAACTTCATTTTGGTTTCGGCCAGCTCGCGGTCGGGGTCGGAGCCGGGCACGATGCCGCAGCCAGCGTAGGCCGTGATGCCGCCTTCGGGGGCGACCTGCGCGCAGCGCAGGGCGATCGCCCACTCGCCGTCGCCGTCGGCGCCGACCCAGCCGACCGGGCCGGCATAGCGGCCACGGTCGAAGGGCTCCAGCTCGCGAATGAGGTTCAACGCATCACGAGTCGGGGTGCCGGCGACAGCGGCCGTTGGATGCAGCGCCGCGATGAGGTCGAGCGACGTCGATCCGTCGCTCAGGGTGCCCTCGAGGTCGGTCGCAAGGTGCCAGAGGTTGGGCAGCTTGACCGTGAACGGAATCTCGCTCGTGGCGAGCGTCGACGTGTGCGGGCGCAACGACTTCAGCACGCTCTGTACGGCGAACTCGTGCTCGTCGCCGTCCTTGGCCGAGGTAGCCAGGGTGAGGGCAGCTTCGCGGTCGGTGTCGGCATCCGCTCCGCGCGAGATGGTGCCGGCCAGCACCCGAGCGTTGACCGAACCGTGGTCGGCGCGAATGAGGGTTTCCGGGCTTGACCCGATGAGGCCGTCGACGGCGTAGGTCCAGCAGTCCGGGTAGCCAAGCGCGAGTTTGCTGATGGCGCGGCGCAGGTCGGACTCGGCCGGCACCCGCCCGACCAGGTCGCGGGCCAGCACCACCTTGTTGACCCGTCCAGACCGAATGTTCTCAACGCCGGAGCTGACCGCGCTGCGAAAGTCTTCCGGGGGCAATGCGCCGGGCAGCAGGGTGATGCGGTACTCGTCGCCGAGCGGATGCAGCACGAGCGGGTTCTCGGGGGCCGTCTCGCCGGTCGCCCAGATGCGGGTCACCCAGCACTGGCCGCCGAAGCGGCCGACGATGATCTCGGGCACGATCAGCACGCTGGTCTGGGCGGACGACTCATCGAAGGTGAACGCTCCAAGGGCCAGAAGCCCGGTGCCGGTGCGGGCCAGCGGGTCGGTCACGGTGGCCAAGGCGACGACCTGTTTCCAGGCGGCCGCGGCATCCGTCATGCGGGTGGGGCCGGAAAACTCGAGTCGAAGAGCGCAGCCGATGCCTGCCAGGCCCTGGTTGCGACGCATCCAGAGCAGGGGCGCGCGGTCGTCAAGCAGCAGGATCAGTTGGCGGATATCGGCTATCGGGGAGGTTTCGACCGTCAAGGCCTGCACATTCACTTCTGTAGCCTACGCCCGCGCCGCTCGGCCCCGGCAACCGTGCAGTTTCGGGCACTCTTCGCGACCTAGAATAGGGGGGTGAATAGAGCAGACCTGAACAAACGGCCCGCGCAGGTGGCTGCCATGTTCGACGAGGTCGCCGCCCACTATGACCGCACGAATGCGCTGCTGTCGGTCGGCAACGCGTCGCTCTGGCGCCTTGCGACCACCAAGGCCGTCAACCCCGAGGCTGGTGAACGCATTCTGGACATCGCAGCGGGCACCGGCACCTCCAGCGCAGCCCTCGCACACAGCGGAGCCCACGTCGTCGCCGCCGACTTTTCGGCCGGCATGATCGAGGTCGGCCAAACTCGCCACGCCCACAACGCGAACATTGAATTCGTGCAGGCCGACGCCATGGCTCTTCCCTTTAAAGACAACGAATTCGACGCCGTCACCATCTCATTCGGGCTGCGCAACGTCGCCCTGCCGAAAAAGGCGCTCGCCGAGTTCTACCGGGTGACTAAGCCCGGCGGCCGCGTCGTGATCTGTGAGTTCTCGACGCCGCCGCTCACGCTCGTGCGCCAGAGCTACTTCGCCTACCTCAACCACGTCATGCCGCGGGTTGTGCGGCTCGCGTCGTCGAACGCCGCAGCCTACGACTACCTCGGCGAATCCGTCGCGGCCTGGCCGACCCAGCCAGTCTTAAGCGGATGGCTGCGCTCGGCCGGCTACTCGCACGTCGCCTACCGCAATCTCACTCTGGGTATCGTTGCCCTGCACCGCGGCACCAAGTCCTGATCAACTCGATAGGCTGAACCACGTGAAATCCAGAGCCCCCGTGATCCGACGCAGCGCGTCGGTGGCGAGCCAGGTGGGCCTTGCCGATCGTATTTTCTCGACCTCCGCCGATCGCGGCCTGGCCGCGAACATTGATGCCGGCATCGAACAGGTCGAAGCTACGCTGCTCGCCGAACTGGTTTACGCCAACGAAATTGCCACCGTCACGAGCCGGTATCTGCTCAACGCCGGGGGCAAGCGGGTGCGTCCGATGCTGGCACTGCTCACCGCGCACCTCGGCAACGGCACCGTGCCCGACGTGATCACCGCGGCGACCGCCATCGAGCTGACCCACCTCGCCTCGCTCTATCACGACGACGTGATGGACGACGCAGACAAGCGTCGTGGTGTTCCGAGCGCGCAGACCGTCTGGGGCAACTCGATCGCCATCCTCACCGGCGACCTGCTGTTTGCCCGCGCCAGCCAGCTGATGGCCCGGCTCGGGGAGCGCGCTATCAAGCTGCAGGCGACCACTTTCGAGCGCCTCGTGCTGGGCCAGTTTCAGGAGACGGTCGGCCCGCGCGAGGGCGACGACCCGGTCGAGCACTACATTCAGGTGCTCGCCGGCAAGACCGGTTCGCTCATCGCGGCCGCCGCGCAGGGTGGCGTGGTGTTTTCCAACGCTCCGGCTGAGTTCGAGCAGCCCGTTGTGGACTTCGGCGAGAAGATTGGCGTGGCTTTTCAGCTGATCGACGATGTGCTCGATTTGTCGCCGCAGCCGCGGGAGACGGGCAAGGTGCCGGGAACGGACTTGCGGGCGGGCGTCGTGACGCTTCCGCTGCTTCGGCTGCGGGAACGCGCCGTC
Organism: Cryobacterium sp. Y11; assembly: GCF_002929535.1. Taxonomy (GTDB): domain Bacteria; phylum Actinomycetota; class Actinomycetes; order Actinomycetales; family Microbacteriaceae; genus Cryobacterium. Next base: position 38,676 of record NZ_PJJO01000058.1, read on the forward strand.
AGCGATGGGGCATCCGCTGATCTGCTGCAACGGCTCGAACGCGACGTGATGAGTGCCAACGTCGAGTCGACCGAGGCCGCCGATGCGGCGATCACCGCGCTGCGGGAGCACCCCGTCACCGCTGAAACTCTCGCGGAGGCGCACGGCTGGGCCCGCGACGCGGTCGCCGCCCTCGCTCCGTTGCCGAACGGTTCGGTTAAAAAAGCCCTCACCCGATTCGCCGAGTCCATCGTCGAGCGCTCCAGCTAGAGCGTGTTGGGGTTTGCCCCGACTGCTCGCGCAGTAAGGAATCTTCCGTGACCAAATTGAGACTCGCCATCGTCGGCGCAGGACCGGCTGGAATTTATGCTGCCGATATTCTGCTTAAGGCTGAGCGCAACTTTGAGGTCTCGATCGACCTGTTTGACCACCTGCCAGCGCCGTATGGCCTGGTGCGCTACGGCGTCGCCCCCGATCATCCGCGCATCAAGGGCATCGTCACCGCACTGCGCGGCGTGCTTGACAGTGGCGACATTCGCGTGTTCGGTAACGTGCGGTTCGGTGTGGACGTCACCCTCGACGACCTTAAGAAGCACTACAACGCGGTCATTTTCGCGACCGGCGCGGTTCAGGACGCCGATCTGAACATTCCGGGCGCCTCGCTTAAGGGCTCGTACGGCGCCGCCGAGTTCGTGAGCTGGTTTGACGGCCACCCCGACGTGCCGCGCACCTGGCCGCTTGAGGCGCGCGAGATCGCCGTGATTGGTAACGGCAACGTGGCGCTCGACGTGTCCCGCATGCTGATCAAGCACGCCGACGACCTGCTTCCGACCGAGATTCCCGGCAACGTGTACGACGGGTTGAAGGCGTCACCGGTGACCGACGTGCACATTTTTGGGCGCCGCGGGCCGACATCCGTTAAATTCACACCGCTCGAGCTGCGCGAGGTTGGCGAGCTGAACGATGTGGACATGATCGTCTATGACGAGGACTTCGACTATGACGAGGCCGCCACGGATGCCGTCGCAAGCAACAAACAGGTTTTCGTGATCGACAAGACGCTGAATGCCTGGCGTGCCCGCGAAACCGGCACGGCCAGCCGCCGCCTGCACCTGCATTTCTTCGCTAAGCCGGTCGAGATCGTCGATGACGGCACCGGACGGGTGACCGCTTTTCGTTGGGAACGTACGGCAACGGATGCCGCCGGCGGCGTCGTTGGCACCGGCGAAATTCGCGAGATCCCGGTTCAGGCCGTGTACCGGGCGGTGGGCTATTTCGGGTCGGAGCTGCCCGACGTGCCGTTCGATAAGAAGCGCGGCGTCATTCCCAACCGCGAGGGGCAGGTACTGCGCCGCGACCCATCGGCAGGCACTGGCGGGCTGTTCAACCAGCAGATGTACGGCGTCTACGCGTGCGGCTGGATCAAACGCGGGCCGGTCGGCCTGATCGGCCACACCAAGAGCGACGCGATGGAAACCATCAAACACGTGATCAACGACACTGGCAACTGGTGGCGGCCGGAGTCTCCGTCGGAGGAGAGCATCGTGGCGCTGCTGGACGCGCGCGGCGTGCGCTACACCGGACTTGACGGCTGGCATAACCTCGACCAGCACGAGCTCGCGCTCGGCGAGGCTGTTGGCCGCACCCGCATCAAGGTCGTCGACCGCGACGAAATGGTGGCGGTCTCCCGCGCGGAGTAGCCCCGCGCCCCGTCCCGGAGGTGGGTTGGGTCGAGTCTACGCGGGTCTCGGCAGGCTCGACCAACGGGATGGGTGCGTCTCGGGGACGGGTCGCGTCGTGCCGGGCGTGACCACTGTTTCGGCCAGTCACCAGCGCGGGAGCTGCGCCAGTACGCGGGAGTTATGGCCGGACCAGAACTCCCGCGTTACACGTTACGCGGGAGCTGCGCCAGTACGCGCGAGTTGGGTCTCCCGCGCAGCGGCGCAGCTCCCGCGCACCGCGAACCGGACTCGGGACGCCCCATTCCGGAGTCGAGTCTGCCGAGACCAGCGTGAGGCTTAACGCAACGTTGCCTAGGCGATGCGGGGCCCGCGGCTAGCGGAAGTTTGTGAACTGCAGGGCCACGTCGAGGTCCTTGCCCTTGAGCAGGGCCATCACGGCCTGCAGGTCGTCACGGCTCTTCGAGCTGACTCGCAGTTCGTCGCCCTGAATCTGGCTCTTGACGCCCTTGGGGCCCTCGTCGCGAATGATCTTGCCGATCTTCTTCGCATTTTCCTGGTCGATCCCAGCCTTCATCGACGTTTCGATGCGGTATTCCTTGCCGGAAGCGAACGGCTCGCCCGCGTCGAGGCTGCGCAGTGAGATGCCGCGCTTGATCAGCTTGGCCTCGAACACCTCGAGGATGGCTTTGACGCGCTCCTCGGTGTTGGCCTTCATGAGCACCTTCTCACCGCTCATCGCGATCGAGGCTCCCACATTTTTGAAGTCGTAGCGCTGGGCGACTTCTTTGTGCGCCTGGTTGAGGGCGTTGTCGACCTCCATCGGGTCGACCTTGCTAACGATGTCGAACGTTGAATCTGCCATTCCCCCATGGTATCCGAACCCCGAGAGCGCAAAAAGTACCCGATTGGACCCTTCAATCAGACACCCGTCCTCGTCAACGCGTGCGCTCTCACGTGACTGATCGGACGCCGAGTCGGCTTCCAGCGGACTTCGGCTTCGACCAGCGCGACCTCGGCTTCGCGCCCCGCCCGCCGGGTAGCGGATGCGCCTGATCGGCGACTCGGCATCCGCTGATTTCTCGGTGAGGCGTTTCGTCTTGTATTGTTAACCTCGCGTCTCCGGTCAAGTGATTACACCTGGTCGGGAGCGCCTGGCGAGTTACCCAAGCGGCCAAAGGGATCTGACTGTAAATCAGACGGCGTAGCCTTCGTGAGTTCGAACCTCGCACTCGCCACCAGCAGTTCAGTACAAAACCACATCAAGCAGGCCCTCGGGCCTGCTTGATGTGGTTAAGACGGCTACCTGTAGCGTGGTGGCATGACACATCCCGCCCCGACCGAGCTGCTCGACCTCGCGCGCACCATCGCCCTGACGGCTGGCGCGCTTGCCCACCGGCGCCGCGCCGAGGGGGTCACGATCGCCGCCTCCAAGTCGTCACCGGAAGACATCGTCACCGCGGCCGACCGCGAGGTTGAACTGCTCATTCGCGGCCTGCTCGCCGACGCGCGGCCGAACGACGGGTTCTACGGCGAAGAATCCGAAGCCACCGGCGGCACGAGCGGGCTCACCTGGGTGGTTGACCCCATCGACGGAACCGTCAACTATCTCTACGGCATTCCGTTCTACGCCGTTAGCATCGCCGTCGTGCAGGGGGAGCCAGACCCGGCCAGCTGGAACACCCTGGCCGGCGCCGTCGTCAACCCGGCCCTCGGCGAGGTGTTCACCGCGTCGAAGGGTTCGGGGGCCTGGCTCGGCGATCAGCGCCTGCACGTGAATCAAGACGTCCCGCTCTCGCTCGCCCTGGCCGGCACCGGCTTTAGCTATGAGGCGAACCGGCGGGTGTGGCAGGCGAACGTCGTTGGCGGTCTCATCGGCCAGGTGCGGGACATCCGTCGGATCGGTTCGGCCGCGCTCGACCTATGCTCGGTCGCTTGCGGTCGCCTTGACATCTTTTTTGAGCGCGGGTTGAACCCGTGGGACCACGCAGCGGGCGCGCTGATCGCCCGTGAGGCTGGCGCCCGGGTCGGTGCTCTGCAAGCGGATGCCGAGGGTCGCGACCTGCTGATTGCCGCAGCTCCCAGCCTCTACACGCAGTTCGAGCCGGTACTGTCCGCACTATTTGAGCGCTTTCCGCTCGCTGAGTGAGCCGGCGCAGTCAGTCCGCTGCCTCCCCCGGCCGCGTGTGATCAAGCACGTTTCTTTGGAATTCACAGGGTTGCACGCTATCCTTAATCAATTCGTTATATTGGTCAGTCGTTATCTGGCGTTGTCCAGTACGAGAATCCACTCCCGTCCGTCTCGCCGAAAGCTGAACTTTGTCACGTCACACTCCATCTAGGGACATCTCCGTGCCCGATGAGAGTGACCGCACCAACTTTTCGCCAGAGGCTCCCGCGGCCCTAACCCGTCGCGAACTACGCCAGCGCGAGCGGGTGGCCTTCACCGCGGCCGCGCCGGTCAGCGCGGTCGTCGCTGACGTTCGATTGAGCCCCGCCGCCGACCTGATCGTTGCCGCCGACCTGGTCGAGCCCAACCTTGAGCCGGCTGTCGTGATCGAGACCGATCGCATCGTTGCAGCCGTTCCGGTCAAGGTCGCGCCGACCACCGACTTTGAGCTGCTGCTGGCTCCCGGCGGTACCCAGTCGATCCCGACTGTCATCCCCTCCCCGGGTTCCGCCCCGCGCCGGCGGTTGAGGGTGGAGGAAAAGCTCGGCGAATCCTTCGCTCCTGCTCGCAAGTTCGTGCCAGCCGCCGCCGCGCCGCGCCGCACGCCGTCTGCTCGGCCGCTCGGCCGCAGCATGCGCCGACGGGCCGCCAAAGGCGCGTCCGTGCTCGCGATGTCATTCGTGTTCTTGATGGCTGTTGCCACGTCGATTCCGGCCGAGGCGCTGCTATCGTCGCAAGACGTGGCGGCATCCGCTCGTGAAGCGCAGCGTGCCACTCCGGTTCAGGCCAGCCAGACCATGGACCTAGCCGGCGGCGACACGGTCACCGTTGAACGAGAGGGTTACAAGTCGACCACGATCGCCGAAGTCGCCGCAGCCAGCGGAATCCGCATGGAAGATACCTTCACCAACAATCCCAACGGCACCATTCAATGGCCGTTTGCCGTCGGCGTGCACATTGGCGACCAGATCGGCTATCGCAATTGCGCCGGTTGCTCCGTCAACCACGGCGGTCAGGACTTCAACCCGGGCGTCGGTGCACCGATCCAGGCGGTAGCCGACGGCGTGGTCAGCGTGGCCGAAGACGGTGAGGGCAGCCTCGGCGTGCATATGATGATCGACCACATGATCAACGGCGAGCTCGTTACCAGCGTCTACGCGCACATGATTCACGGGTCGATGCTCTTCGCAACGGGCGACATCGTCAAGGTCGGCCAGGTTATCGGCAAGACCGGCAGCACCGGAATGTCGACCGGACCGCACCTGCACTTTGAGATTCGTCAGGGCGGCATCAGCGGAACCAAGATCGACCCCCTTGCCTGGCTATACGCCAACACAAACTAGCTCGAGGCGGCTGGGTCAGTGCTGCGGGGCGGGGCGGGGCGGGGCTAATTCAGGCAATCCGGATCGCCAGCGCCGAGACGCCCCGTGTTTTCGGGCCGCGAATGTTCGATGGACTCGGATTTCCTGATTGAGCCACCGGGGCGGTCGCGCTGGTGGCCTGACCGGGCGTGAGTTATGCGGGTTGGGTGCCGGAGACCACGTGACGCGGGACCGTGAATGCCTATTCCGGGTCGGTGCGCCCGCGCATGAAGGATTCGAGCAGGCCCTTCGGTAGCGGAAACGGGGGCAGGCCGTCGAAGCTGAACAGGTCGGCATCATCGGAATCGCCGGACTCAAGCGCCACGACCTGGTCGTGCATCAACTCCATCTTCACGTCGAGGCGATTGGCGGCATCCGCTGCCTGCCGCAGGTCATCGACGAGCGTGTCGGGCACCGCGCCGTTGTACTTGTAGTAGATCTTGTGTTCCAGGCTCGCCCAGAAGTCCATGGCAATCGTGCGAATCTGAATCTCGACCGTGACCGGCTGCACGCGGTCGGACATGAACACCGGAATCGCCACGATCAGGTGCAGGCTCTGGTACCCGTTCGTCTTGGGTTTCCGAATGTAGTCTTTCTCCTTTAGCACCGTCACGTCTCGTTGCCCGGCGAGCAGGTCACGGATGCGATAGGTGTCCGAGATGAAGCTGCAGGTGATGCGAATTCCCGCGATGTCCTGAATATTGTCGCGGATACCGTCAAGCTCGAGTGGATAGCCCTTGCGGATGGCCTTCTTGAGAATTCCCTCCGGCGACTTCAGCCGTGAGCTGACGTGCTCGATCGGACTGTAATCATGAATCGAGCTGAACTCTTCCTTCAAGATGTTGATCTTGGTCAGCATCTCATCGGTCGCAAACTTGTACGACATCAGGAATCGGGTCAATTCGAGCTTGAGCTCCCGCAAAGCACCCACGGTGGCCAGCGCGTCGCCCGGCCGGCCCGGCGCATCGGTCATGACCGGGCGTCGCGCAACCATGCCGTCGCATCTCCCGGAAGGGTGCGTCCGACGAGGTCTTCGCTCGCCAGCAGCACCTCACCAGCTGGCAGCTGAACGGATGCCGGGCCCGTGTTGGCCACAATAGTCACGTCGCCGTTCCGGTACGCCACGACATCGGGTCCAAAGCCTGCGACCCACTCCACCGCGCCGGCGGCAAGAACATACTCCCGACGCAGCCGCAGCGCCAACTTATACAGCTCGAGCGTCGATCCGGCCACGCCGTTTTGCTGGTCGCGGGCAAGCCCGGCCCACGCGATTGGTTGCGGCAGCCAGCTCTTCGCGCCGGTGCTGAAGCCGAACGATTCGCGCTCGCCCTCCCACGGAATCGGCACGCGGCATCCGTCTCGCCCGTAACGTTCGCCGTTGGTGCGAAACCAGGTCGGGTCTTCGCGGGCATGGTCGGGCAGGTCGACGGCCTCTGGCAGGCCGAGTTCCTCACCCTGATAGAGGTAACTCGAGCCCGGCAGGCTCAGCATTAAAGCGGATGCTGCCCGCGCGCGTCGGAGGCCAAGCGCGGTGTCTGGCAGCCCAACGGTCTTGGGCCCGATGCCGTGTCCCTGCAAGTTCTCGCCGGTCAGGGCGAGCCGGGAGGCGTGCCGAACCACGTCATGGTTGGAGAGCACCCAGGTGCTCGGCGCGCCCACGTTGCCGAAGGCTTCGAGCGACTCGTCGATGACGCGCTTGAGTTTTGCCGCGTTCCACGGGGTTTCAAGGTAGGCGAAGTTGAAGGCCTGGTGCATCTCGTCTGGACGCACCCATTTGGCCATCTGGCTGAGCGGGTCGACCCAGGCCTCGGCGGCGAGAACGCGGTCACCGGGGTAGGCCGCGAGAACCTGGTGCCAGTCCCGGTAGATTTCATGCACGCCGTCCTGCGCCCAGTACGGTGCTGTCACGGGCGATTCGGCGCTGATACCGGGCTCGAGGGTGGCCGGGGCGCCGCCCATGCTGCCGCCCTCTGCGGGAGGCGTGTAATCGGGGAGGCCGGGAGCCTTGATCATGCCGTGCGCGACATCCACTCGAAAGCCGTCGACGCCGCGGTCGAGCCAGAAGCGCAGCACCGCGCGAAACTGCTCGCGTACCCACTCGCTGTCCCAGTCAAAGTCGGGCTGGCTGCTGTCGAACAGGTGCAGATACCACTGGCCGGGAGTGCCGTCAGGGTCGATAGTGCGGGTCCAGGCGCGGCCACCGAAGACGGACTCCCAGTTGTTCGGGGGCAGTTCGCCGGTCTTGCCCTTGCCGTCGCGGAAGGTGTAGCGGGCGCGCTGCTCGCTGCCAGGGCCGGCGGCGAGAGCAGCTTGGAACCATCCGTGGTCACTCGAGGAATGGTTCGGCACAATGTCGACGATGACCCGAATGCCGAGATCATGAGCGGTGCGCTGCAGCACCTCGAAGTCGTCGAGCGTGCCAAACAAAGGGTCGACGTTGCAGTAGTCGGAGACGTCATAGCCGGCGTCGCGTTGCGGCGACGTATAGAAAGGAGAAAGCCAGATGGCGTCGACGCCAAGGTCTTTGAGTTGCGGCAGTCGCGCACTGATGCCGGCCAGGTCGCCCATGCCGTCCCCGTTTGCATCGGCGAAGGAGCGCGGGTAAATCTGATAAATGACGGCCGTGCGCCACCATTCGGTGCCGGAAGTCAGTTTGGTGCCAGTCATACCCAAAATGCTACGGCATACCAGTGGATGCCTGTAGTTGTCGAAGTGGTCTCGATCACGCTGTCGGGGTGATAAAGTTTCTAGGTTGCCAAAAACACGGCATTGCTGCTGATTTTTAGTTGCTTTGCCCCCTTAGCTCATTGGTAGAGCACTTCCTTGGTAAGGAAGAGGTAGTGGGTCCGATTCCCACAGGGGGCTCAGGCTTGGAAGCGCACAGCCAACAAGTCGCGGCGGGGTAGCTCAGTTGGTTAGAGCACACGGCTCATAATCGTGGTGTCGCGGGTTCAATTCCCGCTCCCGCTACACGGATTCACTAAATGCCCCGGACTTCTGCGGAAGTCCGGGGCTTTTTTGCTCGAGGCGCCAGTCGATGTCGCTTTCGGGCGCGCTCATCCGCTCGACCGCGCGTGCGGCATCCGTTTCTACCCTCATTTGGGGGTAAAATTCCAGCAATCGGGAGTTTCCCGGGCATGCAAGGAAAGGTCGAACTATGAATCCGCTTCTCATTATTGTGGCCGTTGTTGCGGTTGTATTGCTGATTACCGGCGGGCTGGTGCAGTCGCTGCAGTTCCTGCTCTGGGTCGGTATCGTTCTCGCGATCATCGCCGTGATCATGTTCCTCATGCGGTCGATGTCGGGGCGCAAGAACGCCTAGCAACGCACCGCCGAGCACAGCCGGGAGAATGCGCTCATTCCCCCGGCTGTGCGGCTGTGCGGCTGTGCGGCTCAAGCCAGTGGCGCCGAGTCGGCCTTCGCCACACGACGATGCCGGTCAGACCATTTACCATAGAGTCAACGAACTGAAATCAAGGCGGATTGCGCGGTGACCATCGGCGCGATCACGGCCCTGTGACCCGGCACTGCGACCCGACGCTGTGCCCGCGGTTTGCGAAACGATTGGACCCCGTGCCTGAAATCACCACTGCCCCCCGAGTCGTTGTCGTCGGCGATGCGTTGATCGACGTGTTGCAAGACTCCGAGGCCAGCAGGGAGTTTCCCGGCGGCGCCGCCCTCAACGTTGCGGTCGGCCTGGCCGTGCTCGGTGTACCAACAACCCTGATTGCGATGGTCGGCGACGACGCCGACGGCGCCGTCATTCGGGCGTTCCTCAACCAATACGGGGTGCAGCTGATAGCGACGCCCGGCCCGCTCGGATCGTCCCGGGCGGTATCTGACCGCACGGACGGCGAACCGCGCTACTTCTTCAACGATGCGGCGAAAGCGCGCCGCATTGAATTCGGTGCGGTTGAGCGTGCGGCGCTCGATGCCGCCCGGCTTGTCGTCGTGAGCTGTTTTCCGTTCGACGACACCGCCCAGACCGAAGCGTTCATGGCCTGCGTGACCGACCCGGAACAGCGTCTGGTGATCGACCCCAACCCGCGCGCCGGAATGCTGCGTGACGGTCCGCGTTTCGTGCGCAACTTCGAGGCGCTTGCCGCGCGCAGCCTACTCGTGAAGGTCGGCGATGAAGACGCAGATCTGCTCTACGACAGTACCCTCGACGAATTGCGGGCGCGCCTGGTTGCCGCTGGGGCCGGAACGGTGCTCGCGACGGCCGGGCGCCTCGGCGCGTCGGTGGTCGTGGGTCTGAATAATCTGGTCAGCGTGCCGATATACGAGCTTGATGGCCCAATCGTTGACACGATGGGTGCCGGGGACGCAACGCTGGCGGCATCCGTTTGCAGCATCGTTCGAGGCGGCGTACCGCAAGATGCCGCAGCTTGGCAGGTTCTGTTGGTCGACGCGATGCTCACCGCAGCGGCGACCTGCCGGCACGAGGGCGCCCTGCTGCGCCGCCCGTAACTCGTGCGGTCGGGCGAGCGGATGCTGCGGCCTACGTCGCCAGGGCTCCCGGGTTGGGAGCTTGCGGTTTACGCTTCGGGCGCGGCGGCTGGCTCGGTTAGGTTCAGCCGGCTGCGAATTGCGTCGCGGGCCTGCTGGGCAGCGCGGCGCACCTCTTTGTCGGGGTCGCGCAGGCGAACCTCGATCGTGGCGATGTTCTCGACGGTGCCCTGATCGGCGAGGGCGTGCAGGGCGGCCGCGCGCACCCGCGGGTGCTCGTCGGTCGTGAGACGCACGAGCTTGGGTACGACCTGTAGGCCGCGCAGCAGCACAACCTTGGCGCACATTTCGCGCACTCGCCAGGCCTGGTTGTTCAGGCCGACGACGATGTACGGCGCGGCCTGCTCGCCCCAGACGTGCAGCAGCGCGCGAGCGCCCCACAACTCGGGCCAGTACAGGGCGGGAGCACCCTCGAGAATGCCGAGGGCGTGACGCCCGCCGGCGTAAAGCAAAAAGTCTTTTCCGGCGTTCTTGGCGCGCAGCAGGGCCACGGAATTGTCGATGACGACGTTCTCGCCGTAGTGCGCGACGGCGGCGCGAATGCGCTCTTCGGTCGGGCTGTCGATCGGAAGGTCGGGGTGCGGAGTCAATTTGTTTTGCATAGCCCCCTAACGCTACCCTCCCAGCGTCCACTCCGGCTCGCGAGAGCGCAAAAAGTGCCCGTTTGAGAGTGCGAAGCGGGCACTTTTTGCGCTCTCGCGTTAGATGAGGGTGATCTCGAACCCGGAGGCTCGCTCGTAGATGCCGTAGTTGCCGATGTCGGTGAAGCCGAGGCTGCGGTAGAGGGCAAGCGCTTCGGGCTGGGCGAAGCCCGTTTCCAGGCGCATTCGCTCGTAGCCAAGATTGCGCGCCAGTGACGCCAGCTCGCGCAGAATCGTTTTTGCGTGTCCCTGGCGGCGGTAGCTGGGGTTGGTCCACATGCGCTTGACCTCGGCGGTGGTCGTGTTGAACTGGCGCAGACCGCCGCCGGAGACGGTGGTGTGGCCATCGACGAGTACCAGAAAGCCGCCGGTCGGAGGGTCGAATTCGGTGCCGTCAACGTCATGCACGGAATCGCCATCGCCGTATCGTGTTTCGTACTCACGGTGCAGGTCAAGTAGAAGAGGGGCTACCTCGGGGTCACCGAGGCGCACGGATACACATTTCACGGTACTCAGTCTGCGCCTTGGCAAAGCGTGCTCGTGACCGACTGTCGGCTAGGCGCCAAGCAGTGAGAGCGGGATCACGGCAATCCCATCGGCCCGACGGTAAGCGTATTCACCGGTATAGATGACGGCAGCATCGGTGAGTTCGCCCCGCATGTGCTCGCGGAGCCAGAGTAGGTGTTTGATATCGCTGTCGCCGATGCGGCGGTCTAACTTCACCTCCAAGGCTGCGGTTGCGCCGTTTTCGCCGTGCAGGATGAAGTCGATCTCGTGGTCGCCTTTGCTGGTTCTGAGGTGGGAAACGGTGGCTTCCGCCGCTTGAGCGTAGGTACGCAGGCTGAGCCCAACGAGAGCTTCGAAAAGTGAGCCGAGCTGCGTCTTGTCGTTCGGGCCGATCAAGGTTCCGTTTGAGTTGAGCAACCGTTGCTCATCAAGCCCGAGCAGTCGAGCTGCCAGTGCAGGATCGGCCAGGAAGTGTTTTGGTGTTGCGCCGAAGCGGGTGAAGGCGTTCCGCGGTTGCCATGGCGCTACGGGATCGAGGAGCCACAGCTGTGCGAGGACGTCGCGGTACGCCATCGTCGTCTGTTTGGCCGGCTTGTTCGAGAGGCCGGGCATCGCCAGGTCGAGGATCTTCGCGTAAGACGTCGTCGTCGCGGTCGCGGCAGCGTACGCGGACATCCATGAGCGGAGAGTCTTGGGCCTTCGCACCTGCCGTCCCTGCTCCGGAAAGTCCCGTTCGACGATCCTCGTAATGTAGCTGTCGAGCTGGGCTCGGCGAAGCCGTGCGGGGAGCTCGCGAATGCCGGGAAACCCCGATGCGACGATCTCCTCGACATAATCAACGAGCTTAAGTGAGCTTGTTCCTGAGATCTCGGCATTGCCGGACAGTATCTGTGCAAGGCTCACGGTCGCGCGTTCACGCTGTCGTTCTTCGAAAGCAAGCGGGCGCATTCGCAAAGAGAGGATGCGGCCGGCACCGGAGTGCACAGGAAGTTCAGTAGGCACTGCACTGCCTGTGAGGAGATACCTGCCCGGTTCGGCGCCGTTGTCAACAGCACGGCGCACGGCATCCCAGATTGACGGCATCCGCTGCCACTCGTCGATCAAGACCGGTGCCGTGGCGGAGAGAATCGCTTCGGGTGCTGCTCGCAGTAGCTCGGCGACCGATTGGTCGTCGAGGCGGAAAACGGTGCGTGCCCGCTCCCCGGCAGTGGCCGTCTTTCCCACGCCCTTCGGGCCGTCAATGCTGATCGCCGCGGCGCCGGGCACGAGCTCGTCGAGCTCCGAGTCGATGACGCGTCTCCTATACTCGGCCATTTCGTGCCCTTCCAGTGACCTGCGGAAATCCTAGTCTTCCATTTATCCGTCTGCTACTCTCCCATTTATCCGCTCCATACACTCCCATTTATCTATTTTCTACTCGTCCATTTTTCCTAAAATTCAGAAATGCAGCGTCATATTTCGCCAGCAGACGGGCCTCGCTGGTCGTAAAACCCCCGCGCAGAACCGGTGCCGCCGCGTGGCCAGGCTCGCGTGTGGATGGCCGCTGAGTAGAATCGACGAGTGTCAGTGAACCCAGAGTTGCAGGGGCGGGTCTTTCCGCCGGTCGCACCGTATCTTGTCGGACGTGAAAAGGTGCGCGAATTCTCCCGCGCCGTGTTCGCGACCAACCCGATCAACCACGATCCCGAAGCGGCCCGCGCGGCCGGCCACGCCGATGTCGTCGCCCCGCCCACGTTTGCCGTGGTCGTGCAGGAAGCCACCCTGGCCCAGCTGTTGGCCGAACCCGATGGCGGCATCGACTTCACCCGCGTCGTGCACGGCGACCAGCGTTTCAGCTACACCCGCCCAATCGTGGCCGGTGACGAGCTCACGGCCACCCTCGCGGTGACGAGCATCAAGACCCTCGGTGGCCACTCGATGCTGACCGCCGAGTCCACGATCGTCGACCAGACCGGCGGCCACGTCGTGACCGCTATCTCCACCCTCGTCGTCAGGGGAGACGAATGACCCCCGCCTCATCCATCAGGTCAGTGGCTGACCTCGAGGTCGGCAGCGTCGTCGCCGAGGCGAGTTTCTTGCTGACGCGGGATTCCCTCGTGCATTACGCCGGGGCATCCGGTGATTTCAACCCCATTCACTATCGCGACGATATCGCGCAGTCGGTGGGACTGTCCGGCGTACTCGCCCACGGCATGCTCACCATGGGCCTGGCCGTGCAGCCCGTCGTCGACTGGGCCGGCGACCCAGCGCGGGTGATTGATTACCAGGTGCGCTTCACCCGGCCGGTATTCGTCGATGCGACGAATGGCGCGACCGTGACGGTGGTCGCCAAGGTCGGCGCCATTGAGACCGAATCCGGTGTGGCCCGCATCGACTTGACCGTGACTTTCAACGGCTCGACGGTGCTCGGCAAGGCGCAGGCGCGCGTCAACCTGGCTTGACCCCATGATTGAACCCGTTGCCCTGAGCACCCTCACCACCTTTCGTCTCGGCGGCCCTCCCTCCGCCCGGGTCGCCCCTGTCACCGAGCAGGACCTCATTAACGAGACCTTGGTCGTCTGGGGCCTGGACGAAAATTGGTTGCTGCTCGGCGGCGGCTCCAACACCGTCGTCGCGGACGAGGGCTTCGACGGCATCGTTATTCACGTGGTGACCCGCGGCATCGAGGTGCTCGCTGATTCCAGTGAACCGGATGCCGCTGGCGACACTCCCGCCGACCGCGTGCGCCTGCGCGTGCAGGCCGGCGAACCGTGGGACGACCTCGTGGCCCACGCCGTCGAGCACGGCTGGGCCGGCATCGAGGCCCTCTCTGGCATCCCGGGATCCTGCGGCGCCGCCCCGGTGCAGAACATCGGCGCCTACGGCCAAGAGCTGTCCGACAGTCTCGTGGCGATCGACTTTCTCTCCTACGAGACGGGCGAGGTCGAACGGATCGAGCGCAGAGACCTCGGCCTCGGCTACCGCACCTCGGCGCTCAAGCAGGGCCTGCGTGGGGTCGTGCTCGCGATCGAACTGGAGCTGCACGATACCGCCGCCGAGGCATCCGTTTTGGGGAGTACCCTCGGCCAGCCGCTGAAGTATGGCCAACTCGCCGGGGCGCTCGGAGTGCAGCTCGGCGACCGCGTGCCGCTGCAGATCGTGCGCGCGACTGTTCTCGGGCTGCGGGCCAGCAAGGGAATGGTGCTCGACCCGAGTGATGCAGACACCTTCAGTGCCGGGTCATTCTTCACCAACCCGATCGTCACCGAGACGTTCGCACGCTCGCTGCCACCGGATGCGCCGCGCTGGCCGCTTGACCCTGAGCCGGCCGATCGAGTTATTCCGATTGAGGAATATATGGGCGTCGGGCCGATCCCGGGCGACGAACCGGTGCGTCTGGTCAAGCTCAGTGCTGCCTGGCTGATCGAAAATTCCGGTGTATCCCGCGGATTTCGGCTGCCGGGATCGAAGGCTGCCGTGTCGAGCAAGCACACACTGGCCCTCACCAACACCGGCGGGGCAACCGCGGAAGAGGTGGCCCAGCTCGCCCGATACGTGCTGGGCCGGGTGCAGTCCGAGTTCGGTGTGAACTTGCAAGCCGAGCCGGTGTTGGTCGGCCTGTCGTTGTAATCGGCCCGTCAGCCGGCGCGGCGGGCGGCTGCGGCGATTCCGGCCACCACGAGGGTGAGTCCAATGGCGATGATGCCGCCGAGCAGCCATAACGTGGGATCGGGAGGCGTTGGAACAAGCTGCGCCACCACCACGTAGACGGCGAAGGCGAGCAGAACGACGCCCCACAAGATGGGCGCGAAACGCGGTCGGCGGCGCGCGGCGGGCGACACCGGTGCAGCTGACACGGGGGCAGTGGATGCCGCAGCTGGCGCAGGAGCTGCTGATACTGGTGCAGCGGATGCGTCTGTAGCGGATACCTCCGGAGCTGGTACCGGTGCAGCGGATGCCGCGACCGCCGCGGGAACGGCATCCGCTTCGGTCCTGGGTGATGCGGCCTCTGGAGTCGGCTGATCGCCGGGAAAAGTAGTCATCTGCAGGGTCCTAGCGGTTTGTCGTGTTGGCGGGTTCGATGATGGTGATCTGGCCGATGTACGACCAGACGCGGATCAGCGCTCGTGTGCTGCCGGTGCTGCTGTCGCCGCTGTTGAAGGTGCGCGTTTCGTTGAGGAACAGGCCGTTCTGCTGCTGGCCGCCGCTGTCGCTGCTGCTGTCGACGCCGCCGACGATTGCGTGGGACTGCACCCGAACGGGCGTGCTGTCCGGCAGGATGATGCGGGTCTGACCGACTCCAACCCAGACATCGATGACGCGGGAGTCGGCCGACCGCTCGCCGTCGAGACGTCTCAGGTCGATCGTGGCCTGGCCGAACCCGAGCGCGTACCCCGGGCGGTCGTCGGTCACGCTCGCGGGAACCTGCCAGGTGAGATCGCCGGCCGCCGCGAACTGGGTGCCGGCGGGAAACACGCCCACCGCTACGAGAGAGACCGTGGCGAGAAGAGCCAGCGCGCCAAGTGCCCCGCCGCGGCGGCCACGGATTCCGGACACGATCAGTCCCATGGCGATGACGCCAACGGTGACGGCGAGTCCGACCACGAGGGCGGCCGCCGACGGTACGATCGTGCTGTCAGACGCGATGACACCGGCCGTCAGAGCGCCGGTAGCCAGGGCCAGGCCCAGCACGATGGCCGTAAAACCCGCGCCGGGGAGACTCGCGCGGCGGGTCGCGGCGCGCTCGGTCCGACGAGCCTGTTGCTGCTCCTGACGCACGCGGTACTGTTCCTGCCAGAGGTGGTTCTGCTCGGTCGACTCCCAGCTCTCGCGCGGCCGGGTGGCCGAGGGTGCTGCGGTCGAAGCAGCGGCGTGGCTCGACGCGGACGTGTTCTGCGCCGGACCGAACGCCGAACCGGTCGGAGTCTGCGCGGCGCGGGGGGCGGCATCCGCCCAGGATGTCGGCCCGCCGGGGCGCTGGTTCTTGCCGCGGCGCACCAGATAGACCACGAGCCAGACAATACCAACGGTGATGGCGATCCACCAGGCCACGCTGAAGAACACGGGGAGCCATGAAGGCAGAATCCAACCGGTGTTCGGGCCGGCCCAGTGAAAGCCCTGCGCGAAGGAGGACGCGGTGGCCACGAGCAGAACGATGCTCGTGACGGTCGGGGCCGTGAAGTTGCCACGGATGGCCTCGTCGGCGTGGATGCGACCGGTCGCGCCGGGAAAGAGTGCCCAGCCGAGTGCGTAGGCGAACAAGACCGGGGCGCCCACGATGGCGAGCACGATGGCGACGCCGCGCACGATGAGCGGGTCGAGACCAGTGCGCCGGGCGATCGCCCCACAGACACCGAGCAACCAGCGGTCGCTCTCACGGTTCAGGCCCGAGAAACGGATCCAGGTGAAAAATCGGCTGAGCTGGTCGCGCCAGGTAGGGGAGCTCGCCGGCGTCGGGGGAGTGTGGGGTGCATCGGTCATAGGTCAACCGTGCCAGTGCCGGCACGGCGAAACCATCGGGGATCACCCTGATTGCACCCTGACTTTGCGGTTGCAGCCAACCCGGCATGCTTGGATAAGAACGTGAGAACAGAACGGATGTCCCGCCCGAGACTGCGCCTAATCGGCGGTGTCTGTGCCGGATTCGCCCAGCACACCGGACTGCCCGTTGGCACCGTGCGCATCGCCACCGTTCTGCTAGCCCTCTGCGGCGGCGCCGGCGCCCTGCTCTACGCCTGGCTCTGGGCCACCACGCCCAGCGATTCCGGGGATTTCGGCGACACTTTACCCAAGGTGAGCCTCACCCGGGCGGCCGCGCCGGGGTCGTCGGCACCACGGCCTCGTCCTGCTGCATTCACAGCGGATGCGCCGCGCGTCGCGGCCACGGCGACCACGGCCCACACTCATGCGGCATCCGCTTTCGCTGTTTCCGCGGCTTCTGCTCCCACGGCGCCCACTGTCGCTGCCCGAGCTCCCGCGGTACCCGCTCCTGCGGTATCCGCTCCCGCGGCGCCCGCTCCCGCAGCACGCCGACCGGTGCCGCTCGTAGGCATAGTGCTCGGTGCGGCGCTCCTCCTCACCGGGGCAGCCCTGCTCGCCAACCGTCTCGGAGCAAGCATTTCCTTCGCCCTGGTCATCCCCACCGTCGTCGTGCTCGTGGGTGTGTACTTCGCCTGGCGTCAGTTCGCCGATCTGCGCAGCGGCGCGGCACCGAGCTCGTCCGCGGCTTTTGTGCGAACCCTCGGCGCTCTCGTGCTCACAGCGCTGGGCATTGTGCTGTTCTTTATCACGGGAGCCAACCCCAGCATCTGGACCGTGCTCGCCGCCGCCGTGTCCGTGCTGCTCGGGCTCGCGATCGTCACGGCCCCGTGGTTTATTCGACTCTCCAGCGACCTCGCCGACGAGCGCGCCGCCCGGGCCCGCGAAGCCGAGCGCGCCGACATTGCGGCGCACCTGCACGACTCGGTGCTGCAAACGCTCGCGCTCATTCAGCAGAAGGCCGGCCCGCACAGCGAAGCTGCCCGGCTCGCGCGTGCGCAGGAACGGGAGCTGCGCGAGTGGCTGTTCGTCGGCGCCGGCGACGAGCGCGACGAACGAGTCGACCTCGCGACCGAGCTACGCCGGGCGGCAAGCCTGATCGAAGCGGACTTCGCCGTGCAGTTCGATGTCGTGGCTACCGGGACCGTTCCCGACGAGGCACCGGAACCCCTGCTGGCTGCTGCCCGGGAGGCCATGTTCAATGCCGCCAGGCATGCCGGCGGCACGGTGTCGGTCTACCTCGAATGCGGCCCGGGCGGCGCCCTTCTGAGCGTGACCGACCGCGGTCCCGGGTTTCGTCTCGATGACGTGCCGGGCGACCGGTTCGGCGTGCGCGAATCCATTGTGGGACGGATGCGTCGCGCCGGCGGCACGGCGGTCGTTGGTTCGGGCCCTGGCGGGGCCGGAACCGAGATTGTGCTCAGCCTCCCCGGCACCCCCTTGGACTCCCCGCGAGAGCAGGCACATTCATGACTGACGTAACATTCCTCGCATCCGCTGCCCTGCCGGTGGTGATCGTCGACGACCACTCGATCTTTCGGTCCGGGCTGCGGGCTGAGCTGGACTCCGGCATTGACGTGCGGGGCGAGGCGGCGACCGTCGACGACGCGATCGCCCTGGTGATCGAACTGCAACCGCGCGTGGTGCTGCTCGACGTGCACCTTCCCGGTGGGCGGGGCGGTGGAGGCGCCGAGGTGATTCGTGACGCAGCTCCCGCCGCGCCGAACACGTTGTTCCTGGCGCTGAGCGTGTCGGATGCCGCTGAAGACGTGGTCAGTGTCATCCGGGCTGGCGCTCGCGGCTACATCACCAAGAGCGCCTCGGGCGCCGAGGTGTCCACCGCGGCCCGTCGGGTAGCGGAGGGCGACGCGGTGTTCTCGCCCAAGCTCGCCGGCTTCGTGCTCGACGCCTTTGGCGCCGTGGCAGGGGAGACGGCCATTGCGACCGAAGAACTCGACCGGCTCTCGGCCAGGGAACAGCAGGTGATGCGTCTCATCGCGCGCGGCTATGCGTATAAAGAGGTGGCGGGCAGCCTGTTCATCTCTCCAAAAACCGTCGAAACGCACGTGTCGGCGGTGCTGCGCAAGCTGCAGCTATCGAGTCGCCACGAGCTCACCGCCTGGGCACTCGAGCGCAAGCTGCTCTAGCCTGATTACAGCAGGCCGAGTTCCATGGCACGAGTGACCGCCCGGGTTCGGTCCTTGACCGCGAGTTTCTCAAACACGTGCAGCAGGTGCGTTTTCACGGTCGCCTCGCCGATGAACAACGACTTGGCGATGTCGGGGTTGCTCTCGCCCGCGCCGACGAGCCGCAGCACGTCGAGTTCGCGCGGCGACAGTCGCGGCGCTGTGGACTGCCGGCGAACCCGTTGCACGAGCGTGGCGGCAATAGACGGAGCGAGTACGGTCTGGCCGCCAGCGACCGACCGCACTCCGGCGATGATCTCCTCCTGGGGCGCGGCCTTGAGTAGATACCCGCTTGCCCCGGCTTCGATGGCGCCAAGAATCTGGTCGTCGCTCTCATACGTCGTCAGGATCAGCACTCGAATGCCCGCCGCAGCGGCCACAATGTGTGCGGTCGCCGTGGCGCCGTCGAGACCGGGCATACGCAGGTCCATCAGCACTAGATCGGGCCGTAGTGACAGGGCCAATCGCACGGCCTCAGCGCCATCCGCTGCTTCACCGACAATCGAGATGTCGTCGGCCTGAGTCAGCAGGCTCACGATCCCGCCACGCACAATGGGATGGTCATCGGCCACGAGTACGCGAATCATGCGATTGCGATTGCGGTTTGGAGGGGCAGCGGCACGGTCACCCGCAGCACCGTTCCGCCGGTTTGCCGGGCCCCGAGCTCCAGCGCACCGTGCACGAGCAGCACCCGGTCGTGCATCCCGGCCAGACCGAAGCCGGTGTTCGGGTCGGCGCGGGCTAGGCCTAGGCCGCGCCCGTCGTCGCTGACGGTGAGCACCACCGCGCCGCCAATGCGTTCGATCAGAACGGATGCCGCGCCCGCCTCCGAATGCTGCCGCACGTTCGCGAGGCCCTCCTGTACGCAGCGGAGCAGCACCACCTCGACTTCGCGGCCGATGTCGCCGACCTGCACCGTGGCATCCGTCTGGATGCCGGTCTCTTGCGTGAAGCGATCGGTCAATCGCAGAATCGTGCCGGCCAGGCCCATCCCCGGCTCGCGCACCGGCGAGAGTGCAGCGACCAGCGCTCGCGTTTCGGTGAGGGCTTCGCGGGCGTTGGTTTCGATGAGATCGATACTGGTCTGCGCGGCCGACACATGGGCCGGTCTGGCCGTGAGCTCACCGCGGGTGCGCTGGGCGAGCATGACCAGCCCGGTCAAGGTTTGGGCGATGGTGTCGTGGATCTCGCGGGCCAGCCGTTCACGCTCCGCAGAAGTGCCCGCAGCATGGTGCAGGGCGGCGAGCTCACCCTGCGCGTGGGTGAGCTCGTCGAGCAGGCGGCGGTGTCGTTCGCCGGCGGAAATGACGCGCGTCATCCAGGTCCCGAGGGCCATTGCGAAGATAAACGAGATCGCCTCCGTTGCACCGGCTTCGGCCGCTGCTGCCGCTGTACCACCGAGGCTCAACGTCAGGCCGAGGCCGACCGTCACAGCGAGGGTGGCGCTCAGCCAGACTGCTGCCGCGTAGGAGCCAGCGAGAACCCAGACCACCGGAAATCCAATGGCCTGCAGGGTTGCGAGGTTTGGAGTGAACGCGGCACCCACGCCACAGCCGAGAATCACCGTTACCAGAAAAGCCACACTGGACGTCGTCCGGCCGGTGCAAACAAGACGGATGCCGCGCCGTCCGAACCCCAGATAGGCCAGGCCAAGCCCGACAAGGGTGGCCAGCGCTCCGCTCACGCTTCCACCGGCCGGATAGAGGGCGACCGTGATCGCCATCGCGGCGAGGGCCCCGCCGAAAGCCACATCCCACCAGCGCGCACTCGTCATGGCTCAAGCATCCCATCTGCCGGCGAAGAGCGGTCGCTCACGCATCGCGGCGAATCCACCGAAAAGTCACCCGGCTGAGTATGAGGCCGACGACGAGCCAGATGCAGAGCGCTGCGGCGACCCAGGCGAGATCCCAGGATCCGGATTGCTCGGCGGCCGCGAAGCTGTCGGGCAGAAAGACCGAACGCATGCCCTGCGCCATCCACTTGAGCGGAAAGATGCTCGCGACGTTCTGCATCCAGTCGGGCAGGGCCGTGAACTGCAGGTAGACGCCCGAGATGAATTGCAGCACGAGCACCACCGGAGTCACGACGGCCGTCGCGCTCTTGCCCGACCGGGGCACCGCCGAGAGCGCGATACCCAGAAACGCGCTCGTGATGACACCGAACACGAACACCCAGGCGAACGTTGCCCACTTTTCGGGCTCGGCCGGCAACGCAATATCGAGCACAAACCGGGCCACGAGTAGCAGCAGGCCGGCTTGCAGAATCGCGGTGACGAACACCTGCCCGATCTTGCCGAGAAAGTAACTCAGCGGTGACAGCGGGGTGCCGCCGAGGCGTTTGAGGGTACCGTCGCTTTTCTCGCCGGCGATGTCAACGGCGAGGTTCTGCACGCCGGAGAGCAGCATTCCGGCGGCGAGCATTCCCGGTAGATAGTACGCGCCAACGCTGACGCCGCCCGTTCCGTCAGGGTTTGTGCCGATATTGCCGGAGGTGCTGAACGCCGTGGTGAAGATGCCGAGCATGATGAACGGAAAAAGGAAGGTAAAGAATAGGGTGTCGGGCGAGCGAAAATACAGTCGCGTCTCATACCCGATGCGCGATAGGCCGAGTGCGAGCGTGCCAGGGTCGCTCTTCTGCGAGCGAGTGCTCGTCATCGTCGCGCTCATGCTCGCACGTCCGTCTCGCTCAGCCGACTCGTATCGGGCTGACCCAAATCAGCGGATGCCGCACCCTCGTCGCGCACGACCGTCACCCCCGGCCTCCCCTCAGCAGCCTCGCGCGAATCCGCCGGAACTTGCCCCGCCACCTCATAGCTATGCACCAGTGACAGGTATACGTCTTCGAGGCTTGGCCGGATCACCTCGAGGTCCTCGGGTTCGGCGCCGTTTGCACTCTGGGCGAGTTCGGCGACGACCCGCGCTGGCTGGTTGGTGCGCTCCTCGCGCACCAGTCCATTGACATCACGCCAGCGCACGACTGGAACGCGAGCATCCGCTCCACCAATTTCGTTGATTAAACCACTGGAGATGAGCTGCCCGCCGACAATGATGCCGGCGCGGCCCGCGAGCTGCGCGGCCTCATCGAGGTAGTGCGTGGTCAGCAGAATGGTCGTGCCTTCCGCTTTGAGGCCGCGAATGAGGTCCCAGAACTGATGCCGGGCCTCGGGGTCGAAACCCGTGGTCGGTTCGTCGAGAAAGAGCAGCTCGGGGCGTCCGATGACGCCGAGCGCGACATCCACTCGACGACGCTGCCCGCCGGAAAGTTTGCTGATGCGGGATGTGGCTTTCTCGCGTAGGCCGGTGGCGTCGATGACCTCGTCAACGTCGCGGGGGTTGGGGTAGAAGCCCGCGAAGTGCCGCAGCTGCTCGGTGACGGTGACATTGCCGTTCTCGCCGCTGGTCTGTAGCACGATGCCGAGGCGCGCCTTCCAGTCCCGGCCGCCGCGCTGCGGATCGACGCCGAGCACGCTCACCTCGCCGCCGGTGCGGTCGCGGTAACCCTCCAGAATCTCAATGGTCGTGCTCTTGCCCGCACCGTTCGGGCCGAGCAGCGCGAACGTCTCGCCGGCGGCGATGGAGAAGCTCACGCCGCGCACGGCCTCAACGTTGCCATACGATTTCTGCAGGTCGCGCACCTGAACGACCGGGGGAGTGGATGTCATAGAACCAGAATCCCACCCGCGCGCACCAGCCACCACCGCCAGTGGTCGTATTTTCGCATCCACCGGTCGACGGATGCCGTTTCCTCCGCCGAGCCGTGAGTTTGAGCCATTTTTCGCGAAAAACGGTGTCAAATTCACACCTCGAGAACGCGAGTTCACGGTTCGATGGCCAGAACTCACACTTCGGCGACGAGGGGGGTTCGCGAAGACCTCGCGAGGCCCCCGAAAAGTCGTTACGCCCCGACGTAGGCCGCGAGGTGCTCGCCGGTGAGGGTAGATCGGCCCGCGACGAGGTCGGCGGGGGTGCCCTCGAACACGATCCGGCCGCCGTCGTGGCCAGCGCCAGGGCCGAGGTCGATGATCCAGTCGGCGTGCGCCATGACCGCCTGGTGGTGTTCGATGACAATGACCGACTTGCCGGAGTCAACTAACCGGTCGAGCAGTCCGAGCAGGTTCGCAACGTCGGCGAGGTGCAGGCCGGCGGTCGGCTCGTCCAAAACGTAGACGTCACCCTTTTCGGCCATGTGGGTGGCGAGTTTGAGCCGTTGGCGCTCGCCGCCGGACAGCGTCGGCAGCGGCTGGCCGAGGCTGAGATAGCCGAGGCCGACGTCAGCGAGACGAGAGAGGATGGCGTGCGCGGCCGGCGTGCGCGCCTCGCCACCACCGAAAAACTCCGCTGCCTCGGCCACCGACATCGCGAGTACCTCGCTGATGTCGCGGCCGCCGAAGTGATAGTCCAAAACGAATGCCTGAAACCGCTTGCCCTCGCAGACCTCGCACACCGTCGCGACGCCTGCCATTATTCCCAGGTCGGTGTAGATGACCCCGGCGCCATTGCAGTTGGGGCAGGCGCCGTCGGAGTTGGAGCTGAATAGTGCTGGCTTCACGTCGTTGGCCTTCGCGAAGGCCTTGCGAATCGGTTCAAGCATCCCCGTGTAGGTGGCCGGGTTGCTGCGCCGGGAGCCCTTGATCGCGCCCTGGTCGATGGAGACGACCCCGCTACGGCCGACAACCGAGCCGGAGACCAGCGAGGTCTTACCCGACCCGGCCACGCCGGTCAGTACCGTCAGTACGCCCAGCGGAATATCGACATCGACGTTCTGCAGGTTGTGCGTGCTCGCGCCCCGCACAGCCAGCACGCCCGAGCGCGTTCGAACGGATGCCTTCACGGCGGCCCGGTCGTCCAGGTGACGCCCCGTCAGAGTGCCGCTGGCCCGCAGCCCGTCGAGGGAGCCCTCGAAGACCACCTCGCCGCCCTCGGTGCCGGCGCCCGGGCCAAGGTCAACGACGTGGTCGGCAATGGCAATCATCTCCGGTTTGTGCTCGACCACGAGCACGGTGTTTCCCTTATCGCGCAGCTGGCGAAGCAGGGTGTTCATCCGCGCAATGTCGTGGGGGTGCAGCCCAATCGTCGGCTCGTCGAAGACGTAGGTGACGTCGGTGAGCGACGAGCCGAGGTGGCGGATCATCTTGGTGCGCTGCGATTCGCCGCCCGAGAGGGTGCCGGAGGCGCGATCGAGCGAGAGGTAGCCCAGGCCGATTTGAACGAAGGAATTCAGAAGGTCCTGCAACGCTCCGAGCAGCGGCGCCACCGACGGTTCGGCCAGGCCGCGAACCCAGTCGGCGAGGTCGCTGATCTGCATGGCGCAGGCATCCGCTATATTAATGCCATTAATTTTCGACGATCGAGCGCCCGCATTGAGGCGGGTGCCCTCGCAGTCGGGGCAGGCGGAGAAGGTGACGGCCCGTTCCACGAAAGCGCGGATGTGCGGCTGCAGCGAGTCGATGTCTTTAGACAGCATCGACTTCTGAATCTTGGGAATCAGCCCTTCATAGGTGAGGTTGATGCCGTCGACCTTGATCTTGGTCGGTTCCTTGTGCAGCAGGTCATGGAGCTCCTTCTTCGTGAAGTCGCTGATCGGCTTGTTGGCGTCGAAGAAGCCGCAACCGTTGAAGATGCGGCCAAACCAGCCGTCCATGCTGTAACCGGGGATGGTGAGCGCGCCATCGTTGAGGGATTTACTGTCGTCGTAGAGCGCGGTCAGGTCGATGTCGGTGACGGAGCCGCGGCCCTCGCAGCGGGGGCACATTCCGCCGGTGATGCTGAAGCTGCGTCGCTCCTTGACGGCCTGGGCGCCGCGCTGAATGGAGACGGCGCCCGCTCCGCTGATCGAGGCGACATTGAACGAATAGGCCTGGGGTGAGCCGATGTACGGCTGACCGAGCCGACTGAAGAGGATGCGCAGCAGCGCGTTGGCATCGGTGGCAGTGCCGACGGTGGACCGGGCATTGGCGCCCATCCGCTCCTGGTCGACGATGATTGCCGTCGTCAATCCTTCGAGTACATCGACGTCTGGCCGGGCTTGGGTTGGCATAAAACCCTGCACGAAGGTGCTGTAGGTCTCGTTGATCATGCGCTGCGATTCAGCGGCGATCGTGCCGAACACGAGCGAACTCTTGCCGGAGCCGGACACGCCCGTGAACACGGTCAGCCGACGCTTGGGAATGTCGACACTGATGTTCTTGAGATTGTTCTCTCGCGCGCCCTGAACCCGAATCAGATCGTGGCTATCGGCATCGTGCGCGCTCAACGTGTTCCGAAGAGACCTTGCAGGCGCTGCACGCCCTCAAGCAGGGCATCATCTCCGAGTGCGTAGGACAGCCGCAGAAAACCGCTCGGTCCGAAGGCTTCTCCGGGAACGGCGGCAACTTCGACCTGATCGAGAATAAGGTCGGCCAGTTCGAGCGAGGTCGTGGGCGTAACGCCGCCCCAGGCGCGGCCGAGCAGACCGGTCACGTCGGGGTAGACGTAGAAGGCGCCCTGCGGGGTGGGCGTAATGACACCGGGAATCTTGTTCAGCTCCCGGACGATGAGCCCCCGGCGGCGGTCGAAGGCATCCCGCATGGCAACGGCGGCATCCTGCGGGCCGTTCAAAGCGGCGATTCCAGCGCGCTGCGAGATGTTCGACACGTTCGAGGAGAGGTGCGATTGCAGGTTGGCGGCCGCCTTGATGGCGTCGGCGGGGCCAACCATCCAGCCGAGCCGCCATCCGGTCATGGCGTAGGTCTTGGCGACACCGTTGACCAGAATGGTGCGATCAGCCAGGGCAGGAACGGCCTCGACGATCGACACGGCCCGCACGCCGTCATACGTGAGGTTCTGATAGATCTCGTCGGAGATGACCCAAAGACCGTTGTCGTCGGCCCACTGTCCGATAGCTCGAGTTTGCTCCGCGGAGTAGACCGCGCCGGTGGGGTTAGAGGGTGAGACGAACAGCAATACCTTGCTTCGTGGGGTGCGCGCGGCTTCGAGCTGTTCAACGGTCACGAGGTAACCTTGGTCGCTGCCGGCGAAGACGTCGACTTGCACGCCGCCGGCCAGTCGGATCGCTTCGGGGTAGGTGGTCCAATACGGGCTCGGCACGATGACCTCGTCACCGGGATCGAGCAGGGTCGCGAAGGCTTGGTACACGGCCTGCTTGCCACCGTTGGTGACGACGACCTGGCTCGGCACTATGGCGAGTCCGCTGTCTCGCAGGGTCTTGGCCACAATAGCCTCGCGCAGCTCCGGCAAACCGGCCGCGGGGGTATAGCGGTAGTTCTTGGGGTCACGCACGGCGGCCAGGGCCGCGTCGACGACGTGCGCGGGCGTCTGAAAGTCGGGCTCACCCGCTGCGAAGCTGATCACGGGTCTCCCCGCCGCCTGCAGCGCCTTGGCCTTGCCGTCAACCTTAAGGGTCGCTGACTCAGCAATAGAGCCGATCCGAGTTGAAATTCGCTTGAGTTCGTGATCCACGTGTTGAGTTTAGTCACCCGACCCGCGCGCGAGCTAGCACAGCCCCCGGTCGAGCCGGCGCTCGTGCCAGCTGCGGTGACGAAGATCTGCCGCGCGCCGGCTGAGCCATGAGATGCCCGTAAGAATTGAGTCTCCCGCAGGAATAGAGTGATCAAATGATCACCCGCCTGGTTCAGATCTCTCGACCGGTGCTGTGGGTCAACACCGTCGGAACGACCGTCATCGGCATGTGGTTGATCGGGGATTTGTGGCGCTGGGACATCATCCCGCTGCTGCTCTGGGCGACCCTGCCGTTCAACCTGCTGATCTACGGCGTGAACGATATCTTCGACCAGGAAACGGATGCCCAGAACGCCCGCAAGGGCGGCCTCGAGGGGGCTCGTATCCTTGGCTCGGAGACTCGCAGTATTGTGCTCGCGGTCGTGCTGACCAACGCGCCGTTCCTAGCGTATTTTCTCGTCACGCTGCCGACGAACGCGCTCGCCTGGATTGCCGCGTACACGGTGATCTTCATCTTCTACTCGGCACCCCCGCTGCGTTTCAAGGCCCGGCGCTACCTTGACTCGCTCAGCAACGCCGCCTACGCCTTCCCGCTGATCTTCGTACCCCTGGCCTTGGGCAAGTCGCCGGTCTGGTCAGCGGCTATCGGGCTGATGGCATGGAGCGTGGCCAAGCACACCTACGACGCGGTGCAGGATATCGACGAGGACCGCGCCGCCGGAATTCACACCACTGCCGTCCATCTCGGCGCGCGCGGCGCTACGGTGTGGAGCGGCGTGTGGTGGGCTCTGTCCACCGTGGGATTCGCGCTGATCAGTTGGCCGGTCGCCGCGGTGAATGCCCTCATCGCCGGCTGGCTGGTGATTTCGCTGGGGCGCAGCCCCACACCGGCAACGGCCCGCCGACTGTATCGATACTCGATCGTGTTCCCCTACGTTGCCGGTTCCGTAGCGGGCGCCCAAATCGTGGCAGCCATGTTGCTGGGAGGCTATCCATGACCCGATCACGCTCGAATACGTTCCCGCGGCGCATAGTCGTGCTCGGCGCGGGCATCGGTGGACTCACGGCCGCCGCACTCTTGGCCCGGGCCGGCCATTCGGTGACTCTGCTGGAGGGATCCGACTGGATCGGTGGCAAGAGCAGGCGCCTCGAGATTGACGGGCAGCGCGTGGACACCGGGCCGGCGCTGGTCACGTTCCCCCGGGTCTGGGAGGAACTGCTCGCTCGCTACGACGCGCTCGGTGCCCGCCGGTCTGCTCCCTCGGAGGCCGCAGCGGTGGCCGGGGTCACGTTGCAGAGGCTGCCCGAAGTGGGCCGGTACTTTTACCGGGGAGAAGCAGCCACCCTGCCGGTCCCGGCCGGGCATCCCTGGTACGCGGCGTGGACCCGTTTCGAACGGGAACACGGTGGCCTCGGGCCCCAACTCACGAGCATGCTCACCGCCGACCCGCTGGATCCGGCGTCGCTGCCGGCCGTGCGAAGCGTGTTTCGCCTGTATGGCACCCGACTGACCACGCGCAGCTTTCTTGACGGCCTGAGCTGGATGCCCGCTGGCCTGCGGGAGGTTATCGCCATCCACACCCTCAACGCGGGCGTTTCTCCCCGGCAGACTCTCGCCCTATACGCGAGTATGCCGGCCATAATGGCCCGGGACGGCGTGTGGGTTCCCGAGGGGGGAGTGAACGAGCTGCCACTCGCGTTGCACCGCCTGGCGCTGCATTCCGGCGCGACTGTGCACACCGGTGAGCCCGTTACCTCCGTGTCGAAAGGTTTCGTGACCACGGCGTCGGCGACGTACCCGGCCGACGTGGTCGTCAGCGGACTGGACAGCGTGGTGCTTGACGGCCTGCTCGGCGCGCCACCGGCACGGGCACAGCGGCGCTCATGCTCGGGGGTGGCCATCTATGCGGCGCTCGAGACGTCGCTGCCGGAGGGCACGGCCACGCACTCCGTCGTGCTGCCCGACGACCCAGCCGCCCTGCACCGCAGCCTCGATGCCGGACTCGTGCCGGAGCAGACGATGGCATTCCTGAACTATTATCGGCCGCACGAGGTCTATCCGAACGACCGGGCCACCGTGGCCGTACTCCTCACCGCGCCCGCCGATGGTCGCCACTACGACCTCGACAGCCCGTGGGTGGCGCGTGAGGTGGCTCGGGTGAGCGCCGCCGTGGGCCTGGACCGCCCGATCAGCGAACTGTTTCGGAGCCATGTCGTGTTCGACCCGCAGTATTTCAGCGGCTGGGGTTCCACCGGTGGAGCACTGTACGGCGCAACCAACCCGCTCTGGCAGAGTGGACCGTTCCACCGCCCCGGTTACACGAGCCGCGCACGTCCGTGGCTATGGCGGGTGGGCGCGTCGGTGCACCCCGGTGGCGGTATCCCGGCCGTACTCGGCGGCGCCATGACCGCGATGCACAAGCTGATCGGCCGCCTCGATGGTCCCTAATCCCGAGTGCTGGCCGCGCGTTCGCCTGAGAAAATAAAACCTGACGGGTCGGATGAAGCTGGTTCAATCAATGCGGACTCACGTCTTCAGAAGGTGCACGCTCAAGGGTTCGTGTGCCAAGCTGACCGGGAAGCGGCGGCTCGCCCCTCCGGTTTGTTCGCCTCAGCTTTACAGTGGCCGGTCCGTGACCTAGACTTGTCCCGGTAGTTGAATTCCGCCATGCTTTTCTGCGCCTTTTTCCACGTGTTTCTACTGGGTTGAAGTTCAGACAACTTTGCGGGTTTGCTTCTAAAGGGTGGTGGCTCAATTGGTAGAGCAGCGGTCTCCAAAACCGCAGGTTGCAGGTTCGAGTCCTGTCCGCCCTGCACATCGGTAGAGCTCTGCCGACCATGAGAGGTGTAATAGGTGGCCCGAAAAGTTGTCGACGAACCCAGTGAGGAAGTCGTCGCGAACGCAAGAATGGCCCGCGATTCCAATCGCGGTCCTTTTGCTCGGTTATCCCTGTTTATCAAGCAGGTCTTCGCTGAGCTGCGCAAGGTGGTCACCCCGACACGCAAAGAGCTGCTGAACTACACCGGGGTGGTGCTCGTCTTCGTGATCATCATGATGGCCATCGTGTCGGCCTTCGACTGGCTCTTCGGCCTCGTTGTTCTCTACGTGTTCGGTACCCCCGGATAGCTCGCACCGGTCGGCATCCGTCAGTCCAGACCAACCAGACAAGGCACAGATATTGTGCCCAAATAATTTGCAGACGCAGAACATTAGGGATTGAGATTAGTGACTGAGACGAAGCACGACGATGTCGACTGGGCCACTGCCGCCGAGCAGTCGTCCGAAGACGATGAGGCGCAGGAAGGCAACACCCTCGCCGCCGACGAAGACTCCGTAGAGGCCGCCGAGCAGGTCGCCCTGCACGTCATCGACGAGAACGACGACGTCGAGGTTAACCTTGACGCCGCCCTCGATGCCCTCGCTGAGTCTGCCGACCCCGAGGCAGACGCCACGGTCGACGACGCCCTCGACATTGATTCCGCCGATGAGGCCGATGCGTCCGTCGAAGCCGTTGAAGACGAGAGTGAAAGCGTCGCTGCCGAAGACACCACTGAAGCGGATGTCGCCGACGAAGAGATCGACCCCTACGAAGCCTTCCGTCAGGAACTGCGCTTTCTGCCGGGCAAGTGGTACGTCATTCACTCTTACGCCGGTTTCGAGCGTCGCGTGAAGTCGAACATTGAGAACCGCAAGCAGTCGATGGCGATGGAAGATTTCATCTACCAGTGCGAAGTTCCCATGGAAGACGTGGTCGAGATCAAGAATGGCCAGCGCAAGATGGTCACCCGTGTGCGCATTCCGGGCTACGTGCTCGTGCGTATGGACCTCGACGAAGACAGCTGGTCGGTTGTTCGCCACACCCCCGGTGTGACCGGATTCGTCGGCAACGCCCACAACCCCACCCCGCTGCGCTTCGAAGAGGCCTTCGGCATGCTCAAGGGACTCGTCCAGATTGTCGAGGCTCCAACGAAGGCTGGCGGCGCCCCCGGAAAGTCGGCGCAGCGCGTCATCGCTGCCGAGGTCGACTACGAAATCGGCGAGACCATCACAATCAAGGAAGGCTCCTTTGCGGGCTTGCCCGGATCGATCAGCGAGATCAAGCCCGAGAGCGGCAAGCTCATCGTGCTCGTCTCCCTGTTCGAGCGTGAGACGCCGGTCGAGCTCAGCTTCGACCAGGTCACCAAGCTCTAACCAGCACTTTTTAATCAGCACAGTGGATGGCCTGATAAGGGTCATCCACGCTGGTTCTCCCCAACCACCGGGGCCCATCCGGGCCACCGGGAGAGCGGCCCTCGGGCTGCTCGCACATCAATACGAAGGACAACACAATGGCACCGAAGAAGAAGGTTACCGGTCTGATCAAGCTTCAGATCAAGGCCGGCGCAGCCAACCCCGCACCGCCCATCGGGCCGGCACTGGGCCAGCACGGCGTAAACATCATGGAGTTTTGCAAGGCATACAACGCGGCGACCGAAGCCCAGCGCGGCAACGTCATCCCCGTTGAAATCACCGTCTACGACGACCGTTCGTTCACTTTCATCCTGAAGACCCCGCCAGCAGCGGAGCTCATCAAGAAGGCCGCCGGAGTCGCCAAGGGCAGCGGAACCCCGCACACCGTCAAGGTTGCCAACCTCACCCAGGCTCAGGTTCGCGAGATCGCCGAAGCCAAGATGGTTGACCTCAACGCCAACGACATCGACGCCGCCGCGAAGATCATCGCCGGAACCGCCCGCTCCATGGGCATCACGGTCAGCGCCTAAGCATCACCATTGCGTGGCCGCCAGACGGCGCCTGCGCACCCTTAGCAATTAGTGGAAGAGCCTGCCAGGCTCGCACCACACTCTGAAGTACATACAGGAGATTTAACATGGCAACCAAGTCAAAGGCATACCGCGCCAGCGCCGCCAAGATCGGTGAAGACAACTTCTTCACCCCCATCGAAGCCGTCACCCTCGCCAAGGAGACCGGCTCCGCGAAGTTCAACTCCACCGTTGAGGTCGCCCTCCGCCTCGGAGTCGACCCCCGCAAAGCCGACCAGATGGTTCGTGGAACCGTCATCCTCCCGCACGGCACCGGTCGCACCGCCCGCGTCATCGTCTTCGCCACCGGCCCAGCCGCCGAAGCCGCTATCGCTGCCGGCGCCGACGAGGTCGGTGGCGACGAGCTCATCGAGAAGGTAGCCGCTGGTTACACCTCGTTCGACTCCGCCGTCTCGACTCCCGAGCTCATGGGTAAGGTCGGCCGTCTCGGAAAGGTACTCGGCCCGCGTGGCCTCATGCCCAACCCGAAGACCGGAACCGTAACGCCCGACGTCGCCAAGGCCGTGTCCGACATCAAGGGTGGAAAGATTGAGTTCCGCGTCGACAAGCACTCCAACGTGCACTTCGTCGTTGGCAAGGCATCCTTCTCGGTCGAGCAGCTGAACGAAAACATCTCGGCAGCGCTCGAAGAGGTCGTTCGACTCAAGCCGAGCTCGTCCAAGGGGCGTTACATCACGAAGGGCGTCGTTTCGACCACCTTCGGTCCTGGCATCCAGCTCGACGTCAATAGCATCTAAGGCTCGAAGCATCCGCTAGCGCAGTTTCAAAGCTCGAAAAGTAGGGCCCGTCCTCGGACGGGCCCTACTTCTTTTCGTTGGTCGAGGCGGAGGTGCGAGCGATCAAGACCGCGTGAGGGGTCTCGATCGCTCCTTCGTCGTTCCTTGACCGGCGGAGGGACTAACCGATGCGGATCATCTTCTTGTTGACGAATTCGTCGGCACCGAAACGACCCAGTTCGCGCCCCGAGCCGGACCTCTTGACACCACCGAACGGCAGCTCGGCACCGTCGGCACCGACCAAATTGATGAAGACCATGCCCGCCTCAATGCCGTCGGCCACGCGCAGTGCCTGCTCTGGGTCGGTGGTGAAGACATAGGAACCCAGGCCGAACGGGGTGTTGTTGGCCAATGTGACGGCGGCGGCCTCGTCGGGAACGCTGAAGATCTGGGCGACCGGGCCGAAGAACTCTTCGTGGAAGGCATCGGAGCCGGGCAATACATCGGTGAGCACGGTTCCGGCGAAGAAATTGCCCTCAGAAGTTCCACCCGTGACGAGGGTGGCACCCTGAGCCACAGCGCGCGCAACCTGCTCGGTGAGAATTTCGGTAGCCTGTGCCGAGGAAAGCGGCCCGAGTTCGGTGACGGCGTTGGTCGGGTCGCCCAGTTTCACGGCGGCGATTGCCGCGGTGAACTTATCGAGGAAAGGCTGGTAGAGCTCCTCAATGACGATGAAGCGTTTGGCCGCGTTGCAGGCCTGGCCGTTATTATCGAGGCGAGCAGCCACGGCGGCGCCGACGGTTTCATCCAGGTCGTCGGTGGACAACAGGATGAACGGGTCTGAGCCGCCGAGCTCGAGCACGACCTTCTTCAAGTTGCGCCCAGCTATCTCAGCAATCGCCGCTCCGGCGCGCTCCGAACCGGTCAGCGAGACACCCTGCACGCGCTTGTCGGCGATGACCGTGGCGATCTGATCATGAGAAGCATAGAGGTTCGTGTATGCCCCCTCGGGAAAACCGGCGTCGAGCATGATCTGCGCGATTGCGGCGGCCGATTCGGGGCACTGCTCGGCGTGCTTGAGCAAGATGGTGTTGCCGATGATCAGGTTCGGTCCGGCGAAACGGGCAACTTGGTAATACGGGAAGTTCCACGGCATGATGCCGAGCAGCACGCCGAGCGAACTGCGACGAATGAGTGCCGAACCCTCGCCGGCGAGCAGGCTGATGGCTTCATCCTTCAGCAGGTCCGTCGCATTGTCGGCGTAGTAGGCGTAGATGTCGGCGCTGAAGTCGACCTCGCCGAGGGCCTGCTCCATCGGCTTACCCATTTCGCGCACGATAATATCGGCAAGCTCTTGGCGGCGCTCGAGGTGCAGTTCGGCTACGCGGCGCACGAGCGCTGCGCGCTCATCGACGCTCGTGGAGCGCGACCAGGTGTGGGCGGCGTCTGCGGTGATGAGCGCGGCAGTGAGCTCGGCATCCGAGATTGTGTCGTAGGTCTTGACTGTCTCCCCGGTGGCCGGGTTGATGACTGCGTAGCTGGTCATAGGCTGTATCCTTCACTGGTCGGGCACCCAAAAAGCCGGCGCCGATGCAAACTCTGGTGTGTCAAAGGTATAACAACGGAGGCTACTTGCTCGGTGCGGCCGGCGTCGACGAGCTGGGCGAAGATCGCCTCGTGAGCTCCCGGTCGATTCGTTGCCTCCATGCGCTCAATCTACAAGGCCGAGCCACGCACTCCCTCAACGGCAGCCGCCGCGTGCAGGAGCTTGCGGGTATACGGATGCTTCGGGGAGTCAACCAGTTCGGTCACCGAGGCGTGTTCGACGATGGCACCGTCGCGCAGAACCGCGACCCGGTGGCAGTTCTGGGCGGCCACACACACCGACTGGGTCACCAGAATCATGGTCAGTTCATGGGTGTGCTGGAGCGTCTGTAGCAGGGTGAAAATCTCGGTGGCACCCGCTGCGCCAAGGATCTTCGTCGAGTCGTCGGCCACTATGAGGTCGGGGCCGCCAGCGAGGGCACTGGCGATGTGCACGCGCTGCGCCTGCGTCGCCGACAGATGGTCTGGGTAGGCCATGAATATCTCTTCCGGGCGGTCGAAACCGACATAGGAGAGCAGAGCGAGTGAGCGAGTATAAGCGACAGCTTTCGACAGGCCGATGACACCGCGCAACGGCGCAGCCAGCTGGGTTCCGACCGTGATGGTCGGGTCGAGGCTGCCGAGCGGGTCGCGTGGCAGATAAGCGATCGCGCCGCGTAGGCGATCGCGCCCGCGCCGGGACAGACCGACCAATTCGAGGCCGTTGAACAGAATCGACCCAGAATGGATGCTCGCGGGCGTCGGCAATACCCCGGCAATCGACTGGGCAACTTGCACGGCCCCGGAGCCGGCGTCACCGACGAGACCGATCACCTCACCGCGCGTGATGGAGAGCGAAATGCCACCGACCAGCGATGGTGCGTTCCCCTGGGGTGTCGCCGCAACCCGCAGACCGCGCACATCGAGCAGCGTTTGCGATCGAAACCAGTGCGAGGGCATCGGTTCGCCCGGCACAATTCTCTCGCGCGGCCGGGACTCATCGGCCAAGACGGCCGGCGGGGTGAGCGCGGAATGCGCAGATGGGATGCCCGCACGAATCGCATCATTCAACCGACGAAGTGTTGCGCGAGAGTCACACATGATCAGCTCGCATTTCGGTAGGGCGAGAGCAGCGACTGTAACGTGGAACTGACGCACACAACCGAAACTCCCTGGTGCGGGAAACGTGAGTGTGCCCTAATCAAGAACACCGTCACGCGTATCCAATATTACCTACGGTAGAGCCAACAACGTACCGGTTTGTTTTCGCCTCTCAAGCGGATTCCGCCATCCCAGTAGTCATCTCAGTGGTCGCCCCAGTAGTCGGTCCAGTGGCCGCTTGGGCGGCCGCGGGTCGGGCGGGTGTCAGAGAGGTCAGCGCGGTGAGTGTGCCTCGAGAAACTGGTATACCTCGGTCTGGTCGACCCCGGGAAAAGTGCCGGTGGGCAACGCGGCGAGCAGGCTCGTCGGCGTGCGCGCAGCGGGCCAGGACTGCCCGGCCCAGCGATCGGCCAGGTTGTCCGGCGCCCGGCGGCAGCAGGACTCGTCGGGGCACAGCGATACGGCCCGGTTGGCCGTTTCCCGCCCGCGAAACCACTTCACGTGGGCAAAAGGAACGCCGACACTGACCGAATACTCGCCCTCCTTCGCCTTCTCAATGCGGGAGGTGCACCAGAAGCTGCCGGCCGGCATATCGGTGTACTGGTACCAGGCGCTGAAGCGATCGGCGACGTCGAACACGGTGCGGGCGGTCCAGCTGCGGCAGACCGTTGTGCCCTCGACCGCGCCGAGGGCGTCGCTCGGAAACCGCACGTGGTCATTCTCGTAGGCCTTGATGATGGTGCCAGACTCGTGCACCTTCATGAAGTGCACCGGAATGTCGAGCCTGGCGGTGGCTAGGTTAGTGAATCGGTGCGCGGCCGTTTCATAGGAGACCGCGAAGGCGTCGCGCAGGTCTTCCATCGAGATGCGCCGGAGCGTCTTTGCCTCGGTGAGCATGCGCACGGCGTCGCGCTCCGGCAGCAGAATGGCCGCGGTGAGGTAGTTTGTCTCGACGCGCTGCCGCAAAAATTCTGCATAACTTTTCGGTTCCTCGTGTGCGCAGAGTTGGCTGGCGAAGGCCTGCACGATGGGCGAGCGGGAGTCCCGCGAGGCCGAACGGTTAGTTGGCAGATAGATGCGCCCGTTGCGCTTGTCGGTGACTGACCGGGTGGAGTGCGGCAGGTCGTTCACGTAGTGCAGCGAGAATCCCAAATGCGTGGCCATGTCGGCGACGAGCTGCTGCGACACCGGCCCGCCGGAGTGCCCGACCGCGCTGAGAATTTCGAGGGCCTGCGCTTCAAGTTCGGGAAAATAGTTATCCTGCTGCCGCATGATTTGGCGCAGGGCAGAGTTGGCGCGTCTGGCTTCCTCCGGGGTGGCCGCGCGTTCTCGGTTGAGTCGGTCAATCTCGTTGTGCAGGCTCAGGATGGTCTGCAGGGTCTCATCGCTCTGCCCTTTACTTACACGGATTCGGGGCAGGCCGAGCGCTTGAAACACCGGGCCGCGCTGGGCGCGCTCGACCGAGATCTCCAGGGCGGCCCGCTCGGAGGGGGCATCCGTTCGGATGAGCTCGTCGAGGGTGGTATCGAGCGCGCGGGCGATCGCGCGCAGCAGGGACAGTCGCGGTTCGCGTTTGCCGTTCTCCATCATCGACACCTGCGACGGCGCGCGGTCGATGGCGGCGGCAAGGGTGTCGAGCGTCATGCGGCGACTGGTGCGCAGCTCGCGGATTCGCCGCCCGATGGTGAGCGCGTCGAGTTCGGGATCATCGTTGGCGAGCGAAGTGAGTGCGGCGAGGGCGGTGGAGTCGGTGGATAGCATGCCGACAGTGTCACACACTTCAAAAGTTTCGGCAATCAGAATAAACGGGTTTATTCTGCACCGGCATTTCGGTTTGCGGCCGTGCAATCGGGACAGAGTATGAATTAGGCAATCACCAATCGGCATCATCAACTTTCGCGAGGAGTCAGACCATGAATACCCCGAACCCGACCATCGAGCAGTCGGTCGGTACCGTGCCGACGAGTGCCGTACCGTCTGAAACGGTGCCGGCCACGACCGGCAGTTTCGCGACCATTCGTTCGCACCTCGAAGTGACCGGACCGCTCGATGAGCGTTATGACGAGATCCTCACCCCCGGGGCGCTTCAATTTCTGGCCGAGCTGCACGAGCGTTTCGCCGGCACACGCCACGACTTGCTCGCTGCCCGGCTGCAGACCCGAGTGGATGCCGCGAACGGTCGCGACCCGAAATTCCTCACTGAAACCGAGGGCATCCGTCTCGATGAGAGCTGGAGCGTCGCCGGAGCCGGACCAGGCCTCGAAGATCGCCGAGTGGAAATCACCGGACCGACCGACCGCAAGATGGCCATCAACGCGCTCAACTCCGGCGCCAAGGTGTGGCTGGCTGACCAGGAAGACGCCACCAGCCCCACCTGGGCCAACGTGATTGAGGGCCAGCTGACCCTGTTCGACCAGGTGCGCGGTCAGCTGCGGTACACGAGCCCCGAAGGTAAGAAGTACGAGATCACCAACGAGCAGGCGCCGACCATCGTGCTGCGTCCGCGCGGCTGGCACCTGGTGGAGAAGCACATTACCTTCGTGGACCGCGCCAACCGCCGCATGAAGTCCTCCGGCAGCCTCGTCGACTTCGGCCTGTATTTCTTTCACAATGCCAAGAAGCTCATCGATGGCGGCACCGGCCCGTACTTCTACCTACCCAAGCTCGAGGGCCACAAAGAGGCTCGCCTGTGGAATGACATCTTCAGCTACGCCGAAGAGCGCCTCGGAATCAACTACGGCACCATCCGTGCCACGGTTCTGATCGAGACGATCCAGGCCGGCTTCGAGATGGAAGAAATTCTCTACGAGCTGCGCGATCACTGCTCTGGCCTGAATGCTGGACGCTGGGACTACATCTTCAGCATCATCAAAACGTTCCGTGCCCGCGGCAGCCGCTTCGTCTTTCCCGACCGCAAGCAGATCACCATGACCGTGCCGTTCATGCGGGCATACACCGACCTGCTCGTGTCGACCTGCCACCGCAGAGGGGCCTACGCCATCGGCGGCATGAGTGCGTTCATTCCCAACCGTCGCGACCCGGCCGTTACCGAGCAGGCTCTCAGTCAAGTGTCGGCCGATAAGAAGCGTGAAGCGACCGACGGCTTCGACGGCACCTGGGTGGCCCACCCCGACCTGATTGCCACGGCACAGGCGGAGTTCGATGCTGTGCTCGGCGACCGGCCCAACCAGGTCGAGCGCACCCGCCCTGACGTGAGTGTGACGGCAGCCCAGCTGATCGACATCGA
The DNA here is from genome assembly GCF_002929535.1 of Cryobacterium sp. Y11. Classification (GTDB taxonomy): domain Bacteria; phylum Actinomycetota; class Actinomycetes; order Actinomycetales; family Microbacteriaceae; genus Cryobacterium. The sequence continues at coordinate 76,151 of NZ_PJJO01000058.1, forward strand.
GTCGGTCGGCGGAGCGATCACCGAGGAGGGCGTGCGCGGAAACATTCTCGTGGCGCTGCGCTATATCGAGTCCTGGCTGCGCGGCGTTGGCGCTGCAGCAATCGACAACCTGATGGAAGACGCCGCGACTGCGGAGATCTCCCGCTCGCAGCTCTGGCAGTGGATTCACGAGAACTCGGTCACCGCCGAAGGCCGCCGGATCGACTCCGACTGGGTCGAAGAGGTGCTCGATGAGATCGTGGGAGGCCTTGAGCGCACGCCAACTGACCGCTTCGATGATGCCCTCATGGTGCTGCGCACCTCGGCCCTCGAGCCGGAGTTTCCGTCATTTCTGACGGTCGGAGCGTACGCCCGCTTCTTCTAACTTTTACGGCGTTCGCGAAAGCGGGCAAACGGTTGCTTCGCCCCGGCATCATCACAGGGGTAAGCGGCTGTTTGCCCGTTTTTCGTTGCCCTTTTGGAGCGGGCCACCAACCGGTGGTCCATCCCCCAGTTTGGGGGGAAGGTGGCACCCAATGGGGGGCATACATGAGTTTCTATCAACTCTAAGGTTCATGAGGGGGATGGTGAAATAGTTCCACTATTTCACCGTGACCTTCTGGACCTGAGCGTGGCAGTTCGGGTTGGCACGCGCCGGGCGAAGGAAACGCAACAGAGAGGTAGCTCGGGTGTCGCTGTCAGGTAGCGACGCCCGGGCTATTCTCCTCACGAGGTAGAAAGCTCACCGTTCGGGAGAAAGATGGCTCAGCCAGCGGGCTGAGCTTTGACCCTGTCGTAGGCGGCGAGGGCTGCCCGGCGAGTTTCGCCGAGGTCTACGAGCGGGGCCGGGTAAGCATCCGCGCCGTATTCGGGCACATTGGCACGGATGTACTGCTCGTGCGGGTCGAACTTGGCAGCCTGCAGGTTGGGATTGAAGATACGAAAATAGGGCGCAGCATCCGCCCCGGAACCGGCCACCCACTGCCAGCCGAACGGGTTGCTGGCGGCGTCGGCATCGACCAGGGTGTCCCAGAACCAGCGCTCGCCCTCACGCCAGTCGACCAACATATTCTTGATCAGGAATGAAGCGGTGACCATGCGTACTCGGTTATGCATACTTCCGGTGCGCCAGAGCTCGCGCATGCCGGCGTCGACGAGCGCGTAACCGGTGCGGCCTTGCTGCCAGGCGCCCAGGGCCGCGTTGTCGAGCGGCGGCCACGGGAAAGCGTCGAAGGCGGGCCGCAGGTTTTTCGTTGCGAGGTCGGGGGCGTGAAACAGCACGTGGTACGCGAACTCGCGCCAGCCGAGTTCGGTGAGAAACCGGGTGGCGCTTGACAGCGCCGGGCCCGAAAGATTGCTCCGAGCTCGCTCTGTGGCGGCCCAGACCTGGTGCGCGCTGATCTCACCCCAGCGCAAGTACGGCGACAGCCGCGACGTGGCGTTCTGGGCCGGTTCGTCACGTTCGGTGGCGTAACGGGGCAGCGATTCAGTCAGAAAATGCTCGAGCATGTGCTGAGCGGATGCCTCGCCCGGCACCCACGCCGCGCGCAGCCCGGCCGCCCAGTCGGGTGCGCGGGGCTCGAGGCCCCAGTCGTCGAGGTCGTCGGAGGCGAGTGCTGCGGGGGACGGAGTGTCGGAGGGCTGATGGTCGGACGGGATGCCGTCGGCGGGCACGTCAGTTGCGGCGATGCGACCGCTCCAGCCGGGAATGCTGGCGGGCGCCGGGTAGGGCGCGCGCGGAGGGGGGCCAGCGGTGCAGGCGCGCCAGAACGGCGTGAACACCGAATAGGAGCCACCCTGACCGGTTTGAATTGTCCACGGTTCGAACAGCAGTGAACCCGAAAAGCTGTGGGCTTCCACGCCGTGCGCGATCAAGTCGGCCTTGATCGCGGTATCGATCGTGCGTTCCGCCGCGCCGTAACGGCGATTCCAGAAGACGGCAGCGGCATCCGTTTCGCTAACGATTTCGGCGATGATCGCGGCTGCCGCGCCGCGGCGCAGAACGAGCCGACCGCCGAGGGCCTCAAGCGTGGCAGCGAGCGATGTGAGGCTCTGGTGCAGCCACCAGCGCGCGGCGCCGCCGAGTGGACGCACGCCGGGGGACACGTCGTCAAGTATGTACACGGCCAGGATCGGCCGGTCGCGGGCCAGGGCAGCGTGCAGGGCTGGATGGTCGGCGACCCGCAGATCGTCGCGGAACCAGACTATGACGGGGCCGGCGTGCTCGCCGGAGCGGGCCGAGGCGGCGGTGGGCGAAGTCATGGGCGTCTCCTTGCGACTACTCCAAGTGTGTACCCTACCGCGACCAGGGCGATGCACAGCATGTGGGTGTTTTCACGGAGCCAAGGGGCGTCGCTGTGCTGAATGCGGGCGATTTTCGTCCTGTTGGCGGGCCATATTCTATCCCCCAGATTGGGGGTCTTCCAAGAACAGATGGGGAGCATACCTGAGGCTGTCTCACCACTACGGTTCGATGTGGGGATGGTGAGAACGATCCATTATTCCACCTCGAAACCGACAATTTGAAAGGTAAATCAATGAACAAGCTCCTCACAGGGTCCATCGCCGGCGCCGCCGGTATCGCACTCCTCCTCGGCGGTGCAGGCACCTTCGCGCTGTGGAATTCCGAAGCGTCAATCGTTGGCGGAACCATCAATGCCGGCACGCTGACCGTCGCCGCGGGAGACGGCGTCTGGGCTGACCAGAACGGCAAGATTGCCATCGCTGACTACCTCATTGTTCCGGGCGACACGCTCACCTACAAGACCGTACTCGACGTGAAAGCAGAAGGTGACAACATCATGGCCCGACTCACCGTCGGCGATGGCAAGCTCGTTGCGGACAGTGCGTCTGATGCAGACAAGATGCTGGAGAGAATCCTCAAGGAGGACACCACAGTCGAGGTGCTGGAATTGGATGAAGGACAGGAAAGCCGCAAGCCGAAGCCTGGTAGCGAGCCCCTCCTCCTGACGGAAGATGACGCGAAGTACCTCGTCACCGTGACGATCACGTTCCCGGCCGGGGATAAGGGTCCCGGCGCCAAGGACAAGGGTCCCGCCATTGATGACGACATAGCGAAGACCGGACAGGTTGACCTCTCCGGCATCGCCGTGACGCTCGCTCAGTACCTGGAACTGTCATAGTCCCTCGCTAGACACAACCACGAAAGGAGAGTCGCGTGAAAGTTCGGGCTTCCCACGCGACTCTCCCGGTTGATCCGCCTCTGGGCGCTCAGCCCGACCCGATCAAGCAAGCCGCTGGTCTGTGGCACTCGGTCGGGTTCGCCCTCAGCGCCGCCCTGCTGGTGCTCGTTGTCGCCCTGGCCGTGGTGCTGATCGTCGTGCCGAAGGCCACCGGGTCGATTCCCCTGACCGTACTCACCAGCTCGATGGAGCCGAGCTTTCCGCCCGGCACTCTCATTATCGTGCGGCCCGTCGCGGTGGATGACCTGGTGCTGGGTGATGTTGTCACGTACCAGATGGAGACCGGAAAGCCTGGCGTGATCACCCATCGCATCACCGCGATTAACTCGACGGCTGGCGAGCGCGCGTTCGTCACGAAGGGCGACAACAACTCTCAAGCGGATGCCGACGCGGTGCTCGAAGGTCAAATTCAGGGCCGGCTCTGGTATTCGGTGCCGCTGATTGGTTACGTCAACAGTGCGATCAATGGTGCAAACCGCGCCTGGATCATTCCGGTGACCGCGACATTACTGTTTTGCTACGCGGGCTACATGTTCGTGAGCGGCGCTGCCGCCAGCGTTAGGCGGCGCCGCGACGCAGCCCAATTCGGAGGTAGACCGGCAGGTTCGGTTGTGGCCAACCGTGACTCGATAGACCAAGCAAACCACTAAAACGTTGATATTTTCATGAGGAACTGATGAGATCGTCTGAAAATCGTGTACGCACGGGCCATATTTGCGCAATTGCGCAAAACCCCGATTCCCCGTACTGGGGGTTGGGACGGAACAGACAAGGCTGTCTGTCCCACCTAGTGTGTGAATCGCGGATGGAGCTACGGGCGAAGAAAACACCAACGGGCTGCAGCAATTCATTACCCACTCCCCAGGGCTGTGGACGCCCAGCCGCAGCACTGCCGCGCTTGCCCCGCGGCGATCACGAAGCGGATGCTTCTGACGTTGCTTTACGCCTGCCGATTGTTAGCCTGAAATCACCCGAAGTTTTCAGGCCAGCACTCGAAGGGCCGCACCGCGGGTCGTACCGGTCTTCTCCGGGTACCCGCCACTTAGCGACGGGCACCCGGAGCCGTCAGCATCCACTCTCGATCTGCGAAAGCCGGTGACATTGTGAAATCGTTTCTGCTCGCGAGCGCGGCCATCTTGGGCGCGACCCTGTTGGCTACCGCCACCGTCGGCGGAACGTACGCCCTGTTGAACTCAAGCACCGACCTCGGCCCGGCAGTCACGATCCAGGCCGGAACGGCAACGCTCACCATCACATCATCACTCACGATGCCCAGCACCGCGCTGTATCCCGGCGCTAGAAATGTCGGCACGGTCACCGTGCAGAATGACGGTACAGTGCCGCTCCAGCTTCGCCTCGCCGGCTTGACTCCACCGACGGCACAGACCACGCTGTCCGACGCTCTGATCGTGGGGGCGCAAGTCGTTTCGGCGGTCGAAGAGTGCGAGTCGAGCCTTGCCCCCATCGTTACGGGTACCTTCGCCAACGCACCGAGCACCGACCTCGGCACGACCCTAGCTCCCGGTGCCGCGGCGATTCTCTGTGTCTCGGTGATGCTCACAGCGGATGCCCCGACCGACAGCCAATCCCTGGCAGCCACGAACTTCGAAATTCGTATCGACGGACGACAGGTCTAAGCCATGACATCGACTCGTTCCCTCCGTGAGCTGTATCGGCTGCGCGAGCGCCGGTCTAGCCCCGCGGCCAGCCACCCGCTGCGCTGGCCCGCCGGGCGGACTGCCGTGGCGATCGCCAGCGTCGTGTTTCTCAGCCTGGCCGGCACCGGCGTTGCCCAGGCGGTCTGGACCGCCGCTGCGGTCACGTCCACGGCATCCGTTCGCTCGGACGCCGTCACTATCACGCAGACCGGCTTTGCCGAGCTCGCGACCACGTACACATCAACCGCGCTCACCACCACTAAGCCGATCACCCTGACGAACGGCAACGTGCCAGCCAGCTTTAGCCTGGTACTTGGTGCAGCCCCCGCTGCCTCCGACTCGTTTGCCGGTGACATCAGCGTGCGCACCTGGCCGCTGGCCGCCGGCACCTGCGGTGCGCCGCCGCAGTCCGGGGTTACGGAGGGTACCTGGGCCGCGACAGTTTCTCTGAGCGGAGACCTGGCCGCGGGCGCCACGGCGCGGTACTGCGTGCAGACTTCGATTTCACACACCGTCGCCGGAACCAGACCGAGCACCTCAATGACAGCGCACATGGATCTTCACGCGCGGGCCGGAAACTGGACCTCACCGCACACGATCGTCAGCGCCGTGCAATCTGTCGTCAACACCGCGCCACGAGCGCTGGTGGCGGGCGAGAAAACGGACAGCTCCATCGAATTGAGCTGGAGTGCCCCCGAAGACTCGACCGTGACGCATTATCAGGTGTACCGCGACACTGCAGCGGTCGTGATGGAGCAGAGCGCCACGACCTTCACCGACACCGGCCGGGAGCCGAATACTCCCTACAGCTATACGGTCTACTCACTCGACGCGAGCGGCACTCAACTGGCGGTCTCGAACATGCTCGTGGTTTCCACTGATACGAGGGTGCCGACGCCTGGAACCTGGTACCACGTTGTCACCGCCGACAAGACCTGTGTCACCGCCGCCGACGGTCCCGAGCTCACGGCGAAACCGTGCTCGCCGGTTGCAACAGTGAAGTTCGGTTTCGTTGCCGACGGCAGTGACTTCAAAATCGTGGCAAACACAAACGCCACGGTGTGGGACTCACCGGCCAAGACGAAGAATTTTTCGAAGGTGACGCTGAAGACGGACGATTCGCACGCCAAGAAAGCCGAGCAGCGGTTCACCCTCCTCGCCATTGACGGCTCGACCGCGACCTTCCAGATTCGCAGCGTGGAGGAGATCACGCAGTGCCTACAGTCAGCGGATGCCTCGCTCACCATGCAGGCCTGTGATACCACGGCGCCCATTCAGGACGAGCAGAAATTTACCCTCAGGGAGGCGACCCAATGACCGGGCGCCTGAGCGGAAGCCGCACGGTACCGGCCGTTGAGGAGGCGCTCGCGCTGGCCCTGGGCGGAGCTGGCTCGTGCTGAGGGTAGGTGGAGCTGGCGGGTGTTGACCTGGGGTGGAGCTGGCGCGTGCTGACCTTTATGAGACGCGCAGCACGATCTTGCCGCGGGTGTGACCCAGCTCGAGCAGGCGGTGGGCGGCTGCACCCTCAGCGAGTTCGAACACCGAATCGATGTGTACACGCACGGCGCCGGAGTCTAACAGGGTCGAGAGCTCGTCGAGAGTGCGCGCGTCGGGGGACACCTTGAAACCGGTCGCGCGGCGGCCAGCTGCTGCGGCATCCGCTGCCATCGTTGGCCAACTGCCCGTCGGTGCATTCACGAGCAGGCCGCCCGGGCGGAGTGCCTTGAGCGAGCGGGTGCCGGTGTCGTCGTGCACGTTGCCGATGAGGTCGATGACCGAGTCAAGGTCGTGTGCCACATCTTCAAAGCGGGTGGTGGTGTAGTCGATGACCTCGTCGGCGCCGAGGTCGCGCAGAAAGTCGAGGTTGCGAGTCGAGCCGGTAGCGGTCACGTGGGCGCCGAGCATCCGGGCGAACTGCACCGCGAAGTGACCGACGCCGCCGCTGCCGGCGTGCACAAGCATCCGCTGCCCGGGAGCTGCCCCGGCTAATTTGACCATCCCCCACGCGGTCAGCGCGGCGATCGGAACTGCGGCGGCCTCGATGTGGCTGAGCCGGGCCGGTTTGCGGGCGACGCTCATGCTCGAGACCGACACGTACTCGGCGAAGCTGCCGCCGGTGCGCGGAACTCGGCCCATACCGTAGACGGCGTCGCCGGGCTGTAGGTCAGAGGCCTCGAACACCGTGCGCACGACGACCCCGCTGAAGTCGTTGCCGAGAATGGCCGGGTAGTGCTCGATAGCTGCCGCGACACCCTTGCCGGCCCTGGTCTTGGCGTCGATCGGGTTGAGGCCGGCTGCGACAACCTTAATGAGCACTTCGTCGGAGATTTGACGGGGCAGCGGATGATCTTGCAGGTGCAACATCTCGGGGGCGCCGGTCTCGTCAATGACGAGGGCGCGCATGGTTTCCGGCAGTTCGTATTCAGTAGCCATGCTCTCCATTCTGGCGCATGTCCCCTGCCGTATGCCCCATTTCCCGGGCCCTGGCCCGGAACACATCCTGAGCGCGCTCACGGTTCGCGGTGAGGGGACGCAAGTCGACCCAAAACAGGCCCCGAAAGGTCGATTTTGCATCCCCTCACGCCCGATTCGTCGACTGAGTCCGCCTTCGCAAGGCTCAGGTGAGGGGTGAGGGGTGAGGGGCAGGGGTGAGGGGTAGGGGCCGGGGCGCCGTGTTTTGCGTCACGCTGCGCGGGTGCTGCGCCAGTGCGCGGGAGTTCCGATACGGCCGAAAGTCCCGCGCAACACGCTGCGCGGGTGCTGCGCCAGTGCGCGGGAGTTGGGCCTCCCGCGCAGCGGCGTAGCCCCCGCGCACCGAGAGGTGTAGCGCGATCTTCGTCACGCACGGGGAGGTGTAGCGCAGAAATTCTGCGCCGCACTGCGGAGCGCACCGGGAGGTGCAGCGCGCGGGCCGGGCCGCTAGCGGCGGGCTTGCTCGTCGAGATTGTCGATCAGGGCGTTGGCGAGGCCGACCAGAATGGCGATTTGGTCTTCGTCACGTTCGATCCAGCGACATTCGGGCACCGGGGCAACCGGCACGAAGCCCTGATGCTCTTCCCAGACCAGCAGCGTGCGCTCGGCACCGAGCACATATTGCTGCCACCACACCTGTCGCAGATAGCTGCGCGGAACGCTGCGCCACGGCTTGCTCGTGGTCTTGATTTCGGCCAGGTGCAGATCGCCGTTGGGCGCCACGCCGACGCCGTCCGGCGTGGCCAAGTGCCGCGGGTGCGACAGCGATCGAAAGAGGTTCGTGCTCGGCTCAATGCCATAGTTTTCGAGCACCCAGGCTGCGATGACCGGTTCGCGGGCACGACCGTGGTCGGTGTAGCTGTTGCCAGAGAAGCTCGTGCCGTGCATTTTGTCGTGCGCCGCGTTCAGAATGGATTTCGGGGTCGACAGTTTCGCGACATCCGTTGCGGTGATGCCCTGGTTGCGCGCCCGCATCCAAGCCACCCGGTCGGTCGAGTCTGCGACGATGCGCAGCGTGTGCGGTGCCGGCAGCGAAACGGATGCTATGGGGTGCGTTAAAGGCTGGTCCAGCTCGAAGAGAGACTGCGTGGAATTTGGCACTCCTCTATTGTGTGCCCGCGCGCCCGGTCGGTGCGCCACCGCCACGGGGGTACCGCTCGATTGCGGGCCGCGCAAGCGGCTAGCGCCAGGCCCGTCTGCGTGGCCGAAGTGGCGCATCCGCTTGCTCTGAGAATCGTTATCGCGTAGTGACCCTACTTCGCTAACGTGGGGGCACGGCAATCAATTGGGGGAAAATTATGTCGCCGCTCACACACTCAGTTGGCCGATCGCGATTCGGCGCGCTCGCTATCGCCCTCGCTGTTCTGCTCAGCGGATGCGCCGGTCTCCCCGGTTTCCCCGCGGCGACCGACACCCCGGTTGCGCAACTCGCTGCCGAAGTCGATTGCCAGGCGCCCAACCTCAACCACGAGATCGTCGTGCAAGACGGGGTTCCGACCCAAACTGATCTGACCGCCGAGCATCCCGCCGCGCCGGATCCGGGACGGGTGCCCGCCGATTTTGAACCCGTCGCCGCTTATCGCTGCACCTTCTTCGGCAGCCTCGACGACGCGCAGGGCCGCTGGTCGGCCGTGACGGTCGAGAACCTCCAAGGGGATTTCGGTCTGCTACTGGCCGCACTCGCCGAACCCAACGACCAGGCGGGCCCCAATCAGGTCTGCACCGCCGACATGGAGTTGGTGCCGACGCTCTGGCTCGAAAACGCCGACGGTGACGCTCTGCGGGCGGCCTGGCCGCGCACCGCCTGCGGCAAAACCAAACCGGCAGCCCATGCAGCCCTCGACAACCTCGATCTGACCGATACGACCCTGCTTCCGCTCGTGCTGCAGGTCACGCGCGAGGCCCTCGACGCCAACTGCGCCATGACGGCCGGCGCTCCCGAGCAGTCACTGCTCTTCGGCGCCACCGGCCTGCAGACATACCGCAACCCCACAGAGATCGGGGAGGGCGTGCAGCTGACTCCCGCGTCGCCGGCTGAGACTCCATCCTTTGCCGGCGTCGACGGCGCGAGCGTCTGCGTCTACACGGTCGCCCCGGCGCGGGACCCCGATCTCAGCGAGCTCAACTCCATCGACGGGCTCGATGGTGATGCCCTCGGTGCAGTGATGAACCTGCAGTTCGGCACCTTTGCCAGCGCGAGCATCCTTGAAGCGGATGCCGCGGCGCTGCTCGCCGCCGCAGCATCCGCTTCGCAAGCACCCGAGTGCACGGCCGACCTCACCCGGTTCGCGGTGCTCTGGCCGGAGCGCGGCGACACCCGGCTCGACACGTCGACGCAGATCGAACTCGACGGCTGCCAGCGATTGTTTCTGCCGGGCAGCCATGCGCTCGTGCCGGAGCCGGCACTTCTGGCAGCCCTGCAGTAAGCACTGCACTAAAACCCTGCACTGACACGCGTTGCCAAAAAACCTGCGCGCCCACCCTGCGTTACGCGTGCGATAGGCCAGTCGACGCGCGAAGCGGCGGGGTGGCCGTTCGATGCGTGTGCAGCCGTCCGGCCCGGTCGAGAAAGTACAGAGCACCGCGGGCGATGTAGATCTCCCCAGCCAGCGGCGGGGTGTTCGCGAGTTCCGAGAAGCCGGTGTGGCCGAGCACGCCGAGCTTGTTCGTGCCGTAGGCCTTGGCGTAGAGCACGCCGTTGTAGGCCACCAGCCCGGTGAATCGTTCGCTCGACACGAGGCTGAACGTTGATCGCGCCCAGACGTAGACCTGACGGTGCGTACGAATATATAGTGCATCATCGAGGGCGGCGAACCCGGACGGCCCCTCGGCGGGAACACCGTGCAGTCGGGTAAACGATGACCCGCTATAGGTCGAGATGGCGCACACCGCAAAATCATGATGAACGACATAGAGGGCCCGACCAAATACCGTCAGGGCGAGAATGTCGCGGGGGGATCCGGCCACCGGCACGAGGTGACGACCGTTGATGTACCAGAGGCCGGACTGCAGTCGAAAGTAAGCGCGTCCGCGAAAGCTGGTTAGGAGCAGTTGCGAGGCCTCGGTCGTGGCAATGAAGGTGAACCGGCCGTTGCGATATCGATGGATCGAGGTGAGACCCGGATGCCGGTCGGACTCGGCAGTCAGGTAGAGGTCGGGGCCCACGGCGACCATGCGCGTGATTCCCACTGGGGCGTGAGGCACGGTGGCCAGGCTCGAACCGTCGAAGCAGAACAGCGCATCTCGTCCGTAGACCAGGAAGTAGGTCGTTCCGCCAACGTCGGTCAGATTGTGGGAATCGGCCGGGGCGTGGTCTACGAGTGCAGCCGGGCCGGACGGGATTGCGCGGCGGCGGAGCAGAGCTGGCAAGGTCATGGCCGGTTTTCCCCTCTGTCGTACTTCGTGTCTGATCGATGTTGCCCGTTCCACCTCAGGATTTACGGCAGAATTCGGGACGGAACCCAAGGATTGCCCCAGCACGCGGCAAATTCGCACGCCCAGGCAAGTTTGCTCACAGTGTGGGCTGGGGCAACGCATAGTCGACTCATAGAAAAGTAGCGATACTTACACTATGAGCACACGTGAGAGCGCACGGACCGGTCATGGCCCCCGGTTGACCAAGGCCGACGGCAGCGCCATTCGCGTTCTGGTCGTCGACGACGAACCGACCCTCACCGACCTGCTCTCGATGGCGCTGCGCTACGAGGGTTGGGAGGTGCGCACCGCCAGCGAGGGCCGTCAGGCGCTCACCATCGCCCGCGAATTTCGACCGGATGCCATCGTGCTCGACATCATGCTGCCGGATATCGACGGTCTGCAGGTGCTGCAGCGGGTGCGCGCCGACGGCTACGAGACCCCGGTGCTCTTTCTCACCGCCAAGGATTCCCTCGACGACCGCATCATTGGCCTCACCGCCGGCGGCGACGACTACGTCACCAAACCGTTCAGCCTCGAGGAGGTCGTCGCCCGGCTGCGCGGACTCATCCGCCGCTCCACCCTCGCCGTGGCCGACTCGACCGACCCGCGCATTGCCGTGGGCGATCTCACCCTCGATGAAGACAGCTACGAAGTTTTTCGCGGCGGCGACGCCATCGAACTGACCGCGACTGAGTTCGAACTACTGCGCTTTCTCATGCGCAACCCCCGCCGGGTGCTCAGCAAAGCCCAGATTCTCGACCGGGTTTGGAGCTACGACTTCGGTGGCAAATCCTCCGTCGTCGAGATCTACATCTCCTATCTGCGCAAGAAAATCGACGCCGGTCGTGAGCCAATGATCCACACGGTGCGTGGCGCCGGGTACATGCTCAAAACTGCGTCATGATGCAGCGCAAGCGGATGCCGCGCCGCCGCGGCCGTCCCCGCTCGCCGTGGACCCTGCAGCGGCGCCTCGTGCTCACCGTCGTCGGCCTGCTCGCACTCGTGAGCCTCACGATCGGCGTGGTGAGCGTGGTTATTCTGCGCGCCTCCCTGGTAGACCGGCTCGACGTGCAGCTCGCCTCCGCCGCCGACCGTTCCGGCCTGGAACTGGGCGTCGGTGATCTCGATGGCTTCGGCGGCCCTCGGTTCGGTACGCCGACGGCCGAGCGCATTCTCGGTGGCGCGGCTCAACCGCCCGGGCTGCTCGCGCTCGTCTACGACGGATCCACCATCACGACCGGCTACACCGACGACCAAAGTGGCGCGATTGAGGCGCTCTCGGCCGAGCAGGTGCAGCTTCTGGCCGACCACGTCAACCAGTCGGCGCCGGTCACCGTCAATCTCGGCGGTGAGGTGGGCGACTATCGGGTGCAGGCCGAAACGTCCCGCTCCGGCACGCTCTACCTGGTGGGTTTGCCCCTGACCGGAGTGGCGGCCACCGCAGCCCAGCTGGCTCTGATCATCGGCCTGGTCTCGCTCGCGGGCCTCGTCGTGGTCGCCGTCATGGCGGCCTGGGTGGTGCGGCTGGCCCTGCGTCCCCTGCAACGCGTGACCGCGACGGCCACCCGGGTGGCGCAGCTGCCGCTCGACCGCGGGGAGGTATCGCTTTCCGACCGGGTTCCGGCCGCCGACACCGACCCGCGCACCGAGGTCGGCCGGGTCGGCGCCGCCCTCAATCGCATGCTTGATCATGTCGACCTGGCGCTGGAGGCTCGGCAGCAAAGCGAGCGCAAGGTGCGGCAGTTCGTCGCCGACGCGAGCCACGAATTGCGCACGCCTTTGGCATCCATTCGTGGCTATTCCGAACTCACCCGGCGCAGCGGCCAGGAGCTGCCGCCCGACGCGATGCACGCGCTCGGTCGCATCGAGTCGGAGTCGGTGCGCATGACCGGGCTGGTCGAAGACCTGCTATTGCTGGCCCGCCTCGATGAAGGTCGCGAACTCGAACTGGAGCCCGTCGATCTGACCGTGCTGCTCGTCGATGCCGTCAGTGACGCCCACGCCGCCGGCCGCGACCACGTCTGGAACCTCGAACTGCCCGAAGAACCCCTCGACGCGATTGGCGACGAACCGCGTCTACGCCAGGTGATCGCTAACCTGCTCGCCAACGCCCGGGTGCACACTCCGGTCGGCACGACCGTCGTGGTCGCGCTCGCCGCCGAGCGCGAGAGCGCGGTGATAACGGTAACGGATGACGGTCCCGGCATCCCCGCGGAACTCACGGCCACCTTGTTCGAGCGTTTCGCCCGCGGCGACAGTTCGCGCTTTCGCGCCGCCAACGCTGCCGGTGCGCCGAGTACCGGAAGTACCGGTCTCGGTTTGGCCATCGTGGCCGCGGTCGTTGCCGCGCACCACGGCAAGGTCACCGTCGACAGCCGCCCCGGCCACACAACCTTCCGCGTAGCACTGCCGCTGGCCTGATGTGCCAATCCCGCTGGTCGAAGCCGGGGTCCTGTGGTCTCGATCACTCGTGCCTCGCGCCTCGACCGGCGGTTCTCGCGCCCTGAACGGGCAGGAGGAGTCGACGCCGGTCAGTCGGGAGTGTTCAGCCGGGCGAGCAACTCGGCGAACCGGGTGAGATCTTCGTCAGACCAGTTGTGCAGGCGACTGAGTACGCGCGCCGACTTATCGGCGCGCACCTCGGCGAGTTTCGCCTCGGCCAGGGGGGTTAGCGCAAAATACTTGACCCGTCCGTCGTCCTCATCGGTCTGGGTCGCTATCAAACCGAGGTCAAGCAGCGCGCGAGCCTGGCGGCTGATGACGCTCTTATCGACCACCAGATTCTCGGCCAGGGCGCCGGCGTGGGTCGGACCGCAACGCTCGAGCGTGCGCATGAACTTGAGCCCGAACGGTTGCAGGGTGGGGTTGATGGCGAGAGCGCTGTCGCGCATACTTGCGCGAATGTTCCCCGCAAGTACCGTCATCTGTTCCTCGATGGCCGCCACGGCAGCATCCGTTGTGGTGGTGGTCATGATCGGATTCTACCGGCACCCGTTTCGGTGGTCACCGGCGGCAGGGCAACGGATGCCGTACTCACGTCAACCAAAATCTGCTCGGTTGTCGGTTCCAGCGCCTGACCAGTGCCGTCAGACTGCGCGGCGGCCTTGCGCTTCAGATCGATGCCGGTCATGGTACCCAGGGGGATATTGGGCAGGAGTGCGACCGTCACCAGGGTGATCACCGCCAGCGGAACCGTGATCAAAAAGACGTTGCCCACTCCGGTGCCGTAGGCCGACTCAACGACGACGCGCAGGGCCGCCGGTAGCAGAGACACCTGCGGAATGATGCCATCGCCGAGCGTCTCTGCGGCCACGACTTGATTGGCCGCGCTGAGAGTAGTGGTGCCGTCACGGATGTACTGGGCCACCAGGGTGCCGAGCACGGAGCCCATGATCGAAACACCGATGGTGCCGCCGAGGCTGCGAAAGAAGGTGACGGTGCTCGTGGCTACGCCGAGGTGGGTGACTTCTACGGTGTTCTGCACGACGAGCACCAGGTTTTGCATGAGCATGCCAACGCCGGCGCCGAGAATGAACATGAAGATTCCCACGAAGACCAGGCTCGTGTCGTAGCGCAGCGAGCCGAGCAAGAGCGAGCCCGCCAACACGAGCACGCTGCCGGAGACCATGATGGACTTCCACTTGCCGGTGCGGCTGATCAGGTTGCCGAAGAAGGTGGAGGAGATCAGTAGCCCGCCCATCATCGGGATAGTCAGCAGGCCAGACTCGGTCGGTGTTGCACCGCGTGCGAGTTGCATGTACTGGCTGAGAAAGACCGAGGTGCCGAACATGGCGACGCCCACCGAGAGGCTCGCGATGACGGCCAGAGAGACGGTGCGGTTCTTGAACAGGTCGAGCGGAATGATCGGTTCCTTCGCTTTGAACTCCACGATGACGGCTATGAGCAGCAAAATGGCTGCGCCGAGCACCATGACAAATGAGATTAATGACGCCCATTCAAACGAGTTGCCTGCCAAGGTCACCCAGACCATCAGAAGCGACACGCCGGCGCTGATCAGCACGATGCCCAGGTAATCGATGCTCACCACGCGCTTGACGCGTTCGGGTAGGTGCAGGGTGACCTGCAACAAAATGATCGCGACGATCGCGACGGGCAGGGCGATAAAGAAGTTCCAGCGCCAGCCGAAGGCATCCGTTATGACGCCGCCGAGCAGCGGGCCACCGATGGTGCCGAGGGCCATGACCGCGCCGAACAGGCCCGCGTACCGGCCACGCTCGCGTGGGCTGATGATGTCGGCCATGATGATTTGGCTGAGGGCGGCCAGACCGCCGCCGCCGAGCCCCTGCATGATGCGGAATACGATGAGCGTGTCGGTGTTCTGCGCGAATCCGGCCAGCGCTGAGCCCAGCACGAAGACCACCAGAGCGAGTTGAATGAGTAGCTTGCGGTTGAACAGGTCGGCGAACTTACCCCAGATGGGTGTCGAAACGGCGGTTGCCAGCAGGGTGCTGGTGACGACCCAGGTGTAGGCCGACTGATCGCCCTCGAGCTCGGAGATGATCAGCGGAAGCGAGGTGGCGACGACCGTGCCGGCCAGAATTGACACGAACATGCCCAGCAGTAAACCCGAGAGGGCCTCCAATACCTGGCGATGGCTCATTGACCCGTCGGTGTTGGGGGCGTGACGAACGGATGCTGTGCTGCGGCGAGATGCGCGACTCATTAAACTCCTGCGATTAGTTAACAACTGTCAACTATACGCAACTAGTAGACCGATGTCAACCATCTCGGCATCCGCTCGTGATTTGCATCGAACGCGGCGCTCACCTAAGCTAAACCCTAGCCACAGACCGCCGGTTGCTGCGTCATGTTGAAAGACAGAAGCGCAGACGAAGGTTCATTCACGTGAACGGCCCGCGCAGGTGTTCGAAGTTCAGTTACAGTCTTTTGGATTGTTCCCCAGCTCCGGCGCCTTGCGCTGGAGCTTTTTTCATGTCTGCGCCCCGGGCTACCCGGCACATGATTATTAATGAGGAGCACCATGGCGAACAAGGAAGCAACGGTCGCCGAGCTTACGGAGAAATTCCAGAGCTCGACCGCCGTTCTGCTCACCGAGTACCGCGGTCTCACTGTTGCGCAGCTCAAGAGCCTGCGTACGTCCATCAGTGAGGACGCCACGTACGCCGTGGTAAAGAACACGCTCACCAAGATTGCGGCCAACAAGGCCGGCATCACCTCGTTCGACGAGGAACTTGTCGGTCCGTCCGCTATCGCCTTCGTGCACGGAGACCCCGTCGCCGTCGCGAAGACCCTGCGTGCCTTTACCAAGGCAAACCCTCTCCTGGTGGTAAAGGGCGGTTACTTTGACGGTAACCCGCTCACCGCAGCGGAGGTTGGCAAGCTTGCCGACCTCGAGTCCCGCGAGGTGCTGCTGGCCAAGCTGGCCGGCGCCTTCAAGGCATCGCTGTTCGGAGCCGCTTATCTCTTCCAGGCACCGCTGTCGAAGGCTGTTCGCACCATCGACGCGCTGCGTGAGAAGCAGGAGTCCGCGAACTAGGCATTTGCCTAGCATCGCGGTTCACGAATTTTTAAGAAACTAAAAGGAGTACATCATGGCAAAGCTTTCCACTGAAGACCTGCTTGAGCAGTTCAAGGGCCTGACCCTCATCGAGCTCTCCGAGTTCGTCAAGGCGTTCGAGGAGACCTTCGAGGTCACCGCAGCCGCTCCCGTCGCCGCTGCCGGAGCCGCTGGCCCCGCCGCTGCCGTTGAAGAGGTTGAAGAGCAGACCGCATTCGACGTCATCCTTGACGCCGTCGGCGACAAGAAGATCCAGGTCATCAAGGTTGTGCGCGAGCTCACCAGCCTGGGCCTCGGCGAGGCCAAGGCCGTTGTCGATGGCGCGCCGAAGGCCGTCCTCGAGGGCGTTGCCAAGGACGCTGCCGACAAGGCCAAGGCTTCCCTCGAAGAGGCCGGCGCAACCGTTACCCTCAAGTAATCTCTGCCCCACACGGGGCTCTGTTTGAGTAGTCTCACCGAGAGGCGTCATTTCCGCGAGGAAATGGCGCCTCTCGTGGTTAACCGCACCTGCCGCGTGAGTAACAATTAGGCATCCACCAGCACTGCCTGGGCCCCGTGAACTTGCCGGGCGGTCCTCTTCCCTTCTATGTTGGTAGGACGTTCTTTCGAGTAAGCCTGCACAGCTCAATGAGGAGAAGACAATGCGATTCCTGCGTCATCACCGAATCACCGTCCCCATCGCCATCGCGGCCGCTGCGGGTTTGGCACTCGCTGGGTGCTCATCCGGGGAATCAACGCCAGATGACACCGCTGCCAACGGCGACTTCGCCGGCGAGACCCTCGAAATCTCGGCCGCCTGGTCTGGCGCCGAGCAGACCAACTTTGAAGCCGTGCTCGCCGCATTCGAAGAGCAGTCCGGTGCCACCGTAAACTACACAAGCTTCGGCGACAACGCTGCGACCACGCTCGGAACCCAGATTGAGGGCGGCAGCCCGCCCAACGTTGCCATGCTCGCGCAGCCTGCTTTGATGGCGCAGCTCGCCGCCGACGGCAGCCTGCAGCCGCTGTCCGACGCCGCCGTCGCGGCCGTCGCCGAGAACTACTCGCAGAGCTGGGTTGACCTCGGAAGCGCAGACGGCACCCAGTACGGCGTCTGGTTCAAGGCCTCGAACAAATCGACCATGTGGTACAACACCGATCTGTATGACCAGGCCGGGGCATCCGTTCCCGAAGATTGGGATGACCTGCTCGTGCAACTCCAGCTCGTGGCCGACTCGGGCTATGCGGGAATCTCTATTGGAGCGGATGTCGGCTGGCCGCTGACTGACTGGTTCGAGAATGTCTACCTGCAGACTGCCGGCGGCGACCTCTATGACCAGCTCACCAACCATGAGATCCCGTGGACCGACCCGTCGGTAGCAGTGGCGCTCGACGCGCTCGCAACGCTCTGGGGTAACGACGCACTCGTACAATCCGGTGCCGCCCAGCGTACCTTCCCCGAGTCGGTGACCGAGGTCTTCGGCGCTGACCCGCAGGCAGCGACGATGTATGAAGGCGACTTTGTTGCCGGCAATATCACCGAGGACGGCAATTCGGTCGTCGGCGAGAACGCCCTGTTCTTCGACTTTCCTGCGGTGAACGGCTCGGCGCCGGCCGTCGTTGGCGGTGGCGACGTTGCCGTCGCCTTTACCGATGACGCTGCAACGGACGCGCTCATGCAGTTTCTTGCATCGCCAGAAGCTGCAGAAGTCTGGGTTCCGGAGGGCGGTCTCACCTCGCCAAACAACAACGTCGACACGGCGCTCTACCCCGACGACACCAGCCGTCAGATCGCCGAAGCCCTCACTGGCGCCGAGACGTTCCGCTTCGACATGTCCGACCTCACGCCGAGTGCCTTCGGTGGTACCCCCGGCCAGGGTTTCTGGCAGATCATGATCTCGTTCCTGCAGGACTCGAGTGATGTCGCCGGTACCCAGCAGGCGCTCGAGGATGCCGCGCTCGCGGCATACGCCGGCTAAGTCCAGTACGCCGACTCGCAACCGCAGTGACGAGCGCCATGAGTATTACGACAGTTCACGCATCATCCGGGGGCCGCCGCCCCCGGACGAGCGCCTCGCGGCGACGGATGTTCTTAATTGCCCTCGGCTTTCTGGCTCCGGCGCTCGT
Organism: Cryobacterium sp. Y11; assembly: GCF_002929535.1. Taxonomy (GTDB): domain Bacteria; phylum Actinomycetota; class Actinomycetes; order Actinomycetales; family Microbacteriaceae; genus Cryobacterium. Next base: position 94,525 of record NZ_PJJO01000058.1, read on the forward strand.
GCTGTTGGTCGGGCTCGTGCTGTACCCCATTTTGTACACGGTGGTGCGGTCGTTCTTTAGCGCCGAAGGCGGCGATTTCGTTGGCTGGGACAACTACGTCACCATGTTTACGAATGACTCGACCTTTACGGCGATTCGCAACAATGTCATCTGGGTGCTTGTTGCCCCGGTTTCCTGCACCGTGCTGGGCCTGCTATTCGCGGTGCTGCTAGAAAAAATCAAGTGGTCGACGGCGTTCAAGCTGATCATCTTCATGCCGATGGCCATCTCCATGCTCGCCGCCGGTGTCATCTTTCGAGGAATTTTTCAGGAAAGTCCGAATCTCGGCGTGGTGAACGCGGCCGTGGTGGCCGTGAACAGCGCGTTCGGCGGCGGCGACGCAGCCTATCCGGGAGCAACGCCACGCGGTGACGCCGGACTGATCGACGACAGCGGCGTGCTCGCGGGCGAGACGGCCGTGACCGCCGGCGACGAGCAGAACTTTCCGCTCGTTGGTGTGCGCGCCGACAGCGTGCCAGACGGTGCGGAGCAGGCCGAGCCAGCAGGCAGCGCTGGCGCCGGCCAGGTTACGGGCACGGTCTGGCTCGACGTCGTGACCGGCGGCGGCGGTACCCCCGGTCAGATCGACGATGGTAAAACGGGGCTACCCGGCATCAGGGTCGACGCTGTTGCCGCAGACGGCACCATCGCCGCGACCACCGAAACGGATGCCGCCGGCCGCTACATTCTCGCCGGTCTCGCCGAGGAGACCTACCGAATCGCTCTGCCGGCGTCGAACTTTGATGAGGGCTACCAGGGTGTGTCCTGGCTGAGCTCCGGCCTGATCACCGCGGTCATCATCCTCTCCTACATCTGGATCTGGGCCGGCTTCGCCATGGTGATGATCGCATCCGGTCTTAGTGCCATCGACCGTTCCCTGCAGGAGGCGGCCCGAATGGACGGTGCCAACGAGTGGAAGGTGTTCTCCCGCATCACGGCGCCGCTGCTCTCACCCGTGCTGATCGTCGTGTTTGTGACCCTCATTATCAACGTGCTCAAGATCTTCGACCTGGTGTATGTCATTCCGCCCGGCGCCTCGAAACCCGCGGCCAACGTCATCGCCGTCGAAATGTGGACCGTCTCCTTCGGCGGTGGCAGCAACCAGGGCCTCGGCAGCGCGCTAGCCATCTTGCTGCTCATTCTCGTACTGCCCTCGATGATCATCAACGTGCGTAAGTTCCGTCAGGAGAGACAGTCGTGAGCCTGACCCCAACGCACGTGCGCGGCAAGAAAACGCTCGCACGCAGCATTCTCGGCTTCGTCGACAAGGGCATCATCAACGCGGTTCTCGTCATCGTGGCTATTTTCTGGCTGGTGCCAACGCTCGGCCTGTTCGTGTCGAGCCTGCGCACCGTCGGCGACAGCGCCTCGAGTGGCTGGTGGACGGTCGTCACCACCCCGGCGCAGCTCACGATTGACAACTACGCCAATCTGCTCAGCAATCCGACCATCACCGGGTCGTTCTGGAACACCATTCTGATCACCGTTCCGACGACGGTCCTGGTGGTGATCTTCGGCGCGCTGGCCGGCTATGCGTTCGCCTGGCTCAAATTTCCGGGACGCGACTGGCTGCTCATCGCCGTGATCGTGCTTCTCGCAGTGCCGCTGCAGGTCGCGCTGATTCCACTGGCGCGCATGTTCGGAGCCCTCGGCATTTTTGGGTCGATTTTCGGCGTGATCCTCTTTCACGTGGCGTTTGGCCTGCCATTTGCCATCTTTCTGCTGCGCAACTTTTTCACCCAGATTCCGGCAGAACTTCTCGAAGCTGCGCGCATCGACGGCGCGAGTGACTGGCGCATCTTCGTGCAGGTCATCCTGCCGCTCGGTGGGCCGGCCATTGCCTCGCTCGCCATTTTTCAGTTTCTGTGGACCTGGAATGACATGCTCGTCGCCCTGATCTTCACCGACTCCGGGTCTCAACCGTTGACCGTGGCGATTCAGAGCCAGCTGCGCCAGTTCGGGTCCAACCTTGACGTCTTGTCGGCCGGAGCGTTCTTATCGATGATCGTGCCGCTCATCGTGTTCTTCGCCTTCCAACGCTTCTTTGTGCAGGCGCTCCTGGCGGGTTCGCAGAAATAGGCAGCGCCAGAACGGATGCCGCGGCCCGGCCTGTTATCCTCGGCCGTCATTCCCAGCGCAACGCGTTGGCGTTGAGGGAGTTGTCGACGACGAGGCTGATGGTGCCGGCGACGTAACGGTCGACGGACCACTCCAGCGGAAGGCCGTCACGGCTGAAACTAACGCGCTTGTGCATGAGCAGCGGGGACCCGCGGCGCACATCGAGCAGCCGCGCGTCTTCCGCCCCTGCTGGGCAGGCGGAAAACTGATGCTCCGCGCGGGAGAAAATGACGTTGGCCGTCGCAGCGAGCCAGGCCGTCACCGACGGGCAGTCGGACGGAATTTGCTCCACCGCGGCGCCGACCGAATCCCGGTAGCGGGTGCGCTCCACCATGATGGCGCTGCCATCAAGCAGGCGTACCCGCACAACGCAGAACACGCGAGCGGCTGTCGGTAGCCGAAGTTCCTCGCGGTCGATCGGCGAAGCGTCCTGCCACACCGCCGAGACGACATGGCCAGCTGGAACGCGCCCACGCGACGACGCCCATTGGGCAAAACTTCGAAATTCTTCGAACGTGGCGGCTACCCGCGGCTCGCCGACGACGGTGCGCCGACTGCCACGACGGGAGGCCAAGACCCCCTCGGTTTCGAGTTCGCCCAGTGCCTGCCGAATGGTACCGGGAGCAACGTCGAACTCTTCGGAGAGCTCACGTTCGCTGGGCAACTGACTTCCGCGCTCATAGAAACCCCGGGTAATTGCGCCTCGAACGGCTTCTGCGATGTCGTGATACCTAGCCACGCCCAACCTCACTCTGTACGGCCGCGCTCTGAGCGCCCGGCCTGGATCAGTGTCCAAAGTATTGCGTCACCGCGCCGTGTGATGACCGCATCGGACTCACACACTGGGGGTTCACCAAGCGTTTACCTACTCGTCACTCAACATACCCATCCCGGCCCAACTTCTCTAGTGAACTTCGAACGTCAAAGATTAAAGTTCACTAGAGAAGTTTGGTGAGCGATGATCTTTTGTCTTGGGGGTCGCCGTCGGTGACCCACCGGTACACGATCATTCTGGCCGAAGAGGATTTCAATGAACACGTCGCATCGCCGTTATCTGCCCGCAATCCTGCTTGTCGGCGCGATTGGCCTGTCTGGTTGTGCCAGCACCTCCACTGACGCTGCCGGGGACGGCGGCTGGGCCGCCGCGACCTCGGTCGAAGCCGGTGGGGGGCTGGACAGCCTTGTCAGTGCTGCGCAGGATGAAGGAACCCTGAACGTCATGGGACTGTATCCGGACTGGGCCAACTATGGGGTGTTGGTCGAGGAATTCACGGCGACCTACGGCATTGAAGTCGACAACGACACCTCGGCCGGTTCCAGCCAGGACCAGATCAATGCCATCAAGAACCGCATTGGCCAGAGCCGGTCCCTCGACTACCTCGACACCGGAGTTTCCTTCGCCAACAGCGCCAGTGCTGAGGGGCTCTTGGCCGAGTATCGTCCCGCGACTGTCGCTGACATTGACCCGGCGCTGACGGACACCGACGGTCGGTGGACGAACCAGTACGGCGGTTATGTCACCATCGGGTGTGACGCGGCGGCGGTGGCGGTATGCCCCACATCTTTCGCCGAACTCGACGACCCCCAGTACGCCGGCAAGGTAGCCCTCACCGGAAACCCTGCCCAGGGCGAATCCGGCTTCAACGCGGTGTGGGCCGCAGCGATGGCGATGGGCGGCAGTCTCGACGATATCCAGCCGGGTATCGACTTTATGGCCGAGTTGTCGGCGAGCGGCATCCTCATTCCCGTCGAGGCCAACGCTGGCACACTGGAAACCGGTGAAACCCCCATCATCATCAACTGGGACTACCTGAATTTGGCTGTCGCCGATGACACTGCGGCAGCTGGTGTTAATTTTCAGGTTGCCATCCCGACCGACGGCACCATGGCGTCCTACTACGCAGCTTCGATTAACGCAGACGCCCCCCACCCCGCTGCGGCACGCCTGTGGATCGAGTTCATGTACTCCGACGAGGGCCAGAACATCCTGCTCAATGGCTACACCCGACCCGTGCGTTTTGACGCACTGGTCGAATCCGGTGCTGTCGACACGGCTGCGGCCGATAAGCTCCCAAGCGTCACGATTGGCTTCGAGTTTCCGTCCGAAGCCCAGCGCAGTGCCGCCAACCTGCTCCTCGCTGAGAAGTGGGACGCAGCGGTTGCCTCGTGATGCTCGCGGTGGCCAGGAGCGACGCCCCCTCCGGCGCTGATTCGGTCGACCGGGCAGTGGATCTCGTTCATTCGTCGCCCGCCCGGGCCCAGCGCCGAGGCGACTCCTCGTTCACGGGACTCATTCCCTTCCTGGTCTTCATTGCTCTCTTTCTCGGCGTTCCGATCTGCGGCATCGTGCTGTCGGCGTTTCGAGTGGCCGATGTCAACGACCCGGGAAGCTACGTGCCTAGCCTGGCCAACTTTGTGGCCAGTTTTCGGGGAGCGTCCTGGGATGCAATGCAGAACAGCCTGCAGATCAGCGTGATCGCGGCCCTGATCGGTGGCGTCGTCGGTCTGGCCCTCGCGCAGGCAATTCTCACTACGCGCTCCAAGAAACTCATCGCTGTCGTCACCGTGCTGACGAGCGTGCTTGCCAATTCCGGAGGCGTTCCCCTCGCGTTTTCCTTCATCGCGGCGGTCGGTAACGCCGGCATTATGACGGGGCTTCTGTCACTGACAGACCTGGGTTTCACCCTCTACAGCAGCGGCGGACTCATCCTGATGTATCAGTATTTTCTGATCCCGACGATGGTCATGGTTGTTTTGCCCACCCTGGCCGGCCTGCGCCTGGAATGGAAGGAGGCGGCGGCATCCGTGGGGGCAACCAGCTGGTACTTCTGGAAGAAGGTCGGCTTGCCGATCGCTACTCCGGCGATCCTGGCCGGATTCGTTCTGCTCTTTGGCGCATCGTTTGCGACCCACGCCTCGGCTGCGGCACTGATCGGAGGCGGCGGGGTACCCCTTATTACCCTGCGCATCGACAGCGGACTGGCCGGTGGCAACTTGGCCGGCCAGGAGAATGTGGCCATGGCATTGGGTGTCAACATGATCGTCGTTGCCCTGGTTGTCTTGCTCATTTACATGCCGCTGCAGAAACGGAGTCTGAAATGGTTCAAATGAGGCAGTCAACGCGCGCGACTCGGGGCATCCGGGTCGTGGCGCCGGGGCTCAGTTGGGCATTGATTATCTTGGTGGCGCTCTACATTGCGGTACCGATGCTCTGCGCTTTAGCCTTCAGCATCTACGTGCCCACAACCGGATTTACCTTTGTGCCGTATCTGGAATCGGTGCGTGACCCGGGATTTTTCGGTGCGCTTTCGCTGACGCTGCTCATTACTGTTCTGACCGTTGTCGGGTTGCTGGCCATTATGGTTCCGACCATGGTGTATCTCCACCTGAAGGCGCCCCGGTGGCGCCCTGTTATTGAGATCGTCTGCACCATCCCCCTCGTCGTACCGTCAATCGCTCTCGCGGCCGGATTAGTCACCGTGCTGCGCAGCATGGCCAGTTTCGGTCGTGGTTCTGTGCCAGCTCAGATTAGCCAGCTACTGCAAAACCCCGACCTGCCCATCGTGCTGGTCGGCAGCTACATCGTCTTGACCCTGCCATTCGTCTTTCGATCGCTCGATGCTGGTCTGCGCACCATTGACCTGCGCACCCTCGTCGAGAGCGCACATTCACTCGGGGCCAGCGGCGCCACAGTGCTTCGGCGGGTCATTCTGCCCAATGTTAAGGGGCCGGTCATCTTCTGTGCCTTCTTCTGTATTGCACTGTGCCTGGGTGAATTCACTATGGCAGTGACGCTGGGCTACCGAACTCTGCCGGTTTGGCTCACTCAAATTGCCGGATCCAATTTTCGCGCGTCAATCTCCATGTCCCTCCTCATTAACGCCCTCACTTGGGCACTGTTGATCGCCATGACCGTACTGGCCGGACGGGCAGCTCCCGCGCGCGTCCTGGCCTTGAAAGGACACAAATCGTGACGCTTGCAGCAGCAACGGCTCACCCCCGAAGCGCAACGGGGGCGCGTATCGAGTACACCTCGGTAAGCAAGAAGTTTGGTGACACCACCGTGCTCACCGGTCTTAACCTCACAGTTGAACCCGGGGAATTCGTCGCGCTGCTCGGGCCTTCTGGCTGCGGAAAAACAACGGCGCTGCGTATTCTCGCCGGGTTCGAGACCGCGTCGAGCGGTACTCTCACGGTGGACGGGCGCGATGTATTGCCGGTCCCGGCCCACCGTCGCGGCATTGGCATGGTGTTTCAGTCGTACAGTCTGTTTCCCAACCTCAGTGTGGCTGACAACGTATCGTTCGGACTCGTTGTGCGACGCGAAGGCAAGGCCAAGCGGGTAGCGAAACTGACTTCACTGCTCGATCTGGTCGGGCTGCCCGGTTTCGCTGATCGGTTTCCGGCCCAACTCTCCGGCGGACAGCAACAGCGCGTCGCGCTCGCACGAGCCCTCGCCGTTGAGCCGCGGGTACTGCTCTTGGACGAACCCCTGTCGGCTCTGGATGCCAGGGTGCGCGCCTCACTCCGGGAGGAGATTCGCAACCTGCAACTCCGGCTCGGGATCACGATGCTCTTCGTCACCCATGACCAGGATGAAGCGCTAGCGATGGCCGATCGGGTGGCGGTGATGCGGGGCGGTGGAATCGAACAGATTGACCGGCCGGGGGTTCTGTACGACCAACCGAGCACTGATTTCGTTGCTCGTTTCGTTGGTACGACGAACCAACTCGCCGTCGCCCGCGGCGCGGCCGTTCCCGAACTCTGGGCACCCCACCAGGATGGCGATCGTGATTTGCTCTATGTGCGGCCCGAATTGCTCCTGCTGGAGGCGTCCGAGCGCGGATCTGCCCACATCGTTTCCCACCTTTACCGCGGTGCGACCACTCGCATTACGGCCAAGATCGAGGGTGACATTAGCCATGGAAGTTCCGAGATCAAGGTCGACGTTCCTTCCGCTAGCGTCACCGAGTTACCCATTGGCCTGAGAGTTCAGGTTCGACTGACGGGGCGCCCGGCGCTTCGGATGGAGGCATAAATGCAAGTCCAATTTCTCAACACCAGCATTGACGTGAGCGCGAGCTTGCTGCCGGGTGCGGCATCCGCAATCATCTTTGACTGCGACGGACTACTCGCGGACACCGAAGATCTCTGGTTGCGGGCCGTGGCTGCCTGCGCGAACGCACGGGGCGCGGCCCTGACAGACCTGGCCGGTTTTCGTGGTGGCGCGATAGACGACGTGGCCGCGCAGCTCGTGACGATTTTCGCCGCTGCCGGGCTTTCGACCCCCTCAGTGGACGAATTAATGGAGTCGTTATCCGACGAATTTCAATTGCTCATCGCCCAGGAGGCGACCGCGATGCCGGGAGCCCTTGCCCTGGTGAGGGAACTCGCGTCACGATTCCCCGTTGCGGTCGCGTCAAACAGTCCGCGCGCGCTGCTCGATCAGATCTTGGATCGTATCGGTGTGCGGGACTTGATCACGTGTTCCGTCGCCCGGGATGAGGTGTCGGCGGGCAAACCCGCTCCCGAGCTGTACGTAGCTGCCCTCCGCAAACTGCACGAACTCGATTCGTCGGTGAACGCCGAGACGGCCGTTGCGTTCGAAGACTCGGCGGTGGGGGCGGTGGCTGCGATGAGCGCCGGCCTTCTCGTTGTCGGCGTCAACGCTGACCCGGCCGTGGTTCTCGACTGCCACGTGCGGCACACCACTCTGCTCGACGAAGAACTTGTCGATTGGGCCCGCATTGTGGAGCGGGAGCAGCCCGTGCAGTTCGGGCCACACACCCTCATCCACGGCAGTTTCGACGCGGCGACGTCGACTCTGACCGTGCAGTGCCAGTACCCGGCCGAACAGTCGGCGCGCGTGCAGGTGTATGCGCAGGGTGACTGTCTGTGGAACGAGCTGCCAGCAGGTCGACCCGTGGCATCGGCATCCGTGCTGACCGAAAGCAAATCTGTATCAATGGATCTGACCCACCTTGCTGAGGGGACCTATCGTTTTTTGCTGGTGACGGATGGCGTGGTCCCGGAATGGAATGGGCGCACCGGTGAATTCACGGTGCGCTCCACCCGGCCAGTAGCGCAGGCCGTAGCGCCCGCTGCGGACACTCCGGAATTGCCGGAGCAGGGTGTGAGCGCCATGACCTGGAATCTCTGGTTTGGCGGGTGCCATTCCAACGACGGCCACGCCAAGCAGGTGGCGTATCTTCGGGAATCTCTCCACTCGATCGTGGCACTGCAGGAGTCTTTCGGGGATCATGGCCGTCGGTTGGCGGCAGCGATGGGGTGGAATATCGCGCAACAGGGTCATGACACCGCAGTGATAAGCCCGTATCCACTGTCGCTTCACGCCACCGAAACCGATCCCTTCGCTACCTGTGCCACCGTTTTCACACCGACAGGCGCCGTCACGGTGTGGTCAGTTCACCTGTGGCACTCGGACTACGGCCCCTATACGGCCGATGATGCCCGTATCCCTGCGCGCTATACCCTCGCCAGCCGGGGCGAACGCCGGCGCGCAGCCGAGCTCGCGAAAATCTTGTCTGAACAGGGCCGGCTCGAGCGCGAGGACGTCGTGTCTGCCCAGGATCCGATTCTCATCATGGGTGATTTCAACGTGCCCTCGCATCTGGATTGGAAGCCGGGATACCGCGCCAATACTGTCGAGTGGCCCACCTCACGCATGCTCAAGGGCGCGGGGTACGCCGACGCGTTTCGCGTCGTGCATCCGAACGCCGGTGCCGTGCCCGGGCACACCTGGTCGCCGATCATCCCAAACAATGAGGAGCCTCGGGACCGGATCGACTTCATCTTTAGCCGCGGCGCGCACGCCTTGGCGGCATACACCGTCGCCGGTGAGACCGAGAGCGGGGCGGTGTTGATACCCACTGCCGCAGAAAAACGCCACATTGGACGGGGTGCAAATGTGCTGGGCCACCACCTTGAGAATGCGTGGCCAACCGACCACGCAGCTGTTGTGGCTCGGTTGAGCTGGAGGTGACGGCGGAGCCCGGCCGCAGGCATCCGTTCGGCCGTGTCTGCGGTCACGTTTAGAGTTGCATCATGAGCAGTATGCACGGCGCGGGCAGTGGGCCAGCGCCCCAGACAGGGCGCTACGGTAAGGCGCGCACGCGCATTAGCCGGGGGGATGTCGCGGCGCAGCGCGAGCAAAACGCGCAGGCGCCGCAGATTCCGAACCTGCTCCGGCGCATACTCGAGCTTTTCGTTCCGCACCGCGCCGCCCTGACGGTGACCATCATTCTCGTGCTGATTGCGGCCGCCGTGTCGGTCATTCCGCCGCTACTCACCCAGCGTGCGTTTGACGAGGGATTGTTCCCGCCAGGGGACACCCCGAACCTGTCCCGATTGGGGCTGCTCGTTGGAATCATGATGGCGCTCTATCTCGGCTCAGCGCTGCTTGGTGTCTGGCAGACCTGGCTCACCGCGACGGTGGGCAACAAGGTAATGGGCGCCTTGCGGGTGCGGCTGTTCACCCATTTGCAAGCCATGGAGCTGAGCTTCTTCACCAAAACAAAGACCGGCGTCATTCAATCCCGGTTGCAAAACGATGTCGGTGGGGTAGCCAGCGTGCTGACCAACACCATTTCCAGCGTGCTCGGCAATACCGTGACGGTGATTGCAGCGTTCGTGGCGATGCTGCTGCTCAACTGGCAGCTGACGATCGTGGCCGTCGTTTTGATGCCGATTTTGGTCTTTGCTCAGCGCAGGGTAGGACAGGTGCGCGCCCGTATCGCCGGCAAAACGCAGGAGTCGCTGTCCGACATGACCGCGATCACCCAGGAAGCACTGAGTGTGTCTGGCATTCTGTTGTCAAAGAGTTTCACCAGGCAAAACGCCGAAATTGGGCGGTATGCCGAGGAGAACGACAACCAGATTCGCCTGCAGGTCAGCCAGCAGATGAGTGGTCAGTGGTTCTTCGCCATGGTGAACATCTTCCTGTCGAGCATTCCGGCCATTGTCTATCTTGTCGCGGGATGGCTGATGTTCAACGGCCAAGTGGATGTCACGGCCGGCACGATCGTCGCGTTCACGACCGTGCAAGCCCGCCTGATGTTTCCACTCATGGGTCTGATGCGAGTCGCGCTCGACCTGCAGACCTCAAGCGCCCTGTTCGCGCGCATCTTCGAGTACCTCGACCTGGTGCCGGCGATCACCGACAAACCGGGCGCGACGCTGGTGCCTTCGGTGGGTGCTTCGCGTGGCCGGGTCGAGTTCGACCGGGTACGGTTCGCCTACCCGGATGCCGGGGCCGAGGCCCGCCCGACCCTCGACGACGTGTCGCTGACGATCGAGCCGGGGCAGTTTGCCGCCTTCGTCGGGCCCTCCGGCGCGGGCAAGACCACGGTGTCGTACCTGATTCCGAGGTTTTACGAAACCTCGGCCGGCCGGGTGCTGTTCTCCGGCATCGACGTGCGCGACCTCGAGCAGGAATCGCTCGTCTCTCACATCGGAATCGTCAGCCAGGAAACCTACCTGTTTCACGCGACTATTGCCGAGAACCTGCGCTACGCCAAGCCAGAGGCAACGGATGCCGAGCTGGTCACGGCCGCGCGCGCCGCCAACATCCACGACACCATCGACTCGTTCCCCGAGAAGTACGACACCATGGTGGGGGAGCGCGGCTACCGGCTGTCTGGCGGCGAGAAGCAGCGCATCGCGATCGCGCGTGTGCTCCTGAAGGACCCCCCAGTGCTCATTCTCGATGAGGCAACGAGCGCGCTTGACTCCATTTCGGAGAGCGTTGTGCAGGCCGCCCTCGACACCGCGAGCCATGGTCGTACAACCATCGCCATCGCGCACCGGCTGTCGACGATCGTCGCTGCCGACGTGATCTTTGTCGTCGACGCCGGCCGCATCGTCGAGCGTGGCACCCACGCCGAACTGCTCGCCCGTGGAGCGTTCTACGCGGGCCTCTACGCCCGCCAAGTCACCGCGAGCCCCGACCTCGCCGTCTAAACCGTCCCGCCCCAGCTTTCTGCACCCAACTTCCTGGACCAGGCCCGGTCCCGGGGCCGATGACAGATCATGGGCCCGGCGCTCCAAGGTGGGCCCGGCGCAGGCCGCGTAGTCCAAATCCGCTCTGATGTAGTCGGCTGTGCAGCTCCCCAACGAAGCGCAGGATTTCAGCCAGCTGGTGAAGCGAACTCGCAATCGAGCCCGACGATCTTCGTCGAATACGAAATCAATTTTCAGTTTTTAGCATTTATTGAAATTAACGTTCAACGTTCATCTACATGGCGGAGCGCGTTCACAATGGCTGCCTAACGTCGCTGTTGTGACCGAAACAACAATTCCTGAGCTTGCCACTTCACCGCAGGCCCCGGGCACACTTCATACCGCGGAACGAGTCCGTGCCAGACTGACCGACTTCAGTCCGGCCGAACGACGCGTGGCGGAAGCTGTCCTGCGGGACCCCTTTGGTATCATCCACCTGTCAGTGAGCGAACTTGCCGCCATCGCCTGCACCAGTCCCGCCACGGTCATACGATTCTGCGTGAGTCTAGGCCTGCGTGGTTTCCAGGAGCTCAAGATCACCCTGGCCAGCGAGTCCATCCCGAGCGCACGCCGTGTCCTCGGCGACATCGTTCCCGGCGATGGGGTCGCCGAGATCACACTCAAGGTCCTGGATGGAACTGCCAGAGCCGTCGGACAAGCCGCCCAGACTCTCGACCTGAGTGTGCTGGAAGCGATTGCCGTACAGGTCGTTGGCGCCCGACGCGTGCTTTTCGGAGCGGTCGGTACCTCTGCACCGCTAGCACTCGATACCGCCTACCGGCTCACGCAAATCGGGATCGATGCCTCTTTTGCTCTCGACGTACATACCCAACATGTCAGTGCACGGATGCTCCGCCCCGGCGATGTCTTCTTTGCTATCAGTCACACGGGCTCCACTTTTGAAACCCTCGCCACTGCCCGCGCCGCCAAGCTGTCTGGCGCCACAACGGTCGCCCTGACAAGTTTTTCGCACTCGCCATTGACTGACGTCGCAGACTTCAGTCTTATCGCGGGGAGCGCCGAAACTGCCTACCGGGTCGAATCCATGACGAGCCGAATCGTGCACTTTGCCGTGCTCGATGCGCTCTTTGTCACCTTGGCGCTACGTACCAGCACCAGCTCAGCGCACCTGGCCATGACCGAGGATGTGCTCATCGAGCACCGCATCTGACCCCGCCTATCGCGCGAAATCTTCGATTCATCGAGCGACCTGAACCCCTGCAATTCGAATACTCACAACACGAGAAGGAACCTATCCGTGCACGGAATCGTTGTTTACAGCTCGGGCCAACCGGCCGAGGGCATTGTCGTCACCAATGGCCACCACGTTACCCAGACCGATATGTCCGGTCTATTCACCCTGCCGCGTGCGGGTTCCTTTGTCGTGATCACGCGGCCCTCTGGGTACACCGCGACCCCATGGTGGGTCCCGACGCCGGCGGGCGACGAGACCGAGATCCGCTTCGAACTACTGGAAACTCCCCAGTCTCTCCCTTACGAGTTTGTGCACCTCACCGATACGCACCTGACGGTTCCGAAAGATGCTGCGGATGCGGATCAGTCTGGACTGTACCGCGAAGGCAGCCTTCCCGACCAGGTGCGTGATTTTCTCACCCGGCTGCCGGAATATGCGCCGAATGCGCAAAGCATTTTCGTCACGGGTGACCTCGTCGACAATGGCGTTACTGAGGAATACGAAGCGTACGTCGACGTGCTGACGTCGAGCCCGGTGCCCGTGCACCTTATTCCCGGAAACCACGACCACATGAACGGGCGCCGCGGCGCCATCATCAGCCGCAACAACTATCTCACCAATGATGGAACGCCCGAGCTGTATGAACGCTACTTCGGGCCACGTTGGTACAGCTTCGATGTCGCTGGGCTGCACGTGGTCACACTCGATTGGCACACCCATGAGCTCGGTATCGACCACGACATGCAGAACGACTGGGTGCGGGCAGACCTTCAGGCTCGGCCAGAAGGCAGCCCTTGGATCTTACTGTTCCATGACCAGCCGAATTTCTCCATTATCGAGCAGTTGCCGTGGTTACCGAAGGCAACTTTTTCGGGCCACTGGCACACGTCGAGGGTCGTCGAGGTTGACGGTACGCTGCACGTAAACAGCCCCACCACGTTCTTCGCAAGCCTCGACTACAGTCCGCCGGCTTACCGCCTTGTCACCTGGGACGGCGAAAATATCACGTTGAAGACGCAGACCCTGCTGACCGTTCCCGTTCCCGATGCCCTCGGCGATGTTTCTACGTCTACTTTCGCGGCGACGAGCAACCGGTCAGACGATTCCGCCGTACTGTGGCGGGCCGAACTCGGTGGTGCCGGCCACCGGCAGCGTGCATCCGTTGACGGCGACCTCGTTCTCGCCGGTGGTCAAATCGAGGATCGTGCGGCCGGAACTGTTGAGGCCTTTGATCTGGCCACCGGGGCGCTGGTCTGGCGAGCACACACTGCCTCGGCAGTGAAGACGACACCGGCCGCCGCCGAGAACGTTGTCGTGGCTGCCGAGGTGAGCGGCGACCTGACCGGGTTTGATCGCAGCACCGGTGAGGTCATCTGGAGCTTGAAATCAAGTGATCCGCTACGCCGTTTTGCCTGGGGTAGCCCAACGGTTGCCAACGGAATGGTCTACCTCGGTGACCAGTCCGACTTGCGCGCCGTAGACATCCGCACCGGCGAAGTAATCTGGCGTCGCACGGACCTTTCGCCGCACCACAACCTCGTGAACCACTCGGCGCCGCTGCTGGTCGATGATCTGTTGGTGATGGGCTTCTGGCCCACGCCCGCGCATCCAATCGGTCTCGATGCTGGAACAGGCGAGTCCGTGTGGAACCGCGGCGACTGGGATGGCACGGATCCCTTCCTCGCACTGAAGCGGATGCTCATCATGGGCACGGCCAGCTATGACTCACAAACTGACACTGTCCTCATGCCGGCGTATGGCAACACCACCCGCGTAAATAGGACAACAGGCGCAACGATCTGGACGCAGCCGCACCAGGGCGGGTTCAGCCCGGCTACGCCAGTCATCACGGATGCGGGCTACGTCGTTACGGTGACGGGTCACGGGCTGCGACTGCTGGAGCGCGAAACCGGACAGACCCTCTGGGACCTGCCAATCACGGGAGCCGCCCCCTTCCCCATGGCGTCGTACACAAAAATTCCGCACCCGGTAATAGCTGCACCACTCCTCGTTGGTGTGCACCTGATACTGCCCGGCCTCGACGGGATCGTTCGCCGCATCGACCTTGAAGGAAACGTTATCGGGCAGACCCAACTCGCCTCACCGATCGCCGCGAGTCTCGTGGAGGCGGGCGACCGCCTCATTGCTGTTGGCGTTGATGGCAACGTGCTCGCTCTGTCCCGAGACATTGCGTCATGACTACACTGACTCGGACTCGGACTCGGACTCGGACTCGCGACGAGAAAATTGTTTCCTCCGACAACTTGCCACTGCGACCGCCCAGGCACGCCCGAACGAACCTTGTTCCGGTTCTCTTTCTGCTGCCGGCCGGCATCGGCATCGGCATCTTTGTGATCGTTCCTGCAATTCTGTCGCTCGCTGCCAGTTTCTTCTCCGTGCCGCTCACCGGCGGCGCGTGGCAATGGGTGGGCCTGACCAATTACGTACGGGTACTGACCGACTCTGCCGTACTTCAGGCCATCGGCAACACCTTCGTCTACTCGGTGATCACCATCGTGCCCAGTCTCGCGATCGGGCTAGGACTGGCGCTCCTGGCGAATTCAGTGGTGAGAGGGCGCGCTTTTGTGCGAACAGCATTGTTCCTGCCGATGACCGCCAACCTGGTGGCAATGGCAGTTGTGTTTCGTTGGCTGTTCGCCTTTCAGGGCGGTTTCATCAATCAGATGCTGGGTTTCGCCGGATTCGGGTCCGTCAATTGGCTCGGCGACACGAGCACCTCGCTGCTCACCCTCGCTTTGGTCGGCGTATGGCGTAGCGCTTCTTTTAGCATGATGATCTTCTTCGCCGGACTCGCCACAGTTCCCGGCACCATCCATGAGGCCACCAGGGCCGAGGGCATTCGGGGCTGGACAAAACTGACCCGCATCACGCTTCCCATCATGAAACCCACCGTTGTCTTCGCCACGGTCGTCGCCGTGCTCGGCTCGGTTCAGGTCTTCGACACCATCAACGTAATGACGCAGGGCGGTCCGCAAGGATCCAGCGAAACGATTCTCACCATGACCTGGAAACTCGGCTTCGGCTACTTCGATCTCGGTGCAGCTTCCGCGCTCTCGTTCCTGCTTCTTGTCGTGCTCGTCGGCATCGGGCTCATTCAGCGCCGCGTACTCGCAGGAGGTCACAAATGATTTACGTGTTTCGAACCGGACGATGGCTGTTCATTGCCTTGGCCGTTCTGGTGTCGCTCTTTCCCTTTTATTGGATGATGCGGACCGCCGTTTCGCCCGCAGACGAGGTGTTCTTCGACGGCCTGTCCTTCATCCCGTCGAGCCTGGACTGGTCGAATTTCGCCCGAGCTTGGACGGACGCTAACCTCGGCCAGGCGATCCTCGTCGGATCTGCCATGACGCTGTCGATTCTCGCTCTCCAACTCATCACCTGCATTCCCGCGGCTTATGTGCTCGCAAAGGTTCGCATGCGTGGGGTCGGAATCGCACTCGCGATCGTCATCGCCTGTCTGCTCGTCCCCGGACAAGTCAGCCTGATTCCCATCTTCATTGGAATCAATACCGTTGGCCTCGCCGACTCCCTCCCCGGCCTGATTTTGCCCTATATGACCAGCGCGTTCGGGATCTTTCTCCTCCGCCAGCAGATGATGGCCATTCCCGATTCCCTCATGGATGCGGCACGCACCGACGGGTTGGGCCACGTACGAACTCTGTACAACGTGGTCATTCCCATGGCCGCACCCGGTATCGCGGCTTTCAGCGTGTTCTCCGTGTTCACTCACTGGAACGACTACATGTGGCCGCTACTGATCGCCCGTAGCCCCGACCTCGCCACTCCGCCCCTGGCGCTTGCGGTCTTTCAACAGGCCGATGCTGGGTTCGACTACTCGGCCCTGGCGGCAGGAGCCGCAATCGTGACCGCACCCGTTATCATCCTCTTCCTCGTGGCGCAGAAGCGCTTCGTTCAGGGAATGAGCGGAGCAGAGATCCCCGGCTGACCGTGCACAATGCAAACGAGTCTCGTCACTTTTCCCGCATTTTTCCCTAAGATCCGCTCGGCCCTTCGCACACATAGGAGTTATTAGCATGATGCCTAACCGTCTCTCTCTCGCATTCGGGGCTCTCGCCGCCGGTTCAATTCTCTTGTCAGGATGTGCCGCTTC
The DNA here is from genome assembly GCF_002929535.1 of Cryobacterium sp. Y11. Lineage (GTDB taxonomy): Bacteria > Actinomycetota > Actinomycetes > Actinomycetales > Microbacteriaceae > Cryobacterium. The sequence continues at coordinate 111,027 of NZ_PJJO01000058.1, forward strand.
TTCGGCGGCTTCGGCCCCCGAAGCCTCCGTCGCTACGGCAGCCAACATCGCCGACTGTGACCCAGCAGCGAACACCATCACCGCCACGTACGGGCTGATGGCAGCTGAGGCCATGGAGATCGCCACTGCCAATTTGCAGGAGACCTATCCCGAGCTCACCATCAAGGCCACCCCGCCCTCGACGTCTGACTACAACGAACTCACCAAAACCGTCGTTGCTGACATCGCGGTGGGTAACCGCCCGGATCTCATCATGACGGGGCTTGGCCAGCTGCAATTCTGGGTTGACACCTATTCACCGGCACCCATTGATGTTTCCGCGTTGCGCCCTACCTATAAAACCCAGTTTTTGGGAGCTGGCACAGTTGATGGAACGGTCTATTTGGCTACTAACCAAATCTCCGCCACCGTCTTGCTCGTCAACCAAGACGCCCTTGACTCCGCAAATGCGGGTGAGGCGAAAGACATTAGAACCCTAGATGATCTCGTCGCAGCAGCTGAGAAAGTCACCGCTGACACAGGCAAGCCGTCGATTACCATTCCAACCGAAACTTTGCCGGACTGGTTTAGCCAAGCCCTGGTGCAGGGTTCGGGAGAAACGTACGTGAATGCCGATGGCACGGCCGGTTTTGGGTCTGAGAAGGCCATTGAAGCACTTTCTATCTGGCCAACCCTCAAAAATAATGGTCTTGAACTCGGCGTCGTCAATGACCAAGACGCCATTGCCCAGTTCATTGGAGGAAATGCAGCGTTCCTCGTTAGGACTACGTCAAATATCGCCATGATCCAGGAAGGCATCGGCGACGCGTTCGACTGGATGCCGGTCGACCTGCCCAGTGTCGAAGGAAACGAAGAAGGCTCCCTACCCGCCGGTGGCAACGGCTGGATCGTTCTCAGCGAAGACGCCTGCCGCGCAGCGTACTCTAATGCCCTGATCGCGGAGTTACTCTCCCCGGAGGCCGTCTCCGCCGCCAGCGGCACGTCACGCAGCTATATTCCAGTCGACACCGAGTCCGGCGAGTCCCTCCTCTCCAGCGACGCCGCGACGAAGCAGCTGACCTACGCGTGGAGCTACGACAAGCCGCTTACTCCGTGGGGTGGGTTCGCCGGAAAGGACACCATGGAGGTCTTCGACACGGTTCGCCTGATGGCTCAGAAACTCCAGTCGGGTGCCGACGCCACGGAAACGGTGAACGAGGCCGTCACGAACATCGACCTGATTGTGAGCGAATAACAACATGACCGCGGTCAAGATTTTCGGAATTCACAAGTCTTTTGCCGAGGTGAAAGCCCTCGACGGGATCGACCTGACCATCGAGGATGGCGAAAACTTCGCCATCCTCGGGCCGTCCGGGTCAGGCAAATCCACGTTGCTCCACATCATCGCAGGGCTGGAAGAGCCCGACAAGGGAACAGTCGCATTCAACGGGGTCGCTCAGAATGGCATCCCTCCGCATAAGCGAGACGCTGCGATCGTGTTCCAGCATTTCGCGCTGTACCCGCACCTCTCATCCTTAGAAAACATCACGCTTGGCCTCCGTCACGGACTCGGTTTAACTAAGCAAGTGGCGAACAAACGGGCCGTTGATGTAGCCGACAGGATGCAGGTAAAGCATCTCCTGAACCGAAAACCCAAAGAAATGTCAGGCGGTCAGCGCCAACGAATCGCTCTCGCCAGAGCTTTGGCCAGGCAAAGCGGCATCGTTCTTCTGGACGAGCCACTATCCGGCCTGGACGCCCAGCTGCATGCCGTACTCCGACTCGAAATCGCCACCTTGCTGCGTTCAGTTGGGGCCACCGGCATCAACGTCACCCATGACCAGCTCGATGCCATGGCCATGGCCGATCGAATCGCCGTCATCAACCTGGGACACATCGAACAGCTCGGAACACCCGATGAGCTGTACGCCGTGCCCCAGACGCTGTTCGTCGCATCATTCATCGGGTCACCGCCGATGAACCTCGTGAAAGTCGATGAGTTGACCGGCGAGTCGGCTTTTGGCCAACATTCCAGCGCTGCGATGACGGAGGCGCTGACGCTCGGCGTACGGGCCGAACACCTCACCCTCACGACTGACTCCGCCACCTACGGTGCCTGGGCGATATCCGGAGTTGTCGGGCTTGTCGAACCAACGGGGAAAGATCGCATCGTACGGTTGACCAGCGACTCCGGTCATGCGGTCACGTTTCGCTGCGAGGTTGCAGACACTCCCTCACCGGGCACACGGGTGACGGTGCAGTGTGATCCACGCCTCGTGCACGTCTATTCGCAAAAGACCGGACATCGAGTCGGAACAGCAGAATCTGTCGGAATCACGCTCCGTCAGCCGGTCGCCGCGTGATGGATTCACCTTCTACCACGTTGGCGTTGGCCGACACTATGGTGTTGTTTGATTGGAATGGCACGGTCGTGCTCGACGCCGACCGTGCCCGCGCGTCGCTGAATTCAGTGCTCGCGGCGCGATCGTTAGGAACACTCAACAACGAAGAGTTCTCCCAACAATTCCGACTCCCCATGCGAACAATGTTTCGCGATCTCGGCGTGCACTCCCTTGACCTCGATCAGGCCGAAGCGGAATGGAACGACCAGATGACCCAGATGTCTACCTGCCTTCGAGCAGGAACCAACGCTGCTTTGCTGGAACTCTCAGCAGCAGGAGCATGGTTAGGCGTTGTGTCTGCTGCATCGGCTGCAGCTGTTCAATTTGACCAACGATCACTTTCGGTACCCTCAGTGTTGGACACCGTCGATGCCAAGGTCGCTGACAAGGTCGTGCAACTCTCCAAGCATCGCAATCGTCGCGACCGCGCCTTCTACGTTGGCGACACCGCGTACGACATGCGCTCCGCCACCGCCGCAGGATACATTCCCATCGGGGTTGCAGGCGGATACGCTCCCGAGGATGTGCTGTGGGAAGCCGGTGCAGTGCACATCGTGGAATCACTGCGCGAAATCATGGCCATCGTTTCTGACTCCGCCGATCAGGCGGCGTCACGGTGAAGTATCATTCCCACGGCGGCTTACCCCGTTGAAGCGGCCGGGATAGCCAGAACCATTACCGAGCAGTAGCTTACGACAGGGTGGACGGGGTGCAGCAGGCCTCAACGCCGAGGGGGCTGCTGGCTACCACCGTAGCCAGCATGCGCAGGGGGGTCGCCAGATTTTCACAGCACAACTCGTACACATTGCTGCGTCCCTGCGGCGTGACGCTGACCAGCTGCTGCTCTCGAAGTGGTGTCAGGTGATGGCTGACGAGGGTCTGGCTCATTCCCGTCGCATCGGTCAGCTCCCGCACGGTCTTCGGTCCCTCGGCCAAAAGAAGTACCAGGTGCAGCCGATTCGGGTCGGACAGCGCTCGAAGTGAGGGCGACAAAATCTGCGCCTGCTCGGCCGGAGAGCGAAGCTCGTCGTGGGTTATCAGTTGCACATCTAGACCTTGCCGCATGACAGTAATTATTACACACGGAATTTGTTGTCAACAGTAATCACTGTTATCGTCTGTCTTGTTTGTTGATTACGAGATGGATGGGAATCGTGATGAGTATCACCAGGAACACAGCAGCGGGGTTACCAGTCGTCGTGATTGGTGCCGGACCGATCGGTCTCGCTGCGGCGGCGCATTTGCTGGAACGTGGCCTAGAGCCCCTGATTCTGGAGGCCGGCGAGCGAGCCGGCGCCGCCATTGACGCCTGGCAGCACATCTCGCTGTTCTCGCCGTGGGAGTACGACATCGACGCGGCAACTCGACGATTGCTGGAGCAGACCGACTGGCAGGGCCCCAACCCGGAGGAAGTTCCCACCGGCCGGGACCTTCTTGAGCGGTACCTGCACCCGCTCGCGGGCACGCCCGAGCTCCGCGCACGCATCCGTTTTCACAGTGAGGTCGTGGCCGTCTCCCGGCAAGGTGTCGACAAGACACGCTCAATAGGGCGGGATGGGCGTGCGTATATTGTTCGCACGCACAACCAGGGAGTCGTCACCGACATTATCGCTGCAGCGGTCATCGACGCCTCCGGTACCTGGGGACAATCGAACCCCCTCGGCGCTCATGGCCTTCCCGCGCCCGGCGAAGCGGATGCCGCGGCGTGGCTGAGCGGACCGCTGCCGGACGTACTCGGGCGGGATCGAGAACGTTTCGCCGGCCGACACACGCTCGTCGTTGGAATGGGACATTCCGCAGCGAATACGCTGCTCGCACTGGTCGAACTGCGCGAGACCGATCCGACCACAACGATCTCCTGGGCCATCCGCGGCCCGTCACCGGAGCGACTCTATGGTGGCGGCGCTGACGATGAGCTGCCAGTCCGAGGGGCCCTGGGTACGCGGGTGCGAAACGCGGTCACCGCCGGCGACATCAGGTTGCTCACCGATTTCACCATCGGTGCTTTCCATCGCAGCTCGAATGAGACCGGACAGCTGACGGTGGACGCCACAACGAACGGGTTCACCGGTTCGCTCGATGTCGATGTTGTGGCAGGGGCAACGGGGTTTCGCCCCAACTTGGACATGCTCCGCGAAATACAGTTGAACCTTGACGCGTCGGTGGAAGCGCCCGCACGGCTCGCCCCACTCATTGACCCCAACTTTCACAGTTGCGGCACCGTCGCGCCGCACGGGGCGAGTATGCTCACCCACCCCGACGAAGGTTTCTTCATCGTCGGCATGAAGAGCTACGGTCGCGCGCCCACTTTTCTGATGGCCACCGGTTACGAACAGGTGCGTTCCATCGCGGCTGAACTAGCCGGAGATCATGCAGCCGCCGAGCGGGTCGAGCTCACCCTCCCGCAGACCGGAGTCTGCTGTGTTGCGCCCGGAATCGATGTTCCCGTGACAACGGTCGGGTTTGCCACCGGGCTAGAACACGGCCTGGCCGGCGAGGCGACTGATGATGCGTGTTGCGCGACCCCGGCGGTCGCCGCGGCATCGATCAACGCGGTATCGATCAGCGACGTGCCAGTCAGTGACGGATGCTGCTCACCGGCACCCGCGCTGCTCACGATTTCCGTTCGTGAACCAGAAAACCCAGTCGAAGCCACGACCTGCTGCGAGCCCATGGTCACGTCGCGATAGCGAAGGGCACGCAGGCGAAGCTCAAAAGTACCGCAACCGAGATTCCCACGGACGGGGCCCGGGCCCCGTCCGTGGGCCCAGTTTATAGACTGGGCCCACGTTCATAGGGTGGGCCCGGCACGCGCCTGGCCCGGGTGGAGGCGCACCGGCGGGCGCCGGGAGGGCTAGGAACGCTCTTCGAGCATCTCGGTCATCAGATCGATCTCGGATTCCTGGCTCAGCACGACCGAGGTCGCAAACGCCTGCACGGTCGCGTGACTACTGCGTTCCAGCACCGCCTCGGCCATCGTGATCGCTCCCCGGTGGTGAGCGATCATGATGACGAGAAACTGGCGCTCCGCTTCAATACCGGATGCCGCGGTGAGCGCTGCAATCTGCGCGGCAGTCGCGAGACCGGGCATCCGTTCTCCCGCGACGTGGGTAGCGGTGGCGGTATGGGACGAGTCGTGCGACTCGCCGGACGGGACCGGCCGGGTCATCCAGGTCATTGACGGTTCCGGGGCGAACTGCGGCAGGCCCCAGACGGCCAGCCACCCCGACATCTGGCCGCTCTGATTGCCCTGGGTCGTGGCTATATCGTAGGCGAGCAGCCGCACCGGCTCATCGTCGGTGCGATCGCGAATGATCAGGGCCAGCTCGACGCCCTGATTGTGGTGCTCCTGCATATCCCGGGCGAAGCCGGCCTCGGCACTCGTCGTGTCGGGCGTTGCGTCGACGATCGTACTCAACCGTCCCGCCGAGAAGGCCGCGGCTCCGGCGATGAGCGCAGTGACGACAACCGTGACCGTGATAGCGCGCAAAACCGAGCGGCGCGGCCGCGGCGGTTGGGCATCCGTTGGTTGCGCGGTGGGCTGCACGCTGTCAGAAGTCACAGGCCGCGTTCACCCTAAGAAACTTTGCCGGGGGCGTCGATCGCGCCCGAGCAGGGGCTGCCATCTTCGGGCACGTTCGTGCTCTTCCAGAACTCGGTGAAGAATTCGGCGATGCGGGGGTCGTCTGCGTTGTCGATTTGCAGCTGCGAGTTCCAGCCGCTGAGCACGATCGGAGCGGGAATGCCCTCAAACGGCGCGAGGATGACATAGGTCGAGGGCAGCAGCGCCTTGAGCGCCTTGAGCTCGTCGTCGGAGATCGCCGGGTCGTAGGTGACCCAAATTGCCCCATGCTCGAGCGAATGCACCGCGTTCTCGCTCGGAACGGCCTGATCGTACACGCCGCAATTGAGCCAGGCCCGGCTGTGCGGGCCGCCAGCGGGCGGGGTCTGCTCGTAGGTGACGGCGGTCTCGATGTGGCTGGTCACGTTGCTGAATGTCTCCACCCCGTCGATCGACGACGCGTTACCGGCGCCGCCGCCCGCATAGTTGGCCGCCTTGGGGGCGAGGACGAAGGCCGAAACGATGAGGGCGATAATCGCCACGATGACGACCGCACCGCCGATAATGCCGATCAGTCGGTTGCGCTTGCTGCGCTTTTGCTGGCGGTGGTATTGCTCCAGCTTCTTCGCGCGCTTGGCAGTGCGTTCTTGCTTGAGCGACGCTTTATTGATGGGGGAGCCGGGCTGGGCGGTCACGGGGGCCTCTCGATAAGTGCTGTTTCACCTTGAACGTATCAGCCGCTCCTGTTGGTTCCCTCGATACCGTTGTCTCTGCTGGTTCGCCAACTCACGTCGCCCGATAGAGTGGATGCGTGCCCGTTCACTCGTCGTGTCGTTGCCGTCGCTAGGCGAAGCCCACGAACGCGCCCGGCCGCCGGCGAGCCGGTGAACTACACGTCCGGTGCGCAACCCGCGGCCGTGCCTGCCCACTGGCGCGCGGCTCGACAGAAGGAATAACCATGAAAATCGCAGACACCATTCTTGACCTCATCGGTGACACGCCTCTGGTCAGACTCCACAAAGTCACCGCGGGATTGACCGCGACGGTGCTCGTGAAACTCGAATACTTAAACCCCGGCGGGTCGGCGAAGGACCGCATCGCGGTGCGCATCATCGACGCGGCGGAGCGCGACGGCCTCTTGAAACCCGGCGGCACCATCGTCGAGCCCACCTCCGGCAACACCGGCGTTGGCCTGGCCCTGGTAGCCCAGCAGCGCGGCTACAAGTGTGTCTTCGTGCTGCCGGACAAGGTCGGCGAGGACAAACGCAACGTGCTCACGGCATACGGCGCCGAGATCGTGGTGACGCCGACATCCGTTTTGCCGGAAGACCCCGAGTCGTACTACAGCGTGTCAGACCGGCTGGCCCGCGAGATTCCGGGCGCCTTTAAGCCCAACCAGTACTTCAACCCGAACGGTCCGCTCAGTCACTACGAGACCACGGGGCCGGAGATCTGGCGTGACACCGACGGAACGGTCACGCACTTCGTGGCCGGCGTCGGCACCGGCGGCACCATTACCGGCACCGGTCGCTACCTGCGCGAGGTGTCAAACAACACCGTGCGCATCATCGGAGCAGACCCGGAGGGCTCGGTCTACTCCGGCGGCACCGGGCGCCCGTACCTGGTCGAGGGCGTCGGCGAAGACTTCTGGCCCGGCGCCTACGACCCCGCCGTCGTGCACGAGGTCATCGCGGTGTCCGACGCCGACTCGTTCGCCATGACCCGCCGGCTTGCCCTCGAAGAGGGAATCCTGGTCGGCGGATCGAGCGGAATGGCCGTCGTGGCAGCCCTGCGCGCCGCCGAAAAGCTCGGGCCAGACGACACGATCGTCGTGCTGCTGCCCGACGGTGGCCGCGGCTACCTCGGCAAAATATTCAACGACAAGTGGATGCGCAGCTACGGTTTCAGCAACGCCCCGTCCGGACACACGGTCGCCAACCTGCTCGAATCGAAGACCGGGAGCTTGCCGGCCCTGGTCTACGTGCACCCGAGCGACACGGTGCACGATGCGATTGAAACCATGACCGGCCGGGGAGTGTCGCAGCTGCTCGTACTGAGCGCCAAACCGCCCGTCGTTATGGGGGAGGTGCTCGGAGCACTAGACGAGCGCACCCTGATGGACCTGGTCTTCTCCGGCGACGCGCAGCTGACCGATCGGGTCGGCTCGATCGTCGGCGACGCGCTGCCGCTGATCGGCGTCAATGAGCCAGTCGCTGCCGCCCGCGCCGCATTCGCCAACCATGACGCGTTGCTCGTCACCGACGGCGGTAAGCCGCTGGGCGTCATCACCCGCCACGACCTGCTCAGCTATCTGAGCGTCTAATCGTCATTTCTACAGAGGGAGTTCTCATGGCTAACAAGTTCGACACGATCGCAATCCACGCCGGTCAGGCGTTTGACAAGGCCACCGGCGCCGTCACTCCGCCGATTTACCAGACCTCCACCTTCGTGCAGGACGGCATCGGTAACCTGCGCGACGGCTATGAGTACAGCCGCGCCGGCAACCCCACCCGCACGGCGCTCGAAACGTTGCTCGCCGCGCTCGAAGGTGGCAAGCACGGATTGTCGTTCGCGAGCGGACTCGCCGCGGAAGACACGATCCTGCGCGCCATCCTGGCCCCCGGCGACCATGTGGTGCTGGGCAATGACGTCTACGGTGGCACCCACCGGCTCATTAGCCAGGTGCACGGTGCCTGGGGCGTGCTCAACACGACCGTCGAGATGAGCGATCTCGCGGCGGTTGAGGCCGCCATCCGTCCCGAAACGAAGATTCTCTGGGTGGAGACGCCGAGCAACCCGCTCATGAAGATCAGCGACATTGCAGCGCTGTCCGAGATCGCACACCGGCACGGTGCCATCGCGATCGTCGACAACACCTTTGCGTCACCGGCGCTGCAGCATCCGCTTGCATTCGGCGCTGACGTCGTCGTGCACTCGACGACGAAGTATCTTGGCGGCCACTCCGACGTACTCGGCGGGGCGCTCATCATGAACGACGACGAGTTGCACGAGAAGGCCAAGTTCTTGCAGTTCGCGGCTGGGCCGGTATCGGCTCCGCTCGATTCCTGGCTGACCGTGCGCGGCATTAAGACGCTCTCGGTGCGCATGGAACGGCACTGCACGAACGCCCAGGCTATCGCGGAATTTCTCGACGGCCACCCAGCCATCGAGCGGGTCTACTACCCGGGACTGCCCGGCCATCCCGGCCACGAGCTGGCCAAGAAGCAGATGTCGGGCTTTGGCGGCATGATCGCCATCGCGTTTGTGGGAGGAGCCGCGGCCGCGCGCCTGTTCGCCGAGTCGATGCACTTGTTCCAGCTGGCCGAATCGCTCGGTGGGGTGGAATCCCTCGTGAACTACCCCTCCGAGATGACCCACGCCTCGGTGCGTGGCACCGAACTTGAGGTGCCAGAGAACATTGTGCGCCTCTCGGTCGGCATCGAAGACGTCGAGGATCTCATCGCCGACCTGAAGAGCGCGCTGCCCAACGCCTGATTGCACGCCGGGCTGTTTGCCGGCGGGACCCCTGTTAGGGAGGCGTGCCCATGATCTATCGTGGGCCCGGGCCCGGGCCTGGACTTGGACAGCGGGGAGGTGTCGTGGAGGCACGGCGCCGAGTGCGCCTGTCACACTGTGCCTGTCACAATGTGACTGTCACATCGTGCTCGGAGCCTGCATAATGGAGACGCGAGCACATTTGTGACCGTTCACACTCGAGCAGGGTTCATCCGTGACTGGCGACAAGTCCAACGGCCGTGCGCCGAGCATCCGGGATGTCGCGCGCCTCGCCGGTGTCTCGCATCAGACCGTGTCCCGCGTGCTCAACGACCACCCCAGCATTCGCGATTCCACCAAGGCTCGAGTGCTCCAGGTCATCGAAGAACTGCAGTACCGACCCAACAAGGCTGCCCGCGCGCTGTCGCGCGGCCGGTCCCGCACAATTGGTGTGCTGTCAGCGTCGAGCGCCGAATACGGCCCGGCGAGCAGTGTCGCCGCCATCCAGGATGCCGCGCGGGAGGCCGGCTACTTCGTGAACACGGCAAACCTGAATCGCGGGGATCCCGGGTCGATTACGGCGGCCATCGATCACCTGATGTCCCAGTCCGTGGAGGGCATCGTCGTGATCGCGCCGCAAGTGCGGGTGTTCAATGCCCTCAAACTGCTGTCGATCGACGTGCCGTTTGTGACGCTGCAGTCCACGGGGAACATTGGCGCCAACCCCCTCTCCGTCAACCAAATCGCCGGCGCACGACTGGCCACTCGGCACCTCATCGACCTCGGGCACCGCGACATCTACCATCTCGCTGGCCCACAGGACTGGATCGAGGCCGAGGCGCGTATGCACGGCTTTCTCGAGGAGATGGGGGCCAGGGATGTTCCGACAACCGCGCCGATCCTCGGCGACTGGACGGCAGAATTCGGTTATCACGCCGGGCGTGAGCTACTGCACGTGCGAGACTTTACGGCGATCTTCTCATCTAATGACCAGATGGCGCTCGGGCTCATGCACGCCATTCGCGAAGCCGGACTCAATGTGCCGCGTGATGTGAGCATCGTGGGCTTCGACGATATTCCGGAGGCTGCGCACTTCTGGCCGCCGCTCACGACGGTGCGCCAGGACTTTGCCGAACTCGGCCGGCGTTGTGTTGCGCTGCTGCTGGCCAATATCGCTGGCACCACCGCGGAAAACCAGGGCGCCATCATGCCGGAGCTCATTGTGCGGGCATCTACCGCGCGCCCCGCTTTCTGAGGTTGGCGTGCGTGGTCTCGATCGCTCCTTCGTCGCGCTTTGACCGGCGGAATTTGAGAACCGCCGGTCGAGGCACGAGTGATCGAGACCAGCCAAGACGTGGGCGATCGCGTTTCGTCGCGGCTCGACCGGCAGGAGCGTTATTCAAACGAGACACAGTCGTTCTTGACACGACGAGTGCTCATGCAGCTAACATAAGCACACGGGAATGTGACCGATCACATTTGGTCCGCACTCGCAGGTTGACTCATCGGCCGCTCGTCATTCCCCGAAACACTCGCGGTAGCTTCCGCGCGCAGACCTGACATAGGAGTCGATTCCGTGAGTACACCCGATGCGGTCTTGCAACCCACGGCCTCGATCGACGGCGAGACGTACGTTATCGGTGTTGACTACGGAACCCTCTCCGGTCGGGCGGTTGTGGTGCGGGTCTCCGATGGCGTTGAACTTGGTTCTGCCGTGCTGGATTACCCGCACGCGGTGATGGATACGACCCTGGCCGCGACCGGCGCGGCTCTTCCTCCCGAGTGGGCGCTTCAGGTTCCCGCCGACTACGTTGCCGTGCTGCAGAGCGCGGTTCCGGCCGCCGTCGCGAACGCCGGCATCGACCCGGCCCGCGTGATGGGAATCGGCACCGACTTCACGGCCTGCACGATGGTTCCGGTGCTCGCCGATGGCACACCGCTGAACGAACTGCCGGAGTACGCCGGTCGTCCGCACGCGTATGTCAAGCTGTGGCGTCACCACGCGGCCCAGGCTCAGGCCGACCGCATCAATGATCTCGCTTTCGAGCGCGGTGAAAGCTGGCTGCCGCGCTATGGCGGGCTCATTTCGAGTGAGTGGGAATTTGCCAAGGGCTTGCAGCTCCTCGAGGAAGATCCCGAGCTCTACGACCGCATGGACCACTGGGTTGAAGCCGCCGACTGGATCGTCTGGCAGCTCACCGGCCGCTACGTGCGGAACGCCTGCACCGCCGGTTACAAGGGCATCCTGCAAGACGGCGAGTATCCGAGCGAGGCCTTTCTCGGTGCGCTGAACCCGGCTTTTTCACGCTTCGCTCTCGACAAGGTGGCGCATGAGATTGGCCAGCTGGGCGCATCCGCTGGAACGCTGTCGGCCGAAGCCGCTGCCTGGACCGGGCTGCCTGAGGGCATTCACGTGGCCGTTGGCAATGTGGATGCTCACGTAACCGCGCCGGCTGCGCAGGCCGTGAATCCGGGCCAGATGGTGGCCATTATGGGCACGAGCACCTGCCATGTGATGAACTCCGACCGCCTGGTCGAGGTGCCGGGCATGTGCGGCGTCGTTGATGGCGGGATTATTTCTGGGTTGTACGGCTACGAGGCCGGGCAGAGCGGTGTAGGCGACATTTTCGCCTGGTACGTCAACAATCAGGTGCCCTCCCGGTACGTCGACGATGCGCGGGCACTCGGACGCAGCGTGCACGAGCACCTCACCGAGCTGATCAAGGACCAGCCCGTCGGCGGTCACGGGCTCGTGGCCCTCGACTGGCACAGCGGCAACCGCTCGGTGCTGGTGGACCACGAACTCTCCGGACTCGTCATCGGCACGACCCTCACCACCCGGCCGGAAGAGATCTACCGAGCTCTGCTCGAGGCGACAGCCTTCGGTACGCGCACCATCGTGGAAACTTTCACCGCGAGCGGAGTGCCGGTGACCGAATTCATCGTGGCTGGCGGCCTGCTGAAGAACGCGTTCCTGATGCAGACCTACAGCGACATTCTGCGCCTGCCCATCAGCACCATCGCGAGTGACCAGGGCCCAGCGCTCGGCGCCGCGATTCACGCCGCAGTCGCTGCCGGGGCCTACCCCGACGTGCGTGCTGCTGGCGCGAAGATGGGCAAGCTGAACAAGAACGTGTATCTGCCCAACGAGGCATCGTCGGCGGCGTATGACGAGCTGTTCGAGGAATACACGCAGCTGCACGACTACTTTGGTCGCGGCGAGAACGACGTGATGCACCGCCTCAAGGCGCTCAAGCGTGCTGCAGCGGATGCTCCGGCCCCCGCCGCGCCGTCGGCCCAGGTAGAGCAGGCGGTGCGCGCATGAGCACCTATGGACCCCAAATCGAGGTGGCGATTGCTCGCGTTCGCGCCGACATCACTCGCCTGCACGCCGAGCTGTTTCGTAACGGGCTCGTGGTCTGGACCGGCGGCAACGTGTCGGGCCGCGTGCCGGGGGCTGACCTCTTTGTGATCAAGCCGAGCGGTGTCGATTATGCCGACCTCGCGCCCGAGAACATGATCCTCTGCGACCTGGACGGCAACGTCATTGCCGGCACGCCCGGCTCCGACCGGTCGCCGTCGAGTGACACCGCCGCCCACGCCTACGTTTACCGGAATATGCCGGATGTCGGGGGAGTCGTACACACGCACTCCACCTACGCCACCGCCTGGGCGGCCAGAGGCGAGGAGATTCCGTGCGTGATCACCGCCATGGCCGACGAATTCGGCGGCCCGATTCCGGTGGGACCGTTCGCCATTATCGGTGACGATTCGATCGGCCGCGGCATCGTGGAGACCCTCACCGGCCACCGCTCGCGGGCCGTTTTGATGGCCAATCACGGCCCGTTCACGATCGGCAAAGATGCCCGAGACGCGGTGAAGGCCGCCGTGATGGTCGAAGACGTGGCTCGCACCGTGCAGCTGGCCCGCGCGGGCGGCGAGCTCGTTCCCATTCCACAGGAATTCATCGATTCCCTGTTCGACCGATACCAGAACGTCTACGGACAAGCACCGCAGGGAGCACTGAAGTAATGGCACCTCTCACCACGACTCTCGATCACGTAGAAGTATGGTTCTTCACCGGAAGCCAGAACCTCTACGGCGAGGAGACGCTGCGCCAGGTGGCCGAGCAATCGCAGCAGATTGCCCGTTCGCTTGACGCGTCAAGCGATGTTCCGGTGAAGATCGTCTGGAAGCCCGTTTTGAAGGACTCGGAGTCGATTCGCCGCGCTGCCCTCGACGCCAACGCCGACGATCGCGTCATCGGCCTGATCGCCTGGATGCACACGTTCTCCCCGGCCAAGATGTGGATCGCCGGCCTCGACGCCCTCACCAAGCCGCTGTTGCACCTGCACACCCAAGCCAACGTTGAACTGCCGTGGGCCGAGATTGACTTCGACTTCATGAACCTCAACCAGGCCGCGCACGGCGACCGCGAGTTTGGCTACATTCAGACCCGCCTCGGCGTGACCCGCAAGACCGTCGTCGGCCATGTCTCCAACCCGGCCGTCTCCGGCAGCATCGGCTCCTGGACCCGCGCCGCCGCCGGCTGGGCCGCGAGCCGCAGCATGAAGCTCGCCCGTTTCGGCGACAACATGCGCTACGTCGCCGTGACCGAGGGTGACAAGACCGAAGCCGAACTGCGCTTTGGCGTTCAGGTGAACACCTGGCCGGTCAACGAGCTCGCCGAGGCCGTGCATTCACAAGCGGATGCCGACATCGCCGCGTTGGTCGCCGAGTATGAAGATCTGTACGACGTAGTCCCCGAGCTGCGGAAGGGCGGCGCGCGGCACGAGTCGCTGCGCTACGGCGCTGCGATCGAACTGGGTCTGAAGACCTTCCTCGAAGCCGGCGACTTCACCGCGTTCACCACGAGTTTTGAAGACCTCGGCGCACTGCGACAGTTGCCCGGCCTCGCCGTGCAACGGTTGATGGCAGAGGGCTACGGATTCGGGGCAGAAGGCGACTGGAAGACATCCGTTTTGGTGCGCGTTGCCAACGTCATGGGCGCAGGCCTTCCCGGCGGCGCGAGCCTGATGGAGGACTACACCTACGACCTCACCCCCGGCGCCGAGCTGATTCTCGGTGCCCACATGCTCGAGGTGAGCCCCTCCTTGACGACGTCGCGGCCGACGCTGGAGATTCATCCGCTCGGCATCGGCGGCCGTGAAGACCCGGTGCGCCTGGTCTTCAACGCCGACCCTGGCCCCGCCGTTGTCGTGGCGATGAGCGACATGCGCGACCGGTTTCGCCTGGTGGCGAACGTGGTCGAGGTCGTCGAACCGACGGCCGCGCTGCCGAACCTGCCGGTTGGGCGAGCCGTCTGGCGTCCAGAACCCGACTTCGCCACCTCGGCCGCAGCCTGGCTCACCGCGGGAGCCGCCCACCACACCGTCATGTCGACCGCTGTCGGCATTGAGGTGTTCCACGATTTCGCCGAGATAGCTCGCACCGAGCTGCTCGTGATCGATAAGACCACCACCCAGCGTGATTTCACGCGTGAGGTGCGCTGGAACCAGGCCTACTACCGCTTGGCGCAGGGCCTGTAAGCATTTCAGCACGACACAGCTGTACCACCCCGCTTGACCATCAATGTCGATAACAGAAGGAAACATCGTGAAAAAGAAAGTACTCCTCGCCGGACTCGCCGCCGGCGCCATGATCATCGGTCTGGCCGCCTGCTCGAGTGACACCCCCTCCGGAACCGCGGGAGGCGCCGGCGAGGGTGGCCTGATCGGGGTGGCCATGCCCACCAAGAGCTCGGAGCGTTGGATCGCTGACGGCGACGCCGTCAAGAGCCAGCTCGAGGAGCAGGGCTTCAAGGTTGACCTGCAGTACGCCGAAGACGACATTCCCACCCAGGTCTCGCAGATCGAGAACATGATCACCAAGGGCGCCGAGGTTCTCATCGTCGCCTCGATCGACGGCACAACGCTCACCAGCGTGCTCCAGGACGCAGCGGATGCCAACATCCCCGTGATCGCCTATGACCGCCTGATCCGCGACACCGAGAACGTGAACTACTACGCGTCCTTCGACAACCTCAAGGTGGGCCAGCAGCAGGCGTGGTCTGTTCTGAACGGCCTCGGCCTGACCGAACTCGACGGCACCGCCACCGCGGATGCACCTGCCGGACCCTTCAACGTTGAGCTCTTCGCCGGTAGCCCCGACGACAACAACGCCACGTTCTTCTTCAACGGTGCCATGCAGGAACTCCAGCCCTTCATCGACTCCGGCGTGCTCGTGGTCAAGAGCGACCAGACCAACTTCAACACCGTTGCAACGCTGCGTTGGGACGGTGAGGAGGCGCAGAGCCGCCTCGAGAACATCCTGACGTCGACCTACTCCGACGGCAGCAAGGTCAACGGAATCCTCTCCCCGTACGACGGCATCTCGCGCGGCATCATTTCCGCACTTGAAGGCGCCGGCTACACGGTTGACGCCGAATGGCCCGTCATCTCCGGCCAGGACGCTGAAATTGACTCGGTCAAGGCCATCAACTCGGGCGAGCAGTTCGCCACCATCTTCAAAGACACCCGCCAGCTGGCGGCAGTGGCCGTGGAGATGGCCGTCGCCGTGCTCAACGGAGGCACCCCCGAGACGAACAACACCACGGACTACGACAACGGCGTGAAGGTCGTTGACTCCATGCTGCTCGACTCGCAGATCGTCGTGAAGGACAACATTCCTTCCGTTCTGATCGAGTCCGGTTACTGGACCGAAGCCGAGATCAACGGCTAACACCCCCGCTGCTTCGGCAGTGTGAATCCGCCGGCGGGGGAGACCTCGCCGGCGGATTCACCCCTCCATAGTTCGACCCCGAAAGCCAAAGAAGGTACTTCCGTGACCACGAACATCCTTGAGATGCGCAGCATCACCAAGACGTTCCCCGGCGTGAAAGCGCTGGCCAACGTGTCGCTCGACGTCGCCCGCGGCGACGTTCACGCTATTTGTGGTGAAAACGGCGCCGGCAAGTCCACGCTCATGAAGGTGCTCAGCGGTGTCTATCCCCACGGCACATACACGGGCGACATTGTCTTCGAAGATGAGGTCGTGGAATTTCGCGACATTCGTGACTCCGAAGCCAAGGGCATCGTGATTATTCACCAGGAACTCGCGCTCAGCCCGTACCTCTCCATTGCAGAGAACATCTTCCTCAACAACGAGCAGCGTGGCGCGCTCGGCCTGATCGACTGGAACAAGACCAACCAGGAGGCAGCGAAGCTGCTCGCCCGCGTAGGTCTGCGCGAAAAGCCGACCACCCGCATCATGGACATCGGTGTCGGCAAGCAGCAGTTAGTCGAAATTGCCAAGGCACTCTCGAAGCGTGTGAAGCTGCTCATTTTGGATGAGCCGACGGCGGCCCTCAACGACGAGGATTCCGACCATCTGCTCGATTTGATTTTGCATCTCAAGGGCCAGGGCATCACGTCGATCATCATCAGCCACAAGCTCAACGAGATCAAGAAGATCTCCGACTCGGTCACCGTTATTCGAGACGGCCGAGCCATTGAGACCATGGCGAAGGTCGACGTGACCGAAGATCGCATCATCAAAGATATGGTCGGTCGGGACCTCGAGCACCGCTACCCGGATCACACGCCAAACGTCGGCGAGGAGATTCTGCGGGTGGAGGATTGGACCGCCCATCACCCGCAGGACGTGACGCGCGTGGTGGTGAACAACGTGAACCTGAACGTTCGAGCCGGTGAAATCGTGGGAATCGCTGGGCTGATGGGCGCTGGACGCACCGAGTTTGCGATGAGCTTGTTCGGCCGCAGCTACGGCTCGCGAATCACCGGCCGTGTATTCAAGTACGGCAAGGAGATCAAAACCCGCACCGTGACCGAGGCGATCGACAACGGCATCGCGTATGTCACCGAAGACCGCAAAACCTACGGGCTCAACTTGATCGACGACATCAAGCGCAACATCTCAATGGCCTCGCTCGGAAAGCTTGCCAGGGGCGGACTCGTCGACGACAACGAGGAATACAAGGTCGCCAACGAGTACCGCACGAGCATGAATATCAAGGCTCCCTCGGTGCTGGCTAAGGTCGGCAAGCTTTCGGGGGGTAACCAGCAGAAGGTTGTGCTCTCAAAGTGGATCTACTCCGACCCTGACGTGCTCATTCTCGACGAACCCACCCGCGGCATCGACGTGGGAGCGAAGTACGAGATCTACACGATCATCAACAAGCTGGCCGCGGCCGGCAAGGGCGTCATCGTCATTTCCTCGGAGCTGCCGGAGCTGCTCGGCATCAGCGACCGGGTCTACACAATTTCAGAGGGTCGAATCACCGGGGAGTTCCCCATCGAGGAAGCCACCCCGGAGCTCCTCATCAAACACATGACCATGGAAAAGGCCCGCTAGCGTCGGCGCTGCGGTAAAGGAGAAACGCTCATGAGCAACCAGACCCAGCCGCCGGCCGATACGGCCCCAGGCTTCCAGTCCAACCCCAGCAGTAACAAGGCCGCGTCCTGGCTCACCCACCTTCTCGCGGACCTCGGCAAGAACGGTATTTTCATCGCCCTGGTCGTGGTCGTGGTGCTGTTTAGCATCCTGACCGACGGCATCCTCTTGCGGCCGCAGAACATCTCGAACCTGATCGTGCAGAACGGGTACATTCTCGTGCTCGCGGTGGGCATGGTCATGGTGATCATCGCCGGGCACATCGACCTATCGGTTGGATCGGTTGCGGCGTTCGTCGGCGCCTGCTCCGGCGTGTTCGCGGTGACCTGGGGTCTGCCCTGGTGGCTGTCGATCATCCTCTCGCTCGCCATCGGCGCGCTTGTCGGAGTCTGGCAGGGGTTTTGGATTGCCTACGTGGGGATTCCAGCCTTCATCGTGACGCTGGCCGGCATGCTCATCTTCCGCGGCCTGGCGCTTGCGGTTCTCGGCAACGCCAACATCGGATCGTTCCCCGCGGAGTACCGCGCGCTCGGCAATGGCTTTCTCACCGACCTGTTCGGCGAATTCGAGTACGACCCATTCACCCTCGGGCTGGCCGGCATCGCGATTCTCGCGCTGATCGTGCAGCAGGTGCGCACCCGTTCCGCCCGCGCCAAGTATGGCCAGGATGTCGAGCCCATCGTGTGGTTCGTGGTCAAACTCGCCCTGATCACGGTCGTCATCGGCGCGTTTGCGCTGGCATTAGCCTCCTACAAGGGCATCCCGGTGACCCTGATCGTGCTGGCCGTTCTGGTGTTGATTTACGGTGTCATCATGAACCGCACGGTCTTCGGCCGCCACATTTACGCCATCGGTGGTAACCGCCACGCTGCGGAGCTCTCGGGCATCAAAACCCGCAAGGTGGACTTCTACCTCTTCGTCAACATGGGAATCCTCGCGGCACTGGCCGGACTCATCTTCACCGCCCGGCTCAACCTGGCCGGACCAAAGGCCGGTGACGGTTTCGAGCTCGAGGCCATCTCGGCTGCGTTCATTGGTGGTGCGGCCGTGCAGGGCGGTATCGGTACCGTCGGCGGCGCCATCATTGGTGGTCTGATCATTGGTGTACTCAACAACGGCATGTCAATTCTTGGAATCGGCATCGAGTGGCAGCAGGCAGTGAAGGGTCTCGTGCTGCTCCTCGCCGTGGCCTTTGACGTCTACAACAAGCGCCGTTCCGGCGGTCGCTGACTCCTCTCACTCAAAGACCGGACCGCGTGAGCGATCCGGTCTTTGTTGTATCCCCGTTATTCGGCGCGGGAGAAAGCGGATGCCCGCCGCACTTGGTCGGCAGTCGGCCGGATTCCGGTGTACAGAAAAAACTGCTCCGCGGCTTGCAAAGCCGCGACTTCGGCACCGGTAATGACGTGCTTCCCGCCCGCTCGCGCCGCGACGATGAGCGGTGTCTCTGCGGGGGAGGCTACGACGTCAAACACCATGCTGGCCGCCGCGATCACAGGGTCCGGGAATGAGGTCCGATCGGCCTCTACGCCACCAGCCATGCCCACCGGTGTGACGTTGACGATCAGGTCGGCGGTGAGCGCGTCGGCGTCTGGTGCCCAGTCGTAGCCGTAACGGTCGGCCAGGGCGCGACCGCTCACCTCGTTGCGTGCCACAATCGTGCCCCGGGCAAATCCGGCATCGTGCAGGGCAGCGGTGACGGCCTTGGCCATTCCACCGCTGCCGCGCACGATGACCGAGAATTCGCTGGGCACATCGTGCTCGGCGAGCAAGCGTTGCACGGCGGAATAGTCGGTGTTGTACGCGGTCAGGTGGCCGGCGTCATTCACGATTGTGTTGACTGAATCGATCGCCGACGCCGACGCATCCATGCCATCAATGAGTGCGATGACGTCTTCCTTGTACGGCATTGACACAGCGCAACCGCGAATGCCGAGCCCACGCACGCCCGCAATGGCCTGCGCAAGGTTCACCGGCGCGAAGGCCTTGTAGATGTAGTTCAGGCCTAACTCTTCGTAGAGAAAGTTGTGAAACCGGGTACCGAGATTGCTGGGCCGGGCCGAGAGTGAAATACACAGGGTCATGTCTTTGCTGAGAATGGGCATGGGTACAGTGTGATGCTTATCTCAGAGGCGATTGGCCGGATGGTGCCCCAACTGCGCCGGCGGATGCTTCTGGTGGCCGATACCCGACACGCCGCAGGCGAGTACCCAGGCAAATCTAGGGTGCGAATTTTGCCTGTGGATAACTACGTCGGGTTCCGCGGAATCCGGGCAGTTTCGAGTCGGTGACCTGTGGAGCAATGTGTGGAATGTCGGTGGATAACTACACAATTGTAATTACTGCATGTAGTGGCCCTACCCTTCACGGAGCACTAGATGTAGTATTGAGAGTGTAGCCGGGCCGGAACGCCGGGCGAAAAACTTACTCATCTCGACCCAGGATTTATGACGAGTCCTCGTCTGTGGTGTTAGGGATATATAGAACATACTTGCGAAGTATCGCGAGCGGATTTAGACTTTACCAGCCAAGAAGAAAGGCCATAACCATGGCAATCACCGTTTACACGAAGCCCTCCTGCGTACAGTGCGCGGCCACCTACCGCGCCCTCGACAACAAGGGCATCGAGTATGAAGTGCGCGACCTCTCGGTCGACGAGAATGCGCTCGAGGCGGTCAAGGCCCTCGGTTACCTGCAGGCGCCCGTCGTGATCACCGACGAGGAGCACTGGAGCGGCTTTCGCCCAGACAAGATCAACGCACTGGCCGCACGCCTCGCGTAGGAGTCCCAAGCACCAGCCCCGCCGGCCACACGCGCCGCTTATCTCAAGATTGACAGGCACGAATGACTGACATCGTGTACTTCTCCAGCACCTCGGGCAACACAGCGCGGTTCGTGGAGAAGCTGGGCCGGCCGGCCGCGCGCATACCTTTATATGCGCGTGAGGAACCGCTCGTGGCCCAGGCGCCGTTCGTGCTGTGTGTGCCCACCTATGGCGGCGGCACCACCGCGGGAGCTGTCCCCAAGCAGGTCATCAAGTTTTTGAACAACGTGACCAATCGGTCGTTGATTCGCGGCGTCATCGGCGCCGGCAACATGAATTTCGGTACGGCCTACTGCCTGGCCGGCGACATTATCGCCGCCAAGTGCAAGGTGCCCCACCTCTATCGCTTCGAAGTATTTGGAACACCGGATGATGTGCGCATCGTTCACGACGGATTGGAAGAATTTTGGAAACAACAGCCGTGAAAGCCGCCCCCGTGAAAATGACCCCAATGGATGCGCCGAGCATGGATTACCACTCGCTCAACGCCATGCTCAACCTGTACGGCCCGAACGGGGAGATCCAGTTCGACAAAGATCACGAAGCCACCCGCGAGTTCTTTCTGCAGCACGTTAACCAGAACACGGTGTTCTTTCACTCGCTGCGTGAACGCCTCGACTACCTGGTTGAGAAGGAATACTACGAGCAGGCCGTGCTTGACCAGTACTCGTTCGAGTTCATTACGAGCCTGAACGACCTCGCCTACTCGAAGAAGTTTCGTTTTAAGAGCTTCCTCGGCGCGTTCAAGTACTACACCTCGTACACGCTGAAGACCTTCGACGGCAAGCGTTACCTGGAGCGTTTCGAAGACCGCGTTGTCATGACCGCGCTCGGTCTCGCATCCGGTGATGAGAAGCTCGCGGTCGAACTGGTCGAAGAAATCGTCGCCGGCCGTTTTCAGCCGGCTACGCCGACCTTCTTGAACTCCGCCAAGGCCCAGCGCGGCGAACTCGTTTCGTGCTTCCTGCTGCGCATTGAAGACAACATGGAGTCGATCTCGCGTGGCATCAACTCCTCGCTGCAGCTCTCCAAGCGTGGCGGCGGCGTTGCCCTGCTGCTGAGCAACATTCGTGAGGCCGGCGCCCCGATCAAGCAGATCGAGAACCAGTCCAGCGGCATCATCCCCGTGATGAAGCTGCTCGAAGACTCCTTCAGCTACGCCAACCAGCTCGGCGCCCGCCAGGGTGCCGGCGCGGTATACCTGCAGGCGCACCACCCCGACATCATGCGTTTTCTCGACACCAAGCGTG
Organism: Cryobacterium sp. Y11; assembly: GCF_002929535.1. Lineage (GTDB taxonomy): Bacteria > Actinomycetota > Actinomycetes > Actinomycetales > Microbacteriaceae > Cryobacterium. Next base: position 132,951 of record NZ_PJJO01000058.1, read on the forward strand.
AGAACGCCGACGAGAAGATCCGCATCAAGACCCTCTCGCTCGGTGTCGTCATTCCCGACATCACCTTTGAGCTGGCCAAGAACGATGAGTGGATGTACCTCTTCTCGCCGTACGACGTCGAGAAGGTCTACGGCGTGCCGTTCGCTGACATCTCGGTGACCGAGAAGTACAACGAGATGGTCGACAACCCACGCATCAAGAAGTCGAAGATGAAGGCGCGCGAGTTCTTTCAGACGCTCGCCGAGATTCAGTTCGAATCGGGCTACCCGTACATCATGTTTGAAGACACGGTGAACAAGGCGAACCCGATCGAGGGCCGCATTAACATGTCGAACCTCTGCTCCGAGATTCTGCAGGTGAACACCCCGACCACGTACAACGAAGACCTCTCGTACAACGAGATCGGCAAGGACATCTCTTGCAACCTTGGGTCGATGAACATCGCCCTGGCGATGGACTCCGGTAACCTCGGCCGCACCGTCAACGCCGCCATCCGTGGCCTGAACGCCGTGTCCGAGCAGAGCCACATCAGCTCGGTTCGTTCGATTGAAGACGGTAACGACCGCTCCCACGCCATCGGTCTGGGCCAGATGAACCTGCACGGCTACCTCGCCCGCGAACGCATCTACTACGGCAGTGACGAGAGCATCGACTTCACCAACATCTACTTCTACACGGTGCTGTTCCACGCGCTGAGCGCCTCGAACGCCATCGCCATCGAACGCGGTCGCTCCTTTGAGGGATTCGAAAACTCCACCTATGCCTCCGGTGCGTTCTTCGACAAGTACACCGACCAGGTCTGGGAACCGTCGACCGCTCGCGGTGCCGAGCTCTTTGCCCAGGCGGGGGTGTCGATTCCGACGCAGGCCGATTGGACCGAGCTGAAGGCATCCGTTGTCAAGCACGGTATCTACAACCAGAACCTGCAGGCCGTGCCGCCGACCGGGTCGATCTCGTACATCAACAACTCAACCGCGTCGATTCACCCGATCGCGGCGAAGATTGAGATTCGCAAGGAAGGCAAGCTGGGCCGCGTGTACTACCCGGCGCCGTTCATGACGAACGACAACACCGAGTACTACCAGGATGCTTACGAAATCGGCTACGAGAAGATCATCGACGTGTACGCCGCTGCGACACAGCACGTGGACCAGGGGCTCTCGTTGACCCTGTTCTTCAAGGACACCGCGACCACCCGTGACATCAACCGCGCGCAGATCTACGCTTGGAAAAAGGGCATCAAGACGATCTACTACATCCGCCTGCGCCAGATGGCTCTCGAGGGTACCGAGATAGAGGGTTGCGTGTCCTGCGCACTGTGAGTTTGCTGAGCGCACGCTGAACTAAATCCGTTGGTCGAGCTTGCCGAGACCGCCATCGCAATAACGTGGCGGTCTCGGCAAGCTCGACCAGCGGGAGGGCTGGGTTTCGACACTGGCCGCCGAGAATAACGACCATAGCAGTACCCACGAAGGACCTCCCATGACTAACAAGCTCAAGCTGGTGTCGCACGTTGATGCGATCAACTGGAACAAGATCGAAGACGAGAAAGACGTCGAGGTCTGGAACCGACTGACCAACAACTTTTGGCTGCCGGAGAAGGTTCCGCTTAGCAACGACATTCAGTCGTGGAACCAGCTCACGCCGGTCGAGCAGCAGCTCACCATGCGCGTCTTCGCCGGTCTCACCCTGCTCGACACGATCCAGGGCACGGTGGGCGCTGTGTCGCTCATCCCGGATGCCATCACCCCGCACGAAGAGGCCGTCTACACGAATATCGCCTTCATGGAGTCGGTGCACGCCAAGAGCTACTCGTCAATCTTCTCAACGCTCGCCTCGACCAAGGAGATCGACGAGGCATTTCGCTGGTCGACCGAGAACGAGAACCTGCAGCGCAAGGCCTCGATCGTCATGGATTATTACCAGGGCGACGACCCGCTCAAGCGCAAGGTCGCCTCGGTGCTGCTTGAGTCGTTCTTGTTCTACTCGGGCTTCTACCTGCCGATGTATTTCTCCAGCCACGCCCGCCTGACCAACACGGCCGACCTCATCCGCTTGATCATCCGGGATGAAGCGGTGCACGGCTATTACATCGGCTATAAGTTTCAGAAGGGTCTCGAGAAGGAGACGCAGGAGCGTCGCGACGAGATCAAGGACTACACCTTCAACCTCGTGTTCGAGCTGTACGAGAACGAGGTGCAGTACACGCAGGACCTCTACGACGAGGTCGGCCTGACCGAAGACGTCAAGAAGTTTCTGCATTACAACGCGAACAAGGCGCTGATGAACCTCGGCTACGAGGCCATCTTCCCGAAGGACGTCTGTGACGTGAACCCGGCGATTCTCTCCGCGCTCTCACCGAACGGCGACGAGAACCACGACTTCTTCTCGGGCTCGGGATCGTCGTACGTGATCGGCAAGGCCGTCGTTACCGAAGACGACGACTGGGACTTCTAGGCCTGAATTAGTAGAAGGGCGGATGCTTTGGCATTCGCCCTTTCTTTCGGGGTGTGACCAGGAGATGGCTGGGACTTCAATTCGGTTCCCAGGCCCTGGGGGGAGTTTGGGTGTGCCGATGGCCTTGCTGCTGCCGATGCGATCGATGTTGTATCCGAGTCGATCTCGCAACGTGGGGCTTGCGCCGGGGACTTCGTCGACGGCGTCAAGGGCGAGGGAGAACCGATTGAGCGTCGCCTGGATGATGGCGTTTACGGTGCTCTCACTCATTGCGCCCCAGGTCGCGGCTTCGTGACGGAAATGGTCCAGGGTGATGCTGTGATGGTCGAACTCTTGGCCGATGGCCGATGACACCTCGCCGTTGATTTTCTTTGACCCAATCATGGATGGCGCATCGCTGATCTGGAGTATTGGTACGGCGTCGTAGAAGTCAGCGATTCTCGGCCCGTCGAAATCGTGGACGATAGACACGTTCTTCGCGTGCGCGTCATGGTTTCCAACGAGAACGCTGTAAATGAGGAACGACAGCCACAACTCAACGTCGCTGCCGTCGCCGAACGAGCCGAAAATCTCCGCGATTCGTGCTGCGCTTTGTCGAGCTTGCGCACAAGCTCGCCGACGCTGAGGTCGCGGTAACGTGCTGGCTCGTTCGGCCGGTCATCTGGGCCGTGGAACGACAGCGCGCCAGCCATGGTCAGGCCGTATCGTTTCAGAAAGCCGAAGAGGTCCTTCTCATCGATCCGCGCTGTCGTCGCGAGCGACGTTCTGTGTAGACCTTCAGGGGCGTAGCCGCCGAAGAAGTTTGTGGAGTCGGTACTGTCAATGGTGACGCCAGGCGTGAGCGCAAAGCCTTCGGTCAGCGCGTCGGGTTCACCCACGTATCCATCGTCGACGGCGAACACGATGCGCCCGAATCCTGTTCTGCTGCGGGTCACGACACCGACTTGTTGCCCGTGGAGGAATACCTGCAGTGCCTCACTCAATGTCAGATTTTTTCGTCGTGCTGCCGACGTTCAGTGCGGTGCGGCGAGGTCGAGACGGCCGCGCTTGGTCTTGCTGACGTGGTGCATCTGGGCCGGCGTCAAAAGACACGGTGATCTTCACCTTGAGAAAGCGGAGGGCGCGGAACATGCGTGTTGACCAAAGGTTGGGCTTTCCGGTTTCCATCTCATTGATGTAATTGCGGGTGATGTCGAGTTGTTCGGCGAGTTCGTCTTGCGTGTACCCGTGCTGCGTACGTGCGTGCCGGAGTGCGGCGCCGAGTGTTTTCGCGTTGCGAACGTCGTAGCTGGGCACAGTTCCTCCTCCTTTCGAAAGCCGTCGTAAGTACCAGCTTACGGTGCACCATGCACGAATATGCTTACACTGAGCCGGGCAGGCCTATCGTTCGAAGCGAGCCTTGGGAGGATATTCTTACTTGACGTAACGCACGCATATGCTTACGCCACCCAAAAGCGGTATGACCTGAACTCCGTCGACGCGCGTGTACGTGTATCGACCGGTGGTGATGCCGATCAGGCGGGGTCCCAGGGCAGGGGCTGATCAGACGGAATCGGGGCGAGCGGAATCACGACCACCGGGCGATGCTGGCGGTGCGCCAGTTGCGCTGCCACCGAACCGTTGAGGAACTCTTGCAGGCTGGCCCGAAAAGTCGCGTCCCTGGTTCCGACCACGATCAGCGCGGCATTAAGCGTGTCGGCCAAATCGCCGAGGGCTTGTGCCGGATTGCCAGCCAATGCCTGGGTACTCCAGGTGAGGTCGCGTCCGTCGAGGAGCGCGGCCAGGTGCGCCGCGAGATCCGGGTCGAATCTCGTCTCCGTAGGGTTGGGCTCGATTGGGTTGAACGGCAGACTCGTCATTGTGCCGTCGCCCAGGTCATAGACCCGGTACTGGCCGGTGTCGACGGATGCGCACACCAGCTCCGCGTTGAAGCGGGCCGCGAACATGGCCGCCTGCACGACGACGGCATCCGCTTGGCCAGGCACGACCCCAACAATCACGTACGCGTTCATGCTGCACTCCCTTACTTACGGGCCCGCAGACGAACCGGATCGCCTGCCGAACCGCGGATCACCGCCAGCATGGCAGATTCCGCCCCGATTCGCCGTTTTCAGATGCAGAGAGTTTCGTGCAGCGACGCGCGGGTGTTCAGGAGTTCGGTACGGCAGATTTCTCGGTTCGGCCTCCGAACAGGTCAACCAGGGCGAACACCAGGGCAACGGCGATCAGCGCCAACGCGACCAGGATGCCGCTGAAGAAGCCGTCACGAAACACCTGCACGCGGTCAGGCTCGCTCGCCTCCGCGTACAACGTGGCGTAGAAGGTCGAGATGATGGCCGCGACTCCGATCGCCGTTCCCACCCGCTGCCCCACCTGGGCCATCGACCCGGCGACGCCGCCCTGGGTGACCGGAACCTCGCTCAGGGTGAGCGTCTGATTCGGCGAAATGACCAAGCCACCGCCGGCACCGGTCATGGTCATGGCGGCAGCGATCAGCCACGGAGCGAGGTCTACCGAGGCGAACAGTCCGGCTAGTAGGACAAGCGCAAAGCCGATCATGACCGTGACTAGGCCGAGGACGACGAGCTGGCGACCCCAGCGAAAGACCAGGCGGCCGCCGATCCACGACGTAACGGCGGAGGTGAGGGCAAACGAGATGCTCACCATCCCGGCGAAGACGGGCTCCAGCCCGAGACCTTGCTGCAGAAAAAGGGTGACCAGCAGAAAATACGGCGGAATTGCCGCAAAATAGGCCGTCGAAATCAGGATCCCGTTGCGGTACGACGCCGTGCGAAAGAGCGAGAAATCTATAACGGGTGACTTGCCGAGCTGCTGGTAACGCCGTTCCCACCAGAAGAATGCGGCGCCGGACAGACCGAGCACAAACAGCCAGAACCACCTGTTGGGGTCATCGGTTGGCGCACCGGTCGTCAGCACGAACGGAAGCATGAGGCCGAGGGTGGCAATTCCGAGCAAGAGGATGCCGACCAGGTCCAGTCCGGTCTGCTCCCGCGCATGACTTTGGCGTTTTGGAAGCACGCGCATCGCGAAGAAGAGTGCCAGCAGGCCCAGCGGCACGTTCATCCAAAACGACAGGCGCCATCCGTTGTCAGGGCCGCCCACGGCGATCAGGAGGCCACCCAGCGTCGGCCCGAAGGCCGTCGAAATTCCGATGACCGCGCCAAATAACCCGAAGGCGCGCCCTCGTGCCGCGCCCTGGTATAGCTGCTGGATCAGGCCGAGGACCTGCGGCATCTGGATTCCGGCGGCAATTCCCTGCGCGATACGCGCCACGATCAAAAACTCGATCGTGGGCGCGATCGCGCACAGGATGCTCGCGACCGTAAACGAGCTGAGCCCGACGATGAACATGAGCCGCCGGGAATGAATGTCGCCCAGCCGCCCAGACGGCACCAGTGCGAGCCCGAACGCGAGAGCGTACCCGGCGACGATCAGCTGGAGTTCGGTGGTGCCGCCGCCGAGCGACTCCTCGATGGCCGGCAAACCCACATTGATCTTGGACAGGTCGAGGATTGTGAGGGCAGCAACTCCGACGCAGACCCAGAAGGCTTGCCGCTTCAATCGGTCGGCATGTTCGGAGCTGGGAGGAGTTGTATTCGGCATAGTCCACTCACTCTAGAGCCGCGGTGCGGAGTCAGTTTCGGCGGGGGCGTGCAGGGGGACCCTATTCGGGTGGGCCCGTCGTGCTTTCCTCTTCGGCGGCCAGGTGAATGATAGAAGGTCTGATACGAACGCACTCGGTAGCTCGTGTCACACTCGAATCATTTGTGAGACGCCACCGCGGCCCTCAGTCTGCGCGGCGGTTGCGTCGTAGCCGTAGATTAGGTGCCACCGCGGAGGGCGGTGATCGGCTCGATGTTGGAGGCGCGCAGGGCGGGATAGGCGCCGGCAGCCAGGCCGACGATGGTTCCGAGCAGGGCGGCGCCGATGGCGACTACGGGATCGAGAATCGGCGTCCAGCCCTGGAGTAGCGAGACGACGACGACCGCGAACACCCCGAGCGCCGAGCCGATCAGGCCACCGAGCAAACCGATCACGGCCGATTCCACGATGAACTGCCGGGCGATGTTGCGCCGAGTCGCGCCGAGCGCGCGGCGCAGGCCGATCTCGCCGACCCGTTCCATCACCGAGAGCAGGGTGACGTTGGCGATGCCGAGGCCGCCGGCGAGTAGGGCGAGAATGCCGAGCGTGAGAAAGACGATGTTGATATCGGCTTGAATGTTGTCTTGCAACGACGATGCCGCGGCGGGAGCTTGCACAGTGAAGTTCTCCGGTGCGCTCGGGTCGAGCGCGATCGGTGCCTGGCGGGACACGAGCGTTCCGGCGCCAACCTCGATTTGCACGTGCAGTTCGGCCGGGGCGGTCAGACCGAACTGGGTGCGCGCGGTGTTCAACGGCACGATGACGGCGTCGAGTAGGTTGGCGCGGCGTTCGACGCCGTCGATGATGCCGATGACCGTGTATGGCACCTCGCCGATGAAGATCGATGGCTGACTGTCGACGCGGTTGATGCCGAGAGTTTCGGCGGCCCGCGAGCCGAGCACGGCCACCCGGTCGCCACGCTCGTCGTGGCCGGCATCGAAGTAGCGCCCGGTGACAACCTGTCCGCGCACCGCGGCGAGCAGGTTTGGCGAGGTGGCGATCACGGCGGGGCTTAGTGTCTGTGCGGCCGATGGATCGTTGACGGGAACGGATGTCACGGGCTGGCCGACTACGTCGACATCGGCCACGAGACCAGCGCGTTCCACCCCGGCCAGGCGATCCACCCGCTCGGGGGCATCCCACGGCAGGCGCCCAGTGGCCTGCTCGTTGCCGCTCGAGTTGCGGGTCGAGGCCGGTTTGATCAAAATTTGGGTCGCCGAGACCGCGTCGAACTGGTTCGAAATCTGCCCGGCGGCGGTCTGCGCAAAGCCGATGGTGACCACGAGTGAGGCGATGCCGAGCACGGTGCCGAGGGTCGTCATGACGAGCCGGCTCGGCCGGGCGCCGACGCCGTGGCTCGCCTCGACCAGCAGGTCTTGCACCGAGAAACGGTCGGCGCGGCGGATGACTGGCACGATGCTTAGCGTCAGCTCAGCGGATGTGGTCGGCTCGTCACCAGAGACATCGGCGACCGCCTCAGGGAGAGCGGCGGCGCGGGAACGGCGGCGCAGCATCCGCTTAAAGGAGAAGGTCATGACAGCTCGCTCAGGCGACCGTCGGTGATGCGCACGCGGCGCTTCGCCCGGTCGCTCACGGCCTGGTCGTGGGTGATGACGATGAGGGTGAGGCCGTCGGCGTGCAGCTCTTCGAACAGGTCCATCACCTCGCCGCCGGTGGTTTCGTCAAGATTGCCGGTGGGTTCGTCGGCGAGCAGGAGTTCGGGCGAGGCAACGACGGCGCGTGCCACGGCGACGCGCTGGCGTTCGCCGCCGGAGAGGGTGCCGGGCAGAAAGTCGAGGCGGCGACCCAGGCCAACCCGGAGGAGGGCTGCGCGGGCGCGGTCCTCTCGCTCGGCGCGCGGAACACCGCTGTACAGGGTGGCGAGCAGCACGTTGTCGAGCACGGTGCGGTGTGGCAGCAGGTGAAAGGCCTGAAAGACGAAGCCGATGGTGCCGCCGCGCACGATGGCGCGCTGCTTCTCGTCGAGCAGGCTCGTGTCGCGGCCGTCGAGGTGGTATTCGCCGACGCTTGGCCGGTCGAGCAGGCCGAGGAGGTTGAGCATCGTGGACTTGCCGGATCCGCTCGGGCCGACGATCGACAGGTAATCGCCACGTTCAACCCGCAGATTGACCGATTTGAGGGCCTGCACCTCGGGCGGGCCGGGAAAGGACCGCGTGACGTTGACCAGTTCGACGACCGGTTCGACGACCGGGGCTGTTATCACCGGCCGATCACCGGCCCACCACGACGAGGTCGCCGACCGTCAGCGAGCCGTCGACGGCGGTGATCTCGACGAATCCCTCGGCGGCGAGCCCGGTCGTGACCTCGACCAGCACGGTCTCGGAACCGTCGCCCGGGTCAAGTTCGACGCGGGATTCGCCGCCGGGCCCAGCGGTGAGAGCGGCGAGCGGAACGGCGAGCACCTCGCCCTCGGTCGAGCTGACCGGGATGCGTACGCGCACGTTGCTACCCTGCACGGCCTGAATCTGTTCGTCGGTAAGCGCGTCGGGGGCGAACAGAACGGTGAAGCGGCCGCTGGTTGCTGCACTACTCGGTGCTGTGCCGCTGGCCGGTTCGGCGGGCAGTATCGAGGTGATCGTGGCGGGCTGGTCGCCGTCGGGCATGGCGAGAATGGCGGGCGCGCCGACGGTCAGCAGGGCGGCGTCGCTCGCGGTGGCCGAGCCGGAGATGACCAGGGTCGCGCCGGAGACCCGCATGACCGGGCCGGTGATGCTGGATCCGCGTTTGACGCTGATCTCGTCGACCCGGCGGGGCAGGCCGGGCAGGTAGAGCACCTCGCCGGCCGGAAGGTAGGCCAGCGCACCGTCGCGGGCGTCGCTCAGGGTCTCGCCGGCGCGAGTGAGTTCGGCCTTAGCCGCCGTGACGGCGGCTTTCTCGGTGCTTGTGTCACGCGGGGCCAACGCCTGGACTCGGCGCGCGACGGCTAGGGTGACGGCGTCGGCGGCATCCGCTATGTCATTGGGCGTGCCGTCAGTCTGGGCGGCGACCAGGGCACGCTCGGCGCTGCGCACGAGGTTGCCCTGCTCGACCACGTCGACGTTGGACGCGGCGCCCTGGGCCGTGGCGAGAGCGTTAGTGGCGCTATCAACGGATGCCTGCGCGCTCGTGACCCCGGCTTCGGCGCCGCTCACCGCGCCCTCGATCTCGGTGCCGCCCGTCGGGGCCGGGTAGCCGACCTTGGCGTAGAGTGCTGTGACCGCGCTCGCGGTCTGCGCGTCGAACACATCGGAGTCGAGCGCGCCGGCGTCAATTCCGGCCGCGCTCAGGCCCTGCTTGAACTGGAGCACGTCGGGGCCGGACACGCCGACCCGGAGGGTGCGGTAGACCGGCAGATCCCCGGGCAGCACGATCACCGGGCGGCCGGTCACCTCGAGCGCGACCGAGGCCGTGTCGAAGATGGCGGCGACCTCGGGCACCTGCCCAGTCACGATGGGCGCGCCGGCGAGTTCGCCGGTTTCGATCGACACGTCGACCGAGTCAGCATAGGTCGCGTCGCCGCGCATGGTGACGTCGTTGGCGAGCGTGCGGTTTTCTATGGGAACGGTGATGAGGCCGGCGGCGGGAGCGTTGGCATCCGCTGCAGCCTGGCCGGGGGAGACGATGAGCTGGCCGAGCCCGAGACCGGCGACGAGCGCGACGATGGCCACGGTGGCCATGACCCAGATCACCCGGTTGCCGGCGAATAGGCGGCGCCAGCCCTGGCTGCGCGAGTGCGGTTTCGGCGTGGTCGATTCAGGGGTCTCTTCGGGCGCGCTCCGTTGTCGACCGAACCGGGGCGACACCTATTTGCCTTGCTCGGAGTCTGCGATGAGCGCGTCGAGCTCGGTCTTGTGGTCAATGATGAACTGCTCTTCAAGGTCGAACTGCACCTGCATCGAGGCGTCGGTGTAGTCAACCTCTTCGGCGCAGGTGAAGTCGGCCATCGCGAGGGTGAGTTCCTTCTCGCGCATCTCGGCGAGCACCTTCTCATCGGGGCCGGTGCCGGTTTGGTTTTCATAGAGCGCGTTCTGCTCGTTCATGATCGATTCCTGCGCGTCGGCCTTCTTCGTGAAGGTTGCGTAGCCGGCGTCGGCCATGCACGCTGCCCACTCGGAGTCGAGCTTCACGAGCGTGGGGGAGGCCTGCGACGTTTCGTACATGGCGCTCATCGCCTCGTACAGTGCCGCGTGCTCCTCCTGCGAGGGCTGATCGCCGTCGATCTCATGGCTGGCGAAACCCTGGCAGCCCGAGGTCTGCCAGTTGTACTCGTAGGAACCGTCTTCGCCCATCTCCTCTTCGGTGGGCTGAACGCCATAGAGCACCTCGTAGTACGCGGCCTGTTCCCCCTCGGAGAGCGACATGACGTAGTCCTGGTTTGGATCGATGAACTCCTCGCTCTGCGCCTGCTGCTCGGCGATCTGCTCCGGCGACTGGCTCATGCCGTAGCCGTTTTCAGCGACCCACTTTTCGGTGCCATATTCCTCGCCATCGTCGGCGCTCATCATTCCGCTGTACTGCGCGTTGTCGACGGGAACATAGTCGAATCCCTCGTCGGCCATGCAGTTGGCGATGAGCTCCTCCCGATCGTTCTGTTGCGCCAGCATGGTCTCTTCGTCATAGCCCTGGTTCATGGCGGACATGTACTCGGACAACGGGCTCGCGGCCGGGTCGAGCTTCGCGGCCGCCTTGTCGGAGCTGCACCCGGCGAGTGTCAGCGACAGAAAGGCGGCGACGGCGACGGCCGTGACCAGTGAGCGATGACGCATGATGTTCCCCTTTTGGTGATGATCACTATGGCGAAGCAGCGCTGCTGGCAAATCGCCGCCCCGGTTCCCATACGGTATCGCATTGGAGTGGCGCATTGCAGCACTACAGGAACCATACCGTTTGGTCGGTTTTGGGCGCAAGGTCGGGCGGGGGCTGGGCCTGTGGCGGTCGGTTGCGTTTTGATCTCGGCCATGGTTCAGTGTTGCGCGAGCACGCCTCATCCGCTGTGGTTTCGCTGACCCGTCCCTGGGTCGGCGCTCGCCTCGTTGCTCACGGCGCGTCCTGTGGACGGATATGGTGGAAAGCTCGGGTTCAACCGGGAGCCAGCTCCCGGTTTCACGTAATTGGAGAATGCACCATGGCCCAAAACCCCAAACAGAGCAACAAAGTTGCCCGGGCAGCAAGCTCGGGCATGCGGAACGCACGCTTCAGCGCTGCAGCAGACACTGCCGCTGCGAGAGCCAGAGCCCTGAGGTCCAGCTCCCTAGAGAAAAAGAAGCCCGGCAAGTAGCTTGTGCGAGCTCGTCAGCGCTCGCCGCGCAGGTAGGCGAGCTGAGCCCGAACGGATGCCTCGGCGGCGAACCGCACAGCGGCATCCGTTTGGGCGTACACCACGTCGGTAACCTGGGCGATACTCGCGTCGCGGCCAAGCGTCGAGAGCGCGGCGCGCACCTGGTCAAGGCGCTCATTCCGGTGCGCGAGGTAGGTGTCGCAGATAGCGGTGAGGTCGGGCAAAACGGGGCCGTGGGCCGGCAAGACGATGGCAGGGCCGATCGCCCGCAGCCGGTCGAGGGAGGCCAGATAGTCGGCCAGGGCGCCGTCGATGATGGACGTTCCACGGCCGAGAATGGTGTCACCGGTGAGGACCGACCCGGTCGGGCCATCGCCCGGCAGGTGCAGGCAGACCGAGTCGTCGGTGTGGCCGGGAGTCGCCACGACCCGGATGCTGGTGCCGGCGGCCAGGATCAGCTCTCCATCGACGAGCGTGGCGCCGTTCACGCAGTATGCCGGGTCGAACGCGCGAACCGGGGCGCCGGTGAGCGCGGCGAATCGCGCGCTCGCCGCCGAGTGGTCGGCGTGCCGGTGGGTCACGAGCACGAGCTCCACCCGGCCCGCGGCGGCGAGGGCGGCCAGATGGGCCTCGTCGAGGGGGCCGGGGTCGACCAGCACGATCGTTTTCGCGTCGGGCGCCCCGATGAGGTAGCTGTTGGTGCCTTCGAGCGTCATCGGCCCGGCGTTTGGCGCGAGCAGGCTGCGGGTGAACGGGCTCGTGCGCATGATATCGGCGGGCATAGCTGGCAGCTTAGCGGCGCTGGAGTTTCTGTCGGGGGTCGGCGTTATGGTGGGGGGAGCTTGATCAACCAGCCCGAACGGGGCCCGATTGGATGAGGACAACGCGATGACGCGAGACGTCGAGACCGGCCCGGTGCCCAGCGAGGACGCAGCGAGCGGAGCTGTACAGGCCGGGGCCGTGCCTCTCGGAGTGGCCGCGACGGTCGTGTTGTTGCGCGACAGTGCGGAGGGTCCCGAGGTGCTCCTGCTGGAGCGGCCGCGCCACCGCGGGTCGTTCGCTGGCGCCTGGGTGTTTCCCGGCGGCGGCGTCGACCCCGATGACCGGCTACCAACGGATGCCGCGGCGCCAGGCGGTACCGGGCTCGTCGCATCCGCCACTGTGGTGCCCATCGGCTCGGTGCCTACCGGTTTGACACGCTGCCCGCTTGACGCGGCTGCTGCGGCCGAGGCCGTCGAGCAACGCGCGGCCCGCCGGGCTGCCGTGCGCGAGGTGCGCGAGGAGACCGGGCTTGAGGTCGATCCGACTGCGCTCCTGGCCACCGCGCTGTGGATTCCGCCGGCGAGTGCGCCAAAGCGCATGCGCACCTGGTTTTACCTCGCGGCGGCACCGACCGGGCCGATCACGCTCGCCGAAGATGAGGCCATTGACTACGCCTGGCTTCGGCCCGAGGTCGCGCTGGAGCGGCACGCATCCGCTGCGCTGACCCTCGTCGGCCCGACCTGGGTGACCCTGCACGGGCTGCAAGGTCACGGTTCGGTGGCTGAGATCGTGGAGCACTTCACCCAACGCGGGCTGGCGCACTATGCGACTAGGCTCGGCGTGACTGGGCGCGGGCCGGTACTGTTCTGGGCCGGTGACGCGGCCTACGACGATCACGCACTCGTGGAACAGTCCGGCGGCCGGCACCGCCTTGAGATCGGCCAGCTTCCGTGGGCGTACAGCTTGAGCGATTAGGCCTCGAGCTGGCGCGCAAGGTCAGGCGGCGGGTCGAACGACGGGCAGAGAGGGGAGCAGGGACGGCACGCGGCAGCCCTGGCCGCCGACGAAGCTCAGGCAGTCGTCGAATGGGAACGAGAACGGTTCAAACGCGGAGTCGCCGAACCAATCGTTGTAGAACAGCCAGAAATTGAGGTTGCCGTAGGTCGAGCATCCGTCGCCTTCGTCACCGACGTTTTCGATCGCGACCGCATTGGGCTGATACGGCGTGTAGTTGTACAGGTTCGCGGTGGCCTGATTTGCGATGTCGACCGGCGTCGCGCCGCATTCGGTAGTGGGGTTGAAGCCAATATCGACAGAACCTATCTGAAAAGCTCGGTCGGGCTCCTGGGTGTACTGCCGAAACTGCCAGGCCGCGTTGTAGACCTGGTTGAAGAATCCGAAGTACTGGGCATCGCAATCAGCGGTGTCCGGGCAGCCATACCCGGTGGCGCGCAGATAGCCGGATTCGCTCGGCCGAGTCAACAGCGACTGTTCCTTCTGCAGCAACACGAGCAGCACTTCTGGGCTGATGGTGCAGGCCTCCGCGATCTTCGCGATGATGCGGGCGGCCTTCTCGTTCTCGGCGCCGGAATAGGGCAGGCAATGGCCGGCGCCCTTGGCCGGCTGGCTCATGGTGGTCTCGCGGTATTCCCATAGGCACGGCACGCCGTCGCTCGGTCGGCAGGAGCGCTGTTCGAGAAAGTCCTGAATCTCACCCTCGCTGAGGGCATCGGGGTTGAAGAAGTTGTAGTCGCTGATGATGAGGCCGGGGTCGAATGGTGCGGGCTCGATCGGTGCTTGGTTGATCAGTGTCGAGATTGTCGCGGTGGCTGGGAGCGCGGCGACCTCTGAAGTCGCGGCCGCTGACATCGGCAGGGCAACGAGCGTCGCCGCCAGACCGGCCAGGGCCATGGCCGTCGCCAGAATACGCAGTCGACGACGGGGCAGCGCGAATGTGCTCATACCAAAACCCTAACCGGGCGCAGGCCGGCTCGTGGCTGGTAGGGATACTGTGGGCAGAATTGCCCGAGCCCGAGGAGACCATCATGACCATCTTGGCGGTAGTGAGCGTGTCAGTCATGCGCCCAACCCTTTCTGCGGTGCTGGGCCGCGAGTGAATTCTCGGGTAACCGTCGCCGACTTTTGCTTTCGGACTAGCCACCACGAACACCCCCGAGTAGGGCCTCAAGTCACGAGGTCAGCGACAGCATCCGCTCTGCCGGGACGTAACGCCGGTAAATTTCTGGGTCACCTTGGCGCAGCCAGTTCGGCTGGTTGGAATTGCGGTGGTTCTGGTGCCCGCCGCCGGGGTGGATTTCATGTAGATCGACCCGCTCTCGATCGGGGCACCGAGGGACTTCCGGCCCTATGCCTTGGCGTCACGCACTGGCAGGATGAGGAGTAGGCGATGGCGTATGAGCTCCTTTCGCTTCGACCCATAGAAGAGGTAGAGCAATGAACCGGATGATTGTGGTTGGCATTGATGACTCCACTGCCGGCGAGGTGGCCCTTGAGTGGGCCATGCGTCGGGCCGAAGTCGTCTCGAGCCCGGTGACCCTCATGCACACCGTGTACGAAACCTGGCTGGCCGATGGCTACGGCTACTACGACTCCATTCTCGATGGCGAGAAAAAGCTGCTCGCCGCCGCCGGTGCCCGGGCCAGTCTGCTGGCTCCCGCCGTGCCCACTCACACGGATCTGCGCACGGGAAGCGCCCCCCGCATTCTGAGCGAACTGTCCAAAGAAGCCAGCCTGATTGTGGTCGGTACCGCCCAGAAGAGCCGGGTCGAGGGTGAGTTGTTCGGCAGCGTCAGCCTGCAAATCGCCGCACTGTCGCACTGCCCGGTGGCCGTGATTCCCGATCTGCCGGCAACCGAGCGCTCCGGCGTCTACGTCGGTGTTGACGGTTCCGCTGATTCCGTCGCGGCAGTGGCATTCGCCGCGGCCGAGGCCGATCGCACCGGCCAGGACCTGTTCGCGCTCTATGCGGTGCACCTGCCGAATCGCCGCGTACTGCGCCGCATTCCCGCCGATGCCGTGACCGAACGCATGGAGGAGGAACGCATTGTGCTCGCCGAATCGGTGGCCGGTCTCGGCAAGCGCTACCCCGACCTCAGGGTGCACCAGGTGCTCGAGACCGACGAATCTCCGGCCAGGGCACTCGTCGCCGCAGCCAGGCACGCCCAGCTACTCGTGGTCGGTAGCCGCGGCCGTGGTTCCCTGCAGCGCCTGCTGATGGGATCGGTCAGCCACGAGGTGCTGCTGCACCTCACCTCCCCGACGATTGTGACGAGAACCACGCACACGTAGGTTCAACACGCCGCAGGAGTGCGTTGGTCAGAGCGTGAGAAGGTGGGGACAACGATGGATCAGACCGCTGCGGAGCTTGCCCTCACCCAGGAGCGGATGCGCGGCCTGCTCGACGCCGTCGTGTCGGTCGCCGAAGACCTCAGTCTCGAATCGGTACTCGAACGCGTCGTGACCGCGGCCTGCCAGCTGGTTCAGGCGCGCTACGGCGCCCTCGGTGTGATCGGAACCGAACAGGCGCTCAGTCACTTCGTCACCGTCGGGTTCGATGAGGAAACCATCCATCAGATCGGCGCCTTTCCGACCGGCCACGGCGTGCTCGGTCTGCTCATTCGCAAACCACACCCCATTCGTCTGCACGACCTGCACGACCACCCAGACTCCTTCGGGTTTCCGGCCCATCACCCGCCGATGAAGTCGTTCCTTGGCGTTCCGGTTCGGGTGCGGGACACTGTCTTTGGCAACCTCTATCTCACCGAGAAGGAGGGCGGCGGCGACTTCACCGATGAAGACCAGGAACTGGCCGTCGCGCTCGCCGCAGCCGCCGGTGTCACGATCGAGAACGCCAGACTGTACGACGAGGCGCGCCGCCGGGGAAACTGGTTGGAAGCTGTCGCCGCGATGGGCCGTGACCTGCTGCGGCCGGGCGATGGCGACAGCGACGGTGACGGCGATAGTGAGAACGGTCTCGATCTGGTGGCGGCGCGCGTTCTCGCTGCCTCCGGTGCCCAACTGGCCGTGATCGGGTTTCCCACCGACGACAGCCTGTACTGCGCGGCCGCCGCCGAAGTGGAGCTGTCCACCTCGGTCGCCGCCCATCTGGTCGGTAGCACGGTACTGCTGCGCCCCGGTGCGCTCGACGAACTACGCAACACCGGAGCGTCCATCGCACTCGACAACCCGCCGATTCTGCAAACGGATGCCGCACCCGGCTCCGCGACCCCGTGGTCGCTCCTGGGTCCAACACTGGTCGCCGCCCTCGGGCCGGCCGGCGACGGGCAGGGAGTGATTCTGCTGTCGCGGGCGCCGGCATCCGCTGGTTTCAGCCTGACCGACGTGGAGATGAGCGCCGTGTTCGGCACCCACGTGTCGCTCGCGCTTGAGCTCGCAACGGTGCACCGCATGCGCGAGGAGCAGGCCGTGCTCGGCGACCGTGACCGGATCGCGCGCGACCTGCACGACCTCGTCATTCAGCGACTGTTCGCCGCGGGCCTCAGCGTGCAGAGCCTGCGCCGGTTCACCAGCGATCCCGTGGCGCTCGACCGCATCAACGCCGTCACCACCGAGCTCGACGAGACCATTCGCGAACTGCGCGACACGATATATTCCCTGCGCGGAATGTCTCAGGACACCAGAACGCTCAGCAGTCAAATTCTCGCCGTGATTAAAGAGGGGGCGCAGTCCCTGCCGTTCGCCCCGCGCATCCGTTTGTCCGGGCCGATCGATGGGCCACTCGCCGACGATCTCACCAGCAGCCTGCTCGCCGTTATCTCGGAGGGCCTGAGTAATGCCGCCCGTCACGCGCAGGCGACCAGCATTGATATTTCCGTTGATGCCGAGCCAGAGCGGATCAAGCTCGTCATTGCCGACAACGGTTGCGGCTTCAGCGAGCCGGTGCGTCGAAGCGGCCTCGACAATCTCAAGGAGCGTGCGACGCTACTCGGCGGCAAGTTTTCGGTGCGCAGTACCATCGGTGAGGGAACTCGGCTGCGCTGGTCTGTGCCGGTGCCGGAGGTTACTGTCGGTGTTCGTCTCCACGTTTCGCAACGAAAACGGCTGCCTGAGTTCGGCGCTGAAAGTCCAGCTTCGCCAGCATCGACGACACGTAGTTCTTAACGGTCTTCTCGGCCAGGAACATGGTCTGGCCGATATCGCGATTGGTCAGGCCCTCGCCAATGAGGTCGAGCACCTTGCGTTCCTGCGCGGTGAGGGTGGCGAGCCTGGCGTCTTGCGGGTCGGCCAGGCCGGCGATAATGTCGGCTTTGAGCATCGGGTCAAACAGGGATTCACCCGCCGCCGCCCGCCGAATCTTGCCGAGCAGATCGGTGCTGCGAATCTCCTTGAGCACGTACCCGGCCGCTCCGGCGAGAACCGCGCCGCGCAGGGCCTGCTCGTCGTCGTAACTGGTGAGGATGAGGCACTGCTGGGTCGGGTTGACCGAGCGCACGTCCCGGCACACCTCGATGCCGGTGCCGTCCGGTAGCCGAGCGTCGAGAATGGCCACATCGGGACGCAACTCGAGAATAAGCGGGGTGGCTTCGGCGGCCAGTCCGCTGTCGGCGACGACCTCAAACCCCTCGCCCTCGAGCAGCTCTCGAAGTCCGCGCCGCACCAGCTCGTGATCGTCGAGAATGAAAACTCGTACCGGAGCAGCGTTGCTGTTCATGGGGGTCCTTCCCGAATTGCTGTCTCCTCAGTGTCGCGTGGGGCACCACCCGGGGACTAGGGCCAAAGGTCCGGACTTTTAGGAGCGCACCAGGCGTGCGATGGCAGCGGATGCCTCCTTGAGCTTGGCCTCGGCTTCGGGGCCGCCGGCCACAGCCGCGTGTAACACACAATGGTTCAGGTGATCGTCGAGCAGTCCGAGCGCGACCGATTCGAGCGCGCTGGTCATGGCCGAGATCTGGGTGAGAATGTCGATGCAGTACTTGTCGTCTGTGACCATCCCCTGCAGGCCGCGGGCTTGGCCCTCGATGCGGCGCAGGCGCTTGAGATACGCGTCTTTGTTCGAGATGTAGCCGTGCGGGCCATCGTGGGCCGGCTCTGACTCGTTCATGCACTGTCCTTTGTATTGTCGTCAATGTACCACTGTACCCCCTCGGGGTATATAGTGAGAAAGGTACCCCCAAGGGGTATGCTCGAATGACAGCCCCTGATGGGGTAGAAGACAGTGAGGATTTCACCATGAGCACAACCACCTACGGCGTTGACGGCATGACCTGCGCACACTGCGTCGCGAGCGTGACCGAAGAGATCGGGCTCATCCCCGGCGCTGAAAACGTCTCAGTTGACCTCGTCAACGGCGGTACCTCGCGGGTCACCGTCACGAGCGCAGTTGCGCTCGACCGTTCACTCGTTGCCGCCGCCGTCGAAGAGGCGGGCTACCAGCTGGTCGCCGCGGCCTGATGACTGCCACCGACCTCGGCCAACGGGTTGACCTTCTCGTTGGGGGAATGACCTGTACCTCGTGCGCGGCTCGCATCGAGAAGAAACTCAACCGGATGCCCGGGGTCGAGGCATCGGTCAACTACGCCACCGAAAAGGCGAGCGTTTTCGTGCCGGCCGGCACGAGCGTGGACGACGCCATTAAAACCATTGAAGCCACCGGGTACACCGCCGTGCGGCCGCTCGCTGCGGCCGAGGAGAATGCGCCGGATGCTGCCGGTCTGGAGGTGTCGGCCCTGCGCCAGCGCCTGCTGGTCTCGGCCGCGCTCACCGTGCCGGTGGCTGCGCTCTCGATGATTCCCGTGCTGCAGTTCACAAACTGGCAGTGGCTTGCCCTGACGCTGGCGGCCCCGGTCGCCATCTGGGGCGCGTGGCCGTTCCATCGCGCCGCTTGGGTGAACGCTCGCCACGGCGCTGCCACCATGGACACCCTGGTCAGCGTCGGAGTGCTGGCCGCCCTCGGCTGGTCGCTCTACGCGTTGTTCTTCGGCATGGCCGGAATGCCCGGCATGACCATGAGTTTCACCTTCTCGGCCACGCCGGGAAGTGGCGCCGACGAGATTTATCTCGAGGTGGCATCCGCTGTCACGGTGTTTATCCTGGCCGGGCGCTACGCGGAGGCGCGGGCTAAGCGCAACTCCGGCGCGGCCCTGAAGGCGCTGCTCGAACTGGGCGCGAAGGAGACCACGCTCTGGCGGGGTGGCGTCGAAAGCCGCATCAGTACCGCGCTGCTCGTGGTCGGTGATCAGTTTGTCGTGCGGCCGGGGGAGAAAATCGCGACCGACGGGGTGATCGTTGACGGTTCGAGCGCTATCGATGCGAGCCTGCTCACCGGTGAATCGGTACCCATCGAGGTCGGCCCGGGCGACGCTGTCGTCGGGGCAACGCTGAACTCCGGTGGGCGCCTCATCGTTGAAGCCACCAGGGTCGGCGCCGACACCGAGCTCGCCCATATTGGCCGGTTGGTGGAGCAGGCGCAGACCGGCAAGGCCGAGGTGCAGCGCCTCGCCGACCGGGTGTCTGCCATATTCGTGCCGATTGTCATCGGGCTCGCCCTGGCCACGTTGGCCGGGTGGCTGCTGGTCGGCGCCGGTGCAACGATGGCGTTCACGGCGGCCGTGGCGACACTTATTATTGCCTGCCCGTGCGCGCTCGGGCTGGCCACGCCGACCGCTCTACTGGTGGGAACCGGGCGCGGAGCGCAACTGGGCATTCTGATTAAGGGGCCGCAGGTTCTGGAATCCACGCGCCGCGTTGACACGATTGTGCTCGACAAGACCGGCACCGTCACCACCGGGCGCATGACGTTGTCGACGGTTATGCCACACGAGTGTGGTTCTGTCGATGAGCTGCTGGCTCTGGCGGGGGCGGCGGAAAGCGGGTCGGAGCATCCGATCGCCCGCGCCATTACGGCTGGCGCTGTGTCGCGGCTGGGTTCCGTGCCCGCTTCGTCGGCGTTTGCGTCCGAGCAGGGGCTGGGGGTGCAGGCCACGGTCGACGGCCGCCTTGTGCTGGTTGGACGGCAGTCCTGGCTGATCGAACGCTGGCGGTTGGACGTGCCGATTGAGATGCAGGCCGTGATGGGCACCGCAGAGGGACTCGGCCAGACCGCCGTCATGGTGGCCTGGGACGGCGCGGTGCGCGGCGTTCTGACCGTGGCCGACACGGTGAAACCGACGAGTGTTCTCGCGGTCGAGCGTTTTCGAGCGCTCGGGCTGACGCCCATGCTCCTGACCGGCGACAATGCTGCCGCGGCGCAGAGCGTCGCTTCCTCGGTCGGCATCACCGATGTGACCGCCGGGGTGCTGCCCGCCGACAAGGCGCGGGTGATCGCTGATTTGCAGGCGCAGGGCCACGTGGTCGCGATGGTCGGTGACGGAGTGAACGATGCCGTCGCACTCGCCACCGCGGATCTCGGCATTGCGATGGGGTCTGGCACCGACGTGGCCATCGAGGCGAGTGACCTCACCCTGATGCGCAGCGATTTGCTCGCCGCAGCGGATGCCATCCGCTTGTCTCGGCGCACCCTCACGACCATCAAGGCGAACCTGTTCTGGGCCTTCGCCTACAACGTCGCGGCGATTCCGCTCGCCATGGCCGGGCTGCTCAACCCCCTGATCGCGGGTGCGGCGATGGCCCTGTCGTCGGTCTTCGTGGTGACGAACAGCCTGCGGCTGCGTGGCTTCCGGGCGCTGCCCGGCTCCTAGGTCTCCTCCGGACGGGGCCCGGGCCCCGTCCCGGGGCCCAGTTTATAAACTGGGCCCGCGTTCATAAGGTGGGCCCGGGCGCGCGGATGCCGCAGCGCGTGCATGCAGGCTTACACGTTGATACCCTATGGGGTATACTTGACCCGGAGGCAAACGTGAAAATTATTATTGTGGGCGGAGTCGCTGGTGGAATGTCGGCGGCAACGAGGTTGCGTCGGCTCGACGAGAACGCCGAGATTATCGTGTTCGAGCGCGGGCACTACGTGTCATTCGCGAACTGCGGGCTGCCGTATTTCGTGGGGGGAATCATCCGTTCTCGTGCTGATCTGCTGTTGCAGACCCCGGAGTCCCTCGCGGCCCGCTTCGCGCTCGACGTGCGCATCGACACCGAGGTCTTAACGATCGATCGCCACGCCCACACCGTGTCGGTGCGCAACCTGCTCACCGGCATAGAAAACACCGAGAGCTACGACCGGCTCGTGCTCGCCGCCGGTGCCTCGGCCCGGTCCGCGTCGGCTCAGGACAGCATCATCCCCACCCACACGCTGCGCACGGTCGATGACGTCGACCACATCACGACGGTACTGGCGCAGGCCGACGCGGCATCCGCTGTGGTGATCGGCGGCGGATTCATCGGCCTTGAAGCCGTAGAAAACCTCGTGCTCCGCGGCGTGCAGGTCACCCTCGTGCAGCGCGGGCCGCAGATCTTCACCCCGCTCGACCCCGAAATGGCCGCGCCCGTGCTCGATCGGCTGCGCGAACGCGGCGTCGATGTGCGATTGAACACCACGGTGACCAGGGCTTCTGGGCAGAGCGTCATGCTCAGTGACGGAACCACAGTGCCCGCCGACCTCGTGATCGACGCGAGCGGCGTGCGGCCCGACGTGACCCTGGCTGAGCAGGCCGGCCTTCTCATCGGCGAAAGCGGCGGCATCTGGGTCGACGGCACCCAGGCCACGAGCGACCCGCTCATCTTCGCGGTTGGCGACGGCGTCGAGAAAACGGATGCCGTCAGCGGCTCCGGCACGCTGGTCACCATGGCCGGACTCGCCAACCGGCACGGACGCTCCGTCGCCGACAGTATCGCAGGCATCCCCGAGCAGGCCGCCCCGGCCCTCGGAGCCGGAATCGTCGGCATCTTCGGCCTCACCGTGGCCACGGTCGGCTGGAACGAGAAGCGTCTCGTCGCAGCCGCGCGCGCCCACCGCATCGCGCACACGCACCCGGCCAACCATGCGGGGTATTTCCCCGGCGCGGAGGGTATGTCCATCAAGCTGCTCATCGACGCTTCGACCGATGCCATTCTCGGCGCCCAGATCGTGGGCGGTGAGGGAGTGGACAAGCGCATCGATGTGATTGCGGTGGCGATGGCGGCCGGGCTGAGCGCATCCGCTTTGACGCGTCTCGAACTCGCCTATGCGCCGCAGTATGCCTCGGCGAAAGACCCGATCAACCAGCTCGGCTATGTGGCTGCGAACCTAGCCCAGGCCACCAGCGCGACCCTGCAGTGGCACGAGCTGGCGGCGGCCCGCGCGGCTGGCGCCGTGCTCGTTGACGTGCGTTCGGCCGCCGAATTTGCCGCCGGCAGCATTCCCGGCGCACTCAATCTGTCGCTCGAGGACCTGCGCGAACGCCTCGATGACCTGCCGAAGGTGCCGCTGATCGTGCACTGCCAGGTCGGCCAGCGCGGCCACACCGCCGCCCGCATTCTCACCCAGCACGGATTCGACGTGCGCAACCTCGACGGCGGCTACCGAACCTGGCTCGCCGGAACGATCACCTCACCCATATTGGAAAGAGCACTCGCATGAAAGAAATCACCGTCACCGAACTGTCCGCGCTCACCGCGCCCGTCATCATCGACGTGCGCGAACCCGGAGAGTACGAAGCCGTCCACGTTCCCGGCGTGATCCACATTCCGATGGGCGAGGTCGTCGAGCGAATCGGCGAGATTCCAGCGGATGTTCCGGTGCACGTCATCTGCGCCCTCGGCGGACGCAGCGCGCAGGTGACCGAGTATCTCGCGGCCCACGGCCACGACGCCGTGAACATTGCCGGTGGCACAACGGCGTGGCAGCAAGCAGGGCTGGCGACCGAGCAGGGCGCCTGAGATGGCTCCTGACGATACCCGTGCCGCCGAGCAGAAGAAGATTCTGAACCGGTTGCGCCGGGCGCAGGGGCAGCTGACCGCGGTGATTGCCGCGGTCGAGGGCGGCGGTAACTGTCGCGATGTCGTCACCCAGCTCGCTGCCGTGTCGAGTGCGCTCGACAAGGCTGGCTTCGTCATTGTCTCGACCGCGATGCGCGACTGCATCGAGAATCCCGACGACGAGAACTCGCTCACGGTGCCCGAGCTCGAGAAGTTGTTCCTGACGCTCGCGTAGTTGCCGGCACTCCTGCGCCGGGCCCACCTTATCGCCCGGGGCCCCGTCTATAAACTGGGCCCACGGACGGGGCCCGGGCCCCGTCCGTTAGGGGAGTCAGGCGATCGGGGTCACTCCGAGTGTGGCCAGCATGTCGGTGACGTTAGAACGGATTTGGTCGCGGATGCGGCGTACCTCGTCGATCGGCTGGTCGGCCGGGTCGACAAGCTCCCAGTCCACGTAGCGCTTACCGGGGTAGATCGGGCAGGCGTCGCCGCAGCCCATGGTGATCACGACGTCCGCGGCCTGTACGACGTCGTCGGTGAGGGGCTTCGGGAACGACTCCTCCATCGACAGGCCGACCTCGGCCATGACCGCAACCATGGTCGGGTTCAGCTCAGAAGACGGCATTGACCCGGCCGAGCGCACGTGCACGGCGCCACCGGATAGAGCGTTGGTGAACACCGCGGCCATCTGCGACCGACCAGCGTTCTGCTCGCAGATGAACAGAACCTCGGGCACCGGGCGTTCAAAGGCTCCCTTGGCCTGGGCCAGTGCGGTGAGACGCTCGCGGGCAAAATGTGCGGTGCGAGTCGTCAGGTGCGCCTTCACGCTCGACGTGCGCAGCAGCCCGGTATAGGACTCGAGCACGTAGCGCCCGACGGTCTCGGCGGCAAAAATTCCGTGAAACCGCTCCGCGAGATCACCAGAGAGGCGTCTGAGCGACTCTTCGGGGTAGCTGAGGCCGGGCAGCATTCTCAGGCCTCGACCGGCAGAATCTCGGCGAGGAGCGCCTCGATGCGGGCCTTGATCTCGTCGCGAATCGGGCGCACGCTCTCGATGCCCTGGCCTGCCGGGTCATCCAGCAGCCAATCCTCGTAGCGCTTGCCGGGAAAGATCGGGCAGGCGTCGCCGCAACCCATCGTGATCACGACGTCGGACTGCTTGACCGCCTCGGTCGTGAGAATCTTTGGCACGTTGTCGGCGATGTCGATGCCGACCTCGGCCATGGCCGCGATCGCGACGGGGTTGATCTGGTCCTTGGGTTCTGAACCGGCCGAGAGAACATCGACCCGGCCCTGGGACAGTGCGGTCAGAAAGCCGGCGGCCATCTGCGAGCGTCCGGCGTTGTGCACGCAGACAAACAGTACGGAGGGTTTCATTGCACGTTTCCTTCAGTTAAACGAGGGTATGAGTGGATGCGGATGCCGGCGCGCTGGCCGCCGGCATCCGTTCGATAGAGGGGAACAGGCGTGGCTTCAGCCAGAGCGCGACGTAGACCAGGGCGACGAGGGCTGGCACCTCGATCAACGGGCCGACGATGCCGGCCAGGGCCTGGCCGCTGAGGGCGCCGAAGGTTCCGATCGCGACGGCGATGGCGAGCTCAAAGTTGTTGCCGGCGGCAGTAAAGGCAAGCGTCGTGGTGCGCTCGTAGGTCATGCGGAGCAGGCGTCCGGTGAGAAAACCGACCAGGAACATCACCGCGAAATAGACGAGCATCGGCAGCGCGATGCGCGCGACATCGCCGGGGTGCTCGATGACCTGCTGGCCTTGCAGGGCGAACAGCATCACGATCGTGAACAGTAATCCCCAGAGCGCGAACGGGCCGACCCGGGGCAAGAATTTGGCCTCATACCAGTCACGGCCGCGCCGATCCTCGCCGATACGGCGGGAGAGGTAACCGGCGAGCAACGGGATGCCGAGGAACACCAGCACGCTCGCGGTGATCGCCCAGATCGAGAATTCGGCGCTTTCGCGCGGCAGGCCGAGCCAGCCGGGAAGCACCTGCAGGTAGAACCAGCCGAGCGCGCCGAACGCGACGACCTGGAACACCGAGTTCACGGCCACGAGAAAGGCTGCGGCTTCGCGGTCACCGCAGGCGAGGTCGTTCCAGATCAGCACCATGGCGATGCAGCGCGCGAGGCCGACGATGATCAGCCCAGTGCGGTATTCCGGCAGGTCGGGCAGAAAAATCCAGGCCAGGGCGAACATCAGCGCGGGTCCGACCAGCCAGTTCAACAGCAGGGAGGAGACCAGCAGGCGCTTGTCGCCGGCGACGGCACGGGCATCCGTGTAACGCACCTTGGCGAGCACCGGGTACATCATGACGAGCAGGCCGATGGCGATCGGCACGCTGATCGATCCGATCGTGAAGGCGTGCAGCACGTCGCCGACGGCGGGAACGTAGACGGCCAGCAGCAGGCCAAGGCCCATGGCGGCAACAATCCAGACTGGCAATAGCCGGTCGATCGCGCCGAGGCGGGTGGGGGCGGGCGCCGTAATGCTCACGAATCTCCAAGTCTTGACGACAGCGATTCGCGGTAACATTGATCGTTGTCAATGTCTACGCTAGAACAATGCATCGATCAAAGTCAATCTAAGGGGAGTGTGTTCACGTGCCGTTTACCCGGACTCTCCCGCTTGTAGGCATCAGCACGAGCGACATTAACAAAGCGGATGCCTGCTGCTCCCCACTCACTCACGAGGCCATCGCGCCCGACCAGGCTGACGCCCTGGCCCGATCGCTCAAAGCGCTGGCCGACCCGGCCCGGCTGCGCATCATCTCGATTGTGGCAGCGCACGCGGATGCTGAGGCCTGCGTCTGCGACCTGACCGACCAGCTCACGCTGAGCCAGCCCACCATCTCGCACCACCTTAAGGTGCTCGTCGATGCTGGGTATCTCAGCCGAACCAAGCGTGGAACCTGGTCGTACTACAGCCTGGTACCCGGCTCACTCGACACCGTTGCCGGGGTTCTCGCCGCCGTCTGACCCCGTGCACGATCGGCCTGATTCGCAAGGACTGTACTCTGGTCTCGGCGATGGATCCCGCCGGAGCATCCGCTCACACCGCCTTCGCTGATGGTTCCTATTCTGGTTGCGACGGAATCAACGCGACAAACAGGTAGGTGCCCCATCGAACCACTCACACCGCGCGGCCTGCACCTGCGATGGCGCTACCTCGGCCTGGTCTTTCTCGGCGGCGTCGTCGGCACCGCCCTGCGGGAAGGGCTCTCGCTGGCCCTCGCGCCGCTGGACGTTCGCCTGACCACGTTGGGCATCAACCTGCTCGGCGCCCTGCTGCTCGGGTTGTTGCTCGAGGCCCTCGTGCGCCGGGGACTGGATGTAGGAGGCCGCCGTGCAGCGCGGCTGCTGCTCGGCACCGGTCTGCTCGGCGGTTTCACGACCTACAGTGCGCTCGCGACCGACAGCGCCCTGCTGTTGCAGGGCCAGGCCATCGGGCTCGCGATCGTCTACGCCCTCGGCACGGTGCTGCTCGGCGGCGTGGCCACCGGGCTCGGCATCGTGATTGGCGCGGCGCTGCACCGGCGCAGCACTTTAGGGGAAAACGGATGACCCCGCTCCTGTTTCTGGCGATCGCCGGCGCTGGCGGCGTGGGCGCGGCCGCCCGGTTCTCCCTCGACGGCCTCGTGCGCTCTCGCCTCGGCGGCGCGTTTCCCTACGGCACAACCATTGTCAACGTGAGCGGATCCCTGCTGCTCGGTCTGGTCACCGGCCTGGCCATGAATCATCTGCTCGCGCCGGAGTGGGCTCTCGTGCTCGGGGTCGGCCTACTCGGCGGCTACACGACCTTCAGTACGGCGAGCTTTGCGACGGTGCGGCTAGCCCAGGACCATCGCTATCTCGCGGCGCTGGCCACTGGCATCGGCATGCTCGTCGCATCCGTTGCCGCTGCGGCCTTCGGCCTGTGGGTGGGACTCGCGCTGGGGTAGCGCTGAGCCCAGACAGGATTGAACACTGGGCGGAATCTCGCGGGGTCGGGCGGGGCGGGGCGGGGTCGGGTGGGACGCGCGCTGCGCGGGATGTGGCGCGGCGGCATCCGTTCGGACTGGCCGGGCTGCGCGGGAGCTACGCCAGTGCGCGGGAGTTCGGATGACAGGGCGGCGCCAGCCGTGCGAGCTGCGCGGGAGCTGCGCGGGAGCTACGCCAGTGCGCGGGAGTTCGGATGACAGTGCGGTGCCAGCCGTGTGAGCTGTGCGCGAGCTGCGCGGGAGCTGCGCCAGTGCGCGGGAGTTCGGGTCTGACCGATACTCCCGCGTAGCTCGTCGCGCGGGACCTGCGCCAGTGCGTGGGAGTTGGGCCTCCGGCGCAGCGGCGCAACTCCCGCGCATCATCAGCGCGCAGCGTCACCGTGCTCCGTCACCGTGCTCCGTCACCGTGCAGCGTTAGCGAGAGGCGCGCGGCCGGATTAGCCGGCGGTCTCCTCGAAGTAGAGGTGGGCGTGCAAGCGGCACCCGGGGTTGAACTCGGCCGCGCAGTGCGGGCAGCGCTCAACCTGCCGATAGGTGGCGATACTTGTCTGATGATGGCAGGCCCCGCACAGAATCGCCGTCGACGACCAGTCAGCTTCCGGCCACCGACGGGTCGCGTGTGGGGTCGCTTCGAGCTGGACTGTCTCGTCGTGGCACTGAAAGCACGGGTAGTAGCGCAGGCAGCAGGCAAACTTGATCGCGACGATGTCCAGCTCAGAGTGAAAGTGGATGCAGCGGGTCGCCGCGTCGACGACGGCGCCGTAGACCCGTGGTGCGGCATCCGCTGTCATGGGCACCTCGCTCATGCCAGCGGATGCTACTGGCCGGCCCCGGCCGCAGTGGTCTGCGCCGTGACGAAGGCCTCGAAGGTGGCGGCGTCGGAGTTGGAACCGGTGTACTGCACGCCGTTGACCAGCACGGTCGGGGTTCCTTTGATCTGTTCAATGTCGGAGTTGGGAATAGGGCCCGTGAGCGCGCGCTGCGTCGACGCGTCGACCCAATCGGAGTAGGTCTGATCGGCAATGCAACTGGCGACCTCGGGGGAGGTCACTCCTGCCGCATCGACGAGTGCGGTCAGCTCGGTATCCGAGAGGCCCGTCGTCTGTTCGGCCGGCTGATCGGCGAACATCGCCGCGTTGAAGTCGAGAAAGTTGTTGGGATCGTAGTTGGCCACGCAGGCAGCCGCGTTTGCGGCCCGGGTGGCGTACTCGGTGCCCGACGACAGTCGGTCGAGAATCGAGATCGGGTGCACCTCGAGAGTAGCATTGCCGGCGGTGACCCAGGACGTGATTTGTTCGCCGTTGGTGCTCTCGAAGTCGCCGCAGATCGGGCACAAGTAGTCGATGTACATCACAATATTGGCCGTGTCGCCGCTCTGATCGGAGGCGGTCGCGATGGGGTCGGCATCCGCTTCGAGGGCGACCGTTGTGACTGCTGACACCGTGCTGCCGTCGCTGCCGAGCAGGATACCGTCGCTGGCCATGTTGGCCGGGCCCGGCGCGGCCGGGGCTGTGACGTTGTTCACGATGACCACGGCAACGATGGCGACCACGGCGAGCAGGCCGATGCCGATGCCCCCGCGCAGAAAGAATCGACGGCGTTTGTCCCGCTTGACCTGCTCGGCGCGCATGAGGCGCGCGGTTTCGCGGGCTTCATCGCGGCGGTTTTTCTTGGGCGGGCGAGTAGGGCCGGAAGTGCTCATGCGGGAGTTCACCGTTCGTTCGTCGGGCTGTTGCTTTCGACGTTAGCGGTCGTGTCTCACGGTGCGGTTCCGAACAGCTGTGTGGCGGCTGTGAACGGTCCCGCGCGCGCCCTGGTGGCCAGGGCGCGCGCTTTCGCCCGAGCGAATGGGCTAGAGCCTACGATCGGGTGCTGAAGGCCGCGTCGAATACGGCAGTCGGAGCGTCAAAAGCCAGCGAGCGTACGAAGGCGAGCGCCTCCGGTGCTCCAATCAGGCGATCCATTCCGGCATCCTCCCACTCCACCGAAATCGGGCCGTCGCCCCAACGGCGCGCTCAACCCGACTACACCCTGCTTGCACAGAGTGAGCTGTCTCTTTTTCGTGCTGTGCTCCACGTGTCGATTTAGCGATCGGCGATGGTGGTCTGCGCGGCGGCGTTGGCTGCGCGCAGAGGGTCTGTCATATCCGTGTAGAAATTGTCCTGGGGATCCTTGATTCCCCAGCCGCGACCCAGGTTTTCGATGTAGCCACACCAATGCCAGCCGATGATCCAAGGCTCCTGCATGATCGTTGCCAGACCGTTCGCATAGTCCTGTCCGCGCTCCTCGTGCGTTTCCATGTCGCTAGTGCGGTGTGGATTCATTGCGGTGGGCACCCAGTTGCCGATATCGGCAATCAGTACGGGCTTGCCGGTGAGCTGCTGCCAGTTGCGGAGATCGCCGATCATCGTCGCGTATTCCTCCGGGGATTTTCCAGTGAAGTACTGCACGGAAAGAACGTCAACATAGTCGGTCATCGCGCGGAGCACCACTTCGGGGATGCCCTTGTTGCCGTTATAGCGGTCGCCCAAGATCAAATGGTTGGGGTCATAGCGACGGATGGCCTCGGTGATGGTCTTGTAATACTGCTGTGCCACGTCGTACAACTTGGCGTCATGCTCTTCCGGGGACAGGCCGTCGAAGCCTGGCCAGAACCGTCCCGCCGCGTGGGGGATCCACCCGGGAATGTCGACGAGGAAGTATCCGATGAGGTTTGAGCTGTCCTTGTGATCTGAAGTCATTCGTCGCGCGAGCCAGTCCGCATACTTGGCGAAGTCTTCGCCGTACACGTCGCGGTATGCGGGGTGGCCATTCCAGTCTTCGATTTCCTGCACCCGCAGCTGCACGACATAGGGCATATCTGCCTCGAGCAAGTCGCGATCGGGCCACGGAGATGAATGGCCAAGATCGACGGGGTCACCGAACCAGTCGAGCGCCTCGCCCCACCCTCCGCTGATGTACTGACCTGTCCAACCGATGGTGTTGAAGTTCAGCGACTGCAAGTCTGCGACAACGCCCTGTTCCCATTTCTGCCGAGATCCATATCTTTTATCCCACACGTCGACATTGTGGGGATATCGCAAATCCGAGTCGTCGATATGGTTCACACCGAGGGACACGAACGGCTTTCCCGCGAGATCGATGAAGCTCCATGATCCGGTTGAGCTCTGCGCAACGGTGAAGAAGCGAGTTCCGGGGCTTTCTGGTGTGGCCATGATCTGATCTATCCTTTTGACGTGACTATCGTTTTGTGCTCAGCGATATGGCAGCGATCATGATCTCCCGAAGAAGTCCAGGTATGCAGCAGCCAGTGCCTCTGGATCTTCTTCTGCGAGTTGGTGGCCCCAGGGGAGGATGACGGCCCGCACGTCCTCTGCCACCTCACGCATCTGGCGTTCGTTGTCCTCACCGATGAAGTACTCACTCCCGACAGCGAGGACGGGCATCTTCAGTTTGGTTTTGGCAGATTCGTGGTTCTGGTCCGCGTCGTCGAGTGTCGCGCGGTAAATCTCTAACATGCTGCGGAGCCCCCCGGGCGAGGAATAACACCGTACATATTCGTCGAGCGCATCGGGCGTGATCGCCTGGGGGTTGTGTGCCTCGTGCTTGATGAAGTAATTGAAGTACTCCCTCTCCTTGCCCGTGATGAGAAACTCGGGAAAGTCCGGCACGCTGTAGAAGTTGATGTGCCACAACCAGACATAGGTGCTGACATTCTTGCGCGTTAGGAACGAGTAGTCTTCGAGGCCGAACCCGGGCAGGATCATTTCCTGGTAGACGAGCTTCTTGACGCGTTCGGGGTACTGAGCGGCAACTTGGTAGGCAGTTGATGCCCCCCAGTCCTCGCCGACAAGGTTGAACGTGTCGTATCCAAGGTGGGTAGCCAACTGCGCGATGTCCTCAGCCATGTTCTTCATGTCGAAACCGTCTTTGGGATGTTCCGAGTCACCGAGACCGCGCAGGTCTGGCGCGATGACGGTGTAGTAGGGCGTCAGAAGGGGAATTACGCGACGCCAGTGGTATGACGTCTTTGGCACGCCGTGCAGCAGAAACAGCGGCTCGCCCTGCCCGGCGACGACGTAGTGCAGCCGGACGCCGTTGACGAGGGCTCGCCCGTGTTTTGCTGGGACACCGTTGTGGTCTTGGATGATATCCATGATCAATACTCCTTCTTCTTGCATTTTTCAGTTCGAGGCGAACCTCAATTTACGTCGAAACCCGCATGTGTGACAGGCCGCCGACGGACAACAGGCACCCGCCGCCCGGTTTGGACATCGAGGCCTCCTTCCGCTATGACGACCTCTGCCACGACCTTCCACGCGTGGAAGTGAACCGAGGCCCCGTGTACGTCGTAAGACGCGGCGTCACGGTAGACCTCATAGACCCCGAACAGGTCAGTTGCGCGATCGAGCTCGATCACGTCGTACTGCAAACAGCCTGTCTCATCGGCGAGAGATCGCTCGGCAAGCTTCAGAATGTGCGTGAGAAACTTTTCGCGCTGTGTTTCACGCACCTGAATTTGGGCATAGACAACGAAGGCCGGCTCCGGTGGCGTCGTCATTGGTTTGTGAACGCCGCGTCGAAGGAGTCGGTCGGTCGTGCCCACAGCTTAGAACGAACGAACTCGACTGCCTCGGCCGCACCGTGGAGCCGGTCCATTCCCGCGTCCTCCCACTCGATCGATATGGGTCCGCCGTAGCCGATCGACTCCAGGGCTCGGAATGCGTCTTCCCAGGGCACATCGCCGTGTCCAGTCGATACGAAATCCCAGCCGCGTCGTGGGTCGCCCCAGGCTAGGTGGGAACCTAGAACGCCGGCCCGGCCGTTGGCTGGGCGCAGGCGGGTGTCCTTGCAGTCCACGTGGTAAATGCGGTCTCGGAAGTCCCAGATAAATCCGACCGGATCGATGTTTTGCCACATCATGTGGCTCGGATCCCAGTTGAAGCCGAACGCCGTGCGATGACCGATCGCCTCAAGAGTGCGCACGCTCGTCCAATAATCGTAGGCAATCTCGCCGGGATGCACCTCGTGCGCGAATCGAACTCCCTCATCGTCGAAGATATCGAGGATGGGATTCCAACGCGCGGCGAAGTCGTCGTAGCCGGCTTCAATGACCGACGCTGGCACCGGCGGAAACATTGCGACATACGGCCAGACCGATGAACCGGTGAATCCTACAACGGTGTCGACGCCGAGCTTTCGGGCAACTCGCGCCGCACGTTTCATATCGTCGGCCGCGCGTTGCCGCACGCCCTCAGCGTCACCGTCTCCCCACACGTACGGGCGCAGGATCGCCTGATGCCTAAAGTCGATGGGTGCATCGCAGACAGCCTGCCCGGCGAGATGGTTCGAGATGGCAAAGACCTTTAAGCCGTACCGGTCCAAAATTTCAAGGCGGGATGCGAGATACGCGGCATCCTCATCGGCGCGCTTGAGGTCTAGGTGGTCGCCTGACGCGGCGATCTCGAGACCGTCATAGCCCCACGAAGCTGCGAGCCGCGCCACCTCCTCGAAGGGGAGGTCTGCCCATTGGCCCGTGAATAACGTGACGGGGTGCGTCGACTGGCTCATGCGGCCCTCGAGGTCGGCTGACGAGTTGGTACTACCTCGACCCAGTGACCCGATTTCGACGACTCGATTACCGCATCCGTCAGCTGGGCCGCGCGCACACCATCAGCAAAGGTGGGAAGGCCATTGACGACCTTGCCCCTGATGACAGAGTGCACATCGCGCATGAATAGTCCGAAGCAATCTTGGTAGCCCTGCGGATGTCCGGACGGTACGGTGACGTAGGGCGCGGCGGCAGCGTGGTTCACACTCTCGAGCCCCTTCGGAACGATAGAAATTCCTTGGGTCGACCCAATCCACAGACCGTTTGGATTTTCTTGGTCGAAAGCATACGAGCGGTGTTCACCATCGAGCGACATCCACAGCTCGTTCTTGCGTCCCGGGCTGGCCTGGGAGATCACGACGGAGCCTGTGGCACCGCGATCTGTATGGAACATCATGGTCACACCGTCTTCTGTGGAGACAGGGACTTCGCCCGCATCCGAGAGACGAGTGTCATGGAGCCGAGAACTCTGTGCGAGCAATTTTTCTATGCGATGGCCGGTAGTGAATTCGAAGAGGTCGCACCAGTGCACACCAATGTCGGCGAAGGCACGGGATCCCGCGTCCGTCACCCGCCAGTTGTAGCTCGACTGCTCCGAGAGCCAGTCCTGCAGGTAGTGGCCGTGCGCGAGCCAGATGCGTTCGCCCGAATCGGCAATTCGGGCCTGTGCTTCGCGAACCGTCGGATAGAAACGGTAGACGAAGGGCACGGCGTTCACTACTCCGGCATCATCGGCGGCGCGCTGGAGCAGTACGGCATCGTCGGCGGTGAGGGCGAGTGGTTTCTCACAGATGACGTGCTTGCCCGCGGCGATTGCGGCCAGGGCCAGTGGAACGTGCTGCGCGTTGGGAGTGCAAATGTGCACCAGATCGACATCCGGATGGGCTATCAACTCTTCTGGCGTGAGAGCCAGCGGTACGTTCTCTTCGTCAGCGGCTAGTCGTGTTCGGTCGGCATCGCGGCCGGCGTAGGCGACGACGATGCCGCCTACTGAACGGACGGCGCGCGTGTGGACACGTCCCATAAAACCGGTTCCTATTATGCCGCTCCGGAGCGGCCGGGCCGTCATTTCTTCCTCGATAGAGCGACCGCTGCGATGATGATCGCGCCACGCACGACCGACTGCTGGGCGACGTCGAGCCCGGCGAGGATGAGGCCGTTATTAATTAGGCCCATGAACAGCGAGCCGACGAGCGTACCGATGATTGCCCCGCGGCCTCCGAAGAGACTTGTACCGCCGAGAATCACAGCGGCGATCACTGTGAGCTCGTCACCCTGGCCCCACTGGAACCGGCCTGACTCGAGCCGACCCGCGTAGAGCATCCCGGCGATAGCGGCGGCGATACCGGAGAGGAGTAGCACCGTGAATTTAATCCGTGCCGTGCGAATGCCGGTGTAGGCGGCTGCGGTGGGATTTCCACCGGTCGCCAGCACACGGCGTCCGAAACTCGTCCGGTTCATCGCGACCCATCCGATCGCGACGGCCACGACCGTCCAGACGAGGAGCCCGGGAATTGGACCGAAGTCGCCACCGCCGAATATCTGCACATACAGAGTGTTGCCGATGGGCTGGGGTGCCGAGGCGGTGATCCACTGCGCGAGCCCCGCCGCGAGGCCAAGCATCCCCAGCGTTACCAGGAAGGACGGGACCTTCAAGAGGGCTACGAGTCCGCCGTTGATTGCTCCGATAGCGGCCCCGGAGAGTAATCCGGCGAGTATGCCGGGAACGAGGCCCCATTGGGTCGTTGCCATAGCGGTGACGACGGAGGCGAGGCCGGCGATCGAGCCGACGCTGAGGTCGATTTCGGCGGTGGCGATCACGAAGGTCATCGCGACAGCCATTATCGAAATTGTTGCCGTCTGCCGCACGATGTTCAGCATGTTGTTGGCGGAGAGAAATCCGTCGCTGCCAAGGAAGATAGCGAACAAGATGAACACGACCACGAAGGCGATGTAAATGACGTTGCTGCGCCAGTCAAATCGAGTGACAGCTTGGGTGATCAGGGATGGCCTGGTGGCCGTTGCGGGGCTGCTCATGCTGCCTCTCCTTGGATTATGAGTTGAAGCTGTTCCTCGCTCGCGACGTCGTCGCGGTCGAGTTCGCGGTCGGAGCGTCCTTCGCGGAATACAATAATGCGGTCGGCGACCGCGAGGAGTTCTGGCAATTCGGACGAGATGAATAGCACTGCATTGCCCTGCGAGGCGAATTCACGCACGATGTCGAGGATCTCCGTCTTCGTGCCAATGTCGACACCGGAGGTGGGCTCGTCCATTACCAATAAGCGGGGGCGTGTGTTGATCCATTTCGCCACGACGACCTTCTGCTGGTTGCCGCCCGATAGACGGCTGACCGGCGCATAAGGGTCGGCGACCTTGACGTCGAAGCGGGTGACAAGCTGATTGGTCAGCTCGCGCAACTTGGTCATGGAGAGGAAGAGTCCTGACTTCACGCGGTCAAGCACGGGAAGAGTGAGATTGTCGGAGACGGAGTGGTCAAGCACCAGCCCCTGATCGCGACGGTCCTCGGGAATGAGCGCGATACCCGCCCGTTGAGCGGATATGGGGGTGCCGAAACGTACCGGTTTGCCATCAATACTCAGCGTCCCCTGGGTGGGACGGTCCATGCCGGCGACCACGCGAGCGAACTCGGTGCGTCCGCTGCCCATCAGCCCGGCGAGACCGACGATCTCTCCGGCCCGAATCGTGAGGCTGACTGATTTGAGTACGCGACCGCTCCCGATGTTGGTCGCTTCCAGCAGAATCGGAGCGTCAACTGGCAGTTGCCGGTCGCGATACACCAGGTCGGAGGCGAGCCTCCGACCGATGATCGCTTCGATGATCTCAGCCGCGGTCAGTTCCGCGATACCGGCGGCGAGCACGACGCGGCCGTCCCGCAAAACTGTGATGCGGTCGGCGACCCGGCGGATCTCGTCCATTCGGTGAGAGATATAGACGATGGCGATGCCGCGGCTCTTGAGCTTGTCGATAAGTTGGAAGAGGTTTTCGACCTCGTGTTTGGCGAGACTGGCCGTGGGTTCGTCCATCACCAGCACGCTGGCGTTCTTGGACAGAGCCTTAGCAATCTCCACCAGCTGCCAGTACGCGGTGCCAAGTGTTTCCACCCGCGCTTTGGGATCGATCGTGACGCCCAAGCCGTCAAAGATCTCGCGCGCCGCCTGTTCCGCAGCACGGTCGTCAACCAGTCCCGATTTGCTGCGAACCTCCCGATTGAGAAAGATGTTCTGCGCCACCGTCATCGAGGGGATGAGGCTGAATTCCTGAAAGACCATGCCGATGCCAGCCCGTTCGGCATCGGCGGTGGTTCGAATGGTGACCGGCTGGCCCGCGACCTCGATGGTGCCAGAGGTAATCGGATGAACGCCTTGTAGGACCTTCATCAGGGTCGACTTGCCCGCGCCATTCTCTCCGGCGAGAGCGTGCACCTCACCGGCGACGATGTCCATGTCGACGGACTTCAGGACCTCGACCGGGCCGAAGCTCTTGACGATGCCTCGCATTCTTACCGCTGGAGGGGCACCAGCAGTCTCAGTCATCGGTGGCGTTCGGGTCGGTCACATCCGGAACCAGCACCCATTCACCGGTTTGGCCGGACTTCAGTATGGCGTCGTCGACGAGTGCGGCTTGGTAGCCGTCGGCGAAGTTGGGTTCGACAGTTCCGCCTTCAGCGACTGCCTTGAGGAAGTCGTGGGCTTCGATGATCTTCGTTTCGCTGTAGCCGATACCCAGCGCAGGGATAGGCCAGAGCGACTCGCCATACGGCGTGTTCGGGCCGGTATACACCGTGCGAAAGCCTCGACGATCGGCGCGGTCATTCTTGAACGCTACCTGCAACTCGTCACGGTTCTCGTAATTGAAGAAAATAGAGCCTTCGGTGCCATGGATTTCGAAGGTGATGTAGTTGTTGCGGCCCCAGGCGTTGCGCGTCGCCTCAAGGGAGCCGACAGCGCCATTGCGGAACTTGATCAACGACATCGCCTCGTCGTCGACATCGACCGCGCCACGCGGGCCGTCAGAGGTAGAGGAACCGCCGAGTGCGTCAAAACCACCGGACTGCAGCGGACGGTCGGGGATAAAGTTCGAGACCAGCGAGGTGACTTCGGAAATCTCGCCGACCAGATAGCGGGCCAAGTCAACCACGTGCGAGCCGATGTCACCCACGGCGCCCGAACCGGCGATATCTTTCTGGAAACGCCAGCTGAGCGGCGAGTTCGGATCGGCGCTCCAATCCTGCAAATAGGTGCCGCGAAAGTTCAGGATGGTGCCAATAGCGCCCTCGTCGATGTATTTCTTAGCGAGTGCTACAGCCGGGGTGCGGCGGTAGTTGAAGGCAACTGCTGTTACCACGCCGGCCTTCTGGGCCGCCTCGTACATGCGGCGGGCTTCGCTGGCCGTCGGGGCCAGAGGCTTTTCACAAATGATGTGTTTGCCGGCCTCGGCTGCGGCGATCGCGATCTCGGCGTGGAGGTTATTCGGGGTGGCGATATCGATAACATCGATACCGGGATCATTGACGACGTCGCGCCACGATGACGAATAACCGTCCCACGAGTACCGCTCGGCGGCAGTGCGTGCCAGATCGTCGGTCACATCGACGATGATCTTTTTGATTGGCCGCGCTGGAGACGGCCAGAAGAACATGGGCATCGCCGCATAGGCCAGAGAATGGGCTTTACCCATGAATCCGCCGCCAATCATGGCGATATTAATCTCTTGCATGACTTCCTTTCGTGAGCCACTGTGGCTCGACAACTCTGTGGATCATCAATTTTCACTAGTTTTCGTGGGGCGACCGTTTCCGGCCGCCCCACGAGTCGATCATCGGCTATTAGTCGACGTAGGCGTCCTTGATGGCAGCCGGCGGAGCCGAGTGATACACGGTCTCCCATGCCTCAAGCACGTTCTTGTGGTCGACGGGCAGCGAGCTTAGAGCGACGTAGGCGGGAACTTCCAGACCGAGCATGCTGAGCGCGGCGAGGTCGGCTTCGGCGGTTCCCTGGTCATAGGGAAGCTGGGCTCCGAGTCCAACGATCATCTGATTCTTGGCCAGAGCGATGGCGACGTTCGTGCCGAGGTCTTCGGTGGCGATCTTGATATCGGTGCGCCCGGTCTCTCGGGCAGCGGCCATTACGCCCTCCGCGGGTACGTCCCAAACGGCCCAGATACCGTCGAGGTCGGGGTTTTTGGTGAGCATGGCGTTGGCTACGCCTTGGGCATCACCGGCGAAGTCAGGCCCGGCGATTCCCTGCTCCTGAACGATTTCAATATCGGGAAACTCGTCGGCGATCGTTTTCGTGAAGCCAGCGTATCGCTGCTGCGTGACGAAGAAGTCGGCTTCGTGATAGATCACACCGATCGTTCCTTGGCCACCGAGGGAGCGAGCGAGGAGGTATGCCGAGGTGACCCCGTTACCGTAGTTGTCGGCCGACACCATCGAGACATAATCTTCACCGGCAACGAAGCCCTGGGGCACATTGTCCATAAAGACCAGTTTGACGCCCTGTTCACTGGCCTTGCGGTAGGCGCTAGCCGTTGCCACAGGATCGGTGGGAATGGACACGATGATATCGGGGTCCTGAGCTAGAACCGTCTCGATGTTGGAGACCTGCGTTGCCGGGTTGAAGTTAGCATCCGTGGTTGCGATGACTTCGATGCCGAGACGGTCGAATTCCGCGTTCAGACCGGCGATTTGGGCGTTCGCCCAGTCGTTTCCACCGTAGTGCATCACGATCGCGGCGGTGAGGCCCATGCCCGCGATCTCGGTCGCCTGTTCGTCGGTTACAGTCGTGGTGTCGACCGAGGCGGGCTCTTCACCGTTCGGACCAGTGCTGAAAACCTTGCCGGTGATGTCCGCGAGGGCCGCATCGATCTGGGCGGTGACCTCGGGTGCAACCTCAGTTGCGGTGGTTTGCGCGGACGGGGTGCACCCCGTCAACGCGAAGAGACCCGCGGCCGCAACTGCGGCGACAAGCGTTGTGGAAACTTTCATTCTCCATGCTCCTTTGCTCGGAAATTTCGTGATTGTGTTCAGGGCTGTGCTGGGTTGGTAAACGCTACATTTTGCAGAAATGTGAGACTTCTCTTGGCTGCTTCATCTTCGTCACCCTCGTATCCGTCGAGTTCGACGGTGATCCAGTCGTGATACCCCGCGTCGACGACCTCAGCGATGATGGCATTCAGGTCCAGGTCGCCAGCACCGAGAGGAAGGAAGGCGTTGGTCTGGTGATTAAGGTCTTTCAGGTGTACATATGCCAGACGGTCGGCGTATTTTCGGATGACGGTTACGGGATCGCCACCGCCGGCGGCGATGTGTGCAACGTCGGCACAGAGACCAATTGAGGTGGCGGCGAAGAGGGCGTCAATCTGATCCGGCGCTTGGGCGATACTCCCCAGGTGCGGGTGGTAGCTGGGAATGAGGCCGGCTGCCTGTGCGCGTTGGGCGATGATGTTGAGGAAAGCGCCAGCCACCTCATAATCCTGTGCTCGACGGCCGGTGGAACGCACTGCGCCGCCGCCGATCACATAGTGGCGAGCACCCGCCGCAGCGGCTAACCGAATCGAGCGATCGAAGCGGGAGAGTTCGTCTTCATGGGCATCGGGATAGATAAACTGTCCGCCGGTATAGACCCCTGCGATTTCAAGGCCGTTGGCCTGCACGATAGATGCGAAGTCGTCAATCGATTCCTCGAAGGGGAGGAGGTTGCCGTCGAACAACTCGATTCCGGTGTAGCCGGCAGCAGCGATCGCCTCGATGGTGTGATGTACATCTCCGGGCGTCACATAGAAACCCGATCCGAGATTAGTCACTGCACCGGGCGTACCCACTACACCGCCCCATGCGTTGGCTTCGTAGGCGAACTTCATCATTTCTACCTCCTTGTATTTTGTCCTTGCTGGGTCGAAAGTAACACTTATGACATTACGATGTCAATAGAAAGACTTTTTAGGCTTTCCTTCGGTCCGGTAGTGTTCTTTCTACTTATTGGCCTTTTCATGATTTGGGATACAAGAGATGTTTTCATCCGGTGCTGGCGACCTCTTTCAGCTGCTCCGTGACGGACGGCCGCGAACGCGATCCGAGCTTGTCGACGAGACAGGGTTGGCGCGAACCAGCGTGGTAAACAGGCTGGCTGCGCTCACAGCGGTCGGCTTGGTGACCCCAACAGGCACCGCGGCGGCGTCCGGGGGCCGCCCAGCCGCGCGCCTGATGTTCGATCAGGCCTCGAGGGTCTGTATCGGAATCGACCTTGGAGCCACCCACGGCACAGTGGGCGTTCTCAACCTTTCCGGCGACGTACTCCGCCAGGAAAGCCGGGTAATTGATATTGCCAAGGGCCCGACTGAGATTCTCACATGGGCCGTCGATACGGCGGAGCGCCTACTCGCCGCCAGTGGCCGTCAGCAGCGAGATCTGCTGGGGATTGGTGTGGGAGTGCCCGGACCCGTAGAGCATTCGACCGGCCGCCCCATCCGTCCCCCAATTATGCCGGGCTGGGATGGCTTCGACATTCCCGCCTTTGTGCGCCGGCGACTGATTGCCACGGTTCTGGTTGACAACGATGTAAACCTGCTCGCCCTCGGCGAGCGAGCCACCCAGTGGCCCGCAGTCGATGACCTGCTCTTTATCAAGGTGTCCACGGGAATCGGCGCGGGAATCATCCTGGGCGGAGTGCTGCAGCGCGGCTCCCGGGGCTCCGCAGGCGACATCGGACATGTGCAGGTGCCCGGTACCGTGAACGACCGTGACCTCGAGGCGACGGCCAGCGCCCCGGCGATAGCGGCGTATCTAAGTCGGGATGGCGCCGTGAACATTGAGCCCGGTGACGTCACCAATCGCATCAGAATGGGTGACATTACAGCGATTGCCGCTGCGCGCGAGGCCGGGCGAGCCATCGGCGAGGTCACGGCTATGTGCGTGAGCGTCCTGAACCCATCTGTCGTTGTCATTGGTGGACAGCTGGGTGTCAACGTGCAAGAGATTATCGCGGGCATACGCGAAGTGGTGTACCGGCGATCGATTCCCCTAGCCAATCAGCACCTGAACATCGTGCCAGCCCGGGGCGGTTCCGATGCGGGCATCCGAGGAGCCGGGCTCATGGTGCTCGACGAGCGCCTGTGTGCGGCCGCCGTGGACGAGCTGATCGAGCAGCTCGACTGAATGAAAACGGATGCATGGGCCAGGCGGTGTCGCTGATGATGCCTGCCTCCGAAGTCATAACCGTCTGCAACTGCTGTCGACTTTGGGGGTTGAGCGACACCATCCGCGGCACGGAAACGAATGCACTGATCCGGTAGCCCGTGCGTACACCGTCGTTCTGCTCGCGCGACCCTGTAACTCGTGCTAGACGCCCACGGCCACGTGCGCCGCGTACTGTTCCCGAATGACGGCCCGAAAGTCGGGTGCCGGTTCGGCGGCGATGGCTGCAGCCCAGCTCGGACGCCGCCCGGTGAGCGCCCAGGCGGCCTGTGCCGCTCCGCCGTCGGCGACATATTCGCCCGGCGCTGGCACGACGATTGGCGCCGCGAACACCTGGGCTGCGATGGCGCGCACGGCGGGATTCTGCGCTGCTCCACCGATGAGCAGAATGCGAGTGACGCTGACGCCCTGCGCCGTGACGGCGTCGAGACCGTCGGCCAGCCCGCACAGCATGCCCTCGATCGCGGCGCGCGCGAGGTTCGGCCTTGTCGTCGACGCGAGTGTCATGCCGAAAACGGATGCCGTCGCCTCCGGCAGGTTCGGCGTGCGTTCCCCCGCGAAGTACGGCTGCAGCACGAGGCCGTCGGCTCCGGGCTCGGCGTCGAGGGCCAGGCGCCCCAACTCGTCATAGTCCACGGCGAGTAGGGCTGCGATGGAGTCGAGAACGCGCGCGGCATTGAGGGTGGCGACCAAGGGCAGGAAGTCTGCAGAAGCCGAGGCGAACCCGGCGACGGCGCCGGCGGCATCCGTTGTGGGCTGATCGGTGACGGCGAAGACGGTGCCGCTCGTGCCGATCGACACGATCACATCACCGGAACTGGCGCCCAGGCCGAGGGCGGCGGCTGCGTTGTCGCCGGCGCCGGCGCCAACGACGATACCGTCCGGCAGCCAGGCGTGGTTGGCGCTGTCGACCAACCGCGCGGTGACTCCGGCCTGGTCTGCGGCGCCCAGCACACGGGGGAGCGTGGCCGTGTGGCCGAGGGCGAGCTCGAACAGGTTTAGGTCGTACTCGCCGGTGCTCGGTGACCAGTAGGCGGTGCCGCTCGCGTCGGAACGGTCGGTCGTGAGCTCGGTCAGCACCGGACCGAGAGGGCTGGTATTGGCCGGGCCGAAGCCGCGCAGCCGCCAGGTGAGCCAGTCGTGCGGCAGGGCGACCGCCGCGACCCGAGTCGCGTTGGCGGGTTCGGCATCCCGCAGCCAGCGGAGCTTGGTGGCGGTGAACGACGCGACCGGAACGACTCCGGTGCGGGCTGCGTAGTCGGCGGCACTCACTTCTGATATCAGGTGGAGCGCGGCCGTAGCACTCCGGGTGTCGTTCCAGAGCAGTGCCGGGCGGATGACCTCGCCGTCGACATCGAGCACGACCATGCCGTGCTGCTGGGCCGCAACGGATAGGGCGGCGACGTCGTCGAAGCCGCCGGCATCAGCGATTGCCTCCTCGAGGGCTTCCCACCAGGCGGCGGGATCGACCTCGGTGCCTTCGGGATGGCTGGCCCGGCCGGAGCACACGAGCGCTCCGGTATCGGCGTCACGAATGACGACCTTGCAACTCTGTGTCGACGAATCGACCCCGGCAACCAGTGTCATGACATGTCCGTTCGTAGTTCAGGCGTTATCCGGGGTGGGTGGTGGCTAATTCAGGAAATCGGGCGCGCGAGCACCAACTCGGGCCCGATTTTACGGGGCGGGCGGGGCGAACACGAACGGATTGCCTAAATTAGCCACCGGAGGCACCGGGCGCCGGCTAGCGGGCGCCGAGTAGGTGCTCGAGGGCGAGCTGCTGCAGGTGCACGAAGCCGAAGCCCTTGCCGCCGAAGTAGGCGTCGGCGTCGAAGTCCTCGTAGGCGCTGCGGTCGGCCAGCAGGTCGTCGTAGCTTTCGCCGGCGGCGAGCGTGTTGTTCGACAGGTCAGGTACCTTCGACGCGGCGAGGGCCGCCTGCACCTCTGGATCAGCGCGGAACGCTGCTGCCCGCTGCTTGAGCAGCAGGTAGGTGCGCATGTTGGCCGCGGCCGAGGTCCACACTCCGGCGACGTCTTCCGTGCGGCTCGGCTTGTAGTCGAAGTGGCGCGGTCCGGTATAGGTCTGGCCGCCGTTTGGGCCGCCGTTTTCGAGCAGGTCAACGAGGGCGAATGCGTTCTGCAGGTCGCCGTGGCCGAAGACCAGGTCCTGGTCGTACTTGATTCCGCGCTGACCGTTGAGGTCGATGTGGAACAGCTTGCCCTGGTACAGCGCCTGCGCGATGCCGGCGGCGAAGTTGAGGCCGGCCATCTGCTCGTGGCCAACCTCGGGGTTAACCCCGACCATTTCGGGCCGCTCCAATGTTTCAATGAAGGCCATCGCGTGGCCGACGGTCGGCAGCAGAATGTCTCCGCGCGGTTCGTTGGGCTTGGGCTCAATGGCAAAGCGGATGTCGTAACCCTTGTCGGTGACGTAGTCACCGAGCAGGTTCACGGCCTCGCGGTAACGCTCCAGCGCCGAACGGATGTCCTTGGCCGCGTCATACTCGGCGCCCTCGCGGCCGCCCCACATGACGAAGGTCTTGGCGCCGAGCTCGGCGGCGAGGTCGATGTTGCGCAGCACCTTGCGCAGGGCAAATCGGCGCACCGCGCGGTCGTTAGAGGTGAAGCCACCGTCCTTGAAGACCGGGGCGCTGAACAGGTTGGTGGTGACCATTGGCACGATCAGGCCGGTGTCGGCGAGCGCCTGCTTGAGGCGGTCGATCTGGGACTGGCGGGCGGCATCCGTTGAGCCGAAGTCAAACAGGTCGTCGTCGTGAAAGGTCAGGCCGTAGGCTCCGAGCTCGGCCAGGTTGGTGACGGCGTCGACGACGTCGAGCTTGGGGCGGGTCGGGCCACCGAACGGGTCGCTGCCGTTGTAGCCGACGGTCCAGAGGCCGAAGGAGAACTTGTCGTCGCGGGTGGGGGTGAGGTTCACGTCACTCAGGGTCATGTCACTACTTCCGTTTCAGCTGCATTGATGATTTGTTGATTACTCAAACATATATCGAGAAGGATCGCAATTGTGTGTGCGTCGACGCCTTGATCGCCCGCATGTCTCATGCGCGGGAACCGCTGGCGCTTGGTATGTTGTTACAGACATCAAATACCGTGAGGCGGCCCCGCATGAACCAGACCAGCGAACACAATTGGGCCGGCAACTATCGCTACACGGCCCCGATTGTGCACCCGTCCAACGTCGAACAGGTGCAGCTGCTCGTCGCCGGGGCCACTGGGGTGCGCGCCCTGGGGTCCCGGCATTCCTTCAACGCCATTGCCGATTCGGCGGGCACGCTGGTAGCGCTCGACGGCCTCGACGACAATATTGTCATTGACTCTGCGGCGCTGACCGTCGCGGTTTCCGCCGGCACGACCTACGGCACCCTCGCCGTTGAGCTGCAGCGCCGGGGCTTCGCCCTGCACAACCTCGCCTCGTTGCCGCACATCAGTGTGGCCGGTGCGATCGCGACCGGAACCCACGGCTCCGGCGACCGCAATGGCAGCCTCGCGACCGCGGTGTCGGCCCTCGAGATTGTCACGGGCTCGGGCGAGCTGCTGCGGGTCGACCGCGACTCGACCCCCGATTTCGCCGGCATGGTGGTGGCGCTCGGGGCCCTCGGCATCGTCACCCGGGTCACGCTGGACATTGAGCCGAGCTTCGCGGTGCAACAGTTCGTTTACGAAAACCTGCCCTGGAGCGCGGTGCTTCAGAATTTCGACGCGGTGACGGGCAGTGCGTACAGCGTGAGCCTGTTCACGAACTGGCACGGTGACACGGTCGACCAGGCTTGGGTGAAGAGTAGGGACGGCGACTTCAGTGCCGGCGCGGCATTCTTCGGGGGGTCTGCGGCAACGGCGGGACGGCATCCGCTGCCCGGCATTTCGGCGATCAACTGCACGGAGCAGCTCGGCGTTGCCGGAGCATGGTCGGAACGACTCGCGCACTTTCGTCTGGCGCTCACTCCGAGCAACGGCGACGAGTTGCAGAGCGAATATCACGTGCCCCGCGAGCATGCCGTCGCGGCGATCGAGGCGATGCGAGCGCTGTCTCT
This sequence comes from Cryobacterium sp. Y11, assembly GCF_002929535.1. Classification (GTDB taxonomy): domain Bacteria; phylum Actinomycetota; class Actinomycetes; order Actinomycetales; family Microbacteriaceae; genus Cryobacterium. Next base: position 177,799 of record NZ_PJJO01000058.1, read on the forward strand.
GCGCATCACGCCCCTCGTATTGGTGAGCGAGATTCGCAGCATCGCCGCCGACGACCTCTGGCTGAGCTCCACGTACGGCCGGGCCGGGGTGGCCCTGCACTTCACCTGGAAACCAGAGCAAGCCGCCGTCGAGGCGCTGCTACCCGTCATCGAAGCGGCACTCGCGCCGTTTCTGGTGCGGCCGCACTGGGGCAAGCTCTTTCAAGCGGATGCCGCGGCGCTGGCACCGGTATATCCGCGCTTTGACGATTTTCGCGCCTTGGCCGACCGGTTCGACCCGACCGGCAAGTTTCGCAACGCGTTTCTGGAGCGCACGGTGTTCGGGCGCTGACCGCGCGCCAGGTGTTGACAACGGCTGCCAGCACCGTGGTACTAGTTCTCGTACAAGTCCGTGATCTGATCTTGCGGAGTAGCGATGACCACAATTACCGCCAGCAAAGCCCGTAAGTCGTTGTTTTCACTCCTGGGTCAGGTTGACGACGACCACGGTGCCGTCACCATCACGGCCAAGGCTGGCAATGGGGTTCTCATTTCGGAAGAGTTATGGCCGGTCACTACACGTGGTCGCGCCAGCTGTGCTCGGGAGCGAAGCCGAGCATCCGCTTCGCCTTGTCGATCGACAGCAGGGTCTCGTGTTCGCCGACCTCCTTCGTGACGGTGACGTTCGGAAAGACCTCGGCGGCCAGGCTCGCACTCGAACGGCTCATCACGGTGTCTGCGGCCGCGATGATGAACGTCTCGAAGCCCGGCTGAGCCTTCTCGAGCGCTCGCAGCACGGCCTGGGCGCCGTCGCGACCGTCGATGTAGCCCCACAGGTTCCACTTGCGCAGGATCGTGTCGGCGTCGAAGGCGGGGAAGGCCGCGTAGTCTTCCGGGTCCATCACGTTCGAGAATCGCAGTGCCGTGATACTCAAAAGCGGATCCCAGCGCACCAGCTGAATAGCCATTTGCTCTTCGAGGTGCTTGACCAGCGAATACGTGCTCTCCGGGCGGGCCGGGTACTCCTCGTCGACGGGAATATACGGCGGATCGATATCGAACGGCAGGCCGAGGGTTGTCTCGCTCGAGGCGTAGACGATTGTCTTGATTCCGGCCCGCCGCGCCGCCTGAAACACGTTGTAGGTCGCCAAAATGTTGTTGTGGAACGTGGCCACATCGGGCAGGATTCCCGGGGCCGGAATGGCGCCGAGATGCACGAGCGCGTCGAACCCGTCGGTGCGGTCGTCGATGCCGAACATCACGTCGATCACCTGACCGTAGTCGGTCAGGTCGATCTTGGTGAATCCGGGGCCGCGAGCCCCCGACTGGTCGAGGTTGGTAACCTCGTGGCCCTCGCTGGTCAGTCGCGTTACAACGCTGCGCCCGAGCTTGCCACTGCCACCGGTAACGGCGATTCTCATGCGTTTCTCCTTAATCCTGAAAGCGGATGCCGCTGGCTGAGGCCGCGCGCAGCTGAGGCCGCGCGCAGCTTACGCTTCGCGCTACTGAGGCCTCGCGCTGCTTACGCCTCGCGCTGTTCGGGCGAGACAGTCTTGCGTGGGTCGAACTCGGCCAGGTCGCGGACGGCCTCATCGATCTTGGTCAGTACCTCGGCGTCGAGCTGCACTCCGGCGGCCTTGACGTTGTCGGCGACCTGATCGGGGCGCGAGGCACCCATGATGGCGGAGGCGACGTTCTTGTTCGCGAGCACCCAGGCGAGCGCGAGCTGCGCCATGGTCAGGCCGAGGTCGTCGGCGATCGGGCGCAGCTTCTGCACGGCAGTGAGAACCTCGGTACTCATCCAACGCTTGATCGTGTTGGCGCCGCCCTTGGCATCCGTTGCCCTGCTGCCTGCAAGGAGCGCCTGACCCGGCAGATATTTGCCGGTGAGTACGCCCTGAGCCACGGGGGACCAAACGATCTGCGAGACACCGAGCTCCTCGGCGGCCGGAACCACCTCCGACTCAATCACGCGCCAGAGCATTGAGTACTGCGGCTGGTTGGAGATCAACTGAATGCCGAGTTCGCGGGCCAGTTTGTGTCCGGCGCGCAGCTGCTCGGCGTTCCACTCGCTCACCCCGATGTAGAGGGCTTTGCCCTGGCGCACGACGTCGGCGAAGGCCTGCATCGTCTCCTCGAGTGGGGTCTCAACGTCGTAGCGGTGCGCCTGGTACAGGTCGACGTAGTCGGTCTGTAGCCGGGTGAGGGAGCCGTCGATCGACTCGAGGATGTGCTTGCGCGAGAGTCCGACGTCGTTGTGGCCCTTCGGGCCGGTGGGGCCGAACACCTTGGTGAAGATCTCGAGGGACTGGCGGCGTTCGCCCTTGAGTGCGTTGCCGAGCACCTGCTCTGCCATGGTGTTGGCATAGACATCCGCGGTGTCGAAGGAGCTGATTCCCACGTCCAGGGCCGCGCGCACGCAGGCCGTTGCGGTGTCATTTTCGATCTGAGACCCGTGGGTGAGCCAGTTGCCGTAGGTGATTTCGGAGACTTTCAGCCCGCTGTTTCCGAGGTAACGAAATTCCATGGAGTCCCTGTCTGCCAGCTTCGCTGACGATTTGTTGACAGGGGCAACGTATCACGGCGCCGTGAACTTCCGTCTGTGCGAATCTCACGCTGGTCAATTTGGGTGTGTCGTTCGGCCACGTACTTGGCGCCTCGTCCTGCATCGATCCGGGCGAGCAGGTTGTCGTCGAATTCCTTGAGAATCTGTAAGGCGGTTGGGATATCCGTGCCCGTTCTATCAAGTCGCCGCTGGAGATCCACCTCGATGCACCAAAAATTTAATGGTCATAAGGCAGTAGTCGAAAATTTTCTCCGTTTCGTGAGCTGGTCCCTGTCGGCACGGATGACACCGCGAGAGTGGGTGAATAATTGCGCGCGTGCTGATCCCCGGCGCAGCAGCGTTCGGCACCGAGCCGTTCAGTGCGCACCCGTTCAGTGCCGACTCGTTCACTGGCGACACCCGTTTCGACGGCGACCGCCGCACCGCCGGCGAAAAACGTGCCGACATCCTCCGATCGGTGTGTGAAGCGGCCGCACGCGACCCGCAGACCCCGACCATGGGCGGCGCAGCCCCCACCGTCATGGTGCACATCAACGCCGCCGACCTTGACCAAGGCCGCGGCGTCGGCTGGATCGACGGTATCGAAGCCCCCATATCGTTTCGCCGCGTGAAAGAACTCATCTGCACCAGCGGCTACAAACACGCCCTCTTCGGCGACAACGGTGATGTGCTCTACCTCGGCACCACAATCCGCTGCTTCACCGCCACACAACGCGCAGCCATCGCCGCCCGCGACGAAGGCTGCATCATCCCCGGCTGCAACATCCCCGCACGCTGGTGCGAAGTCCACTATGCCGATATTCGTATTATGCCAGTCCCGTGCTGCGAACGATGGGGACATTTTGTAGGCTGGGGCAACGTATTGCGAGGACAGGCAGCGCCCGCATCGGAGCCTGAATGTTAAACGGAAAGGAGGGGCGCCATGCAGGGCAATAGTCATGACGACGTGCGTCGCCACAACCTGTCGACAATTCTGCGACTCGTACACCGGGGCGGGGCGGCGTCCCGCGCGCAGCTAACCCGGCAGACCGGCCTGAACCGGTCGACGGTCGGTACATTAGTCGCTGAGCTGGGCGAGCGCGGGCTGGTCGAGGAGCGCACGCCCGATCCCACCAAGCTGGCCGGTCGCCCCAGCCCGATCGTCGTGGCGAGCGACCGCGTCGTCGCCATCGCGGTGAACCCCGAGATCGACGCGATCACCGTGGGAGTGGTCGCCTTGAGTGGCGTCGTGCACCGCAGCATCCGCTTTGCGACGTCGTCGTCGCCGACGGCGGTCGAGGCCGTGGCGATCACCGCAGGCATCGTCGACGATCTGCGGAACGCCTTGAGTCAATATTCCATAATCGGCATAGGTCTGGCGGTACCGGGGCTGGTGCGCGCATCGGACGGTTTGGTGCGCCACGCACCGCACCTCGGCTGGGTCGACGAGCCGCTGTGCGACCTGCTCGCGGCGGCAACGGGCCTGCCCGTCGTCGCCGCCAACGACGCTAGTCTCGGCGCGAGCGCGGAACGCTATTTCGGTGCCGGGCAGGGCATGACCGACCTCATCTATCTCAACGGCGGGTCGAGCGGCATCGGCGGCGGCCTGGTCGTCGGGGGAATGGCGACCGGTGGCCGTGCGGGCTACGCCGGGGAATTCGGGCACACCCGGGTCAGCGCGAGCGGGCGTGCCGACTCGGCCGGCATCGCGGGAACACTCGAAGCCGAGGTCACCCGCGACGCCCTGCTCACGGTGCTGGGCCTCCAGGCGAGCGAAACGGATGCCGACACCCTCGAACGCGCGCTGCTCGCCTCCGACTCGCCATCAGTGCACGCCGAGGTCGGGCGGCAGCTCGACTTTCTGGCCGTCGCCCTGGCCGGCGCGGTCAACGTGCTCAACCCGCAGCTGATCGTGCTCGGCGGGTTTCTCGCCGCTCTGCACGCCGCGGACCCCGACCGGCTCAGCCGCGCGGTCGCCGCACTGTCGCTGGGGACCGCGTTCGACGGTGTGCAGATCGCTCCCGCGCTGCTCGGCTCGAATCTGCTCCTGATCGGGGCGGCCGAGCTGGCTTTCGAGGCGCTTCTGCTCGACCCGCAGCTGGATCGTGGGAATACTTTGGGGCTGCCCGCGCTTAGCGTAAAAGCTGCGGGTTCGCCCGCCGCCAGTATTCCTCATTAGACCAACCAAGGACATCCGCTTCGTGATTACTGCCAGCATTCCCGTGGTTACCGCCGCGCAACTAACCTCAACTGCTGTGCACCCCGGGGACACGCTGTCCCGTCGGCAGCGCATCGTCTACATTATTATTCTCGGCGCCCTCACGGCACTCGGGCCGTTCACGATCGACCTGTATCTGCCGGCCTTCCCGACGCTCGAGAGTGAATTTGGGGTGTTGCCCGCGGTCATTCAGCTCACCCTGACGGGAACCATGATCGGTTTCGGGTTCGGGCAGCTCGTCGTGGGGCCGTGGAGCGACAAGGTTGGCCGTCGGCTGCCGCTGATGCTCGCCACCGGCGTGCACATTCTCGCCTGCGTCGGTGCCGCCATGTCCAACGACATCGTCATGCTCGCGGTGTTTCGCGTGCTGCAGGGTTTTGGTGCAGCGGCCGGTGCTGTGGTGGCGATGGCAATGGTACGCGACCTGTTCGGTGGCAAGCCGCTCGTGAAGATGCTCTCGCGCCTCGCCCTTGTCAGCGGTCTCGCGCCCGTGCTCGCGCCGGTCATTGGCTCCCAGCTGCTGCTCGTGATGAACTGGCGCGGCATCTTCTGGGCGCTCGCCGCCTACGGAATCATCGTCATTCTCGCCGTCGCGTTCTGGATCGTGGAGACCCTGCCGGAGGCCGAGCGGCACGCGAAGGGGCACAGCACCCTGGCGCAGCGCTACAAGGCGGTGCTGAGCGACCGTACCTTCGTGGGCGTCGCCCTTATCGGCGCGATGACGTTCACCGGGCTGTTCTCCTACCTCTCGGCGTCGCCGTTTCTTTTTCAGGATGTCTACCAGTTCAGTCCGCAGGAATACGGCCTGTTGTTTGCCGTGAACTCGCTCGGCGTCGTCACGGGCGTGCAGTTGAGTTCGCGCCTGATGCATCGATATAACATTGGGCCGCAGTGGATTTTGTCGGTCTCCACGGTTGTGCTGTTGCTCACCGCCGCGGCGATCGTACTGTTCGACTCTGCCGGTATGGGCATCTGGGGCACCCTCGTTCCACTGTGGTTCTTCATCGCGGCGTGCGGCTTTACACTACCGAGCGTGCAGGTCATCGCGCTCAACGCGCATGGGCACGAGGCTGGAACCGCAGCATCACTGCTCGGCGCGGCGAACTTCGGCGTTGCCGGTTTGATCTCTCCGATTGTGGGACTGCTGGGTGTGGGAACGGCCATTCCGATGGCATCCGTTATGGGAGTCACTGCCGTGATATCGCTGCTGTCGCTCTGGCTGGTCGTGCGGCCGCGCACGGTGCCGGCGCTCGAGCGCTAAGGCCGCGCGGTGGCCCCGGCCCACCGACCGGGCCCAGGCTCGGTGCGCACACGGGGGGGAGCGGATGACGCGGGTTCGGCCCGCCGGTGGCCTAATCGGGGGGTGGCTGTTCTACGATGGCGAGATGACCAACCCTCAGCCTCCCGAACGCGCGGCTGACCCGGCGGCCCGACGGGTATCGCGCCGCTGGCCCGTGATCAGCGGGCTCTCCGCCCTCGCGCTGGCCGCCCTGCTCGGTATCGTTGTGGTCGTGCGCTCCAACGGACTCGCCCTCGAGGTCGACACCGAGTGGATGGACGAGGTCATTGAACACCGATCCCCGATCTGGGAGATTCCCTCCCTCTTTATGAACGCCCTCGGCGGCGGCTTGTTCGGGGTGCTGATCGTGCCGTTCGTGATCACCCTGGCCTTCGTGCTCATTAAACGACCATGGGCGGCGGGCTATTACCTCGTGGCTACCGTACTCAGCGCCGGCGGCGTGCAACTCCTGAAGCAACTCTTTGGACGGGCCCGCCCAGAAGACATGCTGGTCACCTCGGATTTCGGGTCGTTCCCTTCCGGCCACGTCGCCAATGCGGCGACCATGGCTGTGTGCCTGTTCATCATCTTTCCGCGGCTCTGGGTGGTGCTGGCCGGCGCCGCGTACACGGTCGTGATGCTGCTCAGCCGCACCTACCTCGGTGCGCACTGGCTGACCGACACCATCGGCGGGCTGCTGCTCGGCGCGGGGGTTGCCATCGTGGTCTGGGCTCCGATGGCGGCCAAAATTGCCGGCGAACGCGAAATCGCCGTCCGGCTGCGGCTCGAACGAGACCGAAAGAGGGCGGCCCAATCGTGACGAAAGTGACCCCGCGGCGCAATGGCGACGTGTCGTTCTGGTGGAACCAGCTCGGGCAACCCCCATCGCGGGCGCCCCTGCCGGGGTCGACCAGTGCCGATATTGTCATTGTTGGTGCTGGGTACACCGGCCTGTGGACCGCCTACTACCTGAAGAAGGCGGCGCCGCAGCTGCGCATCGTCGTGCTCGAGGCCCGTTTTGCCGGGTTCGGTGCCTCCGGCCGCAATGGTGGCTGGCTGACGAATTCAATCACCGGCGGCCGCGACCAGTACGTTAAGGCGCACGGCAGACCGCTGGTCGAACGCTTTCAGTCCGCCATGAATGAGACCGTCGATGAGGTCATTCGTGTCGCCGCCGCTGAGGGTATTGACGCCGGCATCGTCAAGGGCGGCGAGTTCACGGTCGCCTATGACGACCCGCAACAGTACCGGCTCGAGGCTGCGGCGCGGGCCGAACAGGCCTGGCCGCAGACCGATGTGGAGTTGCTCTCGAAGGCCCAGGCGCAGAACCGCATCAACGTGGCTGGAACTACCGGGGGCATGTGGCATCCACACTGCGCCCGCCTCAATCCGGCCCAGCTCGTGGCCGGGCTGGCGAGCACGGTGGTGGCGCTGGGCGTTGAGCTGTACGAAAATACCACGGTGAGTGAGATTGCCGCCAACCGGGCGGTGACCGAGCACGGCACGGTCGAGGCCGCGTTCGTCGTGCGCGCTACGGAGGGTTTCACGGCCGGCCTGAAGGGTTTGCATCGAGCCTGGCTTCCGATGAATTCCTCGCTGATCGCGACCGAGCCGCTCGACGCATCCGTTTGGCACAAGATCGGCTGGTCGGGCCGGGAAACCCTAGGCGACATGGCGCACGCCTATATGTACGCGCAGCGCACCATCGACGACCGCATCGCGATCGGCGGGCGGGGCGTGCCATACCGATTCGGTTCGAAAACGGATGCCGACGGCCGGACCCCGCAAGCCACCATCGACGCCCTGAGGAAAATCCTCGTGCGGTTCTTTCCGGCCACTGCCACTGCACGCATCGACCACGCGTGGTCTGGCGTGCTCGGGGTGCCCCGGGATTGGGCTGCCACCGTTGGTCTCGACCCGCAGACCGGACTGGCCTGGGCCGGAGGGTATGTGGGCACCGGCGTCGCGACCGCAAACTTGGCCGGCCGCACACTGACCGACCTGATTCTCGGCAGCAGCAGCGCACTCACCGAGCTGCCCTGGGTGAACCATCGGGTGCGCCCGTGGGAGCCGGAACCGTTGCGCTGGCTCGCGGTCACGGCGTTGTACCGAGCCTATTCGTTCGCCGATCGCACCGAATTGACCGGCCGCCGCACGACGTCACCGGTCGCGCGGGTGGCGGACGTGGTGTCTGGGCGCGGGCACTAGCCGGTCAGCTGGGCTGCGCGGCGCACCAGGCGGTGCCGGAGCTGGGGCCGCAGCTGGTCGAGTTCGACCGCCGTGAGCGGGTCGGGTAGGCGCAGCGCGGCGATGCCCAGCCCGTCGATCACGCTCTCAAGCGCTGATCGCGACCACAGGTGACCACTCAGGTGCAGCAGCACGTCGTCGTCAGAGTCGAGCACATAGAGATGTGGCAGATACTCGACCGTGCTGCTCTGATACAGATCGACCAGCAGAAGACTGCCGATAGTGCTGGTGGCAAGGCGTGTCCGGTGACCGAGCAAGCCCCGAATAGAGAGACCGTCGGTGTTGACTTTGAGGGTCATTTTGTTGACCCCGACGACGAAGATCGCGCCGACGGTGGTGAGTCCGCTTTGAGCCTCGAGCACAAAAGGCCAGGTCTGGCGCGGAATGGACAGCCAATACAACACGGCAAAGAGCGGGATAAACAAGGCGAGCGCCCCAATGATCGCGTGCGGCACGATCCGCTCTCGCGGGCGCAATACCCGTTTTTGTAGTCGTTCGCTCCCCGCGTGCATCATCATTGATTTCCCCCGTTCTCGAGTATTGCGCACATGCTGCGACGGTGATGCGCCCCAGAGAGGGGCTAGACGCAGCGCTCCTCCGCGGCTGCATTGGCGGGTCGCAGAATTACGTGTCGGCGCCCCCGCGTAGAGTTGGATCCGTGCACTCACGGGCCGTCGGCGAACGCGGCAACATAACGAAACCTCTCCGCCTGCATCCGGCGCAGGTCGTCGTCTCTGGTTTTGCCCTCACGATTCTTAGCGGAACTGCCCTGCTCATGCTGCCTAACGCCCGGGTCGGACCCGGCGGAGCATCGTTTCTGGAAGCGCTGTTCACCGCGACAAGCGCCGTCTGTGTGACCGGCCTCACCGTCGTCGACACGGCCGTCTACTGGACCCCATTCGGCCACATCGTCATCCTGCTGCTGATCCAAGTCGGCGGTTTTGGCATCATGTCCTTTGCCTCGGTGGTGGGCCTCGCCATCGCCCGCAAGCTCTCCCTGCGTTCGCGCATCACGGCCGCCGCCGAGACCAAGAGCGTCGGCCTTGAAGACGTCAAGGGTCTGGTCTTGGGCGTGGTGCGCATCTCCCTGGCCATCGAGGTGACGGTCGCCGTACTGTTGGCCCTGCGTTTCATCATCGGTTACGGCGAACCGGTCGGGCGCGCGGTCTGGCTCGGGGTGTTTCACTCCGTTTCGAGCTTCAACAATGCCGGCTTCGCTCTCTTCAGCGACAACCTCATGGGTTACGCAACGGATGCCTGGATCTGCCTGCCGATCAGCGCGGCGGTCATCTTGGGGGGCCTTGGGTTTCCGGTGATCGTGCAGCTGCGGCGGCAACTGCGCAGCCAAATGCAACATCCACTGCGCTGGTCAAAACAGCGCTGGTCGATTCGCACCTGGACCATGAACACCCGCATCGTCATGGCCGGCACCATCGTGCTACTTATTCTCGGAACGGCATATATCACCGCCGTCGAGTGGGGCAACCCGAATACCCTCGGACCGCTGGACTGGCCGGGCAAATTGCTCACCGGATTCTTTCAGGCGGTGCAGACTCGTACCGCCGGTTTCAACAGCATCGACATCGGCCAGATGGACTCGGCGAGCCTGCTCGGCATGGACGTGCTTATGCTGATCGGTGGCGGCCCGGCGGGAACCGCCGGCGGTATCAAGATCACCACGTTTGCCGTGCTGTTCTTCATTCTGTGGACCGAGGTGCGCGGCCAGGTCGCCGTCAACGTGTTCGGCAAGCGCCTGTCGCGCGCTGTGCACCGCGAGGCCATCACCATCGCGTTGCTCGCGGTCGGTGTGATCATCGCGGCGACGGCAGCACTCATGCTGATGACCGACATCTCGCTGGACGCCCTGCTGTTCGAGGCGATCAGCGCGTTTGCAACGGTGGGCCTGTCAACCGGCATCACCGCGGGGCTGCCCTGGGAGGGGCAGGTCATTCTCATTTTGCTCATGTTCATCGGTCGGCTCGGCCCCATCACTTTTGCATCGGCCATCGCCCTGCGCGAGCGGCACTCCACCTACGAACTCCCCAAGGAGAGGCCGATCATTGGCTAAATATCCGCTGTTCGGGCATCGCGACTCGGCCCGCCTAGCCGAGGCCGAATCGGTCGTCGTGATCGGTCTCGGTCGCTTCGGCAGTGCCCTCGCCCTCGAACTCATGACGAGCGGCACCGAGGTGCTCGGCATCGATGGTGACGAAGAAATCGTGCAGGCACACAACCGGCTGCTCACCCACGTAGTGCGTGCAGATTCGACCAAGGAGGCGACGCTGCGGGAGCTCTCGGTACCCGACTTCGCGAGCGTCGTTGTGGCGATCGGCGGCGACATTCAGGCCAATATCCTCACCGCGTCCCTGCTGCTGAAGCTGGGTATTCCCAACATTTGGGCGAAAGCGGTGAGCGACCCGCACGGTGAGATTCTCACCCAGCTCGGTGTCAACCATGTCATCTATCCCGAGAAAGATATGGGAAAGCGCGTCGCCCACCTCGTGCGCGGTGCCATGCAGGACTATATCGAGATCGGTGAGAACTTCGCGTTGGTCAAGACGACGCCGCCGCGCTCGCTCATCGGCGTGCCGCTCGGCCAGGCCAAGGTGCGGGCCCGCTATGGTGTGACGGTGACAGCGTTTCATCGGCCAGGCGTCGGCTGGAGCTACACCTCACTCGACACCGTCATCGAGGATGGCGATATCATCCTCATCGCCGGAGACTCCGCGCGGGTCGAAAAGTACAGCCTGATGCGATGAGTGGTCCGTTCGCTTTTCTAACGGATGCCCCGCTCGGCATGCGGGTCGTCGTGCGCACGCGCATTTCCGGTGGGTACACCGATGCGCTGGGGTTTCTGCGCAGCCGCGACGCGGCATCCGTTTCGGTGGAAACCAAGCGCGGGCTAGTAAGACTGGCCATGGTCGACGTGGTCGCCGCGAAAGAGGTGCCGCCGGCGCCTGAGCCGCGGGTGCGCCGAGGTTAGGTCTCGGGAGCGGCGGCCGGATCGGAAACGATGGGCGGCTCGACGGATGGCGCCCCGGACGGGAGCGGGTCGCCCCAGTCAGCGCCGAGATGAACCATGCAGAGGTTCGGGCCGACGAAGGGGAGGAGCTGCACCGTGCTGTCGTCGTGGCCGAGGGTGCGGGAAACCTGTTGGATCAGGCCGAGGTGCACGGCGCAGACCACGCCGGGGTTGGCCCGGGCTGCCTCGCGGAATGGGCAGGCGGTGAGCGCGATCGATTGGCCGGTAGCGTCCGGTTGTGGATCGAACTCGAGTTGATCGAGTAGTTCGATGAGCGGTTCGGCGCCCGTGCCGGTTGACGCGGAGAGCCCGCCGGCAAATGCTGCAGACCATTTCTCGCCGGCGCGAATGGCTCGGGCACGACCACCATCGTCGTCCTCGGCCAGCGCACCGGCCAGGGCGTCACTGAGCTGATCGTTCAGATCGCCGCGGGGCGCGCGCACAGCGCTGAAGCGGATGCGCGGTCGCCCGCGCTGGCCCGACCGGTCGGGCTCCCGTTCAATCAGCCGAGCCGACTGCAGCTGGTCCAGATGAAACCGGGCCGTTGTCACGTGCAAGTTGAGGTGCGTGGCCACCGCAGTCGCGTCGAGCGGCACGGTGGAGTCGACCAAAAACTCCAGCACACGTCGCCGTACTGGCGACGCCAACGCGGCGTGCCAGGCGGGACTGCGCTCTTGGGGATCCACTACTTTAGAGTAGTCCTGATTTATGAGTAATAACGTGCTCTCAATTAGAGAACGATGCGCAACGGCTCTTCGAGCAGCTGCGTCAGGTCGCGCAGGAACGCTGCGGCGACGGCTCCGTCGAGCACCCGGTGATCGACGGTCAGGGTGATTTTGACCGTTGGCACGTTCACGAGCACACCGTCACGCACGGCTGGCAAGTCGCTCGCAGCACCGATGGCCAGAATTCCGGCTTCCGGCGGGTTGAGCACTGCGGTGAACGAATCGATGCCGAACATGCCGAGGTTGCTGATGGTGAACGTTCCGCCCGACATCTGAGCCAGGGACAGGCCGCCCGTTCGGGCCAGACCGGCCAGGGCGCGCGTCTCGGTGGCAATGGCGGCGAGCGACTTCTGGTCGGCGTCAGCGACTACCGGAACGAGCAGCCCGTCGTCGGTCGCGACGGCAACGCCAACGTTGACGTGGTTATGGCGCAGAATGACTCCATCGCCCCACGAGGCATTCACCTCGGGGTGCGCGCGCAGCACAACCGCGCTGGCCCGCACGAACAAGTCGTTCAGGCTGACCTTGCTGCCGACCGTCTCGAGCGAGGCGTTCACGTCGGCGCGAAACGCGACGAGCCGCTCCACATTGACGACGCTGGTCAGGAAGAAGTGCGGAACGGCCTGGCTCTCGGTGAGCCGACGGGCGGTGACGGCGCGAATGCGGCTGACCGGCACGGCGACAGAGTCGGTCGTAACGGCTGCCTTGGTGGGCGTTGCAGCGACGGTTACCGCGGCCGGTGCCGGAGCGGATGCTGCGCTCTCCTGTGCCAGGATCGCGGCGTCCACGTCGGTGCGAGTGATGCGGCCTTGGGGCCCGGTGCCGACGAGCGTGTGCAGGTCGATGCCGTGCTCGCGGCCGATCTTGCGGGCCAGCGGTGAGGTACGAAGCTCGCCGGTGGGGTTTGGGCCAGGGGTAGGGGCAGGGACAGCGGCAGGTGCAGCGGCAGCGGCCGGTGCAGGGGTTGGAGCTGGAGCTGGAGCTGGCGCGGCGGCATCCGCTACTGGAGTCGCGATCGGAGCGGCCGGAGCGGCCGGAGCAGCGCCGTCCTCGACGATGTTGCTACCGTCTCCGATACGGGCGACCGGAGCGCCGATCGGCACGAGGGCACCAGCAACGACGAAGAGCTGCTCAAGAATGCCAGTGTCGAAGGCTTCGAGGTCCATCGTGGCCTTGTCGGTTTCGATTTCAGCGAGCACGTCGCCCTTGTGAATCTCGTCGCCGACCTGCTTCACCCAGCGGCTGAGTTCGCCCTCCTCCATGGTGTCGGAGAGACGGGGCATAATGACGTCGGGCATAGCCGGCTCCTACTTGTCGTTCGTGGAAATATTGAGTACTTCGCGCACGACCTTGGCAAGGTCAGCGGCGCTGGGCAGCGCTGCCTTCTCCAGGGACTTGGCGTAGGGCAATGGAACCTCTGCGGCCGCGACGCGGCGCACGGGGGCGTCGAGAAAGTCGAACGCGCCCTCGCCGATGGTTGCGGAGATCTCGGCGCCGATACCGTAGCTGAGCCAGTCGTCTTCAAAGACAACGGCGTGGCCGGTCTTCTTCACCGAGGCACAGATGGTGTCGCGGTCGAGCGGACGTAGGCTGCGGAGGTCGACGACCTCGATCGAGAGGCCCTCGGCTTCGAGCTGATGTGCCACGTCGAGGGCGGTCGTTGTACCGCGCGAGTAACTCACGATGGTGAGGTCGGTGCCGGTCTTGACGACGGCGGCCTTACCGATCTCGGCGACCTGTTCGCCGTCGGGTACTTCGCCCTTGGCGCTGTACAATGAGAGGTTTTCCAAAAAGATCACCGGGTCGTCGTCGCGAATAGCGGCCGCCAGCAGAGCTTTCGCATCGGCCGGGGTCGAAGGGGCGACGACCTTGAGCCCGGGAATGTGCGCGTACCACACCTCGAGGTTCTGCGAGTGGGTCGCGGCGAGTTGCTGACCGCCGCCACCGGGCATGCGAATGACTAGCGGAATCGAGACCTGACCGGCGAACATGGAGCGCATCTTGGCCGCATGGTTCACGATCTGGTCGATCGCGATGAGGCTGAAGTTGATGGTCATGATCTCGACAACTGGGCGCATGCCGAGCATCGCGGCTCCGAGGGCTGCGCCCACGAAACCCTCCTCGGCGATCGGTGCGTCGAGCACACGTTCTGGTCCGAAGTCCTCGAGCAGCCCCGCGGTGATCTTGTATGACCCCTCGAAGATTCCGATCTCTTCGCCGATCAGAAAGACCTTCTCGTCGCGTTCGAGCTCGGCGCGCAGGGTCTCATTGAGCGCCTGGCGGTAGGTGATCGTGCGGGTGGTTGTTACTTCAGTATTCACGATTTCAGTGTTCACAGTGCGTCCATAACGGGTTCTCCGGGCAACGCTGATGGCGCATTCGCCACCGCCGTCGCGTATACATACTTGAACAGGTCGTCGACGTCCGGCTCCGGGCTCTCGTCGGCGAAAACGACCGCTGCAGAGACGCGCACGTCGGCGGCCTCGTCGATGGCGGCGGCATCCGCTTCAGTGAGCACGCCGGAAGCGATCAGCTCGGCGCGAAAGCTCGGCACTGGGTCGGATTGCTGGGCGATTGTGGTGTCCTCGGGCGCGCGGTAGCGGGCCGGGTCGACCACGGAGTGGCCGCGCAGCCGATAGCACATGACCTCGAGCAGCACCGGCTGGCGTGACTCGCGCGCCTGCTTGAGGGCGTCGCGGGCGGCGTCGCGCACGGCGAGAACGTCGTCACCGTCAACGCGTACGCCGGGCATACGGTACGACGCGGCACGCTTGTACAGATCGGGTTCAGCGGATGCCTTCTCCACCGTCGTTCCCATGCCGAGACCGTTGTTGACGATGACATACACGATTGGCAGCTTCCACAGCCCGGCCAGGTTGAGTGATTCGTGGAAGGCACCGATGTTGGTGGTGCCGTCGCCGAGCAAGCACATTACTGCCGCAGCGTCTGCACCAGCGGCTTCCTGATATTTCAGGGCGAGCGCGGCCCCGGTCGCCGGGGGGATCTGACCGCCGACGATGCCGTACCCGCCGAGCAGGCGCGCTTCGGAGTCGAACATGTGCATCGAGCCGCCGCGTCCGCCGGAGACTCCGGTGACCTTGCCGAACAGTTCGGCCATGACGCTCTCGGGAGAGATGCCGCGCATGAGGGCGTAACCGTGGTCGCGGTACCCGGTGAACAGGTAGTCGCGCTTTTCGATGGCGGCCATCAGGCCGACAACGGTGGCTTCCTCACCGAGGTTCAGGTGGCAGTAGCCGCCGATTTTGGCGCGGGCGTACATCTCGCTGGAGCGGAGCTCGAAGGATCGCACCAGTGACATTTGCTCGTAATAGGAACGAAGGGTGTCTGCGGGTTCACCACCAGTGGATTCGACTACTGCTTTCGATTGGGCTTTTGCCGCCATGTGGTCCCACTTCCTGCGTGATTCGTCCATTAAGACTAATGCTTTGCATTGAATACTTTCCTTTCACCGTGCTCAACGGGAGAATCTGCGGAAGGAAGGGGGAAAACTAGACGATTCTGCTGCCGCCCGTTGCAATTGATTTACGCGTAAGCGGTCATAATAAAGGCATGGCCGCACAACCCCCGAGTTCCTCGCGAGTCTGAGCTGGAAGGGTCTGCTGCCGCCCATTATGGGAGGACATAATAGAGTTATGGCCGCACAACCCCCGAGTTACAAAACGCTCGCAAGTCTGAGCCGCATGAACCTGCTTTACCAACTGCAGAGCCGCGGAACGATGACGGTCAATGACCTCGCCGAAGCCGCTGGCCTGCACCCCAACACCGCCCGTGAACACCTCGATCGCCTGATCCATGATGGTTTCGTCACCTGTGCGTCCGAGCCGCGTGAAAGCAAGGGTCGCCCGAAGATGCTGTACAGTGCCGCCGGCGGGGTCAGCACAGAGCTCGGCTCCATTCGCGCTCGCAAGATCGAAGCGGCCCAGGAGCGTGCTGAGCAGCTACGACGGATGCTTCCGCTGCGTTCCGCCAGCCAGCCAGCCTGGGCTGGCTGCACCGGCCCCGCAGTGCAGCGTCAGCTCGACGCCCTCGACGACCACCTCGACCAGGCTGGCTTTGATGCGAGCCGTTCGGCCACTAGCGAACAGCTCAGCCTGCACGACTGTCCGTATTCGGAGATGGTCAAGGACCACCCCGAGGTCTGCGGCGTGCACTACCGCCTGATTCAGGGCGTGCTCGAGCAAGCCGACGGCCCGCTGCGCGCGGTGGGTCTCAACCTCAGCGACGCCCCGCGCCTCTGCGTGATCGACGTGGTGGCCCGGTCTGTTGTGAGCGACGACGCCGCGCCCGCGGCTGTGCCGGGCGTGGGAATTGTGTCTGCCTGAGCGCTCGTCTGCACGAGATGGCAACTCTGGCCCCGTGCGGGCGCTGATGGGGCCAAAGGTGGCATCTCGCGGCGTCCGCGAGGTGTGCATGGGGCCCAAGGTGGTACCTCAAGCCCGGGCAAATCATTATTCACGGTACTTCGCGGTTGTCGCGCTTCTGCCCAGCGGCGAAGCTCGTTGTGAGGGTGATTGCCACTGCGGCATTCCCCGGCAGGCAAGGGGCAGCCGTGAAAACGCGCACAAGCAAGACCACCACCACCAGCACCACAACTAAGTCAGGCACCGACGGCCCGGTCGCCGACTCGCTGTTGAAGCTCGGTCGTTTTCTTCGCCGCGGAGAAACCAGCGAAGACCTGCGCAGCGTGTTCAAGACGGGCGGCCGCGCCGCCGACGCGTTCTACCGTGACCGCTGGACCCACGACAAAGAGGTGCGCTCGACCCACGGCGTGAACTGCACCGGCAGCTGCTCGTGGAAGGTGTACGTCAAGGACGGCATCATCACCTGGGAGACCCAGCAGACCGACTATCCCAGTGTCGGCCCGGACAGCCCCGAATACGAGCCCCGCGGTTGCCCGCGCGGCGCCGCGTTCAGCTGGTACACCTACTCGCCCACTCGGGTGCGGTACCCCTACGTGCGTGGCGTGCTGCTCGATATCTACCGCGAAGCGAAGGCCCGCCTCGGCGACCCGGTGCTGGCCTGGGCCGAAATCACGGGCAACCCCGAGACCGCCCGTCAGTATAAGAGCGCCCGCGGCCAGGGTGGCTTGGTGCGTGCCAGCTGGGATGAGGCCGCCGAAATCGTCGCGGCCGCCCACGTGCACACCATCAAGGAGTTTGGCCCCGACCGGGTCGCCGGCTTCAGCCCGATTCCGGCCATGTCGATCGTGTCGCAGGGCGTTGGCAACCGCTTTATCTCGCTGCTTGGCGGTACCATGCTCTCGTTCTACGACTGGTACGCCGATCTGCCCGTCGCCAGCCCGCAGGTGTTCGGTGATCAGACCGACGTGCCCGAATCGGCCGACTGGTGGAACTCCAGCTACCTGATCATGTGGGGCAGCAATGTTCCCGTCACCCGCACGCCCGACGCACACTTCATGGTCGAGGCTCGCTATCGCGGCCAGAAGGTCATCACGGTCTCACCCGACTACGCCGACAACTCCAAGTTTGCCGACGAGTGGCTCGCCGTGCACCCCGGTACCGATGGCGCCCTCGCCCTCGCTATGGGCCATGTCATTCTGAAAGAGTTCCTGGTCGACCGCCGCACCCTGCGCTTCGTCGATTACATGAAGAAGTTCAGCGACTCGTCCTATTTGATCGCGCTCACCCCGCGCCAGGATGCCTGGGTTCCCGGCAAGTTCCTCACGGCCGACGCGCTGCCCGGCACCGACGCATCCGTTTCAAGTGCTGCGTTTAAGACGGTCATGCTTGATGAGAACGGAACGGCCTTCGTGCCGAACGGTTCGATCGGCCACCGGTTTAGCGAGGCCGATAAGGGCAAGTGGAACCTTGACCTCGAGGGTCGCGACCCGCTGCTCTCCATAGCGGATGCCCCCGATTACGACGGTCGCTCCGTCGTCATTGACCTGCCCCGCTTCGACATCACGCCGAGCGGAGACAGTGTCGGCGAACGGCATGCCGGAGCGGCCGGCGTCGTGCGCCGAGGCGTGCCGGTGCGCGAGGTCGGCGGCGTGCTCGTGACGACCGTGTTCGACCTGCTGCTCGCCCAGTACGGCGTTGGCCGCGACGGCCTTCCAGGCGAATGGCCCACCGGCTACGACGACGCCTCCACCCCCGGCACCCCCGCCTGGCAAGAAGAGATCACCTCGGTACCGTGGCAGGCCGCCGCGCGCATCGGCCGCGAATTCGCCCAGAACGCCGAGGACTCCGAGGGGCGGTCGATGATTTTGATGGGGGCAGGCACCAACCACTGGTTCCACTCCGACACCATTTACCGCGCCTTTCTCGCGCTCACCACCATGACCGGCTGCCAGGGCGTGAACGGCGGCGGCTGGGCCCACTATGTCGGCCAGGAAAAGGTGCGACCGCTCACCGGCTACGGCCAGTACGCCTTTGGCCTGGACTGGGTGCGGCCGCCACGCCAGATGATCGGCACCGGCTTCTTCTACCTCGCCACCGATCAGTGGCGCTACGACGGGTTGAGTGCAGACACCCTCGCTAGCCCGCTCGGCACCGGGATATTCAAGGGACGCACCACCGCGGACACCATGGTCGAATCGGCCAAGCGCGGCTGGATGCCCAGCTACCCCACCTTCAATCGCAACTCGCTCGACCTCGTCGATGATGCGGTCGCTGCGGGGCAGGAGCCAGCCGAATACGTGGTTGATTCGCTCAACGACGGCTCACTCGAGTTCTCCTGCGAAGACCCGGATGCTCCAGAGAACTTTCCGCGGGTGCTCGTGGTCTGGCGGGCCAACGTGCTCGGCTCCTCCGGCAAGGGCAATGAGTATTTTCTCAAGCACCTGCTCGGAGCCGACTCCGCTGTGCGCGCCGTCGAATCCATGCCGGCTCGTCGCCCGAAAACCATGAAATGGCACGAGAGCGCGCCGGAAGGCAAGCTCGACCTGATGGTCACGAGCGACTTTCGCATGACGAGCACCACCATCTACAGCGACGTGGTGTTGCCGCCGGCCACCTGGTATGAGAAGAATGATCTCTCGACGACGGATATGCATCCGTTTATTCACTCCTTCAACCCGGCGATCGCGCCGCCGTGGCAGGCCAAGACGGATTTTGACATCTTTCACGTGCTGGCCGCGAAAATCTCCGAAATGTCGGTGGAACACCTCGGGGTACGTAAGGACCTCGTCGCGGCGCCGCTGCAACACGACACCCCTGATGGCATGGCCACCCCGCACGGCACGGTGTTGAATGACCAGCCGCTCATTCCCGGGGTCACCATGCCCAAGCTCGTCGTGGTCGAACGTGACTACCCGGCGTTCGCCGCGCAGCTTGGCGCACTCGGGCCGCTCACCGCGAAGCTTGGCATGGTCACCAAGGGTGTGAAATTCAACCCGGATGTTGAGGTGGAGTACCTCGGCAAGAAGAACGGCCTGGTGCCGAGCGGGCCCGCGAAAGGCCGCCCGCGCCTGTCGACCGCGATTCACGCCTGCGAAATGGTGCTCGCCCTGTCGGGCACGACCAACGGGCGCCTCGGCACCCAGGGTTTTCGCCAGCTCGAGGAACGCACCGGCGTGAAACTGGCCCAGCTGGCCAGCGACAACGAAGGCCGACGATTCAGCTATCCGGATGTCCAGGGCGCGCCGGTTCCGGTGCTCACCTCCCCGGAATGGTCCGGCTCAGAGCACGGTGGTCGCCGCTACAGCGCCTTCACCATCAACGTCGAGCACCTGAAGCCTTGGCACACCCTCACCGGCCGCCAGCACTTCTACCTCGACCACGACTGGATGATCGAACTGGGCGAACAGATGCCGATCTATCGGCCGCCGCTCGACATGCACCGCCTGTTCGACGACTCGATCGTTGGTGCCACGAGTAAGGACCCGGCCGGGCACGCCGAGGTGGCCGTGCGCTACCTGACCCCGCACTCAAAGTGGTCGATCCACTCCGAATACCAGGACAACCTGCTCATGCTCTCGCTCTCCCGCGGCGGCCCGACCATCTGGATGAGTCCGCAGGACGCCGAAAAAATCGGTGTTAAAGACAACGAGTGGATCGAATCGTACAACCGCAACGGCGTCGTCGTGGCGCGGGCAATCGTCTCGCACCGCATGCCGGAGGGCACGGTGTACATGTACCACGCGAAGGACCGCACCATCAATGTGCCGGTCGCCGAGACCAGCGGCATGCGCGGCGGCACGAACAACTCGCTCACTCGCATCCTCTTAAAACCCAGCCATTTGATCGGCGGCTACGCCCAGCTGTCCTTCGCCTTCAACTACCTCGGCCCGACCGGGAACCAACGCGACGAGGTCACCGTGATTCGTCGTCGCAGCCAGAAAGTAGATTACTAATGCGTGTCATGGCCCAGATGTCGATGATTATGAACCTCGACAAGTGCATCGGGTGTCACACCTGCTCGGTCACCTGCAAGCAGGTGTGGACCAACCGCACCGGTGTGGAATATGCCTGGTTCAATAACGTGGAGACGCGGCCCGGACTTGGCTACCCGCGCGAGTACGAAAACCAGGACAAATGGAAGGGCGGCTGGGTGCGCAACAGTCGCGGCCGCCTGCAGCTGAAGGCCGGCGGTCGCCTGAAGAAGCTCTCGCAGATCTTCAACAACCCCAACCTGCCGCAGATCGACGACTACTACGAGCCGTGGACCTACGACTACGACATGCTCACCACAGCTCCGGCCGGCACGCAAAGCCCGGTCGCCCGCCCGAAGTCCCTTCTGACCGGCCAGGACATCGACATTAAGTGGTCGGGCAACTGGGACGACGACCTCGGCGGCTCGCAGGAAACCGCGGCGCAGGACCCCATTCTCGCCACGATGAGCGAGAAGGTGAAGATGGAGTTCGAAGAGACCTTCATGTTCTACCTGCCGCGCATCTGCGAGCACTGCCTGAACCCCGCCTGCGTGGCGGCCTGCCCCTCCGGCGCCATGTACAAGCGTGAAGAAGACGGCATCGTGCTCGTGGACGAAGACGGATGCCGCGGCTGGCGCATGTGCGTCTCCGCCTGCCCCTACAAGAAGGTCTACTTCAACCACAAAACGGGCAAGGCCGAGAAGTGCACGCTGTGCTACCCACTGATCGAACAGGGTAAGCCCACCATCTGCTCCGAAACCTGTGTGGGACGCCTGCGCTACCTGGGCCTTATGCTCTACGACGCCGACGCCGTGCTTGAAGCAGCTTCGATCGAAAACGACCAGGACCTGCTCAATGCCCAGCGCGCCTGCTTCCTCGACCCGTTCGACCCCGAGGTTATTGCAGCAGCCAAGGCTGAGGGCATGGCCGACGACTGGATTGAAGCCGCCCAGAACAGCCCCATCTACAAGCTCATCACCGAGTATGAGGTCGCGCTGCCGCTGCACCCGGAATACCGCACCATGCCCATGGTCTGGTACATCCCCCCGCTGTCGCCCGTTGTCGACGTTGTCAGCAACTCGGGCAACGATGGCGAAGACGCCCGCACCCTGTTCGCTGCCATCGACAAGCTGCGCATTCCGGTGGAATACCTCGCCGGGCTGTTCTCGGCCGGCGACGTCGTTCCCGTGGAGCTCTCGCTGCGCAAGCTCGCCGCGATGCGCGCCTACATGCGCGATATCAACCTCGGCAACGAGCCCGATGAGCGCATTCCGAACGCGGTCGGCATGACTGGTGAGAGCATGCAGGCCATGTACCGGCTGCTTGCGATCGCCAAGTACGAGGACCGTTACGTCATTCCCAAGGCCCACGTCGAGACCGCGCGTGAGCTCGACGAGCTCGGCTGCTCGCTCGACAACGATGGGGGCCCCGGCATGGGTGGACCTAACTCGCACGCTGGCCCCCACAACGGCGGCGACGCTGGCCCTGCGGGCCCTTACGGTAACACCCCCGGCATGCCGCTGAACGGGACCGTCTACAACTACAACGAGATGGTCGGCGACTCGCCGATCATCAAGACCCGCCCGACGACCTCGGGCCGGGTCAACCTGCTCAATTGGAACGGCAGTGGAGCGCCAACGGGCATGTTCCCGCCGCGGCCGGCAGCCGGCAGCCTGGCATGAGCACCCGCACGCTCGGCGCTCGAATGAACTTTGGCTTTCGGGCGCCCAAGGTGGCCCCGCGGGCGATTGCCTCGGTGCCGTTGTCGGCGGAAGACGGGGTTATCGCGCACATGGCGGCGTCGATTCTGCTGGACTACCCCACGCCGGAGCGGCAGCGGCAGTTTTCGCTGGTGCGCGCATCCGTTATTCAACTGCCCGGCCCGCTGCGGAAGGCGTTCGACGCGTTCTTCATGGCGGTCGACGGCTGGAGTGAGCAGCAGCTCGCGACCCACTTCACCGCGATTTTCGATTTAAAGCGCAAGTGCTGCCCGTACCTCACTTACTACGCCGCGGGGGACACCCGCCGGCGTGGCATGGCGTTGGTGCGGTTCGTCGAGGCGTACCGGGCGGCCGGTTGGCAGGTCGACGCCGACGAACTGCCGGACTATCTGCCCATGGTGCTCGAGTTCTCGGCGCTGTCGGATTCCCCAATCGCGCAGGAGCTGCTCGCCGCGCACCGCGACGGCATCGAAGTTTTGCGCGCTGCCCTGGAGAAATTCGAGAGCCCATACGCCCACCTCGTTGAGGCGGTGTCGCTGTCGTTGCCGAAGATTGACGACGAGACCCGCGAACGCTACCTCACCCTGGTCAACGAGGGGCCGCCGACCGAGACGGTCGGCATGACCTACCTCGGCAATTTGAAGCCGTTTTCCGCACACTCACATGAGGATGTAAGCCGATGACCGCCTGGGATTACCTGCTCTGGGTCGCTTTTCCCTACGCCGCGTTTGGGGTGTTCGTGGTTGGGCACCTGCTGCGCTACCGCTACGACCAGTTCGGCTGGACAAGCCGCTCGAGCCAAACCTACGAGAACCGGCTGCTGCGTTGGGGATCGCCCATGTTTCACTACGGCATCCTCATGGTGATCGGAGGGCATGCGGTTGGCCTGTTCATTCCGAAACAGTGGTTAGAATTCTTCGGCGTGACCGAGCACCTCTATCACCTCGGCGCCACCTGGCTGGGTAGTTTCGCAGCCGTGCTGACCGTTGCTGGGCTGGCCATTTTGATTTACCGGCGTCGCCTGACCAAGCGAGTTCTGCTCGTGACGACGGTGATGGACAAGGTCATGTACGTGTTTCTGGCCGGCACCATCACGTTCGGTACGACGGCGACCGTGCTGTACCAAATTTTCGGTGGCGGTTACGACTATCGCGGGTCGATCTCGCCGTGGATTCGCTCACTGTTCAGCTTTCAGCCAGACCCCTCGCTGATGAGCGACGTACCGTTCTTCTTTCAACTGCACGTGCTCACGGCGGTCACGTTGTTCTTGCTCTGGCCATTCACCCGACTGGTGCACGTGTTTTCGGCACCGCTGGGCTACCTGGTGCGGCCATACGTCGTGTACCGTTCACGGGATAACCCCCATGGCGCGGGGGCGCGCCCGCCGCGCCGCGGTTGGGAGAAGAGCGAGCGCCCGCTGGAGCGCTCAAGAAAGTAGGGGCTGTGCTGCGTATTAAGAGGGCGTATGAACCGGCATCCGCAACCGACGGATGCCGGGTGCTGGTTGATCGCCTCTGGCCGCGTGGCGTCTCTAAGGAACGTGCAGAGCTCGACGAGTGGCTCAAAGAGGTCGCGCCGTCGCCCAGCTTGCGCACCTGGTGGGACCACGACCCGGAGCGCATGGACGAGTTCGCGCTGCGCTACCGGGCCGAACTTGATTCGCATACCGAAACGCAGGCGGCCGTTGTCACGTTACGGGCGCTCGTCGCCGAGGGCGACACGACCTTGGTCTACGGGGCCAAGGACCCGCACGTAAACCACGCTCGCGTGCTCGCGGAGTACCTCGAGGCTCGTTGATCGAGGGTTCCGCTGATCGAGGCGCGAGCTTGCGAGCGATCGAGATCCTTCGCGCGTCTCGACCGTTTGTTCCTCGCGCTTCGACTGGCGGGTTCCTCGCGCCTCGACCGGCGGGGGAAGTAGTTGACGCACAGCGTCACAATCGGCTCCAAGGAATACTGGGCGAACTGTCAGCCTTGGGTTTAGAGCCGCCTGCACGCGAAAGGAAATCCTGAGGGTTCCCAGCAATGCGGGTCTGGGCGTCAGCGTGTCTCACGAATGACTACAGAAAAGGTCGACCAGTGTCTTCAGCAATTCCCGTCAGTACCAGCAGAATTCCCAAGTGGGCAAAGTCCTTCGGTGTTCAGATCATCGCCGCGCTCATCATTGGCCTCGGCCTTGGCCTCGTGGCCAAGTACACCGGCAGCACGGAAGCGAGCCCCAACGGCCTTGGTGCCACGCTGAAAATTATTGGGTCGAGCTATGTCTCACTGCTGCAGGCGGCCGTTGTGCCCCTCATCTTCACGGCCGTGGTCAGCTCCATCGCCAACCTGCGTCAGGTGGCCAACGCGGCAAAACTGGCCTGGAACACACTGCTCTGGTTCGCCATCACCGCCTTGATTGCCGTTCTCATTGGTATCGGGCTCGGCGTGCTGGTGCGGCCGGGAGCCGGCACCGGCATCGCCGAAGGCGGCGAGTACTCCGGCAGAACCGGTGACTGGTGGGCCTTCCTGACCGGGCTCTTCCCCAAGAACTTCCTCGGCATCGGGGCCAGCACCAACGTCGTCGACGGCACCGCGACCACCAACATCAGCTTTAACGTGTTGCAGATTCTTGTCATCGCCATCGTCGTGGGTATTGCAGCCCTGAAGGTGGGCAAGGCGGCCGAACCCTTCCTCAACCTGAACGCATCCGCTTTGGCAGTCATTCAGAAGGTGCTCTGGTGGATCATTCGCGTCGCGCCGCTTGGCACGATCGGCCTGATCGGCAACGCCGTTGCGGTCTACGGCTGGGACACGATGGGGTCGCTCGGTAAATTTGCGATCACCATTTACATTGGCTTGATCCTGGTGTTGTTCGTGGTGTACCCCGTTCTCATCAAGTCCCACGGGCTTTCCGTCAAGCAGTACTACTCGGGCGTGTGGCCGGCGGTTCAACTCGGATTCGTGTCGCGCTCGTCTATTGGCACCCTGCCCCTGACCCAGCGTGTGACCGAACGCAGCCTCGGCGTGCCCCGCGGCTATGCATCCTTCGCCGTTCCGCTCGGCGCGACGACCAAAATGGATGGCTGCGCAGCGATTTATCCGGCCGTCGCCGCCATTTTCGTGGCCCAGTTCTTCGGCATCCAGCTTGACCTCACCCAGTACCTGCTCATCGTTCTGGTTTCCGTACTGGGTAGCGCGGCGACCGCCGGCACGACGGGCGCCGTCGTCATGCTGACGCTGACCCTCTCCACGCTGGGACTGCCGTTGGCCGGGGTTGGCCTACTGCTGGCCATCGACCCGATCATCGACATGGGCCGCACCGCGGTTAACGTCGCCGGCCAGGCACTCGTGCCGACCATTGTGGCCAAGCGACAGGGAATGCTCGACGAGGCGCTCTACAACGCGCCGCGAACGGCGCAGCCGTTCACGGACGACTCCGACGTGGCCGCGCCGAGCGAGCTGGCCGACACGCGGGCCTAGCTCGCTCGTGCAACTCGTTGATCGAGGCGCGAGCTTGCGAGCGATCGAGATCCGTGATGGGTCTCGTTCGCTCGTGCCTCGTGCCTCGTGCCTCGACCGGCGGCTTCTGACCGGCGCTGCGGCATCCGCTTTGCTCGAGGTGTGAGCCAGGGGCGCTAGACCTGGTCGAGGGGGATCGATTCGTCGGCGAGCCGGGCTGGATCAACCGGTTCACCCCGGCGAATGAGCGCTTGCACGGCGTCGTTGACGTCCCAGACGTTCACGTTCATGCCGGCGACGACCCGGCCGGCGTTCAGCCAGAACACGATGAATTCGCGGGCCTCTCGGTTGCCCCGGTAGACCAGATCGGCATTGCTGGTCAGCGGGCCGAAGCCGGAGTACTCCATGCCCACGTCGAACTGGTCGCTGTAAAAATACGGGATGGTGTCGAACGACACGCTCTGGCCGAGCATCGCCCTGGCGGCGACCGGGCCACCGTTGAGTGCATTCGCCCAGTGCTCGCTGCGCAGGCGCATGCCGGCAAGCGGATGCTCGGCGTTGGCCACATCGCCCGCCGCAAAGACGTGGGGGTCGCTTGTGCACAGGCTCGCGTCGACCAGAATTCCATTGTCGACCGCGAGCCCCGCTTTCTGGGCCAGTTCGACGTTGGGCACAGCGCCGATGCCCACCAAGACGAGGTCAGCCGGCACGGTTTCGCCGCCGGCCAGGAGGACCCCGGTGACCCGGCCATCCGTTCCAACCAGGCTGTCAACGACGACGGATCGGCGGATGATCACGCCGTTTGCTTCGTGTAGGGTCGCGAACATATTGCCAAGCTCGGTGCCGAGCGCTGCCGCGAGTGGTACCGGGCCGCGTTCGAGGATGGTGACCTCGTTGCCGAGGGTGCGCGCCGTCGCCGCCACTTCCATGCCGATCCAGCCGGACCCCACGACGACGAGTCGTGTGCCGCCGTCGGTCAGCAGCGCATGGAGCTGGTCGGAGTGGTCGAGGGTGCGCAGATAATGCACGCCGCCGAGAGAGGCTCCCGGCAGGGTCAGCCGGCGCGGCCGGGAACCGGTGGCCAGCAGCAGCCGGTCATAGCTCATCTGCGCGCCGTCATCGGTGCTGAGTAGATGAGTGCCGAGGTCGAGACCGACAGCGCGGGTACCGGGGTGAAACTGCACCCCATGGTCGGGGTACCAGCTCTCACTCTGCACAAAGATGGAGTCGCGCTCGGCCGTGCCAGCGAGGTAATCCTTCGACAGCGGCGGCCGAATGTACGGACGATGCTCCTCGGCGCCGATCAGGTGGATATCCCCGTCAAAGCCCTCCTCGCGCAGCGCACGGGCCGCGCTCGCCCCCGCGAGGGACGCCCCGACGATCACAAAATTCTGCTGGCCGGCCATGTCGTGGTCCTTCCTGAGGGGTGTGCTCCGACTGTACGTGGGTTTGCCTGATTGGGCGAGGTGCCTCTTCGGGGGCGCGAAGCGGCGCGGCGTGGAACGCTGGTGCTCGCAGGCATCCGCTCGGCGCACCATTGCACTGCGGACCGCTGGCGTCAACGGCGGCTGTCTGCGGAGCTTGATCATTTCCGTTGGTCGAGCTCGCCGGGACCGCCATGGACGGACGCTGGCTGGTCTGCCGAGCCGGGCCGCACCGTGAGCGGGCTGGGTAGCGGGCTGCTTGTGGTGCGGCGGGGCGGCATCCGCTTGAGAGAGGATGCCCAGCTCAAGCTCTCAGGACGGCGAGACCACGGTGTCGCAGCGCCAGCAACGCTGGGGCAGTTCGCCGGGAACGAAGGCGCCGCATTCCGGGCAGACCTGTTCAAGCCAGCAGGCCGGGTCGCCGCCGCTCGATTCGTTGTCGCCGCGTGTGGTCATGGGTTTCAGTATGACCCCGGCCACGGAAAAACCCGAAGCCCCCGCTGGAGGAGTAGGGGCTTCGGGTGGCAGGAGGGAGCGTCAGCTCGGGTTGGGCGCGCCGGGACGGGCGTAGTAAAACCAGGCCAAGCCCGTGCAGAGCACGCAGAACATGGCGCAGCCGATGAAGAAGGTGGTCGGGCTCATTGTTGTGAGCGCCATGCCCACGATGAACGGGCCGAAGGCGGCGATCGCGGCGGTCCAGCCGATCGCTCCGCCGGCCTGGCGCTTTGGAAAGATCATCGGCATCTGCTTGAACGTTCCGGCGTTGGCCAGGCCAGAGAAGAAGAAGATGATGAGCATGCCGGTCAGAAAACCATAGAATTCGTCCACGCTGGTCGGGGTGAGAAAGAACGCCGTGATGGTGGTACCAACGGCCATGCCCGCGCCGCCGATGAAGGTGAAGATGGCGCCGCCGAACCGGTCGCAGAGTGGGCCAGAGGCCGCACGCACCAGGGCTCCGACGACGGGGCCGATAAAGGCGAAGGCGAGCGGATTAGGCGCATCGGGAAAGTCGCCGTAGACGTTGAGAATGATCAGGCCCATTTGCGCGGCCAGGCCGCTGAACGCGCCGAAGCTCATCAGGTAGATCAGCGTCATGATCCAGGTGTGCTTGACCTTGAAGATGTCCAGCTGCTGCCGAAAATTAGCCTTGATCGGCACCCGCTTCAGAAACAGGAGGGCGAGGATGACGGCCAGAAGCACCCACGGCACGAGCACGAGCCCGCCGTTATGTAGCCAGACGAGTTCGCCGTTTGCATCGCTTTTCGGGGTGAGCACCGCGGTGCCGAGTAGACCGAATCCGACGACCCAAGGAGTGAGCAGCTGAATGAGACCGATACCGAAGTTGCCCAGGCCTGCCTGCAAGCCCAGCGCAGTGCCGGCCAGGCGCTTGGGGAAGAAATAGCTGGTCGACGCCATGAAACCCGAGAAACTGCCGCCGCCGATGCCGGCCGCGAAGGAGAGTGCGAGCAGCACCCAGTACGGCGTCGAGGTGTCGCGGGCTACCAGTGTCCAGCCGATCATCGGCAGAAGCAGCAGCGCGCTGGAGAGCGCGACGAGAATGCGGGTGCCGAGAATCGGCGGCAAGAACATGAACACGAGCCGCAGAAGACCAGCAGCCAAACCGGGCAGAGCAACGAGCCAGTAGAGCTGGCCGGTGCTGAGGTCGAAGCCGATGTCGTTGAGGCGGGGAGCGATCGCGCTGACCAGGTACCAGGCCGCGAAACCGAGGGTCATGCTGAACGTGGTGATCCACAGGGTGCGCCAGGCGAGGCGCGAGTCCCAGGTTTCTTCGTTTTCTGGATCCCAGTTGGAAAGATCCGGCTTCAGCGTGGACGTGACGCGTGGTGGTGAGACGGTTGACATGGTCTTCCTCGGGCAGTTTGATCGGGCAGATGGCCCGCTTGATACTTAGCTTGTTCGTTTGCCGCCGTGGGTGCATAGCGCAAACACCGTGAAAAATGATTCCGAGAAAAGCGGATGCCGGCGCGCTGGCTGAGAGCGTCGCGCGTCGCGGTACTGTGGAACGGTGAAAACTCAGCTCAAACTTGGGGCCGAACTTGGGGCCGTCGTGATCACCGTGTCTGATCGCTGCTCGCGTGGCGAACGCGAGGATCGATCGGGGCCGGCCACAGTGGATGCGCTCGGCGCTGTTGGCATTCCGTGCGGGGCGCCGCGGGTAGTGCCCGACGGCATCGAGAGCGTTGCCGGTGCCATCGCCGCCGCGCTCGGCGACGGCGCCCGCCTCGTCGTGACGACCGGCGGTACCGGTGTATCGGCGCGAGACCTGACGCCGGAGGGCACGGCAACGGTGCTGCACACGATTCTGCCGGGCATTTCCGAGCGGATGCGCGCCATCAGCGTCGCGACGATCCCCACCGCCGCTCTCGCGCGCGGCCTCGCCGGCATCGCCGATTCGGTCGGCAATAACGGCGCCCTGGTCGTGAATCTTCCCGGTTCGGTCGGCGGGGTGCTGGACGGCGTGGCCATTCTGGCGCCGCTGGTGCGGCACATTATCGATCAGCTCGACGGCGGTGACCACTGATGGCTGTGGCTGAGTCGCTCGGGTTTGCCAAAGTCACCGAGTCGCTGCTCAACGTGGCCGAACACGTTTCGGCTGTTTCCGGTGTCTCCCACGGCGCCGTTGTGACGTTCATCGGGCAGGTGCGCGACCACGATCCCGACGCCGCCGGACGGGTGACCGGCCTCGACTACAGCGCACATCCCGACGCTGGGCGCATTATCGGTGAGATTGCCGCGCGGGTGCTGGCGCAGCATCCGCTTGTCGTGTTGGCGGTCAGTCACCGAATCGGACACCTCGACGTTGGCGACCTGGCCTTGGTCGCTGCGGTAGCGAGCGCCCATCGGGGCGACGCCTTTGCCGCCTGCGAAGCCCTGGTCGAAGCCGTGAAAAAAGAGGTTCCGATCTGGAAGAAGCAGTTTGAGGTCGACGGAACCCATTCCTGGGTCGGTCTGTAATGAGTGCCGTTTAGAACTGCGCAGATTTGAACGAAATCGCTGTTTCGCAGGGCTGATTGGGGTCGCTAGGCGACGTTCTCCGCAGTTATCCAATGCCCCGCGTACTCAGCCGCCGGCGAAGGGCGGGAGCACGTCGACGGTGTCGGTGGGCGCGAGCGTGACGGCGTCACTGCTGGCGCGGGTGCCGTTCACGAGAAGCGAGCACAGCCCGAGCACGCGCACGAACTCGCTGCCGTAGCGCTCGCCGAGGTTGGTGCGCAGCTCGCCAATCGTGCCGGCATCGAGTGTGGCCGTGTCGGCCCCGGCGGTTTCGGCCGCGCCAGCAAAGAATCGCAGGGTGGCCATCAGAGCTTCTCTGGCGCCCAGTCGCGGGCGAGTTCGCTCGCGACGGCGCAGGCGGCCTCAATGTCGGCGCCGGTTCCGCCGTTTTTCGCGGCGGCGAGACCGATCAGAAAGGTGCTGAGCGGCGCGGCCGGCCGGGCTACATTGTGGGCAACGTCGCGGGCGACATCGAGCAGGTCGCCGACCGGAACGTCGGCCGGGTCGAGCTGGAGCCGGTCGGCGAGGGCGGTGAGCCAGTCGTCGAGCGCCTCGGGAGGCAACGGTGCAGAACTCATGGGGCTCACTCCTCGGGTGGGGCTTCGGGGGCAGCGCTCAAACGCGCGGTGCTGCTCTCAACATCCTGCCACGTGTCGACGTCGACACCGGCTCCGGATTCGTCCAGCACCCCGAGAAGGGTGAGCCCGGCGAGCAGCTGACGCATGCTGGCGCCGGCGACGTGATCGCCGAGCCGGTCCACGGCGGCTTGCAGAGCGGGAGCGCGGTAGATACCGGCAAGCCACTGGGCGTGGCCGGTGTCGTCGACGAGGTGCACGCCGTCAACCGTGGGTGCTGTACCGGTCGCCGCAAGTGTGGGCGTGTCGCAAGCGGATGCCGCAGCGACCAGCAGGTGCGCGGCATCCGCTCCCCAGGGGAGGTCGCAGGCGAGCACGAGGAGCCAGCTGGCGGGTTCTCGGAGTTTCGGCTGGTCGGTGCCTGCGGTGCCGGATGTGCTGGTGAGGGCGGCTAGGCCGGCCGCGAGTCCGGCGACCGGGCCGCCGAACGGTGGGTCTTCGAGGGCCCAGATGAGTGCCGACGGCGTCGCGGCCGTGTGGTCATCGGGCGCCGATGACGTGTGATCGGGTGGGGAGTCGGGTTCGGGAAGCGGCGGCGCGCCAGCGGCGGGCCGCGCTGCGGGCGGGCCGACGACAACGACGCGCCGGGCGAGGGGGCTGGCATCGAGTACGCGGGAGAGCAGGGTGCGCCCGGCTACCTCGACCGCGGGTTTGAGCGCGCCGCCGAGTCGGCTGCCGCGTCCGCCCGCGAGCACGATCAGGTCGACGGTGGGGGTGAGGTGTGCGCTCATTCGACATGTCCGGGGTGTGAGCGCGCCCAATTTCGTGCCCCGCACGGTTCCGGCCATGAGCGCGCCCGATAGAGGGGCCCGCTCCGGTAACGGGCGTAGCGGCTACCCGTTTCGGGCGCGGTTATGGTGGTGGGTGGCGGCATCCGCTTAGATTTCGGCGCGTAGCCAGTCGCCGCTTTTGCCGCCGCTCTTGGCGAGCAGTCGCACGTTCTCGATCGTGACGGATTTGTCGAGGCCCTTGACCATGTCGACGACGGCGAGGGCGGCGACCGAGACGGCGGTGAATGCCTCCATCTCGACGCCGGTGCGGTCGGCGGTGCGCACGGTCGCCGTGATGCTGACGCCGTCATCCTCGACCGTGAGGTCGACGACGGCTCCGTGCACGCCGATCACGTGGGCCAGGGGGAGCAAGTCGGCGGTCTTCTTAGCGCCCTGAATTCCGGCGATGCGAGCCACAGCGAGCACATCGCCCTTGGGAGCTGTGCCATCGCGCAGGGCCGCGATGACCCTGGCGCCGCAGCGCACGAAACCCGCAGCGGTGGCGCTGCGCACGGTTGGAAATTTATTGGTGACGTCGACCATGCGGGCCTGTCCGGCCGAGTCGAGGTGGGTGAAGAGCTGGGCGGGCACGGTCGCGCCGGGAGTGTCGGTGGTGGGCGTCATGATGTAAGCATGACAGTGATCAGGTCGCCGCCGCGAATGTGAGTCGTGTCCTCGGGCACGATGGCAAGACCAGTGGCCTGCGCCAGGCCGGCGACGAGGTGCGAACCCGAACCCCCTCGGGAGGCCGGGCGTGCCTCGAGGTGGGTGCCGTCGGCCTGGGCGCCGTGCGTGACTAGGACAGGCATGTACTGGGCACGTCCTGGAGGCGACGTCCAGCCGTCGACGACCGTTGCCGTGACGGTGCGGCGCTGCACGGTCGGTTGACCGAGCAGCCGGCGCAGCGCTGGCCGCACGAACACCTCGAACGACACGTAGGCGCTGACCGGGTTGCCGGGCAGGGCGAAGATCAGCGGTCCGGGCGCTTTATCGGTCGCGGGCCAGCGTCCGAACCCCTGGGGCTTACCGGGCTGCATCTTGACCGGTCCGAAGTGCACCGTGCCGAGCGGTTGCAGCACGGCTTTGACGACGTCGTACGCTCCGACGCTGACACCACCGGAGAGCACGATCACGTCGACCGTGCCGGCCAGGTCGGTGAGTACCGCGTGCAGGGCATCGTCGTCGTCGGGCACTGCGCCGACTCGAATGACAACACCGCCGGCCTCGGCGACGGCCGCAGCGAGCAGAAAGGAGTTGGAGTCGGGAATCTGACCGCGCCGGGTCGGGCTGCCCGGGGTGACGAGTTCGCTTCCGGTGGAGATCACAGCGACGCGCGGCGCCGGGTGCACGAGCACCGAACTGGTTCCGGCGCTCGCCGCTGCGGCGACCCTGGTGGGCCAGAGCACGCTGCCGGCGCTCAGTACTCGGTCGCCAGCGTGGGCGTCTTCGCCGGCGCGGCGCACGTGCGCCGCGGCTTTGGGGGCCCGCACAATGGTGACCCTCTCGGTGCCCTGATCGGTATCTTCGATCGGAACGATGGCATCCGCGCCGTCGGGAATGGGCGCGCCCGTCATGATGCGCGCAACCTGCCCCGGCACCAGGTGTGGATTCTCGGCCGTACCGGCGGCGAGGTCGGCAACGACGGGCAACGTGATTGGGTTCTCGGCCGAGGCATCGAGCAGGTCCGCGCGGATCACGGCGTAGCCGTCCATCGCGGAGTTGTCGAAGGGAGGAGTGTCTGTCGCGGTCAGCACGTCCTCGGCGAGCACGAGGCCGCGCGCAGCGTCGAGCGACACCCGCACCGGAGGCAGCGGGGCTACGGACCCCAGCACGATCGCGAGCTGCTCGGTAACGGTGCGAGCGGATGCGGCGGGCGCGCAGGCATCCGCTCCGCCGGTGTGCGTGTGGTCGCGGCGCGAGTCTTCGCCGTCGGGAGTGGCCGCGCCGGGCTGAGGGGCGGTGGTCATCGGCTAGGCGAGGCTGTCGGGGTTGCTCGTGCTGCCGGCGTCGTCCAGCGCCGATGCGTGCCGGCCGGTCTGGGTCGGCTCAAGGGCTGGCTCGAGGGTCGGATCGAGTGATGGCCATCGGCTGCCGATTCCGGGCGCGCGTCCGGCCGTGACGAGGTCGTCCCAGGCTAGGATTCCGCCGGTGAGCACGGAGACATCGGTGTAACCGGCCTCGTGTAGGGCAGCAGCGGCGCGGGCGGCGCGGCCGCCGGCGTGGCAGTGCACGATGAGCGGGGTATCGCTTGGCAGCGCGGCGCGGCCACGATCGGAGAGCACCCCGTCGGTCAGCAATTCGCCCAGCGGCAGCAGTTGGGCATCCGGAATCGAACTCTCGGCGTGCTCGCTCGGCTCACGAACGTCGACGACGAGAAAGTTGTCGGTTCCGGCGCGCTGAGCATCGAGGCGATCGACGAGGTCGGCGCTGGAGACCTCTGCGGCGCTCGTTGTTGCAGCCTGCGCGAGCTCGGCGGCAATTTCGGCGCTGCTCGGCTCGGCAGCAATGCCCGTTCCAAGCAGCGGAATCTCGCTGAACCGGCCAGACAGTGCGTCGATTACGAGCACGCGTCCGATCAGCGGGGTACCGATTCCGGTGATGAGCTTGATGGTTTCGGTCGCCATAAGCGACCCGATCTGGCCGCACAGCGCGCCGAGCACACCGGCGTCGGCACAGTTGGGCACCTCTCCGTCGGCCGGCGGCGTCGGAAACAAATCGCGCAGGTGCACGCCTGTGACGCCCGAGCCGGCCGGCGGTGTCGCCCAGAACACGGACAACTGAGCGTCGAAGCGCAAAACGGATGCCCATACCAGTGGCAGCCCGAGCCGCGCGCAGGTGTCATTCACGAGGAACCTGGTCGGAAAGTTGTCGGTGCCATCGATGACCACGTCATAGCCGCTGATAATCTCGGCAGCGTTTGCCGCGACCAACCGTTCGGCGTGGCGCACGACGGTGGTTTCCGGGGCAATTTCGGCGATGCGCTCGGCGGCGCTGTCTACCTTGGGGCGGCCGACATCCGCTTGGCCGTGGGCAATCTGCCGTTGGAGGTTGCTCGGTTCGACGTCGTCACCGTCGACGATTCCAATGGTTCCGACGCCGGCTGCCGCCAAATACAGCAGCGCGGGGGAGCCGAGTCCGCCGGCGCCGAGCACGAGCACCCGGGCGTTGGCCAGGCGGCGCTGGCCGATTTCATTGAGTTGGGGGAGGCGGCGCTGGCGAGCGGTACGCACGGATTCGGACGCACTGAGCCGATCAACGGGTTCAACAAGGGGAGGAATTGCCATGGCTTAAGGCTAGGCGCTTCGAAGCCCCGCGGCCACCGATGTGACGCTGGGCCCTGCCGCGTCGGCCGCCGCCGTGGCTAAATCAAAAAATCCGCTGACAATGTGCCCAGAACGGCCCTACATCGGCCGTCGCCACCCGGATTGCCTGAATTCGCCACGGGCAGCTATGGGGATAGTTCGACCGGCGGCGGCATAAATCCGCAAATGCGGTGCTAATCTGCCATTCATGACGCACTATCGGATCAGTGAGGCCGCCGAGCTGCTCGGCGTCAGCGACGACACCGTGCGACGCTGGGTCGACGGTGGCCGTCTCGCGGCGGATACCGACGCATCCGGTCGCCTCGTCGTTGACGGAGCGGCGCTCGCCGCCTTCGCGGTCGACCAGGCAAGCACCCCGCCCGATCCGTCGAGTGTGGGCCGCAGCGCCCGCAATCGCTTCGTCGGAATCGTCACCGCCATCACCATGGACACGGTCATGGCCCAGGTGGAATTGCAGTGCGGGCCGCACCGCGTCGTCTCGCTCATGTCGAGCGAGGCCGTGCGCGAACTCGGCCTCGAGATCGGCTCGCTGAGCGTCGCCGTGATCAAGGCCACCAATGTGATCGTCGAAACTCCGGGACGGATATCGTGAGTCGGCTCCCACAAACTCTGGCCGTTCTCGCCGCGGTCGCCGTGGTTCTCACCGGCTGTGCGCCGTCGAACTCGGCGGACGCCGGCGCAACGAACGCCGGCGCACCGACCGCTTCGGGGCTCGAGCCCCAAACCCTCAGCGTCTATGCCGCAGCCTCCCTGTCCGGCCCTTTCGACGAACTCGCGACCCTGCTCGAGCAGCAGAACCCGGCCCTCGACGTGCAGATCAGCTACGACGGATCCTCCACCCTCGCGACCCAGATTGCCGCCGGTGCTCCCGCCGATGTGTTCGCCAGTGCCGACCAGAAGAACCTGCAGCCGCTCGCCGATAGCGGGCTGGTCGGCCCGGGCAGACTGTTTGCCGGCAACACCCTCCGCATCGCTGTCGCCCCCGGCAACCCGCTCCAGATTGAGGCGCTCAAAGACCTGACCCGTCCCGGCGTGATTACCGTGCTGTGCGCGGTGCTGGTGCCGTGCGGGGCGGCATCCGCTACCCTGCTCGCCAACGCGGGCGTCACACTCACACCCGCGAGCGAGGAACAGAACGTGACGGCGGTCGTCACCAAGATCGCCGGCGGCGAAGCGGATGCCGGCCTCGTCTACGCCACGGATGTCGCTGCCAACCCCGGCCGCATCGAGGGCGTGACTCCGGCCGGAGCCGACGCGGTCGTCGGACACTATCCGATATCCGTTGTGGCCGATAGTGAGCACGCCGCAGCCGCCCAGGCCTTCGTCGACCTCGTGCTCTCGCCAGCCGGCCAGTCCGTGCTCGCCGCCCACGGATTCCTCGCCCCGTGACCCTCCACTACTTTCCACCGGGCCCGAAAACCGGGCCCGCGATAGAGCATGGGCCCACCGACCGGGACCGGGCCCGGAAAGACAAGACCCCGATCCGCGGGCGCCGCGCATGATCCCGCGCCTGCTATACCTGCCCGCGAGCATCGGCCTCGCCCTGCTCGTGCTGCCGCTCGCCGCACTCCTCGTCAAGGTCGACTGGC
This sequence comes from Cryobacterium sp. Y11, assembly GCF_002929535.1. Classification (GTDB taxonomy): domain Bacteria; phylum Actinomycetota; class Actinomycetes; order Actinomycetales; family Microbacteriaceae; genus Cryobacterium. The sequence goes on from NZ_PJJO01000058.1 coordinate 214,084, forward strand.
CCGGCCTCCCGGCCCTGCTCCTCTCACCCGAAGCCCTGCAGCCGCTGGGGTTGTCGCTGGCGACGGCATCCGTTTCGACCGTGCTCTGCCTGTTGCTCGGCGTGCCGCTCGCCGTCGTCATCGCCCGGTCACGGCCGCGCACCGCCGGGCTGCTGCGCGCACTCGTAACCGTGCCGCTCGTGCTTCCGCCGCTCGTCGGCGGCATCGCGCTGCTTTCCCTGCTCGGACGCGGCGGCGTGCTCGGCAGCACCCTCGAACTCGCCGGACTGCGCATTCCCTTCACGACCGCAGCCGTCGTCATCGCCCAAACCTTCGTGGCCCTGCCGTTCCTGGTGATCGCGGTCGAGGGCGCGCTGCGCACCGCCGGCATCCGTTACGAACGGGTCGCCGCGACCCTCGGCGCCGGCCGCGGCACCGTCTTCGCGCGCATCACGCTGCCGCTCGTTGCCCCCGGACTGCTCGCCGGCACCGTTCTCAGCTTCGCCCGCGCCCTCGGCGAATTCGGCGCGACCGCCCTCTTCGCCGGCAATCAGGCCGGAGTCACCCGCACCATGCCCCTCGCCATCTACACCGCCTTCAATGGCTCGGGCGTGACGACCGACCAGGCCGTCGCCCTGTCGCTGCTTTTGATCGCGGTCGCCGTAATCATCCTCGTGCTGGTCGGAACCCGCCGAGCGAGCGTGCTCTCATGACCTCCATAAAAGCGGATGCCCGCTGCTCCCGTCGGACCCGGAGCGTGCTCTCATGACCCCCGCCCTCTGGAAGTCCGCCGTCAACGCCTTGCTCGAGGCCAACCTGCAGCTCACCCGCGGCTCGTTCACCCTCGACGTGCAACTCACCCTCGTGCCCGGCGAGGTTCTCGCGCTCCTCGGCCCAAACGGCTCGGGCAAATCGACCGTGCTCGACCTGCTGGCCGGCCTCGCCACCCCCTCCAGCGGCACGGTCTCCCTCGACGGTGCGACCCTCGTTGCGCCCGGCCGCTTCGTGGCGCCCGAAAAGAGGGCGATCGGTTTGCTTGGGCAAGAACCCCTGCTGTTTCCGCACCTCAGCGCCCGGGCCAACGTGGCCTTTGCCCTGCACGTTGGTGAAGCGCAATTGCCTACCGCCCAGGCACAAAAACAGGCCGACCGCTGGCTCGATCGCGTTGGTTTACAGGGCTTTGGAGACCGCAAACCTGGAGCGCTCTCCGGCGGTCAGCAGCAGCGCGTCGCCCTCGCCCGGGCGCTCGCGGCTGGTCCGCGCGTGCTGCTCCTTGACGAACCAATGGCCGCCCTCGACGCCGAAACCGCGCCGTTCATGCGCCAACTCATCCGCGAGCAGCTCGCCGAAACCGGAACGAGCGCCATCATCGTCACGCACGACATCGTTGATGCCGTCGTGCTCGCCGATCGCGTCGCCGTGCTGCACAATGGCGCGCTTATCGACGAGGGCGCGACCGCCGAGGTGCTTGCGGCTCCGCGAAACCCGTTCGTCGCGGCCCTCGCCGGCGTCAACCTCGTGGTCGGCACCGCGCAGAACGGCGCGATCGTCGCCCCCGACGGCCGCATCTTTTGGGTGCGTCCAACGGATGCCGACCTCACGCAAGCCACGCCCGCCGCGGCCGTCTTTCGCCCGGCATCCGTTGTTGTACAGACGGAACGGCCGCGGAACGCGAGCCCGCGCAACGTCTGGTCGGCGCGCGTGACCGGCATTGAGCCGGGCAATGGCGGAGTGCGCCTGCGCACGAGCGGCGATCCCGAGATCATCGCGGAACTCACCCCCGCCGCGGTCGCTGACCTCGGCCTACAGCTCGGCTCACCCGTCTGGCTCTCGGTCAAAGCCACCGACGTGAGCGCCTACCGCCGCTAAACCCGAACGAGAGCAGGGGGCAGCAGATGCCGACATTACGCGTTATTGATTCGTTGCTCGCCGACCTGTCCGCGACCTTGTCCGGCGGGGCGGCGCAACTGAGCTTGTCCGACTGGATTTTTCGGTGGCCAGAAGGTGCACTCCAGAGCGATTCGGTCGCGGCGGCCCTGCACGACACGACGTCACAACAGATCGAACGATCCGATTTGGTCGCGCGAGCCCTGACCACGCTCGGCGATTTTCCGGCGGCCGTGGCCGAACAGTTTCGGGCGACCGATTCCCTACTCGGTCGAGAATTGAACTGATCGTGTGGAGCATCGCGAATCCGAGATGGGGTGAGCCCGAGAGCATTCTCTCCGAAGCGAGAATCCGTTCCGGTCAAGCGGATGCCCTCCGCACCCTGCAAACAACGCTGGCCGTCGCGCAATCCCAGGCTCAATCCACCGGCTGGACGGCGGTCTCCCGCGACGCCTTCGCCGCGGGTATCTGCTACGAAGGTCCCAAGCCCGCCTCTACGATCGATGGGGACGGGACACAAATATGGCACCCGACCGTACTGGTGGACAACCACAGCCTCGTTGCGACAAGTCACCTGGACAACACAGAGGTCCTCAGAGACCTTCCGGAGCTGATTTACGAATGAACTCCAGGGGAAAATTGGCGGCCGTTGTCGGAATGTTCGCGCTCTCGATGGTGCTGGCATCGTGTGCGTCGACGAATCAGTTCGGTGAGACAACGATGGATCTTAAGACGGCAAAGGGAATCGCGATGGCAACGAAAGATGAGGCTGCCGCGCTGGTCCCCGCCCAGAATGTCGGCGACCAATCCCAGACGAAGACGGCGCACCTGGTGGGTTGCGCAAATGGCGAGGTGGCGTGGCCCGGTAGAACAACGGTATCTCTAATCGGTGATGTTGATGCGGAAGCAATGATCGAGGTCATTGCTTCCGCGTGGGAGCAAAAAGACGCAGTGGTGGTGGAGCGGCGCAGAACCCGGCAAGATGCACCGCGCGTAGATATGACGGGCACGCAGGGAGATTTCTACAGTGCGTCGATTTGGTCTCCCGGCACCGAACTGAAAATCACCTCTTTTTCGCCGTGTTTTGAGCTGGAAGAGGGGCAGCATCCGTCGGATGAGTATTAGTTGTGACCCACGGTCGAGCGCCGGGGTACGGTGGCAGAACCGATTAAGGAGACCCATGACCCCGTCCGAACTGCTCATCGAAGAATTTTCCCGCATCCAGGGCAGCGTGCGCACGGCCCTGAAAAACGCGACCATCGCCACCCTCACTTATCGAGCGGATGCCGATGCCAACACCATCGCCTGGCTCACCTGGCACCTCTCCCGCGGGCAGGACGACCACATCGCCGACCTCGCCGGTACCGAGCAGGTGTACACCGCCCAGGGGTGGGACGAGCGATTTGACCTGCCGTTCGGTCCGACCAGGATCGGCTATGGCTTCACCTCCGCCGAGGTCGCCGCCGTTCGCGCCGACGCCGAGCTGCTCGGCGGCTACTACGACGCCGTGCACACCGCGACCCTCGCCTATCTGGCCACCCTGAGCGCGGCGGATCTTGACCGAGTCGTCGACGAGTCCTGGACCCCGGCCGTCACCGTCGGCGTGCGCCTGGCCAGTGTGCTCGCCGACGATTTGCAGCACGCCGGCCAGGCCGGCTTCGTGCGCGGCCTCGCCGATCGCGCCGGTGTCTGAGCCGCCGCCTCACCGACCCATCGCCGCATTTTTGTAAACGGGGCAGCCAGAAGCCGGCCTGACCGGTGAACACGCGGGTTTGGACGCCGCAAGCGTGCCACTCGCAACTGTGCTGCCGCAGATATCTCGCAGGCCGGTCCCTCCTGCAATGAGGCATCACGGAAGTTAGGGATCAGCATGACCGCATCACGGAGGCGCTTTACCCGAGTGTTCACAGATGAGTTGTGCCGCGAGGTAGTCGATATCTCCACGTCAGGAAGCAGATTGGCCTGACCTCTGCCTCCCATCACCATGCGGGTGCACGCATTCCCCTTGACAAATCCCGCAACCATGATTGGCTCGTGTCACGTGACAATTTCCGGCACAGTAGTCCAACCGTGAAAGGAAGTGGCTCGTGAGCCAGTACGCCGTTATCAACCCCGCCACCGGCGAAACCATCAAGACGTACCCCCAAATTTCAAATGATGAACTTGAGCAGGTCATCGCATCGGCAGATGAAGCCCACGTCGGCTGGTCACGAAGTTCCTCGATCGATGAGCGGGCCGCGCTCCTGCGCCGGGTCGGTGATTTGCACGAGGAGCGTCGCGACGAGCTGGCGGCCATGATCGTGCGCGAGATGGGCAAGCCCGTCGATCAAGCGCTCGGCGAGGTCGACTATGCCGCCGACATCTACCGGTACTACGCCGAGAACGCGCAGAATTTTCTGAAGGACGAACCAATCACCCTGCGTAGCGGCGAGGGTTCCGCCTTCATGCGCTCCACATCGCTCGGTGTGCTGATCGGTGTCATGCCGTGGAATTTCCCGTACTACCAGGTTGCGCGCTTCGCTGCACCGAACCTCATGACGGGCAACACGATCATCCTCAAGCATGCCTCGCAGTGCCCGGAGTCGGCCGCGGCGATCGAGCAAATCTTTCACGACGCAGGCTTTCCGGCCGGCGCCTATACCAATGTGTACGCGGACAGCGAGCAGGTCGCCACGATCATCGCCGACCCGCGGGTACAGGGCGTTTCCCTCACCGGTTCGGAGGGCGCCGGCGCGGCCGTTGCCGAGGTCGCCGGTCGCCACCTCAAGAAGGTCGTGCTGGAACTGGGCGGGTCAGACCCGTTCATTTTGCTGAGCACCGACGACATGGCCGCCGCAGTGGATGCCGCCGTCGCCGGTCGCCTCCGCAATGGCGGACAGGCCTGCGACGCCGCCAAGCGATTCATCGTGATCGATGAACTTTACGATGAGTTCACGGAGAAGTTCACCGCCGCCATCCTGGCGTGCTCTCCTAGCGATCCGACAGTGCCCGGGGCAGACTACGGACCCATTTCGTCGCTCGCCGCAGCCGAGCATCTTGAGGAGCAGGTCGAGCGCGCGGTCGCGCAGGGAGCGACCCTGGCGAGCACGGGCAAACGTTCTGGCACCTTCTACCCATCGGCCGTGCTCACCGACGTCACGCCAGACAACAACACGTACCATGAGGAGTTCTTCGGCCCCGTCGCATTCGTCTATCGGGCAGCCTCAGAAGATCACGCCGTCACCCTCGCCAACGACACTCCGTTCGGGCTGGGCTCCTACCTGTTCACGACCGATCCTGAGCAGGCCCTGCGAGTCGCCGATCGCATCGAAGCCGGCATGGTGTTCGTCAACCTCGTCGACGCCGGCAGCGCAGAGCTACCGTTCGGCGGGGTGAAAAGAAGCGGCTTCGGGCGCGAACTCGGACGCTTCGGTGCCAGCGAGTTTGTGAACAAGAAACTCATCCGCATCGGCTGACCCACTGCCGACCGCGGTAGCCGATGGGGCGAACACGCCCTGAAAGACCGCAGTGACGAACGTAGTGCGCGCAGCAACGCGCTGCGCTTATTGGTGTGGCGGAGAATGGGGGATTCGAACCCCCGAGGGCTTTCACCCAACACGCTTTCCAAGCGTGCGCCATAGGCCACTAGGCGAATTCTCCTGGCCGCCGTTCTACAAAGCAACGGCACCAGAGAATCTTACCTGTTTCCAGCGGATGCTGTCGCCACCCGCGCAAACCACCCTCGGTTGGTCTCGACCAGCGTCGTGCCCTAAACTGAAGTTCGGCTCCTCGCGTGGCGCCACCCAGGCCAATTCCCCTAGGACGGAAACGTAGCAAGGGTAACCGGGCTCTGGCGGGTGCGCGAGGAGTCTTTTCTGTACCCAGAGCTCGCACCGGTAACCGGAACTTAGCCCCGACGCCAGCATGCGCGACGAGCTCGACCCGCCTGCCGAGGCCGCCATCGCCCAACGCGACCCGTCTGCGAAACCCGGCCATCCGCTGGTCGCTACACCCCCAACCGCCATCGAGCAGCCCCATCTCGGTATAGCGTGGAATACGACTTACCTCTAAGTTTCCGCCGACGCACTCCCAACTTGAATACGTTTGAATGGACACCGTGGCTCGCAGCATCTATATCACCAGCGCAGAAGGCAATACCGGCAAGTCGAGCATCGCCCTCGGCGTGCTTGACACCCTCACCCACCTCGTCGAGCGGGTCGGCGTGTTCCGACCGGTCGCCCGTACCGCTACCGAGCCCGACTATGTCGTCGAGCTTCTCCTTGGCCACTTGCAGGCGAACGCCGGCCCCGGCACCGCCGCCGTCCAAACCTACGAGCAGAGCATCGGTGTCAGTTACGACGACGTTAACACCGATCCAGACGCCGCCCTGGCCGCGATCGTTGCGCGGTACAAAGCTGTCGAAGCCAACTGCGACACCGTCGTCGTTATCGGCAGCGACTACACCGACGTCGGCAGCCCCACCGAGCTCGCCTTCAACGCACGCATCGCCGCCAATCTCGGTGCCCCAGTGCTGCTCGTGCTCGGCGGCCGCGTCGGTCCCGGCGAGGGTGAACGTCTCGGCCAGAGCGACGCCCGCTCCGCCGTAGATATTGGCCAGCAGACCGACGTGGCGCTCGCGGAATTGCGCGACGAACACGCATCCGTTCTGGCGATCATTATCAACCGGGCCGACGAGAACGCCCTGCCGCAGATCATTGAAGCCGTGCGCGCCACGACCAACGCTCAGCCGGCGCGGTCGGGCGGAGCCTTCGGCGTGCCGATTTGGGCCATTCCCGAAGACCCCTATCTCGTTGCCCCGAGCATGCAGAGCATCATGGAGGCCACAGAGGGAACCCTGATGAAGGGCGACCCCGCCCTACTCGCCCGCGAAGCGCTCGGCGTTGTCGTGGCCGCCATGTCGATGGTCAACGTGCTCCCGCGCCTCATTGAGGGCGCCGTCGTTGTTGTTCCCGGCGACCGGGAAGACGTGTTGCTCGCCGTGCTGTTGGCCAACGCTTCCGCGACGTTCCCGTCAATTGCCGGCATCGTGCTGAACGGCGGCTTCGAGCTGCCCGACGCTATTCAACGCCTGATGGAGGGCCTCGCTCCCTCGCTGCCGATCATCAGAACTGCGCTCGGCTCGTACGACACGACCATGCGCATCACGCGCACCCGCGGGCGCCTCGCCGCGGACTCGCAGCGCAAGCACGACACAGCGCTGGCGCTGTTCGAGACCCACGTCGACGCATCCGCTCTGCTCGACCGGCTCGATGTCAGCCGGGCCGAGGTCGTCACGCCGCTCATGTTCGAGTACGCGCTACTCGAGCGCGCCCGGCAGAACCGCCAGCACATCGTACTGCCGGAGGGCGAGGATGACCGCGTGCTGCGCGCCGCCGCTACCCTGCTGGCCCGCGATGTGGTCGAGCTGACGATTCTCGGCGAGGAGTTCGAGGTGCGCTCGCGCGCGATCGGCCTCGGCCTCGACATTTCCAAGGCCAAGGTCGTGAGCCCGTACGACGATCTGTTGCGCATCAAGTTCGCTCAGGAATATATGCAGTTGCGAGCACATAAGGGAATCACGCGCGACCAGGCCAATGAAACCGTCACCGATGTGAGCTATTTCGGCACCATGATGGTGCAGCTTGGCCTCGCCGACGGCATGGTTTCCGGCGCGACGCATACGACCGCGCACACTATTCGGCCGAGTTTCGAGATCATCAAAACGCAGGCCGGTGTCGGAGTGGTATCGAGCGTGTTCCTGATGGCGCTCGCTGATCGGGTGTTGGTCTACGGCGACTGCGCCGTCATCCCGGTTCCGACTGCTGAGCAGCTCGCGGACATCGCCATCTCGGCCGCGGCGACGGCGGTGCAGTTCGGCATCGAGCCGCGCATCGCGATGCTGTCGTACTCCACCGGAACCAGCGGCGAGGGCGCCGACGTCGACAAGGTGCGCACCGCCACTGCGCTCGTCCGCGAGCGCCGGCCCGACCTGCTGGTCGAGGGTCCCATTCAGTACGATGCAGCAGCGGATGCCGCGGTCGCCGCCACCAAGATGCCCGGTTCCACCGTGGCTGGCCGCGCCACCGTGTTCATCTTCCCCGACCTCAACACCGGCAATAACACCTACAAGGCTGTGCAGCGAAGCGCCGGCGCTGTCGCGATCGGACCTGTTCTGCAGGGCCTGCGCAAGGCGATCAACGATCTCTCGCGCGGCGCGCTCGTGCAGGACATTGTGAACACCGTGGCGATTACGGCCATCCAGGCGGCCGGGCTGACGGATGCCGCGACCCCGGCTCTGGACGCAACTCCGGCCGGAGCAACCCGATGACCGCGGTTCTCGTCGTCAACTCGGGGTCGAGTTCCTTTAAATACCAGCTGATTGACATGGACACCGAGACCACCCTCGCGAGCGGTCTGGTCGAGCGTATCGGCGAGCTCATGGGGCACTCGTCGCATTCGGTTGCTTCGGGCGTAGCTGCTTCGGTGGCGTCGGGCGCGGGTGTCGATATGACTTCTTTGATAGCGTCGAGCGCAGCTTCGAGCACGGCGACGCGCGTGATGACCAGCCTGGTGGCGCAACCGGCGACGCAAACAGAGGTTGCGGCATCCGCTTCACAAAAATGGAAGCGCGAACTTCCCATCCCAGACCACACCGCCGGATTCGCGGTCATGCTGGAGGCGTTCGCCACCCACGGTCCCTCGCTCGGCACCCACCCGCCGGTCGCGGTGGGGCACCGGGTCGTGCACGGCGGGGCCCGGTTTCACGAACCCACCCTGGTCACGCCGCAGGTAGAGCGTGACATTGACGAGTTAGCAGCGCTTGCTCCGCTGCACAATCCGGGCGCGTTGCAGGGTATCGTGGCCGCCGAGATCGCTTTTCCCGCTGTGCCGCACGTGGCCATTTTCGACACGGCCTTTCACCAGACTCTCCCGCCCGAGGCGTTCACCTATGCGATCAACGCGGACCTGGCCGAGCGGTTTCGAATCCGGCGCTACGGGTTTCACGGCACGAGCTACAGCTTCGTCTCGCGTGCCGGTGCGGAATTTCTCGGCCGGAAGCTTACCGACCTGAACCAGATTGTGCTGCACCTCGGCAACGGAGCATCGGTTTGTGCCGTGCGCGGCGGCCAATCGGTGGAAACGAGCATGGGTATGACCCCGCTCGAGGGGCTCGTCATGGGTACCCGCTCTGGCGACATCGACGCCGGCGTGCTCTTTCACCTGCACCGCCGTGCTGGTCTCGACATTGACGATCTCGACACCCTGCTCAACCGCGGGAGCGGACTGCTCGGCCTCACCGGTCGCGGCGATATGCGCGACGTGATCATGGCCGCCGAGGCTGGCGACGGTCCATCCCAGCTCGCGATTGACGTCTACGTGCACCGGCTCAAGCACTACGTTGGCGCCTACTTTGCCCAGCTCGGGCGGGTCGACGTGATCTCGTTCACGGCGGGGGTCGGCGAGAACGATCCCATGCTGCGTGCTCGCACGCTCGGCGAGCTCGAGGCATTCGGCATCCGTATCGACCCGGCACGCAATGCCGCCACCGATCGCGGCCCGCGCGTTATCAGCACGGACGACTCCGCGGTCACCGTGCTCGTTATTCCCACCAACGAAGAGCTGGAGATCGCCCGCCAGACCCTCGCCACGGTGCGCTAGCTCGCCTGGCCCGCCTGGCCCGCCTGGCCCGCCTAGCCCGCCTGGCTCGCGCCTGGCTCGCGTAGCTCGCCTGGCTCGCGTAGCTCGGGCAGCCTCGTCGCGCCTGGCTCGCGCCTGGCTCGCGTCCGCCCGCCGGTCGCTGGTACGTAATGCCGGTAAATCTGGGACGCACCGAGCGGCCATGGCCTCATGCCCGGCGTGTCGCGAATATTGCCGGTGTTACGTGCGCGACTTACCACCACGGCTCGTTCTGGCCGCGCAATTGGCGACCGCGATGGCGATCCCGGACCCATCGTGCGTCAGCAACCGTGCGTTCGATAGTCGCGAGCGTCGTCTCCCATTCATACATGATGTGGCGGTAGGACAATCGAAGGGTTCGGCGGCCCAGCCCCTCGACCATGAGGTCTCGGTCGTAATCAGAGATGAATTTGGTCGCCCCGTGCCACTGCCTGCCATCGATCTCGAGTGCGACACAATCGTCAACGACGAGGTCCTCGTAGATCGAGCCGACTCTCGCCTGCGCGACGACGGCAAAGCCGCGATGGCGCAGCCGTCGTCGCGTCAGAGTCTCGAGCCCGGAGTCTGCCGTGTCCTCCATCTCCCGAATGCCGGGCTGAAGTCGTGCCGGTGCGAGCACGCAGAGGTGGTGTACTTGCGAGGCGGTGAGGAACTTGAGATGGAGTGCCGATTCCAGACATGCGATGGCGTGTTCTTCGTTGAGACAATGGATAGCCTGCCAGACGGCTTCCACGGGGTCGACCATCCACGACGTTCCGGCAAGAGCGAAGCGCGGCTTTGCTCCGTGAAAATGAAGACTTCGCCCGCTCGGGTCGGCGCTCGGGCGCGCGGTCTCGCCGCCCCCGCGGGCATCCGCTGGACGCATCAGGTGGAGTGCCGAGTCCACGCCGCACCACACATCAGACCGATGCACGGCACTGACGCAGGCAATTTGGGCGTGCAATGCCGCGGCTTGACGTTGCTCGGCATCGGCGTGTTCGCAGACATAGGTGCCGCGAGCGGCCCTGGCGATAAGGCCGAGGTGCAGTGCAGCCCGAATTTCCCGCGCGCTCACGCCGCTCCGAAATAGTTCGTCGGTCGTGGCGACATGACCGAGTGAGCAAATCAACTGAAGTGGGCGCATGCCGAGATGATGCCGGCTCCGACTCGGCTGCGAGGTTCGGTCGGCAATTCTGGGGAGAAACGGATGCTGCGCCCGGCTGGGGAGGAGACATCCGTTGGGTAATACCGGTAAAAATCGTGACACGCCGGTGCTCAATGCGCCGTCAGACGGCGTGTCTTAGATCTACCGGTTTTACGTACCGCGATAGACAGGGTCGGGCGCTGTCGCTGCGGGCGCGTAGCGCGTGACGAATCGGCGCGGCCGAGTGTCGGTGGGGGCAAGTACCATTGGAAGCGTGGTTACCGCCCTGTATCGCCGCTACCGGCCAGAGACCTTTGCCGAAATGATCGGTCAGTCCCAAGTGACTGATCCGCTGATGACGGCGCTGCGCACAAACCGGGTGAATCATGCCTATTTGTTTAGTGGTCCGCGCGGCTGTGGCAAGACGACGTCGGCGCGCATTCTTGCGCGCTGCCTCAATTGCGCCGAGGGTCCAACTGACACTCCCTGCGGTGTCTGCCCCAGCTGTGTTGAGCTGGCCCGTGACGGTGGCGGCTCCCTCGACGTCGTCGAGATCGACGCGGCCAGCCACAACGGTGTCGATGACGCCCGCGACATTCGCGAGCGTGCGATCTTCGCGCCCGCCCGTGACCGCTACAAAATCTTTATCCTCGACGAGGCGCACATGGTGACGCCGCAGGGCTTCAACGCCCTGCTCAAGATCGTCGAAGAGCCGCCGGAACACGTGAAGTTCATCTTTGCGACCACCGAACCCGAAAAGGTGATCGGCACCATCCGTTCGCGTACTCACCACTATCCGTTCCGGTTGGTGCCGCCGGGGCCGATGCTCGAATACGTGCAGCAGATGTGCGACGCCGAGAAAATGATTGTCGCGCCCGGAGTGCTGCCGCTCGTTGTGCGCGCCGGCGGAGGCTCGCCGCGCGACACCCTGTCGCTGCTCGACCAGCTCATGGCCGGGTCCGACGGGCAGTCGATTGAGTACGAGCGCGCCGTGGCGCTGCTCGGTTACACCAGCGCGTCACTGCTCGACGAAGCCGTCGAGGCCATCGGCGCGCGCGATGCCGGGGCAGCATTTGACGCCGTTGACCGGGTTATTCAGACCGGGCAAGATCCGCGCCGGTTCGTTGAAGACCTCCTGGAGCGGATGCGAGACCTCATTATCGTCGCGGCCACGAGCGTCGCCGGCGCCGCAGCGGTGCTGCGCGGAGTGCCACAAGACGAGCTCGAACGCATGAGCGTACAGGCCTCGGCGTTCGGACCGGCCGAGCTCTCGCGCACCGCCGATATTTTGAACGCCGCGCTCACTGAGATGAGCGGGGCTACCTCGCCGCGCCTGCACCTCGAGCTGATGATCGCCCGCGCGCTGATTCCCGCGAGCGATGACACGACGCGCGGTGCGCTCGCCAGAGTCGAGCGCCTCGAGCGTCGCATCGGAGTCGACGGATTCACTGCGCCCGCTGGTGCCGCTGGTGTGCCCGCCGGTGGTGCCGCTGCCGTGCCGGTTGGTGCATCCGCCGCTGCGCTCGCTGGGGCCGCGGCTCGGCCGGCTGCCACCGGCGCGAGTTCCCCAAATGGCGATCTCGGCACGCTCGATCACCGGGTGGGAACGTCAGTCCCACCCGCCACGGCCCCGCGGGCTGGCGGCTTCGCCGCTCCCGCCTCTCAGCTGCCGTCCGCCGTGAGCTCGGCCGAGCCAGGGTCCGCTTCGCCGTCCGCAACCGGAGCGACCTCCGCCCGTCCGCTTGCCGAGCCCGCCATCCCAGCAACGCAAGCTGTCCGCTCTGCCGTGGTCCCCGGAGCCCCGGTCTCGCTGCAGCAGCTCAAGGACGCCTGGCCGGAGATTCTCGAAGCAGTAAAAACAGAGAAAACGACCGCGTGGCTCGTCGTCTATACCGCGCACGTACTCAGTCTGAACGGCGACGTGCTCGCCCTCTCGTTCCCGAGCCATGCCGATGTCGAGAGTTTCAAGCAGCAAAAGGTCCCCGGAATGGGAACCAGCGACTTCTTGCGCACCGCAATCGTCGCGGTGCTCGGACTCCGGGTCAAGTTCATCGCGCGCGTCGACACCGGTCGCGAGATTTCTTCACCGAGCGCGTCATCGTCGGGCGACTCGACAACGGTCGCCGCGGAGCCTGCGCCAGCTGCCCCGACGCGCGAGTTGACTGACAGTGCGGCGGCGTCTGCGTCAACCGAACCGACTTCGGCCGAGCCCGACCTGGTTGGGACTGCATCCCCCGCAACGACGGTGCACGCGCCCAACGGAACGGAATCGGTCGTGCCGCTCGCGCCCAACGCGCCCCCGCCAACCGAAATCGCTCCCGACCTCGCCGCGTCACCCGCGCCCCCGTCAACGGAAGTCGCGGCCGCCGCTGGGCGAGAAGCGACGCCGCCCAATGCAGCACCGGCTGGTGTGTCACCCGTGGCGAAGTCGACCAGTGGGTGGGCCACGGTGGCCATTCCCGGCTCGCCCAACGGTCCGGCGCTACCCATTGTTGCCGACGACACAACGGATGCCCCGGGCACTGCCGCCCCCGCCGGTCAGCTACCGAACGCTGCCCCGTTCCCGCCGTCGACGGCCGTGCCGTCGCCAGCTCCGCGGCGCCAGGATGAGCCGCCGTTCGACGATGTGCCCCCGCCGTTTGACGACGATGATGCGCCGCCCGAGATGGACGCACCCGCCGAGGAACGCGTGCCAAACTACGAGGCGCATGTTGAGGCATCCGCTTCGCATCCGCGCGCGGAGCAGGGTCGACAGCCTCAGAACTCGGGCCAGCCCGCCGTGGGTCAGCAGGGTTCCGGCCAGCCGGCCGCCGGCCAGGCCGCTGCCGGTCAGCCCGCTGTGGGCCAGCAGGCATCCGGTCAGCAGGGCGGGTCGGCCCAACGCCAGCATCCGAATGCTTCCGGCCAGCGCGACAGTGCGAAGGACCGGTCGCGCGCGCCATCGTTCGCCGAGAAGCAGCGCTATGGCGAAGCCGTCGTGCGCGAGATTCTTGGTGCGACTTTCATCGAGGAACAGCCCTATTCCGCAGCACCCCGAACCAGAAACGACCACTAGACCATGTATGAAGGCATCGTTCAGGAACTGATCGACGAGCTGGGCCAACTTCCCGGAATCGGACCGAAGTCGGCGCAGCGCATTGCGTTCCACATCCTGCAGACCGAGAAATTCGACGTGACCCGGCTCGCCAACGTGCTGCTCGAAGTGCGCGACAAGGTGCGTTTCTGCGACATCTGTGGCAACGTGTCCGAGCAGCCGACCTGCCTGATCTGTCGCGATCCGCGTCGTGACCCCACCTCGATCTGCGTGGTCGAAGAGGCGAAAGACGTCGTCGCGATCGAACGAACCCGCGAGTTCAAGGGCTTGTATCACGTGCTCGGCGGAGCCATCAGCCCGATTGACGGCGTCGGCCCCGACGACCTGCGTATTCGCCAGCTCATGCAGCGCCTCGCCGACAACACCGTTCAAGAAGTCATCATCGCAACAGACCCCAACCTTGAGGGGGAGGCCACCGCGACGTACCTCTCGAGGCTGCTCACAACGCTTGAGATCAAGGTCACGCGCCTCGCATCCGGGCTGCCGGTCGGCGGCGACCTCGAATACGCCGACGAGGTCACCCTGGGCCGAGCCTTCGAGGGCCGCCGCGAGGTCAACCACTAGCCAGAACCGTCCTCCACCGGTCGCCGCCCCTCGCGCCATCGTCCTATTTCCCGGGCCCGGCGACCCAAGGTAGGCCCAAGGCCCCAACCCGGGCGCTGGCTAGCGCGTGTCCCCATGCCGCGCACCGTCACATGGCACCCACCCGCTGGCACCAGCATTTAGGATGGGAACTTGGACGCGGCCCAGCAACCGGTCGGCGACACCCCATCTCAGGAGTCACATGAGCTTGATCGTGCAGAAGTTCGGCGGGTCATCCGTCGCCGATGCCGAAAGCATCAAACGTGTCGCCAAACGCATCGTCGATACCCGCAAGGCCGGTAATGAGGTCGTCGTCGCCGTCTCTGCCATGGGCGACTCCACCGACGAACTGCTCGACCTCGCCCACCAGGTCACGCCCCTGCCAGCTCCGCGCGAGCTCGACATGTTGCTCACCGCTGGCGAACGCATCTCGATGGCGCTTTTGGCAATGTCCATCAAAAGCCTCGGCTACGACGCCCGCTCCTTCACCGGCAGCCAGGCCGGCATGATCACGGATGCCCGCCACGGCTCGGCGCGCATCGTCGACGTCACGCCCGGACGCATCCGCTCGGCCCTCGACGAGGGCGCCGTCGCCATCGTCGCCGGGTTTCAGGGCTTTAGCCGCGACACCATGGACATCACGACCCTCGGACGCGGCGGCTCCGACACCACGGCCGTTGCCCTCGCCGCCGCCCTCGACGCCGATATATGCGAGATTTACACGGATGTCGATGGCATCTTCACCGCCGACCCGCGCGTCGTTCCCCACGCCCGCAAACTAGAGCGCGTCACGAGCGAAGAGATGCTCGAACTCTCGGCCGCTGGAGCCAAGGTTCTGCATATTCGCGCAGTGGAATATGCCCGGCGCCACGGCGTCACGCTGCACGTTCGTTCCTCGTTTAACAACAACACTGGCACCATCGTGTACAACGCCGTGACCGCGCGAGAAAATGGAGAAATTGTGGAAGAGCCCGTCATCGCTGGAATCGCCGCCGACCTGAGCGAGGCGAAGGTCACCGTCGTCGGAGTTCCCGACATTCCAGGCAAGGCCGCCCTGATCTTCAAAATTGTGGCGAAGACGAATGCCAACGTCGACATGATCGTGCAGAACGTGTCGGCCGCGGCGACCGGGCTCACCGATATCTCGTTCACGCTGCCCAAGTCGGAAGGCCAGCAGGTGTTGACCGCGCTGACTAACGAACAGAGCCGCATCGGGTTCGCCGGCCTGCAATACGACGACCAGATCGCCAAGCTTGCCCTCGTCGGTGGCGGTATGCGCACCAACACCGGCGTCTCGGCGAAGCTGTTCGAGGCACTGTACGAGGCTGGAATCAACATCGAGATGATCTCGACCAGTGAGATTCGCATCTCGGTCGTCACCCGGGCCGACACCATCAACGAAGCCCTCCGCGTGGTGCACACCGCGTTCGGGCTCGACGGAGAGGCCGAAGCCGTCGTGCACGGCGGCTCCGGCCGCTAGCTGGCAAATCTGCCGACTGAATCAGCCACTCCCCGAACGACGTTAGGAATCACACGTGACCACCACAGTTAGCACAGCCGGAATCAACATCGGCGTCGTCGGTGCCACCGGACAGGTCGGCGCAGTGGTGCGTCGCCTGCTCGAGGAGCGCGATTTTCCGGTGAAGAGTATCCGCTTCTTCGCGTCGGCCCGCTCGGCCGGCACCACCCTCACCTTCCGCGGCGAACCGATCACGGTCGAAGACGCCTCCCTCGCCGATCCGACCGGCCTCGACGTCGCGATCTTCTCGGCCGGTGCGACCCTCTCCAAGGCGCAGGCTCCCCGCTTCGCCGCGGCGGGCGTGACCGTCGTCGACAACTCGTCGGGCTGGCGCATGGACCCGAACGTTCCCCTCGTCGTCAGCGAGGTCAACCCCGAAGCCATCAAGCTCGCCGTCAAGGGCATCATCGCCAACCCGAACTGCACCACCATGGCGGCCATGCCCGTGCTCAAGGTTCTGCACGATGAGGCCGGACTCAAACGCTTGATCGTGAGCACCTACCAGGCGGTCTCCGGAAGTGGCCTCGCTGGAGCTTTCGAGCTTGCCAGCCAGGTGCGTGTCGCCGTGCAAGATGAAAACCTGTTCCAGCTCGTGCACGACGGCAGCGCCGTAGCCCTGCCCGAGCCCACCATTTACGCCCGGCCGATCGCGTTCGACGTGATTCCGCTGGCTGGCAGCATCGTCGATGACGGCCAGTTCGAGACCGATGAAGAGAAGAAGCTGCGCAACGAGAGCCGCAAGATTCTCGGCTTGCCCGAACTGCTGGTCTCTGGAACGTGCGTGCGTGTACCGGTCTTCACCGGCCACTCGCTCTCGATCAATGTCGAATTCGACCGGCCGATCAGCGTCGCGCGAGCCGAAGAGCTGCTCACAACAGCTCCCGGCGTCGAACTGACTGACATCCCTACCCCGCTCGAGGCTGCCGGTAAGGACGCCAGTTTCGTCGGTCGAATCCGCCAAGATGAAGGCGTAGCGGATGGCCGTGGCCTAGCCCTGTTCATCAGCAACGACAACCTGCGCAAGGGCGCAGCCCTGAACGCCGTGCAGATTGCCGAGCTGATCGCCGCCGACCTGCCCATTGCCCTGGCCTGACGCCCACCCCCTCATTTGGGGGCACGTCGCGTAGACTTTGACTGCGTGAGCCGAAGTCGATTATCGGGCGTGTTGCAGCGCGTCTCCTTTGGCGTACTCGGGGTGCTGGGCCTCGTTTTTATTCCCATCACGATCGCCATTGTGCTCGCTGAACCCGGCACCAGAATTGCGCTCGCCGTCGCTGGTGGGCTCTGCGTTGCGGCCCTCGAAATCGCCTGGATTCGGGTCGGCAGCGTCGCGCATCGATCACCGACCATCACGGTACCCGTGCTGGCCGTGCCGGCACTGATCCCGGTCCGGCCCTGGCCGGCCATCAACGGCAATCGCGGTGACGCAGAGGCCACCGCGGCGCTGTTCATCGACCTCGACGCATTCAAACGCCTGAACGACACGCACGGGCACCAGGCCGACGACCTGGAATTCGGGGCGCAGGCCGTTCTGCCTGACCCAGTGCTCACGCCCGAAACGGGGGCCCAACCGTGATATCACGCCGCATACAGCCAGACCGGGCGCACCAGGAACGGGTGGAACGGTCCATCTTTATTACTCAACTTCTGGTCGGATCGGCGACGCTCGTGCTGACCGCCGTCGCGGGACTGGTCGATGATCAGCTCTTTTCCCAGGAGCTGTTTCTTGCGGGAATACTGATCATCTTCGCCACCACGGCGCTGTCCGCCGCTCTACCGTGGCGACGGCTGCCGAAGGGCGCGATCGCGGTTCTACCCGTGCTCGACCTGCTCGGGCTGGTCATCGCTCGCGAGGGCGAACCGCTGCTCGGCACGACCTTTCTGCTCGTGTTTCCGGTGATCTGGCTAGCAACGCACTTCGGCGCCCGCGGAGCGGCTGGCAGCGTTGCGCTTGCCACGATTCTGCTCTGGGGCGCTGGTTGGCTGCGCGGCGTACCGATGACCGCAGATGAAATTCCGCGGCTCGCGATTGTGCCGGTCATGCTCGCGTTCGTCGCGGCCACGACCTACACGACGACGAGGCGCGCGGCAGCGCAGTGGGTGCTGCTCACCCAGCAGTCGGAGCTCTTTGAGGGGGCGCTGCGTCGCTCGAGACGCCAGGAGAACACGCTCGACGCGATCTTCAACACCATCGACTTCGGCGTTGTCGGCTTCGACCGCCAAGCCAAGCCCAACTTCATCAATCGCGCCCAACGCGAGATGTTCTCCCGATTCGGGGTGAAAGATGGCCAACTCTCCTCGGTCGTGGTCTATCGCGATGACCATTTCACGCCGTACGCGGAGCAGGATCGCCCGTTTCAGCGGGCCATCCGCGGCGAGAGCGTCGACCGCGCCACCGTCTGGGTGGGTGAACCTGGCCACCAGTCCGCCGTGCTCATCTCCGCCACTCCCATCCTCGACGAGAACGAGAACTACGACGGCGGCGTTATGGTGGCCCGCGACGTGACCGCCGAGTTGCGCGCGATCAAGGCTCGCGACGACCTCGTGGCATCCGTGTCGCACGAACTGCGCACCCCGCTGACCTCGATCATCGGCTATCTCGAACTCGCGCTCGACGACGAGTCCCTCGACCCGTCCACCCGGCGCATGCTCGAGGTCGCGTCCAAGAATTCCGACCGGCTGCTGGCCCTGGTAGCCGACTTGCTGACCACCGCGTCCCAGCACGAGCTCGAGATCGTTCGGGGTTCCTGCGATCTGTCGGTGATCGTGACCGACGCAATCGAATCGCTGCGTGTGGTCGCGGCTGAACGGGACATCCGTTTCATCGTGTCTGCACGTGCACCGGTGCACCTTGAAGCGGATGCCCTCCGCTTGCGTCAGGTGATCGACAACTTGTTTTCGAATGCGATCAAGTACAACAACCATTCGGGAAGTATTACCGTGAGCCTGATCGAGGGCGCTACCGAGGTTGAACTGCGAGTCACAGACACCGGCCGCGGAATGACGCCGGGGGAGCAGATCAAACTGTTCGACCGGTTCTACCGGGCGGATTCGGTGCGCGGTTCGAGCGTTCACGGCACCGGGCTCGGGCTCAGAATCAGTCGCGACATTTGCCGCCAACACGGCGGCGACCTGCGGCTCGAATCGGCTTCGGGCCGGGGCGTTACGGCCATCGCGACATTACCGCGCGCATCATGAACGGCAACACGGGGGTAAGCCCATGAATTTGGACACGCACACACTGCTGGTACTCAACGGCATCGTTGTGGCACTATGTGGGGTCTCGTTCATCGTGAACACCGCGTTCAATCACGACGATTCCGTCGGCCGAATCTGGAGCATTGCCTTCATCGCGGCGATGGCGGTGACCATTGCGCACGGAGCTTCGGCCGGCGGGCAGACCCTGTGGTGGGCCGTCGTGTTCGCCAATGTGGCGTTGACTATCAGCGTCGGTTCGGTGTGGGCAGGGCTGCGTCACTACAACGGTCGCAGGCGCGCATTCTGGATGATCGTGGCCGTAGCAGCCATCGTGCTCGCGGCCACTCTGCTGCACGGAGCGCCGGCCGACCGCTGGGCTGGCACGGTCGAGTTGTGTTTGGGCATTGCGCTGCTGGCCACGCTCGGTGCCTGGGAAGCGATGCGCGGCCGGCTGCGCCGCAACCCGTGCGGCCGCATTTTGGCCTTCGTGCTCTGGATTGCGGCGCTTGCTGCGATGGGCAGGGCCGTGGCCTTCGCCCTCGATGGCACGACTTTTTTAAACTACTTCGGCACCGCCAACCTCACAGCGCTGAGCATCTGTCTGGTGGTTCCGCTAACCATCGCCGGGTCGGTATTGCGCGCGCAACAAGCGCAGGGGAGTGCCGTCGGCGACCAGACCGACGGCATCCACTCGGCAGCCGGAGTGCTCTCGGCCAGCGCGTTTCTGCAGGCGGCCGCCGACCACCTCGCTCGTGGCCACGACGCGGGAGCCGGGCTCGCGCTGATCGGCGCCGACATTGACAACCTGCCCGAGATCAATATCGCGTTCGGGCGGGTGGCCGGCGACGAGGCTATCGCCCGGTTCGCGAAGGATCTGCGCGCGGGCGCACCGGTGCTGTCGATCATCGGCCACCGGGCGAGCGGGCGGTTTCTCGTGCTGGCCGGCGTGGAATCGGCCGCCGAAGCACGCACACTGGCCGAACGCATTCGAACCACGCTCGTCGACGCGCCGCTGCAGCAGACCGCGCTGATTCGACTGACAGCGAGTTTCGGCATCGCAGACACCTTCGAGCGAGGCTACGACCTGACGGCGCTCGGCAGTGCGGTCAATGACGCCATTGCCGAGGTTCGTGGCCGTGGTGGCAACGACATTGCCGTGCACGCCTCGACCGGATCTTGATCAAATCTTGACGAGAAACCGGCTCACATCACTCCCATAATGGGGGCCAATCTGTCAGAGTTGACGCGTGAGATTCCGCTATCCTGACGCCGCCCCGACCAGCGGATGCCCAGCATGAGCCCGCTCGTCGACCCAGCTCCGCTGCACATTCTGTTCAGCCAGCTCGGGGGTGATCGGGCTGTTTGTAATCGCTTTGTCAACGACTTCATTGCCCTCTGGCAGGCCCGCACGCAGCGGCTTCGGGCGGCGCTGGCCACGGCCGATGTCGACGAGGCCGACGTCGTGCTGCTGAGCATCTGTGCAAGCAGTAACATGCTCGGCGCGGTTCGCCTGGAGCGCACCGCGTTTGCGGTGCACAGCGCTTTGAAGAATAACGATCTGTCCGGGTGTGCATTGCAGCTGCCGGGGCTGAGTGAGGTCGGTAACGACACCTGCCTTGCATTGTCGCAGCACATCGCTCGGGGGTAGGGGCTAGCCGCTTCGGTCTAAACCCTGAGCTCGAGGCAGGTACGGCTACGCCAGATCGCCCGGCTGGCCAGCGGCGAGTCGGTAGCCAACGCCGCGCACGGTTTCCAGCCAGCGCGGACTTGTGCTGCTGTCGCCGAGCTTGCGCCGCAGGTTACCCATGTGCACCTCGACCGCTCGCCGATCGGCCCCGTCGACCGGGTACGCGCTGGCATAGGCCTCGCCGCGCAGCAGCAGGGCGAGATCGTTCTTGCTGCGCACCGTGCGCTTGGAATCCAGCAGCGCAGCGAGCAGATCGAACTCCGTGCGGGTCACATCGAGCTGGGCGCCGGCGAGCTCCACGATGCGTTCCGCGGGATTGAGCTTGAGGCCGTTGTGGCTGAACCAGGCATCGGCCGGCTGGGCGGCGGTCTCTTCGCCCGGCGGCGGCGCGGAAACGGATGCTTCCACCACTGCCTCGGGGTTCGACACCGCAGTGGTCGACTGGGGTGTGCGAGCGTCAGCCGTCTCGACGACGGGGGATGCAACATCCGTTCTGACGGACTGTCGCGGGCGTCGCAGCATCGCCTCGATGCGGGCGCGCAGCTCGCGGGGGCGAAACGGCTTGGTGAGGTAGTCGTCTGCACCGGCGTCGAGGCCTTGAAGTGTGTCAATTTCGTCGTTGCGGGCGGTGAGCATGACGAGGTAGGTGGGGCTGAAGGCGCGAATGCGTCTGGCGGTTTCGAAGCCGTCGATGCCGGGCATACTCACGTCGAGGGTCGTCACGATCGGGTCGTTGGCGCGCACCGCAGCGATACCGTCGAGTCCGTTGCACGTGGGGATCGTCTCAAAGCCGGCCTGCGTCAGTACGGCCTCGAGCAGAGCGCGAATATCGGCGTCATCTTCAATGATGACGGCGACGCGACGGTCGGTGTTTTCAAACCCCATAACTTAAGTATCCCCTATTCGGGGGACTAGTTGGCGGCGGTCAGGGTCATCCACCGGCAGCGATACACTCGAAAGTGTGAATTCTCAGGGAACCGTCGACGTTGTACTCATTGGTGGTGGCATCATGAGCGCCACCCTCGGAACGCTCCTCAAGGAGCTGCAGCCCGACTGGCGCATTGAGGTCTACGAGCGCCTCGGTGAAGTGGCGCAGGAAAGCTCGAACCCGTGGAATAACGCCGGAACCGGCCACGCCGGATTGTGCGAACTCAACTACATGCCGCAGGCGCCCGACGGTTCGGTCACCGCCGACAAAGCCGTCGTGATCAACGAGCAGTTTCAGATCAGCCGTCAACTGTGGGCACATCTCGTTTCGAGTGGCGCCCTGCCGGAGCCAAATAAGTTCATCAATTCCACGCCGCATATGACCTTCGTGCACGGCAAGGCCAACGTGGAGTACTTGCGCAAACGTCACGCCGTGCTCGTCGGTCAGCCGCTGTTCGCTGGTATGGAATTCAGCGATGACGCCTCCAAGATCGGCACCTGGACCCCGCTCTTGACCCGCAAACGTGCGGCCGGCCAGAAGATCGCCGCCACCCGCATTACGAGCGGAACCGACGTGGACTTCGGCGCTCTCACCCGGTTCATGTTCGACAACCTCAAGCAGCAAGGTGTTGGCATTCACCTGAATGAGCAGGTTGTCGGCCTGGGGCACGAAGCGGATGGCACGTGGAACCTTAAATTGCTGCGTCAGGTCGGGCAGACCCGCAGCACGATCAACGCCCGCTTCGTCTTCGTCGGTGCCGGTGGCGGGGCTCTCGCGCTGCTGCAGCAGAGTGGAATTCCCGAGATCAAAGGCTTCGGCGGGTTTCCGATCAGCGGCCAGTTTTTGCGCACAACCAACCCCGAGCTGGTCGCTCAGCACCAGGCGAAGGTGTACGGCAAGGCGGCCAAGGGCGCGCCGCCCATGTCGGTGCCGCACCTCGATACCCGCGTGGTTGATGGCGAGATGTCGCTATTGTTCGGCCCATACGCCGGATTCAGCCCGAAGTTTTTGAAGTCGAGCACGTGGTTTGATCTGCCGTTCTCCATTCGCACGCACAACCTTGGGCCGATGCTCGCCGTAGCCAAGCACAACTTCGACCTCATGAAATACCTGGTTGGTGAGGTGTTTGCCTCACGAGCTGCCAAGCTGAAGGCACTCCGCGAGTTCATTCCCGCCGCGGTCCCTGACGACTGGGAACTCATCACGGCAGGCCAGCGCGTTCAGGTGATGAAGACGGATGCCAAGCTCGGCGGAGTGCTGCAGTTCGGCACCGAGGTCATCACCTCGAGCGACGGCTCGATTGCCGGGCTGCTGGGCGCATCGCCCGGTGCCTCAACGGCCGCGCCGATCATGGTTGACCTGTTGGCCCGCTGCTTCCCCGACCGCATTGACGGCTGGAAGCCGCGCATCCGCGCCATGATCCCCAGCTACGGCACCCGTTTGTCAGACGACCCCGCAGCCGCTGCTGCATCGCTCGCCGCGACCGCCGAGGTGCTGCACCTCAGTAACTAGCCTCCCGCGCTTATCGGTGACTCGCGCTTCACAATCCCGGGTCGAAAGGTCTCCGAGCCGGTTCTGACGACGGTCGCCGGCGGCGTAACTCCGGCCAGTGCCGACACCTAAAAGCGCGCCGCTGGTGCCCACTGTGCGCGCACATGGCGTGTGCTAGTTTTTAACAATGGACAATGTCGAAGACCGCTTGGGTATGTTCGATTTGTACTGTGTGCACTGAACAGCGATGGGGCGTTGCCGCGGATGCCCTCGTCGAGCTAGCCGGCTAATGCGAATTCAGAGAAGCACTCCGCCTCGGGCGCCTCTGCTCCGCGCACGGAACGGCGATGTCGATCACCGATTACTGACCCCATGACAGAGAGCCGAAATTCTATGCACGGAATCGTCATCCATTCGGATGGTCAGCCGGCCGCCGGCATCGCCGTCTCTACCGGAGCGATCGTCACCACGACAGGCGTGGACGGACGGTTCACCCTTCCGCGCCAGGATGAATGGGGCAACTTCATCACCATCAGCCGGCCGCGCGGATACACCGCAGCGCCCTGGTGGCTGCCCGTCACCGCCGACGACACAACCGAATACCGATTCGTACTGCTGACGGAGGAACAACCCCTCCCGTATGAGTTTCTCCACGTTACTGACACCCACACGACGACGCAGGCCGTCGTCGACGCCGGGTGGTACGACACCGCACTCTATTCCGAAGGTAGCCTCCCCGCGCAGATCACCGGCTTTTTCGACCGGCTGCACGAGCTCGCCCCCGACGCGCGCCGCATCATGATCACGGGCGACCTCGTCGACCACGGCTTCGCCGAAGAATTCGAAGCCTACATCGCGACCCTGGCTACCAGCCCGATCCCGGTCGATGTCATTCCCGGCAACCATGACCACATGAACGGCACCCACCAGAGCATCATCAGCCGCAACAACTACTTCACCCACGACGGCGACCCGACGCTGTACGAGGCCTACCTTGGACCACGGTGGTACAGCTTCGACGTCGCTGGTCTCCATGTGGTCGCCATGGACTGGCACTCCCACGAAATCGGCATCGACCACGCGACGCAGAACGCGTGGGTCCGCGCCGACCTCGCGCAGCTCGACCCGGGAGCTCCGTACATTCTGCTCTTCCACGACCAGCCGAGCGGCTCCATCGTTGACGAACTGCCCTGGCAGCCCGTTGCAGCGTTTTCCGGGCACTGGCATACCAGCCGGGTCGTCGATGTCAACGGCACCCTCCACGTCAACAGCCCGCCCACGTTCTTCGGTGGTCTCGACTACAGCCCTCCCGCTTTCCGCCACGTCACATGGGACGGTAGCAGCATCACCCTGCGCACCGAGACGTATTCGGACAGGCAGTCGCCAGCGCAGCTCGGAGACGTTGGAACCTCGACCTATGCGCCCACCCCGGTCAGCTCGACCAGCGACGCAGTGCTGTGGCAGGCCAGCATGGCGAGTGCCGGACATCGCCAATCCGCGGCGGTCGAAAACGGCGTCGTGTTCGTCGGCGGCCAGGTCGAAGACCGCCCCGCCGGCACCGTCGAAGCATTCGACGTGGCTACAGGGCGCCTCCTTTGGCGCAGCGTCACCCGTTCAGCGGTCAAGACGACCCCGGCCCCCGCGGGTGATGTCGTCATCGCCGTCGAAGTCTCCGGCGACCTCATTGCCCTCGACTCGGCCACCGGCGAGACCAGCTGGCGGCAGGCATCCAGGGACCCGCTTCGCCGCTTTGCGTGGGGTGCACCCACCGTCTCCGATGGAATTATCTACGTCGGTGACCAGTCTGACCTCCGCGCCATCGACGTTCAAACCGGGCAGACGCTGTGGCATCGTACGGATCTCTCCCCGCACCACAACCTGGTCAACCATGCCGCGCCGCTCATCGTCGGTGACCTTCTCATTATGGGATTCTGGCCAACCCCCACCGATCCGATCGGCCTCGATATCAGAACCGGCAAATCCGTGTGGGAACGATCCGACCTCGACACCACGGACACCTTCGAAGCGCTCAAAAAGCTGTTGATCATAGGAACCGCGGCCTACGACAGTGATCGCGACACCATCCTCATGCCAGCGCACGGGCAGACCTCCGCTCTCGACCGCGCCACCGGGCGCAACAGGTGGACCGCAGACCACGACGGTGGATTCAGCCCGGCCACACCGCTCGTCACGCCTGCCGGGTACCTTGTAACCGTCACCGGCCACGGAATCCGCATGCTCGACCCCGACACCGGGGCAACCATCTGGGACACCCCTGTCACCGGCGACGCACCGTTCCCCATGGGCTCCTATAAGAAGGCGGCACACCCGGTCATAGCCCCGCCAATCCTCGTCGAGGATCATCTTCTTCTGCCCGGTCTCGACGGCACAATCCGCAGCTATACCCTCGATGGTATCGAGCGCGAACGAACCCAACTCGCGTCACCGATCGCCGCAGCCCTTACGCGCGCCGGGGATAAGATCATTGCCGTTGGCACCGACGGGGTCGTGCTTGCCCTCGATATCGCCCGTCTCGCGCCGGCTGCGAAGGGCGCGCAGTCCGATCTGCAGTCCGACGTCGGCAACCGCTGAGCCATCAATCTGCACGACGGACGTACCGGCTCGCCGGGCCAGCGCGATCTGGGGCAGAGTGCCCCAGATCGCGCCAACGGCCACCACGTCGTCAGCGAGGCCTCTGGTGACGAGGTAGACGTCGTTAGAGCGCACCAGGGCGGCGGCGATATCGTGCGCTCACTGCTTGTCGGTAGTCGTCGCATCCTCTTCCGGGGCCGACGATTGCACTGCATTTCATCTGGCTCATTTTTCTCTCCGTTTCTGTCTCTCCTGACCGCGCAAAACCGCCCCGGGTACCGTGATGGCATCCGGGGCGGTTTTGCGCGGTAGTTCCTGGTTTGACGCCTACTACTTCACGCCAATCAGGGCGTTTGCCGCCTCTGCGGCGTCGTCGAGAGCCTGTTGGGGAGTCTTGATCCCCTTGAGCGCTGCCTCGATCTCTTTCGCGATGCGTTCGGTGATTTCTACGCTGCGATTGCCCGAGTATGTCGTCCACGGCTCGAGCCGCGGCAACTCTTCAATTGCCGGTTCACGAAGCGGCTGCGATGCAAGAAAATCTTTCAAGTAGCTACTGGACTCCCGTGCAGTTTTGTTGATGGGGAGGTACCCCGTTGATGTCGTGAGGCTTGTGGACGTCTCGGGAGATCCGAACTCGGCAAACACGGCGGCCGCGCGCTTCTGCGACGACTCATCTTTGGTGAGCATCATGATTGCTGCTCCTCCGGCTGCTAGCGGGGTAGGTGAGCCGTCAGCGCTTGGGAAGGTTGTGGTCCGCACGTCGAACGAGACCTGCGAAGTCACACTAGCTGCAACATTCGACGAGCCCACCCACATGCCGATTTTTCCCTCAGTGAAGGCCGTGAGAGCGTCTGGAGTGGGGGTGCTTGCTAAAACGGGGAACAGGCCGTTATCGGCGAGGTCAACCCATTCCGTAAGAGCTCTCACACCGTTTTCATCATTAAAAGCGACTTGAGTACCGTCGTCGGTGAGCATCGAGCCACCGCCACTGCGAACTTGCGACTGGAAGATCCATTGGTCGTTATCCCACGCATAGACGACGCCGCCGTGGCCATGGGCCACAAGGGCCTCCGCGGATTCTCGCACTTCGTCCCAGGTAGCGGGGGGCGTCGCCGGGTCCAGACCTGAGTCGATGAAGAGGTCGGCATTGAAATAGAGCATCGGGGCGCTTAGGGCGAGCGGCATCCCGTAAAGCTTGCCGTCGACCTTGCTCAGCGACAGCGCGGTCGGATCGATCGTGCTCAGGTCGACGCCCTCGCTCTCAATCAGCGCGTCGATCGGTTGCGCAATGCCTTGCTCAACGAAATTTGAGATCTGATTCAATGAAACCAGAGCGAGATCCGGCACGGTTCCGGCCGCTGCATCAGTGGCGATGCGTTGCGTGAGGTCGTTATACGTGTTGCCAATAGACTCCGCAGAAAGCGTGACATCGCCGTCCATACGTGCAGTGACATCCTCCATGGTCGTGGTGAACACGTCTGGCATTGTGTAGGACAAGGAGACCTCACCGCCCCCATCTACATTCTGGCCGGCGCCTGTGCTGGACGAGCAGCCGCCTAACGCCAGGGTCCCAATAACGACAATGGCCCCCGCCGCCGTCATCGTTAATTTTGTATTTTTATTCATATTTGCGGTCTCTTTTTCTTTATTGGGTGGGACTGTGGAAGGAAATGAGAAGTGTTTCACCCGCGCATCGACCATTTCAGCGTTGGGACCCGG
This sequence comes from Cryobacterium sp. Y11, assembly GCF_002929535.1. Lineage (GTDB taxonomy): Bacteria > Actinomycetota > Actinomycetes > Actinomycetales > Microbacteriaceae > Cryobacterium. The sequence goes on from NZ_PJJO01000058.1 coordinate 241,539, forward strand.
AGAGAATCGACGACTGAAAATACCGCTGCAGCACGAGGAACGCGATCACCATGGGGAGAATTGCCATCGTCGCCGAAGCCATTTGCAGAGGAAAGTCTGTCCCCATCTCGTTTGAGGCAAACCGTGCAATCGCAAAGGGGATGGTCGCTGCACTGTCGCCTCGCAGCGTGAAGAATGGCCAGAAGAAATCATTCCAGTGGGCCGTAACACTGAAAACAGAAAAGGCAATCATCGTTGGTCGTGCCAACGGCAAAACGATGCGCACCAGAATGCGCACCTCGCCTGCGCCATCGAGTCGGGCTGCCTCTATCAGTTCTTCAGGAAACTGCAAGAAAAATTGACGAAACATATACACGCCAAACGCGCTGGCAAGAAATGGAACAATCAACCCGGCTAGGGTGCCGACGAGCCCGACTTTTGAAAGCGCGAGGAACAGGGGAACGGCGATAACTTGCAAAGGCACCATCGTCGCACCCAGAACAATCCATACAATCGCCTGACTCAGCCGCTTATTCTGCATGCGAGCGAGTGCAAAACCCGCGGGAATTGCAGTGAAGAATTGGCTGATCAGAATAGTTGCTGTCACTATGACGCTGTTGGACAGGTATCGCAGCACCGGCACGGTTTGCCATACCTGAACAAAGTTCTCTACCGTGAACTCAGCGGGGAAGACCGAGCCGCTGTTGAGGTCGATTTGGGTGCGGAAGGCAGTGAGCAGCATCCAACCAAAAGGTCCCAGGGCGAAAATTGCACAGCAGATCAAGAAGACGTAGACCAGCAGATCCCGTCGAAGGTTTCGAATCATCGTGACGTACCGCTTTCCTCGAGATGACGCAGTCGGCGTACCTGCCAGACGGTGACCAACATGACAATGGCAAGCATCGCCGTGGCCAGCACAGCACCGCCTCCGATATCTAGATAGGACATCCCTCGCGAATAGATCATGAGAGGCAGCGTCCTGGTTGAATCGCCGGGTCCACCACCGGTCATCACCTGAATCTGATCGAACGCTTTCAGTGCGGTCATGGTGCTTGTCACGATGGCAAAAACCACGGACGGGCCCATCATCGGAAGCATGATGCGCCAGAAACGCTGCCAAGCATTGACGCCATCGAGGATCGAAGCTTCCATTGGTTCCCGCGGTAGCGTAGACAGCCCCGCTGCGAACAGCACAGTATTGTAGCCAAACTGTTGCCACACTCCAACGATTGCGATCGCGGGCAGGGCGAGCCTGTAGTCCGAGAGCCAGTCAGAGACTCCCGATATGTCACCGACCAGGGCGTCGAACGGTCCTCCTGGTGCCATCATCGCTTTCCAGGCGACGGCCATCGCCGCGAGGGTAGCCGCAGCCGGCAGAAAGAATGCGGTGCGCCAGAATGACCGCGCGAACCGAACTCGGTCGATCGCCAATGCGCAACACATCCCCAGCGCGAGTGACGTAGGAACAGTAAGGAGGGCGTAGCCCAGGGTGTTCGCGGTGCCAGTGATAAGTTCACCGTTAGCGACTTCTGCTGCCCAGTTCTGAGTGCCAACAAATGAGATGACACCACCGAAAAGGTCGACATGGAAGAAAGAAAATATGGGGGTCAGCAGCACTGGCAGCACAATCAACAGTGCGAGCAATGCGAGAGCCGGAGTGAGCATCGTCGTGAGGACAAGCCGTTCCCGACGAGCGGCACGGCCAAGTCTGGGCGCCATTAGATTTGGTTCGTGGCGGTCACGCTGTGGAGGTATTCCAGCGCAGCTGCGGATCGGTCCCTGTGACGCAGAGCAACCGCGGTCACGAGAGCGTCTAACACCAGAAGATGGGCGACACGGTTCATCGCTGCCTCAGGGCGGAAGGTTGGGGTCAGTCCTCCAGTGACGAGCAGGAGCTCGACTTTGCCCTGCAATGGCGTCGTACGGTACGAGCTGACGGCGACGCGGGTGGCCCCCGCAGCACCGGCTGCGTCCGCGCACCGGAGTATGTCGGTGGTCGTTCCCGTATGGCTGATGATGAGACAGACGTCACCACGTTCCAGTCGTCCCGCTTCAAATAATTGGGTGAATGGATCTATGGGTGAGTCAACACGCAAACCAATCGTGCGTAGCTGCTGCGCGGCGTCTTGTGCGATCGCCGACGACGCCCCGATCCCCAGAACGAGAAGCCGATGGGTAGCACCCACGGCATCAACTGCACGGGAGAAGTTGGCATCCATTTCGGCGGTTATGCGACCGGCAATCGTCTCGAGGAGCCGTGCAGCATGACCGAGCGTTTTCACCAGTATTTCGTGATCGGACTCATCCAATTCGATCGGCCCGCGAGCCAGGTCGACCGGGTCAACGCTCCGCCGTGACAGCAACAGCCTGAGCTGGCCGTAGCCTCGGAGACCAAGGCGCTGACAGAGGCGCACGACGGTCGCCTCTGAACATTCGACAGCGCGGCTCACCTCAGTGATGCTCAGCAGCGGCACCCGATCCGGGTCGGCGAGGATCCACTCGAGCAGACGCCGCTCGGTGGCCGTCAGGCCTGGCAAAAGCTCACGAGAGTGTGCTAGCAAGTCGTCGGGCCGTGCGTCTGCGAAGTTTTTGATCATGAAGAAAATTTTCTTCAGAACAGGTTTCTTGAAGATGACTTCCGTAGAAACGGAAAGTAAACGGCCAGAATACAGTTCATGCATTGTCGCGCTCAGCGTGGACTAGTCGCCACCGAGGCTGGCCCCCTGACTGTGCGGTCACGTTCTACTGACAAATCGCCTGCGGTTCTCGACGCAACACGCCGGCGCCTTGAGGCCACGTGCTCGTTGAGTAGGAGCGTCCTGTCAACCCCTTGAAAGAGGCGGTGAGCTGTTGTCTACTGGAGAATCAAACGGGCCCGGAGGCGGCAAGTGAACCCGAACAATGGCGTTTCGGATGCGGATGACCTGCGCGTATCGCAGCTCGGCATTCTCCAGCTCACACCCACAGAATGGTTGGTGCGAGATTCACAAATTCTTGACGGCGACCCAGCCGCGCTGCTCGGAGTTATCCAGCAGAGCAAAGACGTCTACGAGGTAACAAAGCTCGGCGTGCTCACCACGAGGTGGTTCTACTCGTCGTTCGATCGGGCGCAGGCGAGCTTTCTGGTGCGGGGCACTCCGGCGCGGCAGTCCAGCCCGCAGCGAGCCACGCTCGTAGCAGACTAGCCACTCCGCGTCGGCTGCTCCCGCGCGGTGGTCCAGCCCGCAGTGAGGCGTGCTCGTGACGGACTAAACACCCCGCGCGGGATGCCGGCGCCGGTTTACGTGTCGTGGGTGTCGGCATCCGTTGTGTGATTGGCCTTGCGCTCTTCTTTTTTAATGGATGCCTCGGCATGGTCCAGCAGACCGCTCACCTTCGTCTGGGCGACGGTGGCGGCGTCGCGCGCTATCCCTTCGGCCTGCGAGACAACCTTCTGTGTGCCGGGGTCGCCCCACATGATGCGGGCTTTCGCGGCGATGCGGTCGTAGGCCTGCCGGCCGGCCTTGGATCCGAGTACAAAGCCGGTGGCGGCGCCGGCGAAAAACAGTAGCTTGCCCTTCATGGGGAACTCCTTGGAGTTAGGTGGTGGATTAGGCGGTCGGTTCGGCCTGGCCGTGGCCGACCAGATCGGTGTTCGACGGATTGTCGGCGGGATCGACATCGTCGAGGTCGCTGTCGTCGGTGCGTGCCTCGTTGTCGACGTTGTCCTGGTCGTCTTCGGCGTCACTGTCGGCATCGGCGTGAGTGGCGACGGCGGCTTCACCGGGGGTCGACCCGTCCGCGCTTGGGGCCGGGCCGTCAGGACCGGTTCCTGCGCTGGCGACCGGAACAGCTTCGGCCGCGTCGGGTTTCGAGGCCGAACCGGCGTGTTCCTCGGTCGGGCCGTCTGGTCCGTCTGGTCCGACAAGCTGGTCGGGGTTGGTCGGCGAGCTGGGAGCCTCGGGCCCGGGGTTGGGGGCGTCGAGCGGCGGCTGTTCAACGGGGTCAGAGTCGTGGGTCATGGGCCTACCTTTCTCATAGTCCACAGCCGGATCGGCTGGTGGCATTCAAGTTATACCCCGAACGGGTGACATTCTTAAGCATTAGGTTTAAGCGTCAGGTTTAAGCGTCATCGCCGAGCACGAGCGCCCGCAGCGCCGTCTCGGCTGAGACCCGTGCGGCGGGGTCGATCGTCTCGCCGGCCAGAAACAGGTCCACAACTCGTGGGTCGACGTAGCTCGTGCGGGCGATCGCCGGGGTATTGCCGAGAACATCCGCGGCCTGCCGCATCGCTTCGGCAATGGCACGGGTGTCGGCACGCCGGCTGCGTGTCGCCGCCCGCGGTGGTCGTGAAGCGGATGCCGTCGGCTCGTCCGCGACGCTGGTCGCCGTCGCGCCGGTCGCTGCGGTGCTCGGTTTCGACCCCGTCGCGATGGTCGACCCCGCCGCGCCCGCCTTCGACCCCGCCGCCGCGCCCACCTTCGCTGCTACCGCCGCCGTCACCGCGAGACTCTGCCCGAGGCTCTCGGCCAGGCTCTGCGCGGCAGCAGCCGTGCCCCGCAGGGTGCGAAAGTCCTTCGCGGTGAATTCGCCACCGGTGTGATCCTTGATGAAATCGTTGATCTCGGAGGCCGAGACGGCGCTCTCGACACCGTCGACCACCCAGGAGAGCAGCGGTGAAGCCGGGCGCTCGCGCAGGCGGGCGCGCAGGTAGGTCGCGAGGTCGGCATCCGTTATCAGGCCCTGAAATTGCTGGCCACTCTTAGCTGGAAAATCCAGGCGCACCGTGTCGCCCCGCACCGAGACGTGCGAGCAGAGCAGGGTCGAGAGGCCGTGGCTGCCGTAGGCGTCGGCATAGCGCTCGCTGCCGATGCGCAGCGAGGCGAGGTCGAGCATGCGAAACGCCGCGGCGATGGCCCTGCTGCGCGGAGGGCCATCGCCGCGCAGCTCCCTCGTGACCTGGCCGCGCACCCGTGGCAGCGATTCCGCGAGTTGCAGCGCGCGTTCGAACTTGAGGCGGTCCTTCTGTTCGCGCCAGGCCGGATGGTAAATGTACTGGCGGCGTCCGGCGGCATCGAGCCCGATGGCCTGAATATGACCATTTGGCTGCGGCGCGATCCACACCTCGGTCCACGCCGGCGGAATCGCGAGGGCCGCGAACCGTTGCCGCAGTTCGCTGTCGGTCACCGTGTCGCCGGCAAGATCGCGGTAGCTGAAGCCTGTGCCGGCGCGCCGTCGGGTGTACCCGGGCCGAGCCGGGTCGCTCCGCCGTAGCCGGGTCACGCGGGTACCCTGTGAGTGCGCATGCCGGCAGAGTAGTGCGAATCGCCCGATAGTGGATGCCGCACCGCGGGTCGCGCAGGCCTGGCGGGTGTCGCGGCACTCGTTTGGGCTCGGAGTCCGTGTGCGGTACCGCCGTCCCCCGCCCCGTGGCACGTGTTTGGGAAGTGCGCACGTGTTCAAACCAGTGCCAACTTCTCAAACACGTGCGGCGAGAGGCCAGGCCGACCCCGCGGTCCCTGCCCGCACCAAGCTCTGTTGCGGCACTCGTTCGAACTCGCGGCACTCCTAAGAATGAGTGCCCCCATCCCCAGCGCGTGCCGCGAGTGCTGGGACACGACCATTCCCGGGAGTGCCCCCGTTGTGGCATCCGCTTAAATGACGGTGCCGCCGCTTGCCGTGCGGCGGCCTGCCGCGTCGTGGCACGTGTTTGGGAAGCGCGCACGTGTTCAAACCAGTGCCAACTTCTCAAACACGTGCGGCGAGAGGCCAGGCCGGCCCCGCGGCCTCTGCCCGCCCCCAACCTCCGTCGCGGCACTCGGTAAGGATCGCGGCACTCGTTCGAACTCGGGGCACCCCTAAGAACGAGTGCCCCCATCCCTAACGCGTGCCGCGAGCGGTGCGGCCAACCTCGCGGCACTCGGTAGAGCTCGGGGCGCACCTACGAAGGAGTGCCGTGCCGCGACGCGACAACGCGAGCAAACCGGCACGGCGACGCGGCCAGCGGCATCCGTTTCACACCGAGTTTTTCGCGGCACGCTTGCAATTGGCTCGAACTTGTGTTCGACTATAACCATGCGGTGGAGCGGACAAGAACTACAGACCGAGCAGGTTGGTGCGCTACCCGGCCTTGCTCGTCTCAACAACCTCGTGCGCACAGTGCAAACGCCCGAGTTCGCCGGAATCACGTTTCACGAGATCCTCGCCAAGTCGGCACTCAACCACGTGCCGGGGCAGAGCGCGATGCCATTTGGGTACACCATCAATCCCTACCGCGGATGCTCGCACGCCTGCACGTATTGCTTCGCGCGGCCCACGCACCAGTACCTCGATCTCGATGCCGGTAAAGACTTCGATAGCGAGATCATCGTCAAGGTCAACGTGGCCGAGGTCTTGAGAAAAGAGCTTGCGAAGCCGACGTGGGGGAGGCATCCGGTCGCCCTCGGTACGAACACCGACCCGTACCAGCGCGCCGAGGGGCGCTACCGGCTCATGCCGGGCATCATCGCGGCCCTCGCCGACAGCAAGACGCCCATCTCCATTCTCACCAAGGGCACCCTGCTGCGCCGAGACCTCGACTTGCTCGTCGAGGCGAGCGAGCGCGTTCCGGTCGACCTGGCCATGTCCATTGCAATCTATGACGACGACCTGCAGCAGTCGGTCGAACCGGGCACCCCCACCACGAAGGCGCGCCTCGCCACGGTTACCGCGGTGCGCGAACGCGGACTCGACTGCGGCGTGTTTCTCATGCCCATTTTGCCGTTTCTCACCGACACCCGCGCTCACCTCGACGAAGCCCTGCGGCAGGCCAAGGCGGCCGGTGCCACGAGCGTGCTCTACTCCGGTCTCAACCTCAAGCCCGCCGTTAAAGACTGGTACCTGCAGTGGCTCGCCCGCGATCACCCCGAGCTCGTCGGCCGCTACCTCGAGCTGTACGCCGGCGGCCAGTACGCGCCCAAGGAGTACCGCACCTGGCTCGCCGCGCGCATCAAACCGCTCATCCGCGCGCACGGCCTCGAGCGCGGAATCGTCGACCCCGCCACCGGTGGCCTGCGCTCGAGCGCCCTTCCTGCCTCCCCGGAACGGATGCCGGTGCCCGCCACCCGTCCGACCTTCGCCCCCGCTCCTTCGCCGGGCCCGGTCGCCGGGCCCACGATAGATCAGGGGCCCCACTCCCTGAGCTGGGCCCGGACCACGGAGACACCTCAGTCCCTGATCGCCGCGGAACTCCCGCCCGACCTGACCCCCACCCTGTTCTGAGCCCTAGCGCCCACCCCTCCAACCCCCAGTGGCATACTTATCTTGGGGGAACTATGTCCTTAGGATTACCTGGTCACCTGGTCCAGCTGACGCTGGCGCGCGCCATCGCGCGGGCCGCACACTGGTTCGCACTGACCTGCCTGATGTCCGCGGTCGTGTCGGTTGCCATCCTGAGCCTGCATCGCAGTCCAGGGCTCTGGTTCACCATTTTCATCGTGCTTGTCATGGGCGGCCTGCTCATCCTCTTTACCCGGCACCGCATCATCGCCTTCGCCGTGGCGTACCTGCTGGTTGGCACCGTGGGCGTCTACGCCTTCACGGCAGCTGTGCTCGGTGAGCCGGATGTATTCCCAGCGTCGAATATGTTCCTCGTCGCCCTGCCGAAGATGGCCCTGGTCATGGTCGGCGGAGCCGGGTCGAGCGCCCTCGCTGGAGTGCTCTGGAGTACGGCAGCCTTCATCCTCGCCGAGGCGGCCGCCTTTCTGGCCATCGTCGGCACCACGGTGCCGTACCGGCCAGACCTGTTCACGCTTTCGACCTACCTGGTGCTCGTCGGGGTCATGGTGCTCGCCGGCATCGATCGGCGTGCGAGCAACGCCGCTCAGCCGGCGATCCACCGTGCCGTGCAAGACGGATCGAACCGTCAGCTGCGGGATGCCCTCGATACCAGGGCCATCGCCTTGCTCAATGACACGACCGTCACCCAGCTCGTTGCCCTGTCTCTGGCCGAACCTGGGGCTCTTTCTCCTGGCCTGAAAGCGAGCCTGCAATACACCCTCACCACGCTGCACGACACAAACTGGCTCACCGACACGGATTCCCGAGATGCCCCAGCGCCCGCGGACGCTTGGCAATCCAGCGCCGTCTACGCCGCCATTGAGCGCGGTCGCGACCGCGGGCTCGTTGTCGACTTCATCGGCGACCGCGCTGCCCTGCGGCGCCTCGACGCTGGTAGTGATCGCGACGTCGGTCTCGCCGTACAACAGTGCCTGGTCAACGTCATTTTGCACGCCGGCATCGCCGCCGCCGAGGTCACTATTGAATCCGACAGCACGACGCTGTCCGTGCTCATCACGGATGCCGGCCGCGGGTTCACCGAATCCGAATCGGCGTCCGATCGGCTCGGTTTACGACAGTCCGTGAGAAGGCGCATCGAGCAACTGGGCGGATCCGTGCTGATCTGGAGCCGTCCAGGCGCCGGAACCAGCGTGCGCCTCACCGTGCCGGTCGGCGCCCTGCACCAGGTCGCCCAAGAATGACGCGGGCGACGCCGACTCCGCGCCGGCCGCGAGCGCCGGCATCCGCTTCGCAACAACGTCTGGACCCCATTGGCGGCCTCGCCGCCTGGCCGATCGCCCCGGTCGTGGCGCTCATCGTGGTGGCATATGCGGTGGTGGGGACGCTGACGCGTCCGCACGAGATCCAAGTTCCGGCCCTCGCTCTAGCGGCCGTCGCCGCGCTGACGATTGCCGCTGCAGCGCTGGTCTGGGCGGCCAGGCCCGATCTCGCACCGTTCACCCGTTACCGCGCGATCGCCGTCGTGGCTCTCGGCGCCACCGCGCACCTGCTCGCCGCTGCGAGCACCTGGCAGTACAACGGAATGATCCAGGACGACTTCACCTCGATCGGCTTGGGCCTGCTGCTGCTGGCCCTTGCTCCCTTTCGGCCGTGGAAAGAGATTCTGATTTTCGGCGCATCCGCTGCCGTCGTCGTTGGCGTCACGGCACTGGCTCAGTCGCCCTATCTCGGCGTGCACACCCCGCCGCTGCTGTTCGTGATTATCGCCATGACGCAGGTGCTCGCCCCGGCCCTGGCCGCGGCAGCGTTTTCGCGCCAGATCGTCAACTCCATTCATCGCTGGCAAACGGATGCCCGCCGCGCCATCCGAGGACGCACCGAAGAGAGTCGCGGCCTCCTCGCGCAGGCCGTGGTTGACCATCGCCTCGCCAACCTCGGAGCCGACGTGCTGCCCTTTCTGGCCGATGTTCTGGAACGGCAGAACCTCACCGCCGTCGACGTGAAGCGCGCTCGCTCCCTGGCCTTTCAGGTGCGCCGCGTGCTCGTAGCCGAGGTTGACCATACCTGGCTGGACGACCTGATCGACCGCGAACGCATCATACTGACCGAGCGCGGCCTCAACCCGCTCTGCGTCATCGCCGACCCGGAACGTCGTGCGACCGGATTCGATTCCGACCAGCGAGCCGCCGTCGGCGCCCTGATCGTTGCCCTGTGCACGCTTAAGGGCTTCGACCCGACCAGCCTCGTGGTGCAGATCGCCGGATCCAGCGCTGCCCCGACCGATACCGCTCACACCACTCAAGCCTTCGGACTGAAGGGAGCCAGGCCCACCCCGGCGCCAGACACGACAACGATCGCCCTGGTCACGTCGGCGCAGGCGCAAGCGGAAGCGCAGGCGAGAGTGCGGGCCAGCGCCCAGGCCCAGCTACTCGCGGCAACGACCGACCACGCCCGACCAGCCGGGTTCGGCGCTGTGATCGACACCATCACCATCCAGGCCGGCATCTCGCTGCCGTCATTCGAGCGCCGACGGGCCTTGCGCCCGTACCTCAGTGTGTTGCGCGCTGTGTTCGCCGGGGTGCGCGTGACCAGCCGGCATCCGCTTCTCACACTAGAATTTGACGCTGAACGCACCACGACCAAAGGCATCAAATAATGGCCAAACTGTACTTTCGCTACGGCGCCATGAATAGTGGCAAGAGTACCTCTATGCTGCAAGCGGCATATAACTATGAAGAGCGCGGTCACCGCGTCTTGCTCGCCAAGCCAACGGTTGACACCAAGGGCGACCGCCGCATTCTGTCGCGCCTCGGAGTCAGCCGCGCCGTAGATTTTCTGCTCACTCCCACAGCGGATGCCTACGCCATCTTCCAGCAGCACCGCGCGCAGGTCTTACGCACGTCAGGTCTCGACGTGAGCGCCCTATTGCTTGACGAAGCCCAGTTTCTAACTGAAACCCAGGTGGACGACTTGCTGCGCATCGCCATTCTCGAGAATATACCGGTGCTCGCCTATGGAATCCGCACCGACTTTCAGACCGTCGCTTTCCCCGGGAGCCGCCGCCTGCTCGAGGTCGCCCACAGCTTAGAAGAGCTCAAGACCATCTGCCGGTGCGGTCGTAAGGCAGTCTTCAATGGGCGAAAGATCGACGGCGTCTACATCTTTGACGGTGACCAGGTCGCGATCGACGGCGAAGAGGTCACCTATGAATCCCTCTGCGGCAGCTGCTACCTCGAAGAGAGCCATGGAGTGCTCAATAACCGCAGCCGCCCGTCGGGGCAATAGGGCTCCACCCACTTTTAGGGCGAATACCCCCATTTCAGGTGTACCGACGGCGATTTGTTTGGAATTAAGCCCAACTATCTCGACATCGGGCTATGTAATGCTCCAAGTGCACGATAGCCTGAGTTCCGCCTAGGTATTTCACGACGATTTGCCGGGACCCGCCGTTTCGGCGAACCACTCATCCATATACCCTGGGGGACCTTCACCTTGTTCAAGAAAAGCCTCGCTACGGCGGCACTAGCCGTCATCGCCATCTTCGCCTTCGCGCCGGCCGCCAACGCAGCCGGGTACGTGTCCGATTCACTCATTACTGTCGCTTCGACTCCTGTCGCTGGTGAGGCGACGCCGGTTGCATTCGCTGCCGGCGCCTTCACGGGCGGCGAGGATGTTCGGTTTTCCGTCACGGGTGATCAGGCAGCTACCCTGAGCGTCGTCAAGACCGCCGTCACTAGCTCGATCACCAAGGCAGCCTCGTCTACCGGCGCCGTCAGTGTCACGGTCACCCTCCCCGAGAACGCCACCGGGGTCTACACGGTTACTGCAACGGGACTGACCTCCAACAACATCGGAACCGCAGCCCTGAGCGTTGTGCCGGCTGACTCCGGCACCGGCAATGCCGTCCCGTCTGCCGGCAATGCCCTCCCGTCCACCGGCTACAACGCTCCGGTCCTGATCATCTGGGGCGCCGCTGGCATCCTGGTGCTCGGTGTTGCACTGGTTCTCGTGCGCATTTCGGTTCGCCGTCAGCACGCCGCAGCGTAACTTACTCCTCACGTAGACCGAAACGCCTCGCCACCCTTGGGTGTCGAGGCGTTTCGTGTATCCGCTACCGGTCGGCGACAAACCATTGGGCGAGACCCGACCCGACAGGTCTCGATCGTTCGTTTCTCGCGCTTCGACCGGCGAAAAAGCTCGTTCCAGCTGATCAGTGGTTCCCTACGGAGTGCTGTCCGGCGGCTCGGCCACGACCTGCAGACCGTTCGCGGAGTTAGCCGAGAGAGTGAGAGCGTTCACCCATTCGCGATTGAGTGCCGGTGACTTGCTGCCGAAGTATTTGTAGGTGATGGAGATGCCCGGATGTACCCAGATGCTGCTGCGACCCCCACCGGCCAAGGGATCATCCCGCCACGAGAAATAGAACGACTCGCCTCGGCGCAGCTTGGCGCCGATCACGAGCTGAATGTGCGCGAGTGCCCGGTCGTCGAAATCGGCGGTGAGACTTGAGTCGTACGTAAACTTGCCCATGGCTGCCTCGCGGTGGATCATCGGCGAGTGCGTGCGGGCAGGTCGAATTGCAGTTAGTCCCCGGATACACTCTCAAAAAATGGCGCACTAATTTTTGTGCGATTTTGATCATAGCGACCAGGTGGCCCGAGCATCGCACTTTGAAAATTGCCGCCCAGCCCCAATGCGAGGGGTAGCCAGATCGGTCTGCAGACGCTAAGTCAAGCTGCGAGCAGCGCCGGCACAATCACGAGCCCATTGAATGTCACGTGCGCGATGATCGCGCCGCCGATTCGCCCGGTCAGAAGCGAAACAAATGCTGCCCCCAGCCCAAACAGCAGCGTCGAGCAGCCGACGACCACGACCACCACCGTACTGGCGGGCTCGATTGTGATGAGGTGCATGAGCGCGAAGGTGAGCCCGCTCACGCCGACCGCGATCGGCGCGGCCCAGCGGCTCGCGCTCGTTTCCATAACCACCCGCGCGTAGACGGCCCGCAATACCAGCCCGCGAAAGAACAGTTCCTCTATCACTGGAGCCAGTAGCACCGGAGCAACGAGCGCTCCGAACAGCCACCAGCCGTCGTACACGGTCTCACCAAACGAAGCACCGGTCGTTCCGATGCTGCCGTAGCCGGCAATCTCGATCAGACTGGCTCCGGTGCGGGCCAGGAGGCCGACGCCCAGCCCCCACACTAGGTCGATCGGTCGAATCGACAATCGCAAGGCGGCAAGCCCGCCACGACCGGCTGTCACGAGGATCGCGGCCAGCAACGGCACCCAGACACAGAGGTACCCGAACAGGGTGGTCAGGTGTACGTCAGTGAACGTGGTTCCGCCCACCAGCACGAGCAACACCATCGCGAGCACGATTGCCAGGCCAGCAGCAGGCAGCGCCGCCCGGTTCGTGTGCCGGTCATCACGCTGCGCCGCCTGGTCGATTACCGTCTCCACTGCTGCACTGTCCCCATGATCCCAAACTACCCGGCGCGCACCGGCCGCACAGCGCAGGTTGGGGTACGCGCGAAACTTCGGTATCCTCAGGTGAGGGACACCGCACATTCATGTGGTGAATACGCGCCGTACCGGACCAACATTCCCATCGACAACACGAGGGGATAGCCGCCGAATGGAACTTCGCGACTACATTCGCATTCTGCGCAAAAGCTGGGTGCTCATCGTGCTGTGCACGCTGGTGGCCATTGGTGCGGCATCCGTCTATTCGATTGTGCAGACACCGCAGTACAGCGCGACGTCCAAGGTGTTCGTTTCCATCCAGTCGAGCGGGTCAACGGCTGACCTGGCCCAGGGCAATAACTTCTCGGTCGCGCGGGTCAAGACCTACTCCGCGCTGGTGACCACGCCGATCGTGCTGCTGCCAGTCATCGCAACGCTCGATCTCGGCGTCACGACCGAGCAGCTAGCGAAGAACATCGCCGCGTCAGCACAGCTCGACACGTCGATCATTGACCTGACCGTCACCGACGTCGACCCGGTACGCGCCGCTGACACGGCCAACGCCATCTCGGCCAGCCTCAGGCTCGTCGTCGAAGAAATTGAAACGCCCGCCACAACGGATGCCGCCTCACCGGTTAAACTCACCCTCGCGCAGGAAGCCATCGTGCCAATCGTGCCGGTCAGCCCCAACGTGCCGCTGAACATCGCCCTGGGTGCTCTGGTCGGCCTGGCCATCGGGGTGGGTATCGCGGTGCTGCGTGAGACCCTCGAAACTCGCATTCGAAACACCCGCGACGTTGAGCAGGTCACCGACCTGCCAATTCTGGGTGGCATCGTGTTCGACCCGAAGGCCAAAGACCGGCCGCTCATCGTGCACGTCGACCCGCGCAGCCCCCGCGCCGAGTCGTTTCGCACGCTGCGCACCAACCTGCAGTTTCTCGACGTTGGGCGGGTTGACCGTTCCTTCGTGATCACCTCGTCAATCGAGAGTGAGGGCAAGAGCACAACGGGCGCTAACCTCGCAATCGCCCTGTCCGATGCCGGCTCGCGTGTGTTGCTCGTCGACGCAGACCTGCGTCGCCCCAAGGTTGCCGAGTACATGAACATTGAGGGCGCGGTCGGCCTCACCGATGTACTAATTGGCCGGGCCGAGCTGGCCGACGTTATTCAGCCGTGGGGAACGGGCCAGCTGTTCGTGCTGCCGGCCGGACACATGCCGCCGAACCCGAGCGAATTGCTCGGCTCCACGCGCATGGTGCAGCTCATTGCCGAATTCAACAGTGCCTTCGACGTAGTCATTTTCGATTCACCGCCGCTGCTTCCGGTAACGGATGCCGCCATCCTCGCCAAAAGTGTTGGCGGCGCGCTCATCGTCGTCGCGGCCGGTCGCACTCACAAGAACCAGCTCACCGGCGCCATCGCGGCCCTCAACAATGTGGGCGCCCCCATTTCCGGCCTAGTGCTGACTATGCTGCCCACCAGCGGGCCGGATGCCTACGGTTATGGCCACTACGGCTACGGGTACGCCTACGGTGACACGGACTCCGTCACTCCTTCGGTTCCCACGTCACCACCCCGCGCCCGCGGCTCGCGCGCTAAGCCCTAACGGGCGCGCGCGTCAAGCCCCGAGGGGTAACTGACCGAGGCGCGCTCCTGCGGCCCCAAGCGAACAGCCCTCTGCTTGAATGGGGCCATGTCATCCTCCCCAGCGGTGCACGTTGTCCCCGTGAAGCGCACGCGCACCATCGTCGGGTTCGTCGTGCTCGGTCTGCTTGTGGTTGTCGTCGCGGCCACCGCCTGGGTGGGCATTCGCGGGTTGCAGGCCAAGGGCGCCCTTGAGGCTGCCGTGCCGCTTGCTGCGAGCATCACCGAGCAGGTCATGGCCGGTAATGCCGAGGCGGTACGATTCACCGCCGCCGAGCTGGCCCAGTATGCCGAGACGGCGAGATCCCGCACGAGCGATCCGGTCTGGCGCAGCTACGAATTGCTTCCGTTTTTGGGGCCGAACCTCGAGGCCGTGCGTGAGTTGGCCGCTGTCGTTGATGATGTTGCCGAGAATGCAATTTCCCCGCTCGCCACTCTCGACCCGAATGATTTCACGACCGTCGACGGTGCGATGGCCGTGCAGCCCGTGGTCGACGCACAACCGCCGGTAGCCGCGGCGAACACTGCACTAGCCCGCGCCGTCAAGAACGTGAACGCCATCGACACCGGCAACGTGCTGGGCGTTGTGCGTAGCGCGGTCACCCGGTTGCAGTCGGTTACGGTCGAGGCCGCTGGCACCCTCGACGGCCTGAACCGGGCGGTCATCCTGCTGCCGGCCATGTTGGGCGGGGACGCGCCGCGCGATTACATTGTGCTGTTTCAGAACCTGGCCGAGGTGCGCGCGACCGGCGGTAATCCCGGCGCGCTCGCCCTGCTGCACGCCGACCAGGGCCGCATCGATCTCACGCAGCAAGCCACTTCCGAGGACTTCAACCCGTTTGCTGCCCCGGTGCTGCCGCTCAGCGCCGGCACCAGCTCCATTTACGGTGAGATCACCGGCGAATACCTTCAAGATGTCACCCTCACTCCGGACTTTGCCGAAACCGGCGCCCTCACCCGCGAAATGTGGCGCCTTGAGTTCGGTCTGCAAGCGAACGGAGTGCTCTCGGTCGACCCGGTGGCGCTGAGCTATCTGCTCGAAGCGACCGGCCCGATCACTCTCGCCACCGGCGACGAGCTCACCGCCGACAACGCGGTGAAGTTGTTGCTGCGCGACGTTTACGCACGCTACGAGGTACTCGATCAGCAAGACGTCTTCTTCGCGGCCGCGGCGGGTGCCGTATTCGATGCCGTCAAAAGTGGCAACGCCAATCCGGTCAAACTCATCGACGCACTCACCCGGGCTGCAGGCGAACATCGACTGCTGATCTGGAACGCCGATGAGGCCGAGCAAGCCGTGCTCGCAGGCACCACGCTGGCCGGTGGTCGGCCGGTCAGCGATGATAAAACGAACCGGTTCGGCCTGTATCTCAACGATCTCACTGGCGCGAAAATGGACTTTTACCTCGACGTCACTTCCGCGCTCGGCCAGCGCACATGCCGCAAAGACCTGCGCCCGCAGTACGCGCTGGAGGTCACCGTCACCAACACTGCTCCAGCGGATGCCGCAACGACCCTCCCCGCCTACGTCACCGGTCGAAACATATCGGGGGTGCCGCTGGGCAACATCAAGACCATGGTATCGGCCTATGGAACTCCCGAGATGTACAACCTCGGAGTCACGCGCGATGGAGTCGACGCGCCATACACTCCGGGCACCGATGCCATGTACCCGGTGAGCTCGATTGTCGTCGAACTGGCTCCCGGCGACAGCACCGTGTTGCGCTTTGACTGGCTCGGTCCCGAGCCGTTCACTGGTGAGCTCGCGCTGCGCAGCACCCCGCTGATTGAGCTGCACGAGACGGGCTCGCTCAATTTGCGTTGTTAGGGTCTGACCGGCGTGCACCGATAGTCAGACGTGGCGCGACCCCTGATTGCGGGGCACCGTGCAATCGGGGCTCTTGGCGCAACTGTGTCAAACTACCGGGGGGCAGCTTTGTGCCGCAACGAAAGGTAGCACAGTGGAACTCCATGATTACATGCGCATCCTGCGCAAGAGTTGGCTACTCATCGTGGCGGCGACTCTCGTGGCGGTGGCGGCAGCATCCGGTTTCTCGATTGTGCAGACGCCATCTTATAGCACCACATCGAAGGTTGTCGTGTTGACCGAATCGGGCGGCAGTACGAGCGATCTCGTGCAGGGCGAGAACTTTACGGTAGCTAGAGTGAAGTCATATTCCGGCCTTGCCCGCACTCCGCTGGTGCTGCTGCCCGTGATCGAGAGCCTCGACCTGCGCATCACGGCGGTCGAACTGGCCAAGCACATCGCCGTCTCCGCGCCGCTCGACACATCGATCCTCGACATCACGGTCACCGACACCGACCCGGTTCGTGCCGCCGCAATTGCCAATGCCGTCTCGCAGAGTCTCACCGACGAAGTGCAAGCCATTGAGAAGCCAGATGACCCCGCTGCTGCACCGCCGGTGAAATTCACTCGGATCCAGGTGGCCAGCGTTCCAATTATGCCGGTCAGCCCCAACGTGCCCCTCAACTTGGCGCTCGGCGCTCTCGTTGGGCTGGCTCTCGGCGTCGGCGGCGCGGTGCTGCGTGAAATCCTGGACACCCGCATTCGCACCCAGCGTGACGTTGAGCAGGTCACCGACGTGCCCGTCATCGGCGGAATCCTCTTTGACCCGAAAGCCATTGAACGCCCACTCATCGTGCACGCTGACCCACACAGCCCGCTGGCAGAATCGTTTCGCACGCTGCGCACCAATTTGCAGTACCTCAACGTGGAGCGCGCCGAGCGCTCATTTGTGGTCACATCGTCGATCGGCGCCGAGGGCAAGAGCACCACGAGCGCGAATCTGGCTATTTCTCTCGCTGATTCCGGCGCCCGCGTTCTACTCGTCGATGCTGACCTGCGACGCCCGCGCATCGCCGACTACATGAACATCGAGGGCGGCGTCGGACTGACCGACCTGCTCATCGGGCGGGCCGAAATTAACGACGTCATTCAGCCGTGGGGCCACGGTCAGCTGTACGTGCTGCCCGCCGGGCACATTCCGCCCAACCCGAGCGAGATGCTCGGGTCGTCGCGCATGACGCAGATCATCGAGCAGTTCAACCGTAGTTTCGACGTCGTCATCTTTGACTGCCCGCCGCTGCTTCCTGTGACGGATGCCGCCATCCTGGCCAAGCGAGTCGGTGGCACCATCCTTATTGTCGCGTCAGGGCGCACGCCGAAGAACCAGCTCACGGGCGCCATCGCGGCGCTGAACAACGTCGGTGCCGGGATTAGCGGAGTGGTCATGACGATGCTGCCGACCAAGGGACCGGATACCTACGGATCCGGCCACTTCGGCCAGTATGGTTACGGACACACCTATGGTGACGTCGGCGCCGCGCCCGAAATCGTGGCACCAGACTATTCCCGTCGATCGAGAGCTCGAGTATGACCACGCCCCCCATCGCTGATGCCCCCCTCGCCCAGCCCGGCCTGCCGGTCGCAGCCCCCCGCATCCTGATTGTCTGCACCGGCAACATTTGCCGGTCGCCGCTGGCCGAGCAGTTGCTCCGCGCGAGCCTGAGTGCTGCTGGCATCGACGCCGTCGTTACGAGCGCCGGAACGCGGGCCATGACGGGCAGCGCCATGACTCCCGAGGCCGCGGTGCTTTCGACGCAATACGGCGCCGCGAGCACCGATCACATCGCTCGGCAGCTCACCGAACAGCTCATCGCCGGGGCCGACCTCGTGCTGACCGCCACCCGCGACCACCGCCGCGAGGTCGTCACCCTGCTGCCCAAGGCCACCCGCTACACCTTCACCCTGAACCAGTTCGCCCGACTGGTGGCCAACGAACCCATCCCGGCGCCTGATGCCGCCCCCCGCGACGCCCAAACCAGCCGCGACTCCGCCCCCCTTCCGCTGGTCGAAATCTCGACAAGCTCGATCCAAGGCCCGGTGAACGAGACCGCAATCCCGGCACCGCAACCCGCCTCCGCAACCCGGCCATCCCGCGATTTCCCGGCCTACATCGCCTCCGTCGCGGCAACCCGCGGACTCCAGCCATCCCCGAACCCACCCACCCGCGACGACGTCGAAGACCCCTACCGCCAGTCAGCCGCCGTGTACGCGCGCGCCGCCGCCGCCATCAACTCCTCCGTCACCACGATCACCGCCGCCCTCGTCGCGGCCCGCGACTGATGGCGGCGCCTCAGGGGCGACGGAGCGTTATCGCCTACGCCGCCGTCGCACTCTTCCTGCTCGTCGACGCGGTGCTGATCACGACGGCGCTCTCGCCGACGCCGGTCGACGCCGCTACCGACGCGTCGTCGACTGCCCGACCGACAGCATCCGCTCTCAGTACACCGCCATCACCCACCCCGTCGGCAACCACAACCGCCGCGCCCGCGGTTGCCCCAGCCCCGGCGACGCGCTTGCTCTCAGCCGTGTCGGACACCGCAGCCTGGCGCGCCACGACCGGCCCCTGCCCGGCGACCGCGGCCTCGCCGGAGCTCAGCACCGATGCCGGCGAGAGCTGGATCGCCAGCGACGCGACCGGACCGTCGGGAGCCACCGCTCTGCAAAACATCACCGCTCTGAGCGAATCGGTCGCCGAATTCGTCGGCCTTGACGAAGATTGCGCCCCGCAGTTCATCAAGACCTTTGTCGGCGGCGACAACTACACCAGCTATCCCGTCGAGCTCGAAGACGCCTGGTACGTCGACCCCGCCGACCGCGCCACCGTGCACGGCCCGGACGGCGACGCCCCGGCGCCCTGCGACTCGGTCGTGCACCTCGCCGCGAGCACGTCCGACTCCGCCGCCGTGCTCTGCGCCGACGGCCGACTCTTCACCACAGCGGATGCCGCAGCCACCTGGTCAGCGCCGGTCGCCCTTCCCGGAATGGTCACCCTCACCGCCACCGACACCGGCTACCTCGCCGTCGTCACCTCCGCCGACCCCACGGACTGTCGCGGCGTGAATATCGTTCCCCTCACCGAGACCCTTGAAGCTGCGGGCGCCACGTGTTTTGAGACCGATCTGGCGCCAACGGCACTGGCCGGCAACGTCGCTGTGTCGACCGCCGACGACACCCTCTGGCTCTGGATCGGCGACGCTACCCTGCGCCTCACCGCCGCGGGCGAGCCCCAGCCGTAAACGCCGGCAATTCATTGGGCACGCGAGCTCGAAGGTGGCAAGTTGCCTGAATTGGCCCCCGCTCTACACGGGTTGCGCAAAACCGCGCGCGCCCCGGCCAGCTGGACTATTCTCTCTTCATGGACGAGATAGGTGAGAACGTCTCGTGGCTCTTTCAAAAAAAAGACGCCATCGAGCCTCACCTGTGCCCGCAGTGCGGCTGGGTAATGGCGGTTGCCTGGCACGGCGACGCTTTCGACTATGCCTGCGCCAATCTCTCCTGCACCCAGCTGTACTTCGGCCCTCCGTACACCGAAGCCGAACTGGCCAGCGATACCGCGGTCTTGGTCGGCCCGCCGAATTGCCCGCGCTGCCTCATCCGCATGGAGGTCGTGCCCGACGGCCAGGCCTTCAAATTCACCTGTCTCCAAGACGGATGCGACGGCATCTGGCCCCCCCGCGACTCCCGTTAATCCCGCCCCGCCCTAGAGTCGACTTATGCCATCCAATAGCCTGACCGATCCACCGGCATCCGCTCAACTGACCGAACTTGCCAGCCGCGTCATCGCGCTGCTGCCCGAGCACGGCCGCATCCTGGTCGGCATCGCCGGCAGCCCGGGCGCCGGCAAAACCACCCTCGCTAGGCGGGTTGTCGCGAAGGTGAACGAGCAACTCGGCAGTGAAAGCTCAGCCGTGCACCTGCCCATGGACGGTTTTCATCTCGCCAACGCCACCCTCGATCGCCTCGGCCGGCACGATCGCAAGGGGGCCATCGACACGTTCGACGGCTGGGGATTCGTCGCCCTGCTCCGCCGCCTTCTCACCGAACACGACCATACCGTCTACGCGCCAAGCTTCGACCGCAATGTCGACGAGGGTATCGCGGCCGAGATTGCCGTGCTGCCGAGCGCTCGCGTGGTCATGGTCGAGGGAAACTATCTGCTCGCCGGCACCGAGCCGTGGGGCCTGATCAACACACTCCTCGTCGAGTCCTGGTTCTGCCAGACCAGCGAGCCGGAGCGCCTTCGCCGTCTGGTCGACCGGCACGAGCGCCACGGTCGTAGCCCCGAGGCTGCCCTCGCCTGGGCCGAGTCCGTCGACGGCGCGAACGCCGTCCTCATCGAAGCCACGCGCGCCCGAGCCACCCGCACCATCTTCGGCCTGTAGCCCCGCTCCTACTCCCGCTGGTCGAGCGTGGTCATCCCGCTAACCCCGAACTGGGGGTACACCCCAGCGCGCAGACCCCATTTCATCGAATCTAGTATGAAACATCACGATCACTTGGCGTCGTGCAGATGTGGGGATCTTCATGCCGTTCTTTTTGCCGTCTTTCGCGCGGTTTTCCCCGACTCCAAGACGCGGACGCGTCGTCGCCCCCGTGCTGGCCGCCAGCATTCTTGGCCTCACTCTGTTTGCCGGCGCACCCACGGCCGCACACGCCGAGTCCGCGTTTGACGTTCCAGAATCACCGCTCATCGAAATGCAGACGGATGCCGACGGCAACTGGTTCTGGCAGGTCACCGTTACCAGTGACTCCGCCTACATCGCCACCTGGGAGCGCGAAGAAGGCATCTGGCCGAACGCCGATGTGGCAATGCAAGCTGGGACGGCACTGGCTCAATGCCGCAGTGATGGCAAGCGCGCCTACCTGGATCGCTTCACGACCTACGCTGAGTTCGCGGCGGCGCCGAACACACAAATTGAAGGCGGTGTAGAGGGCGCGTCCGCTACGTGGACCTCGGACGATCCTGCTTTCCTTGCCGCCCATGCCGTCTGCAATGAGCAGTCAGAATGGGACTGGACACAAAACGTTTCCACAGCGACCGGCGCTCCGAATCAAAAAGTGATCGCCATCTCCAGCGACCAGATGGGCCCGGGCAGCCACACGCTCTTCATCGCCAGCATGGAGTACCCCGATAGCCAGGAATGTTCGATAACGTGGCCCGACGGCGGTTTGGGCAGCTACGGCTGCCTGCCCACCTTCATTGTCGAAGAGATGACCGTGGCGGTGGCCTATCCCGATTCGACCGCATCCGTTTTGCCCGGCCCCCTCGTCGGCAACAACACCGCCTTCGACGCATCCATCTTCAGCGACTTGGCGCTGACCGGCCAGTCACCCGAAGCGGATGCCGGCCCACTTCAAGCGTCGGATCTCACGATCACGCCACCGATCGGTCCGCTCCTCATTACCGTTGCGCTCACGCTGATCTTTGCGATTCTGATCGCTCTGCCAAGTGCTTTGCTGGAAGCCACAATCGAGAACAATGAATCGCGCATCGGCGCCTTCTTGAAGAAAATTCTCCCGCCCCGCCGCCGCACTGCGCCCCGCGCCAAGGCCGTTACCGCTTCAGGAATCGACAGTTGATGACCAACATTGAACTCACCGAGGTAGAGGCGACCACGGTCGCGACGACCCTTGCTTCGCAGACGGCTCCATCGCCTTCGGCACCGGAGACCCGGTCCGAAGGGGAATCCGAGACGCCGGAAGTCGCGACACCAGCCGCCACTGCCAAGTCCGGCGCAGCGAAACCCCGCCGCCGATGGTACGACTCACTCGGCCACGTGCATGGCCCCTGGGCGCTACTGATCATCGTGCTCAGCGCTGTGATTGCGGGGTTTGCTGACCCGAGCTATGGCGTGAACTGGATGTCGCTGCGACTGCTCACCACCTTCGTCACCGTGTTCGCGGTTTTCAATTACGGTGGCGCGATGGTGAAACGCATTGTTGGGTTTCGGGTCAGGCAGGGGTATCGCCCACGCATCACGGCCCGACCGATGTATCTCGCGATCATTCTGGTCACCGTGATGTTCGGACGCGGAACTGGGGTGAGCCCGGCGCTAATTTTCGGCTCTGTTCTGGCTCTCGACTACGGGCTCCAAACGGTGGGCACTGCCCGTACCGCTCTGGTTACCATCGGGGGAGCCGTCTGGGCGGCGCTTCTCGGCCTCGCCGCATACGCCGGGTACACCTTTCTCGTGGTGCGGCCGATTCCGAGCTTCATCGAGTGGCAGCGAATCGACCCGAACATAGCGTTCGTCGCGCACCAAGCCACCGAATTCGGCAATGTTGCGCTGGGGGAGTTCTTCTCCACGCTCTGCATTGCCGCCCTCTCCTCGCTCCCAATAGCACTGCTGCCATTTGCCTTTCTCGAAGGCGCGAACCTTTGGCGGTATAACCGTGTCCTGTGGGTCATTGTTTATGCATTTGGCGCAACCATATACAGTTACGTGCTCGTGCCGCTGCCCGCGTCGTGGGATGAAATCACCGTTACCGTCGGCGCCTGGGCCGGGGTCTACCTGGCCTACGCGGCTATCGCGGTGGCCGTCTGGGCCTACTTTAGGTACGCGAAGCCCCGCAGCCCCGCCATCGCGCCGTAGCTGCTCCGGCCACATGCCGGTGGGAACGACATCTGCGCCAAATGTTTTCATCCCGCGTTCGCAAAGCTCAGGAACCAACCTGACTATGCCTGCAAAACGTGGCACTTCTGTCCGAGTGAGGTCGCGAACGGCGTAGCCGTCAATCGTGGCACGCCGCACCCATCCCGTCGGTCGAGCTCGCCGAGACTGCCATCGACCAACCCGCCCGCGTCTGCGAAACCCGACCATTCCGCAACCGCATGGTGCAAGGGCGCCGAACGCGGCGTCGCCGTCGGCACCGATCCATTTCTGTACATTACCGCCATGAGAATGTACACTTTGGGCATGTCCACTGTCAGTGTTACCGATGCGCGCAGCCGTCTTCCTGAGCTGATTGAGCAAGCCCGCAGCGAAGCTGTCTTTCTCGAGCGTCGGGGCAAGCTGCAGGCTGTTGTTGTCAGCCCCGAGCAGTATGCCCGCATGATGGACGCGCTTGAGGACGCGGCCGACGTCGAGGCGTTCGACGCGGCCATGGCCGAAGAAGGCGACAACATTCCCTGGGCGCAGGTCAAGATAGACCTTGGCTGGCAGTGAGCAAGTACCGAATTGAAATGCGCCCGGCGGCGGTGAAGTCGCTGCGCAAGATCGATGACCAGGACCGCGGTCGCATTCAGGGCGCGATTGCCCTGCTGGGTGAAGATCCGCGTCCACCCGGTGCAAAAGCGTTACAAGGGCGAGATGGGTTGCGCGTTCGCGTTGGCACCTACCGAATCATTTACACCGTCCACGACGACGTGCTGGTGATCGTGGTCGTTACCCTGGGCCATCGCAAAGACATCTACAGCCGCTGATCTCGGAATCCCCACCCGGCAGCTGACATTGACCAACCCGACTCTGCCTGTAAATCGCACCCCACGTTGGTCGAGCGGCGCCGCGACCGCCATTGACCAACGCGACTTACCTACGCAACCCTAGGCCAGATGTCTTGGCGGCAGCCATCTCTGTCTGCACACCGGTTCTCGCTTCTGCTTAGTGGCAGGCCTGATGAGCATGCTCATGACCAACGAAATGAGCATGCTAGTGGGAAAGCTAGTGAGCATGCGTAAGGCTATGAGGGCGTCCGGCTGAGAAAGCGGGGGATTCCATTCACGGACACGTGCGTTACTGACCTGGGAGGGCGTTGCGGACCATACGGCAAATACCAGAGCAATATCCTGACGGCGTGCGTCCGTCGTCGCCGATTCGCTGGGGTGTTGGCGCAGACCTTCGCCGACCGGAGAACCGAGTGTTGCCTTGCCGGCCAACGCGACCTGCCTGCGAAACGCCTCCTTCGCTGGTCGAGCGAAGCCGAGACCGCCATCGACCAACGCGACCGGCCTGCGAAACGCCTCCTTCGCTGGTCGAGCGAAGCCGAGACCGCCATCGACCAACGCGACCTGCCTGCGAAACGCCCCCTTCGCTGGTCGAGCGAAGCCGAGACCGCCATCGACCAACGCGACCTGTCTACGGAACCGTCCAGCCCGACCTCTCTCGTCGGTTGCGCGAAGCCGATAATTACTGAATGCTCAGAGGTCCGCGGTGGTGCTGCGGGCAACGACATAGCTGGCGAAACCGGGGACCGAAAACTCAAGCATTCCGAAGGCGGGGGAGTGCACGATGCCTTTCTTGATGACTCGGTCACGTACCGGTGCGACCACGCTCAACGTTTTTCCAAGCTTGTGGGCGACGTCGCTGGAACCTACCCGGTCGACATTGGAGGGCATTAGGGCGGCCAGGGCGTCGACGTACTCGCGTTCTCTGCCACTGAGCCGGTCGTACCTGGCGGTGTACAGGCCGACGTTGAGCTGACGTTGTGCGGCATTGGTGGACGCCTCCAGATGTTCGGGGGTGATGGTGGGCGCACCATCGGCGGCAATCCAGGCTTCGCTGGCGTACAACTGAAGGAAATATGGATAACCCTGCGCCGAAGTAATGAGGCTGGACACGGCGTGCGCATCCCACAGAATGCCTTGCCCGAAAGCCGGACCCACGACAGCTTCCTTCGCGTCCGGGTCGTGCAGCGGCCCAATACCCTCGAATCGGAATCGTTCGGCGTACGTGTTGGCCTTAGCCATGTCCGCGGGAAGGCCTGGCAAACCGGCACCGATCAGGACGATGGGTTCGTCCTCCAGTGCAGACAATGCCTGAATAAGCACCGCGAGGTCACGTTTCCGAAACAGCTGCAGCTCGTCGATGAGCAGTGCCACGCCGACACCGTTGGCACGAGCGTCAGCGCCCAGCGCGCGCAGAAAAGCCACCAGGGCGGGGAAGGGATCAGCAACAGGATTTGCCGTTCGCTTGTCCGTATCAATCTCGAAGCTGAACCCGGCGGGGCTGAGCGTGAGTTTCATGCCTCCAATACGGTGGCCGCCAGCGGCGAGGGCGGCACGGAGCTTCCCGGTGGAGAGCTGGGCGCTGTCGGCGATGATGGTTTGCACCGCCACTCCCGGTTCCACATTGCGACGTACCTCGAAGTAGCCGGCCAGCCATCCACGTTCGCGCAATAGGTCCCGCGCCGCATACATCAGACTCGTCTTCCCCATTCCCCGCAGCCCGATGTAGACGATCGGGTTGCCTGTGCGTCCCGCCTCAACCTGGTCAGCCAGATTCCGCAGCAAAGCAGTCTGGGTGCCGCGTCCGGCCAACAAAGTGGGGCGGGTGCCCGCGCCAGGTGTGTACGGGTTGAGAAGATTCATGGGGACAGGCTAACACGAGTCAATGTTCGAAAACCGTATAGTATACGAATTTTGTATACTTACGGTTTCCTGCAAACGAGTGCCTACGCGGGCTCGGTTCCTCCGGCGATGTACGCGCTGACCAGGTGTGCGGCGTGGCGGTCTAGGTTGTGGCGGCCTCGGTCGTAGCGCGTCGTGATTCGTGGGTCGCTATGTCGGGCGAATATTTGCGCATCGCGCAGAGGTGCGCCGGCGTCGAGCGCGGCCGTGATGGCTGCGTGCCGCAGTGTGTGTGGGTGGGTTCCGGCTGGGAGGCCGACTTGTGGCACCAAATGTGGCAGTCTGACGCATTCCCGCAGTCAACGCGACCCTGCCCGCGAAACGCCCCCTCCGTTGGTCGAGCGAAGCCGAGACCGCCATCGACCAACGCGACCTGCCCACGGAACCCGCCAGCCCTGCCGACACCGTCGGCAACAAACTGGGTCATTGCATGCAGTGCCATAACGGCCTTGGCGTCCGAGATGTTCACAACGGCACGGTGTCGCGAAGAATGATTTGATAGCTCAAGTACGCTTTTTCCAATACGATGAAAGCTGTAGCTATCAAAAGGAGGCGAGCTAGGTGGTCCAACGCAGTTCCGTTCGGCAAGAAAGGCTCATGCGAAACTTCGGGTCGAACATCCGGCGCTGGCGCAGAGTAAACGGCATGTCCGCGACCACCCTCGCGGCAAGGGCTTTCATTACCCGTGAGACACTCCGAAACATTGAAACCGGAATCGGAACTCCTCGAATCGACTCTCTTTTCGCGGTTCTGACCGCACTTGGTATCGCCGATACAGTCGTCGCGGCGGTTGACCCCTATAACAACGACGCCGCCCGCGCCAGAATCGACGACCTTCTTGGAACCGGAGGGTGATTGTGCCTGCCATCAATGAGGCACACGTTTTCCTTGCACTTGGCGATGACACTCCGACCTTCGTGGGTGTGCTCAAGCCGTCGTTCGGCGGAGACAGGAACGTGGCATCCGCGTCATTCCAGTATGACTCCGCCTACCTGTCGCACCCGCGCGCCTATGCGATCTCGCCAGAGCTTCCCCTCGGCTCCAAGCGCACGTTCACGCCAGAGAACATGACAATCTTCGGTGCTTTCGCTGACGCATCGCCGGACATGTGGGGAAAGAAGATCATCCAGGCCAACCATGCATTGAGGTTGGAAGAGGAGCGCGGACTGGGGGACTTCGACTTCCTCGTGAAGGTCTCCGACTTCACCCGCATGGGAGCGTTGCGCCTCAGAGCGCCAACCGGAGGCAAATGGCTGGCGAGTGATGCCGAGGCTGCGAACATTCACGAGCTTGAGAAAGTCATAGCGGCCGCACGGCGCTATGAGGACCAGGTCGCCAGCGACGAAGACCTGGCGTATCTCGCGGACGTTGCTACTAGCCCTGGCGGAGCGCGTCCCAAAGCGAACGTCGTCATGGAGTCCGGCAACTTAGCAATTGCCAAGTTGCCGCATTCGAAAGACGGCAACATCGACGTCGAAAGTTGGGAGGCTCTCGCACTGACACTGGCCGCCAAAATCGGAATCCGCACACCGGGGTTCATCCATAGGCGGGCTGGAACCGAAAAGTCGGTTCTTGTTGTTCACCGGTTCGACCGTATCGGTGACCGTCGCCTCGGATACATGTCCGCGTCGACGGCGATGGAGGTCGGCTCCTTTAGCGAGGGCAGCGCCAGCTATCAAGACTTCGCAGACACCGTCAGTGAACTCAGCTCCCAACCCACAACCGACTTGCATGAGTTGTTCACACGGGTTGCACTCACCGTGCTCATCAACAACGTGGACGACCATTGGCGCAACCACGGGTTCTTGCATGACGGGTCGGGCTGGCGGCTTTCACCTGTTTTCGACGTGAACCCGAGCACCTCCCATTCGGTGAACTCTCGGGCGATCAACGAGACGGACGACCCGAGAAACCGTGACATTCGAAACCTCGCCTCCGTGGCCGAGAGCTTCAACCTCACCAAGCGCCATGCCCGCGAAATCATCCACAACGTGGCTGTTCAGGTCGAAGAATGGCCAACGATCGCGGCCTCGATGGGAATTCCCGCGCAGCAGCAGAAAACGATGTCTCGAGCCTTCGACACTCACCAGATTTCTATGGCGCGCGACTTCTCACCAGTAGCAACGCCAGCAGTCGTCGACCTGGTGCGGCCCGCGGAAACGGCTCCTGCTGGCGCCGTGTGGGTCTCGCCGCACCTGAGGGACGGCGCCGAGGTGGCCGGCCATTGGCGCTCCCCAAGAGGCTCGCATTAATTACAGGGCTCTCGTCGTTAGAACCGGGGCGACACTGGCCCCATTGTCGTTCAACGTCAACACGTGTTCAGCGCTATCTGTTCGAAGCAGCGAAAGTTCTCTATGGTCAGCGCGTCGATATGCCAATCGCCGTGTTCAGTTTTGTGATCAGTTTATGGCACGCCTTTGACGAGGGCGCTATGACGGATGCGACGTGCCTCTCGACCACATCTACGCGCCGCTCCCTTTTCGTCGGTCGAGCTCGCCGACCGCCATCGACCAACCGGCCCGTGTCTTTGAAACCCGCTCATTCCGCCTTCACTTGCAGGGTGACGCCGTCGCCGCGGCTGTTGCGCGGTGACTTTAACGAACCAGCGCGTCTAGTTCACGAGCAGAGTGCCGATCGCCTGACGCGAATGCCTTGGCGGCCGCCATCACTTCCTGGCCCACTTCCGCAAGAAGACTGCCGTCAACCATCTTCACGCGGGCCTTCATCTCCAGCGGATGCTCACGACGCGGGCTCGGTTCCTCCGGCGATGTACGCGCTGACCAGGTGTGCGGCGTGGCGGTCCAGGTTGTGGCGGCCCCGGTCATAGCGCGTCGTGATTCGTGGGTCGCTATGTCGGGCGAATATTTGTACGTCGCGCAGTGGTGCGCCGGCGTCGAGCGCAGCCGTGATGGCTGCGTGCCGCAGTGTATGTGGGTGGGTTCCGGCTGGGAGGCCGGCTTGTTTGACGAGGATCTGGCAGCGGCCGTAGGCGCCGCGGCGGTTTTGTGCCTTGCCGCTTTTGGTGAGCACGACGGGGCCGGTGGTTCGGTCGCCGGCGGCTGCGAGGAGGGCGCGTAGCACCGGCTCCGGTAGAGGCATCGTGGCGTCCTTGTTGCCTTTCCCCGTGAGTCGAAGCACGCGGTGCCCGCGAACCGTATCCTGAAAGTCTTCGATCTGCACATTGCAGGCCTCGCTCACGCGCAGGCCCAGCAGTCCCATGAGTGTAAATAGTGCGCCGTCGCTGGGGGAGGACGCCGACGCGACCTGGAGAAGCTTGCTGAGTTGAAACCGGTCGAGGCCGAGCGCGCGCGTCTCGTCATAGGTCACCTTCGGCATCCGCAAGAACATGGTTGGGTCTTTCACGACGTAGCCGTCGGCCGCGGCGATGCGGTAGAAGCCGCAGAGGGTGCTGAGCTTGCCGTGCACCGTTGCGGCGCAGTTGCCCCGCACGTCTTCGAGGTGCCGGGCGTAGAGTTCCAGATGCACCCGCTGCGCGTCCAGCGGCGGCAGCCCGTTCGCCGAGCACCACTCGAAGAAGAACCGTAAGTCGCTGGTGTACCGGTATCGGGTGTCACCCTTGTACCGCACCAGAAAACCCAGGGCGGCCAGTTCTTCGATCGTCATTGTGGGCGAAAACATGGGCGCGAGGGCTGCAGGTTTTTCCATGGTGAGTCCAATGTCGAGTTGGAGCTGGATTCGGACGCCTGGCCCGCGGCCGATCCATCGGGCGGGGCGCTATCGTACCGTGCGTGCGACACTACGCGGCACCACCGACACCCAAAAATGCCCTCATCCATCAGGACAAGGACCAGGGACGTGAGCGATCCATCATTCAGGTCGGAGCGCTCGAACCGGTCCGGCCGTCCGCAGCCTGATAAGCGGATGCTGACCGCCAGAAACAGTGCGGCGCTCTCTGGGTTTGATCGAAGTCTGATAGAACTGCAACTGTTGCACTTGTATCAGACTATTATCAAACTAATGCAGTACCCACGAGCCCATGAGGATGCTGAAATGAACGAAATCGACTTGGCGCTTGAAGCAATTTTTAGTGGCAAGGCCACCGCTGACGAGGTCGAAAGCGCCACGTTGGATTTTAAGCGGCCTCAAGACTCGCCCAAGGACACTGCTAACGACATGGTAGACGCCGCGGCATGTTTCGCAAACGCCGATGGTGGAATTGTGATTGTGGGCGTCGCTGACCGGGTGCACGGCCCCGACGCGTTTGTTGGCACAGTCCTGGGGGCTTTGGAGCTGCGAAATCGGATTCATCAGGTCACTGAGCCAAAACTCGATGTGCGGGTTGAAGAGCGAATTTACAGGGGAGCGCGTCTCCTCGAAATTCACGTTCAAGAAGGGCTGGATGTGTTTGCGTCGCGAGGCAAGGTGCCCTCCCGACGGTTCGGCGACACGTGCTTGCCGATGACGACTGCCGATATCAGCAGGCTTCACCAGGAGCGGCAGGGCGGTGACTGGAGTGCGACCGATACTGGTCGTGTGTCTACGGACGCTGATCCAGACGCCATCCGGCGAGTTCGCACGCTGCTCCGCGGACTCGGAGACGAGGGCCTCCGTGGAATTGCCGATGCGCCCGTCGAGGACATCCTTTCCGGGCTCGCCCTCGTCTCCTCCTCAGGAACACTTACGCACGGCGGTGAGCTTCTCCTCTGCGTAGACCAAGGTGGCAGGGAGCGGGAATTGATTTCTTATCAGCACAGGCAATCCATGGGGGGAGAGGTGAACGCAGGAAAGCGATGGACGGGGCCTCTACTGTCTGCATTCCTTGATTGCCTGGCGGCCATGGAAGCGCGGGTAGTTACCACCCCTATCAACTTGGCTTCCGGCCAGCAAATACAGGTTCAAGATTATCCCTCTGCCGCACTTCGGGAGGCGCTCGCCAACGCGGTCATGCATGGTGACCACCGGATGAAAATGCCGATTACCGTTGAACACTCGCCGGAGTCCCTCGAGGTTCGTTCGCCTGGACCTTTGGTTGCTGGGGTATCTCCAGCAAACATTCTTACCCATCCCCCGAAACCTCGTTTCCCCGCTCTTGCTGATGTCATGCGTTCCCTGGGCCTCGCCGAGAAATGGGGTCAGGGAGTCGACCGCATGTATCGCGAGATGATTCGCAGCGGTAAGAGCGTGCCCGCGATCGAGGTGCATGAAGGAATCGAACCCGAGACCTCAATAACATTCCTGGGCGGCCCGCCCAACGATCGAATTACAAAGTACATCGCCGAACTCCCGTCTCAAGTTCAAGACAACACGGATGTGTTGCTCATCATGTCGCTGCTGGCCAGAAAGCGAACTATAAACGCGGCGAAACTGTCGCCTATCATTCAGCGGGATCTCCTTCGAACTCAGCAGGTGCTCCACCGATTGGCAACGGGCGAGATTGAGCTCATCGAGCCAACGACACGCACGGTGCGCCGGATAAACCCCGACTACAAATTGCGCAGTAGCGCGCTGGCGGCGTTGGGGCCGGCACTCGCCTATCAG
This sequence comes from Cryobacterium sp. Y11, assembly GCF_002929535.1. Classification (GTDB taxonomy): domain Bacteria; phylum Actinomycetota; class Actinomycetes; order Actinomycetales; family Microbacteriaceae; genus Cryobacterium. Next base: position 272,596 of record NZ_PJJO01000058.1, read on the forward strand.
AGCAGTCCACGAGCTGATCGCGATCGAAAAATTCTGGAACATATTCGGGAGTACAGCACGATAAATAATGGTGCGATTCAGCGGATGTTTGACATGGATGTCTTCAATGCGCGCAACGTCATCCAAGATCTCGTCGGCCGCGAAATTCTAGTTCGCATCTCAGACCAGACTCGCGGCCCCGGCGTGAAATATGGACCGGGCCCAAAATTCCCCGAGCACAAGAAGTCGAGGCCACGAACGTCCCAATAATCCCCACGCGACTTCGCTTGCGAACGCGCCGCTTCTCAAGCCAATCACCAACGCCACGCCCGTCAATCTGGGTCAGAGTGACGGAGATTGGGGCTATACGTTGACTCTGAAACCGGAGTGATGCGAGGGCGCGCGAGGGACAAACTGGTGACCGTGCGCTCGCCCAAACGGTACGGTTAAATTTTCTGAGTCTAACCGGGGGATAAAGCTATGCGCGCACGTCTTGATGGGCTCACGGGTTTGCGGTTTTTTGCTGCAGCGTGGGTCGTTCTTTTCCATTTCCGAGAAGTCTCGCCAACGACCGTATTCGCCTATCCAGTCATTGACCCGCTTATTAGACACGGTGCGCATGGAGTCGATCTATTCTTCGTGCTCTCTGGGTTTATCCTTAGCCACGTCTACCTCAAAACGTTCTCCGGGAAAATCAGCTGGGCGGAAACTTGGTCGTTTATGGCGTTTCGGTTTGCACGCCTATACCCAGTGCACTTGGTGACTTTCCTCATGATGGCATCTCTCTATGTAGCTGAGCAGGTGGTTACGGGGCAGTCCAGTGCGCAGTCGGAAAGATTCAGCTGGCAGTCAGTCTTGAGCACGCTCACACTCACGCATGCATGGTTCCCAGGTGTTCAAACGCCGAACCTCCCAGCGTGGTCCATTTCTGCGGAGTGGTTTGCCTACCTACTCTTCCCGCTGCTCTGCGTCCTGATCAGACGCATGTGGGGACCCGTCCTAGCGTTTGCGGTTGCCGGCATGGGGCTAGCGCTCCTGCAATCCTTCTCCACGAGCGACCTCGGACGCGTCATGGCCGGGTTCCTCATTGGAATGGCTGCGTACCAGGTGGCGCACCGGCACAGCGCCAGTCTTGCTAGGTTGCGCTATCTAGGGTGCGCTACGGCATTACTAATAATCATCTGGGCGGTCACCTCTGAGGCCCCCCGAATGGAACTTGGATTAGTCCTGTTCGCGGTGCTTATCATTGCTCTCGCGAACGAGGGCGATTGGTTAGCGCGCTTGCTTTCCTTGCGCACTTTGGTGTACTTCGGTGAGGTGTCCTATGCCCTCTACATGTTCCACTGGGTGGCCCGAGTGATCGTGCGTGTGGGGCTCGAACGGGCGAACCTCTTCGACATTATTCCGAGTGGACTCAGCGTGACACTTTACCTAATCTTGACACTTGGTGGAGCGGTTCTCCTTTACCACTTTGTAGAAAAGCCCGGTCGCAATCGTCTTCGTGGCCTCGCAACTTTCTCGCCCAAGCGGAAGGTTCGCGAGGGCGCACTGACCCCGTAATTTCCGGGAGCACATTGTGACGAACAATCCGGGCGAGTGTCACGGGTAGGGATTAGGTTGAGGGCATGACCGCATTGATTCGATTTATGCGATTAATTGGCTCGGAGTACCGAGATGAATGGCTTGAATTGCGGATGCATTTTGCAACCGCAGCCATACCCATCGATGGATTCGCCTCCTATGTGGCGTACCGCGCCGCCCGCTGCTCCGTCTGCATAGAACCAAGCAGGGACATTGGAGGGGAGGCGCGGTACTGCTCGGGAGATTGTGCGGCACTCGACGCCCAAGCTCAGGCGCACGGCTAGGCAATGCCCGTTTTCGTGAGGTTGTAGAGGCCAACGTGTGCGAACTCGAACGTGCCCAACACTGTTTCGGTGCGTGATTCCGCTACAGCGATAAAGCCGGTTTCGCTGGTGGTCGCATCCGCCGTAATGATGCCCGGGACAGGGTGATGGAGTTAAGCCTTATTCGCGTGTTTCGATGCTCATTTTTTATGCGGAAACGCGGGTTTCCCGCATCACATCGCGCATAGTCACCACGTCCATTCCTGCGGCCTGCGCGGCTGCCAGAATGGTGTTGAGGGTTGCCGCACTCATGTTTTGACCAGCGGGCGGCTCTTGCGCCTTCACGTCGTGGAAGCAAAACACCAACCATTCGGCATCAGCCGCGGCCTGGTTGATCGCGTCTACATCGAATTGAACAGGGTCGCCATTATAGGAGCGCGAAGGGATCTGCCACGGCTGGTTCGGTCCAGCAGGAACCATCCGTGCTCGCGCCGACTCAGTGAGTCGCGCCGTGCCGAAATACTGCTTCACGACCGACTCTGCCAAGGCTGATGTTGAGCCCTGCGGGAAGGCAAAATTATCTGCGCCGCTGAACCCTCCCTTGAGTGAACCCTCGCGGAGTCGGGAGAAATAGTCGTGCAGTTGCAATTCCGTCAGGGTGCCGGAAGTGTGGGACGCCGCATCGGCGGCGCGTCCCGCAATCTCTCACCCGTATACATCCTCCAGCGCGTGCGCCTGCTCGGTGGTGAGATACCCCGACTTGTCCAGGTCGCCAAGAACCACAAAGCATGTGGCCGCGTAGCCATAGCTATTGAAGATAGGTAGCGCCTGCGTCCACCAACCTGCCGAAGCGTCGTCAAAGGCAAGCGTGAGGACGCCGTTGGGGTGTCCATTTTTTTTGCCGGTCAGCACGGCCAGGACGCCGCCGACCGCTACAACGGCGGTTCTCCTGGCGTATCCGATGACGGTTACTCGAATGGTTGATACGGTCGCCAAGTTCGGCGTGCCGGTTATGGACTTGCTAACTGCCGTTCCGACGAGAAAATGCCAGCCGCCATGCGGGCGTACGAGCAACTCCCACCTTGCGTAATTGGCAAACGCCGTGTCGTTGGACAGAATAACTTCAACCTTGTAGGTCTCCGCGGGCGTATCCAAGCGAATGAGTATTTGCAGCCCTGAGCGCCACCTAATCGTGCCGTTCAGCGCCGGGGATCGTGCGAGAGAGCGCCAGCAGCCGCGTGGCTTGGCGCCATCGACTCGCCCTGTCACAGAATTGGCGATGATCGCGTCTTGGTGGACTTCAGGGCCGCGGTGCTCGTGCCAGTCCTTTGCGCGTGCCCATCATGTGATGGCAGGAGTTCTGCAGGTGGCGCTCACCCGCACCGACGCTGGCGCTCACCCGCGCCAATCGGGATTCCGAGACATGGCGCTGACCCGCACCACCCCTGGAGCCCACGAAAGCCAATATTCAAGCGAACCCATACGCCGGGAACATCGCCGGTAAAGTCCAGAGATAGTCCATCCTTCTGAATGGGGTCGATTGTTGCGCTACTGAATCGGCACCACCGAGGGCTTTTTGATTGCTTGCTAGCATTGCTCACATGATAGGAAAAGCCTTCTTGCACGTGCTTGTTACGAGGTTCAACAGCCCGATAGGAGATGGTCACCCGCCGGCATCAGAGGACTGGCTCAAAGCACGTGTCGAGCTGTTCCGAAAGTACGCATTGCCGTCCGTCCGATCCCAGACCATCCGGCCAGACCGCTGGCTGATCCTTTGCCATGCGGATTCGCCATCATGGTTTGTGGACGAAATCGAGCAACTCGTCCGAGGAATCGGTGAGCCCATATGGCTACATAGAGGCCCCTCCGGCCCCCTCCTGTCTGAGTTGTGCAGCCCCGTCGGGACCCCCTACTTGATCACAACGCGCATGGATAATGACGACTGCGTGGCAGTAGACTTCATCGAATCCATACAAGCCCAGTTTCGAGAGCAGCAGATGGAAGCCATAAATTTCATGTCTGGTCTTCAGATCCGCGATGGGGAGGTCTATGCCAAACTAGACCCGAGCAACGCGTTCATCTCGTTGATTGAAAACGTCGGGGGTCGGAACCCATCGACCGTATTCATGGACACACATGACCAATTGGGTTCCCATGCGCCCCTTCATCAGGTGAAGACGCATCCGATGTGGATTCAAGTGGTGCACGCTTCGAATATCGCCAACACGATCCGTGGGATCAGAACCGACGGACGTTCCGTGGGGCAATACTTTGACGCCAATATTCCGGTGAATCATATCGGCGGCCTGCGGCTAGCCATGGCGCGTGGCATTACCGTGGCGACACTCGGGCTCGGCATTCTGACCAAGCCCCGCCGTCTCAAGAAACTCTTCCGATCTCTCGGCGGGACCCGTTGATGGCTTCCAAGGGAATCGTCGCTGTAGGCGACAGCATCACGAACGCATGCAGTGTTGACCTGATCGTGGATAGGATTTCGCCACGATCGTGGGCGCAGTGCGTTTCCGCAGCAACCGGTGAGCCCCTGACGGTTCATGCCAAGTCGGGCGCTCCAGCGAGTGAGATACGCGCGATGTTGCCGGAAATGATTGAGTCGTATTCGCTTGCCCTCATCTACGTCGGAACCAACAATGTCCTATCGTGGCGTCACTGGCGACGTGAAGATCTTGCAAGTGAGATGCACGCAATCTTGAACATTATGCGCGCGTGCTCTGACCGGGTGGCTGTCATGCAACTGCCAGACACACTCGGACAATCGGGAGCAATTTTTCCGTATGGCCCGCTGCTGAAACGTCGAGTACGCAAGGCGCAGAAGATAGTACGTGAAGCTGCGGCCTCCATGGGGGCAACCCTTGTCACCCCGCCCTCGCTGACCTGTGACCGAATTTGGATAGATGGCGTGCACCCGACGAGCGCCGGACATCGCGCCCTCGCTGATGAGACCGTCCATGCTCTCGGTCTTCCGGAAGTGCCAGCGGCGCGCGCTGAGCCACGGCCCGACTACGCCTCCTGGAGGCGTCGCGCTCGGACCCGATTTATATTGACACAACCCATTCGCGGAGTGGGTGGGTGGGTTTTGGGCCGCTAACTGCCTTAGCGGTGGTCCCCGCCCAGCAGGACCGACACGGCCTCATCTCGCCATATGCCCGAGGCGAGATCGGTCGGATGGATACCGTCACTCAAAATCAGGGTGGCGGCGGTTTCCCCTGATGCGCTCATAGCCGCCGCCGCGTCAGTCACACCGATACTGTTGCGGTTCGCATAGCCGAGTAGCTGAGCAGTACGCACCGCATGGTCAACGATGTTCCCTGCCGGTGATTTGCGAGCGTTCTGAGTGGAAAGAGTCATTCCCGCGTTACCGAATTTGCTACGCAATTCGGAGAACAATGTTGACCATTTTGCAAGATATTTTTCGCCCTTCTGGATTCCGTCGTTGTGAGAGCAGACGACAGTCACAAGCGCCTGCCCGTAGCGAGGTGTCATCCGGGGGACGCGTGTGGAATCGTAGACGCCAGAAACGGTGGCACCCAACAGCTCAATATCTGCGCCGGGATGGGAGCCGTTCAAAATGGTTAGGACGGGCGAACCAACTGCAATCTGCCCTCCCCCTTGGTTAGACCACAGTTCGGGGAGCCCGGGTGCTACGAGCGGGCCGCTGATCCCCTTGCGTACTTGGGTTCGGTCGATGCGCCCGAACAGGTTCGATCCGGGAGCGGACGCACCGCCTCGCCCTCCAAGCTGAAGTTCGGCTGTTGAATCGTAGATGGTGGTCGTCCCAGCTGTGGTTAAGGTCGGGCCGATCTGGCTCCAAGTCGCACCATCGTCGGTCGAATCGTAAAACTTTACGTCATTGCCAGACGCGCCATTGTCCACGCTGAGAGTGACCCTGATCAGTTTGCGAGCGCCGTTTGCCGGTAGTGTCCAGCCAGATGACGGCTGCTTGCCGATCAAAGTCGTGCCGTTTGCGGTCCAAAAGAATTGAGGCGTCCCGGCGCTGGAAATCCGGAACCAGAATGAACGGTTTCCGTCAGCTGCGCCTTTCGCTACCATTACCTGATCAGAGCCATTGTCCCAGTTGTCGGATGACACGTCCATGCGAATGTCGATGTCGCCCGTGATCGAATTTTCTACGGAGTCCGACTCATAGGAAATTGAAGCGCTGCTATACGGGACGTAGCGCTCCCCGTTAGGGCCGGTCTGTCGTCGGACAGGCGCCTCGTAGTCAATCGTCGTTGTGTTCCACAGACCATAGTCGACCGTGTAAGCCGGGAATGAGGCGGTAAGCCATTCGGTGGTGAGGTTGACCCATTCGGTATTACCATTGCCGGTCGAGTCCCCGAGTATCTGCCATGCGACAGACCCTTGCGCGAGAGCTAATGCGGCCATGAGGTGGGAAGTGTCGGTCACGACCCCGCGACGACGGACAAGTTTTCTCTCGTCGATGGTCGTTGCAAACGTGATGATCGCCGTGTTTGAGAAGGCCGTTACGTCGAGCGCCGCGCCAGTGGCGGTGCTACCCCGCTGCACGAGGACTCCACGTTGCCACTCCGGTAGCCGCGGCCGTGAACAACGCGTAGACGTTGTACGTGGCCCAGTTGTCCGATAGTACGAAACTGTACGGATCTGAGTGTCGGCACGGACCGGTAGTGCCCAAATCGGGTACCGACCAGGAGCCGGCTGATGGTCGGGCCGTTGTTCAGGAACATGGACGCTGGCAGGAAAACCTCGGGAAGTTCGACCTTTTGGAACCGCTGCTCAAGGGCACCCGCAGTTACCGTGCGCACCCCGGTCTTCCGCGCCGGTCGATGCCGAGCAACCAGGGGGAGAGCGGGTTCCACCCGGTCAGCATAACGGCCACCCACGGGATGACGACCACGAGGATGAGCGCCCATAGCTCGCCGGGGCGTTCGGGCCCGAGAATCCAGATAATGAGATCAAAGGAGAGCAGTACGCATATCCCGGGCGTGGACAAGTCGGAGATGAATCGGGAAACGTTGCTTAGGAGGGTCTCCGCGACGAGGACGAGTCCGCTGCAGATCACGACGGCGATGACGACGCCGAAGCACGGCTTCCCGAAGTCGTCGTCCTTGATATCAAACTCGTGTCCTTCTCCTAGGCAAGCTGGCCTTCGAGCAGGATCGGGTTGACTGCGGTTTGCTGGGTGGCGGTGCCGCGTTGCGGGAGTACGCGTTCATACCGTGGACCGCCCAAGTATATGCTTTTCGAATGGGGACCAACGAGTGGGCGACGAGCATTACCCAGCACGTTCGGAGCAACCCGCGCCACCCATGGGCTACATTCACGAGCCCGGAACTACCGACCGTGGCTGTCATCGTCTTCGTCCTTCTAGCGGGACTGATCGCACCCGTGCTCGCAGCAATCATCTCGATCCTCGGCTTCGCCGCGATATCCAAACGACCCACCATCATCGGCGGCACGGCGGTTGGCGTTGTCGCTGTTCTCCTCGCTTGGATCAACACAGGCAAGGGCATCCAAGGCGACTGGTCGTGGTATGTCCTGCACTACCAGATTCTCGAGAACACCCCGCTGAGCGAGTATCTGGGGGCACGCTTACCGATCGTCACTCCCGAACCAACAGAGCCGATCTATTACGCGTTCGCTAGGGTCCTCTCCGTTGCTAGTGGCGCGAACGTTGAACTTCTTGCGGTCGCGGTCACGCTTGTCATTTACGGAACGCTGGGCGCCGCGATCATCTCGTTGGTGGTCACCGTCGACGGGCGACCTTGGACCGTGATCGGTGCGACCGTGGCCGGGATGTTTGTGGGCCTGACCTTTACTTTGTCCACCCACTTGGTACGCCAAGAGATAGCCGCTGCTCTGATCGGCCTGGCGATCGTCGCGAGCGCGAAACGCAGATGGCTACCCGCAGTGATGATTTTGATCGTCGCGAGCCTGACGCACAACTCGGCACTAATACCTGCCGCGGGCCTCGTCCTGGCGACCTTGTTTCTTGGGCACGGAAAGAGCCTGGTACTTCGATTTATCATCGGCGGCGTTATCTTCTACGCACTCGGACGCCTCTATCTAGCAACTTTAGGTGATGTCAACGGCCGGGATGACGGCTCAATCAGCACGGCGGTCATCCTGCTCGACGTAGCCGTCCTCGCCGCCTTCCTGTTCCTTATTCGTAAGCGAGGGCTCAACGACAACCCCATTGCTTCTACCATCCTGATGTGTATCCCGGCGTTCTACGGCTTCGTCCTCGGGGTCGCGTCTCAGCCGCTCCCCCTGCTCAGGATGTACTTCTTCGTCGAGATTCTGCGAGCCCTGATGGTCGTATTCGTCTGCGCCCACTTGATGCAAGGACGGTGGCGCCTGATCGTCGGCGTGGTGATCATCCTGGTACCGATCGCATACCTCACACTGCGAATCCAGCAGTCACCCTTCGACTATGACAACTCCCTGACGGACATCCTGCTATGGATGCCACTCGCCGATTTTTTTCCCGATTAGTCACGTCCGGAGATCGCGTAGAGCACCGCTTCGTCGTCCAGTGCAACGTGAGGGACGAGCAAGAAAAAACTGGCATGCCCAGACTCGCCTGCATGCAGATGCAGACTGTGGTTCGATCCGTTTCGGATTAGGGATTAGACTCCGGGAAGATTACCGACTGGGTCTCAATGATTGTTCCGGTGAAGACCTGCATCAAAGTCTGCCTTGTCGAGCGAGGATACTGTCGTGTGTGCGTCGGAGAGAGCGATTGACCGCATCGGCTTCCTCAGGGCGTACTGGTAGGTGTGTCGGACACGCTTATTGAGCTTCGCGCTGCTGGTCTGATCCATCCGAGTACAAGATGCCCACCGCGGAAAAATCGACCGGTTCTTCAACACCATGACGAGCCAGTTCCACACTGAAGTGCGCATTGTCGACCCCAAGACGGGTGTTGTCGACCATGCGGGTGATGCAGGCGTTGACAGCATGGTGGGCACGTTGAACGAACTGAACGCGGTGCACTCCACCAGGGGTCAAACACCGCTCACCCGGTGGGACAGGGGCTGGACGAATCGGAAACCGGTCGGGACGGACCGTCGTTGCCGAAGCGTTCCGCTGGTCCGCGATCCGCACGGTGACAAAGTCAGCGACGGTGTCATTGGAGGGCAACAGGTATCAAGTTGATCAGCGCCTCATCGGAAAGAAAGCGGAACTGGTCTCTGACCCCTGCCGCCGATCACACTTAGCCCGGCGCGAAGACTGCAGCGTCCGGGATGGACTACCTGTGCCTGGTCGAGGACCGGCATAAGGACACTGTGGGTGGGTCAGCTTCGACAAAGCCGCTCAACGACCGCGGCGTAGAAAAAAAATCAATCAGATTGTCTCAAGAACTTGATGGGTGCAATGTAGCGATGCGGTCGCAGAGCGACATGGTGGGCGTGCCCCCATTTCGGTCAGCCTTTAAGAATCAAGTCCATTACACCCATAGTAGGGCGGTATACTGACAGTCACCGAACTTGTTTCTTACGCATGTTCTTAGGCCCAATGTTTTGAAATTTTCCTGCCTAAGAGGCGACTGCCAATACGGACAGCCTGCCTGCCGCTGGTTGTGGGAATACGTTCAAAGATTTGATTTGGGCACCGGAATTTCAAGGGCAAACGCCGCAGGTGACAAACGGGGGAGCGACTGCACATGCCGTCAACAGTGGATATGAGATCGAATCCAGCCGAGCAGTTGGCCGTTCAGCACGAGTCGCAGTGGGTGGGTCCTGTGAAGTTTGTCTCGAGCGATCCGGCGCGTGCCAGCGCTCACATCCTTGCAGTCGCCAGCCAGCGCGCTGGTGTGCATGTGCATCTTGCGAACGCGTACACCGTCGCTCTGGCTGATCAATCAGCTGAATACCGCGATGTGCTGGCCGGATCGGCACTCAACTTTCCAGACGGCAAGCCGATCGGCTGGGTCTCAAGACTTCGCCAGCATTCACCACTGCTCCAGCAGGTCCGTGGACCCCAGCTGTTCCTCGATGTTTTCGATCAGGGTCGTCAGACCGGAACCAGACATTTTCTCCTCGGTTCCACGCCGGAGGTGCTCCTTCAGCTGACCACAAACCTCGAACGCGACTATCCGGGTGTAGACATCGTCGGCGTTGCGAGCCCGCCCTTTCGCAAGTTGACCCCAGTCGAGCTTGCAACTCAAGACGAGCAGATCAAGGCGAGCGGGGCCGAGATCGTGTGGATCGGACTCGGCACTCCGAAACAGGACATTGAAGCGCAGCGCCTCGCCGTAGCCTTGCCAATAACGGCCATTGCTATCGGTGCCGCCTTCGACTTTGCCGCCGGCACGCTAAATCAGGCGCCCGTTTGGATGCGAACCGTCGGCTTCGAATGGCTGTACCGTTTCGCCAGTGAACCGCGGCGACTTTGGCGGCGCTACCTTTTCGGCAATGCTCGGTTCCTGAAGGCGGCGCTCCTCACGCCGACAAGCTAATTCGCATGTTCCAGCGAGTCAAGAATGCTGTCCTCCAACGCTTGGCGGTTCGTGCGAATGTCACAGTCGGTGAGCGTTTTCACGTCGGCCCCGGGTCGGTGCTCTGGGCCCCACGTTCGTTGAAGGTGGGCTCTGATGTTTACGTCGGCAAGAACGTCACTGTCGAAGTCGATGGCGAAATCGGAGATGGTGTCCTCATCGCTAATCTCGTGGGCATCGTGGGTCATTCCGATCATGACCATCATGACCTGGGGACGTCGATCAGGCAAAGCCGGTGGGTCGGCGATTTCCCTAGGGAACTCAGCCGACCAACAATAATCGGATCTGACGTCTGGTTGGGCTACGGCGTCATTATCTTGTCCGGGGTTCGGGTGGGTGATAGCTCCGTGATCGCTGCCGGCGCGGTGGTTACGAGGGATGTGCCTGCAAATTCGATTGTTGTCGGCAACCCCGGTCGGGTCATCTCGCAGCGATTCACGGAGGGAGAGCTGGCGCTTCATTGGGAAGGACTTCGTAAGGCCGGGCACAGAATCCTTGTGGGCATGTCGACGTCGACCGCATGAGAGTCGCCATCATTCATCCTTGGTTCCCGCAGTACAGGGTCGGGTTCTTCGAGGGTCTGGTCGCACGAGCAGCGGAAGTCGGCATCGAGATTAAGATCTTCCACGGTGACTCGCCGCCCGAGTGGAAAGACAGAAACGATGGGGCGTCATCCCAGGAGTTCATTCGGCTGCCGACTCGCTTTTTCAACCTTCGTGGTCGAACGCTGAATCACAAATCGCTCAAGCCGTTTCGTTCCCAAGGCCGTTTCGATCTCGTAATTGTCGAGCAGGCGGTGCGCAATCTCGAAACTTACGAACTTCTTCTGTGGGGGGCACGACTTGCCTACTGGGGGCACGGCAAAACGTACACGATTCCGGTTAGCGCAGCGCAGGAACGTCTCAAGCAATGGTTGACGCGCAAGGGTCGATGGTTTTTTGCCTACACAATCGGTGGCCTCGACGCTGTTTCGGCCGCCGGGTATCCGCGCGAGCGAGGTACGGTTGTTCAGAACTCAATCGATACGTCGGTATTGAAGTCGGAGATCGCTGAGATTGGCGTGGAAACTCTTCAGGGGTTCACACGGCGTCACGATCTTCGCGGCAAGACGGCGCTTTATATCGGTGGTCTCGATTCCAGCAAGCGGCTTGACTTCTTGATCGATGCGGTCGAATTGGCACATGAAATTGATCCTGATTTTCGGCTGCTGCTGGCCGGTTCAGGAACAGAACGTCATAAAGTTGAAGCGAGGGCACGGGAGCTGCCATTTGTGACCTATCTGGGCTCACTTTTTGGTCCAGACAAGGCGCTCGCGATCAAGGCTTCCGAGATTATGGCGATGCCGGGTCGCGTCGGTTTGGTTGCGGTCGATAGCTTCGCTGGCGGAACACCGATAGTCACAACGAATTGGGCTTGGCATGCTCCAGAATTTGAATATCTTGAGGCCGGTGTCAACAGTGTAATCACTGGAAATGATGAAGGTACCTATGCCTTGGCCTTAATCGAAACGGTCAATGATACTGCCGCTCTCGCGGCGTTGAGTATTGCCTGTGAAGAAGCGAGCACGAAATACACGGTTGAAGCTATGGTCAGGAACTTTGTACAGGGGATCCAGAAGGTCTTGGTGGAAAGAAAATGAAGTTGCATGTGATCATGGCGTGTCACAACCGCAGAGACTTGACGGTTCGAGCCATGTCGTCGGCCGTAACTGCAGCCTTGACGGCCGGGGTAGACATTGATTTCACGGTCTTCGATGATGGTTCCACTGATGGGACTTCAAAGGCTTTGCAGGAGCTGGACCTACCCGTACAAGTCATTTCTGGCGATGGCAGTGCATTTTGGGCGAGCGGGATGGCGCAGGCAGAACGAGCAGTATTGGCCGGGAGTGATGCCGTCGACACGGACTATCTCGTCTGGCTCAATGACGATGTTGATCTAGACATCTCGGCACTGTTGAATCTTCGTCGAGTGGTCGAAGAACATGAAGGATCTGTAGTTGTCGGGGCCATGCGAGACGCTATTTCGCGTGAGATCACCTATTCAGGACTGGAACGCGCAGGCATGCACCCCCTTCGGTTTAACTTGGTGCAGCCCACTACGTCAACCCTTCCCATTGAGACGTTCAACGGAAATCTTGTCGTTGTTCCGCTATGCGTGGCTCGGGCACTCAACGGAATCGACGGAGAATTTTCTCACGCTCTGGCTGATATCGACTATGGGCTCAGATGTGGGCGGAGTGGAATTCCCGTACATCTGGCGGCGGGGACCCAGGGGACGTGTTCTCGAAACATTCCGGCTGGACGTCACAGCAATAGCCACGACTGGAGTGCGTTCCTGAGCGTTAAGGGTGGAGGAAATTTCGCATCTATGAAACGCATCCTACAGAAGTCGAATCCTGCGTCATGGTGGATCCCCATTATGGTCACATATGTCCTTTGGTGGATGCGGCGAATCCCTGTCAGGTAATCCCCGTAGAGGGTAAGTCGTCTACAAATATTCTCGTCCCTAGGTCGCTCATTCGATAGTGCCAGCATCTGGCGCCCATTGCGTTTACCATTGGGAAATGCTCAATGTGAGCTAAAATCATCTAAAGTACTGCATAGGAATTCGCAAATGAAAAGAATCCCCAGTGTTGGCAGCCATGGTCAACCTGAACCCAGACGCGCCCTTCGGGTCCTTCACCTCCTTGGTGGTCTGAACCCGAGTGGCATGGAACGAATGCTTGTGTCCGGTGCGCCACATTTTCGTGATCAGAACGTGGAATCAATAGTTGTTGGTCAGGGAAGCCATCATCCCTATGCTGCCGAATTGCGGGCGGCCGGTTACATCCTCGATTTCATTCCACCAGTGCGAAGCGTTAAGGGGGCAAGGGCATTGCAGCGTGTGATACGGTCGCGTCAGGTCGACGTCGTACATATCCATTCCGAATCCGGATATTCGCTTTCAGCTGCTGCGGCGCGCTTTTCGCGTGGCCGGCCCGCGGTAATTCGGACTGTGCACAATGTTTTCAAACCCGAGGGACGCGCAAGGTTTACGAGAAAACTGCAGTCTGCTATAGGTGACAAGATTGCTCACTCCGTTATCGCTCCCTCACCAGATGTTCAGTTGAACGAAGCGAATTACGGGCGCACGACAACCCTGATCTATAACTGGATAAGTGACAGAATTAGTGGAGTTGGTAGGACTGCGGCGCTACAACTTGAGCCGGGCCAAGCACCCAGTGCGCTGATAGTTGGAAACTGTTCGATAATAAAGAACCATGACTTCTTGCTAGAACAATTGTACTTCCTCGGCTTCGATCTCTACCATCATGGCGCAGAATCTGGAGCCAGCAAAGAAGAGAGCCGATGGCTCAACAAATTCAAAGAATCTGGGCGGCTTCGATATCGAGGAGTGGGAGATCCCGTCGAAAGTCTCCTGCAAGCTTCCGTTTTTGTTATGCCATCTAAGCAGGAAGGGATGCCTGTAGCCCTTGCTGAAGCGATCTCAGTGGGTTTGCCATGTCTCGTAAATGACGTCCCCGGCTTACGTTGGGCGAGGTCCGTACGAGGCGTTCGCGTAGTTCCCAACGACAGTCAGGTGTGGAATGTTGAGCTTCAGAAGTTTGCAGACCACCAATCAAATTTCGCATTGGGTGAGTTGGCACCCGATTTTCAGGCTGAGCGAGGCGTGGGACAGTACGTCCGCCTTTATCGCGAGGCTGCAACGACACGGAGGCGCTCTCGCTAAATGGATATCCAGGAATTGACGCTGAGTGATTTTCCATTTTCAAACGGGGCCTTTGATAAGCTCACCGCGGTAACTGTGCATACGGAGGTGTTTTCATCCTCATTGCTTGCCGAGGCTGCCTTCATTGTACCGGTGCACAATCAAGCTTCAGCGATTTCGGCGAACTTGGATTCGATCCGCCAGCACTCCATGTTGGATCACGAAATAGTTGTAATTATCGACGGGTGCACTGACGGAACACTCGCTGTTATCTTCAATTGGCTTGCTGCGTGTAAAGCCGCGCCGGGCAGGACAGTGCGAGTGACCGTCGTGGACATTCCGACAGGAGTCTTTGAGACAATGTCAGACGCAATCGGTATTCATTTATCGATGGCACGGGCAATTATTGAAGTCCAAGCGGATATGTCAATCACACATCCTGGTTTTGACTCTGAACTGACTAGGGCATTGGAAATGAACCCGGAAATCTTTGCGCTGAGTGGCCGTGGAGCGCACAGCTTTTCCCGAGTGTCCCCCCTATTGCCTCGGCCCAAGATTGTTAGCCGCATCGCTTTTCGTGTGGCGCGAAAAATCACGCGGATTCTGCATGCGCGAGCTCTCGCTTATGCGCCATCTGCAATGCAATTTGCATTTTCAGATGAGATTGGTCGAGTCGGTGACCTGATCGATCTTCCAACAAGACGGCAAGAGACTAAACGAATCTACGTTCTTGGCACTGTTATGCGAGGTCCACTAGCGTTTTCGCGGGAGCGCTACAGCGCTTTGGGAGGACTAGATACGGCAAGGTTTTTCTTGGGGAACGATGACCACGACCTGGTGAGTCGCGCATGGTGCCAGCTTCGCCTCAAGTCTGGATACCTCCCCATATCATTTCTTTCTCCCTTAGAATCGGGCTCGACTCGCGCCATAAAATCTGCGAAGGAGCAGGCGCGCTTCGAGGAGTTGACGCGCCACTACCAGGATGCCCAACGGACTAGTGTGCTTTTCAACCAGATTGACATTAGAGCGCCGAAGAAACAAGTAATTCGCGTCCCGAAGGATAACTCCCCAGTACGAGTTGAATTTGCTGGGTGATTTTCTGTTCCGTCAGAGAATTGACGATTCGCAAAATCAATGCTGTCCTTTCAGCGGGTATGATTCCTAGATGTCAGTGCTGCTCGTCTTTGAGATCTTGATCATTTCAATCCCGATTGGGTGGTTGATCGCTGAATCTTCTTGGGCGGGCCATACGCTTTCTGGTTTGGCCAGTTCTTGGGCTCTAGGTTCGTGAGAGGCAAATTCAAAGGACTCGTAGTGTCGTGCACGCCGGAGAATCGGTATCTGCTTTTCTTGCGGACAGGACTATTTGGTTGATCGGCTTACTTGAGCGCGATGGGCTAGCAATCTTCCGTCCCGGAAAAAGGAGACGCTTTGCCCCGGGTCCTATGCTGTAGGTCTGTTTCATGGTCTTTTATCGGTCCTAGGTAGACTCATCGCGTTCCGGCAGGGGCCCTCTTCGTCGCGAATCGGAGCGAGTGGGGAATGAGCAATTCTTGGCCGAATTTCGAGTTCCTCTTGTTCGGTGTCTCCTGGATGGAGACCGACTGAGTGTTAAAGATGGACGAGGCAGAATATGTTGACCAACGAACAAGCCCAGTGCAATTCTC
Organism: Cryobacterium sp. Y11; assembly: GCF_002929535.1. Classification (GTDB taxonomy): domain Bacteria; phylum Actinomycetota; class Actinomycetes; order Actinomycetales; family Microbacteriaceae; genus Cryobacterium. The sequence continues at coordinate 288,291 of NZ_PJJO01000058.1, forward strand.
AGGGGGGTTACGCAGAATGAAAGCGAGGACGAGTCAACGTTCCGCGGGCTCTACCCGGAATAGGATTTGGGGCGGATTGGGGGGGAAGACTGGTCAAACCTTACGCGTCACGATCAGTCTTGGTGCATCTCAACTTCTTGTTGCAGTTGCATACGCATTGGGAGCGCGCGCGGCGACACCTATCGAGCTGGGTTTCGTGCTCTCTGCGATTGCAATCGCCTCAGTAGTCGCCGGAGCAATGGACTTTGGGCTCGGAACGTATTTGATTCGAGAGGTGGCTAGCGGGCGGTCGACAAACGCCTCGATGTATATTCGATTGTGGCAGAGGCTTCTTTCCGCGAGCATCATCGGCGTGGTAGTCCTGGCCGCTGCAATCACTGTGCTCCTGCTCATGGGCGGCGATCTGCGATTCGCAGGCTGGGCGGCGTTGATTTTCTACTCAACACTTCTCATGCAGTCGGCACAGATCCCCCTTCGAGCGAGGGGATTGATGGGTTGGGTTTCGTTAATAATGATTTTCGACCGTTTGGTGTTTCTAGCTGTGATACTTGCCCTTACTGCACTCGGGGTTGGAGGGGAGGTCGCGATCCCTATCGGTTTGGCTAGTGGGATAACTCTGGACGCATTCTTATGCTTCCTGTCCAACAGGAGAATGGTGCCGGCCCGCGACGGGTCTGGTATGAGGATTCATGTAGGACACCCAAAACGATGGTTCCTCGCCTGGCGAGGTGCAACAGGTTACGGCGTCGCAGCTGTTCTGGGGTCTGCCCAACAGCTTGATATGTCGATACTTGGTTTTTCAAGTGGTCCGGCGGCCGCAGGGTCTTATGGTGCGGTGAGTCGGTGGACAACTCCACTTCTCTTGCCCTCAACGGCTCTGACTCAGGTCGGAATGGCACACGCGCCGAAGGCGGCCTCGACTCGGTTGACTCTCTGGGAGTTTCGGCGAGTGGTGTGGATACTTATTCTCGCGATGGTTGGGGCCATCGGTGTAGCGCACTATTCCGATTTCATCGCACCTGCCATTCTCGGCACCCAGTACGCTGGTTCTTCGCCTATCTTCGCACTTTTGGCGCTGTCGATAATTCCGACCCTCTTTGCTCAGCCGTTGTCGATGATCCTTCAAAGTCGTGGGGAAGAAGTCCACGTAGCTTGGGTGCTGGGAGGCGGTCTGGCCATTCGACTATCGACCTGCTTCGTCTTGGGCGCGTCGCTAGGTGGCCTAGCAGGCGCGTGGGGAGTGTTGCTACAACAGTCATTTATCTTGGTGGTGCTTATTCTTGTGATTGCCAAAGTCTTGGTTCGGGAAGCAAAGATTGGGAAGCAGCAGAGCAGATGAAGGTAATTTTAACGGCGACCGTAAATCCTCAGATCAATAGTCATCTCGTTGTGAGAGACCCCGAGAGTCGTCGAAGTCAGTATCGCTCGGCCCTGGTCGGATGGGCAAGGACGAGTCGCAAAATTAACGTTGGTGTTTTGCTAGTGGAAAATAGTGGTGAGGATCTCCAGTCCTTGGTCGAGTCTGCCGTTGGATTCGTGCCGGATAATTTCCAGCTGGTACCAGCATCAATGCCGGATCAATCGGTTGTGGAACGAGGCAAAGGTGCGGCTGAGGGATTGATGATTAGAGAGGCCATTGCCACATTGAGCCGCAACTCGGGAGACGAGCCGGTTTTCAAGTGCACGGGCCGTTTGATTGTGAAAAATTTCGGTTCCTGCGTTCCCAACATCGTCTCGGTACAGCAAGGGATCTTTGCGGATATTCCGCGAACGAATTTCAACTGGATAGATTCACGTTTCTTTGGCGCTAGTCTCACGACGTGGAGGGTCAGTTTGGGCTCGCTCGGGGAATTGACAGATGACAACAAAGGGATCAATTTCGAGCACGAGCTTGCAGGGGCAGTCAATCTTGCTGCAAGTAATCCGGAGATTTCGGTCCAAAACTTTCGTTCAAAGCCTTGGATAGTGGGCCAGTCGGGATCATCGGGAAAGTTTTACGGTACAGGACTCGTCGAAAGGGGCAAGCATATTTTTCTGAGACCTGTGGATCGGTTGAGGCGACGCATCGACAGTGAGTTTTCCGGATAGGACGAACCGTTGTGATTCACTTTCGAACTCGGGACGGCGGATGGTGTCGATTCCGACTTGACCGCGTGAAGATGAGGACATGCAGGCGAAAGGCGTAGGAGCTTGGAATCTTTCGCGTCGAGCCAATCAAGGATGCGGGCTTGCTCAGCTAAGTCTGAACTAGAGCGGTTATAGGGCACGATGCCCCAGTGCCAGAATGATTGCGACGTCTATCGGGAGGTATTGGCGATCCAGGCAAGGGGAACTGTTCCCGGTCCGCGGTACCAAGACGCTGTATGTCGTAGGTGCGCGCGTCTTCCCGACGAGTTGGTGTGCAAGACCAGCTCTTTAGGTTGATGTGAGCGCATGCCGACTTGCGTCATAAATCTCAGCAACACAGAGACTTATTAGTACCAGCGTGCAGGCGCCCAAACCGGGGGCGAACGGGTTAAGGTACGGCAGGGGGGTTCTGGGGGCCGACGCCGCGATCGATCGGTATGCTCGATGGACAAGGGGTTTAGTAGCAATGCGCAATGACGTGCTTGGCTCGTCCCGCACCAAATACTAGGGGAGTTCATGGCGAAACGCGCTTTTATTACGGGAATCACGGGCCAGGACGGCTCGTACCTTGCCGAGCTGCTGCTCAGCAAAGGCTACGAGGTGCACGGGCTGATTCGGCGGGCATCCACTTTTAATACTTCGCGCATTGACCACCTTTATGTGGATCCGCACGACGAGGCCGCGAAGCTGTTTCTGCACTACGGCGACCTGAGTGACGGCTCGCGTCTGGTCACCCTGCTCGCGCAGATTCAGCCCGACGAGGTCTACAACCTGGCGGCGCAGTCGCACGTGCGCGTGTCGTTTGACGAGCCGGAGCACACGGCTGACACCACCGGCATGGGAACCATTCGGCTGCTTGAAGCCGTGCGCATGGCCGGCATTCAGTGCCGGTTCTACCAAGCGTCGTCGTCGGAAATGTTCGGCGCCACCCCGCCGCCGCAGAACGAGCTGACGCCGTTCTACCCGCGCTCGCCCTACGGCGCCGCCAAGGTCTACAGCTACTGGATCACCAAGAACTACCGTGAGGCCTACGGCATGTTCGCCGTCAACGGCATTCTGTTCAACCACGAGTCGCCGCGGCGTGGTGAGACCTTCGTGACGCGCAAGATCACCCGGGCCGTCGCCGCGATCAAGGCCGGCACGCAGGACCACGTGTACCTGGGTAACCTCGACAGCATTCGCGACTGGGGCTACGCCGCCGAGTACGTGGAGGGCATGTGGCGCATGCTGCAAGTTGACGAGCCCGACGACTTCGTGCTCGCCACTGGCGGCAACTTCTCGGTGCGCGACTTCGTGCGCACCGCGTTTGAGCACGCCGGCCTCGACTGGGAGCAGCACGTGCGCTTCGACGAACGCTACCTGCGCCCCACCGAGGTTGATGCCCTTGTCGGTGATGCGTCTCATGCTGAAGACAAGCTGGGTTGGAAGGCCACCGTCGATACTGCAGAGCTGGCTCGCATTATGGTCGATGCGGATATCGCGGCGCTGAAGTATGCCGGCGGCAAGTGGATCGACAAGGTTAAGCTCGCCAGCTGGGGAAACCTCGAGACCGTGGGTGTTGAGGCGTGACCGCTGGATTAGCCGACGACCGCGACCAGGTGCAGTTCACACCGGGGCCGCTTGATCGCAACGCGCGGTTCTATGTGGCTGGGAGCCGCGGGCTCGTGGGGTCGGCCATTTGGCGGCGTCTCCAGGGCGAGGGATTTACTGATTTGGTGGGGCAGACATCCGCTGAACTAGATCTGAAAGATCGCGAGGCGGTGTTTGCGTTCTTCGCCAAGACCAAGCCGCGGTATGTGGTGTTGGCGGCGGCGAAGGTCGGCGGAATTCTGGCCAACAGCACGTTTCCGGTGGAGTTTCTCAGCGACAACCTGCGCATTCAGGTGAACGTGCTCGATGCCGCGCTGGAGCACGGTGTTGAGCGGCTGCTGTTTCTGGGTTCGTCGTGCATTTACCCGAAGCTGGCCGCGCAGCCGATTACCGAGGATGCCCTGCTCACCGGCTACCTGGAGCCGACGAACGACGCGTATGCGATCGCGAAGATCGCGGGCATTTTGCAGATTCAGGCGGTGCGGCGTCAGCATGGGCTGCCGTGGATCTCGGCGATGCCGACGAACCTGTATGGGCCCGGCGACAACTTCTCGTTGACGGGATCGCACGTGTTGCCGGCGCTGATTCGTCGCTATGACGATGCGGTGTCTTCGGGCGCTACGTCGGTGACCAACTGGGGCACTGGAACGCCGCGGCGTGAGTTTTTGCACGTGGATGACATGGCCGAGGCGTGTTTGCATCTTCTGGAGCATTACGACGGTCCGCAGCAGGTGAACGTGGGCACCGGTCGCGACGTGACGATCGCCGAGATCGCTTCGGTGGTCGCGCGGGTCGTCGGGTTCACCGGGGAGACGCTGTGGGACGTGTCAAAGCCCGACGGCACCCCGCAGAAGCTGCTAGACGTCTCGAAGCTCGCGGGTGCCGGCTGGACCTCCCAGATTGATCTAGACGACGGCCTGGCCTCCACCGTGGAGTGGTACCACGCGAACGCCGTCTCCCTCCGGGAGTAGCCGCGCGTCCCGCTTCTGACTGCTGGCTCGCGTTGGTCCTACGGCGATCTCGGCAAGCTCGATCAGCGACATATCGCGTTCCGCAGGCGCGGTCGCGACGCGGTGTGCGGAACGCCCCCTTTCCGTCGGCCGAGCTCGCCGAGACTGCCGTCGCCCAGCGTGAGCTGTCTGCGAGACGCACCCATTTCGTTGGTCGTGTCTACTAGGAATCTACCCCGCAGATTCGTTAAATCACAATGGCGCGAAGCGCCCCACCAGCTCGACAGGCTCGACAACCGAGTCGCGACCGCCATCGGCGGTCGCGGGCGGTTTGCGGAACTCAGCCATTCGGCCAGACGGATACCGAATCGGGCCTCAACGTCGGCGAAGTGCCGAGCCTGCAGAAAATGGAAGTAGTGCCTAAACGTGCTGACGTAATCCCTCCGCGTGACCAGGGGTCCTGACATGGCCGGGTTGATTCGATTTATTTCGGCATAACTCAGAGTCGGTTTTTGATGGCATATTGCAGGATCAGGTCGTGGGACTGTCTCTTAAACGGTGTTTCTGGCCTGACGCGCTGGACGTGGGTCTGGCGGGAAAGGTGCCGTGATGACGACACTTGATGCTGTGACGAAGAAAACGAAATCTGAGCCTACTCGTGAGGCGGTGGCGGTTAAGGAATGGGTGCGCCTAGACGATATGAGTTAGCAAGAACTCTTGCGGCTGGGGCCTCGGTTCAAGTAGACGTGGGTTACCAACCGTTGAGTGTTGGCCT